>NZ_CP108442.1:0-1485833 GCF_041435355.1 Streptomyces sp. NBC_01276
GGTCCTGAGCGCTGCGCGCTCAGGAGAGAACCGCCTCGCTGCGCTCGACGGGCTCGGCTTCGCCGAGCCAGGGCCGGCCCGTCGGGCCGGGGGTCCTGCGCTTCGCTCCGGACAAGGTTCGGGGGCCTCGCTTCGCTCGGTCCCCGAACGGGCCGCTCCGCGGCCCTGAGTGACCCCGTTTCACGGGGTCCGGGCCCAGCCCGTTGGGCGGGGCCGCTCCGCTCCCCCACCCAGAGCCCTTCCGGCTGCGCCTCCAGGGTTAGCCCGCTCCGCGGGCCTCAGCAGCAGAGCAGGCGGGAGCCTGGCTCTGGCCGACTGGCATTGGCTCGGACCAGGGCCCACAACCGCACACCCACCATCACGGGGCCGGCCCTTCGGGCCGGAGTCCTGCGCTTCGCTACGAGCCAGGATGACCCGGTTTCACAGAGTCCAGGCACACAGCCCGTTCGGGGCTGCTTGCTCCCAACCCTGGGGAGCAAGCAGCCCCCTTCCCTGCTACGGGTGGTTGCTGATGGTTCCGGCCTGAACGGTGACGGCTCCGCTATCGAGGGAGGCCACACCGCCAATCGCGAAACCGAAGACGGCCACAGCCGTGGCCACGAATGCAGCAACTCGCTTGGACACAGTCATGATTCCTCCATCTAGTCCGACCCCACGGCCGGCTCTTGGCCCGATCATGACATACGCAGCCACGCCCATCACGTCATCAGCCTGGCTACCTTCGCTTCATTTACTATCATGGATAGACTCTGGGATCTTGGTCATCAACCCATGCACGACCCTCGACACCTCGCGTGTTGTCGGCAAACAGTGAAACTGCGCAGTGCTCAGCCAACCTGCACAACCCCAGGTCAGAAGCATGACACCTGCTCAGATTCACTTGTCCAGCTCAACTCATCCTGATGACACCACCTGCGCCGCAACGCACTGTCCCCACACGCCGCACCTCGCCGGCCTGAACAGCCCAAAACCAAGCGCTGCCAGGAGGGACACCAACTGCGGCGTCGCAGACAGCGAAGTCGCCCCTCGATCTACAGCTAAGGCCTGTCCCGCAAACGATCTCCGTCTCAGGGCAGTCGCGGGTAGGCGGGGTGATCGGCGTAGGGTGAGGCGAGGTCGAGCAGGTCGTCGCATGGCCAGGTGTCACCGTCGTACTGGCAGTCATCGCGGTTGTCCCACGGCAGTTCGGGGTCGCCGGTGGCCGGACTGAGTACATGGCGGGAGAGAACGCGTCGCTTGGCTTCGACCTCCCGCAGAACACGAGCCGGGTCGTGCAGCGCGACGTGCAGGGCCATCGTGGGATGGAAGCCGGAGAGTTCTCCTTGGCAGAAGTCGACCGTGTGCCCGTGAGCGGTCCACTCCCCACAGCCGTCACTGTCGCTGCGTCGGGCCAGGTCGGCCTCCTCGTCCAGCCGTGCGTGGAGGAACTCCACAAGGTCTTGGCTCATGAGGTCATCCTGAACGATGCATGAGGCCCGGTCGCCTAATTCCATACTGTGGGCAGGGCCCGGCTGGCAGGCCCGGCAACTGGAATGATCTTGCTGTGGCTGGTGTGATCACGGCGTCCGAGCCGTCCTGGACAGCCCTGTTCTCCGGGCTGAGCCCTCGCGCCTTCGGCAAGTTGGTGACGGTGCTGCGGCGCCAGGGTGCGGACGCGGTCCGCAGGGGCCGGCCGTGGAGCCTTCCGCTGGAGGACCGGGCCCTGCTCGTCGCGGCGTACTGGCGCACGAACCTGACCATGCGCCAGCTCGCCCCGCTGTTCGGGATCTCGAAGTCGGCGGCGGACCGAATCATCGACAACCTCGGGCCGATACTCGCCCTCCAGCCCCGCAAGCGGTTCGCCAAGGGCACCGTGCTCATCGTGATGGTATCGGAGTCTGCCGCGGTCGATCACGCCCGCCTTCAGCCAGCCGCGGATCAGATCCCTGGCGGGGAACTGACCGAGCATGGTCATGAGGTGGTTGTGGTCGATGCGGTCGAATGTCGCCGACAGGTCCGCATCCAGGACTCACAGACGCTTCGGGTTCCTGCCCTTCACCGTCCAGAAGATCGCGGATATTGCGTCCTGGCAGCTGCGGCCGGGCCTGAATCCATAGGACCTCGGCTCGAACCGCGCTTCCCACTCGGGCTCCAGCACGTTCTTCACGCGGGCCTGGAGAACCCGGTCACGGATGACCGGGATGCCGAGCGGTCGCTGTTTCCCGTTGCTCTTGGGGATGAACGACCGATGGATCTCGGCCGCCAAGGCGCCTCTCGCCTTCGGCGTGAGGGCCCGTTCCCCGTCGATGCCAGCGGTCATGCGACCACTGCTCTGCTGCGTCACCCGCTTCACGCTGACCAGCGTGTTGCTGCGGTTCCGCAGCATGAGTTTCTGCAAGTTGCGGACCTTCTTGAGGTCCCCGTCCTGCGCCGCCTTGAAGATCCTCTGCCTCAGCCGCCGTACATTCTCCTCGCAGGTGGCCCAGTCGATACCGTGCCAGTCGAGTAAGTCGCCCTCGGGTCCGTTCACCGCAGGCGAGGGCGTCACGACAGGTGCCGTGATCTCCATGTTCGCCTTCGGTGTCTAACTTGTCCCTCGGTTCCGGCTTCCTTGCAGTGGTGATTTCAAAGGCTCACCTGATCCACGTGGGCGCCCTTTCGGGCCGGGCCACCAGGTCCCGTATCCGGCGAGTTATGCGAGAGCGGGTGAAGGTCCCGATCTCCCGGTTTCCTCTGGCCTTTCGGCCTGCCGGCCTTCGCTTCTTGGATCTTCCTTCTCCCGGCGAGGACTTCAACCTCCCTTGCGGTCGGCCTACCAAGCCAGTGGCTTGGACCCCGTCGGGGTTTCCACGTTCCGCACCAGTAAGACGCGACTGGGGTGGGCGCCCCCTCTACCCCGGAACCAGCGGTGTCCTCCCTCCGGGCTCAGTTACCCGAAGGTCGCTTGGTGCCTCACAGCACCGGGTCCTGTGACCGCCGCCAACACGCCATCGACGCGGTCTTAAAGTCACGAGGCATCATCAAGGGTTCACTTGCGCTTCGCCCGTCCAGCCTTCCCCTCGCCTGTTGCACCCCGATGGCCGGGACGCTCTTGGGCTTGAACACTCCGCTTCACACCCCGCCGTTACCAGCGACGCATGGGAGCGCGGGGACGGGCCTTGGACACTGACCCGAAGTTCAGCCGATCGATACCTCCTTCACGTGGCTGGACTTACTTACCTGGAGCGACTTCGTGTCGCACACTGAGCGCTTCACCTGGCGGGATTCGCCGGCTGGTGCACTCATGCGGACCCATCCGCCGCCACGATCTCTCCTGGTGGCCATCCCGTCGGCGGAGGCTGGGGGTGCGTTGTCGGCCGAGCTCAGTTGGTGTGAGCGGGTCGCGAGTCAGGCAGGGTGTTGGCTGGCCAGAGGCTGTCGGGGAAGGCGGCGTCGTCGGAGTCGGTGTCGGGCATGAGGGTGGTGAGCATCTGCTGGGCCGTCTTGGCGTTGTCGGTGGCGCGGGGCAGCATGACGCTTTCGTAGGCGTCGAGGGCCTGGGCGATGGTGGGGTGGTCGATGACGGCTTGGGCGAGTTCGGCGCCGTCGAGCAGGGCGAGGTTGGCGCCGACGCCGACGGGTGGCATCAGGTGGGCGGCGTCGCCGAGCAGGGTGATGCCGGGGACGCGCTGCCAGGAGTGGTGAACGGGAAGGACGAACATGGGCCGGTTGATGAAACTGCCCTCGTTGTCGCGCAGGATGTCCAGCAGGCTCTCGTGCCAGCCCTGGTACTGGGCGAGGAGGCGCGCGCGTACTGCTTCGGTGTCTGTGAGGTCGAGGCCGGCGTGCCAGTCCTGGGGGCCGCGGAAGTTGACGTAGCCGCGGACGTGGCCGTTGCTGTTGCGCTGCAGCACCAGGCTGCGGCGGCCCGCCTTGGCCGACATGGTGCCGCGACCGACCAGGCGGGCGATGCCGGGGTGACGGTGGTCGACGTCGTCGAAGTGGACTTCCACCAACGTGACACCGGCGTAGGAGGGTTGGGCGTCGGAAAGCGCGGGGCGTACCCGGGACCAGGCGCCATCGGCGCCGATGACCAGGTCGAAGTCTTCGCCGCCCGTGCGGTCGTGGTGATGCAGGCGGGCGGTACCACGGGGTAATGGCGTGACGGCCTTCACGGAGTGACCCCAGCGGACCGTGCCGGGGGCGAGGGAGTCCAGCAGGAGCGCGCGCAGCTGGCCGCGGTCGATCTCGGGCCTGCTCAGATCGCCCACGCCTGCCTGGTCGTGGCGTATCAGGGTCGCGTGGCGGTCGTACAAGCGCCACTCCTGGCTCTCGGGCCGGGAGAGGGCGAGGAACTGGTCGAACAGGCCGGATGCACGCAGGGCTGCCTGGCCGGTGTCTTCGTGGATGTCGAGAGTGCCGCCTTGCGAGCGGGAGTGGGGGTCGGTCTCGCGCTCGAAGACCGTGACCGGCACGCCGTGCTGTTGCAGGATGCGCGCGCAGATGAGGCCGCCGAGGCCGGCGCCGGCGATCGCGATACGAGTGGTGGTGGACATGAGGGTCACGCTCCGTTCAAAGGCTGGGGAGGGTGCTGGTGCCTTGTGGCGACGCCCTGTTCTGGGCATGGCGGATCAGTCGTTCCGGTGTGGGAACGCGTCCCAGGTGACGGCGGCCGGGTGCCGGTCGGCCGTCGCCACTCATAGAAGCACAGCAGCTACAAAAGTACAACCGCTCCGACTTTGCAGTCGATTGCCTTTACGATCGAATCCCCTCAAGGGGGTAAGGTGGCGGAATGACCGGGACAACGGCAGGACGTCGCGAACGCAAGAAGGCCCAGACGAGGCAGGCCTTGACGGATGCTGCTGTGCGGCTGTTCACCGAGCGCGGCTTCGACAACGTCGGCGTACGCGAGGTGGCGGAGGCGGCCGACGTCTCGCTGAGCACGCTCTTCAAGCACTTCCCCAGCAAGGAAGCCCTCGTCTTCGACCTGGACACGGACATGGAGAGCGCCCTCGTCGCCGCCGTTCGCGACCGAGCCCCCGGCCAGCCCGTGCTGCACGCCCTGCGCGACCATATGGTGCGCACCCGAACCGCCGTGCGGACCGACGACCCCACTTTCGTCCTCATCGAATCCACCCCCGCGCTGCGGGACTACGCCCGGCGCATGTGGTTGCGCCACGAGAGCACGCTGGCCGCCGTCCTCGCCGAGGTCACCGGGCTCGCCCCGGAAGACCCCGCCATCGCCGGCCTGGCACGCTTCACGCTGGAAGCCCCCAGCATCGCCCGTGCAGGCGAAGACCCGGCCCGAACCATGCGCGACCTGTTCACCCTGCTGGAACACGGCTGGGCCGCCACCCCCCTGGCGGGACAGGAAGACCACGCCGGTCGGGACGGGTGACCGCGACCTCTCGAAAGGCCGCAACGTTCTCGCGGAGTGAAACACCCGCCAACTCGAGTACTCATCCGCCAAGTGAAACGCTCCTTACCGTGTTGGCGGGTTGATTCCGGTCCTTCGTACGATCGGGAGACCCAGGGGCCTGGGTGTGGCAGACGACGCTCATGCCGTACGTGTGGCTTTGACTGATTGGCCGCCCAGTGCCCCGCGACGACACGGCCACTCATTGGGATGAGCGAACAGAGATCGCTTCGTAAGGACACGTCGGCGTGGTCGTCTGCAGGGTCAGTCAAGCGGACGACGAGGGAGGCTCTGTGCCCGAGCTCTGGGCGGGGACGGATGCCGGCAAGGCCGCGCATCACTGCACGGTGATCGACACGGACGGGACGAAGGTGCTCTCGCGTCGGGTTCCCAACAACAAGCCCGAGCTCCTGGAACTGATAGGCGACGTCCTCTCACTGGCCCAGGACAGCCCGGTGACCTGGGCGGCTGACCTGCATGCCGGCGGGGACGCTCTGCTTATCGCTCTCCTGACCGGCCATGGTCAGCGACTGCTCTACATTCCTGGCCGGACCGTCCATCACGCTTCCCGTGGCTACCGCGGGGACGGCAAGACCGACGCGAAGGATGCCTACGTCATCGCCGACCAGGCACGGATGCGTCGGGACCTGCAGCCGCTGCAGGAATGGGACGAGATCGCGGTGGACCTGAAGATCCTCACCGCCCGCCGCTATGACCTCACCGCCGACCGCACACGCGCCATCAACGGGATGCGAGCACAGCTCCTGGAGTACTTCCCCGCTCTCGAGCGGGCCTTCGACTATGCCGCCTCCAAGGCGGCACTCATTCTGCTGACCGGTTACCAAACACCGGCTGGCCTGCGCCGGGTTGGCCCGAGCCGACTCGCGGCCTGGCTGAAGACCCGCAAAGTCCGTGGCTCCCAGGCCATCGCTGATGCGGCCGTCGCCGCGGCTCAGGCCCAGCACACCGCCGTGACGGGGGAGAGCACAGCCGCCGCCGTGGTGAACACCCTGGCCCGGACAGTCCTGGCACTGGACGAAGAGATCGCCGCCATCGACGCGCGGATCGCGGCCCGATTCCGGGAGCACCGGGACGCGGAGGTAATCATCAGCATGCCTGGCATAGGTCCGTTGCTGGGGGCGGAGTTCATCGCCTGCACCGGCGGTGACATGGACGCCTTCGGCACCGCGGGACGTCTCGCCGGAGTTGCCGGCCTCGCACCCGTCCCACGGGATTCAGGTCGCATCAGCGGCAATATGCGCCGACCCCACCGCTACCACCGCAGACTCCTGCGCGTCTTCTACCTCTCCGCCCAGATCGCTGCCCGTTTCTGTCCCACATCGAAGACCTTCTACGACCGTAAACGAGCCGAGGGTAAGAGCCACAAGCAGGCGATTCTCTCAGACCTGACAGATCCCGCCTGTCGCTCCGGCTCCGGCTCCCGCTGCCCATCCCTCCTGGTCCCCGCCGCTCCCCTCAGGTCATGTCACGACCTGATCGGGTCCGCCTTCCGCGAGGCGCGCGGCGCGCACGGCGCGCTCGACCTTCCTCGCTTCGTACGCGCGTTGTTTGCAGCCGGCTGAGCAGTACCGGACTGGCCTGCCAAGGGGCTGGCGTACCAAGGGCTCACGGCACCAGCCGCACTGGTGGTGATCGCCTACGGGCACCGGTGCCACGGGAGCCTGAGCCGGCGGCCGGTCCTTCAACATCGGAAGGCCGAGGCGTTCGGCTTCGAAGGCGCGTTGCCGGTGAGCCCGCTTGCAGTACAGCCGCGATGTGCGGGTGTTCCCTTGATGCACGGGGGCGCCGCACCAACGGCAGGAAGCCCCGCCCGGGTCGGGCCCGAACGCGTCTGCGGACCAGGGCGGTCGAGGGGGGACCGGGGCGGATAGCTCGTGAGAAACGGGGGCGGGTAGCTGACGGGGAACGGGTAGGAGTGGCTGGGGAGCCGCCGCTGAGGGCGGGGTGGCGGCCATCTCGGCCAGGGCTGCCAGGGCTGCCAGGGCTGCCAGGACCAGCCGGACCGGGTCGCCCAGCACGGTCAGGTCAAACCATTCACCCCGTACGCGCTGCGCGTCGAAACGGCCGTGCAGCGCGGCTTCGTAGTCGCCGACGCTGTCCAGGAGCACGGTCAAGGTCATGGGCTGGCCGGTCTGGAGTTGAGCCACCCGATTGCCGACGTGGGCGGCCCGGCCGATCTTCGTCAGGACCGACCCCTCGGCCGCCAACAGGTACGTGCGCATCATCTAGTTCCTTCCGGTGCAGACGCCGAGGGCCTGTCGGCGCCAACACTCCAGACGCCCGTGGTATCTCGGTCCTACTCCCTCGGGCAGGGTGGCGAGCGGGGAAGGGCGGCGACGGTGTAGGTCCCGGCCGCGAAGCCGCCGAACCGGAGTCAGCCCTGAAGCCGGAGCTCACCACTCCGGCGCCGCAGGGTCCACCGGCGTCGCGGAGGAGTCGGCGGATCCAGGGCCGGGCGCAACACGTCGTACAACGCCGCCAAGGCCTGATTGATCCGGTCTTCGTCTGCGTAGTTCTCGGTGATCGCTGTGAACACCCTGTCCACTGCTGCGGCCACTCCCGCCTCCTGGCGCCTCATCAGTGGCGCGGCGGCCGCCCCCAGACGACCCAAGGGGGCCGCCAGCTTCGCCGCTGACACCGTGCTCGCCTCATCCCACTGATCAACCACTGCGTTCATGGCGTGGACTGCCATCATTGCGGCCGGCAGCCCGTGTCGCGGAGAGCCGAGATAGGCGGCACTCGCCCCGCCCAGCCACCGGGTCAGGAGCGTCCCCCTGGCCCTCCAGCCGGCGTACAGATGCTCATGCATGTTGCCCGCCACCTTCACCGCCAGCACCGACGCCACGAACTCGTTCACCTGTGCCTCAAGCGTGGCCCGGTTCTCTGCCACTTCCTTGCGGGCCTCCTTCCGCTTGTTTCGCCTGTCGGTCTCCCACGCTCCGAGGAACAGGAGGATCACGGCGAGGCCCGCACCCGGCATCGCGCTGAGAATTGCATCGTCCATATGGACACGGACACGGCCGGGCGCCTGTGAGGTTCCGGTTGCGGTCGGGGTGTTTTGCCGGCGATGGTCGAGGCGAGCCCCGACCGCGCTCCGGTGCCGACTCGGTACCCGCGAGCTGGCGAGTGCAGTGGTCAGCCGGTGTGCCTCGGCGTTCCTCCCTCACACGCAGCTGCGTGCCGGGGCATGGGGGCGCGGGCTGGCCCACCCTTCTTTCGCTCGGTGGCTTGGGTCAGTTGGTCTTCGTGTTGCGCAGGTGGGGGCCGAGGTAGCCGATGATGATCTTCTGGGTGGTGCCTTTGGTGTCGAGCAGCTTCTGCAGTGGCGTATTCAGGACGGCGAACACGCGCTCAACCAGTCCGAGGTCGCGCTGGCGCTGACTGAGCATCGGCTCGGCAGCCTCCGAGAAGGCGCCTGACAGGCGGTCCCGGTCAGCCAAAGTCACCTATCCGTAGGTTATTTTGACTGCCTTCTATCTCAAACCGAACTATCCAGAACGAACGCAGGGGGAACATCATGAGCATCACCAGGACCGCACGTAGGACGCGGGCCAAGATCGCCGCGTACATAGCGGCCCTGGCCGCGGGCTCACTCATACTCACCGCCTGCAGCGGAAGCAGCGACAGCGCCAGCAAGCTCGACGGTACCTACTACGTCAAGAACGTCAATGGCACGTCCCACCTCGGCCAGCTGGTCGTCAAGGGCAACAGTGTCTCGCATCATGAGTACGACTGCGATGGTGTCTACGAGAAGCCGGACGTGACCAGCACCGGCGAGTTCAACAAGGATCAGTCCCAGATCATCTGGACGGTCGCCGGAGACGACAGCCGCAACAAGCGGACCGGCAGCGAGTCCATCTCAACCAGCAACACCTCGATCAGCATCAGCGGTAGCCCGTACGTGCGTGACAACTCCGATGCCGGCAAGGCTCTGCTGGACGGCTTCAAGACCAAGTGCGGTAAGTAGCGTCGACATCCCGCCGGCCGGCGAAGCAGCACAGAACCCCGTGGGCATCGCGTCCACGGGGTTCCGTCCTTCCTCGGCTGGTCAGGGGCTTAATGAGGATGCCTTCGACACCGGACACGTCCGTCCAGGACTCCAGCCACTCCCGGGCCTTGGCCAGGTCCGTCGTCATCGGGCACAGAGTCCAGGGGGCCGTCAGAGCGCGCTCCGTGAACAGGTTTTCCAGGCGGGCGCGGCGGTCGGCGTAGGGCAGCTGGAGCAGCTCCTGGCCGTCTTCCTGCAAGACGTCGAACGCCACGAAGTAGGCCGGCAGCTTCGCGGCCAGGGCGGCGGCGCCACGGCTTCGGGCAGCCGCCCGGCGCTGCAACCCCTCAAAGGACAGCCGGCCCGCCTCGGCATCCCAGACGAGCAGCTCGCCATCGAGGACCAGGCCGGCAGAGGCGGCGTACCCGACCCACAGCAGCCACCCGCCGCAGCCCTGCGCAAGCGCCCCGCAGGGGCTGACCGCCCGGCATGGCGACGCCTGGCAGGCGTGACTGGCTTTATCGAGCAGTTGTGGGTTCTGGCACAGATCTTGGGGAGTCGTTGCGGAGGGTTACCTCGGTGTTCGATTGCGAGGTGCCGACTCGGGTGAGACGGCGTACGCCTTGTCGTCTGACAGTCGGAAGTGACGCTCCCTCAGGTACCTGTCCGGCTGCTGCTGTGGCCGGTCGTGGACGGTGATGGTGCTGGTCATGCAGACCGATGCACCGTTCTGGGACTCGCTGGTGTTCGAGGGGATCGATGATGTGGATGTCGAGGCGGTTACGGCCGCGTTCGGCACGGTCGAGGTGCTCGCGAGAGGCCGAGCGGACGAGGCTGGATGCCCAGACTGCGGCCACCTCTCGGACAGGGTCCACGACCGCTATCAGCGCAAGCTGAAGGACCTTCCGCTCGCTGAGCAGGGCTTTACGATCCGGCTGACGGTCCGGCGCTTCATCTGCGAGTCGACGGACTGCCCACGCCGGACCTTCGCTGAGCCGTTCTCGGGGCTGGCCGCCCCGTACGCACGGTTCACGACTCGACTCAACCGAGCCCTGGAACGAGTGGGGCTCGCGCTGGCCGGGCGAGCCGGCGCCCGGCTGGCTGGCCACCTGGGCTTCGGCGCGGGACGGATGACATTGTTGCGCAGGGTCATGGCACTGCCTGATCCGCAGTTCAGTACCCCGCGTGTGCTGGGCGTGGACGACTTCGCCATCCGTCGCGGTCAGACCTACTCCACGGTCTTGACCAGCGTCGAAGACCATCGCGTGGTCGATGTACTCCCGACACGTGAAGCCGGGCCGCTGGCCGCGTGGCTGGTTCGTCACCCCGGCGTGGAGATCATCTGCCGGGACCGTGCAGGCGCCTACGCCGAGGGTGCCCGGCGCGGTGCCCCCGACGCTCTGCAGGTCGCTGACCGGTTCCACCTGTGGCAGGGCCTCGGCCGGGCCGTGGAAACCTGCGTCGCCGCCCACCGCGACTGTCTGCGCCGCCCTTCGCCCAGCAACATCTTGCCGGAAACCGCCCGACTGACTTCGGGCCGACCGCAGGACGACCCGGCGCCCGTCGGCCGGCGGGCTGAGCGCAAGAAGGCCGCGCATGCCCTGGTCCACGAGCTCCTTGCCCAAGGCCACTCGCGCCGGGCGATCGCCCGGCACCTGAGCTGGGGTCTCAACACCGTGCTCAGATACGCGAACGCCGCACGCTGGCAGGACACCATCCGCGAGAACCGGCCCAGACCCAGCAGGCTGGACCCCTACAAGCCTTACCTGGAACGGCGCTTCGCAGAGGGATGCACCAGCGTCACCCGCCTCCACAGCGAACTCGTTGCCGACAATGCGCCCGTCACCTACCAGATGGTCCGCAGCCACGTTGCCACCATCCGTGGCGCTCCGGCCGGAGCGCCGCCCCGGCCGCCGACGGTGCGGCAGGTGACCGGCTGGCTCACCCGGCATCCCACCGCGCTGAGCGAGGACGACCGCGCCGGCCTGAAGGATGTCCTGGCACGCTGCCCCGAACTGGACACGGCCGCCGGACATGTCCGCGACTTCGGCGAAATACTCACCGACCGCCTCGGCGCCCGGCTCCCTGCCTGGATCCACGCAGTCGACGCCAGCCAACTGCCCGGCCTCACCGGCTTCGCACTCCACCTGCTCCGAGACCTCGATGCCGTGACGGCCGGACTCACCCTCCCGTGGAGCTCCGGCAGCATCGAGGGCGCCGTCAACCGCATCAAGAAGATCAAAAGGCAGCTCTACGGACGAGCTGGCTTCCACCTGCTGCGGAAGATGATCCTGCTGCAGTAGCCCCGCAAAGCAAGGACGGATCCGAAGCTCAAACCTTCGGCTGTCCGTTCGCATTGAAGATGGTCGATAGCCTCCTGACCTGGGCAGACGGTGCTCGTTGGGCGCGATCTACGCTCCTTTAATCGCTCGGGCTCCGAGTACGTGCCGTGCGAGGATCTCACCCATGACGACCGTGCCCACGCTGACGGAACGCCGCTCTCCATGGGTCGTGTTCACCTCTCCGGCCGACCCATGGCTAGCGTTGGAAACGGCCGCGCTCGTGCAGCGAAACGGTCTCGTCCTGCGGCTGGACGGCCGGGAAATGCAGGATGCGGCGTCCGTCTTCCGCACCTTCGCCCGGGACCTGTCGTTCCTCGGCTACTTCGGCCACAACTGGGACGCGCTCGTGGACTGCCTCCACGACTGGCACGGTCCAGGCCACGGAAACCAGGACCTCGCGATTCTGATCGAGCACGCGGACGACCTGCTGAAGTCGGACTTCCTCGGGCTGTTCGTATCGGTTCTCGCCCAGGCAGCCTGGAACTCCAACCTTCGCCTGGACGCCGACGGAGAGTCGGATGAGTGGTGGCGGCCGCGCATGGTCCAGCACTTCGTCTTCCTCCTGGATCACACAGCCCCCGTTGCCTTCACCGAGAAGGCAGCCCGCGGCATGGACGTGGCGGTGGCGCTCGCGGAAGGCCGCCTGCTCGCCACCCTGACCGACATCGACTGGCCCGGCGGAGACCCCGCGTCCGCCCCCTGGACGGCCGGCCCGCTCTCCTTCGCAGACGAAGAGATCCTCGGCGGCATGACCATCAAGGCCATCAAACTGATCCGAGACCACCTCAGCTGCTCGATCCACGAGGCCCTGGAGATCCTCCAGTCCCGCTCTGAGCAACTGCTCCGCGAACATTCGAACGACTGAATGGCCAGCCGCGCAGGACACGCCCATCCTCGAACACCGCAATGACTCTCCGCGATGGCTCCCCAAGATCTGTGCCAGAACCCCGTTTTCATCAGCGAAGCCACGTGACCACTCTCCCGCCGTAGTACGGGTGTCCTGCGCGCGCCGGCCTCGTTGCACCCGACATGAAGAAGATCATCACCCTCGCCGCCCTCGCACTCACCGTGGCGACCATGGCCACGCCCGCCCACGCCGACAACGACTCCAACTTCGGCGCCGGCATCAACGCCGCCAACAACTGGAACTTCACCGCGGCCGCCGTCTGCCTGCAGGAAGTAGCCGTCGTACCCGTCCTGGGCGACTGGGTCGGCGACCACACCAACAACTGTTCCAACGGCAACGTCATCGACCACAGCGGCCGATAACCCCCGCACGCCAGCGTGGCCCCGCACCGACCACGGCACGGGGCCACGCTCTTGGCCCGGTGGGGCACCCGATGCCCTGTCAGACGACGAGGAGCCCTTGAAGGCCGGGGCGGCACCCGACGGCGGGAACATCCGATCGAGCGAAGCCGTCCCCGGCCGGTTGCGGATCACGACAGCGCGCCCTTCACCCCGGAGCTCGGCCCTCAGATTCCTGCAGCAACCACCGCGACATCAGCCACGGTCAAGCGCGGGCAGATTCATCAGGCGCACTGCGACGGGCAGGAGGGCCAGCCCGGCGAGCTCGGCTGGTGCCGAACGCCGCCGTGCTGGACCACCCGCTACATGAACGCCGACGCCGAACAGCTGCGGCCCCTGCCCGCCGACCAGCACGAGCAAGACGACCCGAACGAGGACGTCACCCGGCTAACCCCGCTGCGGCACGCCAACCTCAACGCGCTCGGCCGCCGCGGCTAGCGCTCGGCACCGGCCGGAGACGTGGCGCCCACCGGGGTGACGGCGCTGGGGCGGTCGGACTGGCAGCGCTGCTTCTCGGAGGCGGTGAGGGGGCCAGTGCGCTGGTAGATGCGGTCGGAGAGGTCGGTGGAGGGGTGGTCGAGGACGGTGTGCAGGCGCCAGTCGGAGTTGGGGTCGGTGGCCTTGGTGGTGGCGGTGAACCATCCCTCGGTGCGCCGGCGTGCGGCTTGCGTCTCGATCCAGGAGGCTTCGGCCGGCTGGACGATCTCGGTGACCTGGCGGTCCTGGCTGGTGTTCCAGGCCGGGGTGAGACCGGTGCCCTGGGTGTACTGCTGGGCCATGTTGGTGGGGGCTGCGGTGCCGGTGCTGGGCAGGCCGGCGGCAGCGGGGAGGTCACTGTAGGTGCGGTTGGCGGTGGAGACGGGGCGGGTGCGGTTGAGGGTGTTGCGGGTGCAGTTGAAGTACGTTTCGGCGGCGACGCGGGCGGGGGCGTAGTAGCTGAAGGAGTAGTCGTCTTCGGCGGTGAACGTGCAGCGGTTCGCGGCGCCGTTGCAGTAGGCGACTGCGTCCGCGGTGTTGCGGCGGTCGTTGCCCAGGAACGCTTCGGAGGCGGGCAGGGCGCCGGCCGGGATGGTCTTGTCCACCGGCGGCGGCTCCTGCGTGGCGCGGACATTGGTGATGAGCGGGCCGCAGTTGCCGTTGTTGTTCTGCGCGGCTGGGACGGTGGAGGTGAAGGTGAGGAGCGGCTCGTTCCCCCAGGCGGTGAAGGTGAGGGTGACCCCGGTGCGCCAGGCCGACTTCCAGTAGTTGCTGGGGAGTTTCTCGGTGGTGGGCAGGGTGGTGCGGTTGGTGCGGGCACCGCCTGCGCCCTGGACGGTGTAGGTCTGGCCCTGAGCGAGGGCTGCGGCGGTGCAGCCCTGGGAGACGCTCGGGCTTTCGTCGTAGGTCACGGTGACCCGTGCCCCGCCGCGCACTCCGCGCAGTCGCTGCTTGAGGCCGTGGGTGGCCTCGTTGGGGAGGCGGAGCATGGCAGCGGTCAGGCCGTCGGGGTGGCCGCTCGTGACGGCGTTCCAGCGGACGACGCCGCCGTTCGTGCCGACACCGGCGGTGGGACCGACCGACCAGGCGTGCGGGTTGACGGCGGTGTTGACGCCGGCGAAGGCCGGTTGCGCGAAGTCGCCGTTGAGGACGGTAACCGCTACCGGGGCCGCGGCCTGGGCGGGCGGGGCGGCCACGTGGGCGAGGGGCGCTCCGGCGAGCAGGCCGAGGGACAGACACAAGCCGATCACCGGCGCGCTGCGGGTAAGGGAGACAACGGAGGCGGGAGCTGAGGCGGGAGCGAGAGCGGCAGAGCAGGGGCGGGATGTCATGAGGTTCTCCACAGGGGTCTCGCGGGTGGTCAGGGCGTGGCGGGGGTGAGCACGTCACGGTCCTTGAACCGGGAGCCCTCTGGCAGGGCGGCGGGCGTCAGGCCGCGGGGCGGGGCGGGTGTGGTGGTGTCCTCGGTTCCGGTCTTGCCCTCCGGCCGCAGGCGCTCGCACGTGTTGCCGGGCACGGTGAAGGTGTCCGCGACGAAGGTGCTGGTGTTCACCGTGGAGGGGCCGTCGACGACGACCCTGCGAATGCCGAGGCCCGTCCCGGTGGTGATCTCTCCCGCGATGCGCTGCATGGCGGAGCTCGCGCCGAAGACGAGTGCGTCGCCGGGGCGGACCTTGGTGTTGTAGGTGGTCTTCTCGGTCTGCTCGGTCGTCCAGGTGCGCTGGTAGGCGAGTTTGAAGGCGCCCTCGAAGGCTCCCTTGACGCCGAGGGAGCCGGCGATCTTCCCGCTGCCCGAGGCTCCGGCCTCGGCGCCGACGGTGGCGGTCGGGCCCTTGGACTTGTCGGGGGTGGAGAACTCGCCCTTGGCCTTCGCGTCGACGCCTGCGGTCACCTCGCCGGAGGTGTTGATCGTGCCTTCGATCGCGATCTTCCCGGTGATCTCGCCGCCGAGGTTGTCGCTGCTCGCGGTGCGCAGGGTGATCTCCCGCGCGACGGTGATCTCGTCTTTGGTGCAGTTCACGACCGCGTTGCCCAGCGACTTGACGGCGCTGTAGTAGTCGCCGGACGCTGCGCGGTTGATCTGGAACCGGCAGCCTCCGGGGTGCGAGGCGCAGTACTCGGTGACCTTCTGCGTCGTGGCGAGCTCGGTGGTGCCCTCGTAGGCGACCGGCGCCGGTACCTCGGGCGGTGCGGTGGCGTGGGAGGTACCGGTGGTGCAGGTGAGGGCGAGGAGGGTGGCGGTGGCGGCCAGGGCTGCGCGCCGGCCTCGCATGCCGGTGGTCGTCGTTTTCATCGGTTCATCTCCCCGCACAGAGCGCCCATTTCGGGGGCATTGGACAGGCCGGCCGGGAGGTCGGCGGCAAAGGAGGCGCAGGTGCCGTCGAGGGCGGTCTCGGCGTTGGCGGACGGCGCCGGGTGCATGGTGCCCAGCTCGTCGCGGGCCTGCGCCATGTCGGTCTCCCGCGTCGTGCCGCCGCCGATCAGCTGCGTCATGCACGCCTTGGACTCCGCCGTGCACCGCTGGGCCGCCTGCTTGGCGGCCCCGATGTCCTCCTTGGCCGCGGCAGCGTCCTGCTTGGCCGCAGCACGGTCCCCATCAACGGCCCCGCGCTCCTCCGGCGAGGCCGAGCACGGCTTGGCCTCCCCGCCAGGGCACGGCTCGTCGCCATCAAAAGGCGCCAGAACGGCGGCGGTTCGGTGGAGGTGGGCGGGTGGACCGGACAGTAGCGGGGCGGCCGCCGCGGGCGAGAGCCCGCAGAGGAGAGCGAAGGCCGCCATGGACACGGCGAGGGGGATACGGGGGAATCTGCGCATGCCGAACAAGCCCCTTCGGGGGTGGGACGAACGAGAGTTCGCAGCCCGAATGGATGCGCACGCAACGTAACGGACGACTACCGCCTGTCACCAGTGTCGTGATCATGGTTCCCCGAATTGGCCGCATGCACACAACAGGCCGTCCGCGGCCGAGCAGGCACCGTCTGCTCGGCACCGGACCCGGCCGCCCCCTCCACGCATGCGCCTCCAGCCGGCCGGCACCTGTCCGAGCTGCCCGGCACGACCGCCCTGGAGCGGCTGGTCTCCACCGCTTGCGGGCGCGCCGAGAAGCGGCTGTGGGCGGCCCCGGCGTGCGCTCCCACCACCGAGCAGGCCCAGCGTCCGGCCGAGCTGGCCCCAGAAAGGGGTGAGGGGCCGCGGCGGGGAACTGTTCTGCTGAAAACCTTGAGCGGCAGCCCGGTGCCCGGGCGCCGCTTCGCCTGGGCAGTCGGCCTACGGCGTCCGGAGAGGGGAGCCCGCCCGGGCCGCAACTCTGGGCCACGCGGAAGGGGAAACAGGGGCGTGGCCCGGATGCGCCGGAGGACTGGACGGCTGGCGGGGCTCTTCGGTCGAGCGTGTGATGGGCGCAATCAGTGTGGTGTCCGACCGAAGGGCCCCTGGCAGGCGCCGGTATTGGGCCGAGCTTGTTGTGGCTGGGGGTGTGTGGGTGCTGTCAGAGGGCGAGTCGGTGGACGCTGCCGCCCTGCAGGCCGGCGTACAGGTGACGCCCTGCGGGGTCGACGGCCAGGGCGCGTACGTCCAGGGTGGGCAGGTTGCCGGAGGCGTCGTGCCAGGTGCTGCCGTTGTCCCGGGACCGCAGGACACCGTGGCCGGCTGTGATCACAGGGGGATTTCCCGGGTACCAGATGCTGGCGGTCGCGGCGTAGAGGGTGCCGTCGTGCTGGGCGAACGCGACGACGCGCAGGGGGTCTGGGGTGTGCTCGATGCGCGCGGGGTGGAAGGTGGTGCCGCCGTCGTCGCTGTAGCGGATGGTGTCGCCGCCGATGAGCAGGCGGCCGGTTCCAGTGCCGGCGCCGGTGTGGAGAACGGCGCTGGCCTCGTGGGAGGTCTTCTTCTCCCAGGTCTCGCCGAAGTCGGCTGAGTAGTAGAGGCCGTTGGTGTGGGAGGCCATCCAGACGCCGTTGCCCTCGGCGTCGGCCGGGTCGGCCGCGAGGCCGAGGTAGAAGCGGCCGTGGTCGTGCTCGCTCCAGGAGTTGCCGCTGTCGTTGGTCGTCCGTACGCCGAGGACCTCGGTGCCGTTGTTCAGGTAGCCGAAGCTGTGCATGACACGGTCAGGGTCCAGGGGGTGGATGTGGACGGCGAAGACGGCGTCGGGCCACTGCCCCCGCTGCTGCCACGTCATCCCCGCGTCGTCACTGCGCTCGGCCGCGCAGGTCAGGTTGATCCTCCGGGTCCTCCACACCAGGGACGGGTTCTCCGCCCATGCGTCCATGTCGACGACGTGGTTGCCGCTGATGAACAGCCCACCGGGTGACTGCCAGTCGGGGCCCTCGACGGGCAGGGAGGCGCGCAGCAGGCCCGTCTCGGTCCCGGCCAGCACGGCTTCCTCTGTCACGGCCAGCGCGGTGACGGAGGCCGCGGGAACACCCTTGCGTGTGAACGTCTGCCAGTTGGTCGTGGAGTAGAGGCCGTGGACACGATCGGCAGCGAGCCAGCCGCCCCCGGGCAGCAGGCAGAAGTCGGCCACCAGGTCCCCCGGCCGCTTGACCCTCTGGAACACGCCGTCGCCGTTGTCGAGCTGGGTGATCGCGGATGCCTGGTGCAGGATCTGGTCACTCGTTCCGTCGGTGCGTACCACCACGGAGCCCCCGTAGAGGGACTTCCGGGGAGCCTCCCACGATGCGCCCGCGTCCCGGCTGATGACCAGGCCGCCCTTGGCGCCGAGGACGACAGCCCCGACCGTTCGGCCGGCCGCGTCCCACGCGAAGACGAACTGTCCGCTTTCCAGGAATTCGAGGGCCTCGGGAGGCTGCGGCTCGCCGGCGGCGTCCCGGACGGCGTAAAGGACTCCCTCGCTCTGGGGCTGGAAGATGAGATCGTCGCCCAGGAGAGCGAGCTTGAGTACAGCACGGCCCTCGGTGAGGTCCTCGCTCTGCCAGCTGTCGCCGCCGTCCCGGCTCACGAGCGTGTCCCCGCCCATCGTGAGCGCCACGAGGACCTGCCCCTTGCGGTGCGCGCAGAGCGACGCGAAGGACTCGCCCCCCGGCAGCTTGGCTTCAAGCCGCTCCCAGCTGGCGCCCTTGTCATCGGTGCGGAAGATGCCGCTCTCGTGCACGCCGGGCAGGGAGCTGGTGGCCAGCCACCACCGCTGCGGATCGGCATGACTGCCGGCCAAAGACGTGCCCACCGGGTAAGGGGTCGGCGGCCTGACGGGCTGCCACGTGTCCCCGCCGTCCTCGCTCCAGAAGCCGCCCACCGTGGCAGGAGAGGAAACCAGGATCACCGAGCCCCCCTTCGGCCCCGGCAAGCACTCCACCGACGCCGCCGAACTGTAAGGACCCACGGATTCCCACGTGTCGGTACCCGAACGCTGCGCCTTGGACGCCATCACATCACCCCTGTTCCCGTCAGGAAACCTCCGCTCGCGGGAGGCACTACACAGAACGTACTTGAATGATGCACGCAGCGTGATCATCTCGCGGATTGCGCCTCGCCGCCCCAACGAGCCCTCTAGAATTCCGCCTCCCACCGTGTGAAACGAAAGCGCCCCGACCGAGCCAGGGGGGAGGCCGGTCGGGGCGGCGCCCCGGCCGGCGGGGGGAGCCGGGCGGAGCGGTCAGGGTGTGGGCGCGGGAAGGGTGGCCAGCTCACGGCGAAGGCTGGAATGGCCCTGCTCGGCTGGTGGGGGCGCAGGAGCCGCGGCCCGGGCCGCGCAGACGTCTACTTGATGAGCTCGACCTCCTCGGCCATGACCCAGGCGGAGCCGGTCGTCTCGTAGACGTCCTTCCCGTCGTGCTTGGCGGCGGCTCCGCTCAGCATGATGCAGTCACCCGGCCGGAAGTAGCTGTCAGTGGCGGTGAACCCTTCGATCTCGTTCCAGGTCCGGACGAACACCTTCATGTCACGGCGCGGTTCACCATAGATCCGCACCTTCGCCCTGTACTTGCGCGCGCTCTGCCCCTTGACCTTGGCGTCGCAGGTGGGCAGCCCGGCCGGGATCTCGTCACTGTCCATGTAGATCTTGTCCTCACCCATGTACACGACGTAGAAGCTCTTCTGCTCCGCGCCCGCCGCGTTCCCCTTCGCCGGGGTCCAGGTGATGAAATCGAACGGCTTGGTCATCCCGGCGTACTGCTTGGACTCCACCCTCTTGGTGAAGTAGCCCTTGACCGCACCGTCGTGCACGATCCGGGTCAGACAGTCGCCCTTGTTGAACTGGTCGTAGTTCTTCACGACGGAATCCCGGACACCGTACTTCTGAGCCGGCTTATCCAGGACAACGCCCTTGCACGAGTCAGCGGCACGGGGAGCGTGGACGGCGGCGCCGGCACCGGAGACCGTGACCGACAGGGCAGAGGCGGCCGCGATCGCGACCAGCAGCATCTTCTTGATCATGAACCGTCCAACCGGCCCATCCCCCACAAGGTCACGCAACCATACCAAGATCCACTCCACCGAGCACGGCCGCGCGGGGCGCGCACCACGAGCACGGCACCCTGACCGCCCCGCGGCACACGACCACCCTGGACAAACCGGCGCGGCAGCAGCCCACCAACATCCGCCGGCCCGGCAGACTCGGCAAAGACATGATCAGCGCCAGGAGTCGGCGAGAGCAGGCACAATCGTCGCACCCGTGCTGACACCCACCCGCTGCCTCCAGACCACACATTCACACCTGTGACGCCGGACTTGAGCGCGCGCCATCAAACCTTGAGTGCCCAACACCCCATGCCCTCGTTAGGGCATGCATGGCCCTTCCCAGGAAGACACAGATGGCAGGCAGCGCAATGTTCCTCGCGGCAGCACTCATGGGCGGCATTGCCACCGCGGCCCAGGCAGACACAGGACCCACCAAGGCCGAACCGATCCTCATCGAGGAGCACGTCCACCACCCCCTCCTCGTGGAGGAGGTCGAGCCCATCCACAATGGCGTCCTCAGCGACGAGTTTGAGACTGAGCGGCTGGAGAATCACCTGCTAGCGGACGAGCTCGATATTGAGGCGCGGGCCTGACTACGGCAGAACTCGCCAGCTCTGCCATGCTCGGCAACTAGACGAGTAAGTCCGAAGTCTTGGTCAGTGGTCGTAGGCGATGAGTGATCGTGTGATGGCTGTGCCGTTGGCCCGGTTGTGCCAGATCGCTGCGGTCAGGGTGAGGATGCGTTGTCCGATCCGGGCCAGGACTCCGGCTGGGGTCCTGGCTCCGTGGCGTTCGAGGTCCAGCTGGCCTTTGAGGGTGTCGTTGACCGACTCGATCAGCTGCCGGATTGGCTTGAGCAGGTGCTCGCCCGGCCTGGGTTTCTTGTTGCGGTAGCTCGGCCGCAGCAGGGTCAGGCCGTGGTCGGCCATGAAGGCGTCGAGGTGTTTGGAGACGTAGCCCTTGTCGCCGACGACGGTCTGTCCGGGGTGGGTGGTCAGCAGATCGGCGTCCTGGGTGAGCATGTCGGCCAGGACTTCCCGCTCGTCCACCTTCGGGTTGGCCAGGGCCCAGGCGACGGGTAGGCCTCCGGGGGTGCAGAGCAGGTGGAGGCGCAGGCCCCAGAAGAACCGCGAGTGTGAGGGGCAGTAGCCGTAGCCGGCCCAGCCGGCCATGTCGGAGCGTTTGACGGTGGGCCGTGAGCGGGCGCATTCCACGGGTGTGGAGTCCACGATCCACACGTCGTCGTGCCACAGGTCGGTGTCCCGGGCGAGTGTGCGGATGAACCTGCTGATCAGCGTGTTCGCGGCTCGCAGGCGTTTGTTGTAGCCGGACTGCCCGGGCAGGTAGGGGAACTCCGCGGCCAGGTGGCGGCGGGCGAACCGCAGCCACCTGGCTTCGGAGGCGAAACCCAGGACGGCCTGCATCACTGCCACGGTCAACAGTTCCGCGTCCGTCAGCCTCGGAGGCCGCCCCGGCCGCCGCGTTCCTGCCAGAGAGTCATCGATCTTCACGTAGAGTGCTGTAGCGAGGGTTTCGAGATCTGTCGTCACAAACGGATCAACGAGACCCTCGCTTCATGCGCCCGAAGACTTCGGACTTACTCGTCTAGTTGGTGCCCCGTGCCACTGGATCTTGACCGTTTGCCATCGGAGTTTGACCGTTGCGTCACAGGTAGTCGCCACACGGAACCCTGCAGCTCTCCCGCCCATATCTTCACTCACGTACCACGCGTACCGCGGGGCAATAACCGACGACCGAAGCCCGCGGACGAGACGACTCAGGGGGACGACAGCATGCGTCACAGCAACGGCATTCGCAGGGCGGCTCTGGCTTCGACGGCGGTCATGGCCGTCGCGGCGGCGGTGACCGGCATCCTGCCCGGCACCGCCATGGCGGCGAGCACCACCACCTCCACCCCGCCGCCCGCCTGCCCGGCCTCCGCCCTCCAGGTCAGCGCCTGGCAGGCCGCCCACCGGCCCGTCGGGACCGGGACCGGGGCGGCGGTCGTGCAGTTCACCAACGTCTCCCAGAAGACGTGCGTCCTGAAGGGCTATCCGACGGTCGCGGGCGCCGGCAACACCCCGCTCAAGGTCACCCCCACCGGCACAGCGGCCGCCGTGACGGTCCGGCCGCAGGGCAAGGCATGGGTGAAGCTGACCTTCGTCCAGGTCCAGGGGGAGGGCGACGGCTACTGCGTCTCGGGCAATACCCCGGCGGCGTATCCGACGATGGTCATCGGGCTGCCGCACTCCGGGGAGCACAAGGTCGCCCTGAAGGACGGGTGGTGGGCCGAGTGTGACAACAAGGTGACAGCCACCCCGGTCTCGGCGGTCGAGCCTTCCTGACCCCCCGTCCTCACAAATCGAGCAGCCTGCATGACGATCGCAAGGCTCTGACCTACACGTCTACGAGAAACTGCACATAAGTGCAGGTCAGCGACTCAGCGCACCTTCTGTGCGCCGAGTCGCTGACCTGCGGTGATCAAACTCCGATGACACAAACTCGCGTCCGTTAAAGTCCGATGGCAAACGGTCAAGATCCAGCGGCACGGGACAACTGTCCTGTGCCATCGAACCTTGAGCGCGTGCCACCGAACTTTGATCGAAGCGGGCCGGCACGACTAGCTGTGCCACCTCATGACATTGGCGCCAGGGAACCGTGATCGGCGAAGTCGTGGCCCTCTTCAGGGAGGACGATGAGGACCCCTGATCCAGGAGGGTCCTCCATGGACGCTCTGCGGATGCGAGCTGTCCACTCAGGAGCGGGCCACTGGGTGTCACTGTCCCAGCGGATCCCCGCGAGGTTGACCTCAACAAGATCCACGGTGGTGAGGTCGGCGCCAACGAAGTCACTTGCCGCGTCGATCAGATTGTCATGAGCTTCGGTGAAGTCGCGGGCGAGTTCGTGGACGACGTCTAGGGCACGGTCGCCGACGTGGTCGGGTTCGGGGGCACGAACAAGGCTGAGGGCATGGACGACGCTGAGGGCATGGATGATGCTCAGGTCGAGGTTGCGGGCGCGGTTGCGGGCGCCGGCTCGGGTGCGGACGTGGAAGCGGGCACGGTCGAGGGCGCTGTCGAGGTCGCGGACGAGGTCGCGGGCGAGGTCGAGGTCGAGGTCGCGCACGAGGTCGAGGTCGATGTCGATATCGAGGTCGCGGACGATGTCGAGGTCGCGGTCGCGGTTGCGGGATCGGGCGAGAGCGAGGTCGAGGGCTCTGTCGAGGTCGCGGTCAAGGTCGCGGGCGGGGTCGGGGCCGAGGTCGAGGTCAAGGTCAAGGTCGCGGGAGCGCGCGAGGTCGCGGACGAGGTCGCGGACGAGGCCGTGGGCGAGGCCGAGGTCGAGGCCGAGGTCGAGGACGCGGTCGCGGTTGAGGGCTGTGGCAGCAGACTCCAGGGAACGTGCGACGGCCAGCAGGTCATGGCGACGCTGGAGCCGCTCCTGTGGAGTCACGGACTTCCAGCGAGCCGCTGCGCCAGCCAGGCTCAGCCTGCTGGCGCGGTGTTGGGCCGGATCGGTCTGGGCTGTTTCACGAGGGCGGGGAACAGCCTGAACTGGAGCGGAAGGAGACATGGCAGGACTATCCGGCGCGAACAGGCCGGAAGTCTTCAGGGGAGGCCGGAAGCCGGGAGAACGCCGTGAGAACACAGCCAGCAAGCGGCCCACGAAGGACTCGGCAACAATCGTCACGCTGCACCTCCTGCGGCCGTCGGATCCTGTTGCCCGACAACGCCGGCGTCCGGCTGTGGAATCCCTGCTGAAGGACTACCCGTCTGGGGTCCCGGCAGAGCGCCATTCGACTGCCCAGGGCCAGACTGCTGAGTGTTTTGCTGGAGGGCCTGAGTCTGTTGCCGTGCCTCCTCCACCACACCGCCCAGCGCAGCCCGACCGGCATGCTTCACCATCAACGGCACCAGCGTGGCGACCTTCTCGACAGCCGACAACGCGCCCAGCCCGATGAGAAGCGCCACCAGCGGGTTCGTGCTCTGCGGATAGGCCGCCGCCACAGCACCCGTCAGGGCACCGCTGACGAACAGCCGCAGCACCCCGGCGAACACATACGCTTTCCAACCGGGTGCGGGCAGTTGCTCCTCGCCGGGCCGCACATCGGCTCTGCGCTGGGGCGGATCGATGGTGTCCGACTGGACGTTCCACGGCATCTGACGGTGCCATCTGACGGCCCTGATGATGTCGACGGCCTCCATCGAGGCACCGCCTGCCATTCCCACCACCGCCGCTATGAGCCAATCCATGGTCCGAGGCTAGAGGGCATCGTGCTGGGGGGAAGCAGATCGGCGTAACCAACGTGCTGATACCGACCAGAACAACTGGCGTCTGAGCCTCCGCCGCGTTCAGATCACGCCGAGGGCAACCGTGGCGATCACCAACAGGAGAGCCGCCCCAAGCCCCACCGCTATCCAGCCGAGATCGCAGTCATCCCCCACCACGGTGGATCGCCTTCCATGGCACACCTCCAACGGATCAACGTGTGCCAAGCACGACGACGGACTCTGGATTCTGGTCCCACGATTCGGAGTCCTCAAAGTTCAATGGCACGCGCTCAAGGTTCGATGGCACAGGACAACAGTGTCCTGTGACATCAAAGTCTGAGCCCGTGCCATCGAAGTTTGGCTGACGCTGGTACCTGCGCACCGGCGCCAGGGCAGATGGCGATGCAGGGCTTCTCCGGCCGTCGACGCGAGGACGGGCCCAATACGACTCAGCTGTCTGGACCGCAGACGGTGCCACCGGACTGCTGGCGGGAGTACCGGACGATGGCTTCCTGCGAGGTTGATGGCGTGCTGCCGTCGACGGGGGTGCGGCTGTAGGAGGCGATGATGGAGCCCTCAGTGACGGCGTCCAGAACACCCTCCCAGGGGATGGTGTAGCTGACGGAGGTGGTGTCAGCGGTGACGTTCACGACGCCCTGAGTCTGCGCGGCCACACTTTGCCCGTCGGTGTCACCACAGACCGTGACGTCGAAAGTGACTTTGTCGCCGGTCGTGAACGGTATGTGGTCCACCACGACGAGGACGCCATTCCAGGGCTCCTGCCGACAGCCGATCAAGCCGGGGGCCTCCTCGAAGGGAAACTCCGGGAAGTCGAGTTCGATCGACACGCAGGCTCCTGGCTGTCGGAGAGGCTGGCCGGATGGGCGGCTCCCGCAGCGCCCCATACCGCTCAAACTTCGATGGCACGAACCTACTGATGATCAACCTTCGTTGGCAATGATCAACCTTCGCCGTCACAGGACAGTTGGACTGGTCTAGGGCCGAGGGGACACGCCGCACTCGACTGCGAATTCGAACGTGCGCTCACATGGGAGTGACGCGTTCCGATCTCCCCAGGAGTCCGCCACGGCCGCCCCCGAATCCCCCGCCAGACCCCAGCCCGTCACCCGGGTGCCCAACCAGACCGGCCCTTGCGCCCGGAGCCACGCCCCGACATGCAGGTACCGGGTCGGCGCCTCATCTCTCGGCTGGGGTCGTGATCAGTCCGCGCCGATATGGGTGTGCAGGTCAGGACCGGTACCCAGAGCGCTCTGGGGCAGTACGACCGGACCATCTACGGCCCCGGTACCCCCGACAACGGGGTACCGGGGCCACGTTAATCGTGCCCGCGTTCCTGGCAGAAGATGAGAAACCCGGCGATATTCTCTCTTCGAAATCGTACGGCCCTCTCATTCGGGTCGGCACGGGCTACCCACGCCCTAGCCAGACCCGCACGGGGCCAGGCCGCCCAGAGCTACGGGACGTCGCCCCGCCACACGAACCGGCCGACGTCGCCGGATCCCCCTCCGGCCGGCTCATAGTCGGACCGGCCACCCGGCCCGAACCGGCCGTGATCCGACATCAGCACCGCCCCGTCCACGATCTCCTGCGGGGGCCCGCCCAGCAGCTCCACGTACGCGCGGCCCTCCTCCGGCCCCTGGCCCTGCCCATCCGACTCGTCCCCGTACACCCGCCGCCCCACCCAACGCTCATCCATGCACCCCACCCTCCCACCTCCCGCCAGCACCCGTGCGCCGGTGTCCGGCCTGCCTCCGGACGGGTGAACTCCGGCCCTACGGGGGCGGATCCGGGCTCGGTACTGGTGGGGTCTCCTATTCAACTGTCGCCAGTTCCTCGGGAAACCCACCCTGCTGGTGACTGCGTGTGGTCGCCAGCTGAGTGTCGGCTCCAGTTCCCTCGGCTTCGGGCCGCATGGATTTCGGTCATTGAAGGTTGTTCCTCTGGTCTGAGGCTGACAGTGCGGCGATGTTGTGGTCTTGCACGTCGCCCTCGGGTGCGCGACGGCGGAGACAGAAGGGGGAGATCCGATGGACACCGGGGATTTCGTGCGGGTGGTGGGGCGCCGTGCCGCGCTGCGGTACGCGCTGGCGGGGATCGTGGCCGCTACCGTGGCCGCCTGCTCGGGTAACGGTTCCACCAGCGTCAGATTCCAGACCCTGGGGGCGTTCCTGAAGGGCAGCTGGGAGTTCGAGGCCGAGAACGGCGCGGGGGCACGGATCGTCGTGTCCGAAGACGGGCGGTGGCTGATGAGCGGCGTGGGCACGGACACTCCGTGGTCGGAGAAAGGTAACTGGTCCTTCGAGGGGGGCAGCCTCTCCGTGACGCTTGAGCGGCGCACCCCGTACGTGGTCCACGACGTTCCCGAGAAGGTGGAGAAGGCACTCGGGGGCAGGTACACCCTGTCGGGGGGACTGATCGACGGCCAGGACGCGGGCTACTCAAAGATGCGGGTCAGCGGATCCAACGACAAAGTGGTGCTGACGTTCCCCGAATACGCGGACGACAGGCCCCGGGTGGTCACCTGCACTCGGGTGGAGGCCCACGAGGCGCCCTGAGCCCTGGCCGACTCCCCGCAGGTTCCGGCTGGCAGATTACTGGTGTTCGTATTCAACTGTCGCCAGTTCCCCGAGGGACCCAGCCCGCTGGTGACCGTGCATGATCCCCGGAGGCGTATCGGCTCCATGTCCCGCCAACCTCGTTGCGGAGCCGGGTGGTGGTGTTGTCGTGGTAGCCGAGTGCGTCCCCGACGACGGGGGCGGGCATCTCCAGGAGCTGCTGTCGGATCGCGGCGCCGCGGGCGGCGGCCACCGGGACACCGATCTCATTGAGGAGTGCGGACAGGCGGTCAGGGCGGAAAGGCTGGCCGGCCCGGCGGCCGGGGAACAGCCAGGGGGACGCCTGGTTGGTGGCGGTGTTCATGTGGTCGCGGTCGGCGATGTAGTCCCGTAGCAGGGAGGCGGCGGGTTCGGGGACGGGTGAGGGGTAGTAGAGCGGAGTATCGGTTGGATCATGATGCACCGCCGCCTCGCCCGCGACTACGAGACCCTCACCACCAGCTCCGAAGCCATGATCCACATAGCCTCGATCGACAACCTCGCCAAGCGCGTAACGGACGAAACCACACCCACCTGGCAAGGAACGTACTAGGGTATCAAAGGGCAATTCGCCCACTTCAAACGCCCTCTAAAAGAGCGTTTTATCCCATCGGGGGTGTTTGGTAAGTCGTGCGGTGCCGGCGGCTTGGGGCCATGCGCGGAGGCGTGTGAGGATCCGCCCGTGGAGTGTGATGTGTGTGGACGGGCGATGTGGCGATGGCCGGCGCTGCCGAGTGCGTGGGTAGAGGAGATCTGGTCGTGTTCCTGGTGCCACGCCGTCACCCAGTGGGTGGTGAGTGGTTCGAGGTCTCGCGGCCGTCGTACTTGCCCGTGGAGATGCGCTGGGAGAGGGCCGTCGCGGATGGCCTTCCCGCCGAGGTCTCCCACGCCTTCGGCATTTTCGGCAGGACGCTCTGCGGAATCCAGGAAGCCGGGATGTCGCCGTCCGAGTACTGGTGGCTGCCCGAACGGGAGAACGCTTGTGGCGCCTGCCGGGAAGCGGCGGGGGTCATCGATGACCGCTGGCTGCAGGCGATGAGGGGCGAGGACGCGCGGGTCAGCGTGGCCCGGCGGCTATGAGTCCTTCCAGTTCGGAGTCGACTCTCGTGTGAGCCTGCGGCTCATCAGGTCGATCATCGCGATGCGGATCATCGCTTCGGAGCGGTGCGGCTGGGTTTCGTAGTCGCGGGCGAGGCGGCGGTGGTGCATGAGCCAGCCGAAGGTCCGCTCGACGACCCAGCGCCGCGGGATGACCTTGAAGCCCTTCTGGCTTGGGTCGCGGCGGGTGACCTCCACGTCGATGCCGAGGGTGGCGCCGTGGTCGATGGCCTTGGTCCGGTAGCCGGTGTCGGCCCAGGCCTTGGTGATCCTGGGGTGGGCCTTGGCAAGGTCTGAGAGCAGGTGGATGCCGCCGGCGTTGTCGGAGACGCTGGCCGCGGTGACCCAGACCGCGAGGAGGAGGCCGAGGGTGTCGACGCCGATGTGGCGCTTGCGGCCTGCGATCTTCTTGCCCGCACCTGCGAGGAGCGCACCCCGGTGGTGCAGCCGTAGATCAGCAGCCGGAGCATCAGGCGCGGGTCGTAGGGTGGGTAGCCGCGCTTCTCGGTGTAGTCGGCCAGGACCCGTCCCAGGTCGAGCACATCGTCTACCAGGTCGGCGACGAACCGGGCCAGGTGTCCCTCGGGCAGCCAGTCGTCCAGCGACGGTGGCAACAGCAGGACCTGATGCGGGTCGAACGCCCGGAAGGTCTTGTCCACCGCCGCCGGACGGCGCTGCGGCCGCTTCGCCTCGACGGGCTCGGCCTCGAGCAGCCCATCCTCACCACGCATACCGGGATCATCCCGTACGAAAGATCACGAGACACAGGTGGGTTGCCGGTCACAGAGACACGCTCCTAGCGGCGCAGGAAGGTCCCGCCGTCGATGACCCAGAGGCTGGCCGGAACCGCGCCGCACTTGACGACTTCGGAGTGCATCTGGGGGTTGGTCCGGTTCCAGCCGACCCGGCGCTGGTGCTGCTCGTCGGTCGGGTAGAAGGTGAGGCCGGCCTCGGGGTGCTGGCCCTCCTCGAAGAGGTACGGCTCGCCCCCGAGCGGGGTGACCACGGTCCGCGAGATGGGCCCGGTCACGGTGATGGCGCCGTTCCCGTCGACGGTCAGGCAGTCGACGTCGAACTCGGCCCGGATGGTGCCGGTCTTCTCGAACACGTGCTGCACCACGACGTGCCCCCGGGCGTGGCCGTCGACCGTACGGGCGCTGACCCGCGCGGTGAGCCGCTCGCCTGGGTTGGGGCCCGGGCCGTGCTAGTTGAGCAGGGTCCAGCTGTGCAGCGCGAGGTGCTGGGCCGGTAGGGGGTGGCCGGTGTGGGCGCGGCCGCGGCGGTGCCGGCCGCGAGGGCCACGGCCGCAGTGGTGAGCGCGATGGCGATGGTGAGCTCTCGCATGGTCAATCCTCAGTGGAGAGAGGGGAGTCGGGCTGCTTCCCGACTGCCTCCAACCTCCCAGCTCACCCCCGGTCGCGGCCTCCGCCACTGGGAGGAACCAGCCCCCCCCCAGCGGGGGAACCGCTCCTCCTCCGCCCGACTTACCGAGTGGCATGTCACCGCGCGGCGTGGCGTATCGCGTCCAGGGCGAGGGCGGCCGCGGCCAGGGCGGCGGCGAGGCCCGCGACCGCTGCCGGGGCCGCTGCCGGGGCCGGGGCCGGGGCACGCTCCCCGGTGACGCCGAGGAAGTCCGGCCCGGAGACGTGGTTGACCATCCCGTACCAGAGCATCGGGTCCCCGGCCACGTCACGAGCCCTGCCGACCGGACACACCCGGCGGGCAGGCCCCGCCAGCCCCACATGCCCTGACGAGCCCGCCGCGACCGATCCGCCGATCACGGGAGCGGAGCCGCTTGCTCGTCACTGACCCACTCTCCTAGCGGGAGCCGCTGCGGAAACCCGGATAGCCCAGGATGAGGACCTTCTCCGCCGGGTTCCGGACGTAGAGGATCACCTTCCCGGTGTCCTCGAAGCCGAGCCGCCGGTAGAAGGCCAGCGCGCGCCCGTTGTTCTCGTTGACGCCGAGGGTCAGCCGCCGGGCGTCGGTGTGCTCGCGCGCGTGGCGGATGGCCGCGTGCACGAGTTCTGCGGCGGGGCCGGTGGTGCCGCGATGAGCCGGGGCGACGTAGACGGAACGGACGCACAGGGTGTCGGGGACGTCGGGGACGGGTTCGACCCCGGCGACCCCCACCCAGTTCCCGGTCTGGTCACGGACCGTGAAGGTGGTGCGTTCCCGGGTGGCGGCCTCGGCGGCGGCCTGTTGCTGCCAGTAGCGGTCCGGACGGGCGGCGGTGTCCTCGTAGGAGAGGTTGAAGGCCTCGGGGGAGTCGCGGAGCGCTTCCAGCGTGATCTCGCGGAGTTCCCGCCACTCCTCGGCGGTGATACGGCGAACGACGTAGTGCATGCGCCGAGCCTGGCACGGTCGCCGCAGGGCGGGATCACACGTGAGGATGATCTTCGCTCCGGACCTCCCCCGTTGTGGGGAGGCCACGCGACCGGCGGATCAGAGCCTCCCGGCGGTTGTGTCCGGCGCGGTTGTGTCAGGCTGGTGGAGGAGCACTGCCGAGGATCGGGAGGCTCATGATGGCCGAGAGATCACCCGGACCCCCGGGGGCCGCAGCCGCTTGGAGAGGATCTCGGCGAACCCTGCCTGGGCGCTCTTGGCCGCGTAGAAGGCGTCGTGTGCTTCCGAGCGGTGATGACCGGCCGTTCCGCAGGCGGAGACCATGTTTTGCCACTGCTACGGCACCGGGCGGGCGCATCCCCTATGGGAGGTGGAGGCCGAGGAGCCTGAGAGCCTGGGCATGAACCGTTCCGACTTTCCTGCCGGTGTTTTACTGGCCGGGGATCAGTCGGCTCCAGGTTCTGTGTCAGCGTAGTGTGCTGCCTCGAACTCGGTAGGGCTGATCATGCCCAGACTCGAGTGCAGGCGCCGGTTGTTGTACCACTCGAGCCAGGAGGCGGTGGCGTACTCGACGTCGGAGACGGTTCTCCAGGGGCCGTCGTGGAAGACGCTGGTGCGGATGCATTCGGACTTGTAGAGACCGTTGATGGTCTCCATCAGGGCGTTGTCGTAGGCGTCGCCGACGCTTCCGGCCGAGGGGTGGATGCCCTTGAGCTTCAGATGTTCGGTGAACCGCACGCTCGTATATTGCGAGCCCGCATCCGAGTGACATATGAGCTGGTCTCGCCCGACCGGGGTGCCCTCGTGTCCGCGACGCCAGAGCGCCATCCGCAGTGGCACGTCGACCAGCTCCACGTCACGTTTCACGGAAGCGTGCCAGCCCACAATCTTCTGGGAGAAGCAGTCCACGATGACCGCCCGGCTGTCGGCCGGGTTCGGCACTGTCGTTCTGGGTCTCTTCCCGCGCACGACGCCGGCCAGGCCGAGTGAGCGCATGGCCCGGTCGACGGCTCCGAACCCGGCCTCAGGCAGGCGGGTGCGACGGATGAGAGCCAGCATTTTGCGCCGGCCATAGAGGCCCTCGGGAGCCAGCACACGCTTCCCGGCGCCGTTGGTGGTGAAGGCCAGCTCGCGGACGGTGTCCTCGACCAGGGCGTCGCTCATGGTGCGGGCCGCGGGTGCACTCGCACCGACGGCTGGGGTGCACCAGGCTCGTAAGGTTCGTGCCGCGATCTTCAGTCCTGCGGTGTCCAGGGCGATGAGGATCGACTCGACGGCATGACCGGCTGCCTTCATCTGGTCGACGAAGGCGACGATCAGCGGTTTCGGGGGTCGGGTTCCCCCGCGAAGAAAATCGTCGCCGGCTTCAGCACCTCGTTGACCTCGCGCAGCCGCTTGTTCTCCGCCCGCAGCCTGCGCAGTTCCTCGCGTTCGTCGCTGGTCACGCCAGCGGTGACGCCGGTGTCGATCTCGGGCTGAGCCACCCAACGACGCACGGACTCCCGCGAGACGCCGAGCGACTCGGCGACCTGGACATGGACAGCCCGCTCGGTGGAATACTCCGACCGATGCTGGGTCACCAAACGCACAGCCTGGCTACGAAGCGCGGGATCAATCTTCTTGGGCACGTGTCCCATCCTCTCTGATGGCTCACAACGGAGCGGCAGAGAAGTCGGAACGGTTCACTCACTGTCTCTCAAACCACTGTCCCGAACCCGAGAGATCGCAACTGGCGCAACGGCGAAAAACTCATCCCCACCACCTGGCTCGACACCAACCCCATCCCGTAGTAGCCCCCGCCACCACATAAGCGTTGCCCCTCCAGGGTGAGGACAGCTTTGGTGATGACGGTCATGCGGTTGGGACTGATGCGGGATCTCCGGAAGATCTGCCAGGACTTCAGCCGTGCCATGCCGCGTTCGACCGGTGCCCGGGCTGCGGCCAGGGCTCGGTTGACGGTGCGCTGGGTGAGGTGAGCTCGCCGCCCGGTGGCCGTTTGAGTCCGGTGGTGACCCAGGAGCCGGCACCCGTGTAGGCACGGTCGGCGAACAGGGGCCCACCCCGGCGCGGTTCACATCCTGTCGGGGGCGGGGGACGAGCGGCGAGGCCCCCACCTGTCTTGGTAGGGGGTCTCGTCCAGTAGCGGCGCGGGCGGAGTTGCTGCCCTTCGCGGGCTCAACTGCTCTTGTACATCGCGACCGTGAAGCTGACCTTCTTACCGTTGTGGTAGTCGGTGCTGTCCCACACCGAGATGTGAGACCTGTCCTGCATCCGCAGCTGCAGCACCTCATCGGCGTTGCTCCAGTTGTACCCGACGAACTGGAAGTTCGGCTCGGGACTGTCTCCCATTCTCCTGTTTCCCCAGCTGCAGATATGCGACGAGTCGTTCTCGCAGATGTCCCAGGCCCTGGCGTACAGGTGGCAGTCCTCTCCCTGCCACACGTCGATACGCTTCAGCCTCGCGTCGGACGAGCGCCACGTTCCGTTGAACCGGTTGGCAGAGCACGAGGCGGCTGCTTCTTTCGTCGAGGTGACGGTGAGCACCACCGAGAGGGAGAGCGTCAGGGCGGCCGTCAAGAGCACGGCCATGATCTGGCGTAGTGGAATGCGGGCAGACGAGACCTGTGTCATCGTGAACCTCCGATAGCGGGTCGCAGCGCGGGGCATCCCGTCGTCACACGACGCGTCGTCCCCCTACTTCGGCTGAACGCCACCCATTCGGGCCCGGATCATTTAGCCCTTTACCCCCTGCCTATTCCAGAGCAGCACTCCGCAAGCCTGATCGCAAGTCGGCAGGATTTTACATTTCGCGCACGATTCAATGATTAATGCGATCCAAAGCGGATTGGTCAATGAACCCTTTTCATCCCGCCTCTGACGGAGTGAAGGTGCTGGTCAGGCAGGTCGGTGGTGAAAGGGCAGGGCCCCTGGTCGTTGGCGTGGTGACTTCACTCAACACACCGGCGTCCGAGGGGCCCTGTTGGTTCCGTTTTCTTCCACGCTCGATGTCCCGCATGAGCTGGTCGAGCATGTCTCCTGGCTGATCCATGCCCGTCGGCAGGAGCTGAAATCTCCATGGCGGCGCGTGGGTTGCTTCAAGCAGGCCCTCCTGGCCCTGGCGCATCTACGGAAGAACGAGATGTTCCCGCAGCTCGCGGTGGGTTTCGGGGTCTCCACGGCGACGGCCTGGCGGTACGTCGACGAGACCCTGGACGTCCTGGCGGCGTGGGCGCCCGGCCTGCACGAGGCTCTCGTCGGGCTGGGTGAGGGCGACTTCGTCATCGTTGACGGCACCCTCGTCGGCACCGACCGCGTCCGCGCGGACGAGCCGTACTACTCGATGAAGCACCGCCGCCACGGGATGAACGTGCAGGCCATCGCACGGCCGGACGGCACACCCCTGTGATTCTCCCGCGCTCTGCCCGGCCGCACCCACGACCTGACCGCGGCCCGAGCCCACGGCATCGTCCAAGCCTGCCTCACCCGCCAGATCCTCATCCTCGCGGACCGCGCCTACCACCAACCGCATCAGCCGGATCGTCCAGGCCGTTCACACCCTCCTGACCTGCGAATATTCAGGCTTCACCGACGTCATCACCGACCTCGAAAACGCCCTCGACCTCCACCACCACAAACCCGACACCCTCCCCCGCCACGCGGTGTATCTCCACCAACGCACCGTCGGCCGCATCGGAAGCCTCACCAGACTCATCCGACAAGCCGCCATCACCGCCATCAGTGACGGCACCGAACACATCACCCGCACTCGACGCCATCCACCTCGACCACCACGCCGAAACCACGCACCAGCCAAGAACTCGCATCCCGACCCGCCGAACACCCCGCTGACCTGCACAAACACATCCCAGAACACAAGAACGCGCCTCGGTCCTTTAGACCGAGGCGCTACCTGCAACACCCCAGCTCACCGAACCACGGACACCGCAACTGCCCTCTCCCTCAGCGACAGCGCGGGCGGCGACGGCGAGGGCGTCGCCCAGCGGGCTGCGCAGGGTGAGCTCGCCCCCGCGGGCGACGATGACGCCGCCGACGTCCGCGAGGTCGAGCCGGTCAGCCCGGCACCAGCGGGTGGCCCCCCGCGATCTGGCGGCCCAGGCCGCGCGTGCCGCCGTACGGGTCCAGCCGCCCGAGCTGCGGGTCGCAGTGCGCCGGACGGCCGCGGAAGCAGGGGACCGGCCGGAGCGACGGGACGGCGCCCGGGTCACCAAGGCGACGTCCGGCGCGGCCGGTTGCCAAGCTCCCGCGGGGAATCACTGCTGGCAGCGTCCGAAGTCCACGACGTAGGTGCCGGTGTTGGACGACGATGCGCCAGCCGGGTCCGCCGCTCCGGGCAGGGCCGCCGCGCCGATGTCGCGCAGGGACGGCTTGAGGATGATGGCGCGATGGCCGGGGCTGTTCATCCACCAGTTGACGGCGGCCTGCGGGGTTCCCGATCCGGCCCAGCCGGTGTACGTGATCTCACTGAACTCCCACGACCGGGGGTTCGGGCAGTATGCGGCCGCCTGGATGCGGCTCTGCGGTGTCGAGCCGGTCTGGGGGTTGCGGTGGGAGTCCTTGCCCGGCCCCCACCACTTCAGCTGCACGGATGCGGCGGCATGCTGCTGGGCCGCGTTGGTCAGCGGCTGGTTGACGGTGAGGGCGGGCAGCCCGCGCTGTGTGCGCTGCGCGTTGATCAGGCAGATCACGGCAGCCCTCGCCTGGGCTTCCGTGCCGGCGGTCGGCGCCCGGTTGACAGCGGCCGGGTCACAGCCCGCGGCTGGTGCCGCAGCCGGGGCGACGGCCCGCTGCCCGTTGATATTGCCTGCCGCGGCGTACCGGCACACCAGAATCCAGCCCGTACTGCCCGCCACGGGCACGCCCTCTTTCACGCCGCAACCGACTGCCGTGGTCACTGACGCGGGAGACATCCATATCATCTGGGAGTAATGACCCCACGCACGGTAATTGGTGCCCGCGGACGCACTGCTGTTGATCGGGGCATTGTTGTCGGCGTCGAATTTGGGCTTCTCCGCCGTCCAGCTGAAACTCACGGAGGGGTCCAGTGCCATCAGCGGCCGCGCCGGGCCAGGGAAGGCATTGAAAAGGTTTTCACCCTCGTTGCCGTTGGTGTCACGGCTGCTGTGGTGCAGTCCGCCGCCCTGGCTGGATGCAGGGTCATCGGCCCACGCCTGCGCGTCACAGGCAAGCTTGGGGTTCCATGTGACAGAAACCACGGAGGAGCTGGGGCTGTACTTCTGGACGGCTGCCCGGCGCGCGTCGTTGTGAATACGGACCATCTCGGCAGCGTCGGCGGCGGATATCCGTGAGCCCGTTCCGGGCGGAGCGTTGGACGAGGGACAGGTGGGAGATTTCTCCTCGGAGGCAGGGGCCGAAGCGGCGCGTGCGTGGGGGGAGGCTGCCGATACCGGTCCCATTATGGCAAGGCCGCACACGAGCGCAGCCGTGGTTGCGAAAGGCTTTGGTTTCATGGAACACCCCGAATACGGGTAGGGGTTTCCCATGCGGGCGAAAATGCCGGGGTGCCGTATTCCGCACGCCCGGATCGACCGCACGTGGATGAAATCGGCGGGGAGGTCTCCGTACGCCGGACGATGAGATCATCGTCGCCCATTCGGCGCAGATCCACCCGCCGGGCCATCGGCCGATTACTCCACTCGGGTGAATGCGACGACTGTGGTTGCGATCAGCGTTCCCGCCTCGACACCCACCGCTACAGGGCCCAGCAGCCCGCGCCCAGGAGCAGCACGTTGTACGTGATGCCGCGCCCGCCCCACTGGTACCCGATGGGTCAGATCCAGGCCGCCACCGCCATCAGGACGGCGTTCAACAGCGCGAACGGGATCCAGGTCGGGGCAGCCTCCCCACCGGGGGCGCGGCGCCGTTCCGCCGCAACTGTGGATGTCGTTCCACGGCAGGGCCGTCCCCGCCCAGACCAGCACGAAGCAGCCCACGGCACGGAACAGCAGGGCCGGTAGGGGCTTCTCCCGGAGCGGAGCCGGGGCGGCAGGGTCGGGAGCAACGGCCGTTTCCGGACAGGGCGGTGCGCAAAGACCTCGCACGGTCGGAGGTGTCGTAGGGGTCACCACGGCACCGACCGGTAATTGCTAGCGAATTAGAGGTGTCGTTTTGCGAAGAGGGCTTGCCCATGACATCCGACCTGTGCGAATGCAAGTCACCAGCTCCAGGGATGCACACCACCGGTCCCCCGCCTAGTGCACCCCTCCAGCCCCCTTCCGGAGGTATTGTCAAATCCTGTGGACTGATCGGACCGCCCAATGACCGGTCGGTCAAGCAAGCGGCTTGCGGTAACGGACGTACTCGTTCTGCCGCCGGAACCCCACACTCTCGTAAAGATCGTAGGAGCGGTGCGGGTTTGACGTGCCCGTGAACAGCCGAGCGGTAGTTGCACCCTGTCCGCGAAGGCTCCGCAGCCCGTCCAGCAGCAGGGCCCGGCCGATTCCGATGCGTTGCTGGTCCGTCCGGACACTCAGCTCTTCGACCTCGCCTACGGTGTGGTCGTGACGGCGGATGCAGCAGAGGGCGACGCCGACCATGTCCTGGCCGTTCCATGCAGCTCTCCAGCATGCCGGGTCGGCGGTGTCGACGAAGTCCTGGAATGGCCATTTCTGAGTGAAACCGGTGTCCGCATACGAATCGACGACCGTCCTCCATGCTGCGCGGTAGTGGCTTGACTCGATCGGTCCCGTCCGTATCCCGGCCGGCAGTTCGATGCCCCGCTCGGGCAACTGCTGCAGATCGCCCAGCTCCAGCTCGACCAGGCTGAAGACACGTCGGTAGCCGGCTGCGAGCAGAAGCTCCGTGGCGTCGTGCTCGGAGGCCATGGCGTTCGCGCCGATCACTGCTGTCCGCGCCGTTCCATGCTGTTTGACGAGCTGGCGGATCCGTTCTTCGGCCCAGCTCAGCATGGCTGAGCCGATGCCCTGGCGGCGGTGCTCGGGCAAGAGGTAGCCGCGGTGCAGGTACAGGTGCGTGTCGTCCCGCTCTTGCCACCATCGGATCGTCGAGTAGCCGACGACGCTCCCGTCGTGCACCACCAGGATCTGGTTCTTGGACGGCTCCTCCAGCCTGGCAGAGGCTTCGGCGATCTCGGTCGCTGTCGGGAGTCCTTCCACAATCGAATGGGAGTCGACCTGGTCCCGTTCAGCACAACCCAGCCGCACCGTGGCCATGGGGCCGTGGTCTTCGTCGCCGCGATACGGCTGGAACCCGAAGCCGACCGGAAGGTCCTGTCCTGGCGCGCTAGTCGACATGGTCGGATGATCTCGAACTTCGGGGCAGGTCTGCCACCCTATTCACGCTGCGGTCGTCTGCGGCCGTTCGACGAGTCGGCCGCGTTCGAAGCGGGCCCCGGAGCGGACGAGGGCGAGGAGGTGGGGTGCGTTCACGGCCCGGCACCGCTGCTGGGGCGACTCGACGAGCTTGAACACCATGGCCAAGGCGGCGGCCGCGCTGCCGGCGCCCTTGGTGACCTTCGTGCGCAGCCGGACGGTGGCGAACGTGGACTCGATGGGGTTCGTCGTGCGCAGATGGATCCAGTGCGTGGGCGGGGAAGTCGTAGTACGCCAGCAGTTCGTCCACGTCATCGGTGATCTTCTTGACCGCCTTGGGCCACTTCGCGCCGTAGATTTTCTCAAACGCCGCGACCGCCACGAGCGCATGGTCGCCGTCCTCGGCGTTGTATATCTCTTGCAGGGCCTTCTTCGCGCCCGGCTGGGCGGACTTCGGGAGGCTGTCGAGCACATTTGCGATCTCGTGAACCCAGCACCTCTGATGGCAGGTCTCGGGGAACACCTCAGCCAGGGCCTTCCAGAAACCGAGCGCGCCGTCGCCGACCGCCAGGACGGGAGCGCGCATCCCTCGCCGCCGGCAGTCGCGCAGCAGGTCGGCCCAGGAGCCGGCTGATTCGCGGTAGCCGTCGCTCGTGGCGATCAGCTCCTTGGTGCCGTCCGCGCGCACACCCATCAGCACGAGCACGCACGACTTCGCCTGCTGCCGGCGTATGCGCAGGTGGATGCCGTCGGCCCATGCGTAGACACAGTCGCTGCCGAACAGATCTCGCTCGCCGAACACTTGGTGGTCGGCCTGCCACTGCTGGGTCAGCCGGGTGACCGTCGCCGGTGACAGACCCGCCGAGCTGCCGAGGAACTGCTCCAGGGCGGGCACGAAGTCGCCGGAGGACAGGCCGTGCAGGTAGAGCAGCGGCAGCACCTCGCTGGTCTTCGGGGACTTGCGGCACCACGGCGGCAGGATCGCGGAGGAGAACCGCTCGCGCTCGCCCGTGGCCTCGTCGACGCGCTTGTCGTTCACCCGTGGCGCCTTCACCTCGACCACGCCGGCCGCGGTGGTGACCTGCCGGGGCTGGTGGAAGCCGTTGCGCACCACCAGACGGCGTCCGTTGCCGCCGCGCGCCCTCTCGGACGATCTCGTCAATCAAGGAGGAGCCCTTGGCGGTGGTGCCGTCATCGTTCACTACGCTGAGGACGGATGTGCCTTCCCGGCCGGCGCTGCGAACACCGGTCTTGCTCGGTGGCCCATCGATCAATCACCCGGGAAGGCCCGTCCTCCCGAGCCGGTCCACAGGTCCTGAGCATTGCTCGTCCCCGCCGTCGGTGCCTCCTCTAACGAGAGCAACTCCTGACGAATGATCTACTGCGCAGACAGTCGCCCATGAGCTGTACGAGTCCCCCGAGCGCGAGGCACACCAGCCCTTTGACCTGCTACTTCAAGTTGGCGGAGGCCGACTCTGCGGAGTCCACTGAGTGGAGTGGCGCCCACCGGGTGGAGTCCACTGGGGGGATTCCACTCGATGAGCTCCACCCGCTCGGTACCGGGCGGTCCACTCGGTGGACGGTGCCCGGCGTCGTCGCCACAGCCAGGCGTTCGAGTGCCGCATCCGGGACAGGGCGCGGGCGTCGCGGCGCGCGGCGGCGCTGCCGATGCGGTTCTGCCGGGGCCGGGGCCGGCGCGCTTGGGCGCCGTAGAAGCGGCGTACCCCGGCTGCCTTGAGCCGCTTGTGCTGCTTGGCCATCTCCGCCTACCTCGCCTTGATGGGTTTCGACTTCCGGGACCGTTTCCAGATCGACGTCCAGTCCGGCGCCGGACCGTACGTGGCGGCGCGTTCCTGGGCAGCTGTCTTCAGCCGGGCGGCGACGGCTTCGGTCCTCGGGTCCGGCGACGGTGTGGCGGTCATGCGACTCTTCCGGTGGGTGGGGTCCGGCCCGGCGCCGGCTGGACAGGCTGACGGGCTCCCGGCGGCGGGGCCGGGGCGGGTTGAGGCGTGGGGCGGCGGGCGGCGGCTCGTTCCCGGATTCCGGCCTGGAGCCGGGCGGCCATCTCGGCGGCCGCGGCCTCCAGCGTCCGGCCGGTCTACCGCCGGGCCCACCAGCACGCGGCCGGCGCCGGCACGCTCCCCCCGAACGACCATCCCGAAAAGGGGGCGGCGCACGTGCGGACGAAGAGGGCGGCCGGCGCGGGGACAGCCCGATGCTCATCCCGCTCATGCAGACCCCTGAACATGGCCCGCACCGGGCCCGGACACCCCCACACGCGACCCGACCGGGCCCGCGGCAACGAGGCGTACTCCAGCCGCGCGAACCGCATCTACCTGCGCAGACGCGGAATCAAAGCAACGATCGCCCAGCCCGACGACCAACGCCCCGACCGCCGACGGCCGCCGGCCCGCCTTCGACCGTGAGCAGTACCGCCGACGCAACACGGTCGAACGCCGCATCGGCGAGCCAGGCGTGTGGGCCCGGATCTACGCCGATGTCTTGCGCCCGGGGCTGGACGGCCCGTAGGCCCAGGCCCATCGGCTCGAGTCGCGCCCGCTCCTGCCAGGGGACTATGCGGACAGCCGCTGGAGCCATTCCGCCAGGAGCTGCTGTTCGGCTCGCCCGAGGACTTTCTGGCCGGGCAGCGCGGCACGCAGGGCGCGGGCGGCGCCGGCCAGTCCTGGTTCGTGCACGGCGGGTTCGCGGGTGGTGATGGTGGCCACCATGGATTCGCGCAGCGTGACGAGGAGCGCGGGGTCTCGCTGGGGCTCGGGCATCGACAGCCAGGTCAAGATGGCGCCGCTGGCGGTGGCGTGGACGATCTGGGCGGCGAGATGCTCGTCCACACGCAAGAGCCCTGCCGCGGCGATGCGGCGGATTCGGTCCATGAGGTGTTCGAGCCCGGTCTGGAAGGCCGTGGTGGACCGGGGGGGCTCGCCGTACATCAGTGCGTACAGTGCGGGGTTGGCCAGTCCGAATCCGACCACGGTGTCCCAGCCGTTGCACAGTTCCCCGACCGGGTCGTGCGGGGCGGGATCGGCCTGCTGTTTGGCCGCCAGGAATCGGGTGAAGCCGCTCTCGGCCACGGCATCCAGCAGGCCGTCCTTGTCGCCGAACAGCCGGTAGATGGCCGGCGGCTGCAGTCCGGCGGCGTCGGCGACCGCCCGGGTGGTGACCGCGTCCCGGCCGCCGCTCTCCAGCAGGGCCATCGCCGCGTCGACGATCCGGCAGCGCGTCTGCTCACGCGCGGTCGGGCCGGGCGACGTGGCGCGCCGTGTCGGGGTCGGGGTCGGTTCAACTGGCATGGATCAACGATAGCGCCACCGAAACCGCGCTGGTATCACCGATACCTCCTTGATGTTAGCGTCGCTAGTATCGCTGGTAACGTTTGAATGGTTCCATTGGAAACGTCAGTGCGAGGAGAGCTGTCATGTCCGGGCGTTTGCGGATCATCGGGGTGGAAGAGACTGTCGTCGTGCCGGCCGTCTACGAGGCGTACCAGAGGGCTGGGTTACCGCAGGTCTTCTCGCGTGGCTTCGGGGAGAGCCCGACCGCAAGGAATCTGCGTGAGGTCGGTGCGCGGCGCCTGGCCCACATGGATGATCAGGGCATCGACGTGGCCGTGCTGTCTCTGTCGTCACCGGGCGTGCAGGACCTGCCGGGGGCCGACGCCGTAGCGGTGGCCCGCGAGGCCAATGACCAGCTCGCCGGGATCGTCGCATTCCGGCCCGACCGCTTCCAGGCGTTCGCCGCCATCCCCACCCAGTCACCGGCCGCGGCCGCGGCCGAGCTGGAGCGTGCGGTGATCGAGCTGGGCTTCCCCGGCGCCATGCTCTACGGCCGCACCGGGGACAAGCTGGCCGACCACCGCGACAACGACGAGCTGTACGCGATGGCCGAGCGGCTGAGAGTGCCGCTGCACTTCCACCCGCAGACGCCGGTCCAGCCCGTCGTCGACGCCTACTACTCCGACCTCCCCGATCCCATGGGGCCCGTGCTGGCAGGAGCCGGCCTCGGCTGGTACTACGACCTCGGCGTCCAGTACCTGCGCATGATCTTCTCCGGAGTCTTCGACCGGTTCCCCGACCTGCAGGTGATCGCCGGACACTGGGGCGAGGTCGTGATGTTCTACCTCGACCACACCGGCTTCTTCGGCAAGGCGGGCCGCCTGCGCCAACCCCTCGCCGACTACTTCAAGCAGAACTTCTGGGTCGCCGGCAGCGGTACCAACAGCCCCCGCTACCTGCGCTGGACCGCCGAAGTGATGGGCACCGACCGGATGCTGTACTCCACCGACTATCCCTTCACGTACGGCTTCCGCCCCGACGGCTTCCCCTACGTCGACACCAGCAACGGCCAAGCCCGCTCCTTCCTGGAGGCCTCGCCCTTCACCGCCGAGCAGAAGGCCGACATCGGCCACCGCAACTGGGAGCGTCTCACCGCCCGCGCGAAGCGCCCGTCAGCCTGAAGGGGCCACCCGCCCGGACCTGCCGGAATGCCATCACGCGCTCCCGGCCCGCCCCGTCGCCGAGGCCGGACTCGCTCAGGAGCGGGGACATCGGGTGGGCGTTTCCCTTCCCGCCTCGCCCGCCGGCACTTCAACGAAGGCGCACGCCGTGGCGGCCACCTGATGCGATGAGCGCCTGCGACAGAGGTCGTACGGATTCCTACGCACCTCCGCAAACAGGGCTGCGACCTCATCATCGCCTTCCTGCCGGCCGAGGAGAGTACGCGATCGGTCAGCAGCCGGTACCCGATGCCGGCGTCGCCCAGGCGTTCCGGGCGTCCGTCTTCCCGCACCGCGATGGCGGTCACTGGCGGGGTTGACCGCGATACCGGGCAGATAGACGAGTTCCTGGCCGTGATTGAGCAGCAACGCGATGAGAAGCCCGGGCTCGCCGCCCGTCATGTCCATGGACCATGTCACGGGTGTCCCCGTCGGCCAGGGCGAGGGCATCCCCGCTCACCTTGAGGATCTCCGGCTCGTCGTTGGGGATCCGCCGCGACAGCGACACGCGGCCCTCCTTGTCCGTCACCAGGCAGGGGTGATGGGTCTTGCCACAACCAGTCCCTGCCCGTATCCGGCTCACAGCGCTCCAGAGGACACGGGCGGCCAAGCAGTACGAGCCGCGGGAGGCACCCCCAGAAAGCCACACCCATACCTTCTGGGCGCTGCGCACCGCGCCTGGCCTGGCCTGCGCCCGCCACGGGCTGACCGGGCTGTCAGTGCGGGATGCGACGCTGTCGTGAACAGGCGGCAATGGGCCGTCGAACCGCAGACCAGGTCGCAGGCTATGGGCGGCGGTTCGTTCTCAGGCTCTGGAGGGGCGACTGTGGCGTTCGAGAACCGAGCCGATGTCGGAGCCGCCGAACGGGACGAGTGGTCCTATGCGCCGGCCGTCGGCGTAGGGCCGTTCCGGTTCGGCATGACCGTCAGCGAAGTGGTCGAGGCGGCTGGGATACTCGGCCGGACGGAGGTCAGCGACTGTCCTCGGCAGTACTCGGTCTTCTCGCCGACCTCGAAGATCGAGATCCACCGGCCAGAGGTCGCCCCTTCGCCGCCTGCCGCCACGGCCTACGTGAGCGAAGCGGCGGGGCTGTTCTGCATCGCCGCCGACGCCGTGCAAGGCCCCCAGGTCTCGTACGACGGACTCCCGCTGGTCGGGAGAGACTTGGCGGAGCTGGAGAGCGACGCGATTGCGTACGCCGAGGCGAATGACGTGCAGTTTCGCATCACCCCCGAGGGCTACGCAGCACCGGATGATTCCGGGATCGTCATGCGCGCGCAGATGGTCGGAGAGGCCCTCCGATCGCGTCCGCTGTTCATGGTGCCGCGCGACGGCGCCTGGACGGAATGGGACTCGCTCCCCTCAGAGGAGTGCCACGCCACCGGACGCCCTCCCGTCAGCAGCACGCCACCAGACAATCCATGGCCCGACGAGGGGTGACTCCGACAGATAGCGGAGAGACACCCTCGAACCAGACCAGGGCGTGTGTGATGTCGTGATCAGTAGCGGGTGGCGATGCCTCGCCAGGCCTTCAGCTTGTTGCTCAGACGCTCGACCGTGTTCCGTTCCTCGTAGGGATCGGCGTCGCGGCTGATGAGTAGGCCTTGTCCGCGGCGACCGCGCCGGGTCTGGTCGCGCCTTCGACGACTCCAGCGCCGCCCTGTGCTGCCGCCCGCGGACGACCGTACGCCGACCGGTGGAGGACATGGCGGCGGAGACGGTCCGGCTCCTGCTCGCCGCCGTGGCGGCTCCCGTGGCGGTCGGGACCGCGGTGGAAGCCGCCACGCCGGTGCCGTTCGAGCCGCGGCTGGTCGTCCGGGATTCGGCTTGACCTGGCGACGGCCGATCCTGCAAGTGGATGACCTAGCCGTAGAAGTGCGGCACGAAGCGCTGGTTGGGGGTGGCGTGAGCACACGGCATCAGGCTGAGCACCTTGGTTTTGGTGGCCGTGGTGTTCACGCACAACTCGGTGTTGTTCTGCTTGATCATCCAGGCCCCCGGCTCCTCGCCCCAGTAGTAGATGGAGAAGACCTGGGAGCTTTGGCCCTCGCAGTCCCATTCGTTGAGGGCGTCGCCGCTCTTCGCCCAGCGGCCGTTGTCGACGTCGATGCACTTGCCGGTCGACCTGTTGACGAAGTTGAAGTCATACTTGCCGCCGCCGGGAATGCTGCGCAGCTTCCACTGGGATTTCATGGGGCTCCAGGTGCCGGAGACCAGGTGCGTGCCGTTGGCGTTGCTCCCGCGTTCGAACGTGAGGTACTTGTCGTGGTCGCTGTCGCTGGTCAGCTCGACCACGGACCCGTTCGCCACCAACTGCGTGCGGAAGTAGACCGGGTAGTGGTCGGAGCCGCGGCCGCCCATACGTACCCCGCGGTAGTTCCCCAGCGCGCGCGACGAGATCATGTAGTCGAGTTCGCCGCCGCTCTGTTGGGTCGCAAGGCCAGTGTGGTAGACCTGAGCGCCCAGACCCGCGGCGAGATTGTGCATGCCCTGGTCCGGGTCACGGTTGAAGTCGCCCATGACGGTCCACGCGCGGCCCGCCGCGGTCGCTTGGTTGCGGACCTGGCGTACCAGCTCCTCTGCTTCGTTGTGCGCTCCCGAAGCCAGCGCGTGCACGTTGTAGTAGATGTCGTCGTCCATCCGCAGACCCAGCGCGGGGCGGGCGCCGGCCCGGCCGGGCGGGGCGACGTAGACCTCGTGGGCCATGGTGTGCGTGACCATGGCGAGGTTGACCCGGGTGTCTCCCAGCGGACTCATCCAGTACACGAAGCGGCTGCCCCAGCGATACAGGCGGACGATGTAGCCGCTGCGGTTGTAGGACTGCTGGAACACCATGCCGTACAGACTCGGTTCCGACCCCGCCTCCTGGACGGCGACGATGTCGTTCTCGTCGCTGAGCTGCCGGACGTCCGACCAGCGGGCGCCTTGCGAGTTGTAGGTCGCGATGGTGTGGGCGTTGGGCGTGTCCGCTTCGGCCGGCGACGCCGGCAGTCCGATCAGCAGGCCGACGAGCGCAGCCATCGCCATCAGCGTGGTGAGCGTTTTGGTGCGTGGGTGAAGAACGTCGGAGCGTGGCAAGGTCGGTGCCTTTCCTAGGCAGGAGGTGAGATGGGGGACTCTGTCGGGGGGCGCTAACGGTCCGCTAACGAGGCGGACCGCACCGCGTTAGTACTGCCGGGGCGGGCAGTTCTTGTCGCCCCACGCGGTCGTCACGGGGCAGACCTTGCCCGGGTCGAGCCACCCGGGAAGTTCCGCGTCTGCACTGACGCGGTGTCCGGCGCCGGTCCCGTCCGAAGCGGCGGAGGGGGCGGAACCGCCCCCTCCGATGCCCGCGGCCGGTACGAGGGCCACCCGGGCCCGGGCCGTGTTTCCCCGCATGTGCGTCGACTCCTGGTGTGCAGTCCGGCAGCGGTCGGTCCGCCGGGGTCGTGCTCTGGTCGCCGGCCGCTTGCGCCGACTGTGATCACCACTGTGCCGACCCGGCGCCGACCGCGGCAGACCCCCGGGGCATCATCTGTGTGCCATGCACTTTGAGGAGGGATTCCATGGGCACTGCGCCAGGTCACGGCGGGGCAGCAGGCATATCCGAACTGGGCGGCGCGGAGTCCTGCTCTACCGCTGGACCGCCGTCCACGAAAGCCTCACCCCCGCCGCCCCGTCGACGGCTGCCGCCGAGACGGGAATCATCGAGCACGAGAGCCACCGGACGCTGAACTCGCTCCTCGATGCCTGCCTCCTCCAAGAAGTCCCCGCCGCCCCCGGGGATCCCGGCGTGCGCTGGCAGCCGGTGAGCCCGCAGCCCGCCACCGGGCCACCTGCTCTCCGATCGCGACGCCGCCCTCCGCGCCCGGGAAGAAGCCCTGCGCATCCAGCGCCGGCGGATCCGAGAGCAGCACGACGGGCTCGCGGCCCTCGCGCCTGTCTACCTCCCGGCCCGCCAGCACGCCTTCCCGCAGGGCACCACCGACCGCCTGCCCGACACGTCCGCCGTCCGCACGCTGCTCACCGACGTCGTCGTCTCCTGCCGCAGCGAGGTCCTGGTGTCCGAAGACGGTGGCGCCTTCCCACCTGCCGCACTGCGCGAAGCACTCCCCCGCGACCTCGCCCTCTTCCAGCGCGGCATCCGCGTTCACGGCCTCTGTCAGCACGCCACCCGCCTCGACGAGCCCACCCGCACCCACGCCGAACACCTCGTCGCCGCAGGCGCCCAGGTCCGCACCCTGCCCGAGGTACTGCCTCAGCTGATCATCGTGGACCGGGCCCCGGCCCTGCTCCCGGCCCGCCCGTGCGGCGCCCGTGCGGTGCTCGCAGCCGCTTCGAAGCAGGCGTCGTCGCCGAGCGACAGGGAGCCACCCACCATTCGGCATGCCCGCCACCGCCTGCCCCGCCCCCGCCCCCGTTTGGGAAGCCGCCCGGCCCGGCCCCGCACCCTCGTGCCCGCTCTGCGGTGGGAGCCTGCCCGCACGGACCCCAGGATCCACCGGCCGACCGGCCCGCTACTGCTCTCCCAACTGCCGCTCCAGCGCCTACCGCACACGAAAATCCCCGGAAGCACTGCCGGAGGACAACACCGCACGCACGTCACGAAACCCGTCACCCGCGTGACGAAACCCCCTACGGGCCGGACTACCGCCGATGCGCGGGCCGCTCTGGACCCGGCTGATCTCCAGCCGAGGCCCCTGCTGGTGGTGGCGGTCGCCCTCGTGCGCCGCCGCCGACGGCGCGGCGGCGGAGACGATGGCGCCGGCGGCCAGGACGGGGTGGACGCGCGGGTTCACCGGGAGAGAGGCACCGCGCCTGTGGCCGCCACGGAGAGGTCCCAGAGCCGGGCCGCCCCCTCGGGGTCGACGGCGTACGGGCGGACACCGCCATCGTCCATGGGGGCGTCGGGAGCTGTGGCGCGGGCGACGTCGCAGTCCTCCAGGTAGAGCCCGCCTCGGCCGTCGAGGAGCGGTGTTGTGGCGGCCCACAGCCCGGTGGCCGCGCCCTGGGACGGGGTCTTGAAACCGGCGCCGATCACGTTGCCGTGCTCGTCCACCCAGCCGCGGTCGATCTGTTCCCGGAGGGACATCTCGCGCTGGAGACCGGTGATGATCTTGCCTGGGTGGAGGGCGAACGCGCGGACGCCGTCGTCGCGCCCGATGGTATCGAGGTGTACGGCGAACAGGGCGTTGGCGGTCTTGGACTGGCCGTAGGCCAGCCACTTGTCGTAGCCGGTGCGGAAGTGCGGGTCGTGCCGACGGATGTCGGTCAGGGCGTGTCCGGCGGAGCTGTTGACGACGACCCTCGCGCCGCCCGCGGCGGCCAGGAGCGGGTAGAGCTCGCAGGCGAGGGTGAAGTGCCCGAAGTGGTTGGCGGCGAGGTGGCCTTCCCAGCCGGGGCCGACGCGCCGCTCCGGGGTGGCCATGACCCCGGCCACGGCCATCAGCAGGTCGAGCCGGCCGAGGGAGTCCCTGATGTGCGCAGCGGCTGAGCGGACGCTGCCGAGGTCGGCCAGGTCCATGGGGACGACCTCGCAGCCCCCCACCCCCTGGAGGGCGGCGCGGGCGACGTGCGGCCGGCGGGCCGGTACGACGACCCGCGCCCCCGCGGCCGCCAATGCCCGGGTGGTTTCCAGGCCGAGGCCGGAATAGCCGCCGCTCACTACGGCGGTCGTGCGGGAGAGGTCGCGGCCGGCCACGACGTCCTTGGCGCGGGTGGCGGCCGAGAAGGGCGAACCGAGTGGGTGCTGATCGTTCATGGTCATGCCCCTGACGCTACGATCGAGAGTGAGGTCTAGATCAAGTCCGGGAGCGAACGCCATGACAACGACCGCCGGCGCCGACGCGGGGTCGCTGAGCATCGGCGAGGTGGCCGAACGGACGGGGCTGAGCGTGCACGCCCTGCGCTTCTACGAGCGCGAGGGCCTCCTCGTCGGGCCGGTCCGGCGCACGTCGGGCGGCAGGCGGCGCTACGCCGCCTCCGATGTCGACTGGCTGCTGATCTGCGTCAAGCTTCGCGAATCCGACATGCCGCTCGCCGACCTCAAGCACTTCGCCGAACTGGTGCGCCGGGGACCGGGCAACGAGAGGGAACGCCTGAGCCTGCTCGAAGCCCACCGGCAGCGCGTCGACGCGCGGCTCCGGGCACTGGAGGAGTGCCGATCCGTCATCACCGGGAAGGTCGGCGTGTACGCCGACCACCTCGCCCGCGGCGAAGCCGGCGGCCTGTGGGACCCGACGGCCGAAAACGGCAACTAGCGCGCGTCTTGCGGAAACTGCCCACCCGCGACGTCCGGCACCGCACCTCGCCGCATGGGCAGAGACGCCGAGTACGGCGAGTGCAAAGGCGCCCCGAGACGTCGCCGTTGTAGTGCGGTGACGACGCGACGCGCGAGCGGCGTCCGGATGAGTCAGGCGACACGGGGCCGCTCGTACGCGAGGTGGGCATCGCGGGCCGTCTCCCACAGGACGCCGGTCTCCGCGGCGGGCCTGGCAAGCAGGCGGGTGGGCGCTCGGCCTCCGGCCTACGGAATCCTCTCGGGGCAGCCATGGCCACCAGCCGGTGGCGGCCCGCCCGTTCTCCTGTGTCAGGACGGGCGAACAGGCCTGAACAGACATGCCGGTGGCCCACCCCGCGGGGTGGGCCACCGGCATACGGCGAAGTACCTGTCCGGCTACCAGCGATACCAGCGACCGCTGCTGCCCTTGGGACAGGCAACGAACCCGATCAGCCACGGCGCCAGCACGGCGATCGCAACCCACCAGAGGATCTTCACCGCGAAACCGGCACCGAAAAGGATCAGAGCGAGCAGAAGAACGAGAAGCAGGGGAACCATATGGAGCACGGCGGCCATGGGGGGCCGCCAGTCAAACTGCCGCATCCCGACAGGGTCCCGCCGATGCCCACATGAGCGCACCGGCGGCCGACCGCACGACCAGTCAAAGAAGAGGACCGGGACCGGTGCGTCGAGAAACGGGGTGAAGAAAGTCTTCGGTGAGGGCAAAGACCAGAAGTGGACGGACAAGGACGGCCGCGAGCTGATCGAGGCCGCCTTGCACTACCTCGGCTACGGAGACTGACATGGGCACAGCCACGACCATCCGCACCGGCGCCACCGTCGCCGCTACCCTCTACACGGTCGTCCTGCTCGTCCTGGGCCTGTACCCGTCCGATTTCCGGTACCTCTTCGCGTACATTCCGGCCCTCGTGGGCTACGGCACCGTCGTCTTCGACAAATGGGCCTGGCACTGGCCAGTCATCCACCGCTTCACTGGGCGCGCCTGGGTCACCGGCACATGGCGCGTGGTGTTGTCGCCAAGTGCGGAGAGCCACATACCCGAGGGTGGCAACCGGGGGCCGATCACGACGTACATGACGATCGAGCAGACCTTCTGGAGCCTGCACGCCACGCTCCGCACGAAGGAGAGCACCGGGCGGTCGAGGAACGCAACGATCAGCGCTCCTGAGAACTCGGGCAGTGCCGAGATCGGACTCCTGTACGACAACACGCCCCGAGTGGAACACCAGTCCCGAAGCCCTCAGCACGAAGGAGCCTGCCGGATCGCGGTCACCGGCCTGAAGCCCAAGTCCGCTGCCGGGCGCTACTACACGAGCCGGTTCACCGCCGGTGACATGGACTTCACCCTGCTCAACCGCTCCACCGACTACAGCACCTTCGCCGAAGCGCAAGCCACCGACCCGGAGCACCCCAACAACTGAAGCGCCGCAACACCACGGACCCCGGCGCAATGCCCGACCCCCGGGGGCCCGTGGTCGCCAGAAGAGCTACTGCATCAGCGCAGCGAGGGCCTGGTCGGCCATCTGTACGCCCGTCGTGGCCGCGCAATGGTGGTGCCGGCCTCCAAGAGCTCGTCCTTGACCTGGGTGGCGAACTGGCGCAGTCGGCCCGGTTCAGGGTCCTCGGAGGTCGCCTCGGCGTGGAGGTCCTGGGCGACACGCTCCAGCTCCCCGCGGTCCGTCTCGGCCATGCCCAGAATGGTGGTGTCCTGGCCGACGCACCCAGCGAGCTGGGCGAACAGCGTGGGGTCGACGCCGTCGGCGTTGTTCTGGGTGAAGTGCTGCCGCTCGCCGATGATGGGGCCCTTGGCGTTCGGCATGTAGTTGTTGTACGTGATGCCGGGGCGGGGCTGGCTGACGTGGTCCTGCACGCTTCCTGATGAGGCCGCCGACATGGCCAAAACCGGCTTCGACCTATCCGCCTCCTCGCCCTCGCAGGTGGTCCCGTCCTGCGCCGCGAATGCCTCATTCACATGATTACCCAACGAATAATCAGTTAGAGGCAATTTTCCCCAAGGCCCTTATGTGCCCCAGACATGCTGAGCTGTCATATTCTCGCCAGATTGCCCCGATCATCTCGTTGTACCCATCAGGGGAAGGCAGGAAAATGGGCAGGTTGAGGTACGGAACCACGGTGTCGGCCATCGCGCTGGCCGCCTTGGGATCGCTGACGGCCGCGGGAGGCACGGCGCACGCGGAAGCCGGTCAGGACACCATCACCATGCTGAAGCAGGAGAAGTCCCAGTGGTGCTGGGTCGCCTCCGGGCTGACCATCGCCAAGTTTCACGGCTTGGGCTCCACCCAGACGGACTTCTGCAGCCGGGCCCAGCCCTACTACGGATGCAACAACCAGCCCGCAACGCTCGACGACATGGCCAGGGGCTGGAGCAGCCTCGGCATGGCGCATCCGGGCTCGGGCCTGAGCAGCGCGGCCACGTTCAACCAGGTGTACACCGAGGTCAAGGCGGCCCGGCCGATCGGTGCCCGGATCGGATGGACGTCCGGCGGCGGCCACATGAACGTGGTCTACGGCTTCGACACCTCGAACAGCAAGATCGCCGTAGCCGACCCGTGGCCGGACACCACCACGTACACGTGGTGGAACTACAGCGACTACGTGAGCAACGGCTCATCGCAGTGGACTCACTCCCGCATCGGTATCTCCCGCTAAGGCAGGCGACATGCGCAACACCAGCGGTACCGAAACGTCCAGCACGCGGGTGGCCTCTCGCTTCCCCCGCCTGTCCGTCGTCCTCGTACTGAGTGCCTCCGCACTGCTGTGCGTTGCCGGTCCGGCGCACGCGGCCCCGGCGAAAGACCCCCTCCCGGCCGACATCCCCGACTACCAGGCGGCTCTCGACGCGGTGAAGTCCACCGACGTGCGCAACACGGTCTGCCGCTTCCTGCGCACTCCGGTGCCCAGCGAGGGCGCCGCAGGGCCTGTGCAGACGATCCCCGAGACGGCCGAGCCATGCCAGGGCCTCCCCGCCTTCACGATCAAGGACCCGGTGGCCCTGAACGAGATCACCCCCGGGTTCGTCGCGGGCACGGCCCCGCCGCTGCCCACCGAAGCGGTCAAGCTGACGCAACTGGTCTCCTCCCTGAGCACCACCGTCAACGGTCGCAACGCCACCGTCATGCTCGCCCCCACCCAGGGCGGCGGCTGGCACCTGGCGGGCGTGCGCGACGGCGACGGCGACGCCGCTTATGCCGGCAAGGCCACCGTGGGCACGTTGGTCTTCACCGAGCCGCAGATCCGGGGCTGGTACCGGCTCAAGGTCACCACCATCGAGCCTCTGAACGACCAGGCCAGGCAAGGCCTGGAAGGCCAGGCGACGGTGTCGCTCGGCGACTACCAGAAACTGGTCAAGGCCCGCTACGCCGACAAGCTCCCCGGCTCGGAGTACGACACCAAGGGCTACTCAAGCGGCTACAGCCCCCCGCGCGCGGAGGACGGCACCCCGTCCTCCGCCCTGCTCCTCGCCGGCGGTACCGGCGCGACACTCGCCCTCGCGGGCGGAGTCGCGGTACTCCGTCGACGTCGCGTGCCGCGATGAACTGCGTCGGCTTGAGCCCATACAGCTCATTGATCACCTGCTCCAGGAGCAGGGTCCCATCGCGCGTCCGGCCGGCCGCGCACAGCCGGCCGTTCTGGTCGTGGCAGCCCAGGACGATGAGCTGGGGGCGGCCATCAGATCGGGGAACGCGTCCTGGACCAGGGCGCCGCTCCGGGTTTGGAGCAGCACCCGCCCACCCGGCTCCCGCAGAGTGAAAACGAGCAGCCAGTAACCGTCGTACTTCTGCTCGCAGGCCAGACCCAGGCCGGTACGGGGCTGGGAAGGGATCCCCTCGGCGGCCTGCCCCAGCATCGGCGCGACCGGAGGCCGCAGCACCACGTCACACACCTCCGCATCACGCCCTCCGCCCCCGCCCCCAGCCTGGAGCGGGTCAGGTGCGGGCCATCGATCTCAAGATCGTCGACGATCACGTCGAGACCTATGATCTGTTCATGATCGAAGGAAAGTTGGTACGGCTTCGCGCACTCCGTGCGCAGGATGCGGGGCATCACGTTCGGTGGCGCAACGATCCGGAGGTGGTCCACTGGGCGGCCGGCGGCAACCCGTGCTTCGGCCCGGTCACGGCGGAGGCCGTCGAGCTCGGCTTCGCGACGATGCTGCGGCTGAACCCGAAGGAGTCGGCCGTCTTCACGGTCGAGGATCTGGCCGACGGCACGGTGATCGGCATGGTGGACTACCGTGACCTGGACCCGTTCGCCGGGCTGGCCACGGTCGGCGTCACCATCGGCGAGCGGGACCGCTGGGGCTGCGGCCATGGCTCCGACGCGCTGCGACTGCTGGTGGGGCACCTGTTCGGGGCCTTCGGGCTGCACCGGATCGAGCTCGACACCTGGAGCGGCAACGAACGGGCCGTCCAGGCCTTCACCAAGGCGGGCTTCCGCGAGGAGGGCCGACGCCGGTCCACCGTGCTGGTGGCGGGCAAGCGCTACGACACCGTGCTGTTCGGGATGCTGCGCGAGGAATGGCCGGGCACCACGCGCTGAATGTCTTTCCAGCGCAGGCCCGTTGGTCATCAGGGGTTGGGTTGCCCGGCCAACTCGATGACAGTGAACAGACGCCGCCCCTGGCAAGGGAAGGTCACCACGCGAGGGCCGATCGGCTGGCCATACCGCTCCGGTGGCCGGGTAGCAGGTAGGACAGCCCTGTTCTGGACGTGTCCCGTGTCCCCCCAGACGCGGTTGGGGAACAGGTCTCGGGTGGCGTCGATGCCGATGCCGATGCCGTTCAAGCCGACGTGGCAGCGCGGGACGGCGAGCCACGGATGTCTTCGTAGTGTTGAATGCGGGCCTGCGGCGGTTGTCAGCTGCTGCCCTGCTCGTGTTGATCCGTGTTCCAGGGAGAGTAATGACTGCTGAAATCGCGGCCGGTGTCCATGAACGGCTCACCGGGTACCGGGATCGCTTCGACTCGCTGTTCGCGGACTACTTCGACACGGTCGCCCGGCAGCAGTTCCCGCGTAGCGTGCTCGTGCCCGAGACCCTGGAGCTGGTGCGGGACATGTCGTTGCGCGGGGGGAAGCGCCTCCGTGTCGCGTTGCTGTATGAGGCGGCGCGGCTGGTGACTGCCGATGCCGTGGCAGGGTTGGAGGAGGCAGCTCTCAGTATCGAGTTGCTTCAGACGCACGGCCTGATCCATGACGACATCATCGACGACTCACCGCTTCGCCGGGGCGCGCCGTCGGTGTACTACGCCTACCGCGAGCGGTTCCCCGACCGTCCGCAGACGGCGCTGGGCCTGGCGGTCCTGGCCGGGGATCTGGCCGCGTTCCTGTCGGTGCAGGTACTGCTGACCGCGCCGGTGTCGGACGGGTTGCGGCAGGCGATGACGGCTGTGCAGGTGGCGGCAGGGGCAGACACGGTGCTCGGACAGGTCCTCGATCTGGAGCGGGACTTCGGTCCGGTCCCCGACCGTAAGGTGCTGGACATCGTGTCCGAGTACAAGAGCGCCCGGTACTCGGTGCTGGCTCCGCTGCAGTTGGGTTTGATCGCAGCAGGCGAGGACGCGGCCGCCCACCACAGGGAACTGGCGCGGTACGCGACGCTGGTCGGGGTGAGCGGGCAATTGCGCGACGACTATCTCGACCTGTTCGCGGACTCGGGTACGGTCGGCAAGCCAGCCGGCTCTGATCTGCATGAGGGCCGCCGCAGTTACGCGGTGTGCGCGGTCCTGGCAGCGACGGCCGGCCGAGAGCGAGAGGTGGTGGAGGCCGCGCTCGCCGATCCCGGCTGCCCGGCGGAGACCGTCGAGCGGGTCCAGGACATCGCCCGTCGGCACGGCGTCGACGAGCGGTTGCGGGCGGACATGCGCCGTGTTGCCGAGGAGGCGGCCGGTGTCGCGGCGGGCTGGCGGCCACGGTGGCGCGAGGAGGCCGTGGAGTTCTTCGAGCAACTCCCGCTGTGGGGCGCACAACGCACCCTGTGACTCCGGTGGCCGGCGCCAGACGAGTGCTCACCCGCTTGCCCCATGGCCGTGACACCGTCATCCGGGACGCTGATCACCGATCCTCCCCTCGCTCGGCGCCGGATCGCAGCCATGCTCCGCCAGTGACACCGGTCCGGCCCCCTCACCACCCCACCAGCCCCGTGTGCCGAGCGGCCCGGCCCAGGTCCGGGCCGTGTTCGAGCCCGGCCGGATCGGCGCCGTGCCTCGGTGGCCACTCTCGGCGAGCCGCTCACGGAGCCTGGACGGGTCCGCCGGGCATCGCCTCCACATGGAAAGCCCGTGCCAGTGCGCTCCCGGGGAACAGACCGACGACCTCGCCTGTCACGGCGATGAGGATCCGCACGGCGGGCGTGCTCCTCCCGGCCACCGTGGCGAGGGCCCAGCCGACACGCAGCAGCCGACTGAAGATGCTTCCCGCGTCGAGGCTCCAAGCGCGTAGTTGACCATCGCTCCGCCCACCACCAGCAGAACCCCCAGGGTCCGGCAGCCCAGCAGGACCACGATCCGCATCATCACCGGCTCCCCCGCCACCCCCTCCTGCTGCTCGGACGGTCCGGCGACCTGCAGCTCGCCGCCGAACCGTTCTCGCAGCTGCGCGCCCTCCTGCAGAAAGCCCTCGGCAGTCGACAGGGCCCGCTCGACATCGGCGGGGAAGAACTCCTCCTGCAGCTGCGCCGCGACCGGCAGGGGCTCGTCCGCACCCGGTGCCGCGGCCCGGAGCCGGGCAAGTTCCTCCTGCAGCTGCGCCGCTCTCCTGCTGCGCCCGGGCGGCGAGCACCTCCGCATTGGGTCGGGCCCGGCGTGCCCAGTCCAGTTCCTTCTGTGCGGTGTGCAGCTGCCCGGTGAGCGCCGCCATCCCGGCGGCGGCCGCCGGGACATCGCTGAGTGCGACGACCTGGTCCTGGTGGGTGCCGAGGCGGTCCTTCTCCAGTGCCAGGTTTGCGGTCCATCACGTCGTACAGCCGGTCCGAGGTCTTGTCCGCCGGCGCGAGCGCCGTCCCCGCAGCGGGGGCCGGGCGGACAGCGATCGATGCCTACGGTGTCTGTGCCGCCCGCAACAGGTCGCGGGCCTTGCGAAGGTCGATGGCCTGTTTGCGGGGCTCGGCTACCACCGCCCTGACCACGGCTTCCACAGAGGCCCTGGGGTGGCCGAGCCTTGGAACCTGGCCCCACGAGGTGGCCGAGGCCATGGAACACCACGATCGGGCCGACTGGCTCGACTCCGTCGCCCATCCCTCCGTGGACGAGGACGGAAAGATCGACGGGTGAGCCGAGGGACGTGCAACCTGGTGTGGATCATCGGGCTGCTCACGCAGCTGGTCGGCCGGCGGCCGCCCGAGGCAGCTGATATGCCCCGGGCCCGGTGCCCGTTGTGTCTGTACGGGCGGCGGTCCCGCCCGTACAGAATGCCCATGCAGGGGGACGCGGCCGACGCGCCGTGAACGTGTCCCGGCCTCGCGGGGAGGGGAGCCTCTCGCTACGCCGTATCCGCGGTCCACGGCCAGGTCGCGTGGCGGCCGGCCTCGATGAGGCCGACCATCCGGAACGCGGCGTCCGTGAGCCCGCCGAAGGTGTGCCGGTGGGGGCCCGACGGGATGTGGGCCGGCTGGTACCCCGCCAAGTTCCAGGTGTACACGGGGACCGAGGACGGTACCGGTTCGGCCGGCCTGCCGGGGCCCTGGTGCGCGGCCTGCTCGTCGGTGACGATCAGCACGCGGTCGTGGTCCCGGTAGTGGGCGCGCAAGGCCATCGTGGTCTGTGTACCCCCGAGACTATGGAACCGTTTCAGCACCTCCAGTACCGGTTCCCCCACCCCGAACGGCACCGGTGCGCTGGACCAGCCGAACTCCACCAGGTCCGCCTGCCGGGCGCGCATCGCGAGGGCGGTCCCGAAGACGGCCGTCGCGTCCGCGCGGCTCAGCGTGGACCGCTCGGAGACGGTGTCCCAGAACATGGAGTCGGACCGGTCCACCAGGATCAGCGTCCGGCCGGGCAGGGCCGGCACGTTGGCCAGGGAGTGGCCAAGTGCCCGTTCCAGCGGGGCAGCCCAACGGGGCGACGCGTGCCGGTGGGCGGCCAGGTACCGGAAGGGGAACTGCCGGGACCGGGCGACCTCGTCGGCATCGGAGATGCGTGCCGCCACCCGCGCCGCAACTTCGTCCGAGACCCCTGCTTCGTCGAAGTTACGCAGGTTCCGCAAGAGCGCCATGGGGCCCATCGAAGGAATCACGGCTTCCCAGACGGCGGCGTCCAACGGGCCGTGGAGCCAGCCCGCCAGGGCCTCCCAGGTCATGCCCGCCGCCGCCAGCCGTTCAGCGCCGCCCGGCCCGGTCGCCGTGGCGCGCCGCTCGTCCAGCGGCAGCTCCATCAGCGCCCGGTGCTCGCTCAGCAGCCGGTCGGAGGCCGGCACGGAGCCCTGCTCAGGGCGGTGGCGGCGGTCCAGGGCGTGCTGGAAGAGATCTCCCTGCCAGGGCTTGTCCGGATGGGGGGAAGCGTGCACGAGGTTGAGCACGTCCCCGAAGCGGAAGGCTTTGGAGGCGGTGTCGTACTTCAGCAGGGACCGCGAGGAGTACAGCCGGCGCACGGCGTCGGCGATGCCCCGTTTCACGGGTTGCGGCACGTTCCGCCCGTAGCGCGAGGTCCAGTGGGCGAGCAGCTCTCCGGGCTCATCGGCGCGCTGGAGCACTGAGTCGACCACAGACCGGTTGGACGGGCCGTCGGCGGACCCGGTCTCCAGCCGTGCCCGGACATACGCGGCGGCGCCCACGAGGGACGCGGTGCGCATGTTGCCCTCACTGCGGAGCCAGCGCAGCAGGCCGGCCGTCCATACGGCGTCCTCGACGGCGAGTTGTGCCACGAGGCGGGCGTAGCGGTCGTCGCGCTCCTGGCGGCTCTCGTAGAAGGTCTGCTGGGAGGCGAAGTTGCCGACGGCCAAGAGGAAGAGCTCTTCCCGGGGCTCCCGCACGAACGCCGGGCCGCCTTCGTGGGTGCGCATGGCCTGCCGAGTGCGCCAGTGGTGGATCGCGGGTGCGGACGTGGCGCGGGCGGCTGCCGCTGAGACGTGCGGGGCCACGAGCATCTCGGACCAGATCTTGGAAACGCGTTGGGTGTGGCGAGGCAGTGAATCCCCCCGGATCCAGAGAACGACGGCCCCGGCCAAGAGGTTCCGACGGGGCGGGGTGCGGCCGCGCCGCCCGAGATCAAAAGGGGCGGCGGCATCACTTGAGTGTCGGAAGGAAGTAGCCGCAGCCGGGCGCATCGGGGGCGCGGTCGCGATGACACTCAAGCAGGCCAACCGACCTCTCGCCAGCGAATAAACGGTGCGAGCGCGTCAGGTCGGGGCTTCGGCGTAGTCGCGGAGCGTCCGGCGACGTGCGCTGCCCGGAGCAGCGAATGCCGGGCCCTCGGATATGTTCTTCCGGGCTCGCGCCGGCGGGTCCCACGAGTATTCGAGGGGGCGACGTGCCTGGTGAGCGGCTTGACGCGGAGTGGGTCCGGTCCTGGAGGGAGCAGGCCGGAGCGGCACTGACGAAGCTGATGCAGGCGTTCCGCCAGTGACGGAGGGGGCTGCCTGTTCGCGATCGGAGACAGCGGACAGGTCTGGAAGTCCACCACGGCTTCCCGGTCTGACGACTACGAGTCGCGGCGGCCACCTTGTAGGAGTTCCTCGAACACCTCCGCCGACGGATCGCGGACATGAACGGACGGTGATCCCCGGGCTGGTTCGGCCGGAGTGGTCCCAGGGCCTTCCACCCGGCGATACCGTGGTGAGACCCGCCAGTTACGTGCCCTGGAGCCCTCGATGAGCGAACAGTCGGCCCCCGCCGGCACCGCCCGGCAGCAGCTGGAGCCCGCAGCCGTCGACGCGGTCCGCGCGTACGCGGCCAGGACCCGCGAGAACGCCGACCGGTTCGCCGCCGTCCTGGAGGACATCGCAGAGAACGGGCTGCCCCCGGTGGGGGGCTGCACGCCGTGGGAGGAACTGCGCGGGGCCCACCTGGCCCAGCTCGCAGCCCAGCGCCCGGCCGTCGCCTGATGGCCACGCAGCACAGCCCGCGCCGTGCCCGGATTGCCTTCTCCGACTCCGCGGCGAAGCAGCTGGAGAACATCACCAGTGAGGCGGAGATCCACGCCCTGGACCGCGCCCTGGTCGTCGTCTCCGTCGACCCCGACGTCGGCGAGGCCCTCCCCGGCGACAGCACCGGCCCCCAGCTGCGCCAGTACACCGACGACATCGAGCGCGTCCGGCTCCTGTTCTGGGTCACGGCGCTGCGCACCGTGGTCGTCGTCGCCTACATCGAGGTCTGACCCGAGCCAAGGAGCACGATGCCGGCGATCGTCCAGGAACTCCTCCGGCCACCGCGGCCTCGGCGGCCGGCGCCGAGTGGTGGAGTGCCCGGTCACGGCCACCGTGCTCCGCGAGTTCGTTTCGCCACCGGACGGCCTTCTGACGGCATGCCCCTGAGCACCAGCGGCGGGTGTCGTGCGCCCTTCGGCCGCTCACCGGTCGACATCCACGCGGTGCGCCACGCATATGCCCTTCGCCCACTGACCCAGGACGTGGTCACCGCTTTGAACGACAAGGCAACCCTGGCGGGCATTGCCGACGCAGCCGCCGCGATCGGCCATGCCATCGCTACCGGCTCGACTCCCTGACCTGAACCTGCCGCAGCCGCTCCGGTCAGTCACAGCCGCCGCGGTCACGCGTGCCCTGTGTCGTTGATGGCACAGGTCAACGCGCCCGCACTCGGCTGTACGGCGCACTCCGCCAGGCCGTGCTGCTCGGAGCGCTCCAGGCGGGGGGCGGGGGCCAAGGGCGTGATGCGGAGGTGCGGGACCATCCCCGCCCTGTACCGGCCCGGGTCTGGCCTGCGAGCGGAAGTGCGACGGTTTCCGGCTGCTCGTCTTCACCCCGCGTGCTCTTCCGCGGAGGCCCGTACCGGAGCCGCTCTGCAACTGGCCGGCGTCTCCTTGCCCATCCCGAACCGGACCGTGTCGGTGGCTGGTGACAGGATCTGCCAGGCTGATCGCCGCCCTGACCGCAGTCGGCGCGCCGCAAGGCACGGCCTCCATCGCGGCGGAGCACCTGTTGGCGCACCTTACGAGGAGACCCCGACATGACCCGGCCCGGCCGTCTCCGCTGAGCGGCGGCTGAGGCGTGCCCCAAGCGGCTGATCACACCCGTGGAACGATCTTGTCGCGGCCTGCCGGCGAACGAACCTCACGGTTGAAGATCGAGTCAGCTGACCCGGAGACCGACCGCGAGCGTCAGTTCAAGGACCCGGTGCGGCGACTCGAGATCCGGAAAAAGCTCCCGCAGCTGCGACATCCGGTACCGGACGGTCTGGGGATGGACGAACAACGCCGCCGCCACCTCGTTCCGCCTGCCATGGTGCAGGAGCCACGCCCGCAACGTCTCCTCCAGCCGCCGCGCGGTCGCGACAGGCAAGGTCTGCAACGGTGCGAGGGCTCGGGCACGCAGGTCGGCGAACGCGTCCGCGTCGGCGCTCAGCACCAGCTCGGGCAGGTGGTCCTCGGTGTCGCGGATGTCGGAGGAGAGGGTGCGCGCGCGGAGGGCTCGTGCGTACGAGGCGGACGCACGCGTCCACGGCCGGGCCGGGCCGACCACGGCGGTGCGGTCGGGCAGCTTCCTCAGCAGATGTGACCGGTCGGCGTCGGGGACGAGCAGCACGCCGGAGGCGTCCGGCAGATCGTCGAGGACGAGGGTGCCCGGGTCGAGCGTGCGGTAGGCCGGCCGGGCCTGCGCGGCCGGCAGCAGGACTGCGGTCAGCGAAACCGGAGGCTGCCACCCGGCCCGCCCGGCAGCGGCGAGGAGCACGTCCGGGCTCGCGCCGGAGAGGAGGTCGCGGGCCAGTTGTTCCAGGTGGCGCTCGTGGGCCCGGCCCCGCGCGGCCAGTTCGTCGGCGTGGCCCGCGGCGCTCGCTGCGGAGAGCTCGTCGATGTAGGCGAAGGTCAGCTCGGCGAATTTGGCGACCTGGGCGGCGGGCAGACCCGCGGGTACGGCACCTGCGGCCAGGCCTCGCCAGGCCACGCGGGCGCCGACCCGGTAGGCGCTGAGCAGGGCGTCCATCGAACGGCCGTCGCGGACCTCGCCGCGGCCCAGCTCGTAGGCCGCGTCTCCGGCGTCGCCGCCCGTGGCGTTCCCGCTCGCGAGGTCGAGGTAGAGGCCCAGGGCGGTGCGGACGGCTCGGCGGATGGTGGCGCCCATGCGGCCCGAAAGGGCGTTGGCGTAGGGCGGGACCTCGTCGATGATCGCCTGGACGACCTCGTCGGCGGTGGTCCTCAGCACGGCCCGAAGCGCGGTGACCGTCGTCTCGTCCAGGACCAGTTCGCTGGCCCTCCGGACTGCATGGCTCAATTTTTTGTTCCCTGCGAACAATTCAACCGATCAGATTCACGTCCTGCGGATAGGACTTTACCCTCTGAAGCACATCAAGCTGGGGTCATGACGAGTGCAGCCCTCCGCAGTAGGGCGTGGAAACTGCTGGAGATGGTCACGACGCCGCTGCTGCCGTCGGACTACCTCGACCTGGTCAGCCCGCTGCGTGCGGGCGGCGACCTGCGGGGGCGCATCGAGGCCGTGCACCCCGAGACGGGTGACGCCGCGACCCTCGTGATCAGGCCGGGACGGGGCTGGCGCGGTCACACAGCCGGTCAGTACGTGCGGATCGGGGTCGACGTCGACGGGGTGCGCCTGTGGCGTGCCTACTCGGTCACCTCGCCGTCGAACCGCCAGGACGGCCGCATCACGATCACCGTGAAGGCGATCCCGGACGGCAAGGTCAGCAATCACCTGGTCCGCAGGGCGCAACCGGGCACGCTGATCCAGCTCGACCAGGCGACCGGTGACTTCGTGGTGCCGGAGGCAAGGCCCGCCAAGGTCCTCTACCTGACGGCCGGCAGCGGCATCACGCCGGTGATGGGCATGCTGCGCGACATCGAGCTCGACGACGTCGTCATGGTCCACTCCGCGCCACAGCCGCAAGACGTGATCTTCCGCAATGATCTGCACGACCTGGTCGCGGACAAGAAGCTGCGTCTCACCGAGCTGCACACGGACACGGACGGCATGCTCGACATCTCCCGTCTCGACGAACTCGTGCCCGACTGGGCCGAGCGCGAGACCTGGGCTTGCGGGCCCGCGGGCCTGCTCGACGCCGCCGAAGATCACTGGACCGAGCACGGCGTCCCAGAGCGCCTGCACACCGAACGCTTCCGCCCCGGCGTCGTCGTCACCGGCGACGGGGGCGAGGTCACGTTCGGCACCACCGGCAAGACCGTCGACGCGGACGGGGCCACGCCGTTGCTGGACGTGGGCGAGGAGGCCGGCGTACTCATGCCGTCCGGGTGCCGCATGGGCATCTGCTTCGGCTGCGTCACGCCGCTCACGGCGGGCGCCGTCCGCGACCTGCGCACCGGTGAGATCACCGAGGCCGGGCCTGGCGTCCTCATCCAGACCTGCGTGTCCGCCGCGGCGGGCCCCTGCGACATCGAACGGTAGGAGCACCTTGACCGCCATCGACCCCACCGCCCACCTGACCGCGGAGCAGATCGAGGAGCTCGGCCGCGAGCTGGACGCGATCCGCGACGAGGTGATCGCCGGCCGCGGCGAGAAGGACGCCGCCTACATCCGCAAGGTCATCTCGGCACAGCGCAAGCTCGAGCTGTTCAGCAGGGGTGTCCTGCTGTTCTCGATCTTCCCGCCCGCGTGGCTGGTCGGCACCGCCGGCCTGTCCGTGGCGAAGATCATGGAGAACATGGAGATCGGCCACAACGTCCTGCACGGCCAGTGGGACTGGATGCGGGACCCGAAGATCCACTCCACCACCTGGGACTGGGATCACGTCTCGCCGGCCGAGCAGTGGAAGCACTCGCACAACGAGCTCCACCACACGTACACCAACGTGATCGGCAAGGACAACGATCTCGGCTACGGCATCATGCGCGTCGACGAGGACCAGAAGTGGCACCCGTTCCACCTCGGCCAGCCGCTGTGGAACTTCATCAACGCCTGCTTCTTCGAGTACGGCATCGCCGCCTATGACCTGGAACTCGGCAAGAACCTCAACAAGCGCCGCCGCAAGAACCCGGAGTTCCGCGCGCGGGCCAGGGCCGTGGGCCGCAAGATCCGCAAGCAGGTGCTCAAGGACTACGTGATCCACCCGCTCCTTTCGGGGCCGTCGTTCCTCACCACGCTCGCCGCCACGTTCACCGCGAACCTGGTCCGCAACATCTGGTCCCACTCGGTGATCATGTGCGGGCACTTCCCCGAGGGCGTGCAGGTCTTCGAGCGCCGGTCGATCAAGGGCGAGACGCGCGGCCAGTGGTACCTGCGCCAGATGATGGGCTCGGCGAACATCAGCGGCAGCAAGGCCATGCACTTCATGACCGGCAACCTGTCGCACCAGATCGAGCACCACCTGTTCCCTGACCTGCCGAGCAACCGGTACGCCGAGGTCGCGGTGAAGGTGCGCGCGCTGTTCGAGAAGTACGAGCTGGAGTACGTCACCGGGCCGCTGCCCAAGCAGGTGTTCTCCGCGTGGCACAAGGTCTTCCGGCTCTCGCTGCCGAACAGGAAACCCAGGGTCAAGACGCCGGACCGCGAGCAGGAACTCGTCGCGGCCTGATTCCCGGTATGGGTTCGGATCGTCCGACCGTACCGGCGGCACCGCCGGTACCGGAGAGCAGCAGCAGCGGCTGACCGGGCTGGGCGTGGCCCGGCCCGGCCCGGGGGGAATCCGGCGTACAGCAATCAACCCAAAAGGGGATATAGCTCTGCCACGGCTTCGTTCGTGTCCGCTGGAGCACCTAGCCTGACCAGCGAGGACCTGTCAGAACCGAGAGGCAAAGAAGATGATCTACACACTCAACGGCGACAACGTCGAGATCACCGACGCACTGCGCGATACCGTCGGCGAGAAGCTGGCCGGGCTCAACACGCAGGGTACCGAAACCACCAGCGCTCGCGTGAACCTGAAGATCAACGGCTCGGAGCAGACCGCCTCGGGCACCCTCCAGGTGGACGGCCAGGACCTCACCACCATCACCGCAAGGGCCTCCGACATGCCCGCGGCCATCGACAGCCTCGTCGGCAAACTCTCCGCCCAGCTCAGGAGGCACACGCAGAGGCAGCACGGACGCCAGAAGTAGTCAGAACCACCTCCGGGTGTTCCGGTCCGGGACCATGACCGGTGAGCGGGTGGCGGAGCCGGAAGCGCCGGCAATCGTGTGGGGACACCGCCGAGCACGGCTTCACCGAAAATCTCACAGCCGCCCGCGCGTGCTTCGCACTCCGCCGGGCGCAGTCGCACGGGGCCGGCCGGAGTGAGGCGCTGCCGGGCGATGCCGCCGGACAGCGGCTGCTCTTCGAAACCCTGCTGCGGGCGGGACGGCGATGGTCGTACACGCAGCGGCCCGAACGCATCGGACTCGGCCGGGTCGTGGTCGTGCCGGGCGGCCGCCCCGGCTTCGGCGTGCGCGGCCCGGCAGCCGTGGGCGCCGAGCGCGTCGAGGACGGGGGCGGGGCGCCAGGTGAAGGCGATGACCGCTGCGGCCTGTGCCACCGCGTAGTTGTCCGGGGCGTAGTCGTGGGGCGCGAGGCGGGATGTCGAGCCGGTCGGCAGGAGGGCGTACTGCCCTGGTCGGTAGGCGTAGCTTGCCGCCCGCGGGCGCGGGGGTGGGACGGGTGCGTCGTCAGGCGACGAGTGCGTAGATGCCGCTGGCGGTCAGCCAGAGTCCGGCCAGCAGGGAGAGGGTGACGATCAGCTGGTCCTGGTGGTGCTCCAGCCAGCTCCGCAGGGCGTTCAGCCGGGCCTGGGCGGCGCGCGGCGCCCAAACGGTGTACAGCTCCATGACCAGGAGGCTGAGGGTGGCCAGCAGGCAGTAGCCGGTCAGGGCGAGCCAGTCGGAGAGGGAGGAGAGGTCGGCCTCGACGACCGTGGCCGCGCCGGCGCCGACCAGGGCCCACGGCTGGAGCAGCCAGGCGAGTGCGGCGGCGGTGCCGAGCGAGGCGTTGTCCACGCGGGCCGTCCAGCTCGGTGGCCGGTGCGGGCGGGGCGGCCGCCGGAGCCGGTAGCCGCCGAACAGCACCAGGCCGACGCCGATGGCCAGCTTGGCGGCGACCGCGGCGGTCGACGGCGTGCTGTGGTGGACGGGCGGCGATCCGCCGGTCAGGAACAGGACACAGGCGATCACGGCGACCAGATTGGCCAGCCAGGACAGCAGGAAGGCGAGACCCTTGCGAACGCCTCGGCGCGACGCGAGCAGCAGGGTGAAACCGCTGTTGTGCAGCGGTCCAAGGGTGATGGCCGTACCGATCACGACCAGGTCGACGACCATCGGCACAACCGCTCCCGGAAGTCAGGGCCGCCCGGGGCCGCCGGGCGGGCGATGCGCACGCGTGCCCGGTGGGCGGGAATGCCGGAGCCCGGTCGGTGCCCGTCTCGACTTTGCGGCTCCCGGCCCGACCGGTCAAGCCAGCCACGCCGGTGCCGCGAAGGCCGCTGCCCCGTCACGGGCAGGGGCGGCTGTGCTCTTGCGGCCGGGGTGGGTGCCGTGCGGCCGCCGGTTCACGGGGTCCAGTACCGGGCCAGGGCTCCTTCCCGGTACGGGGCGGGGCTGACGCTGAGGTCCCCGGAGAAGGGGCGGTCCAGGACGAAGACCAGCAGCAGGCTGAAGCCGACGAGTCCGGCGACCGAGGCGACGAACAGGACCTGGACCCGCAGCTTGCGCAGTCCGTAGAGGAACGTGAGCGGGATCAGGACCAGTGCGCCGCCGAAGGCCAGAGCCTGGAGCAGCGGGGGCAGTTCCCGGCGGGCCATGGTGATCCGGGCGCGGCGTTGGGAGGCGATGTCGTTGAGATGATCGACGGCCTGCTCGTAGAAGACCTGCTGGGCCTGGCCTTGCGGGTCGTACGTCTGGAGCACCCGGAACGCGTCCTGCAGATGGACTTCCGTGGCCCCGTAGCTGGGGTTCCCCGCGCGCATCCGGGGCCATTGGTCCTCGACGACGGCGTGGACGTAGCCGCTCACGGCCGAATCGATACGGACGCGCACCGGTTGCGGGAACGCGGCGGCGTCACGGCTGATGAGCGCCGCGTTGGCGGCCTCGGAGGCGACGATGGTCTGGGTGTCCTCCAGTTGCGTCCACAGGGTGCCTGCGGCGCAGCAGCACGCTGCCGGCGACGGCGAGGAGGACGGTTCCACCGACGGCGACGAGGGCGAGCGTGGTGGTGCTGAAGTGGTTGAGCAGCCATGGCGACATGTGCGTGGAGTGCAGGCCGGACGAACCACCCATCGGACCGCGGCTTCAAGCACCCCCGCGGGCCTGCGCGAAGACACTCACACCACCGGGTGAGGCGCGATCCGTCCGACCCGACGCGGGTGTCCGCCGTGCCTCTCGCCTGAGCGCTCCGCATCGGCCGGCGCTTGAGGGCGCTCGGTCGCAGGCGCCGGGTCCGCGATGCTTGGGGCATGCGTGCTGCCCGCCTGATCCGTATGGCCCTTCTCGTCCAGTCGAGCCCTGGGCTGACCGCCGCGTCCCTCGCCCGGGAGCTGGGCGTCTCCGGGCGTACGGTGATCCGCGATGCCCAGGCCCTGCAGGAGGCGGGCGTTCCCGTCCGGGCGGAGCGTGGTCGCACGGGCGGCTACCGCCTGGCGCCGGGCCACCGGACCCGGCTGACCACGCTGCATCCCACCGAGGCGGAAACGCTCTACCTCTCCGGCCTGCCCACGGCCCTGCGCGATCTCGGGCTGTCGGGACCGGCGGACACGGCCCGGCTGAAGCTGTCGGCCACCCTGCTCCCGTCGCTGCGGGCGGCGGCGGAGTCGTCGGTGCGCCGCTTCCACCTCGACGCCCCGGCCTGGTTCCGCGAGCCGTCGGCGCCGGAGTCGCTGCCGGAGCTGGCGCGCGCCGTGTGGTCCGATCGCGCGGTCGAGCTGGCGTACGCGCGGCCCGGCCGGGACGGCGCGGCGCCCCGGACCGTGATCCGGCTGCTGGAGCCGTACGGACTCGTCCTGAAGGCGGGGGTGTGGTACGTCGTGGGCCGTGTCCCGGGTGAGCGGCCGGGCCGGGGCGACGCCTGGCGCACCTACCGCGTCGACCGTGTCACCGCACTGTCCCCGGCCCCGGGCGCCGATGAACCGTTCGTCCGCGAACCGTCGTTCGACCTGGCCGCGCACTGGCGGGACCACGCCGCCGGGTTCGCCCGGGCGCTGCTGCGCGCGACCGTCACCGTGCGTCTGACGGAGCGGGGTCTGCGCCGGCTGCCCGCCGTGGTGGATCCGGCTGGTGTGGGCGAGGCGCTGGCGTCGGCGTCCGCGCCGGACCCCGTCGGGCGCGTCACGCTCGACCTGCCCGTGGAGTCGGACGATGTCGCCTTCGCCCAGCTGACGGGCCTGGGCGCGGAGGTGGAGGTGCTGGCCCCGCCGGGCCTGCGCGCACGCTTCCGGGAGCACGCGCAGGCCCTGGCGGCCCTGTACGGCGCGGAGTCGGAGGATCAGCGGTAGTCGTCCGGCGACCCGTCCTTGCCGCCCCACACGACGTCCTCGAAGTAGGCCCAGGCGTCCGGCCGGCTGCCGTCCACGTCCCGTACGCCGTAGGCCTTGGCGAGGTCCGCGCTGGAGGCGGACTTCCCGTTCCAGCGGGCCGCCCGGTCGGGGTCGGCGGCGAGCGCGGCGAGAGCGCGGGCCAGGTAGTACGGCGACTCGGCGATGGCGAAGTGCGGCTCCCGCGCGACGGCGTCGCGCCAGTTCTCCTCCGTCACGCCGAAGTTTGTGAGCATCTGCTCCGAGCGCAGGAAGCCCGGTGTGACGGCCACCGCCATGCCCCCGTACTCCGCCAGCTCCTCGCCCAGTCCGAAGGCGATCCGGATCGGGGCGTTCTTCGCGAGGTCGTAGTAGAGGTTCTCGCGGTAGCGGCGGTTGGAGCGTGCCGTGCCGTCGGTGACCTCCACGTGCAGCGGCGCGTTCGAGCGGATCAGGAGCGGGAGGGCGAGTGCCGCGGTGATCACGTGCGAGCGCACGCCGAGTTCCAGGATGCGCAGTCCGTCGGCGAGCGGCGTCTCCCAGCTCTTCTTGCCGAAGACGGAACCTGCTGTCAGGTGCTCGCCGCCCCACAGGTCGTTGACGAGGATGTCGAGCCTCCCGTGGTCGCGGTCGATCCGGTCGACGAGCGCCCGTACCCGGTCCTCGTCCAGGTGATCGGTGGGCACTGCGATGCCGGTGCCGCCGGCCGCCGTGACGAGCTCCGCGGTCTCCTCGATGGTCTCCGTGGTCCGGCCGACCTCGCTGACGTGCTCGCGGGTGGTGCGGCCGGTGACGTAGACCGTGGCGCCGGCGCGGCCCAGTTCGACGGCGAGGGCACGTCCGGCGCCGCGGGTGGCGCCGGCGACGAGCGCGATCCGGTCGGCGAGGGGCGCCTTGTGGTCGGAGTGCCGGGTGTCGGTGCCGGTGCCGGTGCCGGTGGCGGTGTCTGTGTTCTTGTCCATGTCACCACCGTGCCTGCCAAAGGTGACAGATCACGTCACCTTTTTCTCGCGGTTCAGCGTGTCTTCGGGAACGCCGCTCGCAGGGGCGCGCCGCGCGTCGTGAAGGCGATGCGGAGGACCGGGAGTACGCAGAGCGCCTGCACCGCCGCGTACCACCAGGGGCAGACGCCCGGGATCAGGTCGACGCCGACGACGGCGACCGGGAAGACGGCCGAGATGCCGCGCAGGCGCTCGAAGGCGCGTCGGGAGCCCCGGGAGGCGGAGAGGGCCAGGCGGTGGAGCAGCGCCGCGATGAGGGGGAGCAGGACCGCGCGGATCCACATGAACGGGTTCACCATGTGGCCCGTGCTCGCCGCCGCGATGACCGCGAGGAGGGCGGCGGCGGTGAGAGCGCCGTAGACCTTGACGCCGACCCGGGTCGTGGCGAAGGCGTCCAGGGCGGCGGGGGTGTTGAGGAGGGCCGGGTCGGCGGTCGTGGTGTTCGCGTCGTTTTCCATGGCCATGACGCTACGGAGCAGCCGTACCGCGCGGTATCGGCCTGGCCCCACAGGGGGGTGGGGCCAGCCCCACTCCCCTGCCGGGCCGGGGCGTGGCGGGCTCCGGGCGGTGCACAGTGGGGGTGTCGAACGAGTGAGGGGGAGTCATGGGACGGGTGGGTTCACGGGTGGTGGGGGCCGGGGCGGGGTTCGGGCGGACGTGTGCCGCCGCCGCCGTCTGCATGCCGGTGCCGGTGGTGTGGGCCGCCGCCGTGGGGTTGGGGGTGTGGTGCGGGGCGGAACACCCGTGGGCGTGGATCGGGCCGGCCGTGATCGTGTGCGCGGGCACGCTCGCGCCGGCGCGGACCGTCTGCCGGGCGGTCCGGTTCCTCGTCGCGCGGTGGACCGGCACCGACATCCCCGCCGGGTACCTGGAGGCCGGGCCGGTGATGCAGTTGTCCACGGGGTACTGGTGGAACGGCTTCAGCTACGAGCGCAGCCGCCGGGACGCCGTCATGGACCAGCGGATGCGGCTGTGGTGGAGCGACCCCGCCACCTGGCGTGACCTCCGCTTCACCGTCGTCGCCCCGCTCACCGCGGGGGTGGTGGCCGCCCTGCCGCCGGCCTTGCTGGCCGTCGCCGTCCTCGGGTTCGCCCGGCCCGGAACCGCCGCGCGTCTCGTCGGGGCGGGCGCCCTGGTCCTGGCCGTCGGCTGCGGCCCGTACGCCTGGCGGTGCCTCGGCCCGGTGGCCGTCCGTTTCCTGCGGCCCTCACCCGCGATGGTGCTGGCGGAGCGGGTGGACGAGCTGACCTCCCAGCGGGCCGACGCCACCGTCGCGCAGGCCGCCGAGATCCGCCGCATCGAACGGGACCTCCACGACGGCGCTCAGGCCCGCCTCGTCGCCCTCGGGCTCTCCCTGGCCACCGCCGAAGCGCTCATGGACCGGGACCCCGAGCAGGCCAAGGCGCTGATGCGGGAAGCGCGGGCCGGCGCCGCCGCCTCGCTGACCGAACTCCGCGAACTCATACGGGGCATCAGCCCGCCCGTCCTGAGCGAACGGGGGCTCGTCGACGCCGTGCGCGCGCTCGCGCTGGACGTCCCCCTCGACGTGGCCGTCCGCGCCGGCGGCCCGCTGCGCCTGGACCCGCCGATCGAGTCCGCCGTCTACTTCGGCGTCGCGGAGCTCCTCACCAACGCGGTCAAGCACGCCGGAGCGGCCCGGGCGCACGTCTCCCTCGTACGGGACGACACGGGCATCGTCGTGGAGGTCGAGGACGACGGCCGGGGCGGGGCCGACGCCCGGCCCGGTGGCGGGCTCGCCGGTCTGCGCCGCCGCCTGGCCGTCTTCGACGGCACGCTCGCGATCACCAGCCCCCAGGGCGGGCCGACGCGTGTGAGGATGGCCGTACCATGCGAATAGTCGTAGCCGAAGACCTGTACCTCCTGCGCGATGGGCTGGTCCGCCTGATCGAGGCGTTCGGGCACGAGGTGGTGGCCACGGCCGCCACCGGGCCCGAGACGCTCGAAGCACTGCGGACGCACCACCCGGACGTGTCCGTCATCGACGTCCGCATGCCTCCGACCCAGTCGGACGAGGGCCTGCGCGCGGCCCTCACCGCCCGCGCCGAAGTCCCCGGCCTGCCGGTCCTGATCCTCTCCCAGCACGTCGAGCAGCTGTACGCCCGCGAACTGCTGGCCGACGGCTCCGGCGGCGTCGGCTACCTCCTCAAGGAGAGCGTTTTCGACGCCGACCAGTTCATCGGCTCCCTGGAGCGCGTGGCGCAGGGCGGCACCGCCATGGACCCGGCCGTGATCGCGAAGCTGCTGTCCGGCAGTGCCCCCGACCGGGGGCTGGGGCGGCTCACCGAACGCGAGTACTCCGTGCTGGGCCTGATGGCCGAGGGTCTGTCCAACCACGCCATCGCGCGCCGCCTGTTCCTCAGCGAGGGCGCCATCAGCAAGTACACGACCTCCCTGTTCGGCAAACTCGGCGTCACGGACGACGACGACACCAACCGCCGCGTCCGCGCGGTCCTCACCTACCTCAACAAGCCCTGAACGGGTTTTCCGGTCGGAGTCATTCGGGGCGGTTGAAGCGGTGGGCGGCCCAGAGCAGGGCCATGGCGCCGGTCGTCAGGAGGGTCGCCGCTTCGAGGAGGAGCGGAGGCTGTCGGCCGAACCATTCGAGGCCCGCCACGGCTGCCTGGTCGGGTACGCGGAGGGTGATGCTGCGCCGGAGCAGGTCCACTCCGTAGGCGAGCGGGTTGACGGCGGCCAGTGAACGGGCCCAGCCCGGCAGGTTCTCCAGTGGGAAGAAGCCGCCGGAGAGGAACAGCAGCGGCATCATCACCAGGCCGAGCAGCATGTGGAACACCTCGGGGCGGCCCAGGGTCACGGCCAGGGCCAGGGAGAGGGCCGTGATGGCGAAGGAGGCCAGGACCATGCCGGCGAGGAGCAGCGCCAGGAGGAGCGGATCGTAGGGCAGGCCGACCGCTCCGGCCAGGGCGAGCAGGACCGCGCCCTGGACCGCGGCGACGGTGGTACCTCCGGCGCAGCTGCCCAGGAGGAGGGTGGAGCGGCGTACGGGGGCCATCAGCAGTTCGCGCAGGTAGCCGCTCTGGCGGTCGGTGATCAGGCGGATGCCGACCATGATGGCCGGGGTCTGGACGGTCATCATCAGCATGCCGGGGAACAGGTAGGTCTGGTAGCCGACGCCGAGGGTGGAGTTGGGGATCAGGGCCGCCAGACCGCCTCCCAGGATGAAGAGGTAGAGCACCGGCTGGATCAGCATCAGGGCGGTGTGGGTGCGCTGGGTGGACAGGCGCAGCAGATCGCGGTGGACCAGTGCGTGGACGGCCCGCAGTTCACGGCGCAGGCGGGGCGGCGGTGGAGGGGCCGCGGTGTCGGGGCCGCCGGGGGTGTCCGGGGCTCCGGGCTTCTTGAGAGCGGGTGTGGTCACAGGCCCCCCTCGGTCGTCGCCGTGGTCGCGGTCGACTGGGTGGTGGCGGACGGTGTGGCGGGGCGTGCGGTGTGGATGCTGCGGCCGGTGTGGTGGAAGAAGACGTCGTCGAGTGTCGGCGGGGTCGCGGAGGCGGCCCGGACGGGGATGCCGTGGGCTTCCAGGGCCGCGCACAGGCGGGGGATCCAGGAGCTGCCGTTGGGGACGCGCAGGCTGATCCCCTCGGTGTCGAGGGTCGTGACGGTGCCCGGCGGGGCGGTCCGGCGTACGACGTGGTGCGCGGCCGGGTCGTCGCTGGTGCGCAGTACCACCCGGTCGTCGCCGATCGCGGCCTTGAGCGTGAGGGGGGTGCCCTGTGCCACCAGGAGGCCGCCGTCGATGATGGCGAGGCGATCGCAGTTCTCCGCCTCTTCCAGGTAGTGGGTGGTGACGAAGAGCGTGGTGCCCTGCCGGTCGCGCAGTGCGCGCAGGTGTTCCCAGACCTGGGCGCGGGCGTGGGGGTCGAGTCCGGTGGTCGGCTCGTCGAGGAACAGGATCCGGGGCTCGTGCAGCAGGCCGCGGGCGAGCTCCAGGCGTCGGCGCATGCCACCGGAGAGGGTGCGTACCGGGGAGCGTCGCCGGTCGGTCAGGCCGACCGCCTCGAGTGTCTCGGTGGCGCGGCGGCGGGCGTGGCGGCGGCTCATCCCGTAGAGACGGGCGTGGATGTGCAGGTTTTGTTCCGCCGTCAGGTCCGTGTCGAGGGCGCTGTGCTGGAAGAGCATGCCGACCTGTTGCCGCACCCGGTCGGGTTGGCCGAGCACGTCGGCGCCGGCCACCGTGGCCCGTCCGGCGGTGGGGCGGGCGAGGGCGCACAGGAGGGCGATGGTGGTGGATTTCCCCGCGCCGTTGGGGCCGAGGAAGGCGAAGGTTTCGCCTTGGCGGACGTCCAGGTCCAGGCCGCGGACGGCGTGGGTGGTGGTGCCGTCCGGCCCCGGGTAGCTCTTGACCAGACCGCGTGTGCTGATGGCGTGCGCCGGCTCGGGAGCGGCCCCCGCGGTGTGCGGGCTCGTGGGGGCGGCCGTGAGGAGGGTTGCCTGGGCGGGCGTGTCGTCGCCGGCGTGTGGCTGCATGGTCGGGTCCTCGTCTGCGGGGTGTCGTCTGCGGGGTGTCGTCTGCGGACTCGGGTGTGGGTGGGTGGGGCGGCTCGCGCTCCGGCCGGCGGCGCCGTGGGGCAGCCGCCGGCCGGAGGTTTGTGGAGCCCGTTTCGTCTTGTCCCGTTCGGGTGTCGACCAGGGAGCACGGGGTGCTCCCTCCCGGCGGGGCCGGTGTTCAGCGCCTCGGCGACGAGACCGCCGTCGTCTCGGCTGCTGGGCGGTACCGGAGCCGAAGGGGCCTGGTGCCGGGTCAGTTACAGCTGATGCCCACGCAGACGGTGTTGAGGAGCGTCAGCAGGCCGACGCACTCGCAGGTGTTGGCGAACGCCACACCGTCGGCGCCGACGGGGTCGGTCTCCGGAAGGGCGTGCAGGTGAGCGAGCAGTTCGAGGTCGCGGTTCTCCATGGCTTTCTCCTTCTCTGTGAGATGGCGGCAGGTTCCCTGCCGCTCAACCCGGCTGCTGGATCATCCAGTGCCGGGAGTCTGTGTGGCGGGTCCGCAGGAGGAACGCCAGGATTCCCGCGGATCCGTCGCTCCAGCCCGTCGAGACGTCCCCGTACTCGTTGGGGAAGACGACGTGGCCGTCGCGGTGGGCCCGTTCGGCGACGATGAGGCGGGCCAGGTCCTCGGCCGACGTGCGGTGGGCGGGATCCCCCGTGGCCGTGGCCATGTCGAGGAGGAAGTCGCCGTTGCCCGCCAGTCCGTGGCATTGGGTGAGGGGGGCGCGGGACGCCCGCTCCACGACGGCGCGTGCGGCGTTGCGGGCGAGATCGCCGAACCGGTCGTCGCCGGTGGTCTGCCACAGCCGGATCAGGAAGGAGCCGATTCCCGCCGAACCGTGGCACCAGTACGGGGCCGTGGGCACGTTTCCCGCCTGCGCCGGCCACTGGGCCGTCTCCCCGACCGTCAAGGCCGTGGCCACCAGCTCCTCCCCCGCCGCCAGGGCCAGGTCCAGGTGTTCCCGGCGGTTCGTGACGGCTGCGGCGGCGAGGAGGAAACATCCGATGCCGGACGTTCCGTGGGCGAAGCCGAGGTAGCGTTTGCCGGCTTCCTTGGAGACGGCTTCCGCAGGGACCGGCCAGCTCACGCCGGCCGGCTCGGGCCGGGCGGCGGCGGCCAGCCGGTCGGCCGCGTCGGCGACGAGTTCGGCGAGGCGCGGGGCGCCGGTGCGGTGCCACAGGTGGGCGGCGGCGAGTCCGCTGCCCGCGGAGCCGTGGGTGACGTCGTGACTGGGCGTCGGCTCCTGCGGAGCCAGGGCCAGGGCGAGCGCGTGGTCCATGAGCGTGCGGTCGTCGACGGCGCGGCCGGCGTCGTACAGGGCCCAGGCGGTCCCCCGGCCGCCGAAGTGCAGCCCGGGGCGCGTGGAGCGGGTGTCCGTCCGGGCCGCGATCCAGTGGCCCGCGGTGGAGATGGTTTCCGGCAGGCGCGGATCGCCGGTGAGCTCGAAGTACCGGGTCAGGACCGCCAGGACACCGGCCGCGCCCTGCTGCACGGTACAGGGGTCGGTCTCCCCCGCCATGGTGGAAACGGGCCACAGCCGCCTCTCGTCCCGGGGGGTCATCGAATCGAGGAGGTGTTCCACGATCCCCGCGACCGCGGCCGCCGTCGCGTCGTGCCCGGGGTCCTCGCCCGTCGGCCCGGCGGCGGGGTGCGCGGGGAGCGGCCTCGCGGTGCGGCGGAGGGCCGCGCGTGCTCTGGCCGGGTCCCAGCGCTCGGCCGGATCGTCCTTCATCAGCCCGAGGATCATCTCGGGCAGGCCGTCCGGCAGGCGGAGCGTACGTTCGCAGGCGGCCAGCCACTCGGCGAGCCGCTGCTCCGCGGATCTCGTGGCGGGCTCCTCGGGCAGCAGGTTGGGTATCTTCCCGGCGAGGACGAAGCACACGGTGGCGCCGAGGCTGTAGTAGTCGGCCGTCGGGGAGACGGGCGCGTCCGCCAGCCGCTCGGGGGCGCTGAAGCCCGGGGTTCCCACCGTCGTCGGGAGGGCGGCGTCGTCCTTCAGGACGGCGAGTTCCAGGTCGATGAGGCGCAGTTCACCGTCCGGCCGGACCATGATGTTGGCGGGTGTGAAGTCCCGCAGGACGCAGCCGCAGGCGTGTGCCGCGGCGAGGAGGTCGACCAGGCGCCCGGTCTGGGCCAGGGCGTCGGTGCGATAGCGCTCGCTGCCGACGTCGCGGAAGTGCTCGGCGACCCAGTTCCGCAGGGGGACGCCCGGTATCTCCTCCTGTGCCAGGAACAGGTGTCCCCCGTGCTCGAACATCGCGAGGGGCTCCGGTGCCAGGCCCGTGCCGGTGAGGTTCCCCAGTGTCCGGGCCTCGGCGCGCAGCCAGTCGCGTACATCGCAGCCTGACGCGTCGGCCTCCACGTGCGGCCGCGCTTCCTTGATGACGACGGGTGCGCCCGTGGTGACGTCCGTCCCGCGGTAGACGCCGCCCTTGTTCGTGTGGCGTATCGCCTCCCGGACCGAGAAGCGGCCGCCGAGCAGCACCGGGCCCGGCGCCTCCTCCTCCGTACGCGGTGGGGCCGGCACCGATGCGGGGAAGGGGCTGACCGCCCAGGACGGCGGGGAATACTGTCCGGTGCGTATGTCCTCCACGGGGTTGCCGTCGGGGTCCTCGATGAACCACACGAGCAGTCCCTCGTCCGACAGTCGCCGCCTGCCCACGAAGGCGCCGTAGCGGTAGTGCACGAGGCTGTTCACGGCGTAGGGCTGGTCCGACAGGATCCGGGGGCCGGCCAGCCCCGCCGTGGCCTGGTGCAGCTCCAGCGCGATCCGGGCGGCGTCGGTGTCGGAGCGCGGGTAGACGGTGATGAACTTGCCCGAGCTTCCCCGTGGCGTGGCGCGGGAGTTGAGTGCGCTCACCTGTTCCAGGGACCGGGCGAACTTGAACGCCGACCGGTCTCGCAGCAGCACGTCCAGGGCCTTCGCGAGGACTGCCGGTGCTGAGGCGGACGTCGCCGACACGTGCAGTTTCCAGCCCTGCTGCTGCCGCGTCGCGGACAGGGGCGTAAGGCGGCACCACATCTCGTCCGCGTCGGTGCTCCAACGCGCGCCCTCACCGGTGGCGTCCAGCGCCCGGCGGAGCAGATCTTCGAGGTCGACTTCGGTTGCGTGGCTCGTCATGCCTGTCCCTCTCAACGGCGAGGACCGCTGGTTGGAATATGCCTTCGGTAAGAAGAACGTATAGCCGTGGCCGGATGGACGTCAGTCGGTTCGGCGAGCGCACGGTGTTGTTGCGCTGCCGAGTGGTGTCAACCGGCGCATAAAAGAAGTACGCGGGAGCGCATGGGGTGGCGATACCTCCTGCACCCCATGGGCGGCACACCGGAGATCACTCCACCTCCAGGGAATGAAAGCAGTGGGTTTTATTCACTCTGAATTCTGCATGGACCACAGGGGCTGCGGATGTGAAATCCGGGGCGACCGTAAACGGGTACACCATTTCCGGTACCGCCGTGAAGGTCTTCACGCGCGACGGCCACCAGCGCCGCCCTCGGCTCCACCACCAGGCACTCCTCGGTTTCGGTCCGAGCTCCGCATTCAACACGAAAGGTTTTTCCGGTCGCGCTGAACGCTATCGGCGCGGCACTTACGCCGTACAGCTTTCCTCCCACTCCGCCCGCAGTAAAGGTCCGATCCCGCCACGGCGCCTACCTGCTGCGCGGCAGGATTCGACGCGTCAACGCGATGCGCGATCACGCCCCTGAGCTGTGCGCGGGCTCGAAGGTTGAAGAATTAACCATCGCCGAACTGCTGCTCGGGATCGACTGAAAAGCAAACTGGGGTTCTCTTGCCGCCACGGGCACCCGGATGTCGACAAATGTGATCCGAGGGAATGCAGCGCCGGATGGGAAGCGAGTACACGGAACGGCACACCCGGAGTTCGAGCGGGACCCGGTCCCGGCGGCCGGTCCCGCACAGCGGGCGATGCCGTCGAGGCGGGCGTCCGGGCCGTGGCGCGAAGGCCTCGCGGGTGGCCTCGACGAGCCGTTCGCGGCTGCGTCGCGCGTCGCGCCGTACGGGGACCGCCATCGCCACCCTCCACTTCGCCGACGAATTAACCGGGGAGCAGTCCCCGATTTGCATGCTATGGTCGGCACAGAAGCGGGGAGCATTCCCCGGTTAACTTCCCGGAGGGACGCGGACCATGACGGACACGGCTTTGGTACTGGGCGGCGGCGGAGCGGTCGGGCTCGCCTGGACCGTCGGGGTACTCGCGGGCCTGGCCGAGGCGGGCCTGGATCTCTCCGGTGCCGACGTGACGATCGGCACCTCGGCGGGCTCGGTGATCGGCGCCCGGCTCGCCTCGGGCGTGACGGCCGAGGAGATGTACGAGGAGAACCTCGCCGGGGCCCCCGCGCTCGACGTCACCGTCACCCTGGGCCAGACCGCCCGCTTCCTGTGGGCCGCGCTCGGATCACGTGACCCGGAGCGCTCCGTCCAGCGCCTCGGCCGGGCCGCGCTGGCCGCCCGTACCGCCCCCGAGTCGGCCGTCCACGGCGCGGTCGCCACGCTCCTGGAGGGTGTACGGGAATGGCCCGCCCGCGATCTGCGCCTGACTGCCGTCGACGCCCGGTCCGGAGCCCTGGAGGTCTTCGACGCGACCTCGGGCGTCACCCTGCCCGAGGCCGTGGCGGCGAGCTGCGCGGTACCCGTGGTCTGGCCGCCGGTATCGGTGGCCGGCCGCCGCTGGATGGACGGCGGCAGCCGCTCGACGGCCAACGTCCAGCTCGCCCGCGGCCATCGGCGGGTCGTCGCCATCGCCCCGATCCCGAAGGCGGTCGGTCCGCACCCGAGCGCGACCGAACAGGGCGCGGAACTCGCCGCGGGCGGGGCCTCGGTGGCCGTACTCACCCCCGACCGCGCCTCGCGCGCGGCGTTCGGCCGCAACATGCTCGACCAGAGCCGCCGGGGTGCCGCCGCCCGTGCGGGCCGCGTCCAGGCCGCCTCGTACGTGGACACCGTACGCGCGGTCTGGAAGCCCTGAGTCCACCGGTCGGCATCGCCGCCGGCCGGGCACGTCCGTCCCACAGTTCGCACCAGCACGCGGGGAGCGCCGCATCCGGGCGCGCCCGGAACCGAGGAGACCATGACCGGCACCACCGAAGTCCTCGTGATCGGCGGCGGGTACGCCGGCGTCATGGCGGCCAACCGCCTGACCCGGAGGAACGACGTGAGGGTGACACTGATCAACCCGCGTACGACGTTCGTCCACCGGATCCGGCTCCACCAGCTGGTGGCCGGGACGGACGAGGCCGTCGTCGGGTACCGGGACGTCCTGGCCGAGGGCGTCCGGCTGACGGTCGACTCGGTGGCGCGCATCGGCGCGGCGGAACGGACCCGCGCGTTCCCGGAGTGGCCGAGTTCGCGCACACGGTCGCCACCCTGGAGGAGGCGCGGGGACTGCGGTCGGTGATCGAGGCCGCAGCCGCGACGGCCGCGGTGACGGTGGTCGGGGGCGGACCCACCGGTATCGAGGCCGCGGCCGAGCTGGCGGAGCGGGGCCGGCGCGTGACGCTGGTGTGCGGCGGCGTGCTGAACCCCTACCTGCACCCCCGGAGCCGGCGTTCGGCGGCCGGGCGACTGGCCGGGCTCGGAGCAGGAACTGCTCCGGGCGGCCGGGCGCGCCGAGGCCCCGGCGTGCGCCGATCAGTCGGTCTAGACCCGCACGTCGGCCGGCGGCTCGGCCCGGCTCGTCTCGGCCCGGATCGTTTCGGCCCGGCTCGTCTCGGCCCGGATCGTCTCTGCCCGGCAGGCACCTTGGCCCGGCCCCTTGGCCCGGCGCCGGTACGTCGACCGGCGGCCGGGCGGCCGGGTGTCGGCGGCACGTCGACTTCCGGCGCCGCGTGGCGGGTTCACGAGCGCTGCCGGAAATGGGCCCGGTGTTCCCGCAGGAACGCGTCGAGGGTGCGGGGCGGGCGGCCGAGGATGTCGGCGACGGTGTCCGTCGGGGTTTCGGGACGGGTCACGGCGAGCTGCTGGATCTCCGTCACGTGGTCGGCCAGCCAGGCGGGCATGTGGGCGTGGCGGATGAGGTCTTCTCGCATCTCGTCCCGGGTGAGGTTGACGTAGCGGATTCGGCTGCCGGTCAGGACGGTCAGTCGTGCGGCGAGTTCGGAGTAGGTGACGGCCTCGGGTCCGGTCAGGACGTAGGTGCCGCCTGCGATGTCCGGCCTGGTGAGGGCGGCTGCGGCGACGTCGCCGATGTCGCGGCAGTCGATGTGGTTGCAGGGCGCGCCGCCCGTCGTGCCGAGGATGACGCCCCGGGCCACGGTGGGGGCCAGGCGCAGGAGGTTCTGCATGAACGCGTAGGGGCGCAGGACGGTGTGGGTGAGACCGCTGCCGCGCAGGTGTTCCTCGACGGCGTGGTGTCCGCGGGAGACGGCGACCGGGGAGTCGGGTTCGGCGGCGGGTGCGGAGATCTTGACGATGTGTCCGATGCCGGCCTGGGCGGCGATGTCGATGACACGGGTTTCGAGTTCCACCTGTGCGGGGCCGTTGGCCATGGCGAGGAAGAGCCGGTCGGCGCCCTCGAAGGCGGTGCGCAGGGAACGGGGGTCGGCGGCGTCGGCGTACTGGACCTCGACGGGCGGTCGGTGGGCAGCGGTCATGCCGGGGATCGGCCTGTGCGGAGTGCGGGTCAGTGCGCGGACGGGTGCGCCGAGCGCGCGGAGGCGGTGGAGCAGGGCGTTTCCGGTGGCTCCGGTCGCTCCCATGACGACGATCATCGTGTGCTCATTCCTTGGGTGACTTCCCGGCGTCGGATGCCGCCGGAGGTGGGTGGGGCGGGTCGGGTCGGGGCAGGGTGGGGTGGGGTGGGTTCGGTCGGGCTTGGGCTCGTACGGCGGCGGACGGGCCGTGGTACCGCTCGGGTGGGTCATGCCGGGGAGGCCGCGGTGGTGCGGCGCCAGCGCAGGGTGACGATGGTGGTGGCGAGCGCCGCGGAGGCGGGCAGGTCGATGCGCAGGCGCTCCAGCCAAGGGCCGGCGGGGACCGGGGTGTGGGCGGGTAGCCATTGGGCGGCGAACCATCCCAGCGGGGCCGCCGCGCCGACGGCGGCGATGACGAGCGCCACGGTCAGGACGACGCGCGGCATGGTGGTGGTCCACCGTCGGGGCTGCCCTCCGTGCCGCAGCCAGGCGCCGACCAGGAAGGCCACGACGGCGGAGGTGCCGGCGATGGAGGTGCAGGCGGCCACGGCCAAGTCCGGCTGCCCGGTGACGACTCCGGCGGTACCGGCCGTGAGCGCGGGGGCGGCGTACGCGGTCAGCACCTCTCGCCACAGGGTGAACGGCCGGGCCGGCCGGGAGGCTGCCCGGTTTCCGCGGGTCCTGTCTTTCGTTGCTGGCATGCCGGCCTCTTTCTCGTTCGTGTGAGGAAAGCGAAGGGGCGCGGCGGGGCCTTCGGGGTCGGTCGCCTCGCCTCGCCGATATAATTAGGCGGCTAACTATCAGGTCGAAAAAGAGGCCCCGCCGGAGGGGCGGGACCCAAACCCCGACGGAAGTCGGGTCAGTCCGCGAACAGGGCCGAGCTGCCGCGTACCACGCGGGCCAGCAGCTCCAGGAACACCGCACGCTCCTCGCCGGAGAGCCCGTCCACCATCGCCTCAAGCCGCCCGAAGTGCTCCGGCGCCATGTCGCGCAGGCGCTGCGCCCCGCGGGCGGTCAGGACGGCCACCGTGCCCCGCCCGTCCTCCGTGGACGGCCGACGGGCGATCAGACCCTCGCGCTCCAGGCCGTCCAGCAGGCCGGTGACCGTGGCCCGGGAGACATCGAGGTCGGCCGCGAGGCGCGAGGGGGTCTTCTCCCCGCCGTGGTCTTCGAGGTCGGCGAGCAGTCGGTAGCGCCCCGTCGACAGGCCGAACCTGGCGAAGTGCACTTCGGCCGCCCGGCCGACCCTCGCACCCGCCGAGATCAGCCGCACCGCGACCAGCACGGCCTGCGGATCGACCTCCAGGCCGTAGCGTTCGACCTGCCGCCTGGCCTGGTCGAGCGTGGGCGCCTCGCCGTCGATCCCGTCTGCCGTCATGTAAGTAATATGGCGCCTAATCACTTGGGCTGTCAAGGCACTTTCCCTCCGGCCTTGCGGTCGCTCAGCGGCCCACGGCCCGCGGTCGGTCCGCGTCCCGTTTCCCGGCCGCCCGGATATCGGTAGCGTGTTCCGGATGACCGTGGGAAGCGCAGGGACCAGACTCGTCGTCGTACGGGGGAACTCGGCATCGGGCAAGTCGTCGGTGGCGGCCGGGATCCGCGACCGGTTCGGCCGGGGCCTGGCCCTCGTCGGGCAGGACAACCTCCGCCGGACCGTGCTGCGCGAACGGGACCGGCCCGGCGCCGCGAACATCGGCCTGATCGACTCCGTGGCCCGCTACGCCCTCGACGCCGGGTACCACGTCCTCGTCGAGGGCATCCTCTCCGCCGACCGCTACGGCACCATGCTCACGCGGCTGCTCGCCGACCACCGCGGCGTCTCCGGGTGCTACTACCTCGACATCCCGATGGCCGAGACGCTGCTGCGCCACGCGACGAAGGCCGACCTCGCGTACCGCGCCCAGGTCACCGAACGCGAGCTGCGCGACTGGTACCGCGAGCGCGACCTGCTGCCCGGCGGCGTCGAAACCGTCATCGGACCCGACAGCACCCTCGACGGCACGGTCGACCTCATCATGCGGGAGACCGGCCTCGCGGGACTGCCGGCCCACGACGACTGAGAACTCCGCCCTGCCGTCGTCACGCCCCGGGCGCCGCGTGGTGGCGCGAGGCCCCGGTGGGCCGCCGGGACCTCCCCCGCACCGCGGCGGGCCGCGATACTGGCCGTCATGACCATCACCGGCAACACGCCTGCGACAGCCTTCTCCCGGATCAAGGTCCGCACCGGGGCCGTCGTCTTCTGCGGCGAGGACATCGCGCTCATCCGCCGCGAGCGCGCGGGCTCCGTCCACTACACCCCTCCCGGCGGCAACGTCGAGGACGGGGAAGACTTCCCGCAGGCCCTGCGCCGGGAGCTCGGCGAAGAACTCGAACTCGACGTGGACCAGGCGGACGGCGGTGACCTCATGTGGGTCGTCGACCAACGCGTCACCCGCCCGGGGCCCACCCCCTCACCGCGTAAGATCCACTTGATCTACCGCTTCCACATCACCCCCGAGGTCCGTGCCCGCCTCGCCACGCACGAGCTGGACGAACTCCCCGACGGCGGCCACGAGATCGGCGTCATCGAGTGGGTCCCCTACCGCGACGCCGCCCTGCTGCCGGTCTTCCCTCCCATCGGGCCCGCGCTCGCCGCCCTGGACCACCCCCGCGCACCGGTCGCCAACCCCGCCCTGGACGCCGTCACGGACGCGAACTACACCTGGGTCTGATCCCCCGACGCCGGGGGCGGCCCTGACACGGCCCGCTCCTCGGGAGGCCTCCGGGCTACGAACCCGAGCGGAGGCCCAGGGCGCTGTGCAGCACGATCCCGGCGGGAACGTCCTCGCGGCCCGACGCCCCGCGGACCCGCTCCACCAGGCGCGCGCGGAGCTCCTGTGCCGGCTCACCGAGCACGATGGCGCTGAGTACGAGTTCCAGCATCAGGCAGTCGTACACGTCATCCGTGCCGGTGTAGCGGTCCCCGTCCCGCTCCACCACCGCCGCGGTGACCTGCCGGCCGCCGCTGTCGAGGGGGGTGAAGGTCGCTTCGACGACCCCGTGGCCCGTCCAGCTCCGGTGCAGATGGACGACGTTCCCCTCGGCGAAGACGTTCCACTTCTCGTCCATGTCCCGGGCGCGGTAGCCCAGCCGGATGCGCTCCCATTCCTCGTCCGACCAGATCCGGTCCGGCAGGAGCGACAGCGGTCTGGGGACGACGATCGGCTGGAGACGGCGGGACAACGAGGCGCGGGTCACGGGTTCGTCTGTCGGCATGCCGTGATCCTACGGACGGACCGGCGCCCGGGGAGAGGGAATTTGTGCCCACGCCCACACCCCTGCGAATCGCGCGTTCCGACGGCCTCGCCGCGACGGCCCCCGCCCCCGGTCGTGGTCTGCGGCCGTCGAACAGTAGGGTGACCAGGTGGATACTCCTTCGCTCCCGCGTTCTTTCCGGCTGCTCGTGACGGGTGGCGGCACCGGCGGTCATACCTATCCGGCCCTCACCGCGGTCCGGACCCTGCAAGGTCGGCTCGCGGCTGCGGGCGGCACCCTGGACGTCCTGTGGATCGGCACCCCGGACGGTCTCGAGGCGCGCGTCGCTCCCGCGGAGGGCATCGCCTTCAAGACGGTGGCCACGGGGAAGATCCGCCGCTCGTCGAACCCGCTGAAGATGCTGTCCGCCGCGAACGTGAAGGACATGGCCCGGGTGCCGCTCGGTGTGGCACAGGCCCGTGCGATCGTGTCCGAGTTCCAGCCCGACGTCGTCCTGGCGACCGGCGGATACGTCGCCGTCCCGGCCGGTCTCGCCGCGCGGCTCAACCGGCGTCCGCTGGTCCTGCACGAGCAGACGGTCCGGCTGGGCCTGGCCAACCGGAAGCTCGCGAGTTCCGCGACCCGGATCGCCGTGTCCTCGGAGTCCTCGCTGGCCCTGCTGCCCGCCGATGTGCGGGACCGCGCGGTCGTCACCGGTAACCCGGTGCGGCCGGAGGTGCTGTCCGGTCACCCGGACAAGGCGGTCGAGGCGCTGGCGCTGTACGGGTTCGACCGGCGGCTGCCGACCGTCTACGTCACCGGTGGCGCGCAGGGTGCCCAGCAGATCAACGGCGTCGTGCGGGACCTCCTGCCCTGGCTGCTGACCTACGCGAACGTGATCCACCAGTGCGGCCCGGCGAACGTGGACGAACTCCGCAGCGCCGCAGCCGCCCTGGACCCGGTCCTGGCCGGGCGCTACCACCTGACCGGTTTCGTCGGGCCGGAGCTGCCCGATGTGCTGGCGCTGGCCGATGTGGTGCTGTCGCGGAGCGGGGCGGGAACGCTGGCGGAGCTGACCGCGCTGGGCAAGCCGGCCGTGTTCGTTCCGCTGGCCACTTCCGCGGGGAACGAGCAGGCGCACAACGCCCAGCACCTGGCCGACGCGGGCGCGGCGGTCGCCCTGCTGGGCGAGGTCACGACGCAGGCCCTCGGGGACGCTCTGGGCCCGCTGCTGACCGACCCCGGCCGGCGAACGGCGATGGCGGAGCGGGCGCGTGCGTACGGCAGGCCGGACGCCGCGGACCGGCTCGTGGACGTACTCCTGGCCGCGGCCAACGGCTGACCGTCCGAACAATCCTGGGGGAAACCCGGGCCGTGCCGGGGACCGGGGTGACGAGCGGGCGGTCGCCTACCGGGCCCCGCGGGCTTCCCGACGGGCCCGGCGGCGCATGCGCGGTCAGAACCAGTGCAGGCAGTGCGGGGCGCGCTCGGCGCGGAAGAGGGCGTCGGCGAGGACGGCCGCGCCCGGGTGGTGGGCCCGGACGTGTCCGGCGCGCACGAGCGTGCTCGGGGCGGTGCCGCCGAGGTAGACCGAGCCCAGATCGCTCACGTCCAGGGACAGGTCGGGCTCCCGGCCCGTCGGAACGCACTCGGCCGCGCCGTCCCGGACGGTCAGCAGGTACCGGTTGCGCTCGCCGAGGAACGGGTCGTCGACGTCGAGGACGAGCTCGCCGTCCGTGAACCAGCCGCGCGCGGTCAGCGCACGCGGTACGTCCAGCAGTCTCACCCAGAGCCAGTCCGTGTCGTTTCCCACCTGGCCGGCCCGGAAGTCGGCGAGCTGCCAGCGGAGCGGGTGCCCGGGCGGATAGTGCCTGAACACGACCTGCGTGACCAGGTCGTGGCCGAGCAGGAATCGCGCCAGGGCCGTGGAGACGGCGTCCTCGGTGGCGATGGTCTCGTCGACCGTCAGGGTGGCGGGCTCGCCGACCGAGTAGCTGGCGTACCCGTCCGGTACGCCGTCGGCGTCGCGGTGCACCGCGACGTAGCGCGGCGCCGCGGTGACCGGCGGCTGCCCCGCCCCCAGGGCCCACCAGCGGCGCGGCCGGGACAGTGCGCCGGGCTGTGCGCGGCGGTACCGGTCGTAGACCTCCTCCAGGATCGCGCCGCAGTCGGCACGCCGCAGCACCTCCACCGAGCCGGTGTCCGGCCCGGCGTCCGGGCCGGTCTCCGGCGCGCCGGCCATCGTGCGTGCCCGGGGTACGGCGAGGGCGGCCTCGTGGCGCGGCACCGTCAGGCGCGCCGTGTAGGTCGCCGGTCCGTAGCCGAACCTGCGGTAGATCAGGGCCTCGGAGGCCAACAGCACGGAGAGGAACTCCCCGCGCTCGCGCAGGTCGGCGAGCTGATGCCGCATCATCGCGCTGAGCACGCCCTGGCGCCGGTGCGAGGGCAGGACGCCCACTGCGGTCACCCCGGAGGCCGGGGCGAGGGCCCCGCCCGGGAGGGTGAGCTCGAAGGAGTGCGCGCCGGCGGTGCCGACGGGCCGCCCGTCCGGTGTCAGGGCGAGCAGGCAGCGATGGGTTTCGAGGGCCGACCACCAGAGCCCGCCACCGTCGACCGGGGTTTCGGGGAAACGCCCGAACGCGGCGTGGAGCGTGTCGACGAAGACGTCGAAGTCCTCATCGGTCGTGGAACGAATCTGCATCGCGGCCCGCCGCCTTCTCGGTGTGCGGCACCACGCCTCGCGGTGCCCGGCCACAGTGCAGCGTCTATCCCCGGGCGACGCAACCGAAATACGGCCGGGTCCGCGGTCGGTCACGGCGGCGCCCGGTCCCGGACCGGGCGCCGCCGCTGCGGGGCGCCGGCTCACGGCGCCCCGCAGCAGGCCCCGTGGAGGGCGAGGGGCGGATGGTCGGGACCCGGGTCCGCGCCACCGGCCTCAGGTCGGAGGCCGTCCTGGCCCGCCACGCGCAGATGGCGGTCCTCGATGTGCTCTACGTCGCCGTGGCCAACGTACGTACGACACCACGACCGAGGCGATGGCGGCCACCCAGGAGGCGGTCCGGCCCTACCGTGGCGACGGCGGCGGGAGCTGACGGCCGGGAGGCCTCCCGCGCCCCGGACGAGTGGGAGACGGGACATGACGCTGGTGCTGGGGATCGACGGCGGCGGCTCCACCCTGCGGGCGGCGGTCGCGGACTCGGACGGCCTCGTGGTCATCTCGGGCACGGGTGCGGCCGCCGCCCGGATGCGCGGCCACCGCCTCGCCGCGACCGCGGACGGCTGCGGGTGGCTGACCGGTGACGACGGGAGCGGCTTCTGGATCGCCCGTGAAGGCGTACGCCGTGCCCTGCGCGCCGTCGACGGGCGCGGGCCCGCGACACTGCTGATCGACCGGTTGGCCGAGGCCTTCGGGGCACCCGCCGCGGACCCGGCGTCGGTGCGCTTCGCCCTCGTCGACGGGGCCCTCGCGGGGTCCGGACCCGCCTCGCTGGCCCGGTACTGCCCGCTGGTGGTCGGGGCGGCCGTCGACGGGGACGCGGTGGCGGTGACGGGCGGTCTCCCGTCGCCCGGCGGCCCCGCACGGGGGGGGGCGGGTCACCGGGCGACCGGGTCGAGGAGGAGGTGCGGGGGGCCGGGGAGGGGGCTGCCGAGGCAGGAGTGGAGGGCGGCGTACGGGGCGGTGTCGCCCGCCAGGACACCGCCGAGCAGCGCTCCCGTGGCTCCGTCCAGGACCAGCTTCGCGTACCGGGCGCCGCCGCGGTCGCTGCGCATGAACTCCAGCGCTCCCTCCGTACGGGCGTGGGCGTCGCCGAAGCTGCCCACCTCGACGCCCAGCAGCTTGAGCCGGGTGGACAGGTCGGGATCGGTGAAGGGCTCCCCCGGGTCGCCGCACAACTGCCGGGCCACCGTCTCCGCCATCCGGTATCCGGGGGCCACCAGGCCGTGGCACCGGCCCTCGACGGCGGCGCAGTCACCGACGGCCCACACCCGTGGATCCGGGGTCCGGCAGTGGGAGTCGACGAGGAAGCCGCCGCGTTCGCCCGTGGGCAGCCCGGCTCCGGCGGCGAGTTCGTCGCGCGGCCGGACCCCGGTGGAGAACACCACCAGTTCGGCCTCGATCACCTCTCCGTCGGCGAGGGCCACCGAGGAGACCCGGCCGTCCGGCCCCGCGTCGACGGACCGCAGTCCGACCCCGCACCGGGGGCGCACGCCGAGCTCTTCGACGAGTCTGCCCAGGACCTTTCCGCCGCCCTCGTCGAGCTGGACCGCCATCAGCCACGGTGCGGCTTCCACGACATGGGGGTGCATGCCCAGTGCGGCGAGCGCGCCCGCCGCCTCCAGTCCGAGGAGGCCGCCTCCGACCACCACCGCGGGCCCTCCGGACCGGGCCCCCGACCGGATCGAGGCCACGTCGTCGACGGTGCGGTACACGTGGCAGCCCGGCAGGTCGGCTCCGGGCACGGGCGGTACGAAGGGCCTGGCGCCGGTGGCCAGCACCAGTGCGTCGTAGCGGCATTCCGTACCGTCGGCGCAGACCACGGTGCGGGCCGGCCGGTCGAGGCGTACCACCGGGCTGGAGAGTCTGGCCCGGACCCGGTCGTCGTCCGTGAACGCGGCTCCTTCCAGCGTCAGTTCACCGGGGTCCGTGCCGCGGGCGCAGGAGGACAGGGCGATCCGGTCGTAGGCGGGCCGGGACTCCTCGGCCAGTACGAGGACCCGCCATCCGTCCGTCCGGTCGCGCTCGCGCACTTCCCTCACCAGCCGGTGGCCGACCATGCCGTGGCCGACGACGACGAGCACCCGACTCATGCCTCCCTCTCCTCCCGCGCCGCCCGGGGCGGTTCGCCTTCGTCCGCCGGCCCCCGCGCAGCTCCGGCCCCGGTTTCCTCGCGGGCCCACGCGGCGCAGCGTTCCTCCAGCTCGTCCCGGCAGCCGCCGCAGCCGGTGCCGGCCCGGGTGGCGGCCGCGAGGGAGTCGACGGTACGTGCCCCGGCCCTCCAGGCTTCGGCCAGCGTGTCGCCGGTGACGTTGTTGCAGTGGCACACCACGGCCGTACCGGGTGGTGGACCGGCCCGGTACGCGGGGGTGTCGCCCAGGAGCAGCGCCAGCCGGTCGGCGGGCACGGGTACGGCCCCCTCGTAGAGCCGCGCCACGTCGGCGGCGGCCCGGCCGAGCCCGATCAGCTCCGCCCCGGTGAGCCTGCCGCCGGACAGGGACAGCCGCGCGTAGCGGCCCCGGGCGCCGTCGCCGAGTACGACGGTCTCCTCCGCGCCGTCCGGGGTGCCGACGCGCATGAGGTCCAGTTCCTCCGCCTTCAGGCGCAGCACCCGCCGGCCGGCGGCGGGCCGGGCCGGGCCGCCGGTGAGGAGCGCCGCCAGGGTCTCGGCCTGGTCCCATGCCGCCGCGAATCCGCCGGTGGGCACCCGTCCGGTCGGTCCGGCGCCGGCGAAGGGGCCGTGCGCGCCGCCGTCGAGGGACTCGGCGCAGTCGCCGAGGGCGTGGACCCGGACGGCGCTGGTGCGCAGCCGGTCGTCCACGAGGATGCCGGTCCGGACGGCGAGTCCGGCCGCGCGGGCGAGCCCCACCCGGGGGCGCGCGCCGACGCAGAGCAGGACCTCGTCGGCTTCGACGCGGCCGCCGTCGTCGAGTACCAGGGCTCCCGGTTCGCGGGCCAGGACGGTTCGGCCGGCCCGGACGTCGATGTCGAGGGTGCGGAGCCGGCCCGTGAGCGTCTCGCCGCCGCGGGCGTCGAGGTGGCGGTCGAGGGGGTAGGGGCCCCGGTGTACGAGGGTGACCCGCCGGCCTCGGCGGCGCAGGGCGAGGGCCGCCTCGACACCCAGGACGCCGCCGCCGACCACTGCCACCGCCGTGCCCGTCGCGCCGATCTCGCCGGTCGCGCCCGCCGTGCCGCGCGTGCCGAAGCCGACGCAGTCGGCCAGTGTCCGCAGCGGACGGACCCGGTCCGCGGGCCGGCCGTCCGGTCCGCGGAGCCAGGGCAGGTCGGGGACCACGGGTGCGGCGCCGGTCGCCAGGACGAGCCGGTCGTACGGGTGGCAGCCCCCGTCGTCGGTGTGCACCAGGCATCGCTGCCGGTCGAGCCGCACGGCCCGTACGCCGAGCCGCACGACGGTGCCCTGCGGGGGATCCGGCAGCCGCAGGGCGCGTGCGGGCAGCGAGCCGTCCAGTACGGCCGTCAACAGGGGCCTGTTGTAGGCCGGTTCGGGCTCCGCCCCGATGACGGTGACCGGGCCGTGCGGCCGTTCCCGGCCGAGGAGTTCGACGAGGCGGTGCGCCGCCGGCCCGTACCCGACGACGAGGAGCCGTCCGGTGTCGGCGCCCCGCCGTCCGGCCGGCCCCGCGGAGGTGATCACGGGATTGACCACGGGATTGATCACGGGGGTGGTCGCGGGGGTGGTCATGGTGGTGGTCACGGGGCCGCCTCCAGGCGCACCGCGCACACCTTGAACTCGGGCATGCCGCTGCGGGGGTCGAGGGCGGCGTGGGTGAACAGGTTGGCCCGTCCGGCAGCCGCGAAGTGGAAGGGCACGAAGACGGTGTCGGTCCGCAGGTCGGGATCGCAGCGCACCCGTACCACCGCACCGCCACGTGCCGACACGACCCGGGCGCTCTGCCCGTCGGCGAGGCCGGCGCGTGCGGCCGTGTCCGGATGGACCTGGACGAAGGGCTCCGGGGCGGCCCGGACCAGTTCCTCGACGCGGCGGGTCTGCGCACCGGATTGGTAGTGGGCCAGGATCCGGCCGGTCGTCGCGTACAGGGGGAAGTCCCGGCAGGGGCGTTCGGCGGCCTCGCGGTGCTCGACGGGCGCGAACCGGGCCCGGCCGTCGGCGTGCGCGAACCGGTCGAGGAACAGCCGCGGGGTGCTGCCGCCGCCTTCCGGGCAGGGCCAGTACAGGGCCTCGCCCGCGTCGAGGCGGGCGTAGTCGATCCCGGAGTAGTCGGCGGGGGCGCCCCGGGTGGCCTCGCGGATCTCCTCGAAGACCGTGCGCGGATCGGCGGGGTAGTGCGCGGCGGGCTCGCCGAGGCGTACGGCCAGCTCCCTGATGACCTCCAGGTCGGGGAGCACCCCCGCGGGTGGGTCGAGCAGCCGGCGCCTGCGCAGTACGCGTCCCTCCAGGCTGGTCAGGGTCCCCTCCTCCTCGGCCCACTGGGTGACCGGCAGGACCACGTCGGCCGCCAGCGCCGTCTCCGAGGGGACGAAGTCCGCGACCACCAGCAGCTCCAGTGCGGCCAGGCGTTCGGCCACCCGGCCGGCGTCGGGCGCGGAGACCAGCGGATTGCACCCGGCCACCAGCAGGGCCCGCGGGCCGCCGGGGCTCCCGATGGCGTCGAGGATCTCGTAGGCACCGGGCCCGGGGGCGGGCAGCCGCTCCGGTGCGACGCCCCAGACGGCGGCGACGTGGGCCCGGTCGGCGGGGTCCGCCAGCGAGCGGTAGCCCGGCAGCTGGTCGGCCTTCTGGCCCATTTCGCGGCCGCCCTGGCCGTTGCCCTGGCCGGTCAGGGTGCCGAAGCCGCGGCCCGGGCGGCCGGGCAGTCCGAGGGCGAGGGCGAGGTTGGCGAACGCGGCGACCGTGTCGCTGCCCTTGCTGTGCTGCTCCGCGCCGCGGCCGGTCAGTACGTAGGCACGGCCGGCGCCCGCCAGCATCCGTACGGCGGCGCGCAGTTCCGCGGCGGGAACTCCGGTGACGGCCTCGACCCGTTCCGGCCACCAGGCACCGGCCCGGGCCCACGTCTCGTCGAAGCCGGCGGTCCGCTCGGCCACGTACGTCTTGTCGAGCAGTCCCTCGCTGACGGCGAGGTGGAGCAGGCCGAGGGCGAGGGCCAGGTCCGTGCCGGGGACCGGACGCAGGTGCAGGGCGGCGGTGGCGGCGGTGCGGGTGCGCCGGGGGTCGATGACGATCAGGGCGGGGCGTTCGAGGTGGCGCATCAGGGGCGGCATCGTCTCGGCCGGGTTTGCTCCGGCGAGCAGGACGACCTCGGCCCCGTCGAGGTCGGTGACGGGGAAGGGCAGGCCCCGGTCGACGCCGAACGCGGCCCGCTGGGCGACGGCTGCGGCCGCCATGCAGAAGCGGCCGTTGTAGTCGACGCGGCCGGTGCCGAGCGCCAGACGGGCGAACTTGCCCAGGAGGTAGGCCTTCTCGTTGGTGAGTCCGCCGCCTCCCAGGACGGCGACGGCGTCCGGGCCGTGGGCGGCGCGGATGCGGCGCAGCCGTTCGGCGGTGTGGTCGAGGGCCCGGTTCCAGTCCGTCGCGGCGAGCCTGCCGGTGGCGTCGCGCAGGAGGGGGGTGGTGAGGCGGTCCGGTGCGGCGAGCAGGGCCCCGGCGGTCCACCCCTTCTGGCAGAGGCTGCCGCGGTTCACCGGGAAGCCGGGGTCGGGCTCGACCGTGACGGCGCCCCGTGCCGCGCTCATCAGGGTGGCGCACTGGAGGGCGCAGTACGGGCAGTGGGTGGCCGTCCCGGCCCGGGGGGCGTGCGGGGCCGGGTCGCTCACCGGACCGGTCACCGGGCCTCAGCCGTTCGAGGGGCCTGGGGGGGCGCAGCAGTGGTGGGGTGCGCGGCCGGGCCGCGCACGCACGGAACAAACTGGTTCATTTCTGGCATATCGAGGCACGGGATTGGCGGTACCCGAGGCAGAGTTTTGATACGCCATCGGAAATGCCAAATCCCCGCCAAGCGGGACCGCACGGCGGCCCGGCGGTCCCCTCCGTGGTCCCTCAGCCGGTGTGGAGGACCCGGAACCGCGCGGGTTCCGCCGGATCCCGGTCGACGACCTGGACCGGCGCCCAGGCCCATTGCCAGACGCTGATGTCCGACGTGCGGGAGAACCGGATCCGCCCCCGGGTGCCTTCGACCGCGACGTGCGGCCAGGATTCGGCGATGCGCGCCCGGTCCGGGCCGTGGGAGCGCAGCACCTCGGCGAGGACGGTGACCGTGTCGTAGCCCTCGAAGGCGACGAAGGAGGGCGCTTCGGCCAGCTGCTCGCGGAGGGCCTTCCCGACCCGTGCGCCGAGTGGGCCCAGACGCTCGGGCAGGTAGCGCAGGAACGGGATCGCGGCGCCGGCGGAGCCGAGCAGCGTCGCCCATTGCGAGAACTCCGGTTGTCCGGCCGGGGCGCCGATCAGGACGTCGGCGAGGCGCGGGTCGCGGCGGACGGACCGGACGATCGGCACGGCCGGCTCCGGGTGGCCGACCAGGAGGAGCAGGGCCGTCGCCCGGTGATCGGCGAGTGCGTCGCACACGGCCCCGGGGGAGAGCTCGCGCATGTCGAGTCCGATGACGGCGGCGCCGCGGGGAGCGAGGTGGTCCCGCAGGATGCGGGTCCCGGACGCCCAGTAGACACTCGGATCGACCGCCACGGCGATGCGGCGGTGGCCGGCGGCGAGGAGGAAGTCCGCGTAGGTCCGCCAGCCGTGGGACTGCGCCGGGGCGAGGCGCGCGACCCATGGTGTCGGCCGTTCGGTGAGCGCGTCGAGTACCGCCGACGAGCAGAGGAACGGCAGGCCGAGGGCGTCGGCCCTGGCAGCGGCCGTGCGGGCGACGACGCTGTGGTACTCCCCCGCCACGGCGGCCACGCCCAGGCGGTCCAGTTCGTCGACGGCCGCCGCGGCCCTCCGCGGATCGGCCGCGGTGTCCCGGACCACCAGTTCCAGCGGGCTTCCGGAGATGCCGCCGGTGTCGTTGACCTCGCGCACGGCCAGTTCGAGTCCGGCGAGCAGGTGCCGCCCCGCCTCCACCCAGCCGGGCCGGGTCAGCGGAACGAGGGCGCCGATGCGGACGGGTGGTCCGTCCGTCCGTACCGCCGCGGAAGGCGATGGGGGCGTGTTCATGCGGTGGTGTCTCCCTGTGGCGATCCGGTCGAGGCCACCCGGACCGCAGGATGGCGACGCCCGCGTCGTACGCGTTCCCGTGGACCCGCCCTGCGGGCGCACCCGGGCGACCGTGCGGGCCATTGCATCCACCGCATCGCCGGGCCGCAACCGATTATCCGGTCGACACGTTGGTCGTGATGGCGTTTGCTGACCGGCATGCCAGAGCTGCGTACCGACCGTCTCGTACTCCGCCGCTGGCGGGAATCCGACCTCGCACCGTGGGCGGCGATGAACGCCGACCCCGAAGTGCGCGCACACCTGGGAGAACTGCTGACGCGCAAGCAGAGCGACGCCGTGGTGGCCCGCATGCGGGCGGACTTCGACGCGCGGGGATTCGGCTGGTGGGCACTCGAAGCCCGGGAAACCGGTGAGTTCCTCGGGCGCGCCGGCCTGGACGCCGTGGACGAGGGCATGCCGTTCGCGGGGGTGGACGTCGGATGGCGGCTGGTGCGCGCGGCGTGGGGAAACGGCTACGCCACCGAGGCCGCCCGCGCCTGCCTGGCCTTCGGCTTCGAGACCCTCGGGCTGCCGGAGATCATCGCGACGACGACCGTCGGCAACCTGCGTTCCCGGGCGGTGATGCGCCGCGTCGGGATGACCCGCGATCCGGCTGACGACTTCGAGGATCCGAGCGTGCCCGAGGGGCCGCTCCGCCGCTGTGTGCTGTACCGGACCCGTCCGGCGGGCAGGCCCTGACGCGCGTCACGACGGAACCGTCAGGCCGCCGCCGTGTCCCCGCTGTTCGCCCACTGACCGGGCCGTATGGGCGCGGAGATGAAGGGGGGCGGTCCTCCCCGGGGTGAACGCCGGCGCTAGCGTGATCACCATGTACGAGATCAAGGGCGTGAGAGCCACGCCGGGCGGACGGATGAACGTCCGGTTCCACAGGCACGGCTTCGTCGTCGGACCGGACCGGCGCGCCGGCCGCGTCGCCGAAACACTCTTCGGCGACGGAGCCGGGTGCATCACCGCAGTGGTGCTGCTCGCGTCGGTGGGGCTGTTCACTCTGCTCCGCAAGAACGGGGCGCCGGAGGCCGCCGTCACGGCCTGCATGTGGGTGTTCATCGTGGCGGTCTGCTACGGCACGCTCATCGCACTGCTGCACTGGACCGCCGGGGTGGTCGCCAACGTCCTGTTGTTCCTGTTCGTCGTGGTGACGCTCCCGGGGCTGCTGATTCCGGGCTACCGGCGGACGGTGCTGCGCCGGTGGCGCGGCGGTGGTCCGGAGACCGATCCGGGGTGGGTTCCGGGGACCGCCCTCCTCGGGGTGTGGCATCAAGTGGACCCGCAGGGCGGCGTCGTGGTGACGGTCCAGCGGACCGACGGATCCGTCACGGCGTACGTTCCCCCGGCCGACAAGGCCCGCAACCTGTACGACCACTTCGACACGCTGCTGCGCAACGCCCGCCCGGCCCCGGCTCCCTACCAGCAGCCGGCGGCACACGGCGCTCCGGCGTACCAGCCCTGGCAGGGGAACCCGGGCCACCGGCCCGGCCACCACCCGGGCCATCCCCACGGCTGACCCTCGCCCGCCCCGGTAGCCGGTCAGCGGAAGTCGTCCGCGTGTTCCTCGGTCCACGAACGGAACGTCCGCGCCGGCTTCCCCAGCACACGTTCCACGGTGTCGGTCACCCGCTCGGGCGACTCCACGAACGACCCCCACGCCCGCAGTCTGGCGTCGACGAACGCGGCGTTCCCCCAGGCCGCCGTCAGCTGCCTCCGCGCCACCTCCACCGGCAGGTCCTCCCACCGCACCTGGCGGCCGACGGCCTCGCCGATGATCCTGACCTGCTCGGCATGGGTGATCGACTCGGGGCCGGTGATCACGTACCTGGCCCCGTCGTGCCCGGGCGAGGTGAGCACGCGTACGGCCACGTCCGCGATGTCGCGCTCGTGGATCAACGATCTGGAGGCCTGCCCGTACGGCCAGCGGACGACCCCCTGCCTGACCTGGTCGGCCCAGCCGAGCGTGTTCGTGGCGAAGTCGATGGCCCGCAGGAACGTCCAGCTCAGCCCGGATTTCCTGATCAGCCGCTCGATCTCCTGGTGGTAGGAGGTGGCCGGCTCGCCGTCCGCGAGATCGGCCACATCGGTCGACAGGTACACGACCCGCTCGGCGTGGCGGGCGATCACCTCCACCACGCGCGGGTCCACCGCGATCCCGGGCCACATCAGGTAGACGCTCTCCACGTCGCGCAGCGCCGCCTCCAGCGTCCCGGGGGACGAGAGGTCCCCGCGCACGACCTCCACCCCTTCGGGGAGCGCCGCCCCGGCCGGGTCGCGCACCAACGCGCGTACCCGGCGCCCTGCCTCGTCCAGCGAGGAGACGATGTGCCTGCCTATGGTGCCGGTCGCGCCGGTCACGAGAATCCTGGTCACTGTCACGCCAACCACGACCACCCCCTCGGTATGCCCGGCCGCCGGCGCTGACCGGTAACGGCCGCGGCCGGGCATCCTGCACGTCTCGGAACGCTCCGTTCCCGCCCGGCGCCGGCGCTCGGGCGGAGGGGGTCAGGGAGTGACGGACGTGCGGAGGTGGTCCGCCATGGTGCGGACCACCTCGGCCTGGTCGCGTACCAGGTAGAAGTGCCCCCGGGAGAAGACCCGCAGGGTGAACGGGCCTTCGGTGTGCGCGGCCCAGGCCGCCGCCTCCGCCGGGGTCACCTTCGGGTCCTCGCTGCCGATCATGGCGACCAGGGGGCAGTTCAACGGCTCCCCCGGCGCGGGGGCGTAGGTTTCAGCGGCCCGGTAGTCGGCGCGGATGGCCGGGAGGATCATCCGGAGCACCTCCTCGTCCCCGAGCAGCTGTGTGTCGGTGCCGCTGAGGATCTTGACCTCATCGATCAGGCCCCGGTCGTCGAGCAGGTGCACGGTCTCGTGCCGGAGTGCCGAGGGAGCCCGGCGCCCGGAGGCGAAGAGCGCCGCCGCGACGACGCCCTTCTCGCGCTCGAAACGGCTCGCCACCTCGTAGGCCACCGAGGCGCCCATGCTGTGGCCGAAGAACGCCAACGGCCGGTCGGCCCAGGGCAGCAGTGCGGTGAACACCCGGTCGGCGAGTTCCGGGACGTTGTCGATGAGGGGCTCGGCCCGACGGTCCTGGCGGCCGGGGTACTGGACGCACAGGACGTCGGCGAAGTCCGGCATGTTCCGGGCCAGGGGGAGGTAGAAGCTCGCGGAGCCGCCGGCGTGCGGCAGGCAGACCAGCCGGACCCCGGCGTCCGGCCTCGGCTGGAACCGGCGTATCCACAGGCTGTTGTCGGTCGGGGTGGAGGTGGAGGTGCGGGCGGGGGTGCTCATGGTGTGGCGTGATTCCCTTCGGGTGGGCGGGTGCGGGCGGTGGAGGGTCAGGACAGCTTGAGGACCCATTCGTCGACCGCGGTCGCCGTGGACGGTGCGTGCCGTTCCATCAGCGTGTAGTGGTCGCCGGGTACTTCGGTGACCTGCTGGGCGTGTCCGGGCGCGGGCGGCCGGTCGTCGGTCCCTTCCTCGCCGTCCGCCACGCGGTCCTCGGCGCGGACGACCAGCGTGGGCGCCTTCGCCACCGGGGCGTCCCAGTCCTCGAAGAGGGCGAGGTAGCCGCCCATCGCGGTGAGCTGGGTACCGGGTGCGGAGATGAAGTCGAAGCGCTCCGACTGTTCCCGTACCACCGCCGACTGGAAACGGTCGGCCATGCCCTGGTCGCGGGTGAAGCTGTCCAGCATCACGATGCCTTCGACGGGCCGGCCCAGCTCCTCCAGCCGGCAGGCCACGGCGTGCGCGACCCAGCCCCCCGAGGAGTAGCCGACGAGCACCACGGGCTCCTCGCCCGCGCAGTCGGCGACGGCCCGGACGTGCACCTCGACGAGGGCGGCTACGTCCCGCGGCAGCGCCTCCCCCGGGCCGAAGCCCGGCTCGGGCAGGGCCCAGACGGTGCGCCGACCGCCGAACGCGGCCGCGAAGCGGGCGTACTGGTGGACCCCGGAGGGGGCCATGTACGGGCCGAAGCAGATCAGCTGCGGCCCTTCGTCCCCGTGTGCCAGCCGGACCGGGACCGGACCGTGGTCGGCGGCCGACTCGGCGTCGAAGACCGGTCGCAGCCGGGCCGCGGCGGTGAGCATCCCGATGCCCTCGGAGAGCCTGCCCAGTTCACCGGCCCGGCGGTAGAGGCCGACGAGCAGGTCGTCCTGCTCGTCGCGCGCGGCCGGTCCGGCTCCGCGGGACCCGCCGGAGGCCTCCGCCAGGAGGGCCAGGAGCCGGGTGGTCACCGCCGCGGGGGTGGGGTGGTCGAAGACCAGGGTGCTGGGCAGTTTGAGGCCCGTGGCCCGGCCGAGCCGCTTCGCGAGGCGGACGGCGGTCAGCGAGTCGAAACCGAGTTCCAGGAAGACGTGCCGTTCCCGTACGGCGTCGGCGGACGGGTGGCCGAGTACGGCCGCGGCCTCGGAGCGTACGAATTCCAGCGCGGCCGCGTCGCGTTCGGTGGCGGGCAGGCCCGTCAGCCGGCGTACGAGGAGGGGTTCGCCGTCGGACCCCGCGTCCGCGCCGGTCTCCTCGGCGGCCAGCAGGCGGGCCACCTCGGGCAGGCCGCCGAGCAGCGGGCTCGGCCGGGCGGCGGTGAACCCGGGCAGGAAGCGCTTCCAGTCCACGTCGGCGACGATCACCGAGGTGTCCCCGTGTTCGACCGCGCGGCGCAGGGCCAGTACGGCGAGTGCGGGGTCCATCGGGTCCAGGCCGCGCAGCCTCAGCCGTTCCTCGGCGGCCCGGTCGACCATGCCGCCGCCGCCCCAGGCGCCCCAGGCGATGGAGGTGGCGGTCAGGCCGCGCGCCCGCCGGTGTTCGGCGAGGGCGTCGAGGGAGGCGTTCGCCGCCGCGTAGGCGGACTGGGCGCCGCTTCCCCAGGCGGCGGCGCCTGAGGAGAACAGGACGAAGGCGTCCAGTTCGCGGTCGCCCAGCAGCGCGTCGAGGTGGGCCGCGCCGGCGGCCTTGGCACCCAGCACGTCGGCGGCCTCGGCCACGGTGGTGTCGGCGAGCAGGGCGGGCGTGCCGATGCCGGCGGCGTGGACCACGGCGCTGAGCGGCGGCAGGTCGGCGAGCGAGTCCAGGAGGGCGGACACCGCCGTCCGGTCGGCCATGTCGCAGGCGGCGAGCGTCACGCGGGCGCCCAGTGCCTCCAGTTCGGCGCGCAGCTCGTCGGCGCCGTCGGCCGCGGGGCCGCGACGGCTGGTCAGCACCAGGTGCTCGGCGCCGGCGGTCGCCAGCCAGTGGGCGACGCGGCTCCCGATGAAGCCGGTGCCGCCGGTGACCAGTACGGTGCCGCGCGGCTGCCAGCCGGGCCCGGCGGGGGTGTCGGTGCCGGTGGCGCGGAGCATCCGGCGGGCGTGGGCGCCGTCGGCGCGGACGGCGATCTGGTCCTCTCCGGTGGCTCCGCCGAGGGCGGCGGCCAGCCGGCGTCCGGTGCCCGTGTCCGTGGCCCGTACGTCGGCGGGCAGGTCCACGAGGCCGCCCCAGCGTCCGGGGTGTTCCAGGGCCACGACCCGGCCCAGCGCCGCCACCGTCGCCTGGGGTACGGCGCGGAGGGGGTCGGCGGGCCCGGTGGACACGGCGCCCCGGGTCACGCACCACAGGGGCGCGTCGACGTCGGCGTCGCCGAGCGCCTGTACGAGGAGCAGGGTGGTGGCGAGGCCTAGCGGGACGGCCGGGTGGCCGGGGTGGGCCTGGTCCGCGAGGGCGAGCAGGGACAGGACCCCTCGTGCGCCGGCGCCCGCTTCCCGCAGCGTGTCGGCGAGGGTGTGGCGGTCCTCGTCGCCGGTGACGGCCAGCCGGACGGTGTCGGCGCCGTGTGCGGCGAGGGAGTCGAGCGCCAGCTGCACGGCGGGGTCTTCGAGCCGGTCCCGGGGGACGAGCGCGAGCCAGCGTCCGGTGAGGGCGGGCGGGGCCGTGTCGGGGACCGGCTTCCAGCCGATCCGGTAGCGCCAGGCCCGGGTCGCGGCCTCGTCGCGGCGGCCGCGGTGCCAGGCGCGCAGTGCCGGGAGCGCGGTGGCGAGGGTGGTGTCCTCGTCGAAGCGCAGCTCCTCGGCGAGGGAGGTCAGATCCTCGCGTTCCACGGCCGCCCAGAACTCGGCGTCCGCGGCGGACTGCGGCGCCGGTGCCGTCTGTGCCGCGGTGTCGGGCGCGTCGAGCCAGTACCGCTGTCGCTGGAAGGGGTAGGTGGGCAGTTCGGCCGGGGTGCCCGCGGGGGCGCCGAACACCGCGGTCCAGTCGACCGGGACGCCGTGCGCGTGCGCCTCGCCCAGGGAGGCGAGGAAGCGCCGGGCGCCGCCCGCGGAGCGGGTCAGGGTCGGCACGACGGCTTCGGCGGGGCCGTCGGTACGGGCGTCGTCGAGGGTGTCCTGGAGTCCGTACACCAGCACCGGGTGCGGGCTGATCTCGATGAAGACGCGGTGTCCGTCCGCGCGCAGACGCCGGACCGCCTGCTCGAAGCGTACGGTCCGGCGCAGGTTGCCGTACCAGTACGCGGCATCGGGAGCGGTGTCCAGCATGTCGCCCGTCACGGTCGAGCAGAACGGGATCTCCGGGGTGCTCGGGACGAGCGGGGCGAGTTCCGCGGCCAGGTCGTCCCGCACCTCCTCGACCTGGGCGCAGTGCGAGGCCAGGTCCACCCTGACGCGCTTGGCCTGTATCCCGTCGGCCGCGCAGGCGTCGACGAGTTCGGCCAGCGCGTCCGGGTCGCCGGCGACGACCACGGTGCGCGGTCCGTTGACGGCGGCCACGGCGAGGCGGTCCTCCCAGGGGGCGAGGCGGCCGGTGACCTCGGCCTCGGAGCGCGGGACCGAGACCATGCCGCCGCGTCCGGCCAGCCGGGCGAGCAGGGCGCTGCGGCGGGCCACGAGCCGGGCGCCGTCCTCCAGGGTCAGTGCGCCGGCGACGACGGCGGCCGCTATCTCGCCCTGCGAGTGGCCGACGACGGCGGCCGGGCGGACCCCGCACGCACTCCACAGTTCGGCGAGGGCCACCATGACCGCCCACAGCACCGGCTGGATCACCTCGGGGCCGTCCAGCGCGGGGGCTCCGTCGGCGCCCCGCAGGACGTCGTCGAGCGACCAGTCCACGTACGGTGCGAGCGCTTCGCCGCAGGCGGTGATCCGGTCGCGGAAGACGGGAGAGGTGTCGAGGAGCTCGATGGCCATGCCCGCCCACTGGGATCCCTGGCCGGGGAAGACGAACACCGGCTGGGCGGGGGATCCGGCGGAGCCGCGGACCGCGAACTCGTGGGAGCCGCCGGAGGCGATCGACTCCAGGGCCGCGACCAGTTCGTCGCGGTCCTCGCCGACCGCGACGGCGCGTTCGTCGAGGAGGGTGCGGGTGGTGGCGAGGGCGTATCCGATGTCGCGCGGCCGGGTGCCGTCCTCGCGCAGCAGCGCGGCGAGGCGTCCGGCCTGCTGTTCCAGTGCCGCTCCCGTGCGGGCGGACAGCGTCAGGGGTACGGCCGCCGCTCCGGCCGGGGGCCGGGGAACCGTCCGCGGCGCCTCGGGTGCTTCCGGTGCTTCCGGTGCTTCCGGTGCTTCCTCGATGATGACGTGGGCGTTGGTCCCGCTCATCCCGAAGGAGGAGACCGCGGCCCGCCGGGGGCGGCGCTCGGCGGGGTCCCAGGCGACGGGCTCGGTCAGCAGCCGGACGGCGCCGGCGCTCCAGTCGACGTGCGGGGTCGGCTCCTCGGCGTGCAGGGTCCTGGGGAGCGTTCCGTGCCGCAGGGCCTGCACCATCTTGATGATGCCGCCCGCTCCGGCGGCGGCCTGGGTGTGTCCGATGTTGGACTTGAGGGAGCCCAGCCACAGCGGCCGGTCCGCGGGGCGGTCCCGGCCGTACGTGGCGAGCAGCGCCGAGGCTTCGATGGGGTCTCCGAGCCGGGTGCCCGTGCCGTGCCCCTCGACGGCGTCGACGTCGGCGGTGGACAGTCCGGCGTTGGCGAGGGCCTGGCGGATGACGAGTTGCTGGGCGCGGCCGCTGGGGGCGGTGAGGCCGTTGGAGGCTCCGTCCTGATTGATCGCCGAACCCCGGACGACGGCCAGGACGCGGTGTCCGTTGCGGCGGGCGTCGGACAGCCGCTCCACCAGCAGCATGCCGACGCCCTCGCCCCAGCCCGTGCCGTCTGCGTCGGCGGAGTACGCCTTGCAGCGGCCGTCGGCGGAGAGGGCGCGCTGGCGGCTGAACTCGACGAACGCGCCGGAGCTGGACATGACCGTCACCCCGCCCGCCAGGGCGAGTTCGCACTCGCCCTGGCGCAGGGCCTGGGCCGCCATGTGGAGGGCCACCAGGGAGGACGAGCAGGCCGTGTCGACGGTGACGGCCGGTCCTTCGAGGCCGAGGGTGTAGGCGATCCTCCCGGAGGCGACGCTGGCGGCGTTGCCGGTGCCCAGGTAGCCCTCGACGTCTTCGGGGACGGCGAGGCCGCGCCGGACGTAGTCCTGGTACCCGGAGCCGACGAACACTCCGGTGCGGCTGCCGCGCACGCTCGCCGGATCGATGCCGGCCCGCTCGAAGGCCTCCCAGGACGTCTCCAGGAGCAGTCGCTGCTGGGGGTCCATGGCGGTCGCCTCGCGCGGCGAGATGCCGAAGAAGGCGGCGTCGAAGTCGGCGAGGTCGTAGAGGAAGCCGCCGGCGCGGGCGTAGGTGGTGCCCGGGTGGTCGGGGTCCGGGTGGTAGAGGGTGTCCAGGTCCCAGCCGCGGTCGTCGGGGAAGACCGACATGGCGTCCGTGCCCTCGTCCACCAGCCGCCACAGCTCTTCGGGCGAGCGGACCCCGCCCGGGTAGCGGCAGCTCATGGCGACGATGGCGATCGGCTCGTCGTCGGCGCGCACGGGGACGGCGGCGCTCCCGGGGGCGTCGGCGGTACCCAGGAGTTCGACGAGGAGCGCGCCGGCGAGGTCGAGCGCCGACGGGTAGTCGAACACCATGGTGGTGGGCAGCCGCAGTCCGGTGGCCTTGACGAGGCGGTTGCGCAGCTCGACGGCGGTCAGCGAGTCGAAGCCGAGGTCGCGGAAGGCCCGGCCGGGTTCGACGGCCTCGGGGCCCGGGTGTCCGAGCACGGCCGCGGCCTCGGCCCGTACGAGTTCCACGAGGGTGCGGTCGCGTTCGGCCGGGTCCACCCGGTCCAGGGCCCGGCGCAGGGCGCCGGCGGTGTCTTCCGCCCCGTCGGGGTGGCCCGCGCGTACGGAGACGGCCTCGCGGACTTCGGGCAGGTCTGCGAGCAGGGGGCTGGGGCGGCCGACCGTGAAGGTGGGGGCGAAGCGCGCCCAGTCCACGTCGGCGACGGTCACGGCGGTCGCGTTCCGGGCGACCGCGCGCTCCAGCACGGTGAGGGCGGATTCGGCCGCCAGGGGGGCGAGGCCGCGCCGGCGCAGGTTCTCGGCGATCCCGGGGCCGGCGGCCATGCCCGCGTCGGCCCAGGGTCCCCAGGCCAGGGCGGTGGCCGGCAGGCCCCGGGCCCGGCGGGCTGCGGCGAGCGCGTCCAGGTGGGCGTTGGCGGCGCTGTACGCGGCCTGGCCTCCCGCGCCCCACACTCCGGCGATGGAGGAGAACAGGACGAACGCGTCGAGTTCGGCGGGGCCGCCGGGCAGTGTGTCGAGGAGCTCGTCGAGGTGGACGGCGGCCGCGGCCTTGGCGGCCAGGACGGCGGCGAAGGCGGCCGGGTCGGTGTCGGCCAGCAGGGCGGAGGTGTCCACGCCCGCCGTGTGCACCACCGCGGTGAGGGGGCCTGCCGTGCCCGCCGTGTCCGTCAGTTCGGTGAGCAGCCGGGACAGCGCGTCGCGGTCCGACACGTCGCAGGCGGCCAGGGTCACGCGAGTACCCAGCGACTCCAGTTCGGCGCGCAGTTCCTCGGCGCCGGGGGCCCCGGGGCCGCGTCGGCTGGTCAGCACCAGGTGTTCGGCGCCGCGGGCGGCGAGCAGCCGGGCGACGTGCCCGCCGAGCGCGCCGGTCCCGCCGGTGATGAGCACGGTTCCGCGGGGGCGCCACTCCCCGGCCGGCTGGGCGCCGGCCCGGCCGGCGCGGGCGAGCCGGCGGGCGAACACCCCGTCGGCGCGGACGGCGAGCTGGTCTTCCGGGCCGCCGACGGCGAGGGCGGCCACGATCCGGGCCGGTACGGGTCCTTCGCGGTCCGGGGGCAGGTCGACGAGACCGCCCCACCGGCCGGGGTGCTCCAGCGCGGCCACCCGGCCGAGTCCCCAGACCTGGGCCTGGCCGGGGGCCGTCACCGGGTGGTCGTCGGGCGAGGTGGACACCGCGCCGCGCGTGGCGCACCACAGCGGCGCCTCGACGCCCGCGTCGCCCAGCGCCTGGATCAGGGTCAGGGTGGCGGCGACGCCGCCGGCCAGGGCGGACAGGCCTTCGACGGGGCGCTCGTCCAGTGCGAGCAACGAGACGACGGTGCGCGGCGGCGTGGTGTCCGTGGCTTCGCGCAGGCGTGCGGTGAGCGTCTCCCGGTCCTCCGCGCCGTCGACGGTGAGGGAGGTGACGGGGCAGCCCTGTGCGGCGAGCACGTCCCGGAGTCCGGCTCCGAGGGCTTCGGCGCCGCTGTCGTGGTCCGGGCCGCCGGCGGGCAGGACCAGCAGCCAGTGCCCGTCAGGGGTCGCGGCCGCCCGATCGGCCGCGGGGTCGGTGGCCGGACCGGCCGAAAGGTCCGTCAGCCGCTTCCAGGTGACGTCGTACTGCCATTCCTCGACCGTGGTACGGCGGCCACCGGCGGCCGGGGCCGCTTCGAGCCAGTAGTGCTCGCGCTGGAAGGCGTACGTGGGCAGGTCTACGTGCCGGGCGCCCTGTCCGGCGAGGACGGCCGTCCAGTCGACGGGCGTGCCGCGGACGTGGAGGTGGGCGAGGGCGGTGGTGACGGCCTGGCCCTCGGCCCGGTCGGCACGCAGTACGGGGATGGCGGCTGCTTCGTCGTCGTCGAGGACGGCCTGGGCCATGGCGGTCAGAACACCGCCCGGTCCGATCTCCAGGAAGGTGGCGACGCCTTCGCCGGCGAGGGCGGTGACGGCGTCCGCGAAGCGGACGGCCTCACGGACGTGGCGCACCCAGTAGTCGACGGAGCAGAACTCCTCCGCCGATACCGGACCGCCGGTGAGGGTGGAGACGACCGGCACGCGCGGGGTTTCGAAGGAGACCGTTTCCAGGGTCGCTCGGAACTCGTCGAGCACCGGGTCCATCAGCGGGGAGTGGAAGGCGTGGGACACGGAGAGCGCCTTGGACTTGCGGCCGTCGGCCGCGAGACGGTCCACGACCGCCGCGACCGCGTCCTCGGCACCCGAAACCACCACGGACGACGGGCCGTTGACGGCGGCGATGCCCGCGCGGCCCTCGAACCCGGACAGCAGGTCCCGTACCTCGGCCTCCGAGGCCTCCACCGCCACCATCACCCCGCCGGCCGGGAGGGCCTGCATCAGCCGGCCGCGCGCCGCGACCAGAGCCGCCGCGTCTTCGAGCGAGAGCACACCCGCCACGTGCGCCGCCGCGAACTCACCCACCGAGTGCCCGGCCAGGAAGTCCGGCCGGACGCCCCAGGACTCCACCAGCCGGAACAGCGCCACCTCGACCGCGAACAGGGCGGGCTGCGCGTATCCGGTCCGGTCCAGCAGTTCGGGGTCCTCGCCGAACACGACGCTCCTCAGGGGGCGTTCGAGGTGCCGGTCCAGCGCGGAGCAGACCGCGTCGAAGGCGTCGGCGAACACGGGAAAGGAGGCGTGCAGTTCGCTTCCCATGCCGAGCCGCTGGCTGCCCTGCCCCGAGAAGAGGAACGCGGTTTCGCCGTCGCGGCCGCCGATCCCCTCGACCACCTGTGCGGCGGAGGTCCCTTCGGCCACGGCCTTCACACCGGCGACGAGTCCGGGCAGGTCCGTTCCGACCACGGCGGCTCGGTGTTCCAGTGCGGCTCGCGAGGTCGCCAGGGAATGGGCCACGTCGACCGGGCTGACGTCGCCGAGGCCGAGGACGTGCGCCAGCAGCCGCTCCGCCTGCTCGCGCAGGGCTGCACCGTTGCGTCCGGAGAGGGTCCACGCCACGGGCGTGGGGCCGCCGGGCGGTTCGGTCCGGTCCCGGCCCGAGGGGTCCTCTTCGGCGTCGGGTGCCGGCGGGGCCTGTTCGATGATGGTGTGGGCGTTGGTCCCGCTCACGCCGAAGGAGGACACGGCGGCCCGGCGCAGGCGGCCGTTCTCGCCCCATGCGACGGGTTCGGTGAGCAGGCGGACGGTTCCCTCGGACCAGTCCACGTGCGGCGAGGGCTCTTCGGCGTGCAGGGTCTTCGGCAGGACCCCGTGCCGCATCGCCTCGACCATCTTGATGATCCCGCCCACCCCGGCCGCCGCCTGGGTGTGCCCGATGTTCGACTTCAGCGACCCCAGCCACAACGGCCGGTCGGCCGAGCGCCCCCGCCCGTACGTGGCCAGCAGCGCCTGCGCCTCGATCGGATCACCCAACCGCGTCCCCGTACCGTGCGCCTCCACCACGTCCACATCGCCCGCCGACAACCCCGCACCCGCCAACGCCTGCTCGATCACCCGCTGCTGCGCCGGACCGTTCGGAGCCGTCAGACCATTCGAAGCACCGTCCTGATTCACCGCCGATCCCCGCACCACCGCCAACACCGGATGCCCATTGCGCCGGGCATCCGACAGACGCTCCACCAACAGCATCCCCACGCCCTCGCCCCAGCCCGTTCCGTCGGCCTCGGCGGCGAAGGACTTGCAGCGGCCGTCCACGGCGAGGCCCTGCTGACGGCTGAACTCGGTGAACATGCCGGTGGCGGCCATGATGGCGGCCCCGCCCGCGAGGGCCATCGTGCACTCGCCCTGCCGCAGGGCCTGGACCGCCAGGTGCAGGGCCACCAGCGAGGAGGAGCACGCGGTGTCCACCGTCACCGCGGGGCCTTCGAGGCCGAAGGTGTACGACACCCGGCCGGACGCGACGCTGGGGGCGGTGCCGGTGAGCAGGAAGCCCTCCAGCTCTTCCCGGGTGTCGCCGCTGCCCGCGTAGCCCTGGTAGGCGAGGCCGACGAAGACGCCGGTGCGGGATCCCTTGACGGAGGTGGGGGCGATGCCGGCCCGCTCGAACGCCTCCCAGGCCACTTCGAGGAGCAGCCGCTGCTGCGGGTCGGTGGCGAGGGCCTCGCGGGGTGACATGCCGAAGAAGCCGGGGTCGAAGCGGCCCGCGTCGTGCAGGAACCCGCCCTCGCGGGTGTAGCACTTCCCGGGCTTGCCCGGGTCCGGGTCGTACAGCCCTTCGAGGTCCCAGCCCCGGTCGGCGGGGAAGCCGGTGACGGCGTCCGAGCCGCTCTCGACCAGCCGCCAGAGCGCTTCGGGGCTGTCCACCTGCCCGGGGTAGCGGCAGCTCATCGCCACGATGGCGATCGGCTCCTGGTCCTTGGCCTCCACCTCGTGGAGACGGCGCCGTGTCTGCTTGAGGTCCGCCGTCACCCGCTTGAGGTAGTCCAGCAGTTTCTGTTCGTTCTCGTTCTGGCCGCTGAGGGCGTCGTGCTGGTTCTGCATGTGTGGTTCACCCGCCGGGAAGTGTCAGTGGAGTGGTGCGGTGGTGCGGGCCGCGAAGGTGTGCACCGTGGTGGTCCGGGTGCTCAGGCGCCGTCGAGCTCCTGGTCGATGAGCGCGAAGATGTCGTCGACGGTGGCGCTGCGCAGCCGCTCGTCGGACGCCTCGTCGGGCGGGGTGCCGCCGGCTGCCCCGTCGGCCGCGCCGCCGTCGCCGAGTGCTGCGAGCACGCCGTGCAGGCGGGCCCGGATCCGGGACCGGACCAGGTCGTCGTCGGCTCCGACGGCGGCGAGGGCCGTCTCGAACCGCTCGAGTTCGCCGAAGACCGCGAGGGCCGACGGGGCGGGTGCCCGGTCGGGTACGAGGTCGAGCCGGATCCGCTCGGCGAGGGCGGCGGGCGTCGGGTTGTCGAACACGAGGGTGGCCGGCAGCCGGAGTCCGGTGGCGGCGCCCAGCCGGTTGCGCAGCTCCACCGAGGTGAGCGAGTCGAAGCCGAGCTGCTTGAACTCCCGGTTGCGGTCGACGTCGCGCGGGCCGCCGATGCCGAGCACCGCCGCCACCTGGGTGCGCACCAGGTCGAGGAGGACGCCGTCCCGTTCGGGCTCGGACAGGGCGCCGAGCCTCTCGCGCAGCGCGGCGGCTCCGTCGGCCGCCACGGCCTCCCGGGCGGTGCGCCGGGCGGCCCGGCGGACCAGGCCGCGCAGGACCGCCGGGACCTCCCTCGCGGAATCCGGGCCGGCGGTGGGCGCGGTGGTGTCGAAGCGGACCGGCACCGCGACGGCGTGTTCGCCGGTCCTGGCCGCGTCGAAGAGCGCCAGGCCCTCCTCGGCGCGGAAGGACACCAGTCCGGAACGGGCCATCCGCCCGCGTCCTCGCTCGTCCATCCCGGAGGCCATGCCGCTGTCGGCCCACGGGCCCCAGGCCAGGGCGGTGGCGGGCAGGCCGGCCGCCGCCCGGCGCTGGGCGAACGCGTCCAGGAACGCGTTGGCCGCGCCGTAGTTGCCCTGCCCGGCGCTGCCCAGGGTCGCGGCGACGGAGGAGAACAGGACGAACTCCGACAGGTCCAGGCCCCGGGTCAGCTCGTGGAGGTTGAGCGCGGCGTCCACCTTGGGGCGCAGTACGGCGTCCAGCCGGTCCGCGGTGAGCGTGGCGACCAGGCCGTCGTCGAGCACCCCGGCCGCGTGGATCACCGCGGTCAGCGGCCGGTCGGCGGGGATCCCGGCCAGCAGTGCGGCGAGCGCGTCGCGGTCGGCGGCGTCACAGGCGGCCACCGTGACGGTCTCGGCGCCCCGCGCGAGCAGGTCGTCGCGCAGGGCGGCCGCTCCCTCGGCGGCCGGCCCGCGCCGGCCGGCGAGCAGCAGGTGGCGTGCGCCGTGGCGGTCCACCAGGTGGCGGGCCACCAGCCCGCCGAGGGCACCGGTGGCGCCGGTGACGAGTACGGTGCCGGAGGGGTCGGGTGCGGCGGGGACGGTGAGGACGAGCTTGCCGACGTGCCGGGCCTGGCTGAGGTGGCGCAGCGCGTCGGGTGCCCGGCGTACGTCCCAGCAGGTGACGGGGAGCGGGCGCAGCGCCCCGGTTTCGAACAGCGCCACCAGTTCGCGGAGCATGGCGCCGATGCGTTCGGGTCCGGCCTCGATGGTGTCGAAGGCGGTGTACGCGGCGCCCCGGTGTCCGGCCGCGACCCGCGCGGGGTCACGGACGTCCGTCTTGCCCATCTCCAGGAAGCGGCCGCCGTCGGTCAGCGTGCGCAGGGAGGCGTCCACGTATTCCCCGGCGAGGGAGTTGAGGACGACGTCCACACCACGGCCGCCGGTGGCGGTCAGGAACCGCTGCTCGAAGCCCAGGTCGCGGGACGAGGCGAGGTGCTCCTCGTCGAGGCCGTCCGCCCGCAGGGCGGCCCATTTGCCGGGTCCCGCGGTGCCGTACACCTCGGCGCCGAGGTGCCGGGCCAGCTGGGTCGCGGCCATGCCGACGCCGCCCGCCGCGGAGTGCACCAGCAGGGTCTGCCCGGCCCGCAGGCCGGCCAGGTCGACGAGGGCGTAGTAGGCGGTCAGGAAGACGATCGGCACCGACGCGGCCTCGGCGAACGTCCAGCCGTGCGGGATCCGCGCCACCATCCGGTGGTCGGCGACGGCGAGCGGGCCGAACGCCTCGGGGACCATGCCGAACACCCGGTCCCCCACCGCCAGTGCGGTGACCCCGGGGCCGGTCTCGCAGACGACGCCCGCGGCCTCGCTGCCCAGGGTGGCGGCCCCCGGATACATGCCGAGTGCGATGAGGGCGTCGCGGAAGTTGACGCCCGCCGCGCGCACGGCGATCCGGACCTGGCCCCGGCCGAGCGGGGCGGTGGCCGCGGGGTTCTCCGTCAGGGCGAGGTCGTCGAGGGTGCCGGTGGCGCCGGTGGCCCCCGTGGTCAGGCGCCAGGCGGTGGCTCCGGGAGCGGGCCGGAGGCTGTCGCCGGGTGACCGGCGGGCGAGCCGGGGGACGTACGCGGCGCCGTCGCGCAGCGCGAACTGGGGTTCGCCGGTGGCGAGCGCGGCGGGCAGGGCCCGGCCGGACGGGCCGTGGCCGTCGGGGTCGTCCGTGTCGACGAGGACCAGGCGTGCGGGATTCTCCGACTGGGCGGACCGTACGAGGCCCCAGAGGGCGCTCTGGGCCGGGTCGGTGACCGTGGCGCCGGGTGTGGGGGCGACGGCCCCCCGGGTGAGGAGGACCAGCCGGGCGTGCGCGGTCCGGTCGTCGCCGAGCCAGGTCCGCAGCGCTTCGAGGCCCTGCCGGGTCACCTCCCGTACGTCCTGCGCCGTACCGTCGCCGGTGGCGCGCGGGGCGGGCATCAGGACGGTGTGCGGGAGTCCGTCCGCGGCGCCGGGGGCGGCCAGGAGTGCGAGGAGACCCTCGTGGTCCTCGACCCGGGTGATGTCCGTGGTGGGTCCGGTTTCTCCCGGGGTGAGGGCGCGCCAGTCCATCCGGTAGAGGGTGTCCTGGTGCTCTGCCTGCCGTGCGGTGGACAGCCGGTCGGCGGTCACCGCCCGCAGCACGAGGGACTCCACGGAGGCGACCGGGCGGCCCGTGGCGTCGGCGACGAGGAGGGACACCGTGTCCGGGGCGGGTGAGGTCAGCCGGACGCGCAGGCCGGTGGCACCGGTGGCGTCCAGCCGTACGCCGCTCCACGCGAACGGGATCCGTCCCTGCCCGGTGTCCGGGAGCAGGCCGCCCAGGCCGACGGCGTGCAGGGCGGAGTCGAGCAGCGCCGGGTGGACGCCGAAGCCGTCGGCGGGGGTGTCCTGCGGCAGGGCGACCTCCGCGAACACCTCGCCGTCGCGCTGCCACACCGCGCGCAGGCCCTGGAACACCGGCCCGTAGCCGAAGCCGATTTCCGTCAGCCGCTCGTAGTACCCCTCGGCGGGAACGGGCCGTGCGCCGGCGGGCGGCCACTGGGAAAGGTCCGCCGCCGGATCGGGCCGTACGGGCGCGGCCGCCGGCGCCTCCGTGGCGAGCACGCCGACGGCGTGCGTCGACCAGGGTTCGTCGGGACCCGCACCGTCCTGCCGGGAATGGACCCGCACGGGCCGGCGCCCGGTGTCGTCGGGTCCGGCGACGGTGACCTGGAGTTGGACGCCGCCTCGGGAGGGCAGGACGAGCGGAGCCTGGAGGGTGAGTTCGTCGACCCGGTCACAGCCGGTCTCGTCGGCGGCCCGGATCGCGAGGTCGACCAGCGCCGTACCGGGCAGCAGCACCGCTCCCATGACCTGGTGTTCCGCCAGCCAGGGGTGCGACGCGAGCGACAGCCGCCCGGTGAGGACGACGCCCTCGCCGTCGGCGAGGCCCACGGCGGCGCCGAGGAGCGCGTGGTCCGCCGTTCGCAGGCCGGCACTCGCGAGGTCCCCGACCGCGGGGCGGGTGTCGAGCCAGTAGCGGGTGCGCTGGAAGGCGTAGGTGGGGAGGTCTACGGGCCGGGCGCCGCGTCCGGCGAAGACGGCGGTCCAGTCGACGGGCGTGCCGTGGACGTGGAGGTGGGCGAGGGCGGTCGTGACGGCCGTCGCCTCGGCGCGGTCGGTCCGCAGGAGGGGGACGGTGACCGCGTGCTCGTCCAGGGAGTCCTGGGCCATCGCGGTCAGGACACCGCCGGGTCCGACCTCCAGGAAGGTACGGACGCCCAGATCGGCGAGGGAGGTGACCGCGTCGCCGAAACGGACCGCCTCGCGGACGTGGCGCACCCAGTACTCGACGGAGCAGAACTCCTCCGGCGACACCGGGCGGCCGGTGAGGGTGGAGACGACCGGCACGGCCGGGGCGTCGAAGGTGACCGTTTCCAGGGTCGTGCGGAAGTCGTCGAGCATCGGGTCCATCAGCGGGGAGTGGAAGGCGTGGGACACGGAGAGCGCCTTCGTCTTGCGCCCGTCGGCCGCGAGGCGTTCGACGACCGCCGCGACGGCGTCCTGTGCGCCCGAAACCACCACGGCGGAGCGGCCGTTGACCGCGGCGATGCCCGCACGGTCCTCGAACCCGGCCAGCAGGTCCCGTACCTCTTCCTCCGAGGCCTGCACCGCGACCATCACCCCGCCCGTCGGGAGGGCCTGCATCAGCCGGCCACGAGCCGCCACCAGAGCCGCCGCGTCGTCGAGCGAGAACACACCCGCCACGTGCGCGGCGGCGAACTCACCCACCGAATGACCCGCCAGGAGGTCCGGCCGGACACCCCAGGACTCCACGAGCCGGAACAGCGCCACCTCGACCGCGAACAACGCCGGCTGCGTATAACCGGTCCGGTCCAGCAGGTCGGCGTCCTCGCCGAACACCACACCCGCCAGGGGACGTTCGAGGTGCTGGTCCACATGGGCACACACCGCGTCGAACGCGTCCGCGAACACCGGGAAGGCCTCGTACAGATCACGCCCCATCCCCGGCCGCTGACTCCCCTGCCCCGAGAACAGGAACGCCGTCCGGTGGTCCGTGGCAGCGGTGCCACGGAGTGCCGGGGCCGCCGGTCCGGCCGTGTCGGGCGCCGCCAGTGCGCGCAGCGCCGGGAGGAGTTCCTCACGGTCGCTGCCGAGCGCCACCGCCCGGTGCTCCAGGGCGGCCCGGGTCGTCGCCAACGACAGGGCCACGTCGACGGGTTCGAGTTCCGGGTGGCCCTCGATGTGGGCGAGGAGGCGTTCGGCCTGGTCCCTCAGGGCTTCCGGGCTGGTTCCCGAGAGGAGCCACGGGACGACGCCCGGCGCGGGGCGCTTCCCGGCGGGGGCCGGGGGCTGTGGCGGGGCCTGCTCGATGATGACGTGGGCATTGGTGCCGCTCACGCCGAAGGAGGAGATTCCGGCGCGGCGGGTGCGCTCGCCGTCGGCGGCCCAGTCGACGGCCGAGGTCAGGAGCCGGACCGAACCGGCCGCCCAGTCGACGTGCGGGGTCGGCGCGTCCACGTGCAGGGTCGCGGGGAGGACTCCGTGGTGCATGGCCTGCACCATCTTGATGATCCCGCCCACTCCGGCGGCGGCCTGGGTGTGCCCGATGTTCGACTTCAGCGAGCCGAGCCACAGGGGCTGGTCGCCCGGCCGGTCCTGGCCGTACGTGGCGAGGAGCGCCTGGGCCTCGATCGGGTCGCCGAGCCGGGTGCCCGTACCGTGGGCCTCCACCGCGTCCACGTCGGCGGCGGCCAGTCCGGCGTCGGCCAGGGCCTGCCGGATCACCCGCTGCTGCGCCGGACCGTTGGGCGCGGTCAGGCCGTTCGAGGCGCCGTCCTGGTTCACGGCCGATCCGCGCACCACCGCCAGAACCCGGTGGCCGTTGCGGCGCGCGTCGGACAGCCGCTCCACCAGCAGGAGGCCGACGCCCTCGCCCCAGCCCGTCCCGTCGGCGGCGGCCGCGAAGGATTTGCAGCGGCCGTCGGCGGCCAGTCCGCGCTGGCGGCTGAACTCGATGAAGGCGTTGGGGCTCGACATCACCGTCACGCCGCCGGCCAGGGCGAGGTCGCACTCGCCTCGCCGCAGGGCCTGGGCGGCGAGGTGCAGGGCGACCAGCGAGGACGAGCACGCCGTGTCCACCGTCAGCGTCGGCCCTTCGAGGCCGAGGGAGTAGGCGATCCGGCCGGAGACGACGCTGCCGGAGCTTCCGGTGCCGATGTAGCCCTCCAGGTCCTGCGGGACGCTGAGCAGGCGGGCCGCGTAGTCCTGGTAGCCGGAGCCGATGAAGACGCCCGTGCTGGTGCCCCGTAGCGAGGTGGGGTCGAAGCCGGCGCGCTCGAACGCCTCCCAGGAGGTCTCCAGGAGGAGTCGCTGCTGGGGGTCCATGGCGAGGGCCTCGCGGGGCGAGATCCCGAAGAACTGCGGGTCGAAGTCGGCGGCGTCGTAGAGGAAGCCGCCGTCCTTGGCGTAGGTGGTGCCGGGCCGGTCGGGGTCGGGGTCGTAGAGCGACTCCAGGTCCCAGCCCCGGTCCGTGGGGAAACCGCCGATCGCGTCGCGGCCGTCGGCGACCAGGCGCCAGAGGTCCTCGGGGGTGCGTACGTCGCCCGGGTAGCGGCAGCTCATGGCGACGATCGCGACGGGCTCGTCGTCCCCGCAGGTGCGGGCCGCGGCCGGCGGCCGGGGGGCGCCGGCGGTCTCCCCGGTGTCGGCCGCCGTCAGTTCGCCCAGCAGGTGTGCGGCGAGCACGGCCGGGGACGGGTGGTCGAAGACGAGGGTGGCCGGGAGGTGGACACCGGTGGCCTTGTTGAGCCGGTTGCGCAGTTCGACGGCGGTCAGGGAGTCGAAGCCCAGTTCGCGGAAGGCCCGGTCGGCGGCGACCGCGTCCGTGTCCTGGTGGCCGAGCACGGCCGCCGCCTCGCCCCGTACGAGTGCGAGGACCGCGCGGGTCCGCTCGGGCGCGGTCAGGGTGAGGGCCCGGCGGACGAACTCGGTTTGTTCGCCCCGGCCCGCCCCTCCCGGAGCCGAACCGGCGGCCGCTGTCACTGCGGCTGCCGTCAGGGCGGCGGCGGCCTCGGGGACCTCTCCGATCAGCGGGCTGGGCCGGAGCAGGGTGAAGGAGGGTGCGAAACGGTCCCAGGCGACGTCGGCGACCGTCACCGCCGTCTCGTCGCGGTCCAGGGTTCCGCGCAGCGCAGCGAGCGCCGACGCCGGGTCGAGGGCGGGCAGTCCGCGCTTGCGCAGCCGCTCCTCGGCGTCGCCGTCCTCGACCATTCCGCCGCCCGCCCACGGCCCCCAGGCGACGGCCGTGGCGGTGAGTCCCCGTGCCCGGCGGTGCTCGGCGAGGGCGTCGAGGGAGCCGTTCGCCACCGCGTACGCCGCTTGCCCGGCCGCGCCCCACACTCCGGAGATCGACGAGAAGAGGACGAAGGCGTCCAGCGGGCGATCGCCGAGCAGGTCGTCCAGGTGGCGGGCACCGGCCGCCTTGGCGGCGAGGACGTCCGCGAACCGCTCCGGCGTCGTCTCGGCCAGCATGCCGGGCGTGCCCACTCCGGCGGCGTGCACGACGGCGGTCAGCGGGTGCTCCCCGGGCAGTCCGTCGAGCAGTCGGGCCACCGCGGTCCGGTCGGCGATGTCGCAGGCCTCGATGGTGACCTGCGCTCCGCGTTCCTCCAGTTCGGCGCGGAGCGCTTCGGCGCCCGCCGCCGCCGCGCCGCGCCGGCTGGTCAGCACCAGGTGTGCCGCGCCGGCGTCGGCCAGCCAGCGGGCCACGTGCGCGCCCAGGGCTCCGGTGCCTCCGGTGATGAGCACGGTCCCGCGCGGCTGCCACCCGGCGGTCGTGCCGTGCGGCCCGGCGTCCGTCCGTGGGGAGCGGTGCAGCCTGCGTACGAAGACTCCAGCGGCCCGGACCGCCAGCTGGTCCTCGGCCGCGTGGGCCCCCGCGAGCGCCCCGGCGAAGCGCCGTGCGGCGCGGTCGTCCAGTACGTCGGGCAGGTCCAGCATTCCGCCCCAGCTGGCGGAGTGCTCCAGTGCCGCGGTGCGGCCGAGTGCCCAGACCTGTGCCTGGAGCGGGCTGCGCAGCGGGTCGGAGGGACCCGTCGACACGGCGCCCCGCGTCGCGCACCACAGGGGGGCGCCGAGGGTGGCGTCGTCCAGGGCCTGGACGAGCGCCAGGGTCGCGGCGAGTCCTTCGGGGAGCGCGGTGTGGACGGGGTGCGGCCGTTCGTCGACGGCGAGCAACGAGAGGACGCCGGCCACGGTCCCGCCGTCCACCGCGGTGCGCAGCAGGTCGGCGAGGTCCGCCCGTACGGTGCCCGGCTCCACGGGTACGGTGCGCACCCGTGCGCCGTGGTCGCGCAGGGCCCGCAGCGCGGCCGCCGCCCAGGGGTCGTCCGCCGGGTGTCCGGCGGGCAGCACGACGAGCCAGGTGCCGGGTAAGCGGATCTCGGTGGCCGCGGTCGCGGCGGGCTTCCAGACCGTGCAGTAGCGCAGGCCGTCCAGGGTGGAGCGTTCGCGGTGCCTGCGCCGCCACAGGGTGAGCGCGGGCAGGACCGCGCTGAGCGGTGCGTCGTCCGCCAGGTCGAGCCGCTGCGCGAACGCTTCGAGGTCGGCGCTCTCCACGGCCTGCCAGAAACCGGCCTCCACCGGGTCCGCCGCCCCGGTTTCGGTCCGCTTCGCGGAGAAGGCCGTCCCCTCCAGCCAGTACCGGCGGCGCTGGAACGCGTAGGTGGGCAGGTCGGGGAGTACGGGGCTCGGAGCGCCGAGCAGGGCGTTCCAGTCGGGGGTGATGCCGTGGACGTGGAGCCGGGCCAGCGCGGAGGCGACCGCGAGGTCCTCGGGGCGGTCCGTGCGCAGGACCGGCAGGGTCACCGCCGTCTGCGTGTCGAGGAGGTCCCGGGCCAGGGCCGTCAGTACGCCGCCGGGACCGATCTCCAGGAACACCGACGCGCCGGCGTCCGACAGGGCGCCGACCGCGTCCGCGAAGCGCACGGCCCGGCGGACCTGACGCACCCAGTACTCGGCACGGGTGGCCTCTGCGGTGGTCATCGGGCGGCCCGTGACCGTGGACACCACCGCGATGTCGGGCTCGGAGAAGGTCACCTCCTCGGCGACCTTGCGGAAGTCGTCGAGCATCGGGTCCATGAGGGGCGAGTGGAAGGCGTGGGAGACGGTCAGCGCCTTCGTCCTGCGGCCGTCGGCCGCGAGCCGGCCCGCGACCGCGGCGACCGTGTCCTCGGCGCCCGACACCACCACGGCCGACGGGCCGTTGACGGCGGCGATGTCCGCACGGTCTTCCTGCCCGGCGAGGAGGTCCCGTACCTCTTCCTCCGAGGCCTCCACGGCCACCATCACGCCGCCCGTCGGGAGGGCCTGCATCAGCCGGCCGCGCGCCGCCACGAGCCGCGCCGCGTCGTCGAGGGAGAACACACCCGCCACGTGCGCGGCGGCGAACTCGCCCACCGAATGCCCGGCCACGAAGTCCGGCCGGACGCCCCAGGACTCCATCAGCCGGAACAGGGCCACTTCGATGGCGAACAGCGCCGGCTGCGCCTGGCCCGTCTGGTCCAGCGGCTCCGCGTCGGCTCCGAACACCACGTCCCGCACGGGCCGTTCGAGGTGGGCGTCCAGTGCGGAGCAGGCGGCGTCGAAGGCCTCCGCGAACACAGGGAAGGTTGCGTAGAGTTCACGCCCCATCCCGAGCCGCTGGCTCCCCTGCCCCGAGAACAGGAACGCCACCTTCTTCTTCCGGGCCGCCGTGCCGTCGAAGACGTGGCCCGTCGGCTCGTGGCGGGCGAAGGACGCGAGGGCGGTGAGCAGTTCGTCGCGGTCCCGGCCCACCACGGCGGCGCGGTGCGGCAGTCCGGCCCGCTTCGTCGCCAGCGCGCGGGCGATGTCGGCCGGCGGGGTCCGCGGGTGTTCGCGCACGTAGGCGAGGAGTCGCCGGGCCTGTTCGGGCAGCGCCTCGGCGCTGCGGGCCGAGAGCGGCCACAGGAGGGGGGTCCGGGCGGGCGCCGCGGGCTCGGGAGCCGCCACCCCGTCCGCCGCTTCGGGAGCGGGTTCGGGAGCCGGTTCGGGAGCCGGTTCGGGGGCGGGTTCCTCCAGGACGACGTGCGCGTTGGTGCCGCTGACCCCGAACGAGGAGACCCCGGCCCGGCGCGGCCCCTCCCCCTCCGGCCAGTCGACCGGCTCCGTCAGCAGCCGGACGGCGCCCGCCGACCAGTCCACGTGCGGCGAGGGCTCGTCGAGGTGCAGGGTGCCCGGAAGCACCCCGTGGTGCAGGGCCATGACCATCTTGATGACGCCGGCAACCCCCGCCGCGGCCTGGGTGTGGCCGATGTTCGACTTGAGCGCACCGAGCAGCAGCGGCCGCCCGGCCGGCCGGTCCTGGCCGTACGTGGCGAGGAGCGCCTGGGCTTCGATCGGGTCGCCGAGCGAGGTGCCGGTGCCGTGCGCCTCGACGGCGTCCACGTCCGCCCCGGTCAGGCCGGCGTTGGCCAGTGCCTGGCGGATGACCTTCTGCTGCGCGGGGCCGCTGGGGGCGGTGAGGCCGTTGGAGGCGCCGTCCTGGTTGACGGCGCTGCCCCGGACCACGGCCAGAACGCGATGGCCGTTGCGGCGGGCGTCCGAGAGACGCTCCACGAGCAGCATGCCGACGCCCTCGGACCAGCCCGTGCCGTCGGCCGCGGCCGAGAACGGCTTGCACCGGCCGTCGGCGGCCAGCCCGCGCTGCCGGCTGAACTCCATGAACGCGCCGGGGGTGGACATCACCGTCACACCGCTGACCAGGGCCAGTGAGCATTCGTCCTTGCGGAGCGCCTGGGCGGCGAGGTGCAGGGCGACGAGCGAGGACGAGCACGCCGTGTCGACCGTGACGGCGGGCCCCTCGAAGCCGAAGGTGTAGGCGAGGCGTCCGGAGATGACGGCGGCGGCGTTGCCCGTGCCCAGGTATCCGTCGAAGTCCTCCGGGGAGGTGGACAGCCGTGCGTAGTCCTGGCCGTTGGTGCCGGCGAAGACTCCGGTGCGGCTGCCGCGCAGTGCGCCCGGGTCGATGCCGGCCCGCTCGAACGCCTCCCAGGCGGTCTCCAGGAGGAGCCGCTGCTGCGGGTCCATCATCAGCGCCTCGCGCGGCGAGATGCCGAAGAACCCGGCGTCGAAATCGGCGACGCCGTCGAGGAATCCGCCGTGCCGTACGTAGCAGGTGCCCGCGTGGTCCGGGTCGGGGTCGTACAGGGCGTCCAGGTCCCAGCCGCGGTCGGCGGGGAAGCCGGATATCGCGTCGCCGCCGTCGGCCACCAGCCGCCACAGTTCCTCGGGCGAGGTCACCCCGCCGGGGAAACGGCAGCTCATCGCGACGATGGCGATGGGCTCGTGGGAGTCGGAGGTCAGTTTCCGGTTCTGCCGGCGCAGCCGCTCGGTCTCCTGAAGGGAGGCCCGCAGTGCCTGAACGATCTTGTCGTTCGATGTGGTCATCATGTGCTCCGTACTCAGGCCGTTGATCAGGCTTCGCTGTCGCCAAGCGCCAGTTCGATGAGGTTTTCGAGGTCCATCTCCGCGATCGCGGAGTCGGCGTCCGGGCCGCCCCCGCTGTCTCGGGGGCCGTCCGCGGGCGTGCCGTCGCCGGACGCGCCTGCCGCCAGGGCCAGCAGGGCGTCCATCAGCCCGGCGTCCCTGAGGCGGGACAGCGGGATCGACGCGAGGGTCTGCCGTACGCGGGCTTCGTCCGGGCTCCCGCCGGGGTGGGCTCCGTCCGCTCCCCCGGGGAGCAGGTCGCCGAGCAGCCGGTCGGTGAGCGCGCCGGGGGTGGGGTGGTCGAAGACCATCGTCATCGGCAGTCGCAGCCCCGTCGCGGTCCCGATCCGGTTGCGGAGTTCGACGGCGGTGAGCGAGTCGAAGCCGAGGTCCCTGAAGGCGCGGTCGGGTTCGACCGCGTCCGTACGCGGATGGCCGAGTACGGCCGCGGCCTCCTTCTGCACCAGTTCCAGCAGCAGCTCGTACCGGTCCTCCGGGGTGCCGGCGGAGAGCTTCCGTACGAGGTCCGAGGCGGCGGGCCCGCCCCGGTCCCCGCCCGTGTCACCGTCGGCTTCAGCGCCGTCGAGCGCCGCCCGGGCCTCGGGGAGGTCGGCGAGCAGCGCGCTCGGACGGCCGATGGTGAAGGACGGTGCGAACCTCGGCCAGTCGACGTCCGCCACCACCACGGTGGTCTCGTCTCGGTCCATGGCGAGCTGGAGTGCCGAGACCGCGAGGTCCGGCGCGAGCGAGGGCAGTCCGCTGCGCCGCAGGTATTCCTCGGCCCCGCCGTCGGCGGCCATGCCGCCTCCGGCCCAGGGGCCCCAGGCGACGGCGGTCGCGGCGAGCCCCCTGGCCCGGCGGTGCCGGGCGAGCGCGTCGAGGAAGGCGTTGCCCGCGGAGTAGGCGGCCTGGCTGCCGCTGCCCCACACTCCGGAGACGGACGAGAAGAGGACGAACGCGTCCAGCTGCCGGTCGGCGAGCAGCTCGTCCAGGTGGACCGCGCCGGCGACCTTGGCCGATACGACGGCCGCGAGTTCCGTCGGGCTCGTGTCGGCGACGGCGGAGAACTGCGGAAGGCCCGCGGCGTGCACGACGGCGGTGAGCGGTGCCGGGTCGTCGGCGAGCCCGTCCAGCAGGTCCGCGAGGGCCGCGCGGTCCGCGACGTCGCAGGCCGCGATCGTGGTCCTGGCCCCCAGTGCCCGGAGTTCGGCGGCGAGTTCGCGCGCCCCTTCGGCCGCCTCGCCGCGCCTGCTGGTGAGCACCAGGTGCTCGGCGCCGCCCCGGGCCAGCCAGCGGGCGGCGTGCCCGCCGAGCGAGCCCGTGCCGCCGGTGATCAGTACGGTGCCGCGCGGGTTCCAGGCGCCGTCGGTGGCGGCCGTGCCCCGGGGCATCCGGGCCAGCCGGCGGACCAGGATCCCGGAGGCGCGCACCGCGATCTGGTCTTCGCCGGCGGCATCGGCGAGCAGGTCGGCCAGCCGGGCGAGTGCCCGCTCGTCCGGGGCCGCGGGGAGGTCGACCAGGCCGCCCCAGCGCTGCGGGGTCTCCAGTGCCACGGCCCGCCCGAAGCCCCAGACGAGGCTCTGGAGCGGCCGGGTGAGCGGCTGGGCGCCGCCCACCGACACCGCACCGCCGGTGACGCACCACAGCGGCGCGTCCAGCTCCAGTGCTCCCAGGGCCTGCACGAGCGCGACGGTGGCCGTCAGGCCGGTCGGCAGGCCGGGGTGGGCGGGGTGCGTCCGCTCGTCGAGCGCCAGCAGGGACAGGACGCCGATGACGGGTCCCGCGTCCCCGGCCGCCGCCTCGCGCAGCAGCCCGACGAGTGCCGCGCGGTCGGCCGCCGGGTCGGCGACGGTGACGCACAGCGGTTCGGCGCCGCGGTCGCGCAGTGCGCGGGCATAGGGCTCGGCGGCCCCGGCGTCCGGAGCCACGACCAGCCAGCTGCCCGACAGGGGTTCTGAGGACGGGGCCGCGAGCGGCTGCCACACCTCGTGGTAGCGCCAGCCGTCGAGCGTGGACCGGTTGCGGCTCTCCTCGCGCCAGGTGGCGAGCGCGCCGACCAACGAGTCCAGCGGAGCCCCCGGCTCCACGCCCAGCCGTTCGGCGAGGGCCTCGGACCGCCCGCTCTCGACCGCCTGCCAGAACTCCGCTTCCGCTTCGTTGTCGGATCCGGACGGGTGGTGCGAGGGCACGCCCGGGGCTGCGGCCGTTTCGAGCCAGTAGTGCTCGCGCTGGAAGGCGTACGTGGGCAGGTCGATGCGTCGGGCGCCGCGACCGGCGAGGACGGCCGTCCAGTCGACGGGTATCCCGTGGACGTGGAGATGGGCGAGGGCGGTGGTGACCGCCACGTCCTCAGGACGGTCGGCACGCAGCACCGGGACCACAGCGGGGCCGCCGTCGAGGACGGCCTGGGCCATGGCGGCCAGGACACCACCCGGCCCGATCTCCAGGAAGGTGTTCACCCCTTCCCCGGCGAGGGAGGCGACCGCGTCGGCGAAGCGGACGGCCTCACGCACGTGACGCACCCAGTAGTCGGCGGTGCGGAACTCCTCCCCCGTCACCGGGAGACCGGTGAGGGTGGAGACGACCGGCACGGTCGGGGCTCCGTAGGAAACGTTCTCGGCGACCTTGCGGAAGTCGTCGAGCATCGGGTCCATGAGGGGCGAGTGGAAGGCGTGCGAGACGGTCAGCGCCTTCGTCTTGCGGCCGTCGGCCGACAGCCGGTCCACGACCGCCGCCACCGCATCCTCCGCGCCCGAAACCACCACGGCCGACGGGCCGTTGACGGCAGCGATGCCCGCACGGTCCTCGAACCCGGCCAGCAGCTCCCGTACCTCTTCCTCTGAGGCCTCCACCGCAACCATCACGCCCCCGGCCGGGAGGGCCTGCATCAGCCGGCCACGAGCCGCCACCAGAGCCGCCGCGTCCTCCAGCGAGAACACACCCGCCACATGGGCGGCCGCGAACTCACCCACCGAATGCCCGGCCACGAAGTCCGGCCGGACACCCCAGGACTCCACCAGCCGGAACAGCGCCACCTCGACCGCGAACAATGCCGGCTGCGCATAACCGGTCCGGTCCAGCAGTTCGGCGTCCTCGCCGAAGACGACCTCCCGCAACGAGCGGTCCAGATGGCCGTCCACATGGGCGCACACCAGGTCGAACGCATCCGCGAACACCGGGTAGGACGCGTACAGTTCGCGCCCCATTCCGATCCGCTGACTCCCCTGCCCCGAGAACAGGAACGCCGTACGGCGGTCCGCCGGGCGGGCGACGCCCCGTACCAGGTCTGTCGCCGTCTCCCCCTTGCTCAGGGCCTCCAGGCCGGCCGAGAGTTCGGCCGTGGTCCGGCCGAGCACCACCGCGCGGTGTGTCATCGCGGTGCGGGACTCGGCCAGGGAGAGGGCCAGGTCCGCCGGAGCGAGGCCCGCGTGGTTCGCGGTGTGGGTCAGGAGGGTGTGTGCCTGGGCCCGCAGGGACGCCTCGTCCTTGCCGGACAGCGTCCACGGCAGGCAGTGCTCCGCGGCAGGCGTACCGTGGCCGTCCTCTGCGGCGGGCGCGGTCGCCGGGGCCTCCTCGATGACGGTGTGGGCGTTGGTGCCGCTCACACCGAAGGAGGAGACCGCCGCCCGTCGCGGGCGGCCGTCGGCCGCCCAGGCCACCGGTTCGGTGAGCAGGCGTACCGCGCCCGCCGACCAGTCGACGTGCGGCGAGGGCTCGTCCACGTGCAGGGTCTTGGGCAGCATGCCGTGCCGGAGTGCCATGACCGTCTTGATCACGCTCGCCACACCGGAAGCGGCCTGGGTGTGGCCGATGTTCGACTTGAGGGAGCCCAGCCACAGGGGCCGGTCGTCCGGCCGGTCCTGCCCGTACGTGGCCAGCAGCGCCTGCGCCTCGATCGGGTCGCCGAGCGCGGTGCCGGTGCCGTGGGCCTCGACCGCGTCCACGTCGGCGGTCGACAGCCCCGCGTTCGCGAGCGCCTGCCGGATCACGCGCTGCTGCGCCGGACCGTTCGGGGCGGTGAGGCCGTTCGAGGCGCCGTCCTGGTTGACGGCGCTGCCCCGCACGACCGCGAGTACCGGATGGCCGTTGCGCTGTGCGTCCGACAGCCGCTCGACCAGCAGCATGCCGACGCCCTCGCCCCAGCCCGTGCCGTCGGCCGCGGCCGCGAACGGCTTGCAGCGGCCGTCGGCGGCCAGGCCGCGCTGGCGGCTGAACTCGACGAAGGCGTTGGGGCTCGACATCACGGCCGCGCCGCCGACCAGCGCGAGCCCGCACTCGCCCTGGCGCAGGGCCTGGGTGGCCAGGTGCAGGGCGACCAGCGAGGAGGAGCAGGCGGTGTCCACCGTCATGGCGGGCCCCTCCAGTCCGAGGGAGTACGCGATGCGGCCCGACATGACGCTGCTGGAGACGCCGGTGAGCAGGTGTCCCTCGACGCCGTCGGGCAGCTCCCCGGGGCCGGCGCCGTATCCCTGGTAGCCGGAGCCGATGAAGACACCGGTGCGGGTGCCGCGTACGGAGGAGGGCGCGAGCCGGGCCCGCTCCAGGGCCTCCCAGGCCGCTTCCAGGAGCAGTCGCTGCTGCGGGTCCATGGCGAGGGCCTCGCGCGGGGAGATCCCGAAGAACGTGGGATCGAAGTGGCCGGCGTCGTAGAGGAACGCGCCCTCGTTGACGTAGGTGGTGCCGGGGTGTTCGGGGTCCGGGTCGTACAGGGCGTCGAGGTTCCAGCCGCGGTCGGCGGGGAAGGCGGACACGGCGTCGACGCCGTCCACGAGCAGCTGCCACAGCTGTTCGGGCGAGTTCGCGCCGCCCGGGAACCGGCAGCTCATGGCGACGATCGCGATGGGCTCGTCGGGGGTGGCCGCCGTGCGCTCCCCCGGGGTGGCGGCGTCGGCGCGGGCGGTGGCGGGGCCGTGGCCGGAGAGCTCCGAGGTGAGGTGGTCGGCGAGGGCGTCCGCGTTGGGGTGGTCGAAGACCAGGGTGGTCGGCAGTCGTAGCCCGGTGGCGGCGTTCAGCCGGTTGCGCAGTTCGACGGCGGTGAGCGAGTCGAACCCGAGGTCCTTGAAGGACCGGTCGGAGGCCACCGCGTCCCGGCCCGGGTGTCCGAGCGCCCTGGCCACCTCGGTCCTGACGAGGTCGAGCAGTGCCCGGCGGCGCTCCGGTTCTGTGAGGGTGGCGAACCCGGTGCCGGAGGAGGACGCCGTGGTGTCGGGCCGGCCCGCGCTGCCCGCGCTCGGCCCGGTCCCGGCGAGGGCCTTCCGCGCCTCCGGCAGGTCGGCGAGGAGCGGGGCGGGTCGGGTGACGGTGAAGGCGGGTGCGAACCGGTCCCAGTCGACGTCGGCGACGACGACCGTGGTCTCGTCGTGGTCCAGGGCCCGTTGGAGCGCGGCGATCGCGGTGTCCGGGGACATCGGCGGCAGGCCGCGTCGGCGCAGGTGCGCTTCCGCTTCGTCGTCGTCCGCCATGCCGCCGCCGGCCCAGGGTCCCCAGGCCACCGACGTGGCGGCGAGGCCGTGGGAGCGGCGGCGCTCGGCGAGTCCGTCGAGGAAGGCGTTGGCGGCCGAGTAGGCGGCCTGCCGGCCGCTGCCCCACACTCCGGCCACGGACGAGAAGAGGACGAAGGCGTCCAGCGGCCGGTCGCCGAGCAGTTCGTCGAGGTGGGTGGCGCCCGCCACCTTGGCGGAGACGACGTCCGCGAGGTCGCCGAGGGCCAGGGTGTCGGTGGGCGCGAACTGCGGCATGCCGGCCGCGTGCACCACCGCCGTCAGCGGATACCGGTCCTCGGGAAGCGACCGGAGCAGGCCGGCCACCTCCTCCCGGTCGGACACGTCGCAGGCCACGATCGTGACCTTGGCCCCCAGTTCCTCGATCTCGTGGGCGATTTCCGCCGCTCCGGGGGCGTCGGGGCCGCGGCGTCCGGTCAGTACGACGTGTTCGGCGCCGCGCGCGGCCACGTACCGCGCCACCCGCGCGCCCAGCGCGCCGGTGCCTCCGGTGATCAGCACGGTGCCGCGCGGCTGCCAGGCCCTGTCGGCCGGTACGGCACCGGTGAGGGCGCGCCCCAGGCGTCGGACGAAGGTCCCGGACGGCCGGATGGCGATCTGGTCGTCGGCAGCGGATGCGGATGTGGCAGCAGGCGCGGGTGCAGGTGCGGACAGTACGGACACCAGGCGGCGTGCCGTCCGTTCGTCGGGCGCACCGGCCAGGTCGACCAGTCCGCCCCAGCGCTCCGGGAACTCCAGGGCCACCGAGCGGCCGAGGCCCCAGAGCATGCCCTGGCCGGGGCTGGTCAGCGGGTCCGACCGGCCGACCGTCACGGCTCCCGTGGTCACGCACCAGAGCGGTGCGGGCACCTCCGCGTCGCCCAGCGCCTGGACGAGCAGGGTGGTCTGGGCGAGGCCGGTGGGCAGCTGCGGGTGGACGGGGTGCGGGTCCTCCACGAGGGCGAGCAGCGACAGGACCCCGGCGGGGGCGGTGTCGGCGAGCTCCCGGCGCAGGCGTCCGGTCAGCGCCGCACGGTCCTCGTCGGCGCGTACGACGAGCGGCACGGGATCGGCGCCGTGGCGGGACAGGGCGGCCGTGACGGCGGCAACGGTACGGTCGTCCTCGGCGCCCGCCGGGACGACGAGCAGCCAGGCGCCGGTCAGCTCGGCCGTCTCCCGGCCGGTGAGCGGCTTCCACGAGGTCCGGTAGCGCAGCGCGTCGACGAGGGACTCGTCCCGCTGCCGGCGCCGCCACCGGGACAGTGCAGGCAGTACGGAGCTCAGCGGGGAGTCCCCGTCCACGTCCAACTGCTCGGTGAGTGCCGCCAGGTCCTGGCTCTCCACGGCTTCCCAGAATCCGGCGCCCGCGGGGTCGGCCGAGAGGGATCCGGTCTCCTGCGGGTCGGCGGGGAGCAGCCAGTACGGCGTGCGCCGGAAGGCGTAGGTGGGGAGGTCTACGGGCCGGGCGCCGCGTCCGGCGAAGACGGCGGTCCAGTCGACGGGTACGCCGTGGACGTGGAGGTGGGCGAGGGCGGTGGTGACGGCCAGGTCCTCGGCGCGGTCGGCGCGCAGGAGCGGGACGGTGACCGCGTGCCCGTCCAGGGAGTCCTGGGCCACGGAGGTGAGCGCTCCGCCGGGTCCGACCTCCAGGAAGGTGCGGACGCCCAGATCGGCGAGGGAGGCGACGGCGTCCGCGAAACGGACGGCCTCACGCACGTGACGCACCCAGTAGTCGACGGTGCGGAACTCCTCCGCCGACACAGGGAGGCCGGTGAGGGTGGAGACGAGCGGCACGGTCGGGGCTCCGAAGGAAACGTTCTCGGCGACCTTGCGGAAGTCGTCGAGCATCGGGTCCATGAGGGGCGAGTGGAAGGCGTGCGAGACGGTCAGCGCCTTCGTCTTGCGGCCGTCGGCCGACAGCCGCTCCACGACCGCCGCCACCGCATCCTCCGCGCCCGACACCACCACGGCCGACGGGCCGTTGACGGCAGCGATACCCGCACGGTCCTCGAACCCGGCCAGCAGCTCCCGCACCTCTTCCTCCGAGGCCTCCACCGCAACCATCACGCCCCCGGCCGGGAGGGCCTGCATCAGTCGGCCACGAGCCGCCACCAGAGCCGCCGCGTCGTCGAGCGAGAACACACCCGCCACGTGCGCGGCGGCGAACTCACCCACCGAGTGACCCGCCAGGAGGTCCGGACGGACACCCCAGGACTCCACCAGCCGGAACAACGCCACCTCGACCGCGAACAACGCCGGCTGCGCATAACCGGTCCGGTCCAACAACTCCGCGTCCTCGCCGAACACCACACCCGTCAGGGGACGTTCGAGATGCCCGTCCAAGGCCGCGCACACCGCGTCGAAGGCCTCCGCGAACACCGGGAAGGCCGCGTACAGATCACGCCCCATCCCCAGCCGCTGACTCCCCTGCCCCGAGAACAGGAACGCCGTCCGGCTGCCGCCGGCGGTCGCCGTTCCCCGCACCGTCTCCGTGCCGGAGGTCTCGCCGTGGGCCAGGGCCGTCAGCCCGCGGACCAGCAGTTCGCGGTCCGCGCCGATGACCGCGGCGCGATGCGGGAAGGCGGCGCGCGAGGTCGCCAGGGAGAGGGCGATGTCGGTCTCGTCGGTGCGGTGGTCGCCGGACTGGACGTGCCCGAGCAGGCGTTCCGCCTGGGCCCGCAGGCCGGTTTCGTCCTTCGCGGAGATCAGCCAGGGGACGGCCGTCCGCTGGTCCGCCCCGCCCCGCGGCCCGGCGCCCGGCTCGGGGCGCGTATCCTCCGCCCCTTCGGCGAGGGCCTGCTCGATGATGACGTGCGCGTTGGTGCCGCTGACGCCGAACGAGGACACGCCCGCCCGGCGCGGACGCCCGTGCTCCGCCCATTCCACCGGGTCGGTGAGCAGCTTGACCGCGCCCGCCGACCAGTCGACGTGCGGCGACGGCTCGTCCACGTGCAGGGTCCGGGGCAGGACGCCGTGGCGCATCGCCATCACCATCTTGATCACGCCCGCGACGCCCGCGGCGGCCTGGGTGTGACCGATGTTCGACTTGACCGTGCCCAGCCACAGCGGGCGGTCCGTCGGGCGGTCGTTGCCGTAGGCCTTCAGCAGGGCCTGCGCCTCGATCGGGTCGCCGAGCGTCGTTCCCGTTCCGTGGGCCTCGACCGCGTCGACGTCACCGGCCTCCAGGCCCGCGTCCGTCAGTGCCTGCCGGACGACGCGCTGCTGCGCGGGCCCGTTCGGGGCCGTGAGCCCGTTGGACGCGCCGTCCTGATTGATCGCCGAACCCCGTACGACGGCCAGTACCCGGTGGCCGTTGCGGCGGGCGTCGGACAGGCGCTCCACCAGCAGCATGCCCGCCCCCTCGGCCAGGCCGGTGCCGTCGGCCGCGGCCGAGAAGGCGCGGCAGCGGGCGTCCTGGGACAGTCCGCGCTGGCGGCTGAAGCCGATGAGTGCGCCCGGGGTCGACATGACGGTGACGCCGCCGGCCAGGGCCAGGTCGCACTCGCCCCGGCGCAGGGACTGCGCCGCCAGGTGGAGGGCGACCAGGGACGAGGAGCACGCGGTGTCCACCGTCACCGCCGGCCCCTCCAGGCCGAAGGTGTAGGAGAGCCGGCCCGAGACGACGGAGGCGGAGTTGGCCGTGAGGAGGTGCCCCTCCAAGTCCTGCGTCAGGTACTGGGAGAGGCCGACGGCGTAGTCCTGGCCGTTGGTGCCGGCGAAGACTCCGGTGCGGCTGCCGCGCAGCGTGCCGGGGTCGATGCCGGCCCGCTCGAACGCCTCCCAGGCGGTCTCCAGCAGCAACCGCTGCTGCGGGTCCATGGAGAGGGCCTCGCGCGGGGAGATCCCGAAGAATTCGGCATCGAAGTCGCCCGCGTCGTGGAGGAACCCGCCTTCCCGGACGTAGCTGGTGCCGGGGTGGTCGGGGTCCGGGTCGTACAGCGCGTCGAGGTCCCAGCCCCGGTTGACGGGCAGGCCGGTGATGGCGTCGGTGCCGTTGGCCACCAGGTCCCAGAGGTCCTCCGGGCCGCGGACCTCGCCGGGCAGACGGCAGCTCATCGCGACGATGGCGACGGGTTCGTCGGTGTCGGCGCCGGGGAACCGGCCGGGGCCGGTGGAAGCGTCGGGCGCGGCCGTGACGAGGGCCGTGCCGGGGTGGCCGCCGGGAATCTCGTCCAGGAGGTGCCCGGCGAGGGCCGAGGGAGTGGGGTGGTCGAAGACGACGGTGGCGGGCAACCGCACTCCGGTCGCGGTGGCGAGCCGGTTGCGGAGTTCCATCGCGGCCAGGGAGTCGAAGCCCAGTTCGCGGAAGGCCCGGCCGGGGTCGATGGCCTCGGGGGCGGAGTGGCCGAGTACGGCGGCGACCTGGGTGCGCACGAGGGCGAGGACGGTGTCCCGCCGTTCGGCGGCCGGCAGCGCGGCCAGCCGGGAGAGTTCCGCGGAGTGGCCGCCGGGGCCGGGAGCGGTCTCCGCGGAACGCCGGGCGGCCGTGCGGATCAGCCCGCGCAGCAGGGGCGGTACGGGGTTCGCCGCCGCCTGGGCGCGCAGGGCGGCCAGGTCGAGGCGTACGGGGGCCAGGGCCGCGTCGTCCAGGGTCCGGGCGGTGTCGAGGAGTCGCAGGCCTTCCGCCGTGCCGAGCGGGACGAGGCCGGCGCGCGCCATCCGGCGCAGGTCGCCCGTCTCCAGGCGGGTCTGGTCGCCGCGCTCGTCCCAGACGCCCCAGGCGAGGGAGGAGGCCGGGAGTCCCTGGGCCCGGCGCCGGTGGGCGAGGGCGTCGAGGAAGGCGTTGCCCGCCGCGTAGGCGGCCTGTCCGGCGCCGCCGAGGGTACCGGCGAAGGAGGAGAAGAGGACGAAGGCCGAGAGGTCCAGGTCGCGGGTGAGCTCGTGGAGGTTGAGTGCGGCGTCGACCTTGGGCCGCAGGACCCGGTCGAGGTCTTCCGGGGTGAGGGTGTCGGCGAGTCCCCCGGCCACCACGGCCGCCGCGTGGACGACGGCGGTGAGCGGCCGGTCGGCGGGGAGGCCGGCGAGGAGGGCCGCCAGGGCCTCGCGGTCGGCGGCGTCGCAAGCGGCGATGGTGACGGTGGCGCCGAGCGCGGCGAGTTCGTCGCGCAGTGCGTCGGCGCCTTCGGCGTCGGGGCCCCGCCGGCCCGTGAGGACGATGTTGCGGACGCCGTGGGTGGTGACGAGGTGCGCGGCGACGAGCCTGCCGAGCGCGCCGGTGCCTCCGGTGATCAGCGCGGTGCCGTGGGGGTCCAGGTCGCGGCCGGGGGCGGTCCCGGTGGTGACGGGTACCCGTGCCAGCCGGGGTACGGACATCCGGCCGGCGCGCAGCGCCAGCTGGGGTTCTCCGGTGGCGACGGCCGCGGGGAGGCGGCGCAGGGAGTCCGGCTCGCCGTCGGTGTCCGCCAGGATCAGGCGGTCCGCGTGCTCGGACTGGGCGGAACGGATCAGGCCCCAGACGGGGGCGTGCGCGGGCCGTGTCCGCGGTGCGCCGTCCTCGGCTCCGCTCGGGACCGGGACGGCGTCTCGGGTGAGGACGACCAGCCGGGAGGAGGCGAAGCGTTCGTCGGCCAGCCAGGCCTGGACGAGGGCGAGGGTGGCCTGCGCGGTGGCCCTGACCGTATCGGCGTCGGAGAGGTCGGAAGCGTCGGAAGCGTCGGAAGCGTCGGAAGCGTCGGAAGCGTCGGAAGCGTCGATGGGGAGTACCGCGGCCACGGTCCGGGGCACCGGCGCGCCGGCCCCGATCGCTTCGGCGAGGGCGGCCAGGTCCGGGTGGACGTCCGGCCGCGGGCCCGCGCCGCGCAGGGCGTCGGCGACCGCGTCGGCATCCGCCCGCGGGGTGACTCCGACGACCGCCCAGTGAGTCGTGGTGCCGGGCGCGGTGTCCGCGAGCGGCTGGGTGGGCCAGTCCACGCGGTAGAGGGACTCGTGGTGGTCGGTGAGCGCGGACCGCAGGTGTTCCTCTCGGACCTCGCGGAAGGTGAGCGTGCCGACGGTGGCCACGGCCCGGCCGCTGCCGTCCGTGGCGGTGACGGCCACGGCGTCGGCGCCGACCGGTGTCAGCCGGACCCGCAGCCGGGTGGCTCCGGTGGCGTGCAGCCGTACGTCCTCCCAGGAGAAGGCCATCCGTCCGGTTCCCATGTCGCCGAGCGGGCCGAAGCCCACGCCGTGGAGGGCCGCGTCGAGCAGGGCCGGGTGCAGCCCGTACCTCGCGGCGTCGGATGACGGGGCGGTGGCGTCCGGGGGCAGGACGACCTCGGCGAAGACCTCGTCGCCGAGGCGCCAGGCGGCGCGCAGGCCCTGGAACGCGGGGCCGTAGGAGAAGGAGCGGGCGGCGAGCTCCCCGTAGAAGTCGGCGAGGTCGACGGGGGTCGCGCCGCCGGGCGGCCAGAGGGCCGGGTCCTGTACGGGGGGCTGGGCCCGGGAGGCCGAGGTCAGCACGCCGGTGCCGTGGCAGGTCCAGCCGTCCTCGGGGGCCGCCGTGCCGGGGCGCGAGTGGATGGTGAAGGTCCGGTCGCCCGTTCCGTCGGCCGGGCCGACCGCGACCTGGACGACGGCGCCGCCCCGCTCGGGCAGGATCAGCGGTGCCTGGAGGGTGAGTTCGGCGAGGGTGTCGCAGCCGACGTGGTCGCCCGCGCGGACGGCGAGTTCCACGAAGGCCGTACCCGGCAGGATGACCGCGCCGAGGACGACGTGGTCGGCGAGCCAGGGGTGGGTGTGCGCGGCCAGCCGGCCGGTCAGCAGCAGTCCGTCGGAGTCGGCGAGGCTGACGACGGCACCCAGCAGCGGGTGGTCGGAGGAGGCCAGGCCGAGGCCCGTGGCGTCCGCGGCGGCGGGCGGGGCGTCGAGCCAGTACCGCTCGTGCTGGAACGCGTAGGTGGGCAGGGCGACCCGGCGGGCGCCGGTGCCGGCGAGGACGGCCGCCCAGTCGACGGCGACGCCGTGGGCGTGGGCTTCGGCGGCGGAGCGCAGGAAGCGTTCGGTGCCTCCCTCGCCGCGGCGCAGGGTGCCGAGGGTGACGGCCCTGCCGCCGAGGTCATCGAGGGTTTCCTGGATGCCGATGGTGAGCACCGGGTGCGCGCTGACCTCGATGAGGGCGTCGTGCCCGTCCCGTACGAGGGCGCGGGTGGCCTCTTCGAACCGGACGGTCCGGCGCAGGCTGCGGTACCAGTAGTCGGCGTCGAGTCCGTCGGTCTCCACGAGCCCGCCGGTGACCGTGGAGTAGAACGGCACGTCGCAGGCGTGCGGGGTGATGTCGGCGAGGGCGTCGAGGACGCGCTCGCGGACGGCCTCGACGTGCGCGGAGTGGGAGGCGTAGTCGACGGCGATCAGCCGGGCCCGGACGTCGTCGGCGTGCAGGGCGTCGCGCAGTTCGGTCAGGGCGTCGCGGTCGCCCGAGACGACGGTCGACGTCGGGCTGTTCACGGCGGCGACGGACAGCCGCTCGCCCCAGTGCGCCATCCGGGGTGTGAGGTCTGCCGGCGGGAGGGCGACGGACAGCATTCCGCCCCGGCCGGAGAGCGCGGTCAGTGCCCGGCTGCGCAGCGCCACGACCTTCGCGGCGTCCGCGAGGGAGAGCGCGCCCACGACGCACGCGGCGGCGATCTCGCCCTGGCTGTGGCCGACGACGGCGGAGGGATGGACGCCGTGGGAGCGCCACAGTTCGGCCAGCGAGACCATGACGGCGAACAGGACGGGCTGGACGACGTCGACGCGGTCGAGGCCGGGGGCGCCGGGCGTGCCGCGCAGGACCTCCGTCGGCGACCAGTCGACGTGGGGTGCGAGGGCCTCCTCGCACTGGCGGAACCGCTCGCGGAAGGCCGGTGCGCCGTCGAGGAGTTCGACGGCCATGCCGATCCACTGGGAGCCCTGGCCGGGGAACACGAAGGCGACCTGTCGGGCGGTGGCGTCGGCGGTGCCGCGCACGAGGGCGGTTCCGGCGGCGTCGGGTTCCCCGTCGGCGAGGGCGTCCAGGGCCCGGTCGAGCCCGGCCCGGTCCGGGGCGAGGAGCACGGCGCGGTGGGGGAAGGCGGTACGGGTGGTGGCGAGGGAGTACGCGATGTCGAGGGCGTCGGGGTGGGCGGCCGGACCAGCGGTGGCGGCCGGACCCGCTGCGGCGGCCTGACCCGTGACGGGGGCCGTCGCCGGGTCCGCGCCGGGCCGGCGGGCGGCGAGGTGGGAGCGCAGCCGGGCGGCCTGTGCCGTGAGGGCGGCGGCGTTCTTGCCGGAGAGGGTCCAGGGGACGAGGGGAAGCCCGCTCCCGGCCGGCGCCGTGGTTCCGGGTTCGCCGCAGGGCGCGCCGGCCTCGGGGGCCGTTGCGGACGCGGCGCCGGCCGCGGCCGCGGCCCCGCCGCCGGCTTCGGGCCGTTCGGTGGGCGGGAGGTGCTGTTCGACGACGATGTGGGCGTTGGTGCCGCTGACGCCGAAGGCGGAGACGCCGGCGCGCCGGGGCCTGCCGGTGTCGGGCCAGGCGGCGTTGTCGGTGACCAGCGAGACCGCCCCGGCGGACCAGTCGACGTGCGGGGTCGGCTCGTCGGCGTGCAGGGTCTTCGGCAGCACGCCGTGGCGCAGGGCCTGCACCATCTTGATGATCCCGGCGACGCCGGCCGCGGCCTGGGTGTGTCCGAGGTTGGACTTGACGGAGCCGAGCCACAGCGGCCGGTCCGCCGGGCGGTCCTGGCCGTACGTGGCGAGGAGCGCCTGGGCTTCGATCGGGTCGCCGAGGGTGGTGCCGGTGCCGTGGGCCTCGACGATGTCCACGTCGGACGGCGACAGCAGGGCGTTGGCGAGGGCCTGGTGGATGACGCGCTGCTGGGCGGGGCCGTTGGGCGCGGTCAGGCCGTTGCTGGCGCCGTCCTGGTTGACGGCGGATCCCCGTACGACGGCCAGCACCGGGTGGCCGAGGCGGACCGCGTCGGAGAGCCGTTCGACGAGCAGCATGCCGACGCCCTCGGACCAGCCGGTGCCCTCGGCCGACGCCGAGAACGCCCGGCACCGGCCGTCGGGCGACAGGCCGCGCTGGCGGCTGAACTCGACGAAGGTCGTCGGTCCGGCCATCACGGTCACCCCGCCGGCGAGGGCCAGGTCGCACTCGCCGTGGCGCAGGGCCTGGACGGCGAGGTGCAGCGCCACGAGGGAGGAGGAGCAGGCGGTGTCGATGGTCACGGCGGGGCCTTCGAGCCCCAGGGTGTAGGCGATGCGGCCGGAGACCACGCTGCCGGTGTTGCCGGTGCTGACGTACCCCTCGATGCCTTCGGGCATCGCCGGGAGGCGGGAGACGTAGTCGTGGTACATGACTCCGGCGAACACCCCGGTGCGGCTGCCGCGCAGGGACAGCGGGTCCAGTTCGGCGCGTTCCACGGCCTCCCACGAGGCTTCCAGGACGAGGCGCTGCTGGGGGTCCATGGCGAGGGCCTCGCGGGGGCCGATGCCGAAGAAGGCCGGGTCGAACTCGGCGGCGTCGTAGAGGAATCCGCCTTCCTTCGCGTAGCTCGTGCCCGGGTTCCCGGGGTCCGGGTCGTAGAGCGCGTCGAGGTCCCAGCCCCGGTCGGTGGGGAAGCCCGATATCGCGTCGCCACCGGAGGCGACCAGGTCCCACAGGTCCTCGGGGGACCGGACGCCGCCGGGGAAGCGGCAGCTCATGCCCACGATCGCGATCGGTTCGCGGTTCTTGCCCTCGGCCTCACGCAGCCGCCTGTGCGCGTGACGCAGATCGACGGTGGCACGCTTGAGGTAGTCGCGGAGCTTGTTCACGTCTGTCGTCATCTGGGTTCTGTTCCTCAACGCGAAGGGATGTCGTGCTGGTCGATCAGTTGGTGCCGAGCTCGCCGTCGAGCAGTTCGAAGAGCTCTTCGTCGGAGGCGTCCTCGACCTCGGTCCCGGCGTCGTCCCCGGGTTCGCGGCCGGTGTCGGGGCCCGCTTCGCGCCACTTGGCGAGCAGTACCTCCAGCCGCACGGCCACGGTGGCCCGCGTTCCCCTGTCGTACGGGGAGCGCGCGAACGCGGCTTCCAGGCGGTCGATCTCGGAGAGCAGCGAGGGGGCCGGCTCCGGTCCGCCGGGCCCCGCGGAGGGCATCGCGGCGGACAGGTGATCGGCGAGGGCGGCCGGGGTCGGGTGGTCGAACAGCAGGCTCGCCGGGAGGCGCAGCCCGGTGATCGCGCCGAGGTGGTTGCGCAGCTCGACGGCGGTGAGCGAGTCGAAGCCGAGGTCGCGGAAGGCCTGTGCGGTGCCGATCGCCTCGGAGGAGGTGTGCCCCAGCACCGCGGCGACCTGGGTCCGGACGACGCCGAGGAGGATCCGTCGGCGCTTCTCGTCCGATGCGCCGGCGAGCTGCCCGGCGAGGGCGGCCGTCCCGGGCGCGGATTCCCGGGCCTGGCGGGCGGGGGCCCGGACGAGGCCGCGCAGCAGGGCGGGGACCGGCTCGGTGGTGGCGCGGCGGCGCAGGGCGGGGAGGTTCAGCCGTACCGGCAGGAGCAGGGCGTCCGGTCCGGCGCCGGGGGCATCGGCCGTGGTGCCCCCGGCGGCGGTACCGGTGGCCGGGGCTTCCCCGGTGGGGGGCGCGCTCGCCGTGTCGAAGAGGGCGAGGCCCTCCTCGGGGGTGAGCGGCGACACTCCGGCCCGGGCCATCCGCGCGAGGGCTCCCGCGCCGGCCTCCCCGAGCATGCCCCCCGTGCCCTCGGCGGCGGCCCAGGGACCCCAGGCCAGCGAGACGGCCGGGAGTCCGGCGGCCCGGCGCGACTGTGCGAGGGCGTCCAGGCAGGCGTTGGCGGCACCGTAGTTGGCCTGGCCCGCGTTGCCGAACGTACCGGCGAGCGAGGAGAACAGGACGAAGGCCGCGAGGTCCGTGTCCCGGGTCAGTTCGTGCAGGTGGAGCGCCGCCTCGGCCTTGGGCCCGAGGACGTCGTCGAGCCGCCGGGCGGTCAGCGAGCCCACGAGCGCGTCGTCGAGCACGCCGGCGGCGTGCACCACACCGGTCAGCGGATGCGCGGCCGGGATGCCGTCGAGCAGGGCGGTGAGCGCGCCGCGGTCCGCGACGTCGCAGGCGAGCGTGGTCACTTCGGCGCCCAGGGCCGCCAGTTCGGCGGCGAAGGCGGACGCTCCGGCGGCGTCGGGTCCGCGGCGGCTGGTCAGCAGCAGGTGCCGTACGCCGTGCGCCGCCACCAGGTGCCGTGCGACGAGCCGGCCGAGGGCGCCCGTCGCGCCGGTCACCATGACGGTGCCCGCCGGGTCCAGCCCCAGGGACGCGGGCAGCGCGGGAGCCCCGGCGCCGGTCGCACGGGCCAGCCTGGGCACGAACGCCCGGCCGTCCCGGAGGGCGGACTGCGGCTCACCGGTGGCGAGCACGGCCGCCAGCCCTTCCGGGTGGGCGCGGTCGGCGTCCACCAGCACGAAGCGTTCGGGGTGCTCGGCCTGGACGGACCTGACCAGCCCCCACACGGCGGCCTGTGCCGGGTCCAGCCGGGCCGCGTCGCCGGCGTCCACGGCGACCGCGTCGCGGGTCACGATGACGAGCCGCCGCGCCTCCGTCGTCGTACCGGCGTCGGGAGCGGTCAGCCACTCCTGTACGAGGGCCAGGGCGCGGCCGGCCACGGACCGTACGGCTCCGGCCTCCGACGGGCCGTCCGTCGCGAACAGTACGACGCGATCACCGGTGGGCGGCGCGTCCGGTGAACCGGGCGGGGACAGCGGGGTCCAGTCGACGCGGAACAGCGAGTCCCGGGACCGGCCCGACCGGGCGGCGGTGAGCTGCTCGGCGGAGATCGGGCGCAGGACGAGCGAGTCGACGGAGGTCCGGATCCGGCCGGTGGTGTCGGCGGCCAGCAGCGAGACCGTGTCCGGACCGGCGGGGGTCAGCCGGATCCGCAGGGCCTCCACGGCTCCCGTCTCCCCCGCTCCGGCCGCCGGCGCGGTGTGCGCCGTCACCCCGCTCCAGGAGAACGGAACCCGTGCCCGGTCACCCTCGTCGGCACCGGCGACGGGGCCGAGCGGGCCGGGGCCGAGGGCGACGGTGTGCAGCGCGGCGTCCATCAGGGCCGGGTGCAGTCCGAAGCCGGACACGTCGGTGCCCGCGGGGAGTCCGACCTCGGCGAAGAGCGCGTCGTCCCGCGTCCAGGCGGCGCGCACGCCCCGGAACACGGGGCCGTAGTCGAGCCCCAGGCCGGCCATCCGCTCGTACAGGGAGTCCAGCGCCTCCTCGGGGACGGCGACCGCCTCCGACGGGGGCCAGTCGGCCAGGGGGCCGGAATCGGCGGTGCCGTCGGCGCTCGACAGCGTGCCGACCGCGTGGCGCGTCCACGGCTCGTCAAAGGGCGCGCCCTCGGCGCGGGAGTGGATCTCCAGCGGGCGGCGGGCGCCCCCGTCGGGGGCGCCGACGCGCACCTGGATCCGTACCGCGGTGTCGTCCGGCACGACGAGGGGGGCGCCGAGGGTCAGTTCGTCCAGCCGGTCGCATCCGACGGCCTCGTCGAGGGCCGCGTGCAGGGCCAGGTCCACCAGGGCGGTGCCCGGGAGCAGCACGGCGCCCATCACCGCGTGGTCGGCGAGCCACGGATGGGTCGCGAGCGACAGCCGGCCGGTGAGGAGCAGCCCTTCGCCGTCGGCGAGCGCGACCGCGGCTCCGAGCAGGGGGTGGCCCGTCTCGGCCAGTCCGGCGGCGGCGACGTTCCCGGGCGCGGGGGTGGATTCGAGCCAGTAACGGGTGCGTTGGAAGGGGTAGGTGGGGAGGTCGACGCGCTGGAGGCCGTGTCCGGCGAAGAAGGCGGTCCAGTCGACGGGCGTTCCGTGGGCGTGCAGCCGGGCGAGGGCGGTGGTGACGGCCTCGGCCTCGGGCCGGTCGGTCCTCAGGAGGGGGACGGCGAGGGTGTTTTCCTCCAGGGCGTCCTGGGCCAGGGCGGTGAGGACGCCTCCCGGTCCGATCTCCAGGAAGGTGCCGACGCCCTCGTCCGCGAGGGAGGTGACCGCGTCGGCGAAGCGGACGGCCCCGCGGACGTGGCGCACCCAGTGGCCGACGGAGCAGAGCTCCCGCGCGGTCACGGGGCGGCCGGTGAGGGTGGAGACGACCGGCACGGCCGGGTCCCCGAAGGTGACCGTTTCCAGGGTTTTGCGGAAGTCGGCGAGCACCGGGTCCATCAGCGGGGAGTGGAAGGCGTGGGAGACGGAGAGCGCCTTCGTCCTGCGGCCCTGCGCCACCAGCCGCTCGACGACCGCGGCCACCGCGTCCTCGGCGCCCGAAACCACCACGGACGAGGGCCCGTTGACGGCGGCGATGTCCGCACGGTCAGCGTGGCCGGCCAGCAGTTCCCTCACCTCCTCCTCGGAAGCCTGTACCGCGACCATCGCGCCCCCGGCCGGGAGCGCCTGCATCAGCCGTCCGCGCGCGGCCACGAGCCGCGCCGCATCACGCAGCGAGAGCGCACCCGCCACATGGGCCGCCGCGAACTCACCCACCGAATGCCCGGCCAGGAAGTCCGGCCGGACACCCCACGACTCCACCAGCCGGTACGACGCCACCTCGACGGCGAAGAGCGCCGGCTGGGCGTGGTCCGTCCGGTCGAGGAGCTCCGCGTCGTCCCCGAACACCACGTCGCGCAAGGGGTGTTCGAGGTGCGCGTCCAGTGCGGCGCATGCCTCGTCGAAGGCTTCGGCGAACACCGGGAAGGCCGCGTGCAGTTCGCGTCCCATCCCGAGCCGCTGGCTCCCCTGCCCGGAGAAGAGGAACGCCCGCTTCGTACCGGGCTCGGCGACGGCCCGCACCACCGATCGTGCCGGGTCGCCGTTCGCGAGGGCCGCCAGCCCTTCCAGGACGCCGGCCGTGTCGGGTGCCACGACGGCGGCGCGGTGTTCCAGGGCGGTGCGGCCCGTGGCCAGGGAGTACGCCACCTCGGCGGCCTGACGGCCGCCGTCGTGTTCCGGTACGTGTTCCGTCGCGTACCGCAGGAGCCGCCGTGCCTGCTCGCGCAGCGCGTCCGGGCTCTTCGCGGACAGTATCCAGGGCGCCGTGGAGGGCGGTACGGGCGTCGTTCCCGGAGCGGACGCGGGCCGGGGGGCGGTCGGCGCCTGTTCGAGGACGACGTGGGCGTTGGTGCCGCTGAAGCCGAACGAGGAGACCGCCGCCCGTCGGGGGCGGCCGTCGTGTTCCGCCCACGCGACGGGTTCGGTGAGCAGGCGGACGGTTCCCTCGGACCAGTCCACGTGCGGCGAGGGCTCTTCGGCGTGCAGGGTCTTCGGCAGGACCCCGTGCCGCATCGCCTCGACCATCTTGATGATCCCGCCCACCCCGGCCGCCGCCTGGGTGTGCCCGATGTTCGACTTCAGCGACCCCAGCCACAACGGCCGGTCGGCCGAGCGCCCCCGCCCGTACGTGGCCAGCAGCGCCTGCGCCTCGATCGGATCGCCCAGTGTCGTCCCCGTGCCGTGCGCCTCCACCGCGTCCACATCGCCCGCCGACAACCCCGCACCCGCCAACGCCTGCTCGATCACCCGCTGCTGCGCCGGACCGTTCGGAGCCGTCAGACCATTCGAAGCACCGTCCTGATTCACCGCGCTGCCCCGCACCACCGCCAACACCGGATGCCCGTTGCGCCGGGCATCCGACAGCCGCTCCACCAACAGCATCCCCACGCCCTCGGCCCATCCGGTGCCGTCCGCGTTCGCGGAGAACGCCTTGCAACGGCCATCGGCGGCGAGGCCGCGCTGGCGGCTGAACTCCACGAAGGCTCCCGGGCCGGCCATGACGGTCACACCGCCCGCCAGGGCCAGTTCGCACTCGCCCTGCCTCAGGGCCTGGACCGCCAGGTGCAGGGCCACCAGCGAGGAGGAGCACGCGGTGTCCACCGTCACCGCGGGGCCTTCGAGGCCGAAGGTGTACGAGAGGCGGCCGGAGATGACGCTCCCGGAGTTGCCGGTGCCGAGGAAGCCCTCGACGCCCTCGGGTACCGACCGGAGCGCGGAGGCGTAGTCGTGGTACATCACGCCCGTGAAGACGCCGGTGCGGGAACCGCGCAGGGTGGCGGGGTCGATGCCGGCCCGCTCGAACGCCTCCCACGAGGTCTCCAGGAGCAGCCGCTGCTGCGGGTCCATCGCGAGGGCCTCGCGCGGGGAGATCCCGAAGAAGGCGGCGTCGAACTCCCCGGCGTCGTAGAGGAATCCGCCCCGGCGGGTGGTGCTGGAGCCGGTGGCGCCGTCCCCGGCGAGGAGGTCGAGGTCCCATCCGCGGTCGACGGGGAAGCCGGAGATGGCGTCGGTGCCCGTGGAGAGCAGCCGCCACAGGTCCTCGGGGGACCGCACGCCGCCCGGGTAGCGGCAGCTCATGGCGACGATCGCGAGGGGCTCGTCCGTGGCGCCGCCGTTCCGGACGACCGGTCGGACGGTGCCGGCCGGCCGGGCCCCGTCGAGCCGGCCGAGCAGGTGGCGGGCGAGCGCCTCCGGGGTCGGGTGGTCGAAGACCAGTCCGGCCGGCAGCCGTGCGCCGGTCGCCGAGACGAGTCGGTTGCGGAGTTCGACCGCGGTGAGCGAGTCGAAGCCGAGCTCCCGGAACGCCTGGGTCGGCTGGACGGTTCCGGGCCGGTCGTGGCCCAGCACGGCGGCCGCGTGGCCGCGTACGAGGTCGACGAGCAGCTCGGTCCGCCCCGCCTCCGTCAGCCCCCGCAGCCGCTCCGACAGCGCGGACCGGACGGCGTCCGCGGAGCCGGCCGCGGCCGCCTCGGTGCGCCGTACGGGGGCCGGGACCAGGTCCCCCAGCAGCGGGGGCAGCGTCCCCGTGCGGGCTTGTTCGCGCAGTGCGGGAAGGTCCCAGCGGACGGGTACGAGCAGCGGCTCCGGGGAACCCAGGGCGCGGTCGAGGAGTCCGAGGCCTTCTTCCGTCTCCAGCGCGACGAGCCCGGAACGGCCGATGCGCCGGTGGTCCGCCTCGGCCAGGGTGGCGGTCAGCGTGCCGGCGCTCGCCCACAGGCCCCAGGCCAGCGATACGCCGGGCAGGCCTGCGGCGCGGCGGGTGTGGGCCAGTGCGTCGAGGGCGGAGTTCGCGGCGGCGTAGTTGCCCTGGCCCGCGTTGCCGAAGATGCCGGCGGCCGACGAGAACAGCACGAAGGCCGACAGGTCCAGGCCCCGCGTGAGCTCGTCCAGGTGCAGGGCCCCGGCCACCTTCGGGCCGAACACCCCGCGCACCCGTTCGGGGGTCAGGGACGGCACCACGCCGTCGTCGGTCACGGCCGCCGCGTGGACCACGCCCGTCAGCGGGTGTGCGTCCGGCAGCGAGCCGAGCAGCCTGACCAGCGCCTCCCGGTCGGCCACGTCGCAGGCGACGGTGTCGACCACGGCGCCCAGTGCGCCCAGCTCGGCCGCGAACTCCCGGGCGCCGTCGGCGGCGGGGCCGCGGCGGCTCGCCAGGACCAGTCGCCGGACGCCGTGCCGGACCACCAGGTGCCGGGCCACCACCCGTCCCAACGCCCCGGACGCGCCGGTGACCAGGACCGTTCCCGACGGTGCGAACACCGCGGATTCGGGAGTCCCGCCGCCCGCCGGCGCGTCGGCCGCCCGTACCAGCCGGGGCGCGAACAGCGCGTTCCCGCGTACCGCCACCTGCGTCTCGCCCGACGCGGCCGCGGCCGCGAGCGCCGACGGGTCTTCGTCGTGCCCGCGGTCTTCCTCGTCCTCCTCCTCGTCGAGGTCGACGAGGACGAAGCGGCCGGGGTTCTCCGACTGGGCCGCACGCACGAGGCCCCAGACCGCGGCCTGCGCCGGGTCGGCGGCCGAGGCCGGATCGACGGCCACCGCGCCCCGGGTGACGACCAGCAGGCGCGACGCGGCGCACCGCTCGTCCGCGAGCCAGTCCTGTACGAGGGCCAGCGCCTCCTGCGCGGCCACGGACGGGCGGGCTGCGGCGTCGGTGCCCGTGCTCAGGGGGGCGGGGACCGGTGCCCGTACCGCCACCACGTCGGGGACGGGGGTCCCGTCGGCGGCCGGCCGGGGAAGGGCGTCGAGCAGGACGACGGGGAAGCCCGTGGCCCGGTCGGACCGTGGGTCCCGGGCAGGCTTCCATTCCAGCCGGAACAGCCCGCCGGCGCCGCTCGCGCCGACGGGGGCCAGCTGCTCCGCCGCCACCGGGCGCAGGTCCAGGGAGTCGACCGAGAGCACCGGGCTGCCCGTGGCGTCGGCGAGGGACAGCGACACCGCTCCCTCCCCGGCCGCGGCGGTGGACGACGACGCCGGGGCGAGGCGCAGGCGCAGCGCGGTGGCACCGGTCGCGTGGAGGGCGACCCCGTTCCACGCGAACGGGATCCGGGGCCCGTCGGCCGGCGCCGCGGGGTCACCGAGGCCGACCGTGTGGAGGGCGGCGTCGAACAGCGCGGGGTGCAGGCCGAAGCCGGTGACGTCGGTTCCCTCGGGCAGGGCGATCTCGGCGAAGAGTTCCTCCCCGCGCCGCCACCCGGACCGGACTCCCCGGAACACCGGGCCGTACTCCAGGCCCAGCCCGGCCATCCGGTCGTAGAGGGCGTCGGCGTCGAGGGGCTCGGCTCCTGCCGGGGGCCACTCGGTGAGTCCGGGGCCCGGGGGTGTGCCGGGGCTACGGTCGGGGCCGGTGCCCGTACCGGCCGACAGGAGTCCCGACGCGTGGCAGGTCCAGGCGTCCGCCGCCAGTGCGTCGTCGTGCCGCGCGTACACGCGCACGGCCCGCGTGCCGTTCGTGCCGGGGCCGTCCACGACCACCTGGAGCTGTGCGCCGCCCTGTCCGGGCAGGAGGAACGGGGCTTCCAGCGTCAGTTCCTCGATCCGGCCGCACCCCACCTGGTCGCCGGCCCGGAGCGTCAGCTCGACGAGCGCGGTCCCGGGCAGCAGCGCCGTACCCAGCACCACGTGGTCGGCCAGCCAGGGGTGCGTGGCGAGCGACACCCGGCCGGTCAGCAGCGCCCCCTCACCGTCGGCCAGGGTCACGACGGCGCCGAGCAGCGGATGTTCGGCCGGCCGGAGACCGGCCCGGGTGAGGTCGCCCGGGGCTGCGGCCGTTTCGAGCCAGTAGTGCTCGCGCTGGAAGGCGTACGTGGGCAGGTCGATGCGTCGGGCGCCGCGACCGGCGAGGACGGCCGTCCAGTCGACGGGTACGCCGTGGACGTGGAGATGGGCGAGGGCGGTGGTGACCGCCACGTCCTCAGGACGGTCGGCACGCAGCACCGGGACCACAGCGGGGCCGCCGTCGAGGACGGCCTGGGCCATGGCGGCCAGGACACCACCCGGCCCGATCTCCAGGAAGGTGTTCACCCCTTCCCCGGCGAGGGAGGCGACCGCGTCGGCGAAGCGGACGGCCTCACGCACGTGACGCACCCAGTAGTCGGCGGTGCGGAACTCCTCCGCCGACACAGGGAGGCCGGTGAGGGTGGAGACGAGCGGCACGGTCGGGGCTCCGTAGGAAACGTTCTCGGCGACCTTGCGGAAGTCGTCGAGCATCGGGTCCATGAGGGGCGAGTGGAAGGCGTGCGAGACGGTCAGCGCCTTCGTCTTGCGGCCGTCGGCCGACAGCCGGTCCACGACCGCCGCCACCGCATCCTGCCCGCCCGAAACCACCACGGCCGACGGGCCGTTGACGGCAGCGATGCCCGCACGGTCCTCGAACCCGGCCAGCAGCTCCCGTACCTCTTCCTCCGAGGCCTCCACCGCAACCATCACGCCCCCGGCCGGGAGGGCCTGCATCAGCCGGCCACGAGCCGCCACCAGAGCCGCCGCGTCCTCCAGCGAGAACACACCCGCCACATGGGCGGCGGCGAACTCACCCACCGAATGCCCGGCCACGAAGTCCGGCCGGACACCCCAGGACTCCACCAGCCGGAACAGCGCCACCTCGACCGCGAACAACGCCGGCTGCGCATAACCGGTCCGGTTCAAGATCTCGGCGTCGCCGCCCAGCATCACCTCCCGCAAGGGCCGTTCGAGGTGGGCGTCCAGTGCGGAGCAGACCGCGTCCAAGGCCTCCGCGAACACCGGGAAGGCCGCGTACAGATCACGCCCCATCCCCAGCCGCTGACTCCCCTGCCCCGAGAACAGGAACGCCACCGTCTGCCGGGGCACGACGGCCCCCGTCGCCACGACGGCGCTCCCGGCATCACCCGCGGGGGCGTCCTGCGCGAGCAGTTCCAGTGCCCGGAGCAATTCCTCGCGGTCCGATGCCACGATCGCCGCCCGGTGGTCCAGGGCCGCCCGGGTCGTCGCCGTCGACAGGCCCAGGTCGGCCAGGGACTCGTCGGGGTTGTCCTGCGCATGACGCAGCAGACGTGCGGCCTGGCCGCGCAGCGCGGCCTCGTTCTTCCCGGAGAGCAGTACGGGCGTCGCGCGCGCCGGGTGCTCCGGCGGCGCGTTCTCGCCGCCGGCCGGACCCGGCTCCGGCAGCGGGGGCTGCTCGATGACGACGTGGGCGTTGGTGCCGCTGAAGCCGAACGAGGAGACCGCCGCCCGTCGGGGGCGGCCGTCGTGTTCCGTCCACTCCACGGGTTCGGTCAGGAGGCGTACGGTTCCGGACGACCAGTCGACGTGCGGGGTCGGCGCGTCCACGTGCAGGGTCCTGGGCAGGACGCCGTGCCGCATCGCCTCGACCATCTTGATGATCCCGCCCACCCCGGCCGCCGCCTGGGTGTGCCCGATGTTCGACTTGAGGGAGCCCAGCCACAGCGGCCGGTCGGCGGAGCGCCCCCGCCCGTACGTGGCCAGCAGCGCCTGCGCCTCGATCGGATCGCCCAGTGTCGTCCCCGTGCCGTGCGCCTCCAGCGCGTCCACATCGGCCGCCGACAGGCCGGCGTCCGTGAGGGCCTGGCGGATCACGCGCTGCTGCGAGGGGCCGTTCGGGGCGGTGAGGCCGTTCGAGGCGCCGTCCTGGTTCACCGCGCTGCCCCGGACCACCGCCAGCACCGGGTGCCCGTTGCGCCGGGCGTCGGAGAGCCGCTCCACCAGCAGCATGCCCAGTCCCTCGCCCCAGCCGGTGCCGTCGGCGGCGGCCGCGAAGGGCTTGCAGCGGCCGTCTGCGGCCAGTCCGCGCTGGCGGCTGAAGTCGACGAAGGACGTCGGGGTGAGCATCGCGGTCACGCCGCCCGCGAGCGCCAGGTCGCACTCGCCCCGCCGGAGCGCCTGCACGGCGAGGTGCAGCGCGACCAGGGAGGAGGAGCAGGCCGTGTCGACGGTCACGGCCGGCCCTTCCAGGCCGAAGGTGTACGACACCCGTCCGGAGACGACGCTCGCCGCGCTGCCGGTGCCGATGTAGCCGTCGACGTCGTCCACGGCCTGCTGGAGCACCGATGTGTGGTCGTGGTACATCACACCCGTGAACACGCCGGTGCGGCTGCCCTTGAGGGCCGTGGGGTCGATTCCGGCCCGTTCGAACGTCTCCCAGCAGGACTCCAGCAGGATGCGTTGCTGGGGGTCCATGGTGAGTGCCTCACGAGGTGATATCTCGAAGAGGCCCGCGTCGAAGAGGTCGATCCCGTCGAGGAACCCGCCTTCCCGGACGTGGCTGGTGCCACGGGTGTCGGGGTCGGGGTCGTAGAGGGATTCGAGGTCCCAGCCGCGGTCGGCGGGGAAGGGCGTGATGGCGTCGCCGCCGTCCGTCAGGAACTGCCACAGGCCCTCGGGTGACGCGATGCCGCCGGGGAACCGGCAGCTCATCGCGACGATGGCGATCGGCTCGTGCTGTGCCGCGTCGAGGTCCCGCAGCCGCTCCCGGGCCTCGTGGAGATCCGCCGATACCCGCTTGAGGAAGTAGCGCAGCTTTTCCTCGTTGTTGTTCGCCTGGAGGTCAGACACCTGAGTCACCTTTTACGTCGAGCCGGTGGGGCCGGAAGTCGGCAGATGGGCTGTGCGTGGCGGGTCGCCGCCAACTCCGCGGTTCAGGAGATTCCGAATTCCTTGCCGATGAAGTCGAACATCTCGTCGTCCGTGGCGGCGTGGAGTCCGTCCGCCGCGTCCACGGGGCCGGTGGCGTCCGAGGTCCGCGACGCTTCCCGCGCGGCACCTCCTTCGGCCGTGCCCCCTTCGGCCGTGCCCCCTGCCGCCGTGCCGGTGGTCGCGGCCCACTGGTCGAGCAGGTCCCTCAGGCGCGAGGTGATGGCGTCGCCGCCTTCCCCGCCGGCCGCCGCCGTGTTCCGCAACGCCGTTTCGATCCGGTCGAGTTCGGCGAGCATCCCGGCGATGCCCGGGGCGGGCGGGGCCGCCTCGGTCTTGAGGTACTCGACGAGTTCGGCCGGGGTCGGGTAGTCGAAGACGAGCGTGGGAGGCAGCCGCAGCCCGGTGTCCTTGCCCAGCCGGTTGCGGAACTCGACCGCGGTCAAGGAGTCGAACCCGAGGTCCCGCAGGGCCTGACCGGGCCGGACCGCCCGGGGCGACGCGAGGTCGAGGACCGCGGCGACGTGCTCGCACACCAGGTCGAGCAGCACCTTGCGCTGTTCGGCCTCGGTGAGACCGGCCAGACGCGCCGACAGCTCCCGCTGTCCGGCCCCGGCAGCCCCGGCCTCCGTACCGGTCGGCGAGGCTCCGTACCCGTCCGGGCCCGCGGCCGTCCGCCGGGACGGAACCCGGACGAGCGAGGTGAGCAGGGCCGGCAGTGTGCCGGCCGCGGCCTGACCGCGCAGTTCCGCCTGGTTCAGCCGTACGGGCACCACCGTGCTCTGGGTCTGGGCCGTCGCGGCGTCGAAGAGGCCGAGGGCCTCGTCGGTGGCCAGGGGCAGCACCCCGCTGCGGGCCATCCGGCCGCGGTCCGCGTCGCTCAGCGCGCCGGTGATCCCGCTGCTCTCCGCCCACAGCCCCCAGGCCAGCGATACGGCGGGCAGGCCCGCCGCACGGCGCTGCTGGGCGAGGGCGTCCAGGAAGGAGTTGGCGGCGGCGTAGTTGCCCTGGCCCGCCGCGCCGAAGACCCCGGCGGCGGAGGAGAAGAGGACGAACGCGGACAGTTCCATGTCCCGGGTGAGTTCGTCCAGGTGCAGGGCCGCGTCGACCTTGGGCCGGAACACCCGGTCGATCCGCTCCGCGGTCAGGCCGGTGACGATGCCGTCGTCGGTCACTCCGGCCACGTGCACCACCCCGGTCAGGGGGTGTTCGGCGGGTACCTCCGCCAGCAGCCGCGACAGCGCGTCGCGGTCGGCGACGTCGCAGGCGGCCACGGTGACCCGGGCCCCCCGTTCGGCGAGTTCCGCCTCCAGTTCGGCCATGCCCGCCGCCCGGGCGCCGCTCCGGCTGACGAGCAGCAGGTCGCGCACGCCGTGGCCGGTGACCAGGTGCCGTGCGACGTGGCGCCCCAGCAGGCCCGAGGCGCCGGTGACCAGCACCGTGCCGGCGGCGGTGAACGCCGGGGTCGGTCCGCCGAGGGAGGCCGGGGTCTCGGCCCGTGCCAGCCGTGGCACGAGTACCGACCCGCCGCGTACGGCGAACTGTTCCTCGCCCGAGGCCAGCAGTGCGGGCAGCGCCCGTACGGAGGCGGCGTCGCGGTCCAGGTCGACCAGGACGAACCGGCCGGGGTTCTCCGACTGCGCCGAGCGCACCAGGCCCCAGATCGCGGCCTGCGCCGGGTCGACCTCCTTGTCCCGGTCCTCCTGGTCCCGGTCCTTGGCGACGACGGCGTTGCCGGTGAGGACGACCAGCCGGGTCCCGGCGTTCCGGTCGTCGGACAGCCACTGCTGGAGGAGTTCCAGTGTCCGGTGCACGGTCTCCTGGGCGTGCGCCACCGGGTGGTCGCCGTCCGGGTGCACGTCGACGGCCGCGAGCACGACTCCCGGCAGCGCCGCCGCGCCGTCCGGACCGGGGCGGTACGAGACGTTCATGCCGGAGTCCTCCAGCGCGGCGCGCAGACCGTCGTCGCCGCCGATGAGGGTCCACTGCTCGCCCGGTTCGCTCACGGGGTCCTCCGGGGTACGGGGAAGGGGGGTCCAGTCGACGCGGTAGAGGGAGTCGTGCGGTCCGTGCTCGCGGCCGGCCCGGTCGAGTTGCTCCGCCGAGACGGGGCGCAGCACCAGGGAGTCGACCGAGGCCACGGGCCGGCCCGCCGCGTCGGTCGCCAGCAGGGCCACCGCGTCCGCTCCGGCCGGAGTGATCCTGACCCGCAGGGCCGTGGCGCCGGTGGCGTGCACCGTCACCCCGCTCCAGGCGAACGGGATCCGTCCGTGTCCGGCGTCGGGCAGCAGGCCGCCGAGGCCGATCGCGTGGAGGGCCGAGTCGAGCAGCGCCGGGTGGATCCCGAAGCCGCCCGTTTCCGTGCCGTCGGGCAGCCGTACTTCGGCGAACACCTCGTCGCCGCGCCGCCACAGGGCGTGCAGGCCCTGGAACGCCGGTCCGTAGCCGAAGCCGAGGCCGGCCAGCCGCTCGTACGCTCCGCCGGTGTCCAGGCGGTCGGCCCCGGGGGCGGGCCATACCGCGAGGTCCTGCGGCTGCCCTTCCGGGGCCTGTGGCCTCGCGTCCACGGACACGACACCGGTGGCGTGGCAGGTCCACGGCTCGGCGGCGTCGGCGCTCTCGGGACGCGAGTAGACGTTGACGGTGCGGTGCCCGGTCGCGTCCGGGCCGCCGACGACGGCCTGGAGGCGTACGGCGGCTCGCTCGCGCAGGACGAGCGGGGCGCCGAGGGTCAGCTCGTCCACGCGGTCGCAACCCACCTCTTCGGCGGCGCGCAGTGCGAGGTCGACCAGGGCGGTGCCCGGCAGCAGGATCGTGTCCATGACCGTGTGATCGCTGAGCCACGGGTGCGTGGCCGTCGACAGCCGCCCCGTCAGCAGGGCGCCCTCCCCGTCCGCGAGGGCGACGGCGGCGCCCAGCAGGGGGTGCTCGGCCGCCACGAGCCCCGCGGAGGCCACGTCGCCGGAGGGGGAACCCGGGGTGAGCCAGTAGCGGCGGCGGTGGAAGGCGTAGGTGGGGAGGTCTACGGGCCGGGTGTCCTGTCCGGCGAAGACGGCGGTCCAGTCGACGGGTACGCCGTGGACGTGGAGGTGGGCGAGGGCGGTGGTGACGGCCAGGTCCTCGGCGCGGTCGGCCCGCAGGAGGGGGACGGTCACCGCGTGCTCGTCCAGGGAGTCCTGGGCCATGGCCGTCAGGACACCGCCCGGGCCGATCTCCAGGAAGGTGCCAGCCCCTTCCGCCGCGAGGGAGGTGACCGCGTCCGCGAAGCGGACCGCCTCGCGGACGTGGCGCACCCAGTAGTCGACGGAGCAGAACTCCTCCCCTGTCACCGGACGGCCGGTGAGCGTCGACACGACGGGGAGCACCGGGGTGCCGAAAACGACCCCCTCCACCGCCGTGCGGAACTCGTCGAGCATCGGGTCCATCAGCGGCGAGTGGAAGGCGTGGGAGACGGTCAGCGCCTTCGTCTTGCGGCCGTCGGCCGACAGCCGGTCCACGACCGCCGCCACCGCGTCCTGCGCGCCCGAAACCACCACGGACGAGGGGCCGTTGACGGCGGCGATGTCCGCGTGGCCTGCCTGTCCGGAGAGGAGGTTGCGCACCTCGTCCTCCGAGGCCTGCACCGCGACCATCACCCCGCCGGCCGGGAGGGCCTGCATCAGCCGGCCGCGCGCAGCCACCAGGACCGCCGCGTCTTCGAGCGAGAACACACCCGCCACATGGGCGGCGGCGAACTCACCCACCGAATGCCCGGCCAGGAGGTCCGGCCGGACACCCCAGGACTCCACGAGCCGGAACAGCGCCACCTCGACCGCGAACAACGCCGGCTGCGCATAACCGGTCCGGTCCAACAACTCCGCGTCCTCGCCGAACACCACGTCCGCCAGGGGGCGTTCGAGATGCCCGTCCAAGGCCGCGCACACCGCGTCGAAGGCCTCCGCGAACACCGGGAAGGCCGCGTACAGATCACGCCCCATCCCCAGCCGCTGACTCCCCTGCCCCGAGAACAGGAACGCCGTCCGGCTGCCGCCGGCGGCCGTCCCGGACTCCCCTCCGCCCTGTACGACCCCGGCTGCCGGTCGACCGCTGGCGAGGGCCCTCAGGCCCTCCAGCAGCTCCGCGCGCCGGGTGCCGACGACCACCGCGCGCAGTTCCATCGCCGTACGCGACGTGGCGAGCGACCGGCCGACCTCGGCGACGCCCAGGGCGGGGTGTGCGTCGAGGTGGGAAACGAGGCGCTGGGCCTGGGCGCGCAGGGACACCTCGTCCTTGGCGGAGAGCATCCACGGGACGGCGCCGGGCGCCGTTGCGTCCTCGGCGTCCTCAGTCTGCTCCGTGCTCGGCACGTGTTCCAGTACGACGTGTGCGTTGGTGCCGCTGACGCCGAAGGAGGAGACGGCGGACCGCCGGGGGCGTCCGTGCTCGGCCCATTCCACCGGTTCGGTGAGGAGTTTGACCGCGCCGGCCGACCAGTCGACGTGCGGCGAGGGCTCGTCGGCGTGCAGGGTCCGGGGCAGGACGCCGTGCCGCATCGCCTCGACCATCTTGATCACACCCGCCACGCCGGCGGCGGCCTGGGTGTGACCGATGTTCGACTTCAGCGAGCCCAGCCACAGGGGCCGCCCCTCGGGCCGGTCCTGACCGTAGGTGGCGAGGAGGGCCTGGGCTTCGATCGGGTCACCGAGCGTGGTGCCCGTGCCGTGCGCCTCCACCGCGTCCACATCGGAGGCCGACAGGCCGGCCTGCGCCAGCGCCTGACGGATGACCCGCTGCTGCGCCGGCCCGTTCGGGGCGGTCAGCCCGTTCGACGCGCCGTCCTGGTTCACCGCGCTGCCCCGGACCACCGCCAGCACCCGGTGGCCATTGCGGCGGGCGTCCGAGAGACGTTCCACCAGCAGCATGCCGACGCCCTCGGCCCAGCCCGTACCGTCGGCCGCGGCCGAGAAGGCCTTGCAACGGCCGTCGGCGGCCAGCCCGCGCTGACGGCTGAACTCCACGAAGGTGTTGGGGGTCGCCATGACGGTCACACCGCCGACCAGGGCCATCGAGCACTCGCCCTGGCGCAGCGACTGCGCCGCCAGGTGCAGGGCGACCAGGGAAGAGGAGCACGCGGTGTCCACCGTCACCGCCGGCCCCTCCAGACCGAAGGTGTAGGAGAGCCGGCCCGAGGCCACGCTGCCGGACGTACCCATGCCCAAGTGCCCTTCGAGGCCCTCGGGTACGGCTCCGCCCGACTGTGAGCCGTAGTCGTGGTACATGACGCCCGCGAAGACCCCGGTACGCGAACCCCGCAGCGACGCCGGGTCGATACCGGCCCGCTCGAACACCTCCCACGAGGTCTCCAGCAACAACCGCTGCTGCGGATCCATCGCGAGCGCCTCACGCGGCGAGATCCCGAAGAACCCGGCATCGAACTCCGCCGCGTCATACAGGAACCCACCCTCACGCGCATAACTCGTCCCCGCATGATCCGGATCCGGGTGGTACAACGCCTCCAGCGCCCACCCACGATCAACAGGGAAACCACCCACCGCGTCACCCCCCTCCACGACCAGCCGCCACAGATCCTCCGGAGACCGCACCCCACCCGGATAACGGCAGCTCATCCCCACGATCGCGATCGGCTCATCAGCGGAAACGACCGGTGCCGGAGCGTGTTCCGGGGCTCCGGGCCGCGTGCCGACGAGTTCGGTGAGCAGGTGGCGGGTGAGCGCCTCGGGCGTGGGGTGGTCGAAGACGAGGGTCGCGGGCAGCCGCAGGCCGGTGGCCGTGTTGAGGGAGTTGCGGAGTTCGACGGCGGTGAGCGAGTCGAAACCGAGGTCCCTGAACTGCCGGTCCACCGCGACCGACCGGACGGATGCGTGGCCGAGCACCGCGGCCGCCTGGGTCCGGACGATGCCGAGGACGACGTCGTACCGCTCGGCGGGCGGCAGGGCCGCGATGCGGTCGGCCGGTGAGGAACCCGTCGCGTTCTGCCGCGCGTCGTGCAGCGTACGCCGTACGGAGCCCCGTACGAGCTGCCGGAACAGCGGGGGCAGGGCGCCGGCGCGGGCCTGTGCCCGGAGCGCGGTGGTGTCCAGGCGGACGGGGACCACCGTGGCGAGGGCGGAGCGGCAGGCGGCGTCGAACAGCGCGAGGCCCTCCTGTGCCTCCAGCGCGATCAGCCCCGACCGGCTGATCCTGCGCCGGTCCGCGGCGGCCAGGTCGGCCGTGAGCGCGCTGGTCTCCGCCCACAGGCCCCAGGCGATCGACACGGCGGGCAGCCCGGCGGCCTGACGGGCTTCGGCCAGGGCGTCGAGGTAGGAGTTCGCGGCGGCGTAGTTGGCCTGTCCCGCGCTGCCGAGGGTGCCCGCGGCGGAGGAGAAGAGGACGAAGGCGGTGAGGTCGGCGTCGCGGGTCAGCTCGTGCAGGTTGAGGGCGGCATCGGCCTTGGGGCGGAAGACGCGGTCGACGCGCTCGGGGGTGAGCGCGGGGACGATCCCGTCATCGGTGACGCCCGCAGCGTGGACCACTCCGGTCAGCGGCCGGTCGGCCGGTACCGACGCCAGCAGCTCGGCCAGCGCCGTGCGGTCCGCCACGTCGCAGCGGACGGTCCGTGCCTCGGCGCCCAGCGTCGCCAGCTCCTCGGCGAACTCCGCCGCGCCCTCGGCGTCCGGGCCCCGCCGGCTCGCCAGCAGCAGGTGCCGCACCCCGTACTCGGTGACCAGGTGGCGTGCGACGAGGCGCCCCAGCGCACCGGAGGCTCCGGTCACCAGGACCGTTCCGCCGGCCGAGAAGGCGGGACGGCGACCCGTGCCGTCGGCATCGGCATCGGCATCGGCATCGGCGGGAGGTTCGGTGGACGTGGCGTCGACCCGGGTCAGCCGCGGAGCGAGCAGCGCGCCGTCCCGGACCGCCACCTGAGGCTCGCCCGAGGCCACCGCGGCGACGAGCGGGGCGGTGGCGAGGGCGTCCGTGTCGGTGTCGGTGTCGCCCGTGACGTCCACCAGCACGAACCGGCCGGGGTTCTCCGACTGCGCCGAGCGCACCAGTCCCCATACCGAGGCCTGCGCCGCGTCCACGCCGGCGGCTTCGGTGCCGGTGTTCACCGCCCCTCGCGTCACGATGACCAGGCGCGATGCGGCGAAGCGGGGTTCCGCCAGCCACTCCTGGAGCAGGGCCAGCACCCGCTGCGCGGTTGCGGCGGCCGATGTGTCCGCACTGCCGTCGGTGTCGCCCGGGACCACGACGGCCACCGCCTGCGGCGTCGGGGCCTGCGCCCCGTCCGGAGCCGGCAGGCTCGCGCGCACCACCACGTCCACGGGCTCCGCACCCGGGGCCGGATCGCAGCGCTCCCAGTCCACCCGGAAGAGTGAATCCCGGAGCGTCGAAGCCCCCTGCCCACCACTCGCTTCGGCGAGTTGCCCGGGTGTCACCGCCCGCAGCGTCAGTGAGTCGACCGATGCCACGGGCCGGCCCAGACCGTCGGTGACCTCCAGGCAGACCGAGTCCGCCGCGGAGCCGGCACGGGTCAGACGGACCCGCAGCGTCTCGGCGCCGGTTCCGTGCACGCTCACACCGCTCCAGGCGAACGGCAACCGTCCGTCGTGCCCGGCCGCGGGGAAGTCGCCCACGATCATGGCGTGCAGCGCGGCGTCGAGGAGGGCGGGATGCACGGCGAACCCGTCGACGGAGGTGTCGTCGGGCAGCCCGACCTCGGCGAAGAGCTCGTCCTCCCCCCGCCGCCACACCGCGCGCAGGCCCTGGAACACGGGCCCGTACGCGAAGCCGGCGTCGGCCAGCCGCCCGTAGCAGTCGTGGATGTCGACGGCGGTGGTGTCGGCCGGCGGCCATGCCCCGGCCGTCCCCGGCGTGCCCGGGACGTCGGGCGCGTACGTCGCGCCGGTGTCGGGGACGAGGAAGCCCGTGGCGTGACGGGTCCAGGGCAGCTCCGCGGCGGCCCCGTCGATCGCATCGGCACGCGAGTAGATCCGCACCGTACGCCGGTCCGCCTCGTCGGCGGCTCCGACCACCACCCGTACCTGGACCGCACCGTGGTCCGGGAGCACCAGGGGCGCCGCCAGGGTGAGTTCGTCGACGCGACCGCAGTCGAGCTCGTCGCCGGCCCGTACGGCCATCTCCAGGAAGGCGGTTCCGGGCAGCAGCGTCACACCGGAGACCGCGTGGTCCGCCAGCCAGGGGTGCGTGGCCAGCGACAGCCGACCGGTCAGCAGCGAGCCGGCGCCGTCCGGCAGCAGGGCCGCCGCGCCGAACAGGGCGTGTCCGGCGGCGGTCAGGCCGGCCGCGGCGACATCGCCGGGGGCGGTGGGCGCGTCGAGCCAGAAGTGCTCGTACTGGAAGGCGTAGGTGGGCAGTTCGACACTGCGGGTGCTTCGCCCGGCGTAGACGGCCGTCCAATCGACGGGTACGCCGTGGACGTGGAGGTGGGCGAGGGCGGTGGTGACGGCCAGGTCCTCGGCGCGGTCGGCCCGCAGGAGCGGAACCGTGACCGCTTGCTCGTCGAGGGAATCCTGGGCCATGGCCGTCAGGACACCGCCCGGACCGACCTCCAGGAAGGTACGGACGCCCAGGCCGGCGAGGCAGGTCACCGCGTCGGCGAAGCGGACGGCCTCGCGGACGTGGCGCACCCAGTAGTCGGTCGAGGAGAGCTCTTCCGCCGTGGCCGGAGCGCCGGTGAGGGTGGAGACGAGCGGCAGGCGCGGCGCTCCGAAGGAAACACCGTCCACGACGGCCCGGAACTCGGCGAGCATCGGGTCCATCAGCGGGGAGTGGAAGGCGTGGGACACGGAGAGCGCCTTGGACTTGCGGCCGTCGGCCGCGAGACGGTCCACGACCGCCGCCACCGCGTCCCGGTCACCCGAAACCACCACGGCGGAGGGGCCGTTGACCGCCGCGATGCCGGCACGGTCCTCGTACCCGGCCAGCAGGTCCCGTACCTCGGCCTCCGAGGCCTGTACCGCCACCATCGCTCCACCGTCGGGAAGCGCCTCCATGAGGCGCCCGCGCGCGGCCACCAGCGCCGCGGCGTCTTCGAGCGAGAGCACGCCCGCCACGTGGGCCGCCGCGAACTCGCCCACCGAATGGCCCGCCAGGAAGTCCGGACGGACGCCCCACGACTCCACGAGCCGGAACAGGGCCACTTCGACGGCGAAGAGCGCCGGCTGCGCCTGAGCCGTCCGGTGCAGGAGTTCGGGGTCCTCGCCGAACACCACGTCCTTGACCGGCTGTTCGAGGTGTGCGTCGAGTGCGGAGCAGGCGGCGTCGAAGGCCTCGGCGAAGGCCGGGAAGGCCGCGTACAGTTCGCGTCCGGCTCCGAGCCGCTGGCTCCCCTGCCCCGAGAACAGGAACGCGGTCCGGGGTCCGCCCGCGGGCGTGCCGGTCGACGTCTCGCCGCGCACGAGCGCGCCGGGCGCCGGGCGGCCCTCGGCGAGGGCACCCAGGGCGGCCATCAGCTCTTCGCGGCCGGTGCCGACGACCGCGGACCGGAGGTCCAGTGCTGCTCTGGAGGACGCAAGGGACAGGCCGATGTCGGCGGGGCCGAGGTCCGGGTGTTCGGTCAGGTGCGTCAGGAGGCGTCCGGCCTGCCGGCGCAGGGCCGCCGGGTCCTTGGCGGACAGCGGCCACGCGACCGCCGTGGCGGTGGTCGCCGTACCCTCAGCCGGCGAGGCCGCCGGCTCGCCGGTCGGCGGCTGCGGTTGCTCCGGCTGCTCGATGACCACGTGCGCGTTGGTGCCGCTGACGCCGAAGGAGGAGACGCCCGCCCGTCGCGGCCGTCCGTGCTCCGCCCATTCCACCGGTTCGGTGAGGAGTTTGACCGCGCCGGCCGACCAGTCGACGTGCGGCGAGGGCTCGTCGGCGTGCAGGGTCCGGGGCAGGACGCCGTGCCGCATCGCCTCGACCATCTTGATCACACCCGCCACGCCGGCGGCGGCCTGGGTGTGACCGATGTTCGACTTCAGCGAGCCCAGCCACAGGGGCCGCCCCTCGGGCCGGTCCTGACCGTAGGTGGCGAGGAGGGCCTGGGCTTCGATCGGGTCACCGAGCGTGGTGCCCGTGCCGTGCGCCTCCACCGCGTCCACATCGGAGGCCGACAGGCCGGCCTGCGCCAGCGCCTGACGGATGACCCGCTGCTGCGCCGGCCCGTTCGGGGCGGTCAGGCCGTTGGACGCGCCGTCCTGGTTCACCGCGCTGCCCCGGACCACCGCCAGCACCCGGTGGCCATTGCGGCGGGCGTCCGAGAGACGTTCCACCAGCAGCATGCCGACGCCCTCGGCCCAGCCCGTACCGTCGGCCGCGGCCGAGAAGGCCTTGCAACGGCCGTCGGCGGCCAGCCCGCGCTGACGGCTGAACTCCACGAAGACGTTCGGGGTCGCCATGACCGTCACACCGCCCACCAGGGCCATCGAGCACTCGCCCTGGCGCAGCGACTGCGCCGCCAGGTGCAGGGCGACCAGGGAAGAGGAGCACGCGGTGTCCACCGTCACCGCCGGCCCCTCCAGACCGAAGGTGTAAGCCACCCGGCCCGAGGCGATGCTGCCCGCGCTCCCGTTGACCAGGTATCCCTCGAATCCGTCGGGTACGACGGACAGGCGCGATCCGTAGTCGTGGTACATGACGCCCGCGAAGACCCCGGTACGCGAACCCCGCAGCGACGCCGGGTCGATACCGGCCCGCTCGAACACCTCCCACGAGGTCTCCAGCAACAACCGCTGCTGCGGATCCATCGCGAGCGCCTCACGCGGCGAGATCCCGAAGAACCCGGCATCGAACTCCGCCGCGTCATACAGGAACCCACCCTCACGCGCATAACTCGTCCCCGCATGATCCGGATCCGGGTGGTACAACGCCTCCAGCGCCCACCCACGATCGACCGGGAAACCACCCACCGCGTCACCCCCCTCCACGACCAGCCGCCACAGATCCTCCGGAGACCGCACCCCACCCGGATAACGGCAGCTCATCCCCACGATCGCGATCGGCTCATCAGCCTCGACGGAGGAGCCGCCGCCCGGCCGGCCCGGGGCGGCCGCCGTACGGTCGCCGGCCGCACCGGCAGCACCGGCTTCGCCGCCGAGGATCTCGGCGCGCAGGAAGCGGGTGAGCGCCAGCGGTGTGGGGTGGTCGAAGACCAGGGTCGCGGGCAGTCGGGTGCCGGTGACGGCGCCCAGGAGGTTGCGCAGTTCGACTGCGGTGAGCGAGTCGAAGCCGAGGTCCCTGAACTGGCGCTCGGGTTCGATCCGCTCCGGTGAGGCGTGGCCGAGCACCGTGGCGATCTGGAGGCGTACCAGGTCACCGAGGACGCGGTCCTGCTCCGCCTCGGGAAGCCCGTACAGGCTCGCGGCCAGTGCGGTGGCCCGGTCGGCCGCCCCCGTGGCGGTGGTGTCGCCCGCGGCCTGGGCCTTGCGGACCGGGGCCTTGACGAGACCGCGCAGCAGGGCGGGCACCTTGTCGTCGGCGGCCTGGACCCGCAGCCCGGCGTGGTCCAGCGGGACCGGGAAGAGGACGTCGTCCCCGGCCGCGCAGGCGGCGTCGAACAGGGCCAGGCCCGTGGCCGAGTCCATGGCGACCAGGCCCATGCGCCGGATGCGCGCGAGGTCGGCCGAGTCCAGCCTGCCGGTCATCCCGCTGCCCTCGGCCCACAGCCCCCAGGCCATGGACACGGCGGGCAGGCCGGCCGCGCGGCGCAGCTGGGCCAGGGCGTCCAGGAAGGAGTTCGCGGCGGCGTAGTTGGCCTGTCCGGCGCCGCCGAGGGTCGCGGACACCGAGGAGAAGAGGACGAACGCGGACAGGTCCGTGTCGCGGGTGAGTTCGTGCAGGTTCAGTGCGGCGTCGACCTTCGGGCGGAGCACGTGGTCGACGCGCTCCGGGGTGAGCGCGGGGACGATCCCGTCGTCGGTGACGCCCGCCGCGTGCACCACTCCCGTCAGCGGGTGCTCCGCGGGGATCGTGGCGAGCAGTGCGGCGAGCGCCTCGCGGTCGGCGACGTCGCACGCGGCGGTGACGACGTGGGCGCCGAGTCCGGTCAGTTCGGCCTCGAAGGCCGCCGCTCCTTCGGCGGTGGGGCCCCGGCGTCCGGTGAGCAGCAGGTGCCGGACGCCGTGCCGGGTGACGAGGTGGCGGGCGACGAGACGGCCCAGCGTGCCGGTCGCCCCCGTGACGAGGACGGTCCCTCCGTCCGGGAACGTCCGGCCCGGGTCGGCCGCCGCGTCCCCCTCCTCCGCGGCGCCCTTCGCCCGCGTCAGGCGGGGCAGCAGAATCCTTCCGGCGCGCACCGCGAGCTGCGGCTCGCCCGTGCTCACGGCGGCCCGTACGGCAACGCGGCCGAGGTCCCCGTCCGGATCCAGGTCCGGGTCCAGGTCGAGCAGGACGAAGCGTCCCGGGTTCTCCGACTGCGCCGATCGGACCATGCCCCAGACGGCGGCCTGGGCCGGGTCGAGCGCTCCGCGCTCCCCCGCGTGCGTCGCGACGGCGTGCCGGGTGACCAGCACGAGCGGCGCCGGGTCGGCGGCGTCGTCGGCGAGCCGTCCCTGGATCAGGGCGAGTGCCCGGTGGCTCGTTGTCCGTACGCGGGCGGCCGTGTCCTCCGCCGGGGCGCCGCCTCCGGGGCCCGGACGGCCCGGCGTCGCCACGTCGTACTCGGGGACGGGTGCGTCCGCCGGCGTGTGGGCCGGGGTCCAGTCGAGCCGGTAGAGGGAGTCGTCGCGGGGCTCCGCGGCCAGCCGCAGCCGGTCGGCGGAGACCGGGCGCAGGACGAGTGCGCCGATCGTCGCGAGCGGGCGGCCCGAACCGTCGGCGACGAGGACCGACACCGCGTCCGTCCCGGCGGCGGCCAGCTTGATCCGTACCGCGGACGCGCCGGCGGCCCGCAGGTGCACCGCGCTCCAGGAGAACGGCAGCAGACCGTGGCCCGTCTCGGACCCGGACAGCAGACCGAGCCACGAGGCGTGGAGCCCCGCGTCGAGGAGGGCCGGGTGCAGCCCGTACGTGCTCGCGTCCGGCACCGACTGCTCCGGGAGGGAGGCGGCCGCGTACAGGGTGTCGCCCTGGCGCCAGGCCTCCTTCAGGCCTCGGAAGACCGGGCCGTAGCCGAAGCCGAGGCCGTCGAGCAGGTCGTACAGGTCGTCGGTGGCGACCGGTTCGGCGCCCTGCGGCGGCCACGCGGCGAGTTCGGACGAGGCGGGCGCCGGCGGCTCGGCGGAGAGGGTGCCGGCCGCGTGACGCGTCCAGTCACGCGCCCCGGGGGCGTCCTCCGGCCGGGAGTACAGCTCCAGTGCGCAGCGTCCGGAGGCGTCCCGTGTCCCGACTGTGAGGCGGAGCTGGACCCCGCCGTGCTCGGGCAGGACGAGCGGGGCCTCCAGGGTCAGCTCCTCGACCTGCTCGCAGCCGGCTTCCTGCCCGGCCCGCAGTGCCAGCTCCACGAAGGCCGTACCGGGGACGAGCACGACGCCGGAGACCGCGTGGTCCGCGATCCAGGGGTGCGTGGCGAGCGAGAGCCGGCCCGTCAGCACGATGGCGCCGTCCGGGAGCACGACGGTGGCACCCAGCATGGGGTGTTCGGTATCGGCGACACCGATCGCGGCGACGTCGGCGGTGGCGGGGACGTGGAGCCAGTAGTGCTCGCGCTGGAAGGCGTAGGTGGGGAGGTCTACGGGCCGGGCGCCGCGTCCGGCGAAGACGGCGGTCCAGTCGACGGGCGTGCCGTGGACGTGGAGGTGGGCGAGGGCGGTCGTGACGGCCGTCGCCTCGGCGCGGTCGGCGCGCAGGAGCGGGACGGTGACCGCGTGCCCGTCCAGGGAGTCCTGGACCATCGCGGTCAGGACACCGCCGGGTCCGACCTCCAGGAAGGTACGGACGCCCAGATCGGCGAGGGAGGTGACCGCGTCGCCGAAACGGACCGCCTCGCGGACGTGGCGCACCCAGTACTCGACGGAGCAGAACTCCTCTGCCGGCACCGGACGGCCGGTGAGGGTGGAGACGACCGGCACGCGCGGCGCTCCGAAGGAAACACCGTCCACGACGGTCCGGAACTCGGCGAGCATCGGGTCCATCAGCGGGGAGTGGAAGGCGTGCGAGACGGAGAGCGCCTTCGTCTTGCGCCCGTCGGCCGCGAGGCGTTCGACGACCGCCGCGACGGCGTCCTGTGCGCCCGAAACCACCACGGCGGAGGGGCCGTTGACCGCGGCGATTCCCGCACGGTCCTCGAACCCGGCCAGCAGGTCCCGTACCTCTTCCTCCGAGGCCTGCACCGCGACCATCACCCCGCCGGGCGGGAGCGCCTGCATCAGCCGGCCACGAGCGGCCACCAGAGCCGCCGCGTCCTCCAGCGAGAACACGCCCGCCACGTGCGCCGCCGCGAACTCGCCCACCGAGTGCCCGGCCAGGAAATCGGGCCGGACGCCCCAGGACTCCACCAGCCGGAACAACGCCACCTCGACCGCGAACAACGCCGGCTGCGCATAACCGGTCCGGTCCAACAACTCCGCGTCCTCGCCGAACACCACACCCGCCAGGGGACGTTCGAGGTGCTGGTCCACATGGGCACACACCGCGTCGAACGCGTCCGCGAACACCGGGAAGGCCTCGTACAGATCACGCCCCATCCCCGGCCGCTGACTCCCCTGCCCCGAGAACAGGAACGCCGTCCGGGCGCCCTCGTCGTCGCCTGCGGAGTCGGTGGCGCCGGTGATGACGTGGGACGAGGTCCCGGTGGAGAGTCCGTCGGCGAGGGCGGCCAGCCCGCGCAGCAGTTCGTCGCGGTCGGTGCCCACGACGGCGGCGCGCCGCTGGAGGGCCGACCGGCCCGTCGCGAGCGAAAGGCCGATGTCGGCGGGGCCGGCCTCCGGGTGGGCGGCCAGGTGGGCGCGCAGCCGGTCGGCCTGCACGCGCAGAGCGGTGGCGTCCTTCGCGGAGAGGAGCCAGGGCACGGCCGCCATCGGCGTGGCCGGGGCGGCTGCCGTGTCGGTGTCTTCGGGCTCCGGGGCCGCTTCGGGGGCCTGCTCGACGATGACGTGGGCGTTGGTGCCGCTCACGCCGAAGGCCGAGACGCCGCCCCGGCGGACGTGTTCGTGGTCATCGGGCCAGGTCGTAGGCTCGGTCAGGAGCTCGACCGAGCCCGCGGTCCAGTCGACGTGCGGGGTCGGCGCGTCCACGTGCAGGGTCGCGGGGAGTTGCCCGTGCTGGAGGGACAGCACCAGCTTCATGACGCCCGCGACACCGGCGGCGGCCTGGGTGTGGCCGATGTTCGACTTGAGCGAGCCCAGCAGCAGCGGTCGGCCGTCGGGCCGGTCCTGGCCGTACGTGGCCAGCAGTGCCTGGGCTTCGATCGGGTCGCCGAGCCGGGTGCCGGTGCCGTGCGCCTCCACCACGTCGACGTCGGTGGCCGACAGGCCCGCGTTGGCCAGTGCCTGCCGGATGACCCGCTGCTGCGCGGGTCCGTTCGGGGCGGTGAGCCCGTTGGACGCGCCGTCCTGGTTGATCGCGGAGCCCCGTACGACGGCCAGTACCCGGTGGCCGTTGCGGCGGGCGTCGGAGAGGCGTTCGAGGAGGAGCATGCCGGTGCCCTCGCCCCAGCCGGTGCCGTCGGCCGACGCGGCGAACGCCTTGCAGCGGCCGTCGGCTGCCAGGCCGCGCTGGCGGCTGAACTCGACGAAGATGCCGGGGTTGGACATGACGGTGACACCGCCGGCGAGGGCCAGTTCGCATTCGCCGAGGCGCAGCGACTGGACGGCCAGGTGGAGGGCGACCAGGGACGACGAGCAGGCCGTGTCGACGGTCAGCGCCGGGCCTTCGAGGCCGAAGGTGTAGGCGAGGCGGCCGGAGACGACACTGGCGGCCCGGCCGGTGAGCAGGTAGCCCTCGACGCCCTCGGGGGCCTTGCGCAGGCCGGAGGCGTAGTCCTGTCCGTTGGAGCCGATGAAGACTCCGGACCGGCTGCCCTTGAGGGTGGCGGGGTCGATGCCCGCGCGTTCGAAGGCTTCCCAGGTGACTTCGAGCAGCAGCCGCTGCTGGGGGTCCATGGCGAGGGCCTCGCGCGGGGAGATCCCGAAGAATCCGGCGTCGAAGTCGCCCGCGTCGTAGAGGAAGCCGCCTTCGCGGGCGTAGGTGGTTCCGGGGTTCTCGGGGTCGGGGTGGTAGAGGGTGTCGAGCGGCCAGCCGCGGTTCTCGGGGAATCCGGAGAGGACGTCCCTGCCCTCGGTGAGGATCTCCCACAGCCCTTCGGGGGAGGTGACTCCTCCCGGGAAGCGGCAGCTCATCGCGACGATGGCGATCGGCTCGTCGTCGGAGGGCGGGACGAGCGGTGCGCCGGGGTGGCCGTCGTCGTGTCCGGCGGCCCGCGGGCTTCCCGATATCCGGGCGTGGAGGTATCCGGCGAGTTCCGTCGGGTTGGGGTAGTCGAAGACGACGGTGGTGGGCAGGCGCATCCCGGTGGCGCCGGCGAGCCGGTTGCGCAGCTCGATCGCGGTGAGGGAGTCGAATCCGGTGTCGCGGAAGGCACGTCGGGGTGGTACGGCGTCGGCGCCGGCGTGACCGAGGACGGTGGCGGCCTGGGTGCGGACGAGTTCGACGACGGCCCGGAGCTGTTCGGTGTCGGACAGGCCGGTCAGCCGCTGGGCCAGGGCCGGGCCGCCGGGGGCGGCACCGGGGGTGGCGGGGGTCCCGGCGGCGTCGAGGACGCGCCGTGCCTCGGGGAGGCGGCGCAGCAGCGGGTAGTCGCCGCTGATCGCGAAGGCGGGGACGAAGCGGTCCCAGTCGATGTCGGCGAGGGTGACGGCCGTGTCGTCGTGTTCCATGGCCCGGCGCAGGGCGGCGATGCCGAGGTCGGCGGGCATGGGGAGGATGCCGCGCCGGGTGAGGTGTTGTTCGGCGAGGTCTCCCATCATGCGGCCACTGCCCCAGGAGCCCCAGGCGATGGCGGTGGCGGGGAGTCCCTGGGCGCGTCGCTGGTGGGCGAGGGCGTCCAGGAAGGCGTTGCCCGCGGCGTACCCGCCCTGGCCGCCGTTGCCGACGACGCCGGCGATGGAGGAGAAGAGGACGAAGAAGTCCAGGTCGAGGCCGGCCGTGAGGTCGTGCAGGTGGAGCGCGGCGTCGACCTTGGGGCGCAGGACGTGTTCGAGGCGCTCGGTGGTCATGGCGTCGAGGACGCCGTCGTCGAGGACGCCGGCGGCGTGGATGACGCCGGTGAGGGGGTGTTCGCCGGGCAGCGAGGCCAGGAGCCGGCCGAGGTCGTCGCGGTCGGTGACGTCGCAGGTGGCGATGGTGGTGCGGGTGCCGAGGGCGGTGAGTTCGTCGCGGAGTTCGGGGGCGCCGGGGGCGGCGGGGCCGCTGCGGCTGGTGAGGACGAGGTGGGCGGCTCCTGAGCGGGCGAGCCAGCGGGCGACGTGGGCGCCGAGGGTGCCGGTGCCGCCGGTGATCAGGATCGTGCCGTGCGGACGTGCCAGGACGTGGTCGGGTGTGGGGGCGGTCGTGTCCGTGTCCGCGCGGACGAGGCGGCGGGCGAGGGTGCCGGTGGCGCGGACGGCGATCTCGTCCTCGCCGTCGGGGTCGGCGAGGAGTCCGGTGAGGTGTTCGAGGGTGCGCTCGTCGAGGGTTTCGGGGAGGTCGACGAGGCCGCCCCAGCGCTGGGGGGACTCCGCGCCGACGACCCGGCCCAGGCCCCACAGCTGGGCCTGCTCGGGGTGGCGCGGCGGGTCGGCGGGTCCGGTGGTGACGGCGCCGGAGGTGGCGCACCAGAGGGGGGCGCCGATCCCGGTGTCGCCGAGGGCCTGGACGAGGGCGAGGGTGGCGGCGAGGGCGGGCAGCACCCGGGGGGCGGTCCCGGTGCCGGTGCCGGTGCCCGGGGCGGTCTCGGCTTCCTCGGCCGTCCCGGGGGTCCTCGCGGTCCCCGCGAGCAGGGAGAGCACGCCGCTGACGCCGTCGGGCTCCTGCCCGGCCTCGCCGAGGCGGTCGGTCAGCAGCCGGGCGACGGTCTCCCGGTCGCCGTCGGTGGCCGGGTCGAGGACGACCCGTTCGACGCGGGCGCCCCGGGCGGTGAGGGCGTCGTGGACGGCGGTGGCGTCGGCGCCGCCCTCCTGGGCGGCGGTGGTGACGAGCAGCCAGGTGCCGGTCAGCGGGGTCCGGTTGCCGCGCTGGGCCTGGGTGGCGGTGGGCGTCCAGGTGACGCGGTAGCGCCAGCTGTCGATGAGCGCGCTCTCGGTGGTGCGGCGCCGCCAGTGCGCGAGCCGGCCGACCATGCTGTCGAGGGAGGCGTCGGGGGCCAGGTCCAGCGAACTGGTCAGGGCCTGTACGTCGGCGTTCTCCACGGCTTCCCAGAAGCGGGCCTCCTCCTGGCCGTGGCCGGCGGCGGCGCCTGCGGGGGCGGCCGGGGCGGCGGCGTCGAGCCAGAAGCGGCGGCGCTGGAAGGGGTAGGTGGGCAGGTCCACGGTACGGGGGCGCAGTCCGGCGAAGGCGGCGGACCAGTCGGTGGGCACGCCGTGGACGTAAGCGTCCGCGAGCGAGGTCAGGAAGCGGACGGGGCCGCCGTCTCCGCGGCGCAGCGAGGGCACGACGTCGGCGGTGGCTCCGGCCGCCTCGGCGGTCTCCTGGAGACCGACGGCGAGCACGGGGTGCGGGCTGCACTCGACGAAGACGTCGTGGCCGTCCTCCATGAGGCGGCGGACGGCGGGCTCGAAGCGGACGGTGGTGCGGAGGTTGGTGTACCAGTAGTCGGCGCCGAGGTCCGCGCCGTCGACGACCTCGCCGGTGACGGTGGAGCAGAAGGGGATCCGCGGGGTCTGCGGGGTGATGCCGGCGAGTGCCGCGGCGAGTTCGGCCTCGATGATCTCCACGTGGGAGGAGTGCGAGGCGTAGTCGACGGGGACCCGCTTGGCCCGGACCCCGTCGGCGGTGCAGGCGGTGAGCAGTTCGTCGAGGGCGTCCGCGTCGCCGGAGACGACGATGGAGCGGGGTCCGTTGACGGCGGCGATGCCGAGCCTGTCGTCCCAGGCCTCCAGGCGCCGGGTGACGTCGGCGAGGGGTTCGGGTACGGACACCATGCCGCCGAGTCCGGCGAGGCGGCTCAGCAGGCGGCTGCGGAGGGCGACGACGCGCGCGGCGTCGTCGAGGCCGAGGGCGCCGGACACGGCGGCCGCGGCGATCTCGCCCTGGGAGTGGCCGATGACGGCCGCGGGTTCGACGCCGAAGGAGCGCCACAGTTCGGCGAGCGAGACCATGACGGCCCACAGCGCGGGCTGGACGACGTCGTCGGCGCTGTCCAGGGCGGGCGCGCCGGGTGCCCCGCGCAGTACGTCCTCCAGGGACCAGTCCACGTACGGGGCCAGGGCCTCGCCGCAGGCGCGCAGCCGCTCGCGGAAGACGGCCGAGCCGTCGAGGAGGTCGACGGCCATGCCGGCCCACTGGGAGCCCTGGCCGGGGAAGACGAACACGACGCGGCGGCCCTCGGCGGCGGTGCCCTGGACGGCGCGGGGTGTGGAGCCGCCCTCCGCCAGAGCCTTCAGTCCTTCGGTCAGTTCCGCTTCGGTGGTGCCGACGACGACTGCGCGGTGTGCGAACGCCGCGCGGGTGGTGGCGAGCGAGTGGCCCGTGTCGGCGGGGGCCGTGCCGGGGTGGGCCAGGGTGTGCGCGAGGAGGGCACGGGCCCGGGCGGCGAGCGCTTCGGGGGTGTGGGCCGACAGGGTCCACGGCACGGCGGTCGCGCCGCCGGCGGGCTCCGCGGCGGGCTCCACCGCAGACTCCGGGGCGGGGGCGCCGGCGGGGGCTTCCGCGGCGAGGGCGTCGGCGGGGCCGTCCGCATTGGGGGCGCCGGCGGTCTCGCGGGCGTCCGGGGCCTCCTCGATGATGGCGTGCGCGTTGGTGCCGCTGATCCCGAACGAGGACACGCCGGAGCGGCGCGGCCGGCCGGTCCCGGGCCAGTCGGCCGCCTCGCCGAGCAGCCGTACCCGGCCGCCGGCCCAGTCGATGTGGGGGGACGGCACCTCGGCGTGCAGGGTCTTGGGCAGGACGCCGTGCTGGAGGGCCAGGACCATTTTCAGCACGCCCGCGATGCCCGCAGCGGCCTGGGTGTGGCCGATGTTCGACTTCAGCGAGCCGAGCCACAGGGGCCGGTCCTCGGGCCGGTCCTGGCCGTACGTGGCCAGCAGCGCCTGCGCTTCGATCGGGTCGCCGAGGCGCGTTCCGGTGCCGTGCGCCTCCACCACGTCGACGTCGGTGGCCGACAGGCCCGCGTTGGCCAGCGCCTGCCGGATGACCCGCTGCTGCGCCGGACCGCTGGGCGCGGTGAGCCCGTTGGACGCGCCGTCCTGGTTGATCGCGGAGCCCCGTACGACGGCCAGCACCCGGTGACCGTTGCGGCGGGCGTCCGAGAGGCGCTCCAGCAGGACCATGCCGGTGCCCTCGGCGAGGCCGAACCCGTCGGCGTCGGCGGAGAAGGCCTTGGACCGCCCGTCCGGGGCCAGCGCGCGCTGCTTGCTGAACTCGATGAACGCGCCGGCCGACGGCAGGACGGTGACTCCGCCCGCCAGGGCCAGCGAGCACTCGCCGGTGCGCAGCGACTGGACGGCCAGGTGCAGCGCGACCAGCGAGGACGAGCAGGCGGTGTCCACCGTGACGGCGGGACCCTCGAACCCGAAGGTGTAGGCGAGGCGGCCCGAGGCGACGCTGGCGGTGTTGCCGGTCAGCAGGTAGCCGCTGACGTCCTCGGGCGCCTCGTACAGCCGGGGGCCGTAGTCCTGGGTCATGGCTCCGACGAAGGTGCCGGTGCGGGTGCCGCGCAGCGTGCCGGGGTCGATGCCGGCGCGTTCGAGGACCTCCCAGCCGGTCTCCAGGAGGAGCCGCTGCTGGGGGTCCATGGCGAGGGCCTCGCGCGGGGAGATCCCGAAGAACTCCGGATCGAAGTCGGCGGCCCCGTGGAGCAGCGCCGCCTCGCGCTGGTAGTAGCGGCCCGGCCGGCCGGGCTCCGGGTCGTAGAGGCCTTCGACGTCCCAGCCTCGGTCGGCGGGCAGGGCGGACACGGCGTCGCCGCCCTCGGTGAGCAGCTGCCAGAGGGCTTCGGGGGTGTCGATGCCGCCGGGCAGGCGGCAGCTCATGGCCACGATGGCGACGGGCTCGTCCCAGGCGGCCGTGGTGGTGTCGTCGGCGGCCTCGTCCCGGGTGCCGAGGGCGTCCGCGACGATGCGGCCGGTCAGCGAACGCGGGGTGGGGTGGTCGAAGACGACCGTGTGGGGCAGCGCGAGGCCGGTCGCCTCGTTCAGCCGGTTGCGCAGTTCGATGGCGGTGACGGAGTCCAGGCCCAGGTCCCGGAAGGCGTGTCCGGCGCCGACCGCCGCCGGGTCGGGCAGGCCGAGCAGTGCGGCGGTGACGGAGCGGACGAGTGCGCCGACGGTGCGCTCGCGTTCGGCCTCGGGCAGGGTGCGCAGCCGCTCGGACAGCGCGGGACCGCCCTCGGCGGCACCGGGCCGCCGGAAGGGGTAGGTCGGCAGCGGCAGCCGGCCGGCCGGGGCACCGGGGAACGCCTGCTCCCAGTCGATGTGCACACCCTGTACGTAGGCCTCCGCGAGGGCGGTACGGAACCGGCGCGGGCCGCCCTGGTCGCGGCGGAGGGTACTGACGGTGACGGGTTGCCGTCCGGCGGCGGAGGCCGTCTCCTGCATCGCCGCGGTGAGGGACGCGTGGGGGTTGACCTCGATGAGGGCCTGGTGGCCGTCGGCGAGCAGCGCGTGCGTGGTCTGTTCGAACCGTACCGGGCGGCGCAGGGCCTCGAACCAGTAATCGGCGTCCAGGGTGCGGCCGTCGACGATGCCGCCGGTGGAGGAGGAGTAGAACGGGGTGTGGGTGGCTCGGGGGGCGATGGCGGCGAGTTCGGCGGTCATCCGGTCGCGGAGGGCCTCGACGTGGGACGAGTGGGCGGCGGCTCCGACGGCGACGCGCCGGCAGCGGACGCCGTCCGCCTCCAGTGCCTGGCGCAGCTCGCGCACGGCGTCGGTGTCGCCGGAGACGACGACGGATTCGGGGCCGTTGTACGCGGCTACGTCGAGCCTGCCCTCCCAGGGCCGCAGGCGGTCGGCCATCCGCCGGCCCGGCAGGGTCACGGCGAGCATGTCTCCGCCGTGTGCGACGAGTTCGGCCAGGCCGTCGCCCCAGGAGGTGATGACCCGGGCGGCGTCCGGGAGGGTCAGCGCGCCGGACAGGTGGGCGGCCGCGATGTCCCCGATGCTGTGCCCCGCGAACGCCGCGGGTCGGGCTCCGTAGGCCAGCCAGGTCCGGGCGAGGGCGACCTGGACGGCGAAGGTGGCGGGCATGCTGACGTCGGGGGTGTCGAGGTCCGGGGCGCCGGGCCCGCCGCGCAGCACGTCGGTGAGCAGCCAGCCGGTGAACGGGGCCAGGGCCTCCTGGCACTCCAGGGCGGCGGCGCGGAACTGCGGTGAGGAGTCGAGGAGTTCGACGGCCATGCCCGGCCACTGGGAGCCGACGCCGGGGAAGACGAACGCGGTGGGACCGGTGGCGGCGGGGCCGGCGCTGCCGCGGACGACCTCGGCCGCGAAGCCGCCCCGGGCCAGGGTGGCCAGTGCGTCGAGGAGCTGTGCGGTGTTCTCGCCGAGGACGACGGCGCGGTGCGGGAAGCGGTGCCGGGTCACGGCGAGGGCGCGGCCCACGGCGGCGGGGTCGAGGCCGGGGTGGGCGGTGAGGTGGGCGTGCAGCCGCCCGGCCTGGGCGCGCAGCGCCTCGGGGCCGGCGGCGGAGAGGATCCAGGGCAGCGGCCGTTCGGCGGGGGCGGCCTCGGTGCCGGCCCGCCCGGTGTCTCCGCCGTGCGCCGCGAGGGCGGGGCCGGGGGCGGTGAGCCGTCCGTCGGCGGAGAGTACGGCGCGTACCCGGTCGCCGTCGGCGAGGGCCCGCGCGAGGGTCTTCAGCAGGACGGCCCCGTAGCCGCCGGAGGAGCCGCCCACGGCACCGGCGCCCTCCGGCCCGGTGGCCCCGGACCCGGCGGCGCCGGACTCCGTGTCCGCGGGTGCGGTGGCCCCGGACGGGGTGTCGGGGAGCAGGACGTCCGGCCCCGCCGCCAGGGCCAGGGCGCTCTCTCCCCGGCGGAGACTGTCGTGGGCCGCCCGCAGCGCGTCGGCGCCCGAGGGGACGCGCCGGACCTCCGGGTCGGCGCCGGGGGCGGTCCGCAGGACGGCGCGGACGGCGGCGGCCGCGTCGCCGTCCTGCGGGAGGGCGTCCGCGTCGGGCACGGCGAGGAAGGCGGCGGTACCCGGGGCGGGCTCCGCCGCCAGGACGACGCCGGCGTCCTCCAGCGCCTGCCACCACACCTCCGCCGCGGCGGGACCGTGGGGCAGTGCCCCGGTGAGGCGGGGGTCCAACGGGCCTCCGGTGGCATCCGCGAGGAATTCCGCGTCGAACGCCCGGCGGTCTCCGGTCCCGTCCGGCGGCCGGTGCGCCGATCCGATCACCACGATCACGTCGTGCGTGCTGGTCCCGGATTCGTCCGGCATCGAAACAGACTCGCGCATAATGTGCTCCATCGACCCGTTGAACTCATGCCAATTTGCTGGTTCCGCAGCGCGTTCCGGCGTGCGGGCATACCGGGGAAACCCCGTGACGATTCGCGATGTGATGAACCGGAGGACCCCGGCGGACGCGGCGGACCCGGCAACCCCGGCAGACCCGGGCGGCCGGTGACGGCGCCCGGTTTACGAGGCCTTGACGTCCTGCTGGATGACGCGCTCGATGTTCCGTTCCGCGAGCGCGGTGATGGTGACGAACGGATTCACGCCGATGGAGCCGGGAATGAGCGAACCGTCCGTCACGTAGAGGTTCTTGTAACCGGAGACCCGGCCGAAGTCGTCGGTGGCCTTGCCCAGCACGCAGCCGCCGAGCGGGTGGTAGCAGAAGTCGTCGGAGAACGCCTTCAGCTGCTTGCCGAAGAGGTCGTAGCGGTACATCGTGGTGTTCGCCCTGTTCACGCGGTCGAACAGCGACTTCGCGGCGTTGACGGCGGGGGTGTTCTGATCGCGGGTCCAGCGCAGGTCCGCCCGGTCCTTCGCGGCGTCGTACACGAAGGCGCCGCGCTCGGGGTTCTTGGTGATCGCCAGGTAGAGGCTGACCCAGGTCTCCACACCGGCCGGCATGGGGGCGATCTCGGCGAAGACGGGGGCCGTGGGGTTGTCCCAGTCGTCGATGCCCAGCGCGGGGATGGACGACTGGCTGGCACCGGTGGGGTTCCACACGTGGTTGGCGCGGGCGGTCATGATGTTGCCGTTCGGGCCCCAGCCCGCGCCGATCTCGGAGCTGAGGTCGGGCAGCGTTCCGGTCTCCCGGGCGCGCAGCAGCAGTTCGGTGGAGCCGAGGCTGCCGGCCCCGAGGAACAGGTGGCGGCAGGAGATCTCCCTGGTGGCGAGCAGCCTGCCGTCGGCGTCCTTCTGCTCGACGGTCAGCAGGTAGGTCCCGTCCTTCTGCTGCCGGATGGTCCTGGCCTGGTGGAGGGTCTCGATGGTGACCTTTCCGGTGCCCAGTGCGGCGGCCAGGTAGGTCTTGTCCAGGCTCTGCTTGCCGTGGTTGTTGCCGTAGATCACCTCTGCGGCCAGCGCGGACTTGGGGACCTCGCCGTTCGCCTCGCGCCGCATGTAGTCGAAGTCGTAGACGTTGGGGACGTGCACGGTGCCCAGGCCGGCCTTCTGCGCCTGGTCACGCGAGACGCGGGCGAACTTGTACCAGTCGGTGCCCTCGAACCAGCCGTTGTCGATGTGGTTGACGCGCAGCATGGAGTTGGCGCGCGGGAAGTAGCGGTCGTACATCGCGGCGGAGTCGACGCGCGGGAGCACCTCCTCGAAGTACGAGCGCTTGGGGGCCACCGCCATGCCGCCGTTGACGAGGGAACCGCCGCCGACGCCGCGGCCCACGTACACGGACATCTGGTCGTAGTTGACCCGGTCCAGGACACCGGCGTAGGGGTCGATGTCACGGTTGGCCAGGTCGAGCCAGAGGAAGCTGCCGAGCGGCGCCTCGGTACGGGTCTTGAACCAGCTGGAGCGCTTGTCGGGCTTGAGCATGCCGGAGAAGACGTTGCCGTCGGGGCCCTGCTGGTTCCACAGCTGTCCCATTTCGAGCATGACGGTGCGGACGCCGGCCTCGCCGAGCCGCAGGGCGGTGACGGCCGCGCCGTAGCCCGTCCCGATGACGACGGCGGGGACGAACGCGGGAGTGCCGGCGCGGTCGGCGGCCAGGGCCCGGGTGGCGCCGATGGTGGTGCTGCCGGCCATGGCGGCGGCGCCGAGGGCCGCGAGTCCGAGCATGCGGCGGCGTGAAAGGTGCTGTTCCACGGTGTGTACCTGGCTTTCCGGAAGTGGTGCGAGCGGTGGTGCGGGAGGGAGGCGGTCACGCGGCGCGGCGCGGCCCGCCGGGGCCCGGACGGGGCGGGCCGGGCTGGACCTCAGGGGGTCCCTGGGACCTCGGGGGTCGTGGAGGGCTCGTGCAGGGTGATGGCCGCGCAGGGGCACTGGTCGGCGGCCTCGCGGACGGCGGCGCGCACTGCGGCGGGCGGCCGGGCGTCGAGCAGCAGCACGACGCCTTCGTCGCTCTGGTCGAAGACCTCGGGGGCGAGGAGGGTGCACATGCCGGCGCCGCGGCACAGGTCCCGGCTGACCTCGACCCCCATCGGGTCGCCGGTCACCAGGCGACGGGCAGCGCGTACACGCCGTAGACCTGCATGTCGTGGCGGAGCCTGATCTCCTCGGGCGGGCAGGCCAGGCGCAGTGCCGGGAAGCGCTCCAGCAGGGCGGTGAAGCCGACGCGCAGTTCGATGCGGGCCAGCTGCTGGCCGAGGCACTGGTGGATGCCGTGCCCGAAGCCGAGGTGGCCGCCGGCGCGCCGGGTCACGTCGAAGGACTCGGGGTCCTCGAACCGCTCGGGGTCGCGGTTGGCCGCGGCGAGGGAGACCATCACGACCTCGCCCTCCTTGATGAGGACGCCGTCGATCTCGACGTCCTCCAGGGCGGCCCGGGTGGGGCCGTGGTGGACGATGCTCAGGTAGCGCAGGCTCTCCTCGACGGCGCCCTCGATCAGGGAGGGGTCGGCGCGCAGCGCGGCGAGCTGTTCGGGGTGGCGCAGCAGCGCGAAGGTTCCGAGGGCGAGCTGGTTCGCGGTGGTCTCGTGGCCGGCGACCAGCAGCAGGAAGGCGATCGACGTCAGTTCCTCGTCGGTGAGGTCCGGGTCGGCGGCGATCAGCCCGCTGAGGATGTCGTCGGTGGGCTCGGCGCGCTTGAGCCGCACCAGGCCCTGCAGGTACGTGCCCAGCGACAGGAAGGCCGCGGTCACGACCTCGGTGGACTCCCCGAAGCTGCTCCAGACGTGCGTGTCGTGCTGGAAGCCCGCACGGTCGGCGTAGGGCACGCCGAGCAGTTCGCAGATGACCAGGGACGGGATGGGCAGCGCGAAGTGCTCGAAGAGGTCGGCCTCGGATCCGAGGCGTTCCATGGCGTCGAGGCGCTCCGCGACGATGCCCTCGATCCATTCGGTGAGCATCCTCATCCGGCGGACGGTGAACTGTCCGACGAGGAGCCTGCGGTAGCGCTGGTGCTCGGGCGCGTCGTGCTGGATGAACATCCCGGGCGGTGCGGCCGGGGCCTCCTCCAGGGTCGCGGCGCGCGGTACCGGGGGGTGCTTGAGTTCCCCCCGGGCGCTGAACCGGTTGTCGGCGAGGACGGCCCGCGCGGCGGAGTATCCGGTGACGAGCCAGCCGAGGTGTCCGTCGGCGAATTCCATCCGGGTAATGGGTTCGGTCCGGCGCAGCGACTGCGTCGTCGGCGGCGGGTTGAAGTATCCGTCTCGGACCGTGGAAAAACTCACCGGTGCACCCTGGCTCATTTCCGCCCTTTCCTGTCCTGCATGTATTCATTGACCGTGGCGGGTTTCACTGGGGCCCGATGGGAAATGGGCATCGAAATCCGGCCTCACTATGGCCTCTATTCGGCCCCGGCCACGCAGTTCGATCACCGCCAAAAGGAAGGTATGAAGACGCGGTGAAGGGTGTCAACGAAATCAATCCCTGGTGCGCTAACCCTGTGGGCGGGGAACGGAGGGTTCGGTTACCGCCGGTACCGCAGGTGTTTCGGTTCGGTTCGGTTCGGTGCCCTCCCGCAGCCGGGGTACCGCACCCGCCCGGAGCACTACGGGTGCGCCGGGCCGGCCCCGTCGGAGAGCAGCCGGGCCATCGCGGTGAGTCCGGTACGGCCGTCGACCCGCAGTTTGCGGTAGACGTGGGTGAGGTGCTTCTCGACGGCGCGCGAACTCACCTCCAGCCGCTCGGCGATGGCCTTGTTGGAGGCACCGCGGGCGGCGAGCGCGGCGACCCGGCGCTCCGTGCGCGTCAGCGTCGCCGCCACGTCCTCGCCCCGGGAACCGGCGATGCCGTGCAGCGCCCGGCCCGCCCGCTCGACCATCCAGGGCGCACCGCAGTCGAGGGCCTCCGCGCGGGCCCGGGTCAGCCGCTCCTCGGCCTCGGCCCGCCGCCCCTGGGCGAGCAGGCGGCGGCCGAGGAGCAGCGAGGTGCGGGCCCGTTCCAGGGCGTTGGCCGAGCCCTCCAGGGTGAGCGCGGACTCCCGCAGCAGGGCGATGCCGCGGGCGCCCTCGGTGATGGCGCCCTTGCCGCGCTGGGCACGGCCGATGGCCACCGGGCTGCCCCAGCTCACGGCGCGCGCGTACTCCTCGTCCATCAGGTCGTGGGCCCGGTCGGGCCGGCCCATCCGGTAGTGCAGCGCGGACGCCCACGTGCGCCAGGGCACGATGGCCGGGTTGCGCCAGTGGGCGCGCTCGGCCGTGCGGCCCCAGTCGAGGAAGCAGTCCAGGGCGGTCGGCAGGTCGTCGCGCAGTACCGCGGCCGAGCCGTGGATGAGCCGGCGCAAGGAGGGCCGGTGGCCGGGGACGGCCTCCTCCCGGCGCCCGGACAGCAGGCGTTCGCACAGGGCGGCGTCCCGGGCCTCCAGGGCGGCCAGCACGACGGGCGCCAGGGTCTGGAGCGTGGCCCAGTCGGTGACGTCCAGGGCGAGCGCCTCCGCGGCGTGCTCCCTCGCTCCCGTCAGGTCGCCGCGGGCCAGGGCGAGGCGGGTGAGTTCGACGGCGATGAGGGCGCGCGGTACGTCGGCGTTCTCCCTGCGGGCCCGGTCGTGGGCGGTGTCCAGCCAGGGGCCGATGGTGGCGAGGGAGTCGGCGGCGACCAGGACCTCGGTCAGCAGCGGCAGGGCGGTGTGCACGTGGTCCGGGGCGGCGGGTTCGTGCTGCAGCAGCCGCTCCGCGAGCGCCACGGCCTCCGCGGCGTTGACCGTCTGGGCCAGGGCCGCGCCGTGCAGCAGTACGGTGACGAGTTCGCGTTCGGCGGCCGTGTCCAGGCAGGGGGCGGGGCCCAGGGACCGCAGGCGGCCGCCGCAGGTGTCCGGTTCCTCCGGGCCGGCCAACGCCGCGTGCCGCAGGCGCGCTTCCAGGCGCAGCGCGTGCCCGCGGGCGGCGCCGGTGAGCGTCGCCGCCTCCCCCAGTTCCGCCGCGGTCCTGACCACGGTGTCGACGGTGGCGGAAGGGGCGCCGTCGAGGAGGAACGGCGGGATCAGGCCCGCCACCGGGGCCCGCCGGTCCGTGTCCGGGAACAGGAACAGTGCCTGGGCGAGGTGCCGCAGCGCCGCCCGTGGCGCGAAGTCCCGCTCGATCATGGCCAGTTCCACCAGCAGCTCGGCGCGGTCCGGGCCTTCGGGTGAACTGCCGAGCAGGGCGCGGCGCAGATAGCGGGCCGCGGTGTCGGGAGCCGCGCGCCGCAGGGCCGAGCCCGCCGCCGCCCGCAGTACGTCGGTCTCCCAGTCCTCGTGGCAGGAGGAGGCGGCGAGGAGCTGGGCGGCGGCCCGTTCCGCCGGGTGGCCGCCCAGGTGCAGCAGCAGGGCGGCGTGCACCCGGATGCTCTCCGCCTCGGCCGGGGTCATGGCCTCCTCGACGGCTTCGCCCACCACCGGGTGGACGAATCGGGGCACGGGGCCTTCGGCGAGCAGACCGAGCCGGCGCAGCACCCTGAGGGCTTCGATCCGGCCGGTGCCGTCGAGGCCGGCGAGTCTGCCGATCAGCTCCTCGTCCGCGCCGTCGCCGAGCACGGCGAGAGCCGTGGCGAACTCCCGTACCGGCGCGGGCTGGTCGCGCAGGACGACGGCGAACCGTTCGTGCAGGGCCGCCGGGCGGGCCGCGTGGACGGCCCGGACGTCGTCCGCGGACCCGGGCCCTTCCCCGGTCCCCGGCAGTGCGTCGAGGATGGCGGTGAGCAGCAGCGGCCGGCCGCCGGTCACCTCGTGGCAGGCCCGTGCGTAGGCCGGGTCGACGGGGCGCCCCGTCAGGACGCCGACCAGGTCCGCGGTGCCCTCGGGCGGCAGCGGGCCCAGCCGCACGACGCGGGAGGCGCGTTCGACGAGCTGCTGGAGCCGGGGCGCGTCCTCGCCGGGGTCGCCTTCGCGCAGGGTGACGACGAGGGTGACGCGCAGCCCCGCCACGCGTCCGGCCAGCAGGCCCAGCCGGCGCAGGGAGGTGACGTCGGCCCACTGGAGGTCGTCGACGAGCATGAGCAGCGGTGTGCGGGCACTGTACTCGGCCACCAGCCCGAGGAAGCCGTCGTCCTGCGGGGACCCCACCGACGGGCCCGCGCAGTCGCCGGGCGGCGCGGCGGGGGCGCCCGGCAGCAGGGGGGTCAGCAGCTGGCCGAGTACGCCCGCCTCGAAGTCGCGTTCGAACACGGCTCCGCTGGCGGTGACGACGCGCAGGCCACGGCGTTCCGCCCGCTCCGGCAGGGCGCGCAGCAGGGCGGTCTTGCCCGTGCCCAGGCCGCCGGTGACGACCACCAGCGAGCCGCCGCCGGCGCCGTGGCGCACCGCGTCCATGGCGCCGGTGATCAGGTCGAGCTCCTTCTGGCGGTGCAACAGGGGCCTCATCGTTCCTCCGTGTGTTCTGGGACGGCCCGGGGAGGGCCGGGTGTGGCTCACGGGCCGGGGAGCCGCGCCGCCGCCCGGCCCGTCGCGCCGGGCGGGACGGGCGGGACGGGCGGGACGGGCGGGACGGGCGGGACGGGCGGGACGGGCGGGACGGCGGCGTCATGTGGACTCCCCCGCCGTCCGCCGCAGCGCCGCGGCCAGCTGGGGCCGTCCCCGGATGCCGAGCTTGCGGTAGACCTTGGTCAGGTGGAGCTCGACGGTCCGGGGGGTGACGGCCAGTTCCTCGGCGACGGCCCGGTTGCCCAGGCCGTCGGCGGCGAGTGCCGCCACGCGCAGCTCGGCGCGGGTCAGCGCTCCCGTACCCGCCGCGGTCCTGTCCGGGGCCACGCCTCCCGCTCCCCGCCGCACGGACGCGGCCGGCGACGGGGAGGCCGACGGGAACCGGGGCGACGGCAGGCGCTCGGACGGGGACGGGGGCGCGGAACGGGACGGCGGCGCGGAACGGGACGGGAGCGGGAGCCCGGTGGTCCCGGCCCCGGGGGCCGCCCCCCGGTCGCTGCCGAGCAGGGAGTCGACGGTCAGGTGGCCGGAGGACGGGGCGGTGCCGAGGGCGACCAGCGCCTGCCGGTACTGCCAGCTGACCGGCCTCCCGCGGCCCGGAGCCGGGATTCCCCCGACGCCCGCGGCCCCGGCCCCCTCCCCCAGCGCCGCGGCCATGGCGGTGGGCGAACCCCACAGCAGGGCCCGCCGGCGTTCCTCCGCGAGCAGCGCCGCGGCCGCCGGGTCTCCGGGCTCGCGGGCCCGCGCAGCGGCCGAACGCCACGGCAGCACCGCCGGGTTGACCGCCTGCCGGGCCAGCAGCTGCCGCCCGCACTCCAGCAGGTCGGCGAAGGCCTGGTCGCGCATTCCGCCGGCGAGCCGGACCCGGCCCCGGGCGTACAGCAGGTAGGCCCAGGGCAGCCCGCCCTCGGCGCCGGGCGGCAGCTCGGTCGCGAGGGCCCGCTCGGCCGCCGTCCTGTCGCCCCGCCGCAGGTGCAGCAGGGCCCGTAACGCGAGGGGGCCGGGAGCCATCAGCGGGTGCCAGCAGCGGCTGGGCATGATCGCCTCGCACCGGTCCAGGGCCTCGGCGGCGGCGCTTTCGCGGCCGGCGCGCAGTTCGGCGAGGCAGGTGACGAGCAGGGCGAGGCCCGCGACCGCACGCGCGTCGCTGCGCTCGGCGCCCACCAGGATCTCGTCGAGCGCGCGGCGCGCCTCCGCGGTGTCCCCGGTGAGGACGAGCGCGTGCGCGGCCGCCGCCCGGACGGTGGGCGGAACGTGCTCGCGCACCCGCGGGGCCAGTGCCGTCCGGGCGAGCCACCGGGCCCGGTCGATGTTCCGGCCGTGCTGCGCGGTGCGCCAGGCGGCGACGGCCGCTTCGGCGGAGCGTTCCGGCGCGGGCGGGCCGGTGTCGGGCAGGAGCGGCTCGCCGCTGTCGGCCGGGTCCGGCCTGCTGTACTCGGTGATCCAATGGAGGGCGCGCAGTCCCGACCGCTCGGCACTGCCCGGGCGGGCGGCGTCGGCGGCCCTGGCGATACGGGGGCGGGGGGTGTCGACGTCGCCCCGGGCCACGAGGAGTTCCGCGGCGTGCAGCAGGGCGCGGCCCGTCTCGGCGTCGGCGACCGCGTCGGCGACGGCCGCGGTCCCGTCGCCGGGGGTCTGCAGGGCGCGGTACAGGTGGCGGCTCGCGGCCTCGGGTCCGGTGGGCAGCACGGCCGCGCTCAGGTCGGTGAGGAGCCGGATCCGCAGGGCGGGTGGCACCGGCTCGCGCAGCGCCCGTTCGAGCAGCCGGGCCGCGCGGTCGGGCCGGCCGGTGGCCCGGCACTCCGCGGCCTCGCGGCGCAGGGCCTCCACCGCCCAGGTGGCCCCGATCCGGCGGGCGTCCAGCAGCAGCCGGGCGAGCGCGCGGTCGGGCAGGGCCGCGCGGTGGGCCCAGTCGGCCGCCCGTGCGTGCAGTTCCTCGCGGTGTTCGCTGCCGAGGTCGGCGAGGACGGCGCGGGCCGCGGCGGCGGTCCGGAACGCGGGGCGTCGTCCCGGTGCGAGCAGGCCGGTTCCGCGCAGCAGTGCCAGGGCCCGGGAGGTGCCGAGGGCACGTGGGCCGGCCAGCGCGTCGATCAGGCCGGGGGTGCAGTCGGGTCCGGCGACGGCGATGGCGCGCAGGACTGCGAGGAGTTCGTCGGGCAGCAGGGCCAGGGTCCGTACGGTGCGTTCCCGTACCGCCTCCGCCGCGCTCTCCTCCAGCCGGCCGGGGTGGTCGGTGCCGGGCGTCCAGCCGTGCCGGACGAACCGTCCGACGATCGAGCGCATCAGGGCCGGGCTGCCGTCGGCGTGCCGGACCGCGTCGGCGAGGAAGGCCTCGTCCACCGGGGCCTGCCAGCTCCCGGCGATGAACTCGCCGACGGCGCCGTCCGACAGCGGGCCCAGGGTCAGCGTGTGGCGGGTCACGGCGTCCTCGCCGGCCAGGGTGCAGGGATCGATCCGTTCGTCCGCTGCGGCCGGAACGGCGCTGTTGCGGGACGTGAGGAGCATCAGGGGCAGCCCGGCCAGCCTGCGGGCCAGCGACCGCAGGGCGCGCAGCGACTGCGGGTCGGCCCACTGGACGTCGTCGACGACGAGGAGCAGGGGTCCGCCGCGGGCGGCCTCCAGGACGTCGGCGCACAGGTCCGGGTCCGTCGTCCGGCGGGGCCGCGCGCCGTCGGCGTGCCCGGCCGCTTGTCGTACGGTGCCGTGGGACGGGGAGCCGGGGCCGGTGCGGGCGGGCGCGGAGAGCAGTGCGCCGAGCCGCCCGGCCACGCCGTGGGGCAGCCCGGCCTCCTCCGCCGTCGCCCGGACGGCGGCGACCCCCATGCCCGCGCCCCCGGCCAGGGCCGCCGCGTGGTCGAGCAGTGCGCTGCGTCCCGTGCCGGGCGGCCCGTGGACCTCGACGAGCGCCGGCCGTCCCGTGCGCACCTGTCCCAGCAGGCCGTGCAGCAGGCCGGCCTCGGCGTCCCGTCCGATGAGGGCGGCCGGTTCCCCGGTCCCGCCCGGCCGCCTCCGGTGCGCCGGTGGCGTGGCGCGAACCGGGTGCTCCGCTGTCGTCCGCTCCATGACTGTCCGTCCTCCAGGGGTGTCGTGTCGATCGGGGCTCCCCCGGCTGCCGCCCGGGTGTGCCCCCGGCTGCGTGACGTCCCCGGGACTCAGGACGTGGCGGAGAGGCCGTCCGCCGGTCTGGGCGCGCCGGGGTGGCGGCCGAGGCCGCGCGGCAGGTCGGCGCGGCCGCGCACGTCGAGCTTGCGGTAGACGTTGGTCAGGTGCATCTCCACCGTGCGCGGGGTGATGAACAGGGCTTCCGCGATCCCCTTGTTGCTGTGGCCGCGCTCGGCGAGCGTCGCGATCCGGCGCTCGCTGTGGGTGAGGGAGTCGAGGGGGATGGTCGCGAGCTGCGGCATCCGGCCTCCCGCGGTCACCAGCGCGTCGCGCGCGACGGCGGCGAGCACGCGGTAGCCGCAGCGGGTGGCGAGGCCGATGGCCCGGCGCAGATGGCCGCGGGCGCCGCGGGCGTCCCCGAGGGCGAGCAGTTCACGGCCGAGCTGGTATTCGGCCTTGGCGAGGTCCAGCCGGGCCGGGGACTCGGACAGCAGGTCGACGGCCCGGCCCAGCAGGCCCGTACGGTCGCGGCCTTCGACGACCGAGGCCTCCGCGATCAGGCCCAGGCCCAGGGCGCGCGGCGTGCCCCAGCGGCGGGCGCGTTCCCGGGCGGCCGCGACGATGCCGGCGGCTTCGGCTCCCCGGCCCAGGCCGCCGAGGGTGGTGGCGGTGGGCAGCCACCAGGGGGCCAGGACCGGGTTGGCGATGCCGGCCTCCTCCTCGCTGCGGCCGCAGCGGCGCCACAGTTCCAGGGCGCCTTCCAGATCGCCCAGTTCCCGTAGGATCCGGCCCTTCGTGTACAGGTAGTGCTGCCATTCCCAGACGCTCCGGTCCAGGTCGGGCGCGGAACGGGCGAGCGCGTCGAGTACGGCGGCCGCCTGCCGGGGCTCGCCCTGGGAGAGGAGTACGGAGCTCAGCGCGATGCGCGCGAACGGTGGGGCCCCGGCCGGTCCGACGGCCTCGACGGCGGCCCAGGCGTCCCGTGCGGCGCCGGGTACGTCGCCGATGCCGTGGAGGATCAGGGACCTGCCCGCCAGCGCGGCGCGGCGCGGCCACAGCGGCGGGTGGGTCTCGGCCGGGGACAGCGCCTGGTCCAGTGCCGTCAGTGCTTCGTCGACGGAGTCGGCGAGCGCGAGCACGGCCGAGCAGCAGAACACGCCCCAGCCCGCGGTGCCCGGCTCGTCGGCGCGCAGGGCCTTGCGGGCGAGCGCGGCCGCCCGGCCCGCGGATCCGCCGTCCAGCGCGGCGAAGGCGCTGAGGGCCGCGAGCAGCCGCCGGTCGGCCGGGCTGTGTCCGCTCGGCACGGGCAGGGCGGCGGCCCGGGCGCGGGCCGCGGGCAGGGCCGTCCGGTCGTTCACCGCCGTGGCCAGCAGGGCGGATTCGACGGTGACGCGCACTTCGCGGTCGGCGGGCTCCGGGCCGGCACCGGTCCCGGCGCGCAGCTCGCCCAGCACCCGCTCCAGTAATCGCAGCGCCTCGGGGGCCCGGCGGGTGCCGAGCGCCATCATGGCGTACTGCACTGCGACGGGTGCCCGTTCCCGCGGGTGCGGCATGAGGTCGAGTGCCTGGCGCAGGTGCCACAGCGCGTCCGCGGGCGAGACGAAGGTACGGCCCGCCGCGCGGGCCAGTTCGACGTGCAGGTTGCCGCGCTCGGTGGCGGTGAGCCCGCTGCCCGGGGAACCGTGCAGCCAGCGGCCGGCGGCCCCGACGGTCGCACGGGTCGGTGCTTCGGCGAGGGCTTCGCGCAGCACGGCGAACATCCACGGTTCGTCGATCCGCTCCAGCAGGGCGAGCTGCTCGGCGACTTCGGCCGCGGGGCGCCCGGCGTCGCTGAGGACCCGGGCGGCGCGGACCCGCAGTCCGCGCAGCTCCTGGCAGTCCAGGGCCGCGAGGACCGCCGTGCGGATCCCCTCGCGCATCCGCGGCGGAGAGTCGGCCGGTACGGCCTCGATGTGGCGCAGCCGGCCCAGCGCGGACTCCACCTGCCGTCCGCTCAGCCCGCTGAGCGCGGCGAGCGGGTCGGCGGCGGCGCTGCCGAGCACGGCGAGGGCCGTGGCCACCTGCCGGACGGGGCGGGGGCCGGCGGCGAGGAACTCGGGGACCAGGGAGGCCAGCACGCTCTGGTGGACGGTGCCCAGCTGGTGCAGGGCGTCGGCGCCCGGCGGGATCCCCACGGTGCGCAGGGTGTGGAGCAGTCGGTCGAGCAGCAGCGGGTTGCCGCCGGTGATCTCCGTGCAGCGCCGGACGAACGGCTGGTCGGCCGGGGCTCCGAGGACGCGCGTGATCATTCGCTGGGTTTCGCGCTCGTCCAGCGGCCCGAGTTCCAGGAGGGCGCAGCGGTCCTGGGCGAGGATCTCTGTGAGCACCCGGGTACCGGGGCCCGGGACGCCGGTGCGCTGGGCCAGGACGATCAGCAGGGGCTGCCCGGCGGACCGGCGCAGGATGAAGTCGGCGCAGCGCATGGAGGCTTCGTCGCACCACTGGGCGTCGTCGATGACCAGGGCGGTGGGGCCGTCGGCGAGCAGCTCCAGGGCGCGCCGGTGCAGCCGGCGCCAGTCGCGGTGCGTATCGCGCGGCCCGGGGGCGTCGCACGGTCCGTCGGCCGCGTCCGGTCGTACGGGCGGGCTCTCGGGCGGGCTCTCGGGCGGCGGTTCGAGGAGGGCGTCGACCGCGCGGACCCGGCAGGCGGCTCCGGGAAGGCCGGCGACGCGGCGTACGGCCATGCCCTCGGCCGCCAGACGCTCGCTCGCGACGGCCAGCAGACGGGTCCGGCCGATCCCGGCGGGCCCCCTGACGAGCACGGCACGCGCGGTCCCCTCCCGGGCGGCCGCGGCGTGGCGCAGCAGGGCGTCGAGTTCGGCGGTGTGGGTGTCCAGGCTCCGGGCCGGGCCGTGGGCCCGGGCGGAACCGACCGTGACCACCACAGTATTTCCCTCTTCCTGAAACCGTTCCTGGCATCCGGTGTCCCAAACGCCATAATCCTCCCCCCGTACAAACAAGATCGTAGGCGACACCAAGGGAGAACTCGGAAGAGATCCGGCGGATTTGAGCCAGAATGCACTGATCCTTGGCCAAGGCGCGCCAGACGCCTCCAGCGGGGTGCGGTAAAGGGGCGCATCATTTCGGCCGTTCCGCTCGGCCGAATTCCCGAGCACCCGAAGAAACGACGGGAACGGCACGGCCGCGGACGGTGGAGGCGGAACGGTATTCGGCCATCAATTCCTTCTTTATGCCCTGCGCTATCGTGCCCGAACAGCCGTCCGCCGATGCCGAGAGACCGGAGCGCCCCGTGCAGTCCTCCCTGGAGCCCGCCTGCCCGCCGCCGGGCTGGGCCGTCTCGGACTGGCCCGCGGTGCGGCCCGTGCCGGCCGAAGGGGCGCTGGACCTGTGGCTGCTGCACGTCTCCGACGCGGGGCTGCGCTCCGTCGTCCTGGACCGGTCCCCGCTGGACGAGGAGGAACGCGCCCGGGTCGCGGCCTTCGTCTACCCGGCCGACCGCGACCGCTACGTGGCCGCGCACCTGACCCTGCGCCGGGTGCTCTGCGCCTACCGGGGCGTCACCCCGGCGGAGCTGACGTTCGCACGCCAGTCCTGCCCGTGCTGCGGCGGACCGCACGGCCGTCCCGTCCTGGCGGGCCCCGGTGGGCCGCACTTCTCGATGTCCCACACCGGCGGCCTGGTGTTGATCGCGGTGGCCGGGCGGCCCGTCGGTGTCGACGTCGAGCGGCTTCCGGCGCCGCACAAGGCCACCACGGTCGGCGAAGTGCTGCACCCGGCGGAGCAGAGGGAGATCCATGCCGCGCCGCCGTCGTTGCGCCCCGCGGTCTTCGCCCGGCTGTGGGCGCGCAAGGAGGCGTACCTGAAGGGACTCGGCACCGGCGTCGGCCGCGGCCCCGACCTGGACTACCTGGGCAACCCCGCACCCGGCGCCCCGGCCCGGCCGCCCGGCTGGACCGTGAAGGACGTACCCGTGGGACCGGAACACGCGGCGGCCCTGGCCCTTTCGCGCCCCGCCGGCGGCCCCGACCTCGTGGTCCGCTCCCACTTCCTCGGTTCGCTGGACCGGGCCGCGCCCCTGACGCTGAACGGGGTCCCGACCGGAGCGGATTTCACCCGACCCCTTCCCGGACGAGGCGCCCCGACGGAAAGCCGAATGACCGGAAGGTGAACTCGCGGACTTCCGGATCCGCCCCGGAAGTCCCCGCGGAAGGGACGCGAGCGCCGCCTCCCTCCCCAATGCGACCCCAATCCGGAGCCCTTTGGCTTCCGATCCGGCCGGGGGATCGAGCCAGCCGGAGAGGCCGAATCGAATACGGTTTCACGCCCGTGCGACTTCGGTGGCCGAAGGCCGGGGCAGCTGACCCACCGGGCAGCACGGGCCCGATACGAGCGCCCCCGCCGGGCGCCGGGCCGGCACCCCTCCTGAGCCGGAGTGGCGCCACCCGACGCCACTCGACGCCATCTGGCACCACCTGGCACCACCCGACACCTGACACCACCTGGCACCACCTGGCGCCACTCGGGGCCACTTGGCACCACTCGGGGCCGTCCGGCACCACCAGCAGCCCATGAGCACCGATGACACCAAGCACCACACCCCCGAACTCCATCGCATTTCCGCAGATCAGCGCGCTGTAGACCTCAACCCGATCCGTGGATGCCCGCGCACCCCTTGCGCATGGCGCCACTATGGCGCCATCATGGCGTCATGGACCTCACTCCGTATGTCGACACCCTCCGCCGCGAACTGGCGGTGGCCGCCGAAGCCGGCGGCGACGAAGCCCGAGAGCTGGCAGAGAGACTCACCGCTCCCCTGGAGTCGGCGACCCGGCTGACCATGCTCCACGTGCTCTCCGCCGCGATGGACGAGGTCACCCGTGAACTCGCCCCCGGCTCGGTCGACGTACGTCTGCGCGGCCTGGACCCCGACTTCGTGGTGACGCTGCCGCCCGTCGAAGGCGGCACCCCGGAGGTAACCGCCGCCCCCGTCGAACCGGTCGGCGCGCAGACGCCCGCCGAGGGCGACGAGACCGGCACCGCCCGCGTCAACCTGCGTCTGCCCGCCCATCTCAAGGCGCGGGCCGAGGAGGCCGCGAGCCGTGAGGGCCTGTCGGTCAACGCGTGGCTGGTGCGGGCCGTATCGGCCGCGGTCGACGGCGGCACCCGGCCGCGTACGACGCAGAAGTCCCAGACCGTCGGACAGAGCTTCACGGGGTGGGTCCGCTAGCCGCACCATCCCCTCGACGCCACCCGCACCACTTCACCCACACCGCGTCCCACCAGCGGGGACATCCAGAAGAGCCAAGAGGACGGGACAGCCATGCCTTCTTTCGACACTCCCGAACCGGTCTCGGTCACCGCACGCGTGGAGGCCGGTTCCATCCAGTTCACCGCGGGCGACCGCCTCGACACGGTCGTCGAGGTACGGCCCCGCGACCCGAAGCGGGACCTCGACGTACGGACGGCCGACCAGACCGAAGTCACGTACACGGGCGGCGTGCTGACCGTCAGGACTCCCAAGTCCAACCTGCTCGGCCGTACCGGAACCGTCGATCTGACGGTCGAACTCCCCACGGGCTCACGCATCGACACGACCGGTGCCTGGACCCAGGTGGTCGGCGAGGGCCGGCTCGGCGAGGTCCGCGTGAAGACCTCGTCGGGCGACGTCCGCCTCGACACGACCGGCCCGCTGAAGCTGACCGCCTCACACGGCTCGATCACCGTGGACCGGATCGAGGGCACGGCCGAGATCACCACCAGCTCCGGCAGCCTGCGCGTCGGCGTCGTCGACGGCCCCGCCGTCCTGAAGAACTCGCACGGCACCACGACCGTCGGCGCCGCCAACGGCGAGCTGCGGGTGAGCGGTGCCAACGGCGACATCGAGATCCGCCGGGCCGAGGGTTCGGTCACCGCCACCACCGCCCACGGCACCCTGCGCGTGGGCGAGGTGGCCCGCGGCACCGTCCAGTTGGAGACCTCCTACGGGGCCATCGAGGTCGGCGTCCGCGAGGGCACGGCCGCCTGGCTCGACGTCAACTCGGGCTCCGGCCAGGTGCGCAACTCGCTCACCGCGTCCGAGACCCCGGGGGAGGCCGAGGACACCGTGAAGATCCGCGCCCGCACCCGGTACGGCAACATCGACGTCCGCCGCGCCAAGGCCTGACGCCAAGAGCACCGGTCTCCGCCCACGGCTCACCCGCCCCTCCATTCAATTCCGGCCTTCGAAAAGGGAGGGCACCATGCCTTCTTCTGTCATGTCCACCTCAAGCCGCGGCGACGGGCACCCGTCCCCGATCGCGATCTCCGCCGTCGGGCTGCGCAAGTCCTACGGCGACAAGACCGTCCTCGACGGAGTCGACCTGGCCGTCGCCGAAGGAACCGTCTTCGCCCTGCTCGGGCCGAACGGCGCGGGCAAGACCACCGCCGTGAAGATCCTCTCCACGCTCATCACCGCCGACGCCGGGCAGGCCCGCGTCGGGGGCCACGACCTGACCACCGACCCCCAGGCCGTCCGCGCCACCATCGGTGTCACCGGCCAGTTCTCCGCCGTCGACGGACTGATCACCGGCGAGGAGAACATGCTCCTCATGGCGGACCTGCACCACCTGCCCAAACACGAGGGCCGGCGGGTCGCCGCCGAGCTCCTGGAACGCTTCGACCTCACCGCCGCGGCGAACAAGCCCGCCTCCACCTACTCCGGCGGCATGAAACGCCGCCTGGACATCGCCATGACCCTGGTCGGCGGCCCCCGCATCATCTTCCTCGACGAACCCACCACCGGCCTCGACCCGCGCTCCCGCCACACCATGTGGCAGATCATCCGCGAACTGGTCACCGGCGGCGTCACCGTCTTCCTCACCACCCAGTACCTGGAGGAGGCAGACCAGCTCGCCAACCGCATCGCGGTCCTCAACGGCGGCCGGATCGCCGCCGAAGGCACCGCCGAACAGCTCAAGCGCCTCGTCCCCGGCGGACACGTACGCCTGCGCTTCACCGACCCCACCGCCTACCGCGCCGCCACCCTCGCCCTCCCCACGGCCACCGGGGACGACGAATCCCTCACCCTGCAGGTCCCCAGCGGCGGCACCCAGCGCGAACTGCGCACCCTCCTCGACCACCTGCACACCGCCGGCATCGAAGCCGACGAACTCACCGTCCACACCCCCGACCTCGACGACGTCTTCTTCGCCCTCACCGACGGCGCGACCGTCCCCCACCAGCCGACGGAGGCCACCCGATGAGCACCCTGACCCTCGCCGCCCGCGACTCGGCCACGATGCTGCGCCGCAACCTCCTGCACGCCCGCCGCTACCCCTCCCTCACCCTCAACCTCCTCCTCACCCCCGTCATGCTCCTGCTCCTCTTCGTCTACATCCTGGGCGACACCATGAGCGCGGGCATCGCAGGCGGCACCCCCGACCGCTCCGCCTACATCGCCTACGTCGTCCCCGGCCTGCTCCTGATGACCATCGGCAGCACCACCATCGGCACCGCCGTCTCCGTCTCCAACGACATGACCGAAGGGATCATCGCCCGCTTCCGCACCATGGCCATCCACCGCCCCTCGGTGCTCGTCGGGCACGTCGTCGGCAGCGTCCTGCAGTGCGTGGCCAGCGTGGTCCTCATCGCGGCCGTCGCCGCCGCCATCGGCTTCCGCTCCACCGACGCCACCGCCCTGGAATGGCTCGCCGCCCTCGCACTCCTGACCCTCTTCGCCCTCGCCCTCACCTGGATCGCCGTCGGCATGGGCCTGGTCAGCCCCAACGCCGAGGCCGCCAGCAACTCCGCGCTGCCGCTGATCCTGCTGCCGCTGCTCTCCAGCGCCTTCACCCCGGTCCACTCCATGCCCGGCTGGTTCCAGCCCATCGCCCGGTACCAGCCCTTCACCCCCGCCATCGAAACCCTCCGCGGCCTCCTCCTCGGCACCGGGATCGGCAACAACGGCTGGCTCGCCATCGCCTGGTGCGTCGGCCTCACGGTCCTCGGCTACCTCTGGTCGACCGCCAGGTTCAACACCGACCCGAAGTAGCGGGCGAGCCGTCCTGCGGCTCGGGGGCCGTCGGCCCCCCGCCCGTCCGGAAGGCCGTCCCCTCGGCCGCGACCCGGCGCCGGACCTGGTCCTCCTGGGCGAGGCGCCGCAGCAGCTCGAACACCGGGGCGCAGATCGCGAAGACGATGACCGCCCGCTCGGCCAGCGCCACCGGGTCGTCGAGGCCCGCCGCCCGCTCCAGGTCCAGCCGGGCCACCGACTCGGCCAGCCTCGCGTAGGCGGCGAGCTCGCCCGGGGCGTACTGCGCGTCCAGCCGCCGCAGCTCCTTCAGCGCCACCGCGAGCCCCTCCACGTGCGGCGACGTGTCCGGCGCCCGCCAGTCCAGGGCCGCGAGCAGCTCCGACACCTCGGCCTCGGCGGTCGCCGCTGCCTCGGCCTCCGCCTCGTCGGCCGCGGCGCTCTGGCCCGCCACCGGCACCGGAAGGGCGTAGCTGACCGCGCCGAGGGCGCCCTCGGAGGTGTGGGCCTGGTCGATGGCCCCGAGCACGTCACGGGTGGCGGCGATGGAGAGGCCGCCGAGCGTGGTCAGCGCCTTGATCAGGCGCAGTCGCTGCGCGTGCTCCTCCCCGTACTCGGCGAGGGTCGCGGCGGTCGCCCGGCCGGCGGGCAGCAGCCCCTGCCGTAGGAAGTACTTGATGCTGGCGACCGGTACGCCGGTCCGCCGGCTGAGCTCCGAGATCTTCATACGGCCTCCCTGCCGGTCATGCGGTGCCCGTCCGGTGTCCGTCGTCGGCGATTGGACACCACAACAAGATACTGCCACTATCCAGTAGCTGGATACCTTCAGTATCCAGTTCAGGAACGCAGCCGCACCGCACCGGAGAATCGATGCCTCAACCCACGCCCCCCTCCGTTCTCCGCCGACCCCGGCTGTGGATCGGAACGGGACTCATCGCCGCAGTGGTCTCGATCCTGTTCGCCCTGCTCTACGTGGGCGGCAACGTCAATCCCAGGGGCAACCTGCGCGACCTGCCGGTGGCGCTGGTCAACGCCGACAGCGGCGCCGACGCGGGCGGCCGCCACGTCAACCTGGGCGACCAGGTCGTCTCGGGGATCCAGAAGGCCGCCGAGGGCGACAAGAGCTTCGACTGGCAGGTCGTCAGCCGCGAGGAGGCCGACAAGCGGCTCGGCCGGGGCAAGGTCTTCGGCGCCCTCGTCATACCCAAGGACTTCTCCGCCACGGTGGCCGCGCTCACCTCCCCGCAGCCCGCGCCCCAGGGCAAGGCCACCCCGCCGACCCTGACCGTGCTGACGAACCAGGCCGCCGGCAGCATCGGCTCCTCGATGTCCTCCCAGGCCGCCCAGAAGGCCGCCCACACCGCCTCCGCCCACATAGGCCAGGAACTCCTCAAGCAGGCCGCGGCCCAGAAGGCCCCGCTCCCGACGGCCGCCCAGCTGAAGCTGGCGGACCCGGTGACCGTCACCGTCGCCGACGGCCACCCCGTCGGTTCCCGCAGCGCCATGGGCCTGAGCGCCTTCTACTACGCACTGGTCCTGGTCGTCTGCGGCATGCTCGGCGCCAACGTGGTCAACTCCCAGGTCGACACCGCGCTCGGCTACCTGCACACCGACTTCGGCCCGTTCCGCAAGCGCGAACCCGTCCAGCACACCAGCCGCGTCCGCACGCTCGCCATCGGCACGGCGCTCATGCTCGGACTCTCCCTGGTCATGGGCACCCTGGTCGAGGTCGCCACGGTCGGCATCCTCGACATGGACGCCTCCCACCTCGGCCTGCTGTGGCTCTACTCGGTCTCGACCATCGCGGTCGTCGGCATCGGCAGCCTGGCCCTGTTCGCGGCCTTCGGCACCCCCGGCATGCTGCTGGCCACCATCGTCTTCGTCGCCATGGCCGTCCCCTCCTCCGGCGCCACCGTGCCGGTCCAGGCACTGCCCGGGTTCTTCCGTGCCCTCTCCGAATTCGAGCCGCTGCGCCAGATCACCGAGGGCCTGCGGTCCCTGCTGTACTACGGCGCCCAGGCCGACGCGGGGCTGGCCCGGGCGTGGGCCTCCATGGGCATCGCCCTGGTCGCCGCACTGGCCTTCGGCTTCGCCGTCACCCGCCTCTACGACCGCAGGGGGCTGCACCGCATCCCCCACCCCGCCGACGGATCGGAGCCCGCGGCCCCGGAGGCCTCGGCACCCGCCACGGCCTGAGACACGGCTCGCGATGCCCCGATCGCGTCCTCCGGGACGAACCTGACCTGACCCCCGGGCCGGCCCACACCGTGGGCCGGCCCGCGGCGCACCGCCACCGGCCGGAACCCGGGCGGCGAATGTGACGCGCACCACCATCCCGGAACTTCGGTGCGGGCCTGGACGATCATGAGCGGCATGGACGCTCGATTCCTCGGCATCTCCGATCTGGCCGGAACCCCTTCCGTGGCGGTCGTGATCGACGTCATGCGCGCCTACACCGTGGCCGCCTGGGCCTTTGCCCGGGGGGCGGAGAAGATAGTTCTGGCCGAGTCCCTGGACGACGCCCTGGCGCTCAAGGCCCGTCACCCGGATTGGGTGGCGCTCAAGGACGGTCCGGCCGCGCCCGGGTTCGACCTGGTCAACTCGCCCGGCCTGCTGCGCTCGGCCGACCTGGCCGGACGGACCGTGGTGCAGAAGACCACGGCGGGGACGGTCGGCGCCCTCGCGGTCAAGGACGCGTCGCTGGTGCTGTGCGCCGGCTTCGTGGTGGCGGAGGCAACGGCCCGGCTCCTGCGGACACGCGGGTGCGACAGCGTCACGTTCGTGGTCACCGGCGAGGACGGCCGGGCCGATGAGGACCTGGCCTGCGCCCAGTACATCGCCGGGCGGGCCACCGGGTCCGGGACGGACCCGGCCGGATTCCTCCGCCGCGCCGGCGGGTCACGCGCCGCCTCCGAGCTGGCCGAGGGTGTGCGCCTGGGAGTCCATCCGGACGACGTCGCACTCTGTCTCGATCTCGACCGCTTCCCCTTCGCCATGGTGGCGACCCAGGAAGACTCCCTCATGGTCCTCCGCCCGTACGCGGTGCCTCCGCCCGCCGACGGGGCTTCGCCCTCCGAGGTGGGCCGGGCGACGGCCGCCGGCAACGTGACGACCTGACGCCGCTGTTCCGCGGTGACTTCCACCAGCGGCTCGAAGACCTCCCGTCCGTCGGCCGGTGGGCGTGCCCGATGCGGACTACGTCGCGCCGTCCTGGAGGGTCCCCGCGGGGGGCGTTCCTGTCGGGACGGGGGCGCACCGGGAGTCCCGCCGCGCGCGGGCCCGGTCGCGGAACCATGCGACGGCTCCCACCAGCACGGCCGCCCCGGCTCCGTAGAGGGGAAGCCACAGGGTCGTCGTGGCCGCCAGGCAGTCGGCGACGGCCTTCCCGCTCTGGTTCGCCCGGGCGTAGGCCAGAGCGGCGCCGTCGCGGCCGGCCAGGTCCGCCAGCGCGGCCTCCGTGAGGAGGGCTTCGTACCTGCCCATCTCCAGGCAACCGCTGCGCGTGCCCGGCATGGGGAACAGCCAGGCCCAGCGCTGGAGCATGGGGGCCAGCACGATCGCCACGCACAGACCGACGACCAGCGAGTAGGCGACCAGATTGCGCGTGTACCCGGTCCTGATGCCGGGCATCCACGGCGGCCGTCCCTGGAAGGCGAGGATCACCGCCAGGAGCGTCACACCGATGAACGCGGCGAACCACTGCCAGGAGCCCTGGGCGAGCGCGAACGTCAGCACGGCGGCGAGTCCGATGCCCACGACCCCGGCCGGCCCGGCGGCTTCACGGCCCGCCCGGCCCGATGCCGGCGCTCGGGTCCCTTGCGAGCCGGGCTCGTTCACAGACCCCTCCTGCGTGATCGGGGGCACCAGCCTCCTCCCCGCGGAGCCGCGGGCCCGGGTGCCATGCCGGACGAGGGCGGCAGGCCTCCCGGATGGCCCAGCCACGGGTGGCCCGGTGCGCCAGGGAATCGGCGACTATTTGACCTCAAGGTCAAAAACGCTGCTACGGTGGGCGCCATGGGCAGGCCGAAGCAGTTCGATCCGGACGTGGCGGTGGAGCGCGCGATGGGCGTGTTCTGGCGCAAGGGGTACGCGGCGACGACGCCTCAGGACCTCGTGGACGAGATCGGCATCGGCAAGGGCAGCCTCTACAACGCCTTCGGCAGCAAGCACGCCCTTTTCGAGCGGGCCCTCGCGCGCTACCGGGACTCGCAGGCCGCATGGCTGGAGGCGCTCCTCGACCATCCCGGCTCGGCGAGGGACCGGCTGCGCGGCGCACTGGAGGCACTGGTCGAACTCGACCTGGGCGACCCGGACCGACGCGGATGCATGGCGGTCAACACCGCCGCCGAGTCCGCCCCCTCGGACCCCGGTACGGCCGACACCGTACGCATGATGTTCGCGCGGACGGAGAGCGCGTTCCGGGCGACCGTCGAGGCGGGCCAGCGGGCCGGCGAGATCGACGGCGGGCGCGACGCGGCGGCGGTGGCCGCCTGGCTGCTCGCGACGGTGATCGGCATGCGGGTGCTGGCGAAGACCGACCGGGACGGCACGCAGTTGCGGCGGGTCGTGGACGCGGCGATGGGCGCTCTGTAGTCCGGCGGCGCACGGCGACGGCCCGCCCCATTTTTTATGGGCTTGTTTTGTACCTGAGGTTCAAAAACTTCGAAGAATTGAAGGAGTCCGACATGGAGCTCAATCTCGCGGGCAAGGCCGCGGTCGTGACCGGGGCGAGCCGGGGCGTCGGCCTCGCGATCACCCGGCAGCTCGTCGCCGAGGGGGTCCGCGTGGTCGGTGCGGCCCGCACGGTCACGGCCGAACTGAAGGAGACCGGCGCCCACGCGGTCGCGGTCGACCTGAGCACTCCGGAGGGCGCCGAGGAACTGGGGACGCAGGCGCTCGCGGCACTCGGCGGCGTGGACATCCTGGTCAACAACCTGGGAGGAGGAGACGAGTTCACCCTGAACGGGTTCCTCGCCACGGACGACGCCCTGTGGGCGCAGAGTTTCGAGGTCAACCTGTTCGGGACGGTACGCGTCACCCGACGGCTGCTGCCGAGCATCCTGGAACGCCGTGGCTCGGTGGTGAACATCTCGTCCATGAGCGCCCGCATGCCGGGCACGGGTCCCATCGAGTACGGCGTCGCGAAAGCGGGCCTCAACGCGTTCGGCAAGGCGCTGTCCGAGGAGTTCGGCCCCAGGGGCGTACGCGTGAACACGGTTTCCCCGGGGCCGACGCGAACCGGCATGTGGGAGGACGCCGACGGTTTCGGCGCCCGCCTCGCCGGGGCGAACGGCGTCGGGCACCGCGATTTCGTGTCCGGTGTGCCGTCGGCGATGGGCATGACCACCGGCCGCATGGTCGAACCCGACGAGGTCGCCTCCGTCGTCGCCTTCCTCGTCTCGGACCGCGCGGCCAGCGTGACCGGCGCCGACTACCACGTCGAGGGCGGCGGCATCAAAACGGTGTGAGAGGCCCGCCGCTTCCGGCGCGCGGACCCGGCCGTCCCGCCGTCACCTCGTACCGGCGCCGAACCGGCGCCGGTACGCCGACGGAGCGACGCCGGTCTCGCGGCGCATCAGGGCGCGCAGATTGGCGGCGGTGCCGAGTCCGCTCCGCCGCGCGACCACCTCGAAGCGGGACTCGCCCCGCTCGATCAACCGGCATGCGAGGGCGAGCCGTTCCCCCGTGAGCCACGACAGGGGCGTCGTCCCCAGTTGGGCCCGGAAGCGGCGGTGCAGCGTCGCCGGACTGACCGCCGCGCGCGCCGCGAGGTCGGACACGGTCAGCACCGTGTCCAGCCGTTCCTGGGCCCAGGCCAGGACGGGCGCCAGGGACTCGTCCGGCAGGTCGGGGACGGGGCGCTCCACGAACTGGCGCTGCCCGCCGTCGCGGTGCGCCGCGAAGACCAGTCGCCGGCTCACGGAGTTGGCGACCTCCGCACCGTGGTCGCGGCGGACCACGTGCAGCCCGAGGTCGAGCGCGGCCGCGCTCCCGGCGGCGGTGAGGATGTCACCGTCGTCCACGAAGAGCACGTCCGCTTCGAGGTGGACGGAAGGGAAGCGGTCCCGGAAGGAATCGGCCCACTGCCAGTGCGCGGTGGCCCGGCGCCCGTCGAGGACTCCGGCCTCGGCCAGGGTGAAGGCGCCGCTGCAGAAGCCGATCAGGCGGGCACCGCGCGCGTGCGCCCGTCGGACGGCGTCGAGCACGGCGGGCCGTCGGGGCACCTCCACATCGGGGCGGTTGGGGACGACCAGGGTGTCGGCCTCGTCGGCCGCTTCCAGACCGGCGACTCCGGTGAGGGTGAAGAACCCGTCTCGCATCAGGGTGCGGGGCCCGGGAGAGCAGAGCCGGAAGTCGTAGAGATCACGGCCGAGCTCGGGTCTGCGCAGGCCGAAGACCTCGATCGCGCAGCTGAGCTCGAACGGGTTCGAGTTCTCGTCCACGATCACGACGACCCGGTGCGCGCCGGCCGCGCGCACCCCTTGCGAGGATTCTTTCGGCATGTGCAATTCCTAGCACTCACACCGGCCGTGCGTAACGCCCCAGGATGAGCCCATGAGCAACGGACCCATTTCCCTCAGCGAGGCCCTGGCCTCCTTCGACGCCCTGTGGAGCCCCCGTATCGTCACGCGGGTCAACGACTACGACGTCCGCGTCGCCAAGGTCGAGGGCGAACACCTCTGGCACGTCCACGACGACACCGACGAGTTCTTCCTGGTCCTGGACGGAGAGCTGCACATCTCCCTGCGCGAGCCCGCCGGGGAGCGTACGGTCCTGCTCCCCCGGGGGTCGGTCTTCACCGTTCCCCGGGGTACGGAGCACAAGCCCCACGCTCCGTCCGGCGCCGCCATCCTGCTGTTCGAGCCCACCGGGACGCCGACGGTGGGCGATCGCCACGAGGAGGTCCCCGACCACGTGGACGCGACGACCGGCCACCCGCTCGGCACCTGAGCCGGTGACCGGGCGGGCCGGCGGGCGGTGCGGGTGCGCGGACGTCAGGTCAGCCAGGGCTTCCACACGCTCTCGTTGTGCTCCACCCACCTCTTCGCCGCCTGCTGCGGCGAGAGCTTCTCCTCGGCGATCATCAGGGACACCTCGTTCTGCTGCGCCTTGGTCCAGTGGAACTTCTTCAGGAATTCGGCCGCCTTGCCGCCCGAGTCCGCGAAGCGCGTGTTCAGGTACTTCTGCAGCGGTGTGTGCGGGTAGGCGCAGGCCACCTTCTGCGGATCGTCGGCGCAGCCTTCGGTGTACTCGGGGAGTTTCACCTCGGTCATCGGGACGCGTTCGAAGAGCCACTGGGGCTCGTACCAGTACGTCAGGAAGGGCTTGTGCTCCTTCGCGAACTGCTTGATCTGGGTGATCTGCGCGGCCTCGGAGCCGGCGAAGACGACTTCGAGGCCGAGGCCCAGGTTCTTCACCAGCGCCTTGTCGTTCGTGACGTAGGACGGGGAGCCGTCCATCAGCTGGCCCTTGCCCCGGCTCTCCGGCGTGCGCAGCAGGTCGGCGTACTTGTCGAGGTTCTTCCAGTCGGTGACGTCGGGATGGGCCTCGGCGAAGTAGGTGGGGACGAACCAGCCGATGTGGCCCGTCACCCCGAGGTCCCCGCCGGGGGTGATGGTCTTCTTCCCTTCGACGTACCGCTTCTCCTGCTCGGGGTGGCCCCAGTCCTCCAGGATCGCGTCGACGCGGCCCTGGCTGAGGGCGTCCCAGGCGGGGACCTCGTCGACCTGGACGGTGTCCACGCGGTAGCCCAGCTCGTGTTCGAGGAGGTAGGCGGCGACGGCGGTGTTCGACTGGGCACCGACCCACGACTGGACGGAGAGGGTGACGGTCTTCGCGCCCTGCGCCGCGGCGTACGGGGAGGACTGGCGGGTCATGTCGGCCGCCCCGCAGCCGGTGAGGGCGGCGAGGGCGGTCGTGGCGGCCAGTACGGCCGCGGCGCGGCGGCCGAGGGGGCGCCGGGGGTGTGCGGAGCGCATGTCAGGCCTCCTTCGCGGGCTGGGTGAGGCGGTCGAGCAGCAGGCCGAGGCAGACGATCGCGGCCCCGGCCACCAGGCCGGTGGCGAGGTCGCCCTGGGCGAGGCCGAGGACGACGTCGTAGCCGAGCGCGCCACCGCCGACCAGGCCGCCGATGATGACGACGGCGAGGACGAGGACCACGGCCTGGTTGACGGCCAGGAGCAACGCGGGTCGGGCGAGGGGCAGTTGGACCTGTCGCAGCAGTTGGGCGCGGGTCGCGCCGAGCGAGCGGACGGATTCCACGACGTTCGGGTCCACCTCGCGCAGGCCCTGTGCGGTGATCCGTACGACGGCCGGCAGCGCGTACACCACGGCGGCCGCGGCGGCCGGTGCGCGGCCGACGCCGAACAGCGCGACCACGGGGATGAGGTAGACGAACTGCGGCAGGGTCTGGCACACGTCGAGGACGGGCCGCAGCAGCCGCTCCGCCCGGGCGCTGCGGGCGGCGCCCACGGCGATCGCGAAGCCGAGTACGAGCGTGACCGCGACGGCGGCCAGGACCTGGGAGAGGGTGTCCAGGGAGGCTTCCCACACGCCGAGCGCTCCGACGGCGCCGAGGGCGAGGACGGCGGTGAGTGCGGTGCGCCAGGTGCCCGCGAGGAGGGCGAGCGCGCAGGCCAGCAGGAGGAGCAGCCACCAGGGGGCGGCCTGGAGTCCGGAGCGCAGCGGGTCGAGGATCCAGCCGGTGAACCGGGCGGCCCAGTCGGCGGTGCCGCCGACTACGGGGACGCCCGAGTAGAGGTGGCCGGTCATCCAGGCGACGGCCGAGTTCACCGGGTCGGCGAGGGGGACGGTCCAGGACCCGGGCCACAGGGAGCTTCCGGCGACGCGGCCCGCGACGGCGGCGGCCACCGCCACGAGGAAGGTGAGCAGCCGGCCGTACCAGCCGGAGAACACCCGCCGCAGCAGGTGCCGTTCGCGGGCGGGCACGGGGGTGGCGCCGATCCGGCGGCCCGCGGCGTCGGCGGTGCGGTCCAGTACGACGGCGAGCAGCACGATCGGGATGCCCGCGGCCAGGGCCGCGCCGACGTCGACGGAGGCGAGGGCCTGGTAGACGCGGTCGCCGAGGCCGCCCGCGCCGATCACGGAGGCGATGACGGCCATGGACAGGCCCGTCATGATGGCCTGGTTGACGCCGAGCAGGAGCTGTCGGCGGGCGAGCGGGAGGCGGGTGGTCAGCAGTCGCTGGCGTCCGGTGGCGCCGAGCGAGGCGGCTGCTTCCAGGACGCCCGCGTCGGCGTCGCGCAGGCCGAGGGCGGTGAGGCGGGCCATGGGCGGCGCGGCGTAGACGACGGTGGCGAGGACCGCGGCGGGCACGCCGATGCCGAAGACGAGCACCATCGGCAGCAGGTACGCGAAGGCCGGCAGGATCTGCATGGTGTCGAGTACGGGACGCAGGACGCGGTCGGCGCGCGGGGAGAGCCCCGCGGCGAGGCCGAGCAGGGCGCCCAGTACGACGGAGGCCGCGACGGCGACGGCCATCAGCGCGAGGGTCTGCATGGTCGGCACCCACATGCCGAGCAGGCCGCAGGCGACGAAGGCGGCGGCGCAGGTCAGGGCGAGGCGGATGCCCGCGAGGCGCCAGGCGACGAGGGCGGCCAGGGCGGTGACCCCGGTCCAGCCGGCGGCGAGCAGGAGGACGTACACGGCGCGTACGGACACCACGACGGCGTTGCTGATGTGGCCGAAGAAGTAGAGGAAAAGGGGGTGGCTGTCACGGTGGTCGATGATCCAGTCGCCGGCGCGGCCGAGCGGGCCGGACAGGTCGGCCGTGAGGGCCGCGGGCCAGCTGCCGGCGCCCGGGAAGGCCACGGCGAGCGGGATCAGCAGGGCGATGGCGACGCCCATCGGGACGAGGACCCCGCGGCGCGCGGCGAGGGCGGCCAGGGGTCTGCGGGGGCGGTCCTGGGGGGCGGACGCGGTGTCGGCGGAACCCGGGCCGGCGGACCGTTCGACGGACTGCGGGGCCTGCGAAGGGGCGGCGGCGCGGGTGTGGGTCGGGGTGTGGGTCGGGGTCGGGGTCGCGGTCACGCGCACCACCTCCTCGCGTCGGGGGCGGGGGCCGCGGGACGGGCCGGGCGGGTCATGCCGCCACCCCCCGTCCGGTGCCGGCCGGGAGTCCGGCCACGACGGCGAGCAGCCCGGCGTCGTCCACCACGCCCAGGCAGCGGCCGTGGTCGACGACACGGGCCGGGCCGCCGCTACGGGCGACGGCCTGGATGGCCTCGACCACGGTGGTGGCCGGGGCCAGTGCCGGTCCCCGCTCCGCTTCGCCCGCGGCCGCGGGGCGCATCGCGCTGCGGACGGTGAGCACCTGCTCGCGGGGGACGTCGCGGACGAAGTCCCGTACGTAGTCGTCGGCGGGCGAGCCGACGATCTCCTCGGGCGTGCCGAGCTGCACGATGCGGCCGTCGCGCATCAGCGCGATCCGGTCGCCCAGGCGCAGGGCCTCGGCGAGGTCGTGGGTGATGAAGACCATGGTGCGGCCCTCCTCGTGGTGGAGCCGGGCGACCTCCTCCTGCATCTCCCGCCGGATGAGGGGGTCGAGCGCGCTGAACGGCTCGTCGAACAGCAGGACTTCGGGGTCGGCGGCGAGGGCGCGGGCCAGGCCGACGCGCTGCTGCTGGCCTCCGGAGAGCTGGCCGGGGCGGCGCTCCTCCAGTCCTTCGAGGCCGACCTTGGCGACGAGTTCGGCGGCCTTGTCCCGGCGGTCGCCGCGGCCGACGCCCTGGATCTCCAGTCCGTACGCGACGTTGTCCAGGACGTTGCGGTGCGGGAGGAGGCCGAAGTGCTGGAAGACCATGGCGGCGCGGTGGCGGCGCAGGGCGCGCAGCCGGGCGGCGTCCATGGCGAGGACGTCCTCGCCGTCGATGGCCAGGCTTCCGGCGGTGGGTTCGATGAGCCGGGTGAGGCAGCGTACGAGGGTTGACTTGCCGGAGCCGGACAGGCCCATCACGACGAAGACCTCGCCCTTGCGGACGTCGAAGGTGACGTCGCGGACGGCGGCGGTGCAGCCGGTGCGCTCGCGCAGTTCGGCGGCGGACAGGCCGGTGGCGTCGGCGGAGCCGGGGACCCTGGCGGCGGCCTTCTCGGGGCCGAAGACCTTCCAGAGGCCGTCCACGGCGAAGACGGGGGGTGCCGAGGGGGTGGCGGCGGGGGATGTGGCGGCGGGGGCGGTGTTCATCGGGTACCGCCTTCCCGGGCCAGCAGCTCTGCTGCCTTCTCGCCGACCATGAGCACTCCGATCATCGGGTTGACCGCGGGCATCGTCGGGAAGACGGAGGCGTCCGCGATGCGGATGCCTTCGAGTCCGCGGATCTTCAGGTCCGGTCCCACCACGGCGCCGGGATCGTCGACGGCGCCCATCCGGCAGGTTCCGGCGGGGTGGTAGACGGTGTGCGCGACGGAGCGGGCGTAGGCGCTCAGCTCCTCGTCGCCGGTGATCTCCGGACCGGGGCACACCTCGCGCTTGAGCCAGCCGGCCAGCGGCGGGGTCGCGGCGATCTCGCGGGCGAGCTTGATGCCGTCCACCAGGGTCCGGCCGTCGTAGTCGTCCTCGTCGGTGAAGTAGCGGAAGTCCAGGGCCGGTTTGACCTCGGGGTCCGCGCTGGTCAGGTAGAGGCGGCCGCGGCTGCGGGGCTTGGGGATGTTCGGGGTCATCGACACCCCGTGCGCGGGGCGTTCGTAGCCGATGCGCTCGGGGTTGTCGGTGAAGGGGACCTGGTAGAAGTGGAACATCAGGTCGGGCCCGGCGGAGTCGGGGTCGCGCCGGACGAAGAGCCCGGCGTCGCTGTCCATCGCGGAGTTCTCGGGAATCGGGCCGTCGGTCTCCCAGACGATCACCGATTCGGGGTGGTCGAGCAGGTTCTCCCCGACTCCGGGCAGGTCGTGCAGCGGGGGGATGCCGAGGGCCTCCAGGTCGGCGCGGGGGCCGATGCCCGAGTGCAGCAGCAGCCGCGGGGTGTCGACGGCTCCGGCGCACACCAGTACCTCGCGGCGCGCGGTGACCAGGGACTGCGTCCCGTCCTTGGCGCGTACGTGGACGCCGCGCGCGCGGGTGCCGTCGAGTTCGAGGCGGTGGGCCCAGGTCTCCAGGAGGATCCGGAGGTTGGGGCGTTCGTCCATGACGGGGTGGAGGTAGGCCACCGACGCGGAGGAGCGCTTGTTGTCCTCCGGATGGTAGGCGAGGTCGAAGAAGCCGGCCCCCTCGTGGAAGGGCTTCTCGTTGAACCCCTCGACGCGCGGGACGCCCAGGGCGGTCTGCGCGGAGTCGACGAAGTCGCGCGCGATGGCGTTGCGGTCCTTCTCGGCCACCGGGACGATGTTGTTCAGGAGCCTGTCGAAGTACGGGTCCATGGCGGCGGCGTGCCAGCCCTCGGCTCCCGACCGTTCCCACTCGTCCCAGTCGGACGGGAGCGGCTTGAAGGCGATGAGGGTGTTGTGGGAGGAACAGCCCCCCAGGACGCGGGCGCGGCTGTGACGGATGTGCGAGTTGCCGCGGGGCTGCTCGGTGGTGGGGTAGTCGTAGTCGAGCTCGCCGCCGAGCAGCCCCATCCAGCGGCGCAGGGTGAGCACTTCGGGGCGGCCGACGTCGCTGGGGCCGCCCTCGATGACGGCGACGGTGACGTCGGGGTCCTCGGTCAGGCGGGAGGCGATCACCGAGCCGGCGGTGCCGCCGCCGACGACGACGTAGTCGTACTCCTGCTCCGCGGGGGTGGGGGCGGGGGTGGGCGTGGGGGCATGCGTGGGGGTGTTCATGGCTCTGTTCCTCCTTCAGCCCGCGAACCAGCGCACGGGGCGGGGGGCGAGGTTCTGGTACACGTGCTTGGACTCGCGGTACTCGGCCAGGCCCGAGGGGCCCAGTTCGCGTCCGGTGCCGGACTTGCCGAAGCCGCCCCACTCGGCCTGCGGGAGGTAGGGGTGGAAGTCGTTGATCCAGACGGTGCCGTGGCGCAGCCGGCCCGCCACGCGGCGGCCGCGGCCCGGGTCGGAGGTCCACACCGCGCCGGCCAGCCCGTACTCGGTGTCGTTCGCCAGCGCGACGGCCTCCGCCTCGGTACGGAAGGTCTCGACGGTCAGGACCGGCCCGAAGACCTCCTCCCGTACGACGCGCATCCCGCGGTGGCAGCGGTCCAGCACGGTCGGCCGGTAGAAGTAGCCGGGCCCGTCGGGGCGGTGTCCGCCCGCGCGGAGCACGGCGCCCTCGGCGAGGGCCGAGGCCACGTACTCCTCGGTGCGCTCGCGCTGGGCGGCCGAGACCAGCGGTCCGCACTCCACGCCCGGGTCGGTGCCGCGGCCGAGGCGGATCCGGTCGGCCCGGCGGGCGAGTTCGGCGACGAAGCGATCGGCGACGCCCTCCTCGACGATGAGGCGGGAGCCGGCGGAGCAGACCTGGCCGCTGTGCATGAAGGCGGCGTTGAGGGCCTGGTCGACGGCGGTGTCGAAGCCCTCTTCGGTGGCGCAGGCGTCGGCGAAGACCACGTTGGGGTTCTTGCCGCCGAGTTCGAGGGCGACCTTCTTGACGGAGTCGGCGGCCGCGCGCATCACCTTCGTACCGCTGGTGAGTCCGCCGGTGAAGGAGACGAGGTCCACGTCGGGGTGGGCCGCGAGGCGCGCGCCGACGGGGTCGCCGGGGCCGGTGACCAGGTTGGCGACACCGGCCGGCAGACCGGCCTCCACCAGGAGGCCGATGAGGGCCGCGGTGGACAGCGGGGTGATCTCGCTGGGCTTGAGCACGAAGGTGTTGCCGGCGGCGAGGGCGGGAGCGATCTTCCAGGAGGCCTGGAGGAGCGGGTAGTTCCAGGGGGTGATCAGGGCGCAGACCCCGACGGGCTCGTGGACGACGACGCTGTGGACTTCGGGGGTCCCGGCGTCCACGACGCGTCCCGCGCTCTCGCCGGCGACGAGGTCGGCGAAGTAGCGGAAGGCGGCGGCGACGCAGTCCACGTCCACACGGCCCTCTTCCAGGGTCTTGCCCGCGTCACGGCTCTCCAGGAGTCCGAGGCGCTCGCGGTCGCGGTCGAGCAGGTCGGCGGTGCGGCGCAGCAGTGCGGCCCGCTCCGGGACGGGGGTCCGGGGCCACTGGCCGCTGTCGAAGGCGGCGCGGGCCGCGCCGACGGCCGCGTCGGTGTCCGCGGCACCTGCCTCGGCGACGACGGCGAGGACGGTGCCGTCGGCCGGGTCGAGGACCTCTCGGGTGGCCCCTGATACCGCGGAACGCCAGGTCCCGGCGATGTGGATGGTCGTCTGCTCGGACACGACGCGCTGTACCTCCGATTCCGGCACCGCGGACTGCCCGCGGTGGCGATGCTCGGGCCCGCCTGCCCCGGTCTTGCGGAGGCATGTCCCATCGGTCACGGGAAGTGACGGGAGTCACTTCCCGCCACTACGGGGAGATATGGGGCGGATCGGGGTATTTCGCCCACCCTCGGGGGTGTCGGGGCGGCCCGTCGCAGGCGGGCGGCGCGGGGCGGGAGCGGGGCGGCGCGGGGCGGGAGCTGATCGGCGCGTTCGCGGCGCTCGGATCACCCGTCGGCGCCTACGGAATCCGCGGCGCGGCGCACTCCGTCAGGACCAGCAGGGCGTCGACGAGGTCCTCCGCGGGGGCGCCGGTGGCCAGGCGGCGCAGCTGCTGCCCGAAGACCAGGGCGACGGCCACGCCCGCGAGGCGTTCGGGGTCGGGCACGCCGAGCTGGGCCAGGATCCGGGCGGCCAGGAGGTCGTAGGCGGCGAAGCACTCGGTGGCGGCGGCGCGCAGCCGCTCGTCGCGCCCGGCCTGGACGTACAGCTCGAAGGGGGCGATGTGGCGGCTGTCGAAGGCGTTGCCGCCGGCGACCCGCGCCACCGCCTCGGCGGCCTGCCCGATGTCGAAGCGCTCGTCGGCGCAGGAGCCCGCGAGCGCGCTGAAGTGCCGGGTCTCCTCGGCCACGAAGTACAGCAGGCTCTCGCGCAGCAGCTCGTGCTGGGTGGCGAAGTGGTAGGTGACGGAACCGAGCGAGACCCCGGCCTCCTTGGCGATCCGCCGGTTGGTGACGGCCGCGACGCCGTCCTGCCCGATGATCCGCAGTACGGCGTCGATGATGCTCTGGCGGGTGTCGGAGGCATGGGGCATGTCGGCATTCTGCCCCATCGACCTGCCCGGACGCCCTTGCGGGAGGGGGGAGTTGGGGGGACCGGGTGTGGACACGGGGCGGAGCGGTCCCTACTGTTCGTTCGAACGAACAGTAGAGGGACGTCACACAGGAGTCGTTGTGGACATTTCCGGATCGAACGTTCTGCTCACCGGGGCCACCGGGGGCATCGGTTCCACCCTGGCCGCACGGCTGACCGCGCGGGGGGCCCGCCTCACGGTCACCGGCCGGCGGCCGGAGGCCCTCAAGGCCACGGCGGACGCCTGCGGCGCCCGCACCGTCGTCGCCGACCTCGCCGTCAGGTCCGACGTCGTCCGCCTCGCCGGGGCCTGCGCCGAGGCGGACGTCCTCGTCGCGAACGCCGCGCTGCCCGCCAGCGGCGAACTCCTGGACTACACCGAGGAGCAGCTCGACCGCGCCCTCGACGTCAACCTGCGCGCGCCCCTCCTGCTGTCCCGGCTGCTCGCGGAGCACATGGTCGCCCGCGGCCGAGGCCACATCGTGCTGGTCGGATCCATCTCCGGCAAGGCGGCGTCGAGGTCGACCTCGTTGTACAACGCGACCAAGTTCGGGCTGCGCGGATTCGCCCTCGCCCTGCGCCAGGAGCTCAGGGGCACGGGGGTGGGGGTGTCCCTGGTCCAGCCGGGTTTCGTCCGGGACGCCGGGATGTTCGCGGACACCGGTGCCACGACGCCGAACGGCATCAGGACCGTCACGCCCGGCCAGGTCGCCGACGCCGTCGTACGGGCCGTGCGCCGCGACCTCTGCGAGGTCAACGTGGCCCCGCTGGAGCTGCGGTTGCTGAGCGCCATCGCCGGACAGTTCCCCGGGTTCGCCGAGCGGATCCAGGCGCGGACGGACGTCGACGGCACCGTACGGCAGATGGTCGAGTCCCAGCGCGCGCGCCGTTAGGCCGCGTCGTCCTCCGGGGTCGGTCCTCCGGGGTCAGCCCTCCGGGTGCAGCCCGAGCCAGTCGGCGATGCCCTCGGCACCGGCGTCGGTGAGGTGGACGACGCGCGGGCTCACGCCGTGGCGCAGCCAGCCGAGCCGGAACAGCCTCGCGGTGACGGCCGCCCCCACTCCCCCGGCCAGGTGGTGCCGCTGTTCGCTCCAGTCCACGCAGTACCGGACCAGCGGCCGACGGCCGGGCAGGGCGGCCACGTCGATGCCGAAACGCCCCAGCGCGTCCCGGCCAGCCGGTGTGAGCCGGTAGTCGTGGTCGTGTCCGTAGCCGCGCGCCCGGTCGCGCACCGCTGCGTCCCGGTCGTGGGTGCCGTCGTGTCCGGCCAGGATGCCGTGGGCGAGGAGGCCGCCCATCAGCGCGACCCCGAGCCGGCCCGCCAGGTGGTCGTAGCAGGTGCGGGACCGGCGCAGGGCGTTCGCGGCACTGCTCTCCCGCAGCGTCGTGACCGGGAGCGGGGGTGCGATCACCGCGAGGGCTTCCAGCGCGAGGCTGACTTCGGGGCCTGCCAGCCGGTAGTACCGGTTGCGCCCCGCGCTCTCCACCGTGATCAGACCGGCCTCGACGAGCCGGGCCAAGTGGGCGCTCGCCGTCGGAGCGCCGATCCCCGCCTCCGCGGCGAGCACCTTGGCCGACAGCCCGCGGCCGTCGCCCAGCGACTTCAGCATGCTCGCGCGGGAGGCGTCGGCGATCAGGGCGGCGGCGCGGGCGATGTCGGGCTGCCGGTTCAACCGGTCGCCGCGGGAACCGTTTCGGGTGGTCACGGCCCCATCGTAGGCAGTCCATGGTTCGTCGGCCGGCGAAGTGTCCCGCGTCGAGACTGACGTCATGAGTTCCACGGACTTCCCCGCCCCGTCCACGCCCGTCCCCGCTGGATCCGACGCCTTCGCCCGGCAGGGCGAGGTGGTCGCGCCCAAGCGCCCGAAGCTGCCCCTGCCGCCGCTCATCGCCCTGAGCCTCGGCCACTTCCTCGTCATGCTCGACGTGACCGTCGTCAACGTGGCCGTACCGGGCATCCAGGGATCCCTGCACGTCGGCGCTTCCGGCCTGCAATGGATCGTCGACGGGTACAGCACCCTCTTCGCCGGCCTGCTGCTCCTCGGGGGCGGGCTCGGCGACCGCTTCGGGCACCGGCCCCTCTACCTCTTCGGGCTGGCCGTGTTCACCCTGGCCTCGACCGGCTGCGCCCTCTCCCCCTCGGCCGTGGCGCTGGTCGGGTGCCGGCTCGCCCAGGGTGCCGGAGCGGCCTTCCTCGTACCGGCCTCCTTCGCCCTGCTGCGGGCGGCCTACCCGGACGGCGTTCAGCGGGCCCGGGCGGTGGGCGTCTGGGGTCTGGTGTCGGCCGTGGCGTTCGGCGCCGGGCCGGTGGTCGGGGGGCTGCTCGTCTCGGGGCTGGACTGGAGGTGGGTGTTCTGGGTGAACCTGCCGGTGGCCGCGCTCGCCGCCGTGCTGACGCTGCGCCACGTCCGGGTACCGGACCGGCCGCGGGGGACCGGACGGATGGACCCGTTGGGCCTGCTGCTCGGTGTCCTCGGTCTCGTCGCGGTGGCCGGCGCGCTCAACGGGGCGGGGCCGGACGGCTGGACCTCTCCCCGGGTGCTCGCCGCCTTCGCGGTGGGAGCGGCGGCCCTGACCGGCTTCGTCCTGGTGGAACGACACCTGGAGAGGTCCCTCGCCGTCCGGCCGGACGGCAGGAGGCCGCTGCTGCCGCCGTCCCTGCTCCGCGACCGTCGGGTGAGCACGACGAACGCCGTCGGCCTGCTGCTGAGCCTGGGCTACTACGGGATGCTCTTCGTCGCGACGCTGTACTTCCAGCGGGACCGCGGCTTCGGCGCGCTGGAGACCGGGCTGGCCCTGCTGCCGTCCGTCTGCATGGGCTTCCTCGCCGCACCGCTGTCGAGCCGGGTCGCCACCCGCACCGGACCGTACGTCCCCATGGCCGGGGCACTGCTGCTGGGGGCGGCGGGCTTCCTGGGCTGGCTCGCCGCCGGGCCGCAAACCCCCTACCCCGTACTGCTCTTCGCCCTGATGGCGACGGGACTCGCGACGCCGCTGACCGTCGTGGCGGCAACGGTGGCGATCATGGAGGCGGCCCCGGCCGAGCACGCGGGCGTGGCCTCGGCCTCCTTCAACGTGTCGCGTCAGGCGGGCCATGCGATCGGGGTCGCGCTGTTCGGCACGCTCGTCGGCGGCGAGGGCCGCATCCCGGGTCTGCACGCGTCGGCGCTCGCGGCGGCCGGATGCTTCCTCCTGGGGTTCCTCCTCGTCGGCCTGACGGTGCGGGGAGCCGGTGCCGGGAGCCCGCGCTGACCGCAGGGTCCCGAGGGCGGCGCGATCGCGCAGCCACCGCGCGCGGGAGCGGGGTTCAGCCGTCGGGTGGGGCCGGGTGGGGCGGTCGGCCGTCGTGGAGCGGGGGCCGGGACCAGGGCGCTTCGGCGTCGCCGGTCTGCGGCCGCAGGCCGAGCTCCTGGAGCTGGTTCACCGCCATCAAGGCGGTGAACATCGCGTCCGGGTTGGCGCCGCTGACGCCGAGTTCGGCGGCGCTCTCCGCGTACCGGGCGGTGAACGCACCGGGCACGGCCCGCCCGCTCTCCCCGGTCAGCCCGAGGGCCGCTTCCTGCAGCGCGGTGGCCTGCTCCAGGATCCCGTCCAGGTAGGACACCACCTCGGCGCCGCTGCGCACGGTGAAGGTGTGCCCGTCGGTGAGGACTGCGGCCCGTCCCTCCTCGAAGAGGAGGGCGACCGCGCCGAGCACGGTCTGGATCTTGAGCTGGTCGGCGTCGGCCATCGCACCGCAGGGTCCGTTGCCCTCGTCGGACAGGTGCAGGACTCCGCAGTCCCTCAGGTGCACGATCACGTGCCCCGCGCAGTGGCCCTGACTGCGCAGCACACGGACCGCGCCGTCGGCGAAGGTCCAGCCGGTGAACCGGAGCGAGCCGATGCGGATCCGTTCCAGCGGCCGCTCCTCGTAGGTCCGGGTCGTCGCGCCGAAGGGCCGGAGCGGCCGGAAGAGCGAGAGCAGCCGCTCGGCGGACTGCTCGGGCGCCGGCCCCGGTGCCGGTCCGGCGATGCGCTCGAAGGCCCGCGTCCAGTACGCCACCGGGTCCCGGATCTGGTCGAGGTCCCGGGCGGGCAGGAAGTGCTCGACCGGTACGCCCAGTTCATCGGCCAGGTCGTTGTTGCCGATGTGGTCCGGATGGCCGTGCGTGGTGAGTACCAGCGCCCGCGACCAGGGTCCGACGCGGTCGGCGGCCTCGCGCAGTGCCGCGCGGAAGGCTTCGGTGACACCGGTGTCGACGAGCACCAGGGTGTCGCCGGTCCGGTGGACGAGGGCGTTGGCGACGTCCGGCTGCCCGCGCTCGACGGCGAGTTCCTGTCCCAGGACCAGCACGGTCGAGGCGTCGATCCCGATCGATTCACCGAGTGCGGTCACATGTCCTCCCGCGGTCCCGTCCCGTCCGGTCCGGGCCCGGCTCGCCGCGCGGCCGGCGGCGGCGGACGACGACTGGGCCCTGAGCACGAGGCTACGCCGCGCCGGGCGTGGCGGCCCCTCGAAGCCTCCGGCCGGCACACGGCTGGTCACGGGGGGCGGCACGAGGGGCCGCTACGCGCCTTCCAGGGCCGCCACCAGCTCGGGCAGGTTGCCGCCGGCCACGGCGAGGGCGAGGTGGTCGTGGTAGTCCCGGCTGCTGACGATCAGGCCGTCGCGGACCCGTAGCACCTGGATGTTGGCGGCCTCGAAACTCCGTCCGGTGACCCGGTGGTACACGTGGTAGTCGAACTCGGCGACGATCACCTCCGCGTCGTCGGTCTCCCGCACGACCACGTTCGCCGGGGTCAGTTCCAGGGGCGAACTCGCGGCGACCCGGGCGAACCGCTCCGCGAGCGCGGCCCGTCCCTCGACCCGGCGCGGACCGACCGGCGCGAGGACCGTCTCCACCACGGCGTCCTCGGCGTAGAACTCCGCGAGCTCCGTGTACCGTCCCGCACCGATTCCTTCGATCAGCTTCTGGAAGACCTCGCGCGGCGACAGGGCTTCGGACATGACGAACCTCCGGTGTGATCCACGGCTAGAATCGGACTGGCAACTCCGTTTCGACGATACGGACTGGAGACTCCGGTTGTCCAGGGTTCCGCCGTCGACGGCGAAGGGCGGGAGAGGGATGGGTGACGCTCGGGAGCGTCCGCTGCGGGCGGACGCGGCCCGTAACCGGGCCAGGCTGCTGGACGTGGCCACGGAGGTGTTCACCACCCGTGGCGTCGGCGTACCGACCGAGGAGATCGCGCGCATCGCCGGGGTCGGAGTCGGCACGCTCTTCAGGCACTTCCCGACCAAGGAGGCGCTGCTGGAGGCGGTGATGGTGCGCAGGCTGGAGGAAATGGCGGCCCGGACGGCGCGACTGGCCGCCGAGGCGGGTCCCGTCGAAGCCTTCTTCGCCTGCTTCCGCCTGGTGGTGGAGCAGTCCGAGGGAAAGAACGAGCTGGCCCAGGCCCTCGCCGCGGCCGGGGTGGACGTCCACGCGTCCCTGCAGGGACCGACCGTGGAGATCCAGGCCCGGCTGGGTGATCTGCTGGCCGGGGCGCAGCGGGCCGGGGCGGTCCGCCCGGAGCTGGGCCTGCCGGAGTTCATCGCCCTCCTGGCCGGCACCGGCAGAGCCCTGGAGCAGCTGGGAGCGGATCCGGCACCCCGGGAGCGGATCTTCGAGGTGGTCTTCGACGGAATGCGGCCACACTGAGACGCCCGACGACCTGAACCGGGCCCGACGGCACCGGGCGCCGACGGGGGCGTGCCCCTACGACCGGCCCGGCCCCCGCGTCCCGCCGCGACGCGGCCGCCACGCCGGGGTCGCGACAGAACCCCGGATGCCACCGCGGGGCCCGGGTTCGACCGGGCGGCGCCTAGGCGGAACGGGTCTGCCGGACGAGGACGGCGGTGGCGCGCTCCAGGAGTTCGCACAGGGAAGCGTGTTCGGCGGGCGTGAAGGCCTCGGCGAGCGCGCGCTCCAGGACGGCCACCTCTCCGTAGGCGCGGTCCAGCAGGTCCCGTCCGGCATCGGTCGGGGTGGCGATCTGCACCTTGGCGTGGACGGGTGACGTCTCGCGGCGGATCAGACCCTTGGCCTCCATGTTCGTCAGCACGCTGCTCATGGTCTGCTGCGTGACGCCGCACGCCCGCGACAGCTGAGCGCCGGACATGCCGTCCTCGCGCGCCAGGACCAACAGCACGGTGTACTGCGTCATGGTCAGCCCGTAGGCGCGCAGCACCGACTCGTGATGCGCCATCAGCGCCTGCTCCGAGCGCCTGATCCGGGCGCAGAGACCGTTCTCGACCGGGGCTTCCACCACACACATCCCTTCAACTCTCAGGTCCATGGGTTGACTCAGGTACCTGATACATCTACCGTCCTCGGATATAAGGATACTGAGTCGACGCAGGAGGCTGTAATCATGAAGGCCGTCGTTCTCGATACCGATGACCGCTACCGGGTCACCGAGGTCGATACGCCCGTTCCGGGCCCCGGACAGGTCGCGATCCGTGTCGCCTACGCCGGGATCCAGTGGGGTGACGCCATGGTCCGGGACGGCCGCTTCGCCGTACCGCGCCCCTTCGTCCCGGGGTTCGAGGCATCCGGACGCGTCGTCGCGGTCGGCGCCGGCGTCGACACGGGCCGCGTCGGCGAGGCCGTCACCGCGCTGACGACCTCGGGCGCCCACGCCGAGGTCGTCCTGGCGCCCGCCGCGCTCGCGCTGGGCGTCGGCGACCTGCCGCTCAGGACGGCAGCGGGGCTCGGCTGGGGTGCGCCGACCGCCTACGACCTGGTCAACACCGTCGGGCGGGTGCGGCCGGGAGACAGCGTGCTGATCCATGCCGCCGCCGGCTCCGTCGGCACGCTCGCGGCCCAGTTCGCCCGGCTGGCCGGGGCGCGCCGTGTCGTCGGTGTGGTCGGCACCGCCGAAAGGGCCCGGTACGCCGCGCGGTTCGGGTACGACGAGCTGCTGCTCCGCAAGGACTTCCCGTCCGGACTCGGCGACGAGGGGCCCGACGTCATCCTCGACCCGGTCGGCGGCCCGACCCGTGCCGCCGGCCTTGAGCGGCTGGCGGCACACGGCCGCCTGGTGGCCTACGGGAATCTCACCGCGCACGAAGCGGTCGCCGTGGACGCCGACGCCCTCCTCATGGAGGGCAAGTCGCTGCTGACGTACAACAGCAACCTGCTCGCCCGGACGCACCCCGAGCGGCTCGCCGACAGCGCCCGCCGCGCACTCGACCTCGTCGCCGACGGCACGGTCCGCGTGGACATCACGGCCGAGTACGCCCTCGGCGACCTCGCCCTGGCCGTGCGGGGCCTGGCCGAGGGGACCGCTCCCGGCAAGTCCGTCCTCCGCGTCGCCGAGGACGCCGATGGGGAGTGACGCCGCCGCGCGGGACGAGACCGCGTCCGTCGACCGCCTCCTCGTCGTGGACGGTGATCAGGCGCTGTTCCAGGGGGCCCGGCCCTCAAGGGCCCGGCACAGCGTTCCGGTACGCACCTTCGTGCGGCCTTCGGAGATCCGCCCCACCTCACGGGCGATCGCGCATCCGAGACGCGGGACCCCCGACTCACGGGCAGGGATCCGACGCCTTGGACGCGGCGCCGCAGCCCGCATCGCCTCCGCGGGTGAGCTCCGTCCACAACGCGGCCTCGACCTTGCCCAGGAGGCGGGTCAGTTCGGCCCGCTCGGTGGCGTCCAGGCCCTCCAGGGTCTGGCCTTCCAGCTCGCCCCAGGCCCTGCGGACCTCGACCAGCAGGCCGCAACTGGCCTCCGTCGCCTCCACCAGTGAGGCCCGCCGGTCGGACGGGTCGGGGCGGCGGCGCACATGGCCGGCGTGCTCCAGGCGCTGGAGCATCTTGGTCACCGTGGAGGGGTCGAGGCCCACCGCTTTGATCAGCTCGGACTGGCGCACCGCACCGCTGTCCCAGAGGTGCATCATCAGGAATTCCTGCCCGGGGTGAAGCCCCAGTTCGCGCAGGACCCGGCCCGCCGCGATCCGGTGCAGGCGGGAGACCCGGCTGATCGCGTGACTCACCGGCCCGTCCAGCACGGCACTGGGCACCGCCACGCACCCCGGCGCGGTGCGCGGCTCCTGAACGGGTTCCGCAGTCATCGGGTCGCTCCTCCTGAAGGGGTGTGTCGGATCCGGTCACCGACCGTCGCCCCTGGAGGCGGCGACCCGCCGCCGTCACACGAATCCTACCCGTCGGCCCTATTTGATTGGTCGGCCAAGCAATGGGGTACGCTGCATCCACAGCCAATCATTGGCCGACCAACTATCTTCTATCTTTGCGAGGCGAAGATGACCAGCGCGTTCGAACCGGTCCGTATTCCCGGCGTCACCCTGTCCAACCGGATCGCCCTGGCCCCCATGACGCGCAGCCGCGCGGGCGAGGGTGGCGTCGCGACGGCCCTCGTCACCGAGTACTACACCCAGCGCGCCTCCGCCGGCCTGCTCATCAGCGAGGGCATCCAGCCTTCCGCCGTCGGGCAGGGCTACCCGTTCACCCCGGGGCTGCACAGCGCCGAGCAGGTGGCGGCCTGGCGCGAGGTCACCGATTCCGTGCACGCGGCCGGTGGCCGGATCTTCGCCCAGCTGATGCACTCCGGCCGGATCGGCCACCCGTCGCTGCTGCCCGACGGCCTCGTACCCGTGGCCCCGTCCGCACTGGCCCCCCGGGGACAGCTGTTCACCGGCGACGGCATGAAGGACTTCGTGACCCCGCACGAGCTGACCGGGGCCGAGGTGCGGGAAACCGTCGCCGCCTACGCCCAGGCGGCCCGCAACGCGGTGGAGGCCGGCTTCGACGGGGTGGAGCTGCACGGGGCCAACGGTTACCTGATCCACCAGTTCCTCGCCCCCGGCTCGAACCGGCGCACCGACGAGTGGGGCGGCCCGGTGGAGAACCGGATCCGCTTCGCGGTGGAGGTGGTCCGGGCGGTGGCCGCCGCGATCGGCGCCGAACGCACCGCCCTGCGCGTGTCGCCCGGGAACACGTACAACGACATCTCCGAGCCCGACCCGCAGCCGACGTACGAGGCGCTGGTCAAGGAGCTCGACGGGCTCGGCCTCGCCTACCTCCACGTCCTGGAGCACGGCCCCGAGGCCCGGGAAACCACCCTCGTGCTGCGCAAGCAGTTCACCGGCCCGCTCGTGCTGAACCCGGCGACCGAAGGCCCCACCGATCACCGGGCCCTCACCCTGATCGAGGACGGCACCGCCGACCTGCTCGCCTTCGGCGCCCTCTTCCTGGCCAACCCCGACCTGCCCGAGCGCCTGCGCACCGAAGGCCCGTACAACACGCCGGACCCGTCCACGTTCTTCGGGGGCGACGCCCGCGGCTACACGGACTACCCGGCCCGCTGAACCGGGAAGCACCGGTCGGGGGCCCTCCACGCAACACGAGCCGAGGGCCGGGAGCGCGACTCCCGGCCCTCGGCTCGTGTCGCGCGGCTCCCGTTACGCGGCTCCCGCTGCGCGGCTCCCGTCAGGCGCTCGCGGCCGCGCCTGCGGTCTCCGTCGCCGGCCCCTCCGCGCCCCTGGTGGCGGGCGGTTCCACCCGGGGGGCCGGGATGAGGGCGGCGACGCCCGCGGAGACCAGTGCGAGCGCGCCGCCCAGCAGCAGCCCGGTGCGGAAGCCGCTCTCGGAGGTGAAGGTGAACCCCCCGGCCGTGGTGGTCATCCGGGCCAGGACCACGCCGACGACGGCGGCGCCGGTCGAGGTGCCCAGGGAGCGCATCAGCGTGTTGAAGCCGTTGGCGGCACCGGTCTCCGCGAGGGGCACCGCGCCCATGATCAGGGCCGGCATGGCTCCGTAGGCGAGGGCGACCCCGCTGTTGATCACCATGGCGGCGACCATGAGGCCCGGCGCCGTCCCGGCCAGCAGGAGCGCCACCCCGTATCCGGCGGCGAGTACGACCGCGCCGCAGACGAGCGTGACCTTGGGGCCTCGGGCGTTGGTGAGGCGGCCCCCCAGCGGGGACACGACCATCATCATCAGGCCGCCGGGCAGCATCCACAGGCCGGCGGCCAGCATCGACTGCCCCAGGCCGTAGCCGGTGGCCTCGGGGTACTGGAGCAACTGCGGGACGACCAGCATGCTCGCGTACATGCCGAAGCCGATGAAGACCGAGGCGAGGTTCGTGAGCAGGACGCGCGGGCGGACGGTGGTGCGCAGGTCCACCAGCGGGTCGGTGGTGCGCCACTCGAACCACCCCCAGGCGGCCAGGACCACGGCGGCACCGGCGGACAGTGTGACGGTGGCGGCCGAGCCCCAGCCCCAGTCGGCCCCCTTGGAGACGGCGAGCAGCAGGCACACCAGGCCCACGGCCAGGCCCAGCGCGCCGACGAAGTCGAAGCGCTGCCCCTTGGCGCCCGCCGGGACGTCGGGGACGAAGGCCAGGATCATGCCGGCGACGGCGGCGGCGAGCGCCGCCGCGCCCCAGAACAGGAAGCGCCAGTCGGCGTACTGCGCGACCGCCGCGGAGAGCGGGAGGCCGATGCCGCCGCCGATGCCCATCGAGGCGCTGACCAGGGCGATGGAGGAGCTGAGCTTCTCGGCGGGCACGACGTCGCGGAGCAGGGCTATGCCCAGGGGGATCATGCCCATTCCGACGCCCTGCAGGCCGCGCCCGACGATCATCGGGACGACGCCGTCGGACAGCGCGCACACCACCGATCCGATGATCAGCGGCACGGCGCAGGCCAGGAGCATGCGGCGCTTGCCGACCATGTCCCCGAGGCGCCCGCTGATGGGCACGCACACTCCGGCGACCAGGAGGGTGGCGGTGACGACCCACGCGGAGTTGGAGGAGGAGGTGTGGAGGAGTGTCGGCAGGTCGGCCAGGAGCGGAGTGACCAGGGTCTGCATGACGGCCGCCGTGACGCCCGCCAGTGCGAGCGTGGCGATCACTTTGCCGGTGTGCGGAGCCGCGGGCGGCTGAGGCATGACGGGATCCCTAAGGGCACGGTTCGGGGGTGCGGGGATGCGAGGGTGCGGGCACCCTCTATTCAGTAGTCAACTATCACTTCAGGACACGCGGGGTGTCAACTCGAACTGGCGGTCGGCCCTCGGTTGTTAGGCTTGGGCCGTGCCCACCGATACCCCCCGGCCCCTACGCGCCGACGCCGCGCGCAATGTCGAGAAGATCGTCCGGGCGGCCCGCGACGTGTACGCCGAGCAAGGGCCCGAAGTGCCGCTCGACGAGATCGCCCGGCGGGCCGGCGTGGGCATCGCGACCCTGTTCCGCCGGTTCCCCGACAAGGCGGCCCTCCTGCGGGCGGTACTGGACCAGCAGTTCACCCAGGACGTCCTCCCCGCCATCGACCGCGCCCTCACGGACGAGGACGCGCGCCGCGGGCTGACCACCGTGATCGAGGCCGCCCTGACCTCGGCGGCCGACGAGCACCACGTACTCACCGCCGCGCGGAACGCCGGTATCTTCACCGCGGAAACGAGCGCCCGCTTCTTCGACGCGCTCGACCCGGTGGTGGTCCGGGGCCAGCGGGACGGGGTGATCCGGGCGGACCTCGTGCCCGACGACCTGAAGCGGGTCATGGGCATGCTCGTGAGCGTGCTGTGGACCATGGATCCGGCCGAGGGGGGCTGGCGGCGCTACGTGACCCTGGTCCTGGACGGTCTGACCCCCGCCGCGGCCAGCCCCCTGCCGAATCCCGCTCCCGCGCTGCTGCGCAGGCCGCAGGCCTGAGCCCGCCCGAATCGGCCCGTCCGGCCGCGGGGCCTACGCTGGAATCGACGGCCGACTCGGCGAGCGGCCCCCGGCCGTCACCCGTGGGCACCTGCCCCTCCCCCTCCGCGCAGGTGCCCACACCCCCGCGCCGCGGTGCGCGGCGCCCCGGCGGTGGGCGTCGGGCGTCACCGGTTGCGGTGGGCGTTGAGCCGGGCCGCCTGGCGGGTCAGGTGGTCGCGTTCGGCGAGGCTGGACGCCTTGCGGGCCGCCTCGGCGTACAGGCGTGCCGCCGTTGCCGGGTCGCCGTCGCGTTCGTGGAGGTAGGCCGCCACGGCGGTGTGCCTGGGCAGGGAGTCGTCCAGGGCCGCCAGGGCCGTCAGGCCGGCGCGCGGGCCGTAGGCCTCCCCGACGGCCACCGCGCGGTTGAGCCGGACGACCGGGCTGTCGGTCAGCCGGCCGAGCTCGTCGTACCACTCGACGATCTGCATCCAGTCGGTTTCCGCGGCGGTCGGCGCGTCGGCGTGGAGTGCCGCGATCGCGGCCTGGGCCTGGTACTCGCCCAGCCGGTCGCGGGCGAGGGCCGCCTGCAGGATGCCGACGCCCTCGGCGATCGCCCGCGTGTCCCACCGGCCCCGGTCCTGCGCGGAGAGCGGGACCAGGCTGCCGTCGGACGCGGTCCGGGCGGCGCGCCGGGCGTGGTGGAGCAGCATGAGGGCGAGCAGTCCCGCCACCTCGGGGTGGTCGATCGCGGCCGCGAGCTGCCGGGTGAGGCGGATGGCCTCGGCGGCGAGGTCGAGGTCGCCGGAGTAGCCCTCGTTGAAGACCAGGTAGAGCACGCGCAGCACGGTGGAGACGTCGCCGGGCCGGTCCAGGCGCACGCCGGAGACGGTTCGCTTGGCCCGGCTGATGCGCTGCGCCATGGTCGCCTCGGGCACCAGGTAGGCCCGGGCGATCTGGCGGGTGGTGAGCCCGCCGACGGCGCGCAGGGTGAGCGCGACCGCCGAGGACGAGGTCAGCGCGGGGTGGGCGCAGAGGAAGTAGAGCCAGAGGGTGTCGTCCGCTCCCGGTGCGGGGCCGGGCGGCGGCTCCCGGTCGACGCGGTCCTCGCGCCGCCGGCGGGTGGTGTCGGCCCTGGCCGTGTCGAGGAAGCGGCGCCAGGCCACGGTGACCAGCCAGCCCTTCGGGTCGCGCGGCGGGTCCTCCGGCCAGACGCGCACCGCCTCGACCAGGGCGTCCTGTACGGCGTCCTCGGCCGCCGCGAAGTCGGCTCCGCGGCGGACGAGGACGGCGAGCACGCCGGGCGTCAGGCTCCGGAGGCGGGCCTCGTCCATGGCGAGGGTCACTCCGTGACGGTGGGGTGGGTGCCCAGGAAGGGGCGCAGTTCGAGCCACTCGTGGATCGGCTTCCCGCCCGCCCCGGGAGCGGCCGAGAGTTCCCCGGCCAGCTCGACGGCGCGTTCGTAGCTGTCGACGTCGATGATCATCCAGCCCGCGATGAGGTCCTTGGTCTCGGCGAAGGGGCCGTCGGTGACGGGCGGGCGGCCTTCGCCGTCGTAGCGGACGAAGGTGCCCTCGGGGGCGAGTGCCTGGCCGTCGACGAACTCGCCGGTCCCTTCGAGCCGGGCCGCGAAGTCGTTCATGTACTGCACGTGGTCCGAGATCTCCTGCGGCGTCCACTGGTCCATGGGCACGTCGTTGACCGGGGTCGGGGCGCCGCGGTAGTGCTTGAGCAGCAGGTACTTGGCCATGATGGCTCTCCTCGGTGCGGTGCGGGTGCGACCCATTGTGGTCGCGTTCACTGCGGGGACGGAGCCGGGCACGGCTTCTCGACATCGCGAGCCACATCTTTTCCCGGCCCTCGCCGGCCGACCGCATCGCCGGGCCGGCGCACCCCGGTGCCGCCCGTCGGTCGCGAGGTCGTCAGTGGCCGTAGGGGCTGCGCATCTCCAGGAAGCGGAGCTCCAGGTCGGTGGCCAGGTAGTCCATCCGGTGCTCCCAGAAGTCGCTCAGGCGCGGCAGCGCCAGATGGGCGTCCAGGTCGGCCCGGCTGCGCCACACCTCGTAGAAGACGAAGACGCCGGGCTGCCCGCCGTCCTCGTGGAAGTGGTACTCCAGGCATCCCGGCTCCTGCCGGGTGGGCTCCACGAAGGAGAGGAGCAACCGCTTGAGGTCCTCGGCGCGTTCGGGCTTGGGACGGGCGGTGCCGACGAGCGTGACGAGCTGGTCCATCAGAGTTCTCCCCCACAGATAGGTACGACTGAATTCGTACCTACCCGACGGTAGCAGCCACAGGAGGTACGATTCAATCCGTACCTACGGAAGGATGTCGCCACCATGCCCGACGAGGAGGGCCATCCGGCCGTCGAGGAGATGAAGTTGGGCAAGGTGCTGTCGGCGCTGGCCGATCCGCTGCGCCGCCGCGTGGTGCGCGAACTGGCCTCGGCGCCGGAAGGCGCGGCACGCACCTGCGCCTCCTTCGCGCTGCCCGTCTCGAAGGCGACGGTCACCCATCACTTCCGCACTCTGCGCGAGGCTGGCCTGATCCGCCAGGTCGACCGGGGCAACAGCCGGATGGCCACGCTGCGACGCTCCGGGATCGAGGCCCGCTTCCCGGGTCTCCTCGCCCTCCTGACGGCCGAGCCCGACCCCCTTTAGGGCCCTTTCCTGGCGTCCTGTCAGGACAGCGCGCGGCGGGCCGCGGCAGCCGCAACTGCGCCGTCCCTACGCGCGGCCCCCTCCCGGTGCCGCGTCGCGCGAGGCCGTGTCGATCACCTCGTCCAGGACGTCTCGGGAGCGGACCAGGTCGGTGATGAGGCGGTTGATCCGGTCGCGTTCCGAGGTGAGCTCGTCGACCAGCTGCGGGGTGGCGACCTCGCTCGGGCTGCCGTCCGCGTCCCGCATGCAGGGCAGGAGCTGTGCGATCTTCCTGCTGTTCAGACCGGCGGCGTAGAGGGTCTGGATGCGTACGACGCGGTCGACCGCCCACTCGCCGTAGTCCCGGTGGCCGCCGGGGGTGCGCTCCGCGCGCAGCAGTTCCTGCGTCTCGTAGTACCGCAGGGAACGCTCGCTCACCCCGCTGCGCCGCGCCAGCTCACCGATCCGCACGCCCACCCCGAACACCGCTGCTCGAACCCGCCGTCGACGCCCACTTCTACCATGTCGCCACGTACCGCTACGAGATGGCCCGGCGGGGGTAGCGGACCACGAGGAGCGCGTCGACGTCCTCCTCCGCGGCGCCGTACAGGTGCGGTACGTCGGCCGCCCAGCCGGCGTGTTCGCCCGGCCCGACCCGCCGGGGCGGCGCCGCGAGCTCGCCCACGTGGGCCGTCCCTCCCAGGACGACGATGTGCTCCGTCGCCCCGGCCGTGTGCCCGGTGGACTCCTGGACCGATCCGGCGCGGATGCGGATCCGGTAGGTCTCCGTGACCGCCGCGGCATCCTCGAACCGCTCGGTGAGGACCGCGTCCACCGCCGCGCCCGACAGCCGCGCGGGCAGCCCCGTCGTGTGCAGCGCCGTGCTGAGCGGGAGCTCCAGAGCGGTCGTGAGCGCGTAGAGCGTCTCCAGGGTGGGGTTGCGGCGTCCGCTCTCCAGCTCCGAGAGCGTGCCCTTGCCGATCCCCGACCTGCGGGCCAGCTCCGACAGCGACATCCCGCGCTCCGTCCGCAGTGCCCGCACCCGGGCGCCCACCTCAGCCGCCAGATCCACGCGACGCCTCCTTCCCCCCGAGCCCCGCTCGATCCACTTGCCGCGCTTCCGCGCCTCACCCTATCGTTCCACATACAGAACGTTCTGTATGTGGAACGCCCAGCCGAAGGAGCGCCCCGTGGAGCCCGAGCACGCCACCCCCGCCCCGCCCGCCCCGCCGTCCGCGTCCGCCCTGCCCGCCCGGTCAGCGGAGGTGGCCCGCGCCCTCGCCGCGGCCGGCGTCCCCGGACAGGTGCGCCGACTCGACCGCTCCGCCCGGACGGCCGCCGAGGCCGCGGAGGCCCTGCGGTGCGACATCGGGGCCATCGCCAACAGCCTGGTGTTCCTCTCGGGGGACGAGCCCGTCCTCGTCCTCACCAGCGGGCGGCACCGGGTCGACACGACGGCCCTCGCCGCCCGGTGGGGTCGCCCCGAACTCCGCCGGGCCACCCCCGAGCAGGTCCGCGAGGCCACCGGGCAGGCCATCGGCGGGGTCGCCCCCGTCGGACACCCCCGCCCCCTGCCCACCGTCGTCGACGAGGCGCTCACCGGCCACGCCCGGATCTGGGCGGCCGCGGGGACCCCGCACACGGTGTTCCCCACCACCGCCGGCGAGTTGCTGTGGCTCACCGGCGGCCGCCTGCTCCCGGTCGGCCCGCGGGCGGCCTCGGAGCCTGCCTGACCGGGTCCGCCGCGCACCGCGCGCGCCGCCCGACGGGTCCGCCCATACTGAGTGGATGAGGCGGACGCGTACGGTGCTGCTCTGCATCGCCGGCCTGCTGGGCACGGTCCTGCCGGCCGGGGTCGCCACGGGCCCGGCGCAGGCCGCGCCCGTACCGTCCGCGGCCTGCGCCGCATCGCCCGAACCGGCCGGGGGCGACGCGCGGACGGTCCTCGCGATCGCCCGGCGGTCCCAGCGGGAACTCGGGCTGAACTCGGTGGTGCTGCGCGTCTCCTCCGACGGCCGGGACGTGCTCACCACCGCTCTCGGCACATCGATGACGGGCGTCCCGGCCCAACCGTCGATGCGCTTCCGTACGGGTTCCGTGGCGATCGTCTACATGGGCATCGTCCTCCTCCAGCTCGTCGACGAGGGCAAGGCCTCGCTCGACGACCCGGTGTCCCGCTGGCTGCCGGACGTACCGCACGGCTCGGACATCACCCTGCGGATGCTCGGCAGCTCCACCTCCGGCCTGCACGACTACGTGACCGACCCCGCCTTCCTCGCGGAGCTCAAGGCCGACCCGTTCCGCCAGTGGACGCCGGCCGAGGTCATCGCGATCGCGACGAAGCAGCCCCTCCTCTACCGGCCGGGGACCAACTGGGACTATTCGCACGCCAATTTCGCGATCCTCGGCGCCGCGCTGGAGAAGATCGGCGGCCTCCCGCTGGACCGGCTGCTCACGCAGCGCGTGTTCAAGCCTCTCGGGCTGACCGCGACCAGCAACCAGTACACACCTCAGATCCCGGACCCCGTCCTGCACTCCTTCACCTCCGAGCGCGGCACCTATGAGGAGTCCACCTTCTGGAACCCCTCGTGGACCACGGCCCGCGGCGCGGTCCTGGTGCAGGACATCTGCGACCTCGACCGGTCCGCGCGTGGCGTGGGGACCGGGGAGCTGCTGTCGGCGGGATCCTTCCGGACCCAACTCGACCCGGGGACCGTCGGCCTGGGCCACGCGACGCCGTCCTGCCCGGCCAGTGTCTGTCTGCTGACCAACACCGCGGCCCGGCACTTCGGCCTGGGAGTGATAGTCGTCGACGGCTGGATCCTGACGAACCCGTCGTTCTCCGGCTACGCGGCCGTCCAGGCCTATCTGCCCGCCCGGAAACTCGCCATCTCCGTGTCCGTGACGAAGGGCCCCAAGAGCCCCGAAGGCAACTCGGCCCAGACCATCGCCGAACGCATTTCCGCGGCCCTGGCCCCCGGACGGGCCCTCTCGATGCCGTGACCGTCCCCGCGTCGCCGACCTCGCACCGAAACCGCTCAGGATCGCTCCGAAGTGACCGGGAGGCCTGATGGGACCCACCGAAGCACCCCGCCGCCGCCGCGCCGTACGGCGCCTGCGTGCCGTGCCGGCCGGGCTGGCGACCGGCATCCTCGTCACCGGCCTCGTGGCGGCTCCCGCCCACGGCGCCGTCGGTGGCCCGAGTCCGGCCGCCGGAACGGCGATCGGCACGACCCCGCGCACGGTCGGCGACGCCCACTACGAGCCGGGCCCCTGCCCGAAGACCCCGGACCCGATTCCCGCCCTCAAGGGCGCCCGTTGCGGGACGCTCACCGTGCCCGAGAACCGTGCGGAGCCCGGGGGCCGGAAGATCAGCCTGGGTGTCGCCGTCGTGCCCGCGGCCACGGAGCGGCCGAAGCCGGACCCGGTGGTGTGGTTCGCCGGCGGCCCCGGCGACGACTCCGTCGGGGAGGCCCAGTTGGCGGTCGACGGCGGGCTCAACCGCGACCGCGACCTCATCCTCATGTCACAGCGCGGCACGTACTCGGCCGACCCGGTGCTGACGTGCCCCGGCATCGACGAGTTCGCCGCTCGCTCGGTCGGCCTGGTCTACGACGCGCCGTCCACGCAGCGCCTGCACGTCGACGCCACGCGCACCTGCCGGGAGCAGCTGATCGGCCGCGGAGCCGAACTCAGCGCCTACGACAGCACCGAGAGCGCCACCGACTACGCGGACCTGCGCCTCGCGCTGGGTCTGCCGCAGTGGAACGTGTTCGGCATCTCCTACGGCACCGACCTGGCCCTCATCTACATGCGCGACCACCCCCAGGGGATCCGGTCCGTCGGCATCGACGGGATCCTGCCGCCGTCCACCGCCGGTTCCGCCCTGACCTGGAGCAGCGCCCGCCAGGGCTTCGACGGCCTGTTCCGGGCGTGCGCACGGCAGCCCGCGTGCGACCGTCGCTACCCGAACCTGTCGGCCACCTTCGACCACCTGGTCCGTCAGCTCGAAGCCAAACCGGTCACCACCACCGTCAAGGTGCCGGGCCGTGCGCAGCCGGTGAAGGTCGTGCTGGACGGCGGGACGCTGGTCAACTGGATGACCTCCGCCACCCACGTGGCGGCCGGCGTACCCCGCTCCCTCGACGAGCTCGCCCACGGCAACCCCCGGCGGATCGCCGAGCAGTGGGCGGGCGCCAAGTTCAGCCCCCAGGCGATCGGGCGGGTCTCGCACGGGCTGGCGTACGGGGTGTTCTGCCGGGAGTGGGTGCCCTTCGAGAGCGAGGCCGACACCCTGCGGGCCGGACGGGCGGCGTTCCCGTCCTTCCCCCGCTCGGTCCAGGTCAACGCTCCCCAGCTCACCTTCCTCCACGCCGACTGCGACGCCTGGAAGGTTCCCGCCGCACCGCGCTCGGTCCGCGACGTGACGCGCAGCGCCATCCCCACCCTCGTCCTGTCGGGCGGGTTCGACGCCCAGACCGGGGCGCGCAGCGGGGAGTACGCCGCCCGCACGCTGAGCCGGGCCACGGCCGTCACCATCCCGTACGTCGCCCACGTGACCTTCGCGGCGTCCCCGTGCGCGCAGGAGATCACCCTCTCGTTCCTCAACGACCCGACGGCCCCGAAGACCGGGTGCGTCAGCGGCGTCAAGCCGCCCACCTTCGACACGGGCCCGCGCACCTGACCGGCCCGGCGGGCCCCTACCGCGAACGCCGAAGCCGCACGGAGGATTTGGCCCCGCCCCGGCCGCACGGCATGCTGATCCGCATCACCGGCTCCGACAAGCGGACACGGCCGGGGCGGGGGGATCGCGTTGATCGTCTTTCTTCCTCACGGTCCCGCGGGAGACCCTGGAGCAGCGGATCGACGGCCGGACCTTCTTCCCGGACGATCCCGAGCGGGAGCAGCGGGTGCGGCACTGGGCCAAGGGCAGGATCGAGGCGTGCGTGGGCGCGGCCGGTGCGCTGCCCGGCGGCACCGTGTTCCTGGACGGTTCCCTGTCTCCCGGGGAGTTGGCGGACCGGGTACTGGCCCGGGTCCGGCCGGATGGGGCCTCCCGGGTGTGACGGCCACCGGCCGGGCGCGTTCCGGGGGTTACGGGCGGCGGCCCCAGGCGTAGATCGCGGAGATCATCGGGGCTGTGGCCAGGTCGAGGCGTCCGGTGGCGACGTTCGCCAGGTGCCGGTCGATCTCCTCGTCGGTGGCGAGTCCCTCCGCCACCGCCCTGACGTCGGTCGGGCCTGCCTCGCGCAGCAGTCCGGGCAGGGTCCGCCAGCACCGGTGGTCTGCTGCGGGAGGGGGCAGCGCCTACTCGGGCGCCACCCGGCACGCGCTCACCGCGGTGCCGTTCGTCACGCCGCCGGCGGTGAGGCCGCGGACGCACTGCGCCTGGTCACCGGTCAGCCCGACGTAACACGCCATCCGGACCGAGTCCGGGGCCTCGCCGCCCTGCAGCTCCCGCTCGACCTGGTTGATGCAGGCCGTGACGTCCGCGTGGGCGGCGGGGGCGACGAAGGAAGCGCCACCGAGTGCGAGGGTCAGGCCGGTGAGGACACCTGCGATACGGGTCGACGTGCGCATGGGACGTACCTGCTCTCCGGGGTCGTCTCGCGGCCCGGCGCGTGGGCGTGCCGGATCCGCCGGGGAACGGCGCCGAGCGCGCGGCCGGCGACGGCCGCCGGGCCCGGCCCCGTACCGGACCGGCTCGGCAGGGCGCCCCTCCCTCCTTCGACGCTAGAGCAGCCCCATGGCGCCCGCACCCGCTGGACGTTCGCGCCCCGGCCGGGCCCGCCACGGGGGCCCGGCCGGGGCACATCGCGCTCCTGGGACCCGGCCGGGAGCAGGGGGACCGCCCGGTCCCGGCAGGCATTCGGGTGGTGGCGTGCCGTGTCGGGCGGCCGGGACCGGCCGGGTTCGCCATCCTGGGCCGGGCGCGGCACCGCGGTCGGCGCCGCCCCTCCCCCACCGAGAAGGAGTACGGCACATGGCGAAGGACGCGGTCGGACGGTTCCTCGCGGCTCTGGATCCGCAGCACCGGGAGGCCGTCGCCGGCAGTCCGCACGAGGAGCAGGAGCGGCTCGCGGCGGCGTGGGAGCAGGAGCTGGCGTCGGACGACGAGCTCGACACCCTCGACGAACTGTCTCCGCCCGCGGCCGAGGCCGAGGCGGCCCGGCGCGTCATGGCCCGCGAGAGCTGACGCGCCGCCGGGGCGGGGCCCGGCCCGACGGCGCCGCGGGCCACCGGTCACGGTCGTTCCGCCGGGCGGCCCTCCCCCGCCATGAAGCGCCAGACGAGGGCGTGGCCCAGGATGATCAGCGCGATCAGTATGAGGGCCTCGGCCTGGACGGGACGCAGGCCGATGTGAACGGCGAGTTCGGGGAACGCGCCGACGACGGCGATCAGCAGGTAGAGCAGGGCGGCACCGGCCTGCTGCCAGGTGACGAAGTGGTCGCCGCGGGCACCGGCGCGGGTGAGCAGCCTCAGGGTGCACAGGCAGCCGACCACGGCGAGGGCGATGAAGGCCGCCCGCCAGATCTGTGGCTGTTCCGTGCCGCCGACCTGGGCGAAGAGTCCCATCAGGGCGGGCAGCAGGAAGGACAGGTAGATCCCGCCCACGATCCTGCGCAGGGCGGGTTCGCGCATCCATTCCGGATGGCTCTGCACCACGTTCCGCCACAGGCCGACCAGGGTGAAGCAGGTGGCGGAGAAGAGGGCGTAGAAGGTGCTGACATCCATGGGTGACGAGCGTGGCAGCGATGCCCGCCCGGGCGGGCCCTACACGCCCTGAGCGCCGGACTCCACCCCCGGTACGGACTACACCGCCGTCCGGGATCCGCCTCGGCCCGGTGTGGACGCGGCCGGTCGGCGGCCGTCCGGTCGGCGCGCGTCCGGCAGGATGACCGCATGGACCTCATCCCCGCGCCCCGCGAACACGCTTCGGCTCCGGTTCCGGTTCCGGCTGCCACTGTCCGGACGCGTGTCGTGGCCGCCGGGGCCGCGGTGGTGACCGTCGGAGCGGGGCTGGGGCTCAGGGCCGTGGCGGCGGGGAGCGTGGCCAAGTACGGCGGGGACGCGCTCTACACCGTCCTGGTCCTCTCCCTGGTCGTTCTGGTGGCACCGCGGCTGACACCCCTGCGGGCCGCGGGCACAGCACTGGCCATCAGCTGGGCGGTCGAGTTCCTGCAGCTCAGCCCTTTGCCGGCGGAGCTCGCCCAACGCAGCGCCGTCGCCCGTCTGATACTGGGATCCACCTTCAACGCACCCGATCTGTTCTGGTACGCGGCCGGCGCGGCGGCGGGCTGCCTCGTGCACGCGGCGTGGGGACCGCGCCGCCCCCGCAGCGCCGGCCGCTTCGCCCCCGCCGGCTCACGGCGCACCCCGGTCAGCCGCCGGGGGTGAAGGTCACCGGCAGTGCCTCGGGCCCGCGCAGCCCGCCCGGCCGCCACGGGAGTTCGTCCGGGGCCACGGCGAGGGCGAGTCCGGGAAGCCGGCGCAGGGCGGTCCCGATGGCGATCTGGCCCTCCAGGCGGGCCAGGGGCGCGCCCAGGCAGTAGTGGATGCCGTGTCCGAAGGCGAGATGGGCGTTGTCCTGCCGGGTGATGTCCAGTCGTTCGGGGGCGGGGAAGCGTGCCGGGTCGCGGTCGGCGACGGCCGCGCCGATCAGCACGGTCGCGCCGCGCGGGACCGTCACTCCCGCGATCTCCGCGTCCTCGCGCGCGAAACGGGCGATGCCCGGGTTGACGGGGCCGTCGTAGCGGAGGAACTCCTCGATCGCGCCGGGCAGCAGTCCCGGATCGGAGCGCAGCAGGTCGAGTTGGTCGGGGTGGGCGAGCAGCATGGCGATGCCGCCGCCGATCAGGTTGACGGTGGTGATGTACCCGGCGACCAGGAGCAGGAAGACCATGGCGATCAGCTCGTCCTCGGACAGCCGCTGTTCCTCGTCCCGGGCGGTGACGAGGGCGCCGAGCAGGTCGTCTCCGGGGTCCTGCCGTTTGGCGCGGATGAGCTCGGTGACGTAGGCGCGCATGTGCTGCCAGGCCTCGTTCACGACGGCCGGATCCGGCAGCTCGGGGCCCCGCATGATCATGCGGTCGGTCCATTGCTGGAAGTCGTGGCGGTCGTCGACCGGCACGCCGAGCAGTTCGCTGATCACCGTGACGGGCAGCGGGAGCGCGAAGTCCGCGATGAGGTCGGCCCGGCCGGTCTCGGCGACCGCGTCGAGCAGGTGGTCGGTGACGGCCTGGATCCGGGGCCGCATGGCCGCGACGCGGCGGGCCGTGAACGCCTTGGAGACCAGCCGGCGCAGCCGGGTGTGGTCGGGCGGGTCGCTGCGGAGCATGTTGCTCAGCATCGACTCGCGTTCCGTTTCGGGGAGCTGCTGCAGGAGGCGGGTGTCCGCGGCGTCGCGCACGTCGCTGCTGAGGCGGCGGTCGGACAGTGCGGCGAGCGCGTCCTCGTAGCGGGTGACGAGCCAGGCCTCCAGGCCACCTCCGATGAGGACGTGGCGTACGGGGCCGTCCTCGCGCAGTTTCGCGTACAGGGGGAAGGGGTCCGCGACGAAGGCCGGGTCGGTGTAGGGCAGAAGGACCGGCCGCTCACTCATGTTGCCTCCAGGAGTACGTCGCCCGCGTGGTGGAGAGCGAGGATATACATCCAGGATTCCCCGAATGCCGGTTTCCGGTCACCTCTGAGCCGATCTTGCCGACCGGAGGCGCCCGGGGTCCGAGGTCCGGGGTCCGGCGTCCGGGGGCCGGCGTCCGGGGTCCGGCGTCCGGGGTCCGGGTCAGTCCCTCATCAGCAGCACGCCGGCCGCCAGCACCACCGCCAGGGCGAGGGCCAGGACTCCGTAGACCGCCCGGTGGTCGCGGAGCACGGGCAGGAAGCGGTCGAGGGCGAAGCGGCCCGGGCCCGTGAGGGCGAGCGTGACGGCAGCGGCGATGATCAGGGCCTCGAACTCGACGCCCTCCAGGCCGATCAACGCCCCGGTCCACTTGACGGTGACGGCGTTGATCATCACGCCGACGATCGCCGCGGCGGACAAGGGGGTGAGGAGGCCGAGGATCAGGCCCAGCCCGCCCAGCGTCTCGGTCAGACCGGCGATCGCCGCCATGGTCTCGCCCGTCGGGTAGCCGGCCTTCTCGAAGAAGCGGCCGGTGGTGCCCAGGCCCGGGCCGTCGAACCAGCCGAACAGTTTCTGGGTGCCGTGAACGCCCATGATCGTGCCGAGCACGAGGCGCAGTACGGGCAGGCCGACGTCGTAGGGGGTGGTGCTGCCGGTCGTGGCGCGGTGGGCGGAGGGGAATCGCATCGTGGCCATCGTGACGCTTTCCGTCGGGGGCGGGCGGAAGGAAGGGGAAACCCGGCGCAGACGGTCCGGGAGCCGTCGGCCGGAAGCGCGGGGCGGGGAGCCCTCCGGTGGCGTCGACTGCGCCCAGAGTGGCGAAAAACGAGCCGAAATGCCCGGTAGGCGGATGCGCGCGTCGACCGGCCGCGAACGCGCGTACGGACGTGCGGGGTGCCCGGTCGGCCGACGGACCCCGCCCCTCGGATCGGCCCGCCGCCCGGACCGACGCCGGTCGGCCCTCGCTGCCTCCGGCCACGCCGGGTGCCACCGGGCGGGGGTGTCGCCACCCTCGGCAACATCTGCATTCCTGCCGGGAGATGGGCGGCGGAGCCCCGCTGCTATGGTGCGCCGATGTCAACGATCAAGCAGTTCCAGGTCACTTTCGACTGCGCGGAACCCGGGCGTGTCGCCCGCTTCTGGTGCGAGGTGCTGGGTTACGCCATAGCCACCCCGAAGGGGTTCGCCACCTGGGACGCATACGAAAGCGCCCAGTCTCCTGAGGACCAGGGTTCGTGGTGCGCCTGCAGCGACCCCTCGGGGGTGGGCCCGCGGCTGTACTTCCAGCGCGTTCCCGAGGGCAAGGCCGGCAAGAACCGGGTGCATCTCGACGTCAGGGTCGGCACCGGGCTCGTGGGCGAAGAGCGCCTCGCCACGCTCGAAGCCGAGTGCACCCGCCTGATCGCGCTCGGCGCGGTGCGCGTGCGTCTGCTGTACGACGGCGGCGACGATTCGTGCATCGTGATGCAGGACGTCGAGGGCAACGAGTTCTGCGTCGACTGAGCGCCCTGCGGGCCGTCTCCAGCGCGGCCTGCGCGGACGTCGTGCAGGCGGGCGGACTGGGTGACCAGCCGGGAGCGGCCGGTGCCGGCCGCCGCGGCGGCGAGGCCGACCGGCTCGGGGGAGGCGGCTCCGGACTGCTCCACGCAGTCGGCTGCCAACGCGAGCAGCTCACCGGTACCGACGCCCGTGGCGGCGCCGCTGCCGCTGCCCCCGCGGGTGAGCAACGCGGGCAGTGCGGCGCCCAGTACGGCCCACGTGGTCGCGTGGGCCGGCGGGCGTGACACCGGTCGGCATGTTGTTCGCGGCATCCCGTCAGGCACGCCGGCCCGGCGGAAGCGGGTGTCACGCGGCCGGGGCGCCATGACCGCGGGCGTGGCCGGCCGGTTCCACGGACACGGGCCGGGGCCGTGCCAGGCCGTGGCGGTCGGCCCAGGAGCTGATGGCCGCGGCCAGTTCCGCCGGCCGGTCCTCGGGGGAATGGTGGCCGGCGGGCCCGTGGTGGGACGTCTCCAGACCCGCGATGTTCTCCTCGCACCAGGCCACCGCCCCCCGGTCGGTCATCGCGCCCGGTCCCGGCTCGAACGCCGCGAGCAGCTTCGGGACGTCGGGGCTGGAGGACAGCCAGGACCCGTAGCGCTCGACGCGGGCCACGACATCGGCGGGCTCGCCGTCCAGCGGCATCATCCGCGCCCACGCCAGGACCGGTCGGCGGCTGTGCGGTGTGGGGAAGGCCCGGCGGTAGACATCGAGGTCGGCGGGGGCGAGCGGGGTGGCGAGGGTGTCCGGGAGGCCCTCGATGAACAGCGACTCCTCCAGGATCATCCGCTCGCCCACCCCGGGGGTGCGCAGGAGGGTGAACAGCTGCCGGCCCGCGGCCGGGAACTCGTCGCCGACCAGCGGCTTGACGATCGTCTCGGTGAAGGCGAGGCCGCGGACGGTACCGGGAAGGCGGGCGGCGCGGTCGAAGGCGAGGGCACCACCCCAGTCGTGGCCGATGAGCACCGCCTCGTCGATGCCGAGCGCGTCGAACCAGGCGTCGAGGTAACGGGCGTGGTCGTCGAAGGAGTAGGCGAGGTCGGGCTTGCCCGACCCGCCCATGCCGATGAGGTCGGGGGCCAGCAGGCGGCGGCCGGGCGCGGCGACACCGGGCAGGACGTTGCGCCACAGGTGGGAGGAGGTGGGGTTGCCGTGGAGGAAGACGAACGGCAGCCCGTCGGGGTCGCCGGCCTCGCGGTGGTGGAGGGTGGATCCGAGGACGGGGAGGGTGGGCATCGTGGTGTGGCTCCGCTTTCTGCTCGGGGGACACTCGGGGGACATCAGAGGTTGAGGCTGAGGACGCGGTCGACGGCGATCTCCACGACGACCAGGTCCGACGGGGCGGGCGGCGGGGTGCGGTAGCGGTCGGTGTAGCGCCGCACCGCTTCGGCCAGCCGCCCGGGGTCGTCCGTGACGCGGGCCCGGCCCTCCAGGGTGACCCAGCGGAAGCGGTCCGCCTGGCAGAGCGCGACCCGGGCCGCCGGGCCGCCCGCCAGCACGTTCCGGGCCTTGCACGCCCCCGCCCGGGTGGTCACCCGGACGAGGCCGTCGGCGGCGTCGAAGGTGAAGCGGACGGGGGCGGCGTGCGGGGTGCCGTCGGCGCGGAGGGTGGTGAGGACGCCCGGATCGGGGCGGCTGAGGAACTCGGCTGCCGCGGACGGGAGTCGGACGGCCGGGCGGCTCACTTCTTCCTCACGCCCTCGTTCCAGACCAGCTTGGCGACGTTCGGCTTCACGGCCGTGGTGATGACGCCCATGGCCGTACGGACGTAGCGCCGCTCCCCCAGTTCGCGCAGCATGCTCGCGGCGAGGTCGGTACGGGCGGTGAACACGCCGTCCGCGCTGCTCTCGGCCGTGCGGTAGTCCGTGACGACGGGGTGCTCGAAGAGGCCCGAGGGACGGACGAGGGTCCAGTCGAGGTCCGTCTCCCGGACGGCGGCCTCCATGCGGCGCATGTCCTCGTGCACCGGGCGGGCGAGCCGTCGGTTCACCAGCGGGTCGAAGACGTGGTTGAAGAAGTGCGCGCCGGTGGGGTGCCAGTTCGGGTCGGCGACGCTGGACGTGACGGCCAGCAGGCGCCGGACGCCGTGGCGGGCCATGGCCGAGGCGATCGCGGTGGCGCTCGCCGAGTACGTGGTGACGGTCCCGCCGCCGGGGCGTGCGCCCAGCGCGGAGAGCACGGCGTCCGTCCCGTCGATCGCGGCGCTCACCGCCACCGGGTCGGTGGCGTCCGCGACGGCCACGGTCAGACCCGGCCGTGCGGGGAGGGAACCGGGGCGGCGGGTCACGGCGACGACCTCGTGGCCGGCGGCGAGGGCCTGTTCGGTGAGGTGGCGGCCGGTCGGACCGTTCGCGCCGAATACCGCGATGCGCATCATGTCGGGGAGTCCCTTCGTGTGGTCGGTGGAACGCCCTTGACTGTGCCGATCACGAAACGCAGGCTCAACGTTGATGAATAACGACGTCGCCGCCCCCGCCCGCCCCCGGGGCCGCCCCCGGGGCAATCCGCCGACCCGCGAGTCGATCGTCGCGTCGGCCCGTTCGCTGTTCCTGGAGCACGGCTACCGCGGCACCACCCTGCGCGCGGTGGCCGGGGCCGCCGGGGTCGACCCGGCCCTGATCTCGTACCACTTCGGCTCGAAGAAGGGCCTGTTCGCGGACGTCATGCAGTTCCAGTGCGCCACCGCGCTGACGGTGGACGACGTCCTCGACGGAGACCCGGCCACCCTCCCCGACCGCCTGATCGACGCGGTGACGGCCCTGTGGGAGGACGCCGACTTCCGCCGGCTCACCGCCCGGGGCGACGAGGCCGCCGAGGCGATCCGCGAGTACCTGGAACACGAACTGCTGGCCCGGCTCGTTGAATTCCTCGGCGGCCGGGACGCGACGGCGCGGGCGACGGCCGTGGTGACGATCCTCGGCGGCCTCGTCTACACCCGCTATCTCAATCCCCTCCCCACCCCTGCGTCGCTCACCCCGGCGCAGGCCCGCCACGTCCTCGCCCCGGCGCTGCGAGCGGCGCTGTCCCCCAGGCCCCGGGACCGCACCCCCGGGCGCGCAGCGGGAGGGGCCGTCGGGGCGCGCTGACCGGCGACCGATCGGCGGGGCGCCCCGGCTCAGGCGGCGGGGACGCTCACCCGCACCGCCTTGCCGAACTCGTCCACCGTGACGCCGAGTTCGCCTCCCGCCTCGGCGGCCGGCAGCTGGACGAGCAGCAGTCCGCGCCCGTCCTCGGCTCCCCGGAGGTCCCTGCGATCGTCGCGGAGAGCGTGGCGTTCCTGGCCCGCCACCTGGAGGCGGCGGGGACCTGACCCTTCTCGCACCCGGCCGGGCCGGGCCCCGCCACCCCGCGCTCCCCGCGCCCGACCGGGGATCGGTCCGCTACCGCGACTGGACGGCGAACAACTGCACGGCGTACTCGCCGCTCGTCCCGATCCCGGTCTCCTTGTAGGTGCAGTTCAAAATGGCGGCGCGGTGCCCGCGGTTGCTGGCCATCCAGCCGTCGACGTGGGACTTCGAGGAGTGGTGGCCCGGTCCGGAGACGTTCTCGGAGGAGGGCCCGGCGGGTGAGTAGCCGGCCCGTTCCATCCGCTGCAGGTCACTGGAACCGTCGGAGCCCGTGTGCGCGGTGAGGTGGTTCGCGGCCATGTCGTCGGCATGGGCCTGGGCGGCCTGCATGAGTCGCGGGTCCTCCTTGAGGGGCTCACAACCGGCCTTGGCCCGTTCTGCGTTGACCAGGGAGAGGATCTCGCTCGCGGAGGACTGCTGCACGGCGCGGGTGAGGGCGGCAGGCGCCACTGCCGGTGCTGCCGCCCGGGCGGCGCTCGCGGTGAGGGCACTGCCGAGCACGAGCAGCGGGGCCGTACAGGCGACGGCGCACACGCGGCGGATCCGGCTGTTCTTGGTGCGCATGGATATTCCCCTTCGTAGGGGGGTCGTGGGGAGCCGCCGCCGGCACGTGGCCTGCGGTGGCGGCCGCTCTCGGACGGCCGCGGGCCGGACGGCACCCGGCCCTGTGGCGGGGCGCGCACTGCCATGGGGCGATGCCGCCACGGCGCCTCCTCCTGGCAGTTCCACCCTACGGCCGCGGACACGGACCCGCCGTCCGGAGCGCGCGCGACCGTGGCCGCCGGGACGGCGGGAAGCACGGGGCGGGAGGCCGGACGGGCGGCGGACGGACGGGCGGGCGGAGACGGCCGGAGACGAGGAGGTCAGGAGGACCGGCGGTGCACGAGGACGGCCTCCGTCGCGGGGACGGGCCCGGTCGCACCGGTCTCGATCAGCTCGTGCACGGCGTCCGCGATCCGGGCGGGCGTGGGCATTTCCAGGCGGATCGTGGTGAGCGCGGGCTGCTGGAGCCCGGAGAGGACCAGATCGTCCGAGCCCACGATCGCCACCTCGTCGGGCACCGTGACGCCCTCGGCCCGCAGCGCGTGCAGGAGCAGCGCGGCGTACTCGTCGTTGTAGGCGAAGACGGAGTCCAGGTCCAGGCGCCTCCAGCGCCGGGCGAGCCCGGTCGCGGACTCCCGGGTGTAGGCCAGTTCCACCGGGGTGACCGTGGTCATGTGGCGGGCGGCGACCGCCTCGACCCCCGCCAGGCGCGGCCCGGCGAGGGTGCCGAGGCCGCGCTCACGCGGCATGACGACCCCGATCCGGGTGCGGCCGCGGGCGATGAGGTGCTCGGCGGCGGTGGCGCCGATGTGGGCGTGGTCGAAGCCGACGGTGTGGACACCGGGCACGGAACCTGAGGCGAAGGCCAGCACCCCGCGGACCCCGGCGCGGCGCAGCAGGTCGGCGGCCGGGGCGGTGAGGCGGTCGCCGTCGAGGGCGATGACCGCCGCCGGGCGCAGTTCGGCCCAGGCCCGCGCGGCCTCGACGGGGTCGGTGAACCGACCGGCGTGCAGCACCGCCGTGTAGCCGTGGCGGTCGAGTTCGCCGTACAGGTCGTCGACCCATTCGCTCACGAGGCGGCCGATCGCGGAGACCGACGCCGGCAGGAGGACGAGGTTGCTGCGTCCGGCGCGCAGGGACCGGGCGGCGGCGTGGGGGACGTAACCGAGCCGACGGGCCGCGTCGAGGACCCGTGCGCGCGTGGGTTCGCTGACCCGGTGGCCCTGGGTGCCGTTGAGCACGAACGAGACGGTGGCGCGCGACACACCGGCGAGGCGGGCCACGTCGGCACTGGTGATCGGGGCGGGGACGGGGGTTTCTTCGGCCATGACGTCGCTCGACGTTCCTCGTGCTCGGTTCGTACCTGCCTACGTCGGAGGTTACACGAGTCAAGAAGCGGCGGGGCGGCCGATTCCCCCGACCCGCGCACCGTCCCACCCCTCGGCGGTGCGCCGACCGGCGCGCGACCCGCCCCCTCGCCCCGGGCCCCGGCCGGCGCCGCCGGACGCGCCCCGGACCTGGTGGTGTCCGGCCTGCCCGCGCCCCGCTCCGGCCGCGCCCCGCCGGGCACCACGAGGTCCGTGGGTCCCTGGATCCGGCCGGGCTCAGGCGCCGATCACCCTCAGTGCGGCCCAGAGCGCGGCCACCGCGGCCGCGAGCGCTGCCGGAGTGGTCAGCAGTCCGAGGCGGCTGAACTCTCCGAGGGCCACCCGGTCGTCGTGATCGTGGACGATGCGCCGCCACAGCAGGGTGGCGAGCGAGCCGACGTAGGTCAGGTTGGGGCCGATGTTCACGCCGATCAGCACGGCGAGGACGGCACCGGGGCCGGCCGGGGCGGCCAGCGGGAGCAGGGCCAGGACGGCCGGCAGGTTGTTGATCAGGTTCGCCAGGAGCGCGCCGACCGCGGCCGTGGCCAGCAGGGCGGGGAAGGAGTCGCCCGCGGGAAGGACGGTGGCGAGGGCGTCGCCGAGGCCGTGGTCGACCACGGCCCGTACGACGACGCCCAGTGCCAGGACGAACAGGCAGAACGCGGGTGCGGCGGAGGCGACGAGCCGGCGCGGCGTCGTGCGGCGCCGGACCAGCGCGCGGCCCGCCAGGACGAGGGTGCCCGCGAGGGCGGCCCAGGCGGGCCCGGCCCCCGCGAACGAGGCCAGCGCGAATCCCGCCAGCGTCAGCGCGAGTACCACCAGCGTGAACCGGGGCACCGGCGCGGCGTCCTCCCCGGTGCTCGGCCGCTCCGCCGGTACGGCGGCCAGGTCGGCCCGGAAGAAGCGGCGGAAGGCCGCGTACTCGACGGCGATCGCGGCCAGCCAGGGCAGGGTCATCAGGGCGGCGAAGCGGGTGAAGGACAGGCCGCTGGCGGTGAAGGCCAGCAGGTTGGTCAGGTTGGAGACGGGCAGGAGCAGGGAGGCGGAGTTCGCCAGGTGCGCGGTCGCGTACACGTGCGGCCGGGGCCGGGCGCCGATGCGGGCGGCCGTCGCGAACACCACCGGGGTCAGCAGCACCACGGTCGCGTCCAGGCTCAGTGCGGCGGTGATCACCGCGGCGACGGCGAAGACCCCGCCCAGCAGGGTCTTGGGACCGCTCCCGCACCTGCGGGCCACCGCGTCACCGGCCGCCCGGAACAGTCCTTCGTCGGCGCAGAGCCGGGCGAGCGCCAGGATCACCGCCAGGAAGCCGACCACCGGCAGCAGCTCGCGGGTCTGCTCCCACGCGGCCTGCGGGGAGACCACCCCGAGCCCGATCAGCGCCGCGGCGGCCGGTACGGCGGCGGTGGCCTCGGGCAGCCCGCGCGGGCGTACGACGGCGAAGGCCAGCACGCCCAGCAACAGGGCGAGCGACAGCGACTCGGCTATGACGGTGTTCAGCGGGCACTCCCGGCCGACGAGGATCAATCCGGCCGGACAGCGGCCACGAAACCGCACACCAGGATGCCATCGTCGGCGCGCGGCCCGTACTCGCGGGCGCGCCCCACGGGCTGTCGCCGCCGTCCGCGTGCCCGGCCGTGGCAGACTCGGCACCGCGCGGAATCCCGGCCCCGTCCCCCGCGGGAGGACCCCCCTTGTTCCACCGCCGCAGCCGCCTGCGCGGACGGACCGCCACCCTGGCCGTCACCGCCCTGTTCCTGACCCTCACCGCCGGCACGTCCCGCGTGCCGCCCGCTCCGCAGCCGGCCCCCGGGCCCGCGGCGACCCGGGTGGGCTCGGTACCGGGCCACCGGACCGTCCTGTCCGGGTACGCGATCCAGTCGACCGCCAAGGTGGCGGACCCGGGGTCCGCCGTCTCCGGGCCGGGCTATCCGACGGCCGGCTGGTATCCGGCCGGCTCCCGCTCCACCGTCCTCGCGGCCCTGCTCGCGGCCGGTGTCCACCCCGACCCCTTCTACTCCACCCGTCTCAAAGAGGTCCGGGCCGCGGACTTCACCGTGCCCTGGTGGTACCGGTCCGACTTCGTCGTCACCGACCCGGCCCTGCGTACGTACCTGGACTTCAGCGGGGTCGTCTCCGCCGCCGACGTCTTCGTCAACGGCCGCCTCGTCTCCCCGGCGGCCACGGTCGCGGGCGCGTACACCCGGCACGAACTCGACGTCACCGACCTGATCACGGCGGGCACCAACACCGTCGCCTTCCGGGTCCGGCCCAACGATCCGCGCAAACGGCTCACGATGGGCTGGCTCGACTGGCTGCAACCGCCGCCCGACGGGAACATGGGCCTGGTCCGGGACGTGTCGGTCCGCCGCGGCGGGCCGGTCGCCCTGGGCGACGCGCACGTGGTGACCTCCCTGGCCCTGCCGTCGATGTCCTCCGCCGACCTCACCGTCAAGGCCCGGGTGCGCAACGACTCTCCTGCCACCGTCACCACCACGGTGTCCGGTACCGCCGGTCCGGCCGCCGTCAGCCGCAGCGTCACCCTCGCGCCCCACGAGACCAGGACGGTGGTCTTCTCCCCCGCCGACCACCCCGCGCTCCGGCTGCGCGCGCCCCGCGTGTGGTGGCCCGCCTCGATGGGCGGGCAGCCGATGTACGCACTCGACCTGACCGCGACCGTGGACGGCACACCCTCCGACACCGCGCACCAGTCCTTCGGGATCCGTGAGGTGCGGGCCCCGCTGAACGCCGACGGCGCCCGGCAGTACGAGGTCAACGGCCGCCCGCTGCTGATCAAGGGGGGCGGCTGGTCCCCCGACGAGTTCCTGCGCTGGGACCCGGTATACGTCGAGGACCGGCTGCGGTACGCCCTCGACCTCGGTCTGAACACCCTCCGGCTGGAAGGGCACCTCGAACCCGACGAGTTCTTCGACCTCGCCGACCGGTACGGGATCCTGACGCTTCCCGGCTGGGAGTGCTGCGGCAAGTGGGAGGGGGAGGTCAACGGCACCGAGGCCGGCGAGCGGTGGGAGGCCGCCGACTACCCGGTGGCCAAGGCCTCCATGGCCGCCGAAGCGGCCCGGCTGCGCCACCACCCCAGCATCGCCTCCTTCCTGATCGGCAGCGACTTCGCGCCGAACCGGACCATCGAACAGGGGTACCTCGACGCCCTGAAGGCGGCCGACTGGACGGCCCCGGTGATTCCCGCGGCCTCCGACGCCTCCTCGCCGATCAGCGGGAACTCCGGGATGAAGATGACCGGCCCGTACGACTGGGTCCCGCCCTCGTACTGGTACGACAAGCGGCAGGGCGGGGCCACCGGCTTCAACTCCGAGACCAGCGCCGGCCCGGACGTCCCGACCCTCGACACGCTGCGCCGCATGATGTCGCCCGCCGAGCTGGAAACCCTCTGGAAGGATCCGTCCGCCGCCCAGTACCACCGCTCCCCCTCGGCGACCTTCTCGACGCTCGGGCTGTACGACGACGCGCTGTCGAACCGCTACGGTCCCCCCACCGGGCTGGAGGACTACGTGCGCAAGGCGCAGCTGGCGCAGTACGAGAACGTGCGCGCGCAGTTCGAGGCGTACGCCCGCAACGCCAAGGACGCCTCCGAGCCGTCCACCGGCGTGGTCTACTGGATGTTCAACAGCGGCTGGACCTCGCTGCACTGGCAGTTGGTGGACCGCTACCTCGACCAGGGCGGCGCCTACTTCGGGGCGAAGAAGGCGAACGAGCCCCTGCACGTCCAGTACGGCTACGACGACCGCGCGGTGACCGTCGTCAACAACCGGACGTCCGGGGCCTCCGGGCTGACGGCGCGGGTCACGCTGTTCGGCACGGACGGCAGGCCGGCGTACGACCGGACGGTGACCGGGCTCGACGTCGCGGGCGACGGCGCGAGCACGACCGCGCTCACCGTCCCCGCCTCGGTCCCGGGCCTGTCCACCACCTACCTGGCACGGCTGCTGCTCACCGACCGCGCCGGACGGGAGGTGAGCCGCAACGTCTACTGGCTGTCCACCGAGGCGGACGTGCTCGACTACGCGGAAACCGACTGGTACCACACGCCCACCACCTCCTACGCCGATCTGACGGGGCTGAACACCATGGCGCGGACGGCCGTCTCCTCGACGGCCTCGACGACGCGGGACGACGGGTCCGGGACGTCCACGACGACGGTGACCGTGCGCCACGCGGGCACGGGGAACACTCCGGCCCTGCTCACCGACGTCCATCTGGTGGGCGCCGGGGGCGCGCCCGTCCTGCCCGTGCGGTGGAGCGACAACCAGATCAGCCTGTGGCCGGGTGAGTCGGCGACGCTGGCGGCCACCTACCGGACGGGCGACCTGCGCGGAGCCGCGCCGCGGCTGCGGGTCTCCGGGTGGAACACCCCGACGGTGACGGTCCCGGCCGGCTGACCGGGACGGGACCGGACGAGACGGGACGCGACGCGACGCGACGGGACCGGACCGGACCGGACGCGCGCGTGCCGTCGCCGCGGGGGCGGCGACGGCACGACGGGCGATCGGGCCCCGGGTCAGGGGCAGCTGATGCGGATGTCTCCGGAGTCGGTGGTGCAGGTGTCGGTGCCGCTGCCGCCGTTGGCGGTGTCGTTGCCCGCGACGCCGTCGGTGGTGGTGAGGCGGTCGTTGCCGTAGTAGCCGGTCAGGGTGTCGCTGCCGGGTCCGCCGTCGAGGGTGTCGTCGCCGAAGCCGCCGTCGATGTTGTCGTTGCCGTAGCCGCCGTAGACGGTGTCGTTCCCGTAGCTCGCGCGCACGGTGTCGTTGCCGCCGAGCGCGCAGATCACGTCGTTGAAGTAGCCGCCGTTCAGGGTGTCGGTTCCGCTGGTGCCGATGACCGTGCAGCCGTGTGCGTTGTTCACCGAGGTGGTGGAGGTGGCCGTGTTGTCGGAGGCGGCCGGGTCCGGCTGGGTGGCGCTGACCCTGGCCGTGCCGGTGAGCGTGCCGGTGGCCCGCGGTTCGGCGGTGACCGTGACCGTCGCGCTCGCGCCCGGCGCCAGGCTGCCGAGGGCGCAGGTGGCGGCGGTCGCCGTGGTCGTGCAGGTGCCCTGGGTGGGGGTGGCCGAGGTGAGGGTCACACCGGCCCCGGAGAGCGTGTCGGACAGGCTGACGCCGGTCGCGGTGGCGGTGGAGGACGCCGAGTTGGAGACCCGCACCGTGTACGAGGCGCGGTCTCCGATGCTGACGGTGGTCGTTCCGGTCCTCGTCACCGACAGGTTGGCGCTCGGCGGCGGCGGGGGTGTGCCGTCGCCTCCCTCGTAGCGGGCGAGGGCGAAGGCGGAGCCGGCCGTGTAGCCCGCTGCGACGATCTTCCCGTCCGGCTGGACGAGCACCCCGCGCGCGGCGTCGAAGTCCCCGAAGCCGGTGACCACGAAGCCGTCGCCGCCGAAGCCGGTGTCCACGGTGCCGTCGGTGTTGAAGCGGGCCAGGCCGAAGTCGTTGGCCTCGGAGCTGTTGGGGTCGTCGGCCTGCCCCGCGGTGACGATCTTTCCGTTCGGCTGGAGCGCCAGGGCGGAAGCGCCTCCGCCGTCGCCGGGGAAGCCGACGGAGCGGCGTCCGCCGGTCCCGAATCCGGTGTCGGCGCTGCCGTCGGCGTTGTAGCGCAGCAGGGCGATGCCCGCGCCGCCGTCACCCGCGGCGACGACCTTCCCGTCCGGCTGCACCGCCACGGCGTTGCCGAACTCGGTGCCGCCGAAGTCCGCGGTGACCATGCCGTCGCCGCTGAAGGTGGTGTCGAGGGTGCCGTTGGTGTTGTAGCGGGCGACGCCGATGTCGAAGGCGGTGTTGCCCACGTAGCCGACCAGGAGGACCTTGCCGTCCGGCTGGAGGGCCATGCCGCGGGCGGTGCCCCCGGCGTCCTGGGGCGAGGCCGGGGTGAAGCCCGCGACCACCGCCCCGTCCCCGCCGAGGCTCGGGTCGAGGCTTCCGTCGGTGGTCAGGCGGACCAGCGCGAAGCCGCCACCGCCGCCCTTGCCCCCGGCGATGATCCTGCCGTCGGGCTGTACCGCCACGTCCGCGCCGTCGGCGGACCCGCCGAACTCGTCGACCCGTACGAGGCCGCCGTCGCCGAATCCGCCGTCCAGGCTGCCGTCGGTGTTGTAGCGGGCCACGGAGAAGAAGCAGCAGCCGCCTCCTTCCCCGGGCACCTCGGTGGTGCCCGCCACGACGATCTTCCCGTCCGAGGGCTGTACCGCCACCGCGTTGGCCACGTGCGCGCCACCGCCGAAGTCACTGGTCACCCGGCCGTCACCGTCGAAGGTGGTGTCGAGGGTGCCGTTGGTGTTGTAGCGGGCGAGCGCGAAGCCGTCCTGGCTCAGGCCCGCCACGACCAGCTTGCCGTCGGCCTGCCGGGCGACGTCGTGGCCTTCCGCGAACCCGGGGAAGACGGTCGTCACCCGGCCGTCGGGGCCGAAGGTGGGGTCGAGGTCTCCCGGGGCGGCCAGCGCGGTGCCGGGCAGCAGGAGTACGAGTACCAGGCCGAGCGCGGCCGGCAGCCCGGCCCTCCCGCCGGGTCTGCGGCGCGGCTGCGCCGGTCTGGGGTGTGCGTGGGTCATGGGGGTACGGACCTCCGGTCCTCGCGCGTCGTACGGGAAGCAGCGCACAGCTTCGTCCCGCGCACCGCCCGCACCCCGCGGAACGTGCCGCACCACGCCCGCCGGAGCGCCGGGAACCACCCCGGCGGAGGAGCGCGCGGGGTGCACTCGGCGACGAGAGCCCGCCGGCGCCCGGCGCCCGCCCGTCCGGTGTCCGCCGCCGGTTCCGCCGGGGCTGACGGGTCGGGTGCGTTCGGGGCCGTCAGGGGCGGGGCGCGGAAGTGATCGTGGTGAGCGCGTCGTGGAGGCTGGTGGCGCTCGGCGGGCGGCCCCGCCAGCGGGCGCCGATGTGGCCGTCGGGGCGGACGAGCAGTGCTCCGTGCGGGGCGAGTCCACAGCGCTGCGCGTGCTCGCCCCTGAGCGGCTCGATCCGCAACGGCCAGGACGGGGCGATCTGGCGCGCCCAGAGGGCGGGGTCCGCGGTGAGCAGGGTGAACCACGGGCCGAAGGCGTCGAGCGTGGAGCGGTCACGGGTGAGCCAGAGGTGCGGCATGCGGTGGCCCGGCTCCGCGGTGGGGACGTAGTGCGTGTCCGCGTCGTCCGCGCCGTCGGCGTCATCCGTGTCGTCGGCGTCGTGCGTGTGCCCGCCGTCCGTGTCCCCGGTCGCCACGTCGTCCGCGTCGGGAGCCGTGCCGTCGCCCCCGAGCACGGCGCCGGAGCGGTAGGCGACGCCGAGTACGAGACCGAGCTGGGCGAAGAACCCCTCCGACCACGGTAGTTCGACCTCTCCGGGCCGCGCCGCCGGACCGCCGGCCGTACGCTGCTCGCGGCGCCGCCCCTGCACGTCGAGCGCGCGTCGGGTGTTGGCCACCGTCCGGCGGAGCGTCCGGCCGGCCACCGGCAGGCGTTCGGGCTCGTAGGTGTCCAGTACGCCCGGGCCGGCCCAGCCCCGCAGGACACCGGCCAGTTTCCAGCACAGGTTGTGCACGTCGGCGAGGCCGGTGTTCATGCCCAGGCCGCCGAAGACGGGGACGGCGTGGGCGGCGTCGCCCGCCAGCAGGATCCGGCCGCTGCGCAGGCGTTCGGCGACGAAGGCGTTCATCACCCAGTGCTGGACCCGCAGCACGTCGGCGCGTACGCCGTCGCCGGGGCCGAGGGCGCGCGCGAGGAGAGCGGGCCAGTCGACGTCCGCCGGATCCTCGGGGGTGGGCCCGAACCAGGCCCAGCCCCCTTCGGGGTACAGCGGGGCGAAGGAGCCGTGCGCGGTGAAGTAGACGCCGGCCGGCCGGTCGGCGCACCATCGTCCGAGGTCGGCGTCGAAGACGACGGTGGTGAAGGCGCCCAGCGCTCCGGGGCCGGTGGTCCCGATCCCCAGCCGTCGCCGCACGGGGGAATCGGCTCCGTCGGCGGCCAGCACGTAACGGGCGCGGACGCGCGAGCGCGCCCCTCCGTGCCGGTGGTCCACCAGCGTGGCCAGGACGTCCCGCGGCCCTTCGGCCAGGCCGACGAGCTCGACTGCGAACCGCACCCGCGCCTCGGCTGCGGCGAGCAGGACGGGCTCCAGCCGGTCCTGCGAGGTGACCACGCCGATCACCGGGCTCTCCGGGACCGGCGCGTTGACCCCGGCCATCGGCGCGGTGGCGAAATCGCCCGCGCAGAAGGTGTCGCGGAATCGGATGCGGCCGAACTCCGGCGCGAAGGCGCGGGCCGCGATGCCGTCGGCGAGGCCGAGCTGGCGGTAGATCTCCATCGAGCGCGCGTTGACCAGCCGGGAGCGGGGAAACGGCGACAGGGCCCGGCGTTTCTCGACCAGCAGGGTGGGCACGCCCCAGCGCTCCAGCAGCGCCCGCGCGGTGAGCCCGACCGGCCCGGCCCCGACGATCAGGACGTCGACCTCGGTTTCTGCCACGGACATGTCGGGCTCCTCCTGCTCGCCTCGGGCAGCCGGGGCCCGCGCGAACCTCTCGCGCGCCGCGCCGGCCTGGGACCGTCGCGACCATCAAGCACCTCCACCCGCGCCGTCCGCCCGCGCCTCGCCCGTCCTTCGCCCCGAGCGGAGATTCCTTCACCCCTCACCAATAGTCTATTTGGACTGATAGATTTCGACCATGCCTCGTCGAGCCCTGGACAACCCGATCGTGCTGGCCGTGCTGGGCCTCCTCCTGGAACAGGCCGCACACCCCTACCAGATGCTGTCCGAGCTGCGGGAACGCAGCGACAGCCATGCCGCCGCGATCACGCGCGGCACCCTCTACAACACCGTCGCCGCGATGGCCGAGGCCGGCTGGGTGACCGCCCGGGGCCAGCAGCGCTCGGGCAACCGGCCCGAACGGACCGTCTACGAGCTGACGGGAGCGGGCCGCGAGGAACTCGTGCGGCGGCTGGACTCCCAGATCCGCAACCCGGAGCGGGAGTTCTCCCGCTTCCTCGGAGCCGTCACCTACCTGGGCGCCCTGGGACCCGACGGCGCCGCCGAGGCGCTGACCGAGCGCGTCGGGCGCCTCCGGGAGCGCACGGCGGCGGACGAGAGCCGCCTCGCCGAGGCCCTCGCGGCCGGCGCGCCCCGGCTGTTCGTCATCGAGGCCGAGTACGCGCTCTGCCTCGCACGCGCCGAGACGGCGTGGATCGACACCGTCCTCGACGACATCGGCACCGGTGCGTTGACCTGGCCCCCGGCCGGCTGAAGCCGGGACCGGGACCGGACAGAACGAAGGGAAAGCGAAGACATGACAGCGACAACGCCCGGGGGATTACTCTTCGGGATCTACCCCGGCGGACTCAGCGGCGACGACAGCGGCGGTCTGACCACCGGCCCGCCCGACGACCCCGCCCGGGTGACCGCGGCCCTCGACCGGCTCCAGGGCCGGGCGGACCGCCCGTTCCTCGTACGCGCGTACGTGGGTTTCGACGACGCCACCCGGCTCGGCGGCCCGCATCCGACGGCGACACCGGCCGACGCCGGGCGGTACGCGGTCCGGGGCCGCCGGCTCGACCTGGTGGCCCAGTACCGGTCCCCCTCCGGGGACGTGGACGGCTACTGCGCCTTCCTGCGGGAACTGGTCGTCCAGTACGGCGCGGTCACGCGCACGCTCCAGGTCGCGGAGGAACCGAACGTCACGTCCAACCCGCTGCTGGACGGCTACTACCCGCGCGTGCGCGAGGCGATCGTGCGCGGGGTGTCCGCGGCCGGGGCGCAGGCCCGCGCGCTCGGGCTCACCCACCTGCTCATCGGCTTCAACACCACCCCGCTCTTCGGGCCGGACACCTCCTTCGCCGGCGACCTGACCGATCTGGGCGGCGCACGCTTCGTCGCCGACCTCGACTACGTGGGGCTGGACTTCTTCCCCGACGTCTTCCGGCCCGTGGCCGCCGCCGGTCTCGCCTCCGCCGTCGAAGGGCTGCTACGGCACCACCGTGACGCGGTGCTGGCTCCGGCCGGCCTGGGGCACCTGCCCCTGCACATCACCGAGCACGGCTGGCCCACCGGCCCCGACCGGCCCGCGCTCCGCCAGGCCGAGGTCGTGGAGACCCTGCTCGGCGTCGTCGCCGCGCGCGCGGGGGAACTCGGCCTCAGCGGGTACACGCACTTCGCGCTCCGCGACGCCGACAGCGCCGGCCCGGACCTCTTCCACCGGTTCGGCCTCACCACCGACGACTACACCCCCAAGCCCGCCTTCGAGACCATGCGGAGGCTGGTGGAACGGCTCAGCATCTGACGGCCCCGGCGTCACCGGTGGCCCCCGCGGCGCTTCCCGCGACCCCTGCGGCCGGTGACACCCGGCCGCAGGGCCACCGGGCGCCGCGGCGTTCCGGTTCCCTTGCGAACGCGTGACATGCGTCACGCCCCACTCGGCGGCCCGGGCGGCCCGGCAGGGGCTGCACCGTCGCCGACATTTCAGCTTTTGTACCTATTTCACGTGGACATTCCGGCCTCTGCCAGAAACGGAATCAGAGCCTCCTGTCTTGTTCGGGGCAACGCGGCTGGTGGCGAGGGGTCCTAGTGCCGCGTCAGATGCGTGCCCGACCGGCCGCCGCAAGGACATGCACGATCTTCCGGACGTTTCAAGCCGCAGCCTCCCGTCCCCCGGCGGTGCCGGGACCACGGCTTGCCAGGCCGCTGCCGGGTTTCTAAGAATGGCGGCTCCTCCGGCGTCCTCGCGGTCCGGCGCCGGAAGGTTCGCGATCACCGAGTGAGGTCAGGCATGCGGAAGCACCGTAAGAAGACGCACCATCGGAAAATAATCGTCACCCTCGGGGCCCTGGCCCTCGTGGGTGTGCCCTCTGCCGCCATGGCGTGCCTGGGCCCGCAGGGCTCCGGCCCCGCGTCGGCCGGCGCCGCCCGGCACGACGGCCGGCCCTGGGACGACGCTCCCGGCTTCGGGGGCCCGGGTTCGCAGCCGCCCGTGGAAGCCCCGGTCGAGGCGGCCGCCCCCGCGGCCCCCGCCCAGCCCGTCGCCGAGCCGGCCTCCGAGCCGCCGGTGGAGCCCGCGGACGAGAGCGCGCCGACCGCGGAGCAGCCGCAGGCGCCGCAGCCCGTGCAGCCGCCGGCCGAGACGGCGGCGCCCGCCGCCCCCGCCGCCCCCGCGGCTCCCGAGGCCTCCGCGGCACCCTCCGGCCCCGTGGCCGAGGTCGTCGCGCTCGTCAACAAGGAGCGTGCGGCGGTCGGATGTCCGGCGGTCACCGTCAACGACCGGCTCACCAAGGCCGCGCAGGACCACAGTGCCGACATGGCCGCCCACGCCACCATGTCCCACACCGGCTCCGACGGCTCCGATCCGGGCCGGCGCATCACCGGTGCCGGATATGTGTGGAGCACGTACGGCGAGAACGTCGCCTACGGCTACCCCACGGCCGCGAAGGTCATGGAGGGCTGGATGAACAGCCCGGGCCACAAGCGGAACATCCTCGACTGCTCCTACAAGGAGATCGGGGTCGGCCTCGCGCAGCCGGGCCAGTACTGGACGCAGGACTTCGGCGCGGCCCGCTGACCCGCACCGCCGTCTCGGCGAACGCAACGAAGGCCCCGGCCTCCCTGAGGAGGCCGGGGCCTTTCGGTCGAGCGCTGGGCAGGCCTTGCACCTGCATTCCCCCACGGGAAGTGGGGTGTCTTTCCTTGGACCACCAACGCCGGTCCCACCACCGTGTTTCCACGGCTGCGAGAACAAGATCAGCATAGCGCACGGATCCGGTCCCGCGCACCGGGCGGTCAGCGGCCCGTGGACACGGACGGCTTGCGACCCGGGTAGACGTGGCCGGGGGTGACGACGCTCGTGATCGCCTCGCCGAAGAAGGTGCTGGGTTCCTGGCCGCCGACCGTGACGTCGGTGTTCATCAGCACGACCATCGTCGCCTTCTCCTCCGGCAGGTAGACGGTCAGCGTCTCGTACCCGGGGATCGACCCGTTGTGGCCGATCCAGCCCTGGACGTCGAAGATGCCCAGGCCGTAGCCGGCGCCGGGAATGCCGATGGACCGGGTCCTGAGGCGTTCGGCCTGGGTGGCGGGCGTCAGCAGGGTGCCCGTGGCGACGGTCTTCGCCCAGCTGCGCAGGTCCTGGAGGTCGGAGATCATCGCTCCGGCCGACCAGGCCCAGGAGGGGTCCCAGTCGGTGGAGTCCTCGATCTTTCCGCTCGCGGTCTGGTTCGTGTAGCCGCGTGCGTGCGGCGTCGGGAACTGCGCGCCGGCCGGGAAGAGGGTGTGGTGCAGCCCCGCCGGCTTCAGGACGTCCCGGGCGATGACGTCGCCGATCGGGCGGCCCGTGATCTTCTCCACCACCAGGCCGAGCAGGATCAGGTTGGTGTTGGAGTACTCGAACTCGGCGTCCGGGGCGAACTGCACCGGGTGCTTGAAGGAGTACCCGAGCAACTCCCGCGGGGTGAAGGGGCGGTCGGGGTCCGTGGCGAACGCCTTGTCGAAGGCGGGGTCCTCGCTGTAGTTGAAGAGCCCGCTGCGCATCCCCGCGAGCTCGCGCAGGGTGATGCGGTCACCGTTCGGCACTCCAGCGACGTACCGCCCGATGGGGTCGTCCAGGCCGACCTTCTTCCGGTCGACGAGCTGCAGCAGGGCGGTGACCGTGAACGTCTTGGTCTCGCTGCCGATGCGGACCAGGAGGTCGGGCGTCATCGGGGCGGACGTCGCCTTGTCGGCCACGCCGAAGGCCTTCACGTAGCTGCCCTTGCCCGGCGCCCACAGGCCGACGATCACGCCCGGGACCCTGGTTTCGCGCAGGGTCCCGAGGATGGCGGCGTCGAGCTTCGCCGCGACGGCCGGGGTGAGCTTCGGGAATCCGGTGTCCGCCGGCGGGGAGGGGGTCGCGCGGGCCGGGGCGGGCGCCCCGTACGCGGAGCCCGCGGCGACCGGGGCGATGAGCACACCTGCGGCGGCAACGGCCACACAGGCCCGGCGCAGCCCAACGCGGATCGGCTTCACGGCGCGGCCTCCTGCCGCCGGGAGCGGGACGACATCACCACCGTAGGGCCGCGCCACCCCGCCCGCGCGGTGAGCCGTCGAGGACCGTCGGCACGAAAGGCCGGATCCCCCGCGCCGGCGGATGGTCACTGCTCTTCGAAGGACCGGATCCGGTGGTTGCCCATCAGGCTGCCGCCCGCGCCGCCGGGGGTCGATCCGGCGGAACCCGCGTCTACTCGCCGCTTCCGCCGGCCTCGCGCGGGCCCGCGTGGACCAGCGCGGCGTAGCGGCCGCGCCGGTGCAGCAGGCTGGTGTGAGTGCCCGTCTCCACGATGCGTCCCTTGTCGAGGACGATGATCCGGTCGGCGTTGCGGATGGTGGAGAGCCGGTGCGCGATGGTGACGGTGGTACGGCCCGCGGAAAGGGCGTCGAGGGCTCGCTGGACGCTCGCCTCGGTGTACGTGTCCAGGGCGCTGGTGGCCTCGTCGAGGACCAGCAGCGGCGGATTCCTGAGCATGGTGCGCGCGATGGCCAGGCGCTGCTTCTCGCCGCCGGAGAAGCGGTATCCGCGTTCGCCGACGAGCGTGTCGTAGCCGTCGGGAAGTCCCGTGATCAGTTCGTGCAGGTGGGCGGCCTCGGCGGCGTCGATCAGTTCGCGGTCGCTCGCTCCGGGTTTCGCGAAGCGGAGGTTGTCGGCGACGGTGGTGTGGAACAGGTGGACGTCCTGGGAGACCACCCCGACCGTCTCGGCGAGGCCGGCGAAGCTCAGGTCGCGGACATCGACGCCGTCGATGGTGACCCGGCCCCCGGTGGCGTCGTAGAGGCGGGGTATCAGGTAGCCGAGGGTCGTCTTGCCCGCGCCGGTGGCCCCGACCACGGCGAGTTTCCCTCCGGCGGGCAGGTCGAAGTCGATGTCGTGGAGGACGGGTCGCGCGCCGGGGTAGGCGAAGTGGACGTGTTCGAAGCGCAGATGGCCCGCGGGCGAGGCGAGCCGGACGGGGTGGGCCGGTTCCCTGATGGAGCTCTCCAGGTCCAGGTACTCGAAGACCCTCTCGAACATGACGCGGGCGCTCTGGAATCCGATGGCGGACTGGAGGAGGGTGACGGTCGGGCCGAAAAGGCCCTGCTGGAGCGAGGTGAAGGCGACGATCGTACCGACGGACGCGGTGGGCCGCCCGTGCTCCCCGAGGGCCCCGGCGCTCCAGTAGAGGCCGATCGGCATGGCGGCGATCACCATGGAGACGGCCGACTGGCGCCAGCGGCCGACCGCGGTGGACCTGACGCTCAGGTCGGCGAGGTCGCGCGAACGCCTCGCGAACTCGCGCACCACGGTGTCGGTCCGGCCCATCGTGCGTCCCAGGAGGAATCCGCTGACCGAGAGGGACTCCTCGACCAGGGTGGACATCACCGCGAGCAGGTTCTGCCGCTCGCGGGTGAGGGCGCGGCGTTCGCCGCCGACGCGCCGGCTGATCCAGACGAACAGCGGGAGGACGGCGACGGACACCGCGGTCAGGCGCCAGTCCAGGGAGAACATCGCCACCAGGGTGGCGACCACCGTGGTGACACCGGACACCACGGTGGTCGCCGTGCCGGTCACGGTGGCCTGCATACCGCCGATGTCGTTCGAGATCCGGGACTGGACCTCCCCGGTCCGCGTCGAGGTGAAGAAGGACAGGGGCATGCGCTGCAGATGGGAGAACACCGCGTTGCGCAGGTCGTCCATGACCGCCTGGCCGAGGGACGCCGACAGGAAGGCCTGTCCGACGCCCATCGCGATGCCGACCACGATCAGGAGGAGCATGGTCAGGGCCAGTACGGTGAGCAGCCCGAGCCGGCCCTCGGGCAGCGCGACGTCCAGCATCGTCCGCAGGACGAACGGCGGCACGACGGCCGTGAGCGCCCCGCCCATGACGAGCAGGACGACGGCCACCAGGCGGCCGCGGTAGGGGGCGAAGAGCCGTGCGATGCGGAGCAGCGGGACGTGCCGCGCACCGGTGTGATCGGTGGCCATGCGGCCCACCTCGTTTCGGTCCTGGCGTGGGTACGGTCCGCCGTTCCGGGGCACGGCGTGCGTCAGCCCACCGCCAGCAGGCCCTCGCGGACCAGGGTGTGCACGAGCAGCAGGCGGCCCGGCCGGTCCAGGTCCCCCGTGATCGAGGCCGCCGTGAAGGGGTCGTGTCCGCTCTCCACCACGAAGCGCACCTCGTCGGCGACGTGGCGGGGCAGCCGGACGGTCTTGTTGTGGAAGGCCAGTTCCACGTGCTCGTGGGTGAGGGACACCCGCCAGCGCAGGCCCGGCCGCAGCCTCACGGGGGTGTCGCCGTCGAGCCGGGGCGTCCGCTCCAGGTCGGTGAGGTGGCCGCGCAGTACGGGCGGGGCGATGGATACGGCCCTCGTGACGGCGCGGTCCGTCAGTTCCCGTGGGGTCAGCCGGGTGCGTACGGTCTCCAGCAGCCCCTCGATCATCCGCTCGGCCTCCCGCCTGCGGCCCTCGTCGGAGGCGAACCCGATGGGCAGTCCCCTGCGCAGGGCCTCGTCGTCCTCCGCCAGGTCCTGCACGGCCTCGCCGAGGAGGGCGGGGAAGAGCACCGGATGGACGCCGAGGGTCAGGTGCAGGGAAGCCGTATCGGTCGAGGTCGCGGCGTGCACCGTCCCGCGGGGCAGGTAGAGCACGCTGCCGGGTTCGAGGTCGAACTCCTCCTCCACCTCGGGGACGGGCCGTGCCGCGCCGTACCGCTGACTGCGCAGCGGCAGGGCGTCGGGCATGCCGTACAGCCGCCAGCTCTTGGTGCCGTGGGCCTGGAGGATGATGACGTCGTGGTTGTCGTAGTGCGGATCGAATCCGCGGGCCCGCCCGCCGGGGGTGAGGTAGACGTTCACCTGGAACCGGGCACCGACTTCGGCGCTCAGCTCGGTGGTCAGCCGTGTGAGGGGGTCCCAGCGCCGTTCCAGCGCGTTGAGGACGATGGTGGAACCGGAGCGGTACCGCTCGTACAGCATTTCCAGCCGGTCGGTACCGCCCAGCGTCGACACCGGGGTCTCCTGGCCCTCGGAGACCACCCGGACGTTGGAGAAATCCGGCCCGGAGCGACTCAGCAGCGCATCGACGTCGGAAAGGGTCAGCAATTCCGCGAAATACCGGTGGTCGTTCCTCGGGATGCGGAGGGGGCGCTGCTCCCAGTATTCGTTCCGGAATTCCTCCGGGTCCGTCGGGTGAATGAGTCGGCAGAGGGCGGAAGAGGGCTGCGCGGTGCGCGCAGCCGCCCCCCGACCCGTAACGGTCGTCACAGGTTTCGAACTCCTCGGGGATTCGGTTCCGTTGCGGTGGCGGCCGGTGCGTCAGTCGGTGTCGTCGCCGAACCACCCGTCGTGACCGCCGGAGTCGTTGCTGTCGTTGTCGTCACCTTCGTGGTTGCTGTTGTCGTGCGGCGGGACGAGGGTGCCGGCGGGGCGCACCACCGTGATGTCCTGCGGGTCGAGGTTCTTGCCCATTGCGGTGTCTCCTCGTGTTCGTCAGTCGGTGTCGTCCTGGACGGTGAACCAGTCCGCTCCGCCACTGTCGTCGCTGTCGTTGTCGTCCATGGAGAAGTGGACGGACGGGTCGTGCGGAAGTGCCATGGCCCGGGGTGCGCGGACGATGGCGATGTCACTCGGGTCGAGCGACGTGGACATGCTCCTCCTCTCCCGTCCGGGCCCGGCGGCCCGGTCTTTCCGTGCGCTTCAGGATGACCACGGGTGACGGCGATCGTCTTGTACGGACGCGACCTGATATGGATGATCGGGTTCCGCGGGAAGCGCATGGATTCGGCAGCCCGGTTGGCTCAAGATCTCCTTTTCGGAGGAATGGGACTGGTACAGCATGTGCGTACCCCGGAAACCTCCTGCCCAGGAGAGTGAATTCATGCGCCCAGCGCGCTCGACCTCCAGCCGGACCCATTCCTTCAAGGCATGGCGAACCCTGCCCGCACCCGGCCTGAGATCTTCCGTTGAGGTCTATGCGTGCTACGAATACGGTCCCGGCCATCACCAGAACAGGCTGGTGATGCCCGACACCGTCGCGACGATCGGATTCGGGTTCGGCTCCCCCGTCCACACGTTCGACACGGCGGATCCGGAACGCAGCGTCAGCTGCTTTCACCGGGCCGATCTTCCGCTCACGAGCGCCCTGGTGGGCCGGCACGGGGGCGGGGTCCGGGGCATCGTGCTGCGGATGACCCCCATGGGCGCCTACAGCCTGTTCGGAACGCCCATGCACCACTGGGACCTGCCGTACCTGGATCCCGCCGACCTGCTGCCGCCCGCGCTGCGGCACCTGCCGGAGCAGCTCGAATCCGCCACGTGGGACGGCCAGGTGCGGATCCTGGACGCCCTGCTGCTGCCCCTGGTGGGCCGGGGGCCGGCGGTCTCGCCGGAGGTGGCCTGGTCCTGGCGGGAGTTGCACCGGACGCACGGCCGGGTGAAGGTCAAGGAGCTCACGGCCGGGACCTACTGGAGCACACGGCACCTGGAACGGCGCTTCCGGGAACAGGTGGGACGCACCCCCTCCGCCATCGCCCGCATCCTGCGGCTCAGCCACGCGCTACGGCTTCAAGGGACGGGCATGCCGCTGGCGAAGGTCGCTCAGCACGCCGGTTTCCACGATCAGTCCCACTACAACCACGTGTTCAAGTCCATGACGGGTATCACCCCGAAGGCGGTCCCCGCCGATCCCGTCGACTGGTCGCCCTCCACCGAGTTCCCGCGGGACGCGGCCTGATACGGCCGGTCCCTGCGGCGCCTCCCGCGACTTCAGGGCGCGCCGGGCCCGTCACCGGCCCCGGACCTGGCCAGGGCGAGCACCCCCGCGCAGATCAGGGCCAGACCCAGCAGCTGGGGGACCAGCCGCCAATGGGTGCGCAGGTGCTCCTCGTACAGCAGCACCCCCAGGGCGACGCTGACGCCCGCGTCGCCGAGGGTCAGGGCGGGCTGCGAGGCCACCAGCGGCCCGCCCTGCATGGCGTGTTCGAGGAGCAGCACGGCGCAGATGCCGCTCGCGGCGAAGCCGTAGGTCTCCCAGGTCGTCAGGAACGCCCCGACGCCGCCCTCGCTCAGCGCGTGCACCGCCGACTTCATGAGGGCCGCCGTGAGGGCGTAGCAGACGGCGGTGGCCGCGCCGAGGCATCCGGCCCGCATCCGGCCCGGCGGCCGCCGCAGTCCGGCCGCCGCGAGCACGGCCACCGCCGCGGTGCACGCCGGCAGTGCCATCACCCACCGGTCGAGCGGGACGTGCGTGCGGTTGCCCGTGGGCGAGGCGGCCACCAGTACGGTCCCCAGGCCCGCCACCACCGCGGCCACGGCGAGCCACAGCACCCCCGGCAGCCGGCGGCGCCCCACCAGCGAGGCGATCAGCAGGGCGAGCGGCAGCTCCAGCACGAACAGCGGCTGTACGAGGGACAGCGCGCCCGTCGCCAGCGCCGCGGCCTGGCCCACGCCGGCCGCGATCACCGCGAGGATCCCGCCGATCCACACGGGGCGGCGCAGCAGATCGAGGACGAGCCCGAAGCGGAAGCCGTCGCTCTGCGGCACCGTGAGCGAGGCCCTCCGCTGGAGGACCGTCGCGAGGGCGTTGCTGAACGCCGCGAACAGAGCGAAGAGGACCGGCAGTACGAAGCCCATGCCCCGATCCTCACCGCACCCGTCGCGGCGCGCCGCCGTGACACCGTGCGGTACGCGCCCGGCGGCCCCCGTTCCCCCGTCCGGGTCCACGGACGGGGGCGGACCGCGCGGCCCGGGTCAGGCCAGGTGGTCCGCGACGAGCTCGGCGAAGGCCTCCGGGGTGAGGACGGTGACGCCCAGTTCCGCGGCTTTGACCGCCTTCGAGCTGGGCTTTCCGCTCGGGGACGGGGCGCAGACCAGGTAGGCGGTCTTGGAGTTGACACTGCTGCCCGCCTTGCCGCCGGCCCTCTCGATCAGGGCGTTCATCTCCGAGCGTCCCAGTGTCTCCAGCGGGCCGCTCATCTTGCCGGTGACGACGACGGTGCGCCCGGCCAGGGGGCCCTCCGTGAGGGGGCGCGGTTCCCGCGGCTCCTTCATGTTCACGCCGGCTTCGGCCAGCTTGTCGATGACGGGCGCCAGCAGGGCGACCTGCTCGACGATGACCGGGGCCTTCTCCCCGCCGATGCCGTCGACCTCCTGCAGGGCGGCGGCGTCGGCCGCCCGGATCGCGTCCATGGTCTCGAAGTGCGCGGCGATGCGGCGGGACATGCTCCGCCCCGTGCCGAGTACGCCCAGGGCGCAGAAGACGCGGCTGAGCGGCCGGGACCTGGCGGCCTCGATCTGCTCGGCGAGTCTGGCCCCGCGCTTGGCGCTGCCGGAGGCGACGGTGAGCTGCTCCTCGGTGAGGGTGAAGAGATCGGCGACGTCGGCGACGTCACCGGAGTCGATCAGGGCCTTGACGTACGTCTTGCCGAGGCCGTCTATGTCGAGCATGTCGCGTCCGGCGGCGTACTCGATCAGGGCGGGCAGTGCGCAGGCGGTGCCCTTGGCGCAGCGCCACCGTTCCTGGTCCTTGTTGATCTCGCCGGCGCAGTTCGGGCACGCCGTGGGCAGCGGCACCTCGCGCGCCCCGGCGGGACGGAGGCCGGTCACCGGGGCCTGGACGCGGGGGATGATGTCGCCGGCCTTGTAGACCGTCACGGTGTCCCCGAGGTGGAGGTCGCGGCGGCGGATGTCGGCCGGGTTGTGCAGGGTGGCGCGGGTGACGGTGGATCCGTCGATGTCCACCGGTTCGAGGATGGCCGTCGGGGCGAGGACGCCGGTGCGGCCCACGTCCCAGACCACGTCCTTCAGTACGGTCTGCCGCTCGACGGCCGGGAGCTTGAAGGCCGTCGCCCAGTGCGGGAACCGGCTGCCGAACCCGGCCGCGGCCTGTTCGGCCGCGTCGTTCGCCTTGATCACGACCCCGTCGATGCCGAACGGGAGGACGGGACGCAGCGCGGCGATCTCGTCTACCTTCCGCTGCGCCTCGGTGAGGGTGGCGACGACGTGCAGCCCGGCGGGCGTGGCGGCGGTGGTCTGCACCCCGGCCTCGGTGACGGCGGCCAGGACCTCGGCGTGCGTGGCGCCGGCAGGTGCGAAGGCGATGCCGTCCAGCTCGACCGCCCCGTACGCCCAGAAGGTCATCGCGAGCCGGTACGGGCGGTCCTTGGCGCGCAGGGTGCCGGCCGTGCCGTTGCGCGGGTTCGCGAAGACCTGTGCGCCGTGCGCGGCGCGGACCTCGTTCGCGGTCTCGAACTGCTGCTGGGTGAAGAGGACTTCGCCCCGCACCTCGAAGGTGAGCGGTACGGGCAGTCGCTCGGGCAGGCCCTCGATGGTACCGATGACGTGGCTGACGTCCTCGCCGTGGGTGCCGTTGCCCCGGGTGACGATCCGTTCCAGCCGGCCGGCGCGGTAGCGGGCGGCGACGGCCGCGCCGTCCATCTTCGGCTCGACGGTGAACCCGCCGGCGGGCTCGTGGCCGAGGCGGCGCTGCAGGGAGGCGCCCCAGGCCGTGAGGCCGGCCGGGTCGAAGACGTTGTCGAGGCTGAGCAGCCGGGTGGTGTGCGCGACGTCTCCGGCCGGGGCGGCGCCGTCCCCGACCAGACCGGTCGGGGAATCCGGGGCGACCTCGTCGGGGTGCGCCTGCTCCCAGGCCAGCACGGCGAGGCGGAGCCGGTCGTAGGTGGCGTCGTCGACGGGGCTGTCACCGTCGCCGTAGTACGCCCGCGACGCATCGCGCAGGCGGCCGAGAGCGGCTTCGTAGTCGTCGCGGCCGGACATGCTGGACAGCGCCTCATCGGCGTAAAGGCTCTTCATGTCCTTGATCCTGCACCACGGGTCTGACAACGGCCCCCGGCCGTTGGCCGGTCGCCGGGCGGGGATCATCCCGGCAGTGCGGACGACTCCCCGAACGCGGCGAGCAGCTGCAGCGGCCACTCGGCATCGGCCTGGCCGACGGCCAGGCCGACCCAGCGGCCGGACCCGCCCGGCAGCCACACCTGCAGGGTGGAGGTCACCCCGGAGAGGAACCCGATCGGCTCCGGCTCCTCGGCGTCGAAATCGGGATCGGGATCGGTGTGCGTACCGGCACCGGTACCGTCGGAGCCCGCGCGGGCGCCGAGGTCGACCGTGGCCGGTGCTCCCCAGCGTCGGGTGAGGAGCTCGGCCAGGGCGGCGCGATCGGCCTCCACCCCCGCCTCGGCCTCCTCGACGAGCCCGGTGTCGCGGTCCTCCCAGAAGTCCTGGCTCTCCACCAGCACGACCAGGTGGTACCCGGGTCCGCCCCACCGGTCCCCCGCCCGCTCCTCCTGCCGGGGGAAGCGCAGCGCGTGAAGGTCCTCGACGGTGTGGAGCAGCTCCTCGGTGGGGCGCGTCCGGGGGCGGGGCGGCATGCGCACAGCGTAGCCCGCCGCTTGACCGGAGGAGGGCCGACGGCTCACCGGCCGTCAGCGGTCAGGCGGTCAGAGCGCCGTCACCGCCCGGCGAGGAAAGGACGGCGAGGCGGGCGTACCACTCCGTGGGGAACGGAGCCGGCGGCCGGTCACCGGTGCGGTTCCGGCTCCGGCCGGTCGTCGGGCGGCGGCTGCTGCTGCGGGCCGGGCAGGAACCTGGCCGACTTCGAGGCGAGGTGACCCGCGAGGTATGCGGCCGCGTCGTCCGGCCGCATCCGGGCGAGTGCGACCAGAGCGGTGATGGCGGTGTCCGCGACCTCCGCCTGGACGTCCGGCCAGCCGTGGCTGTACCCCTTCCTCGGGTTGGTGCCGCGGGCTCCGATCACGGCCTGCGCCGCCTCCCCGAACTCCTCCCCGATCTTGAGGACTTGGAGGGTCCACTGTTCTTCCGCGGACACCCCCCGCTCGCCGTCGCGGCGCGCGAAGGACGCGGCGAGCCGCTGGATGACGGGCCAGAGGTCCTGCGTACCCGTCCCGGTAGCGGGGATCTCGCTCACGCATGGCTCCCTTCAGGAGCAACGGCCTTCCGGCAAACCGTGGTGCGACCGCCGGAGGGGGGTCGGCAATGACGAGTCTGGCCCGCGGGGCGGCCCTCCGGGCCCGGACGCCTTCAACTCACACGTTCGCGTGGACACGGCCGACCGGCGTGGCGGCCCGGGGCGCGCGGGCCGGTCGGCGGTGTGGGGCTCAGTGGTTGACGAAGGTGAGGCTGTTCGCGTCGTAGCGGGTGCCCGCGATCCGGTCCGGCGACGCCGCGGCCTCGATGGCCTCCAGCTCCTCGGGGGACAGTTCCACGGCGAGTGCGGCGAGGTTCTCCTCCAGGTAGCGCTGCCGCCGGGTCCCCGGGATCGGCACCACGTCGGCACCCCGGCCCTGCACCCAGGCCAGGGCGAGCTGGCCGGTGGTGACCCCCTTGGCCGCGGCCAGCTCGTTCAGCTTCGCGACGATCGCGAGGTTGCGTTCGAGGTTGCCGTCGGCGAAGCGCGGCTGCGTGCGCCGTATGTCGTTCTCGGACAGCCCTTCGACCGACTGGTACTGCCCGGTCAGGAAGCCGCGCCCGAGCGGGGAGAACGGGACCAGGCCGATGCCGAGTTCGCGGCAGACCGGCGCGATCTCCGCCTCCAGGTCCCGGGTCCACAGCGACCACTCGCTCTGCAGCGCGGCGATCGGGTGCACGGCGTGGGCCCGCCGGATGGTCTGCACGCCGGCCTCGGACAGTCCGAGGTGGCGGACCTTGCCCTCCCGGACCAGCTCGGCCATCGCACCGACCGTCTCCTCGATCGGCACCCGCGGGTCGACCCGGTGCTGGTAGTAGAGGTCGATGTGGTCGACTCCGAGGCGGCGCAGCGACGCCTCGCACGCCTGCCGGACGTAGGCCGCGTCACCGCGGACCAGGGTGGGCTCGCCCAGGCGGTTGGCGAAGCCGAACTTGGTGGCCAGCACCACCTCGTCGCGGCGTCCCGCCACGGCCCGGCCGATCAGCTCCTCGTTGTGGCCGACGCCGTAGAAGTCGGAGGTGTCCAGGAGGGTCACCCCGAGATCGAGGGCACGGTGCAGGGTGGCGATCGACTGGGCGTCGTCCGACGTGCCGTAGCCGTGGCTCATGCCCATGCAGCCCAGTCCCTGTGCGGAGACGGCCAGTTCGCCCAGGTGCCGGGTGGGAAGGTCGGTCATGGTGATGCCTCCTGAGATCGAGTTCGTCTGCTCAGGACGCTAGGTGTTGGAGTGCACTCCATGTCAACCGACTTCCACGGCCGGGCAGGCCGCGACCGGCCTCGGCCCGGCCCCGCCTCAGCCGCGGGGCGGGTGGAGGGCGATCGTCCAGGTGTGGACCGTGTACCGGCTCGGGTGACCGGGCCGCGGCTCGGCGATGACCGCGGTGACGTTCCCGCCGTCGCGGCGCAGGGACACCGTCCGGCGAGGGTCCTCCTCGGCGGTGGCGGGCAGGAGCTCCGCGAGCACGGTGGCACCGAGCCGGCGGTCCACGGCGCGCAGCACCCCCGCGTCGAGGACGAGGATGGTGCCGTCCTCCAGGACCACGGGCCGCGCGGCCGACGCTCCGGTCAGGCGGGGGCCGCGTTCGATGACGCCGCCGGGCAGCAGGCGGACGACACGGCTGCCGGCCGGAAGGCTCCGGTCGGTCTCGACGACGCGGACGCCGGTGCCGATGACGTAATGGCCGTAGCTGCGCCAGGAGTCGACGAGGTCGGCGTCGCGGTCGTACTTCCGGGTGTGGAAGGCGTCGTACCCCTCCAGGCCGAGCAGGAAGCGGCCACCGCCGAGGGCTGCGCCGCGCTTGCCCCGCAGTTCGGCGATCCGGGTGCCGTCCGCCAGGTCGAGGAGGAGGGCCGGGCCGAGGTGGCCCCAGGGGGTGTAGTCGAGGGAGTCCGTGGTGACCAGGACCCGGTCCCCGCTGACATGGGCGGCGTTGGGCAGGCCGGCGCAGCGGTGGGTCCAACGGGTCAGGCCCGAGCCGTCGACGCAGGTGACCCGGCCGACCGTGCCGTGGATGCGCAGGCCGTCGCGCGAGGCGAGCGGCCGGGCCCTGCCCGCGCGGTGGCGCTCGTACGGGGGGAGGCCGGTCGCCTGCCGGTACTCGACGACGCCGACGCGCCAGGGCGCGGAAGGCACGGAAGGCGCGTCGTCCTGCGCCCGGCCGCTCTGCTCGGGGTCCGCCATGCCCGTGATGGTAGTCGCCCCCGGCCGGCCCCGGCCGCCCCTTCCGGATCGTCGCGCGCGGGCGGCGCCGGCCCGGGAGCGCCGCCGCGCCGTGCGCCGTACGGCCCCACCGCGCGGGTGGGGCCGTACGGTCGGCCTCCGCACCGGGGCAGCCGTCGCTGCCGTCGCTGCCGTCGCTGCCGTCGCTGCCGTCAGAGCTTGCGCGTTCCGCGCCAGGTCCAGCCGGCCGCGAGGACGGTGTCGCGCAGGGGGTGCTTCATGTCCCGGGTGTCGAGGCGGAACGTCTCGACCTTCTGCCGGCGGCCGTCGGCCCCCTTCTCGAAGGTCCACTCCTTCTGCACGAGGCGGATGGGGCCGCGGCCGTGTTCGCGCTGCACGGTCCGCCCCGGCGGGTTCCCGGCGCGGGTGACCGCCCACTGCTCGTCCATGGCCCGTACCTCGCGCTCCTCGGGGAGCAGCCGCATCCAGATCTTGAAGGTCCGCTCCACCTGCCGCCGGGTCATGCCGGAACCGGTGGGGGGCTCCATGACCCGCCACTCCGCCAGGAGGTGCGCCCCTTCGCCGGGTGTCTCGCGCACGCCGAACGGCACGCCCGTGCCGGTCAGCGCGAGCAGCGCTTCGCGCAGTTCCGTGGCCGGCGCCGCCGGGGCGCCGTCGTCCGGCCGCATGGTGCCCATGTACCTGTCCCAGAGACGGCCCACGGTCAGGCCCCTTCGCCCGGGTCGGGGCGGACGCTGCGCACGAACGACCGGAAGTCGTCGACGACGGCGTCGTGCTGGGCCGCGGTGGCGGTCAGGGCGAGCCGGAGCACGGCCCGACGGCTGGGATCCGCGATGTCGACGAGGGCCAGGAACACCTGGGACTGGACCAGGTCGCGCCGGACGTCCCCGGCGACGGCGGAGAACGTCATCCGCTGGGTGAGGGCGGGGGAATCCGCGGACCCGGCCTGTCGGCGCTGGACCACCTGGACGGACTCGGCGACCTCGCGCAGCCTCCGCACCGAATCGTCGGCGAGGTCGACGAGGGTCGCGCCCTCGGGCGGGAAACCTCCGTCGATGGTGATGTTGGCGGCGAAGCCGGCGTCGGGCCGCGGGTGCACCGCGGCGAAGGCCACGCCGGGGTCGAACGCTTCCCGGTGGGCCGGGAGCCAGCCGTCGGGCAGGTGGAACTCGATCGGTACCGGCAGGGTGGTGGGCATCTCGGGCCCTCCTTCCAGGGGGGAGTACATCAGTCGAACCAGCCGGTGACGGTGTCCTTGACGTCGCCGGCGGTGTCACCCACGAAGTCGGCCACGTCTCCGGCGGCCTTGGTCACCTTGCCCGGGTCCACGGTGATTTCGAGGCCGACGGCGCCACCGAGGCCGGGGGCGATCCCGGCCTTGCCACCGAGCTTCCACGCGCCGGTCTCCTTGTCCTTGCGCAGGCCCCAGGAGGCTTCCGCGCCCGCGCCGGCCCAGCCCTCGCCGGTCACGCCGACGCCTATGCCGCCCGCTTCCACGCCGGTGGCGCCGGATATCTTCGCTCCGGCGAAGGCCTTCGCGCCGACTCCGACGTCGGTCTTGGTCACCTTCGCGGTGGCCGAGGCCTCGGCGCCGGCGAATCCCTCGACGCGCCCGTAGCCGCCGACCTGTCCGTACTCGGCGCGGCCCTCGACCAGTGACCTGATGCCCGCCGACGCCTCGACCTTTCCGGAGACGCCCTGGTCGGTGAAGCCCCAGTTGGCGCTGGCGCGCGCCCCAGCGTACATGTCGTCCACGCCGGAGAGCGTCCAGCGCCCGTCGGTCATGGAGCCCTTGGCCGTGGCGTGGAAGAGGTCGGCGTAGGCCTTGACCGAGCCCTCCTTGCCGTACTTGGTGCCGCTGATGGAGAAACCGGCGGCGGGCCCGGTGACCGTGGTGGGGTCGTGCTTGTCCGCCGGGGCGGTGTCCGCCGGCAGGGTCTTCGGGGCCTTGGACAGGTCGCCCTCGGGGTGGGCGTTGAACCCGTTGAACGTTTCGTCGGCGCCCTTTCCGAAGCCGTCCCGGTTGCCGTCGACGACGGCGGCGCTCAGCGCCGCCCTGACGTGCTGGTCGAGCTCGGACACGGCTCGCACCCGGTCGTCGAGGTGCTTCTGCCACGTGCCGACGGCGTCGGAGATGGTCTTCTGGCCGTCGGGGTCGTGGTGGTAGGCGCTGCGCTCGGCCGGGGTGAGCCTGGCGTAGTCGAAGACGACGCGTCCCTGTTCGGAGACGGTCATGCCGGCGGCCACCGCGTCGTCGCGGGCGCTCTCCAGCTTCTTCCTGAGGTCGGTGAAGCCCTCGTGGGCGTCGCGGAGCAGGCTGGCGATGGCCTTGGCCTGGGTCTGCGCGGCGGCGTACTCGTAGCGGGTCGCCGTGAAACTGGAGTGGGCGGTCCCGGCGCTGACGCCGGACCAGTTCGGCCCCGTGGTGATCTTCTGGACGGATTCGCCGTAACGGGTCTCGACCTTCTTCAGCTCACCCGCCATCGAGTCCCACTTGCCGGCGGCCGTGGTGAGCAGGCCCAGGTCCGTGGTCATGACCTCGTAGTAGTTCAGCACCGCGGCTCCCCCTACAGGCCGTTCAGCTTGGAGTTCGAGCCCGCGGTGCGCAGCTGGTCGCCCACTCCCGTGTCATTGCCGGTGATGAGACTGCTGGCGCCGCGCAGCGCGTTCTTCTCGCCCGCCAGCCGGCCCATGAGGGTCTTCACCTGCTGGTCCCACGTGTCGGCGACCGTCTTCAGGCCGGCGGCGGTCTGCCAGCCGTCGAAGCCCTTGCCGGCGGCGCCGGTCGCGTCGTCGGCGTGTTCGGTGGCCTTCTTGGTGTTCGGCTGGAGCTCGGTCTCGATGGTGTTGGCGGCGGCCTTCTTCTCCGCGGGCGTCGAGGCGAAGTCCGGTGAACCGCCCGGGGCGAAAGGCCCCATCGGGCCCGGCGCCCCGTTCAGCCGCGTGCCCACCCGCTGGTCCGCGCCGCCCGCGTTCCCACCACTCCACAACTGGCCGGATTCGTCTGGCATATCGATTCTCCCCGTTAGCAGGCCACCGATCCTATGCATGACAACCGGACAGCAACCAAGGCCCCCTCCGCTCTACGGAAAACCCTCGCCGGATCCTTACGAAGCCGGTCCGGACCGGGCGCCGGTGCGGGTGGTCGACGCCTCCGGGGAAAGGGAATGCAGGCCGGTTCCGGGCGGATTCCCATCGGTTCCGGACCGGTCGGCATGGCCGGTATCCGCCGCACCCGCGTCAAGGAACTCCGCCACGGTCGCCACGAAGCGGCTGGGGTCGTCGATCCACGGGTAATGGCCCGCTCCGGGCTGGACGACGAGCGTGGCGTCGGGGAAGAGCTCGGCGAATCCGGCGACCATCGAGGGCGGGCTGTTCAGGTCGAACTCCCCGGCGAGCAGGAGGACCGGGGCCGCGAGGGTGCCGAGCGCCGCCCGGGTGGCCTCGGGGTCGAAGGCGCCGTCGGCGGCGAAGTGGGCCACCGCGTCCGGGTTCCGCGGCTGCCCGGCCTCGTGGTGCTCGCGCGCCGCGGCGTCCCACCGGCCGCAGAAGAACGGCGCGAGGGCCGCCCGGTCGGCCGCTCCGCCGGCGCCCCGGGAGACCGCCTCCAGCGCGGCGAAGGCCTCGGGGAACCACGGTTCGTCCTTCCGCAGCAGTGCGAGCCGGCGCCGCTCCGCACCGCTGACGTCGATGCCGACGGCTCGGGCGCCGGGGCCGACGAGGGCGAGCCTGCCGGTCCGCTCCGGGTACCGGGCCACGTACCGCGCCGCGAGGTTCGCCCCGCCGGAGTGGGCCAGCAGATCGGTCCGGGCGAGCCCGAGGTGTGCGCGCAGGGCCTCCACGTCGTCGACCAGGCGGTCGCACCGGTAGGAGGCGGTGTCCTCGGGGACTGCGGACCGTCCGGTGCCGCGCAGGTCCGGCAGGATCAGCCGACGGTGCCGGGCCAGACCGCCGAGGTCGCCGAGGTAGCGGGAGTCCGCGGGGCCGCCGGGGAGACAGAGCAGGGGGTCGCCGGCTCCGATCGTGCGGTAGGCGAGCAGGGTTCCGTCAGGTGCGGGATAAGTGGGCATGAGGTGGATCCTGCCACCCTCAACCCGGTTGTACAACCAGGTTGTACAACCGAGGTGTAAAACCGGGTTATGGCCACGCCCTCCCCCGGTGTATAACCGAGCCATGACAGGCACGACAGGCGCGACGGACCACTCCGGGCCACTGAGCGAGGAACAGGCGGGGCGGATCCTCGCCGACATGAACGAGGTCATCCGGGCGGGCGAGGAGATGCGCAGGCTCCGCTCCGAGATGATCAAGGTGTTGGTGGGGCTGGGCTGGACCCAGGAACGGATCGCGCGGCTCACGGACATGAGCCAGCCGGCCGTTTCCAAGCAGGTGGTGAAGTACCGGGCGGAGGACCCCACGCCGACCCCGATGGAACTCTCCCTGCGCCAGCACGACGCACCCTGGCTCGAAGGGCGCCTGTGGGGCCTGGCCGAGGAGATCTCCGAGACCCTCGGCGCCGCCGCCCGCTGCACCCGTCACGTCGACGCGTTCGCCCGCGGCCGCAAGCGCTTCACCCCGCGGACGGTGGACGAGCTGCGGCGGCTGGTCGAGGAGGACCTGCGGCTGCGCCGGGCCGAGCTGCCCGACGGCTGCCGCGAGGCGTACGACGAGATCAGCCGCGGCCTCGACGTCCCCGCCGGGCCCCCCGCGGCCGCCCCGGGGCCGGCCTCCGTACGGCGTGCGCTGGCGCACCGCATCCAGCGCGACCGGCTCGGGGGTACGGCCTGACCCGGGCGGTCACTCCCCGCGCAGGGCGCCCCGCAGGCCGGACTGGCTGATGAGGATGCCCCCGTCCACGGGGAGGGTCACACCGGTGATCCAGGCGGCGTCGCGGGACGCCAGGAAGGCCACGGCCGCCGCGATGTCGCCGGGCAGGCCGACCCTGCCCAGCGGATAGTGCCCGGCGGCGGCCTCCAGCCCGGCCTCGCGCCCCGCCCAGCCGTCGGTGTGGACCGTGCCGGGGGCGACCAGGTTCACGCGGACGCCCCGGGGCGCCGCGTGGCCGGCGAGCGTACGGGTCAGTCCGGCGAGGCCCGCCTTGGCCGCGCTGTAGGCGTGGTTGCCGAAGTCCTGCTCGCCGTTGACCGAGCCGACGCTGACGATCGCGCCCCGGCGGCCGGGTGCCGCCGCGAGGTGCGGGAGGGCGGCGCGGGCGCAGCGGTAGGCGCCGGTGAGGGTGATGTCGAGGTCCCGTGCCCACGTCTCGTCGGTCCCGTCCTCGAAGAGGGGGGTGTCCGGGTGGCAGGAGTGGGCGTTGTTGACCAGCACGTCGAGCGTGCCGAAGTGGCGGACCGCGTGGGCGACGGCCGCCTCGACCGCGGTGCGGTCGGCCACGTCGCAGCCCATCGCCTCGGCGGCGCCCCCGCCCTCCCGGATACCGGCCGCCGCCTTTTCGGCCCGTTCCCCGTCCAGGTCGGTGACCAGCACCCGCGCGCCCTCGTCGGCCAGCCGTCGGGCGACGGCCTCACCGATGCCGCGCCCCGCGCCCGTGACCAGTACGCCGTACCCCTCGAAACGTCGCATGCCCGCCTCCCTACCCCTCGACCACACGGCCCGAACCGGGAGCCGGCGCTCGCCGTCGGACGGCACCGCCCGGCAAGGGCCGCCCGCTCCCGCGGGCGGCCCTTGTCCGGTGACCGGTGACGGCCTACGGAGCCATCTCGTACGTCCCCGACAGGGCCTCGACGCGCTCCCACACCCGCGCCGAGCGGGCGTCGTCGACGACCGGGCGCCGCACCGCACCGAGCGCCCAGCCCTGCTGCTGCTCGGTGGCGGAGTCCTTGCCGTGCAGTTCCACCGCGTGCGCGGAGAAGTCGCGCACCAGGACCGCGAACAGCTCGTCCAGCACGTCCTCGTCGAGACCGGTCAGGCGGGCCTGCTCCAGGATGAGCTGGCCGTGGACCACGAGCGCGAACAACTGGCCGACGGAGAGCAGGAGGTCGAGGTCGCGGCTCTGCTCCTCGTCCGGGGCCGCGGTGGCGACGAACTCGCACAGGGCGTCGGCCTGCTCGCGGAAGCGGGCGACGTTCGGCACGGCGGCGTACGCGTCGTAGGCGGTGCGCCAGTCGTGGAAGCGGACGGATCCCAGACCACGGGCGGGGCCCTGCCGGAAGAGGAAGGCGTCGTCGGCCGCGTCGTGGCGGGTCGGTACGGGGGCGTACTCGACCGGCTCCAGGAGGTGGTTGCGCATGAACTTGAGGATCAGCGCGAGGTTGACGTGGACGGTGCCTTCGAGCTTGGGCAGCCCGCGGATCTCGACGGCGGCCTGGGCGAAGTAGGTGTCCTTCTCGAAGCCCTTGGCGGCGATGACGTCCCACATCAGGTCGATGACCCTCTCGCCCTCCGTGGTCACCTTCATCTTCGTCATCGGGTTGAAGAGCAGGTAACGACGGTCCTCGGGGCCGGCCGAGCGGAAGTAGTCGACGGCGCGGTCGCTGAAGAGCTTCATGCCGACGAGGCGGACGTAGGCGTCGGCCAGCTCCCGGCGCACGTGCGGGAACGCGGTGACCGGGCGGCCGTAGAGGACGCGGTTGTGCGCGTGGGTGACGGCCTCGTACATGGCGTGCTCGCAGATGCCGATGGACGCGGTGCAGAGGTTGAACTTGCCGACGTTGACGGTGTTCAGGGCCGCGTCGAAGGCGGCGCGGCCGGTGTGCAGGACGTCGGCGGCGGCCACGGGATAGCCGTCGAGGCGGAACTCGCTCACGTACTTGGAGGAGTCCACGACGTTCTTCACCAGGTGGTACGCCGGGTGGCGGCTGTCGGCGGCGAAGAAGACGTACCCGTCCGGACCTTCGACGTCGGTGCGACGGCCGAAGACGGAGACGAGTCCGGCGGCGTTCCCGTTGCCGATGTAGTACTTGGAGCCGGTGGCGCGGAAACCGCCGTCGCCGTCGGGCTCCAGCAGCATGTCCGTGGAGTAGATGTCGGCGCCGTGGGTCTTCTCGGACAGGCCGAAGGCGAACACCTCCCCCTGGGAGAGGAGTTCCGCCGCGCGGGTGCGGGCGGCGGCGTTGTCGCTCTGCCAGACCGGGCCGAGGCCGAGGATGGTGACCTGCCAGGCGTACCAGTAGTCGAGACCGTAGAAGCCGAAGATCTCGTTGAGGGCGGCGATCCGGGCGGTGTCCCAGCGCTGGTCCTCCTGCCCGGCCTCGGAGGCCGGGGTGAGGAAGGTGGCGAACAGGTTCTCCTTGGCGGAGAACGCGAGGAAGTCCCCGAGCCAGGCACGGGTGCGGTAGTCCTCGATCAGCCGGCGCTTGCCGCGGGCCTCGAACCAGTCGACGGTGGCACGCAGCAGCCGGCGCGTCTCGGGGTCGAAGTGCGCCGGGTCGTACGTGTGCGGGTTGAACAGCAGGGCGTCGGCCATGGAGGTTCGCCTTCCTGAGGTTGCGGGACGAGGGGTGCGGAACGAGCGGTGCGCGACGTTCTGTGCACGACGTTCGGCGTGGAACGGGCCGTGCGGAACGGGCGGTGCCGAAGGGGCGGTGCGGAGAAGCGGATCGGGGCGCGCGGTGCTGTGCGGTTCAGGCGGGCGGGAGCGCGCCGTCGAGCCGGTGCAGGGTGGCGAGGACGTCGTCGAGCCAGGCGATGGTCATCCGTTCGTACGCGATGCCTCCGCGCAGCACGACGTGCTGGAGCTCCCGGCCCTGGTCGAGCGGTGCCGGAGCGTCGGGCCCGGTGAAGTCGCGCCGCTCTCCCGCGAGGTAGTGCGCGAGCCGGCCGCTGTGCACGGCGTGGTGCCGCTCGACCTCGCGGATCAGCGCGGCCGGGTCGTCGAAGGCCGCGCCGCGGATCTTCACGGCGAGGTCGTGGCGCATGCTCTCGGGTTCGATCGGTTCGTGGAGCCAACGGGAGAGGGCGGCGCTGCCGGGCGCGGCGACGGAGTACTCCTTCTTGTCCGGCCGGCCCTGTTGGGCCACCTCGCGGACGGCGAGCAGGCCTTCGCCCTCCATCCGCTTGAGCACGCGGTAGATCTGCTGGTGGGTGGCCGTCCAGAAGTAGCCGATGGAGCGTTCGAACCGCCGGGCCAGCTCATAGCCGGATCCCGGCTTCTCCAGCAGGGAGACGAGTATCGCGTGTTCGAGCGCCATGCCCCGATCTTTCTATGCAACTCGTTGCATAGACAAGCGCGGGCGCCCCGGTGAGACGCGGGTCACCCGCGACCGGCCGTAACCCGGTCCGGGGTGAATCGTTTCTCTCTACGTCGCAGATACACACCCGCGTCCCCCGCGGCATCAGCGGCACGAGGGTCCGGGGACCTCCATCACTCCCCGGGCCCTCGCTCTCCGGCCGGCGTGGACGGGTACCTGGCCGGCCCGCCCGGTCACCGCCCCAGCGGCCTCCGCCGCGCCTGCCCTGCCGACGCCACCCCCGCCCCTAAGGTGGGCGCGGACGGCCGGCGGGCCGCACCGGGCGGGCGCGGGAGGAGGGTACGGACATCGTGGTGGCCGACGGGAACGGCACGGGCGCGCGGGAGCTCTTCGACGTCCCGCGGGAGGTGTCGTACTTCAACACGGCCGCCATCGCCCCCACCCTGACGGCGTCCCTGGAAGCGGGCCGGGCCGCTCTGGCGTGGCGCGCCAGGCCCTGGGAGATCCGGACGGACGACTGGTTCGACGGCGCCGAGCGCCGCCGGACCCTGTTCGCCTCCCTCATCGGCGCCGCCCCCGGGGACATCGCCCTCATCCCGGCCACCAGCTACGGGTGCGCCACCGCGGCCGCCAACGTGGCCGTGGGGCCCGGCCGGCACGTGGTCGTACTGGACGGCGAGTACCCGTCGGGCATCTACACCTGGCGCCGCTGCGCGGCCGAGCGCGGGGCGGAACTGCGCACCGTGTCCCGCGGGCCGGGGCAGGGATGGACCGAGGCCGTACTGGAAGCGATCGGTGAGCGGACCGCCGTGGTGTCGGTACCGCAGGTCCACTGGACGGACGGGGCCTCGCTGGACCTGGTCGCGGTCTCCCGCGCGGCCCGCGCGGCCGGAGCGGCACTGGTGGTCGACGCCAGCCAGTCCGCCGGCGCCGTGCCCCTCGACGTGCGTGAGGTCCGCCCCGACTTCCTCTTCGCGGTGGGATACAAGTGGCTGCTCGGGCCGTTCGGACTGGGCTACCTCTACGTGGACGCCGCCCACCACGGCGGCCGGCCGCTGGAGGAGAACTGGATCGTGCGCCGGGACGCGCGCGACTTCAGCCGGCTCGTCGACTACCGCGACGACTACCAGGGCGGCGCCCGCCGCTTCGACGTGGGGCAGCGCACCGAGTTCGAGCTCGCACCCATGGCCGTGGCCGCGCTGGAGCAGCTGGACGAATGGACCCCGTCCGGGGTCGCCCGGGTCCTCGCCCGGCACACCGCCCGCATCGGTGAGGCCGCCCTGGCCGCGGGCTGGACGGTACCCGAGCCGCGCGGCCCCCACATGCTCGGCGTCCACCTGCCCGAAGGCGTACGGCCGCGCCTCATGGAGTACCTGGAGGCACGGGGCATCCACACCGCCGCACGCGGTGACGCCCTGCGGATCAGTCCGCACATGCACACCACCGACGAGGACGTCGACCGGCTCACCGCCGCGTTCCGCCACCACCACTGATCCCGGAAAACGAAGAACCCCGGCCTCCCTGAGGAGGCCGGGGCCTTTCGGTCGAGCGCTGGGCAGGCCTTGCACCTGCATCCCCCCACGGGAAGTGGGGTGTCTTTCCTTGGACCACCAACGCGAGTCCCACCACCGTGTTCCGCGGCGGCGAGCTCTAGATCAACTGTACCGCACCGGTCCTGCCCCGGCGGACACCCGGTCAGTCGACGTCGAGGTGGTACGCACCGGCTCGGGCGTCGGCGAAAAGGGTGAACTGCACCTGCTCACCGCTGGGGTCGTCGCCGGTGTCCACCTCGACCGGTTCGGCGTCAACCAGGACGTACTCTCCGTACCCTTCGAAGTCTCCCGGTCCATCGGCCACACCGATGTGGATGGGCGTCTCGTCGGGCAGGTCTGCGAGTGCCGCGCGCAGCCGCGCTGCGGTCCACACCTGTGGGGTGTGGTCGAACATGTCAGCCATGCCCCGAGGTTAGGCCCGTCGCCCGTACGCGCCTCCGCGCCGCGCCGCGCACACGCGGTGGTGGCGGCATACGGGTGGAACGACGGCGGGACGACGGCGCCACATCGGCTTTCTCCGGAACGCGAGAGTGCGGCGGATCTTCACGGAAGGGCAGTTGCGCCCGCGTGTTGGCGGGTAGCATCCGGCAGCAACACCGTGAGGTATGAGGAGAGTGAGCCGCAATGGCGAACGAGTCGGACACCACACCCATCCACAACGTGTACGCGCAGCGGTTCGCCGCCGATCTGGAGACCAACCGCAAGGAGCAGGAGTACGTCTCCGTCCAGATCGCGGAACTCGAAGTGCGCCTGGCGCAGTTGAAGGCGGACGAGAACTGGCTCCTCGGCATCCAGGGCACCCTGCCCTCGGAAGGGGAGAAGGAACAGACGGCCCTCACCACCGATGTCGAGGCCCAGGACGCACCGGCGGCGTCCGTCGCGCCCGCCACACCGGCGGCGTCCGCGACGGGCCCGGCCTCCGGCGGTGTGCCGAAGCCGCGGCAGGCGAGGAAGACCACGGGGACGACCGCGCGCGCCAGGACCGCCACACCGGCCAAGAAGGCCTCCGTCGCCGCGCCGGCCGAGGCGAAGACCGACTCCAAGGCCGAGGCGAAGACCGCGACGAAGGCGAAGGCCACCGCCCGCAAGTCAGCCGCCCCGAAGCCCGCGGCGGCCCCGAAGACCTCCGGGCCGAAGGCCCCCAAGGCCGCGGAACCGCCGCTGCGCGAGCTGGTCCTGACCCTCCTGGTCGGAGCCGCGGAGCCCCGCATGGTCAGCGAGGTCGCCTCCGCGCTGGCCGAGGCCCACCCCGGCCGGCCGACCTCCACCCAGGTGGTGCGCAACGCCCTCGAAGCGCTCGCCAAGAAGGGCTCCATCGAGAAGGAGCACAAGCAGGGCTCGGTGATGTACACCGCACCCCGGCCCGCCGCTCCCGCACCGGCGGCCCCCGCCGCGGAGCCCGTCGCGGAACCCGTCGCGGAACCCGCCACGGCTCCGGAGCCGGAGGCCGTGGCCGCCGAGGCCTGACCTCCCCTCCGGGCACCGCACACGGCCGGGGGTTCACGCGCGCACCGTGGACCCCGGCCGGTCGGTGGCCGGCGCGACGCCGTGCGGTCCGCACCTCCCCGGGACGGCAAAGGCCCCGCCCTCCGCGAGGAGGACGGGGCCTTGATCGAGCGCTGGGCAGGCCTTGCACCTGCATCCCCCCACGGGAAGTGGGGTGTCTTTCCTTGGACCACCAACGCGAGTCCCACCGCCGCTTCCGCGGCCGCAAGAACAAGATCAATGTAGCACGACGTCACCCGGGGCCCAAAGAGGAGCGCCGGGCGGCGCCGTGCCTACAATGGCGGAATGATCTTCATTGTGGTGAAATTCGCCGTCAAGCCCGAATACGTCGACCAGTGGCCCGAGAAGGTCGCGGAGTTCACCCGCGCCACCCGGGCCGAGCCGGGCAACCTGTGGTTCGAGTGGTCACGCAGCCTGGAGGAGCCGGACACCTACGTGCTGGTCGAGGCCTTCCAGGACGACGCGGCGGAGGCGCACGTGACCTCGGATCACTTCCGTGCCGCCCTGGAGGCGATGCGTCCGCTGGTCGCCCGGACGCCCGACATCGTCAGCACCACCATCGAGGGCGCCACCGGCTGGAGCCGGATGGGCGAGCTCCAGGTCGACTGACCGTCAGCTCCCGCTCTCCGCCCGCGCCCCGTCGGCCCACGCGTCGGCGCCGGCGCGGGCCCGGGCCACGTAGGGCCGGGAGGCCAGGGTGACGGTGGCGGAGAGCAGGGCGACGACGGCGATCGTGGCGCCGGGTGCGAGGCACTGGGCGGCGCCACCGCCGATCGCGGCGCCGAGGCCCTGACAGGTCATCCGGCCGGCGGACTCGACGCCCTGGACCTGGCCACGGACCGCCTCGGGGGTCAGTTCGAGGAGCGCCTCCTGCAGGGGCAGCGTGGCGGCGAACCCGATGCCGGCCACGAACACGGCCGCCGTGACGACCACGAGGGGCGGGGAGAAGGCGAACAGCAGGTACGGGACCGCGAGCAGCAGCCGCAGGGCGAACGCGTGGCGCCGGCGCCGCTCGGCCGTGAGCAGGCGCCCGACGGCCAGGTCCCCGAGGAGCATGCCGGCCGACCCGGCGGCCAGGAGGGTACCGGCGTCCCGGGGTGCGTAGGAGATGAACAGCGCCTCGCAGCCGACGATCAGTCCGTTGGGCACCCACAGGTTCAGCAGCAGCGCCCGTCGGCCCGGGTGGGAGAAGAGCGCGAGGTTCGTCGTCCAGGTCTGCCTCAGTCCGGGGCGGCGGGTCAGCCGGATGGAGCGTTCCCGGACGGTCGTCGCGACCACCAGCAGTGAGAGTGCGGCCAGGGCGGCGGCGACGCCGACGAGCCCGCGCGGGCTCGTGTACCGGAGCAGCAGCGCCCCGACGGCGTAGCCGAGGATCGCCGTGCCGCCCGAGGTGATGTTGATCAGGGAGCGTGCCAGTACGTACGCGGAGGCCGGCACGACCTCGGCGAGCAGCCCCATGCGGGTGCCGGTCCCCAGGGACTGGAAGAACCCGAGCAGCAGGAGCAGGGCGAACCTGGCGGCCAGCGGGAGCCCCGGAACCGCCTGCGCGGCCACTCCGGCCAGCGTGAGGCACTGGAGTGCGACGAGGGTGCGACGGGGGCGGTGGCCGTCCGCGACCGACATCAGGGTCAGTGCTCCGAGCACCGTGGCGAAGGTCGCGCCGTACATGGTGACGGCGGTGAGGAAGGGCGAACCGGTCTGCCGGTCGACCAGCGTGCCGAGGGCGAAGCCCGACAGGGTGGCGGCGGCGGCCGTCAGGGTGAATCCGGCGTAGAGACCGGCGAATTCGCGGGACCGGAGCAGGGCCCGGTATCCGGTGGGGACGGGGGCGGGCCCGCCGTCGGCGGAGGAGGCGGAAGCAGAGACGGAGTGGTCAGAAGGCATAAAAAAAGCCTCCGAGCAGGCACATCGGGTGCGCCGCTGAAGGCCAACTCCTGGAGTATAGCAGGCCCATGGGCCCACACCGGTACCCCGGGCCGGTCCGCTCCCTCCGTGAGGTCGGCCCGGCCCGGGTGCCGATCCGGTGGGACTTAGGGTCCGAACGGGCCCGGCGGGGGGCCGCCGGCCGGGAGCGATGCCTCCCTGAGCGCCGCGATCGCGTAGAGGGTGCCGTCGGTCCGGCCCGCGAGCAGGCCCCGTGGGGTGTGGACGCTCCACAGGTCCTCGGAACCGGGTTCGGCTCTGCCGACGGGGAACGGGCGGGTGATGTCGGTGACGTCCCAGATGACGACGGCGCCGCCGGAGCGGGCCGCGCTGTAGACGCGGCCCATGCACTTGAAGACCCACGGATTCGAAGTGATCTCGCCGAGTCCCAGGGCGTGCACGCCCTGATCGGGCTTGGCGCCGGGAACCAGACCCAGCATTACGCCTCCATTACACAGTGTGTCTGCCTGGAATCCCATGGTAGTCACAATGCGCGGGCGTGAACCTCCCGTCAGCCGCCGCCGCCTCGCCAGATGTTGTCGAACGCCGCCTCCTCGATGGCCCTCCGCTGCCGTACGGCGCCCAGCTCGACCACCGCGTCGTTGACGGCGGCCAGCACCGTGGCCACCGAGTCGTCGGTGACCTCCGGGACCTCCGGCGCGTGCGGCGCGTCCGCGTGCCGGTGGCCCGGGACCCCCACGGCCTCCGCGAGCAGGACGAGAACGGGGTCCTCCGATGCCCAGCGGTCCGCGGCCCGGCGGCGTGCGGGCGAATCGGCGGGCACCAGCGGGCCGGCCCGGAAGGACATGCCGCGACGCTGTTCCCGGACGAGCAGCCCGTCCGCCTCCAGCGCGGACCGGTAGGCACCGGACAGCTCGCGGCCCCTGCGCCACAGCCAGTCGGCCACCGGTTCGTAGGGCGCCTCCCGGACGAGAGCGGTGGCCGCCTCCGCCAGCAGGCGGTCGGCCGGGGCCGCTCCCCCGCCCGGCACGATGCGGTCGCCGTCGAGGGCGGCGACCCCTGCGGCGAGGAGGTCGACCAGCTCGGCGCCCGCGAGCGCGAGCGACAGGTCGCCCTGTCCGGGGGGCGGTCCGGACGCCCTGTCCATGGTGACGATCAGCAAGTCCCGTGGTGTGGTCATGAAGTGCTCCACGTCCTCTCCTGGACCCGGGCGGGGCGGGCCGCGCCGTCGCCCCGTCGGGTGCGTCCGCGGGCCCTCGTCCGGGCCCGCGCGTGCCCGAGCTTACGGAGCGCGGGCCGCCACGGCATGCGTCCGGGGCGGCGCGGCACTCCCCGACGGGGGTGTCGGGGGCATAGTGCATGATCAGGGGCCTGTTCACGTTCCCCTGGGGGGTTTCATGAGACGTTCCGTACCCACGGCCCTGGCCGTTCTGCTTGCCCTCGGCGCCACGGCGGGGTGTGGCGCGAACGCCGCGCGGCCGGCCGCCGGCCCGGCCGTGTCGGCGGCGGCGTCGCCGGCGGGCAGCCCGTCCGCCGCTCCGGTCAAGGCCCCGCCACTCACCGAGGACGCGGCGCGCGAGGTCGTCAAGGACATCGGCGCGAAGGTCGAGGCGGACAGCTTCGACGCCGAGTACTGGAAGGGGATCACCGAGGGCCCGCTGCTGGAGCAGCAGCTCGCCGTCGTGGAGACCTCCCGCAAGTACGGGACCGACCGGCAACCCGGGCCCGCCAACACCCCGGAGACCGACCCGGCGGTGCACACGTGGACCACCGGCCGGGACGACGGGAGCGACCGCTGGATCCTCGGCGCCCAGGAGCTCTCCGGCCACACGGTGGGTGCCGCCGAGAACGAGACGGTGCTGCGCTGGTCCCTGTTCCACCAGCAGCGGACGGGCTCCCCCTGGCACGAGAGCTTCCTCGCGCGCGCCATCGACGCGAAGGACCTGCCGCAGGTCGCCGTCGGCCCCGACGGCCGGGCCGCCACCGGCGGGGACGCCTCGGGGCTCGCCGCGAACCCGGCGGACGTCTGCGGGCGCTACGGCGACTACCTGCACACCGACGCCGGCGCGGGCGGCGTGAAGTGGAGCCAGGGGGTCGTCTCCCTGCGCGAATCCTTCGCCGACGGCCTCAAGGCCGAGCGCGAGCGCCTCGGCGACCCGGCCGGGCTCGAAGCCGGGGCCGAGACCGTCCGTACCCCGCACGGTCCGGTCTGGCGGACCACCGACGGCGGCGCGCTCGTCGCCTGCACGACCGTCAGCAAGCTGTCCACGGAGATGGGCCCGGGACGCTCGACGACGTTCGCCAGCAGCGGCTGGGCCGGCACGACGGGCATCCCCTGGACCTCGTACACCCAGCGGATCATGGGGCTCACCGTGCTGAAGGTCCCGGCGGGCGGATCCGGTGAGGTGTCCATCGCGGCGCAGTCGCACCTGCCGTACTCCTTCGAGGGCACCAGGTACACCGGCTGACGGCGCGGCCGTCACCCCCGTGCCGCCCCCGGGCTCACCGGGGCGGCCGCGGGCCGTCGCGCGCACTGGCGGGCGACGGTGTCGGCGAAGGTGCGGGCCAGGGGGGAGAGGGCGTCCCAGCGGCGGACGGCCCAGCCGGCGCCCAGGGGTGGGAGGGCGGGGAGCGGGACCAGGCGCAGGTCCGCGTGACCGGGGCCGAGCCAGCCGGGGAGGGCGGGCACCAGGGCGCAGCCCAGTCCCAGCTCCGCCAGGAGGATCGCGGTGTCCCAGTCGGCGACGCTGGTGTCGAAGACGGCGCGGATGCCCGATTCCCTGAGCCAGTGGTCGAGGTGGGAGCGGGAGGTCGAGTTCTCGGGCAGTCCGACGATGCGGATGCCCTCCAGGTCGGCGGGGGCGATGGACGGGTTCGCGGCCAGGGGGTGTTCGGCGCTGACGGCCAGGACCCAGGGCAGTTCGACGACGGGACGCTGTTCGATGCCGCGCACCGGCTCGCCCATCGTGATCCAGGCGAGGTCGACCCGGCCCGCGGCCACCGCCCCGCAGCAGCCCCGGCTGGAGTTCTCCGTCTCGAACTCCAGGCTGACCTGCGGGAACCGGCGCCGGAAGTCGACGACGGCGGCGGACATGAAGTGACGGACCGTCGTGGCACCGGTGGTGATCCGCACGGACCCACCGTCTCCGCGTACGAGGTCGTCGATGTCGCGCAGGGCGCGGTCGATGCTGCCGAGGCCTTCGTCGACCGCCATCCACAGGAGCTGTCCGGCCTGGGTGGGGGCCACGCCGCGGGGGTGTCGCTCCAGGAGGCTGAGGCCGAGCTCGCGTTCGAGTCGTTTCACGTGCTGGCTGACGGCCGATTGGGTGCAGTCCATGTCGCGGGCCACGGCGCTGAGTGAACCCGCCTTGCATACCGCGGAGAAGAAACGAAGATCGTCAAGAGTCACACCCCCAAGCTATCCCTTGGGTGACTGGAACCAAACCCTAGGATTGACTTGGATATTGGCCCTTGCCATGATCTTTCCCGGGCCCAGGGCGGCAACCCGGCAGGGGCCTGAGCATCGGTCCGGACCACCGCTCAGGACACTGCCGGGTGTCGACCCGACCTCACCCCACCCGGGAAGGAACGATCCAGATGCCACGATCGGCCGACCGCGTATCCGCCGCCTTACGCCTCCTGGAGGAACTCGGCGCCTCCACCGCCGACCATCCCGGCGGCACCCTCGGCGCACACCTGCGACGGGTACGGGAGCAGCTCGAACGCTGGGACGCGCGCCCCGCCCTCCAGCTCGCCGGACTGTGCCACGCCTTCTACGGAACCGACGGCTTCGCCAACGCGCCCCTGCCGCTCGGGCAGCGCTCCCGGCTGGCCGAGGTGATCGGCGCCGAAGCCGAATCGATCGTCTACTTCTACGCGAGCTGCGACCGCGCCGCGTCCTACCCCACGCTGGCCGACGCCGGCTCACCCTTCCGCGACCGGTTCACCGGCGCCCGGTTCGTCCCCACCCCGCGCCGGCGCAGGGACTTCGTGGAACTGACCGCCGCCAACGAGGTGGACATCGCGCGCGTCGACGGCGACTTCCGCGCGAGGTGGGGAGCCGACCTCCTGTCCATGTTCACCCGGCTGCGGCCACTGCTGAGCCCGCCGGCCTGGCAGGACTGCGTGACCGTACTCGCCCCTCCCCCGTAGTTACGCAAACTTCCCTCACTCATGTACTTTGAGGGAAGTTAAGGGTCCCACCGCGCAGGGAGGCGGGGCAGGGAGCAGAGTGGCGACGGGGTGGACGGTGTGACGCGGCAGCAGCTCTACTACTCGGTGGAACAGGTGGCGGACCTGCTGGGGCTGCACGTACGGACCGTCCGGGGGTACGTCCGGGACGGCCGGCTGAAGGCGGCCCTCGTCGGCCGGCAGTACCGGGTCACCCACGAGGACCTGGAGGCCTTCACCGGCCTTCCCGCCCCCTCGCCCGCCCGCCCCGCGCGGCACACCGAGGTGTCGGGCATCGTACAGATCGACGCGATCGCCCCCGGTTCCGTCGACCGCCTGACCAATCTGTTGATGGCCGCCGTCGCGGGCCGCCACGGCGACGACCGGCTGCGCGTGGAAAGCGTCCACGACAGGGAACGCGCCACCCTCAAGATCATCGTCTTGGGCGGCCTGGACACCACGGCCGAACTCCTGCGGCTCATCGACTCGGTGATCGAGGACCTGGAATGATCCGGCGTCCGCCGGACCGCCCCACGACGAAAGGGACGCCTCCCATGGCTGACACGATCGAGGAACTCGCCGGCACCTCCGTCCTCTTCCGCTCGGGCGACGCAACTCCCGTCCGCGACGAGCGCGATGCGACCGACCTGATCGGCGAGGGGATGTACCGGGGCGCGGAGTGGGTCGTACTGCCGGCCGAGTGCCTGCCGGAGGACTTCTTCCGGCTGCGCACCCGTCTGGCGGGCACCGTCGTCCAGAAGTTCGCCAACTACCGGATGGGACTGGCGGTCATCGGTGACATCGCGCACCACATCGACGCCAGCGACTCCCTGCGGGACTTCGTCCGGGAGAGCAACCGCGGCACCCAGCTGTGGTTCCTGTCCGACACGGAGGCCTTCCGCACCCGGCTGGCCGGCCTGCGGGCCTGAGGAGCGAGGGGGCCGAGGGGCCGGGGCGGGTGGCCGTCAGCCGAGCGCCGCGGCCAAGAGCGCCGCCGTCCTGGCCACGAGCGGGTGGTCGGCCGCGGCGTCCGGCCGGTCGTGGGTCGTCAGGACGGCCATCACCACGGGCGGGCGGTGCGGGGGCCAGGCGACGCCGGCGTCGTTGTTCGTGCCGTAGGCGCCGCCGCCGGTCTTGTCGCCCAGGGTCCAGTCGGCGGGCAGGCCCTTGCGGAAACGCTCGGTGCTCGTGGTGTTCGCCAGGAGCCATCCGGTGAGCCGCTCGCGGTCGTGCGCCGCGAGCGCGTCTCCGAGGACCAGTGCTTCGTAGGTCCGCCCGATGGCGCGCGGGGTGGTGGTGTCGGTCGGCCGGCCGGGCTCGGCGGAGTTCAGTTCGGGCTCCCAGCGGTCCAGCCGGGTGGTGCGGTCCCCCACCGACCGGCAGAAACGGGTGACCGACTCCGGGCCGCCCAGCTCCCGCAGCAGCAGGTTCGCCGCGGCGTTGTCGCTCTGGCAGATCGCCGCGGCGCACAGCCGCTCGACGGTCATGCCGGCCGCCAGGTTCTCGGGCAGGCCGGTGACGGGACCGAATCCGGAATCCTTCACTTCCTGTTCGGTGTAGAAGAGGCGCGTGGCCAGGAACTCCCCGTCGCGGTCGAGGTCGCGCAGGACCGCGGCGACGGCGAGGGTCTTGAAGACCGAGCACATCGGAAAACGCTCCTCCGCCCGGTGTAGCACGGTCCGGCCGGTGGCCGTGTCCCGGGCGTACACCCCCAGGCGGGCGGAGTGTTCCCGTTCGAGGGCGCGCAGCTCCCGCAGGACGTCCCCCTCCCCCTCCCCCTTCCCCTTCCCCGGCGGCGCGGCGAAGGCCGCGGACCCTCCCAGGGGGATCCCCGCCAACACCGCTCCCGCTGTGGCGGTCAGCACGGCACGACGGGTCGGACGGGCTCCTGTGGTCCCCACGATGCGCTCTCCCCTACGGCTCTTGCGGTCCCCGTACGCCCTTCAGAACGCCTCGGGCGGCCCACCGGTTCCCTCGCCCACCGCCGGTCCGCGGTGCATCGTCGCTTCGAGCCAGCCCCGGTAGGCGGGGACCGAGGTCCATATTCCGGGACCGTCGCCGCACTTGGGGTCCACGGCGTGGTCGCCGTCGCCGGAGGTGGCGCCGACGAGCCTCCAACGGCCGCCGGTCCGCTGGATCTGCGGTCCGCCGGAGTCTCCGTAGCAGGCCATCGCGCCGGGCTCCCGGCTGGTCGTGCACAGCTCGCCGGCGGCTGCCAGCCCGAGGCACACGGTCGGGGCGGCGCTCCGGGTGTCCAGCTCCTGCAGCCGCTCGGACAGCACCCATTCCTCGGCGGTCTGCACGTCGGCCAGGGCTCCGAAGCCGAGGATGCGGGTGTCGGCGCCCACCCGGGGCGCGCGTGCGGCGATCTCGATCGGTTGCTGCGGGACCGGACGGTCCAGCCGGAGCAGGGCGATGTCGTCGTGCGAGCGGCCTTCCCGCCCGTCGTAGCCGGGGTGGACGACCTTCTCGACGATGGTGCGGACCGTGCCGCCCGAGTGCCGGCGCTCGCTGCCGACCCTGACGGTGCCTGTCGGGTGGGAGGTCGGCGTCTCCTCGGCGCAGTGGGCGGCGGTGACCACCCAGTCGCGTGCGATCAGCGATCCGCCGCACACCCCGTCGATCCGCTCGGCGCCGTAGGCGTAGGTCATCGGAATGGACACCATGAACGGGTAGGGCCCGGCGGCGTCGTGGCCGTTGACGATGGCGTGGGCACCGCCGACCGTCGCGGTCGCGCACAGCGCGACGACCGCCCCGATCACGGCGACCCGTACCGGCGTACGGCGCGGCCCTCTGGTGCGGGCGGCGGCCGGGGGCCGGCGGGGGACGGCCTCGGTGGCAGCGGACATGGTGGCGCCCTTCCCTTCTCCGGGACGGGAAGCGCCTGGTGGCGGGGTCCCGGGGCCGGCCCGGAACCGCGGCCTGTGGACCGGTCCCCGGCGGGTGGTGGGCCGCGCCGGTGGGGAACGGCCACCATGCCACCGTAGGCGGATCCCGGCCTGGTCGGCCACGCGGGCGGGGCCCCACCACCCGCCGAGGACCGGTCGTCCGGATCCGGGCGTGACCCCGCCCCCGGACGCTCGTTGAACGGGGCGGTCAGCGAAGTGCACGGAGCCCCGGGATGGTGTCCCGGGGCTCCGTGGTGGGTGCGGGCCGCCGGGATCCGCGCGCGACGGGATCAGTGCACGAGCGGCGTCAGTACACGAGCTTGTACGTCACGTCCTTCGCGACCGGCGCCGGTGCGGTGTCCGGGTAGACGAGCCGGATCTTGGTGAAGCGTCGCAGGTCGGGGGCGGTGGGCCACTGGTCGGGCTCGCTCAGTGTCACCTTCACCGGGTAGCCGAGGAAACGGCCCTCCGCGCAGTTGGGACGGCATTCGTTCACCATGTCGATTCCGGTGGCCGTCGCGGTCCGCCGGCCCCAGCTGTCCCAGTGCAGCCGGACGAGGCGGTTGTTCCCGTCACCGCAGGCCAGCACGAAGTCGTCGGGCCGCACCTGGGCCTTCTCGAAGCAGTCGACCACCACCACGGGGGCCTGATCCGGTGTGGCCGCCGGCCGCGCGGCGGCCGGAACGGCCGCCACGGCCAGGGCGGCGGCCGCGCACAGCACGGTGGCCGTCCGCAGCCCGCTCCGGGGCGTGCGGATGAGCCGTTCGTCTCCTGAAGCGTCCACGAGGCCTCCCTCGCCCGTCCGGACTGCTGTCGGCCCTGAGGCCATGCCCAGCTTCCCCCACTCGGGCGAACCGCGCACCCGCTGGCAACCCCGACGGCCGTGCCGGGATGCCCTTGAAGATCTTCTTCAGGCCTCTTCCGGTGCGGCGTCGGCCTCCTCACCGGCGGCCAGGAAGTCGGCGACCCGGCGGTCGGTCTCCGCGGGCGCGGCGGTGGGCAGCGCGAAGTGGGTCAGGTGGGCGAGGGTCTCGATGCGGGCGTGCGGTGCTGCGGCCGGCGTCTCCGAGGATGTCGACGGCGAGCACCCGATGACGCGCCCCGAGGGCACGGGCGTTGGCGAACCAGACCGTACCGGTGGAGCCGCCGCCGTGGAGCAGGAGGAGCGGGGTGGCGTCCGCGGGCCCGTAGGCGTGGACGCGGGTGGTGCCGTACGGGGTGGGGACATCGATCTCGGTGGTGCCCGCGGGCCAGCGGGCGAGCAGTGCGTCGTAGGCGGCGAAGAACTCCTGGGATCCGGTCACGGTCGACTCCTCGGCGTTCGGCATCGGTTGGCCGATTCTCCCGTTCGGCGCGATACCGGCACGGCGGGCGGTGACGCCCCTTCCGTTGATGCGGCCGGTCCACGTCCCGGGACGGATGCCGGTGCCGACGGGCGGAGGTGGCGTTCCGTGTGCGGATTCAGGTGAAATGGGCGGTGTCCGTATCCACTCGCCGGTCGTGCCCATCCCGGGGGAGCCCGTGTACCAGCCTCAGGCCCGTCGTCCCGCTCATTCGTTACGCGCGGAGGCGGCGTTCCACACCCGCCTCGACGACGTCGGCGCGCAGCTCCTCGAACCCGTCTGGCTCGGCAACGCCACCCCGCACCGGGTCCGCTGCGCGGCCGGCCATCTGTGCGCCCCGCGCCCGTCGAACGTCCAGCAGGGGCAGGGCCTGTGCCGGACCTGCGCGCGCAAGGACCCGGCCGCCGCCTCGGCCGCCTTCGTGGAACGTCTGACGGCCGTCGGCGCCGTCCTGCTCGAACCCCTCTGGCTCGGCGTCCACACCCCTCACCTCATCCGCTGCGCCGCGGGCCACATCAGCCGCCGGCGGCCGTCCGCGGTGCGCCGCAGCGGCCGCGTCTGCCGCGCCTGCCCGCGGTCCGGGGGCGCTCCGGGGGACGGTTCCCAGGGGCGGGCGCCGTACGATGCCCGGCCAACCGCCCTGGAGGGCAACGGCTGTTGCGGGGCACCCCCTTCGGACGGGGGAGCCGACGGCCGGGGTACTGTCGCGGGGGATCGTCTCGTGCGTGCGATCGGCGCCGTGTCGGCGCACGGCGGAGCGGAGAGCCGCGGTCCCGGCCCGGCCCACTTCCACCTCTGCCCCCAGGAGCCACCCATGGCGCGCTCGCTCGACGGTCTCGTCTTCGTCCCGGTGTCCGATCAGGCGCCCGGCCAGGTCGGCCGGCAGACCCGTTTCGAGTACCACGAGCGGGACGGCCACGTCTGGGCCGAGTACCGCGGCGGGGACGTCGTCAGGGGGCACCTCGTCGGTACCCGGACCGGTGACACCGTCGACTTCCGCTACGTCCAGCTCCGGCTCGACGGCACGACCGCGTCCGGACACTGCGTCTCGCTCGTGAGGGCCCTCGCCGACGGCCGCCTCCGCCTGGAGGAGACCTGGACGTGGGAGTCCCAGGAGGGAAGCGGCACCAGCGTCGTCGAGCAGCCCGCGGCCTGAGCCCGCGGTCTTCTCCGGCGCCCCATCCACCGCCGGCCGCCGTGCGGTCACAGGCGGAGAACGACCAGGGCGGTGTCGTCCGTGATGCCGGCGGGCGGGACCAGGTCGATCAGGAGGGCGTCGGCCAGGCTGTCGGGGTCGGCGGTCCGGTGGCGGATGACGGAGTCGGCGAGCCGGCGCAGGCCGATGTCGATGTCCTCGTGGCGCCGCTCGACGAGTCCGTCGGTGTAGAGGACGAGGGTGGAGCCCTCGGTGAAGCCGGTCCGGCTCTGCGGGCGGCTCACGTGTTCGGGGCGGGCGCCCAGTGGGGGGTCGGTCGCCTGGTCGAGGAAGGTCACGCTGCCGTCCGGGTGGCAGAGCACCGGCGGGGGGTGGCCGGCGCTGCTGTAGGTGAGGGTGTGGGCGGACCAGTCGATGAAGACCGACACGGCGGTGGCGGACTCGGCGCCCTTGACGAAGCGGGCGTAGAGACCGAGGACCTCCAGGGCCTGGGCGGGACCCCCGGCGACCCGGGAGGCGGCGGACAGGGCGCTGCGGAGCTGGCCCATGACACCGGCGGCGGTCAGTCCGTGGCCGACGACGTCCCCGACGGCGACCGCGGTGCACCGGCGGCCGGGCAGGTCGAACAGGTCGTACCAGTCGCCGCACACGTTGAGGGATCCGGTGGCGGGCCGGTAGCGCACCGCTGCACCGTGGTGACCCAGCGGGTCGGGCTCGGGCAGCATCGCCTGCTGGAGGTGGAGCGCGACCTCGCGTTCTCGGGCGTGGGCCTCGCGCAGGCGCTGGTTCAGCTCCTGCAGTTCCCGGGCCCGGGTGTAGAGCTCCGCTTCCAGGACCCTGGCACGGGCACCGCCGCCGCGGGTACCGCGGGCACGGATGAGTTCCGTGACCTCCTCGACCCGGTGGAGCAGGAGCACCACGGAACCGTCCGGGCCGAGCACCGGTACGTTGACCGGGCTCCAGTAGCGCTCCTCCCACGTGCCCGGCCGGTCGGGGTCCTGCACGTCGTAGCGCTGCAGGGCCATGCTGTCGGCTTCCCCGGTGGAGGCGACCCGGCGGAGGGACGCGTGGAGGTTGCTCATGCCGCTGGCGGCCGGGTCGCCGGGGTTGTCGGGGAAGACGTCGAAGAGGTAGCGGCCCAGGACCTCCTCGGCAGCGCGGCCCGAAAGGCGCAGGTAGGCCTCGTTGGCGTCGGCGAACACGAGGTCCCTGGTCAGCAGGGCGACCGCGCCCGGCAGCGCCCGGAAGACCGCTTCGAAGTCGATACCGGTAGCGCCCACACTCCACCTGCCCGCGTACGACCGTTCGGTCTTGCACTTCTCTCACCATAGGCAGGGCGGGGGGATCCGACCCGGTGGCACGCACGGGCGACGGCGCAGGGCCACCGGCGCCCGCGCCCGCCGGGCCGGGACGCAGGGGCTCGCGGGCATAGGGGATCCGGGCATAGGGGATCCGGGCGCAGCTCCGGGCGCAAGGGGGTGCCGGTGCGCCCCGCGGCGGGGGCACCCGTACGCGGGCAGCCCCGAGCCGCCGGCACGGAGGTCGGCAAAGGCGGGACTCGCCAACACTTTACCCACCTCTGATGGCATGCTCGCGTCAAATCTGCAAGGCTTCCGGCAGCTGTCGCCCCGACCCGGGCGGCACCGCACCCATCTCACCACCGCGCTCGCGCGAGCGACGCGCACAGCCCCCGGCCGCCCTCCGGCGCACCCTCGCCGTCCGGGCGGTCACCGAGCAGGCCGGGATCCCGGCCGCCTCAAAGGAGTTCCGTGTGAGATCCACCCCCCACAAGGCCCTCGCGACGACCGTGCTGGCCGTCGCCGCGCTGGCCGCCGCCTCGGTCACCGCCACCCCCGCGGCCGCCGCACCGGCCCCCGCCCCACGGGCCGCCGCCTGTACGCCGGCCCAGGTCGTCACCAACGGCGGTTTCGAGAGCGGCACTTCGCCCTGGAGCCAGTCCCAGGCCGGCGTCATCACCAGCCGCGCCGGCCAGAGCGCCCACGGCGGTTCCTCCTTCGCCTGGCTGAACGGCGTCGGCAGCACGCACACCGACACGCTGTCCCAGAGCGTCACGATCCCCTCCGGATGCAGCAGCGCCACCCTCACCTTCTGGCTGCACATCGACACCGCCGAGACCACCACGTCCACGAAGTACGACAAGCTGACGGCGAAGATCGGCAGCACGACGCTCGCGACGTACTCGAACCTGGACAGGAACACCGGCTACGTACAGAAGTCCTTCGACGTGTCGGCGTTCGCCGGCCAGACCGTGAGCGTCGCCTTCACCGGGACCGAGGACTCCAGCCTCCAGACGAGCTTCGTGGTCGACGACGTGGCCCTCGACACCTCCGGCGGCACCACCCCGCCCGGGGACTCCACCCGTACCCCGTCCGCCCCCTCGTACACCGTCAGCCTCAGCAGCAACACCGCGGGAACCGGCTGGACCGGGCACGAGAGCGCCACCTTCACCAACTCCTCCGCCACCGCGCTCAGCGAGGTGTACCTGCGGCTGTGGGACAACTACCACGGCACCTGCTCCGCCATGCCGATCACGGTCACCAACGTCACCGGGGGCACCGCGGGCGCGCTCAGCGTCGGCTGCACGGCCCTCAAGATCGACCTGCCCGCGCCGCTGCCCCAGGGGCAGAGCGCCACGATCGGCTTCGACCTCGGCATCACCGTGCCCAGCGGCGCCGACCGCTTCGGCTACGACGGGGCCTTCAGCATGCTCGGCAACGCCCTGCCGGTGCTCGCGGTCAGGGACGGGGCGGGCTGGCACCTGGACCCGTACACCAACAACGGGGAGTCCTTCTACTCCCTGGCCTCCGACTTCAAGGTGACCCTGGACCACCCGAGCGCCCTGCTCGTACCGGCCACCGGCGCCTCCGTCGACACCCCCGGGACCAGCGGGCGCACGATCACCACCGCCACCGCCACCAAGGTCCGGGACTTCGCCTGGGCGGCCGGTCCGTTCAGCAAGATCTCCGGCACCTCGGCCGGCGGCACCCCGGTCAACATCTACTCCGTCTCGGGCATCAGCTCGTCCGACGCGCAGTCGATGCTCAGCACCGCCAAGTCCGCGGTGGACGCCCACTCGGCCCGCTTCGGGGCGTACCCGTACGGCGAGCTGGACGCGGTGATCGACAACAACTACTGGTTCGGCGGGATGGAATACCCCGGGTTCGTCCTGGACCTGGTCAGCACGACGGCGCTCACCCACGAGATCGCGCACCAGTGGTGGTACGGCATCGTCGGCGACGACGAGTACACCAGCCCCTGGCTGGACGAGGCCTTCACCGACTACGCCACCGACCTGGCGCAGAACAAGACCGGAACCGGCTGCTGGAACAGCGTCTCCTGGGCCTCTTCCGCCGAGAAGATCACCAACAACATGGGCTACTGGGACGCCCACTCCTCCCGGTACTCCACCGTCGTCTACGGCTACGGCAAGTGCGCCCTGCACGATCTGCGGCGCGTCCTCGGTGACACCGCGATGGCCAAGGTCCTCAAGGACTACGCCACTTCGCACTGGTACGGGGTCTCGACCACGGCCGAGTTCAAGGCGGCCGCCCAGGCTGCCACGGCCACGGACCTGACCTCCTTCTGGACCCAGCACCGCATCGACGGCTGACGGTCCGACCCGGTCCGCCGCGGTGGGCGCCCGCTCGGGCGTCACCCGCGACGGACCGGCGGCGGGGGTGCGGGCCGGGTGGGTGGCGGGCCGGTGAACGGCCCGTGTGACCATGGCGCGTCGGCACAACCGCACCTCACGGGGGACCCAGCCATGCGCACGCGCACCACCACCGCCACCACCCGCCTGGCCGCCGCGCTCGCCGCGCTGCTCGTCCTGGCGGGCTGCAGCTCGTCGGGCGAGGAGCCGAACGGGAAGGCCGGTTCCGCCGCATCGGCCCCCGCACCCGCGCAGGGCGGTACGGGCGGGTACGAGGGCCCCCGGCCACAGGACCAGAACCTCCTCGCCTGGACCGGCGACCCCAATGACGCCGGGCACGTCACCGCCCAGTCGGCCGCGGGGGTCGGCGGGCGCGTCACCCTGGTACGGATCGTGCTGCGCGAGCAGATCACGTGGTCCAACATCTGGCTGGGCCTGGCCGGCATCGACCCCAACGCGCAGCTCTCCAACTGCTACCTGGGCGTCTACGACGACAAGGGCGCCCTGCGCTCGGCCACCGCCGACATCTCCCCGCAGCTGATGACGGACGCGATCGCCAAACCGCTGCCCCTGGCCAAGCCGTTCACTGCCGCCCCCGGGACCTACTTCATCGCCCTCCTGCTCAACGGCAACTGGGCCACCAACGCCCTCACCCTGAAGTCCACGGGCGCCGGAATCTCGGTCAACGCCGGCCTGACGCCGCCCAGGCTCCGCTACAGCACCGTCCTGACCGGCCAGACCTCGCTGCCGGCCACCGTGAACCTCGCCGAACAGGGCACGAGCACCATCAACACCGGCTGGGCGAGCCAGTGGTACGCGGTCTCGTAGGCCGCGCGGTCTCCCAGGCCGCGCGGTCCCGACACCCACGGGCCTTGACCTCAAGCGGAGTCGAGGTATCAGAATGATCCGCATGGACACCGAAACCGTAGACATCAAGGCCATCGAACAGGTCGTCGCCGCCGTCGAGCGCACTCAGCGCTCCAAGGACGCCGAGGGGTTCCTCGCGCTCTTCCACCCCGACGCCCTCTGGACCACCGCCCACGGCAAGGTCCTCGTCGGCCGCGACGCGATAGCCGAGTTCACCCGCGCCGTCCTGCCCGACGCGAACTGGGACGGCGAGGTCACCTACGAGGCGGTGCACACGCGGTTCCTGCGGCCCGACGTCGCGGCCGTCAAGGTCCGGCAGGTCTACCACTCGGCCGAGGGCGACACCGAGGGCGCCCCGCTGTACGTCATGACCAAGCAGGAAGACGGGACCTGGCTGCTGCACGCCTGCCAGAACACCGAGGTGCGGGGCGGCTAGCCGGGCGTCCGGACGGTCGTGGTCGTGCCGGTCCAGCCGATCTCGAAGTACGTGACGCGGTCGTCCTCTCCCACGGGTCGCATGCCGGCCGCCGTCATGACGCGGTGGGACGCGATGTTCTCGTGATCGGCGTCGCCCCGCACGCACCTGATGCCGTGGTCCCGTGCACACACGAGCAGCGCGCGGAGGGCTTCGGAGGCGTATCCCCGGCCCCGCGCCGAGGGGATGAGGCCGTAGCCGATCGTGACGCGGCCGTCCTGGTCCGCGGGTCCGTGGAAGCCCGCGCCGCCGATCGCGGCGCCGTCCTCGCGGCGGCGGATCTCATAGTTGCCGAACGGCCGGGGGTCGCCGGTGTCCGCGAGGGTGCGCAAGAGGCGCTCGGCGGCGACGACGTCGCCGTGGGTGGGGTATCCGGGCGCCCATCGGGCGCCGCGGGGCGGTTCGCCCGCCGCCAGCCGCCCGGCCTCGTCGCCGGTCATCGGATGGAGCACGAGCCGCGCCGTCACCAGATCTCCCATGGCAGGAGGACTATCACGCGGAGCGCTCGGCGCGCACGGGAACAGTCAGGCCGGGACGGCGAGAACGCGCCGGAGCGGGCGCGGTGACGGCGGGGCCCGGGTGACGCGGGCCCGGCCGGCCGGGGCGACCCGGCCGACCGGGCCCGCGGTCGGTGGTCAGCGGTCGGTGGTCAGTGGTCAGTGGCCGAATTCGAACCAGTTGACGTTCACGAAGTCGGCCGGCTGACCGCTGGTGAAGGTCAGGTACACGTCGTGGGTGCCGGTGACGCCCGAGATGTTCGCCGGGACGGTCCGCCAGCTCTGCCAGCCACCGGTGCCGGCGACGGCGAAGCTGCCGATCGGGGGGTTGGTGCGGCTGTCCAGGCGCACCTCGACCAGTCCGCTGACCCCGCCCGCCGCACCGCTCGCGACGCGGGCCCGGAACTGGGTCGCGGCCGAGGCGCCGAAGTCGACCCCCCGGTAGCGGGCCCAGTCGCCCTGGGCGGCCGAGCCGACGTCCTGGCCGCCGCCGGTGTCGGTGGTGGTCTCGGCCGTCAGGCCCCCCTGGCCGTCGTACGACTCCGCCTGGATCGCCGCGTAGGCGTCACGGCCGCCGGTCGGCGGTGTGGGAGTCGGTGTGGGGGTGGGGGTGGGGGTGGGGGTGGGGGTGGGGGTCGGGGTGGGGGTCGGGGTGGGCGGGGTGGTGGCGCCCGTGCCGCTCTGCCAGACCGCCACGTAGTCCACCGTCATGGGGTGACCGGGCTCGGTGCCGGCGTCCGGGCCGCCGCCGAAGGCCCCGGGGAACGCCCCGCCCATGGCGACGTTCAGGATGAGGAAGAAGCCGTGGCCGGTCGCCGCGTTCCAGGTGGCGGCGTCCATCCGGTCCGCGCGGACGGTGTGGAAGTTGACGCCGTCGAGGTAGAAGCGGACCTCTTCGGGGCTGGTGCCGCGGTCCCATTCGGCGGCGTAGGTGTGGAAGCCCCCCTGACAGGTGGCCGGTGAGCAGACCTGCTGGCCACCGATGCCTGAGGTCTCGTTGCACGGTCCGCCGGGGCTGGTGCCGCAGTGCATCGTGGCCCACTCGTTGTTGATGCCCTGGACGTTCTCCATGATGTCGATCTCGCCGATGCCGGGCCAGTTCCACCAGTTGCCCCGGTAGGGGGCGCCCAGCATCCAGAAGGCGGGCCAGTAGCCCTTGGCCGCCGCGCCCGTGACGTTCGGCATCTGGACCCCGGCCTCGACGCGCAGCTTGCCGCCGGCGGGCGGCTGGAAGTCGGAGCGCCTCGTCTCGACGCGGCCCGAGGTCCAGTTGCCGGCGCCGTCTCGCCGCGGGGTGATGCGCAGGTTGCCGGCGCCGTCGAGGGAGACGTTGGACGGGTCGGCGGTCATCGTCTCGACCTCGCCCGTGCCGAAGCCGGCCGGGCCGCCCGGGTAGCTCGTCCCGGTCGTGTACTGCCAGTCGGCGCCGTTGACCCCGGATCCCGCGGGACCGTTGAAGTCGTCGCGGAAGACCGAGGTCCAACCGGGCGGGTCGGCGGGTACCGAGGCGTCGGCCGGGATGGCGACGAGCACGGCGGCGGCCGGCAGGAGCAGCGCGGCGACGGCGAGGGCCGCTCGCCTCAGGAGTCCTCGCGGTGGGGGCGTAACTCTCATGGGAACCCTCTCTGGGGGCTGGCCGGGTGGGAGATGAGAGCGCTCTCAAAGAACGGGTGCGCCGCCACTGTGCCCCTCCGCCCCACGCGTGGGCAAGAGGTGAACACGTAAAACCCGAGCACGAACCGAAGCCTTCACTTACTGAACGACGCCGCCGCGCGCGATGACGTCGGCGTACCAGCGGGCGCTGTCCTTCGGTGTCCGCCGCTGGGACGCGAAGTCGACGTGGACGATGCCGAACCGCTTGCCGTAGCCGTGCGCCCACTCGAAGTTGTCCAGCAGCGACCACAGGAAGTACCCGCGCACGTCGGCCCCCCGCCCGATCGCCCGGTGCACCGCGGCCAGGTGGGCCCGCAGGTAGGCGATCCGTTCCGGGTCGCGGACCCGGCCGGCCGGGTCCGCGTAGTCGTGGTACGCCGCCCCGTTCTCGGTGACCAGCAGCGGTACGCCGGGCAGTTCCTCGGCGAGCGCGGTGAGCAGCCCGTAGAGCCCCTCCGCATCGACCGGCCAGTCCATGGCGGTCCGGGGGCCGGGGAGGCTCGGGAAGCGTACGTGCCCTTCGGCCGCGGGCCAGGGCGAGGGCGTCGGGCAGTCGCCCGCCGCGACGACGGTCGGGGCGTAGTAGTTGACGCCTAGGGAGTCGACCGGCGCGGAGGCGGTCCTCAGGTCGCCGTCGCGCACGAAGGACCAGTCGGTGACCGGTGCCGTGTCGCGGACCAGGTCCTGCGGGAGCCGGGCGTGGAAGACGGGGTCGAGGAAGATCCGGTTGCCGAGGGCGTCGATCCTGCGGGCGGCGTCGCGGTCGGCCGCGGAGTCCGTCAGCGGGCGCACCGCGTGCAGGTTGAGGGTCAGGGAGACCTCGGCCGAGGGCGCCGCGGAGGCGCGCAGCGCCTGGACGGCACGCCCGTGGGCGAGGTTGAGGTGGTGGGCGGCGCGCAGGGCGGCGGCCGGGTCGGTGCGGCCCGGGGCGTGCTCCCCGGAGGCGTAGCCCAGGAAGGCGGTGCACCAGGGCTCGTTGAGGGTCGTCCAGGTCGTCACCCGGTCACCGAGGGCCCCGGCGGTGAGGAACGCGTACTCGGCGAAGCGGTCGGCCGTCTCCCGGCGGGGCCAGCCCCCCGCGTCCTCCAGTTCCTGGGGCAGGTCCCAGTGGTAGAGCGTGGCGACCGGGCGGATCCCGGCGTCCAGCAGCGTGTCGGTGAGCCGCCGGTAGAAGTCCAGGCCCCGCGGGGAGGCCGGGCCGCAGCCGGTCGGCTGCACCCGGGGCCAGGAGACGGAGAAGCGGTAGTCGCTCACCCCGAGGCGCTTCATGAGGGCGACGTCCTCGCGCATGCGGTGGTAGTGGTCGGCGGCGACGTCTCCGGTGTCGCCGTTGCGGACCTTGCCGGGGGTGCGGCTGAAGGTGTCCCAGATGGACGGGGTGCGGCCGTCCTCGGTGGCCGCACCCTCGATCTGGTAGGCGGCGGTGGCCGTCCCCCAGCGGAATCCCCGGGGGAATCGCAGGAGCGGCGAGGCGTCGGGGCGTGCGTCGACGGCTGTCATCGGAGGGGAACTCCCGGGGTGTGAGGGCGGACGGGACGGGACTGGGGGGAGGGAACGGGACGGCGGGCGGGTACGGGTGCGGGGTGCGCGGCGTCAGCCCTTGACCGCGCCCTGCATGATGCCGCCGACGATCTGACGGCCGAGGAGGCCGAAGACCAGCAGTACGGGAAGGGTGCCGAGCAGGGTGCCCGCCATGATCACGGACTGGTCGTGGACGTATCCGCCGCCCAGCTGGCGGAGTGCGACCTGCACGGTCGGTTCCTGCGAGGAGAGCGCGACGACGGGCCAGAAGAAGTCGTTCCACGCCGTCATGAAGGTGAGCAGGCCGAGCACGGCCATGCCGGGCCGGGCGATCGGCAGCACGACGGACCGGAAGATGCGGGCGGTGGAGGCGCCGTCGACGCGGGCCGCTTCGATCAGTTCGTCGGGCAGGGACTGGACGAGGACCTGCCGCATGAAGAACACGCCGAAGGCCGATACGAGTCCGGGCAGGACGACGGCCTGCAACTGGTTGACCCAGTGGAGCCGGGCGATCAGCATGAAGAGCGGGATCACCGCGAGCTGCGGCGGGATCATCATGGTGGACACGGTGAGGGTGAGCAGCAACCCCCGCCCGCGGAAGCGCAGTTTGGCGAAGGCGAAGCCGGCGAGGGTGGAGCACAGGACGGTGCCGACGGTGATCGAGCCGGAGACGATCAGGGAGTTGAGCAGGGCCTTGCCGATGTCGGCCTCCTCCAGGACCTGCCGGAGGTTGTGCATCAGGTGCGGGCCGGGCAGCAGCGAGGGCGGGGTCCTCGCGAGGTCGGCGTTGGAGCGGCTGGCGGCGACGATCGTCCAGTAGAACGGGAACGCCGAGACCAGCACGGCCGCGGTGAGGACCGCGTACGTGAGCCGGCCGCCGCGCCGCGGTCCGTCGGCCCGGCCGCGCCGGCGGACGGGGGCGGTGGGGGGCCCGGCGGCCGCGCGGCGCGAGGGCGGGGCGGTGACGGCGGTCATCGGGCGGCCTCCTTGCGGGAACGGCTGCGTACGAGGAGGGCGTTGGCGCCCACCAGTACCAGGATGAGCAGGAACATCACCCAGGCGATCGCGGCGGCGCGGCCCAGGTGGAAGAAGCCCCAGCCCTGTTCGTACAGGTAGAGGCCGAGGGTCTGGTACTGGTGCGAGATGCCGCCCGAGACGGAACCCTCGAAGAGCAGCGGTTCACCGAAGAGCTGGGTGGCGCCGATGGTCGAGACGACGGCGGTGAAGACGATCGTGGGGCGCAGTCCGGGCAGGGTGACGTGGACGAACTGCCGCCAGCCGGAGGCTCCGTCCAGCTCGGCCGCCTCGTAGAGCTCGGCCGGGATGCTCTGCATGCCGGCCAGGTAGATCAGGGCGTTGTAGCCGGTCCAGCGCCACACGACGATCGAGGAGACCGCGAGCTGGGAGGCGACGGTGCCGGTCTGCCAGTCCACCGGGCCGATGCCGGTGAGGCCGAGGAGGTAGTTGACCATGCCGAAGTCGCGGCCGAAGAGCTGGGCGAAGACGAGGGTGGCGGCGGCGACGGAGGTGGCGTACGGGAGCAGGACGGCGGTCCGGAAGAAGGTGCGGGCGCGCAGGCGGCGGTTGAGCAGGTGGGCGAGGCCGAGGGCCATGGCGAGCTGGGGAACGGTGGAGAGGACCCCGATGGTGAAGGTGTTGCGCAGCGCGGTCCAGAAGTAGCTGTCGGAGAAGAGCGCCGCGTAGTTGTCCAGGCCCCTCCACTGCATCGCTCCGGGCGTCTGGAGTTCGACGCGGTAGAGCGAGACGTAGGCGGTGTAGAGGAGCGGGAAGAGGCCGAAGGCGGCGAAGAGGGTGAAGAACGGGGCGACGTAGGCGTACGGGGCCAGGGAGCGCCGGACCCGTCGGGCGGGTGGCGGGCGTCCGGTACCGGTGGTGGTCGATGGGGCGGGGCGGGTCATCGGCGGGCCCTTCGGGGGCGACGGCTGGGGGGCGGGAGGGGCGGCGGCGGTCAGCCGGTGGCGTTCCGTACGCCCTTCCCGGCGGTCTCCCACGCCTTGTCCGGTGCGGTGCCCTTGCGCTCGACCTCGCTCAGCGCGTTCGTGATCTGGTCCGCGATGGTCTTGTCGGCGGCTCCGAGCACCTGGACGGGTGCGGCCTTGGCGGCGTCTCCGAAGATCCGGCCGGTGGGGGCCTGCGAGAAGTAGGGGTCCTTGACGTCGGCGACCTTGGCGATCGCGCCGGTGGAGGAGGGGAAGGAACCCTGCTTCTCGAAGAGGCGGGCCTGCTGTTCGGGGGCGGTGAGCCACTGGATGAGCGCGTAGGCCTCCTTCTTGTGCTTCGCGGCGCGCGGGACCGCGAGGTAGGAGCCGCCCCAGTTCCCGGCGCCGCCCGGCAGCGCGGCGACGTCCCACTTGCCCGCGCCGGCGTCGCCCGCCTGGCCCTTGATGTAGCCGAGCATCCAGGCGGGGCACGGGAGGGTGGCGAAGGAACCGGCGGCGAAGGCCTGGTTCCACGGCGGGGACCACTGGTCGAGCTTGGCGCTCAGTCCGTCCTGGGCGGCGCGCACGGAGGTGTCCCACGCCGTCCTGACGGCCGGGTTGGTCTCGTACACCAGCGCGCCGGAGGCGTCGTAGTAACGTTCCTTCGCCTGTCCGGTCATGACGGCGTAGAGGCTGCCCACGCTGTCCAGCCAGGCACTCTTGTCGGGGGCGTGGTCGCGGTAGCGCCGGCCCAGCTCCAGGTACCCGTCCCAGGTGGACCACTGGGCGGCGAGTTCCTCGCGTCCGGTGGGCAGTCCGGCCTTCTCGAACAGGTCGCGGCGGTAGCACATGGCCTCGGGTCCGACGTCGGTGCCCAGGCCCAGTACCTTGCCGTCCTTGGTGGTGGCCGCCGACCACTTGGCGTCGGCGAAGGAGTTCCGCAGTGCGCCCGCCCCGTAGGCGGTGAGGTCCTCGAACCTGTCCGACTGCTGCTGCGTCACCGCGGCGATCCGGCCGACCTCGATGCCCTGTACGTCGGCGAGGCCTCCCCCGCCCGCGAGCCGGGTCTGCAGGGACTTCCAGTAGTCCTGCTCGTCCTCGGTGTCCGTCTGCTTGACCGTGACCTCCGGATGCAGCTTCTCGTACTCCGCGTAGAGCCCGGCCTCCTTGTAGCCGAACGAGCCGAAGAGGTCGACGGTGACGGTGACCTTGCCCCCGGCGCCCGCGGCGGCGCCCTGCGGTTCCCCACCGGATCCGCAGGCGGCCAGCAGGGCCCCGGCGAGGGCGACCGCGCCGAGGCGGAGGGCGACGCCCCGGGTTCTGGCGGGGGTGGTGCCGGCGGGGATGCCGGCGGTGGTGGCGGCTCGGGCTGTGGGCATGGCTGATCTCCCCTGGGCTTCGGCGTACACGGCTGAGAGCGCTCTCAAGCGCTGCGTCTGGAGAGTGCCCCGCCCGGATCTTCCCGTCAAGACCTGAACGCGTAACGGCTGTGCGGGCAGGCGTGGTTGACGGCCGGAAGGCGGGTCCGGGGAGGCGGCCCGGACGGCGCGCCCGTCCGGGTGCCCGGAGCGGACGCCCGGACCGGGACGCCTTCCGCACCCGGTCAGGCCGAGTCGCGGCGCACCAGCCCGGTCGGGGTGATCAGGGAGGTCGGGGTGAGGATCCCCCCTCGGTCCCGGTCCAGAGCGCCCAGCAGCAGCCGGGCCATCATCCGGCCCATGCCCTCGATGTCCTGGTGGACGGTGGTCAGCGGCGGATCGGCGCACTCGGCCACCGACCGCATGTCGTCGAAGCCGACCAGGGCGACGTCCTGCGGTACGCGCCGGCCCCGCTCCCGCAGGACGCGCAGCGCACCGACCGCCATCTGGTCGCTGGCGGCGAAGACGGCGTCGAGCCGCGGATGCCGCTCCAGCAGGTCCGCCATCGCCCGCGCCCCGCCCTCCACCGTGAAATCGCCTTCGGCCACCATCGGCGGGCAGCCGGGCGGCAGGGCGTCCCGGTAGCCGTCCAGGCGGTCGGTCGCCGAGGTCATGTCGTCGGGGCCGGCGATGTGCGCGATGCGGGTGCGGCCGGTGTCGGTGAGGTGGCGTACGGCCAGCCGCGCCCCGCCCCGGTTGTCGGCGTCGACGTACGTCACCCCGGCGGGTCCGCCCGGGGCCGGGGTCCACGCGGGTCGGCCGCCGTACACGGTGGGCAGCCCGATGCGGGCCGCGATCGCGGGGAGCGGGTCGTCGGTGTGCAGGGAGAAGGCGAGCGCCCCGTCGACGTGGCCGCCGGCCAGGTACCGGGCGATCCGCTCGTAGTCCTCCGGCCCCTCCACCAGCAGGAGTACCAACTGGGTGTCGTGGGCGGTGAGTTCCTTGCTGATACCGCGGACCTGCTGGGAGAAGTAGGGGTCGGAGAAGATGCGGACCTCCGGCTCGGCGATGATCACCGCCACGGCCCCGGTGCGCCGGGTGACGAGGGTCCGGGCCGCCGGGTTGGGTACGTAGCCCAGCTCGGCCACGGCTTCGCGCACCTTGTCCGCGACGAGCTGCCGCACCCCCGCCCCGCCGTTGACCACACGCGAGACCGTCGCCCGGGAAACCCCGGCGCGCGCCGCGACGGCTTCCAGAGTGGGTCGGTGTCCGGTGGGCTGCTCAGGCACGGCGGGCTCCATTCCTGTCGCGGTCGGCAGCAGAGCGGCTGCGTCGGGATCTGCAGGGTATCCGGTGCCCTCCGGCCCGGAGAGCGCTCCCGTGACAACGGTCCGGGCTCGTGCTTTCGGGGGAATCGGTGGCGCGCGCCGGTGCGGAGGCGCCGCACGCGCGCGGCGGGGTCGGCACTCTTGGCAGTCGGCCGTCGGCTGTCGGCCGTCGGGACGCATACGGGAGGACGGCGCGTGTTCAGCGACACCAGGGCATTCAGCGGTTTCGCCGTGGACGACATCCAGCGGGCGAAGGAGTTCTACGGCGAGACCCTCGGCCTGCGGGTGACCGAGGAGCACGGCCTGCTCACCCTCCACATCGCGGGCGGCGCGGAGATCCTCGTCTACCCGAAGGACGACCACGCTCCGGCCGGTTTCACCCTGCTCAACTTCCCCGTCGAGGACATCGACGCGGCCGTCGACGAGCTGACCGGGCGGGGCATCCGCTTCGAGCGGTACCCCGGCTTCGAGCAGGACGAGAAGGGGGTCGTCCGCCAGGGGGGCCCGCTCATCGCCTGGTTCACCGACCCCGCGGGCAACATCCTCTCCGTCCTCCAGCCGTCGTAGCGGGCGCGCCGCACGGACGACGGCCGCCGTACCGCCCCGGTTGGGGGGCGGTACGGCGGCCCGGGTGGGGGAGGAAGCCGGGATCAGCAGGCGAAGTCGACCCGGCGGAACGAGGCGTAGTGGTCGGCGGTGTAGTAGTCCTCCTGCCACTGCTGCCCGGTGATGATCCGGCGGGCGCCGCGCGTGGGCGAGCCGGGGGTGATGACGGTGTACTCGTGGTAGTAGCCCGTGCTGTGACCGGGCAGCAGGCCCTCACGGTTCTGGAAGACGACGCCGTCCTGGGAGTACGGGAACGGTCCGCCCTGGTCTATGAGGTCGAGGGTGTCATGCGCCTGGGAGGGCAGCGCGGAGTAACAGACCCTGCCCACCGCCTTCACCGATACGGAGGAGGCGGAGGTGACTGCGGTGGCGGGGGAAACGGGAGCCGCGGCGGCGACGGGTCCCGCGATGAGGGTGGCGGCGACGGCTGCGGCGCCGGCGAGGGCGACGAGGCGCGGGGGGATTCTCATATCGCCATGATGACGCGCGTAGAGCCGTGGCCGTCAACGCCAACTACGTTGATTTTCTTACCTGTTCACGACAAGGGCATCTACCGGAACGCGGGTGCCCCCGGGCCGTAACCCGTGCGCCACCCGGGGTGCGGTCCGGGGCCCGCACGGCGGCGCCCGGGATGCCCGGGTCACGGGTCTCGGGCAGGCTGGGGCCATGGAGCATGCGCCGATCGTCGTGCACAGGATCGCGCCGTCGGGTGGCCGGCGGGTGACGATCCGGGTCCAGGGCCACGAGACCGCCCTGGGGGTCGCCCACGCGGATTCCGACGTGATCGAGTTCCTGCGGCGGATCGAGGTGCCCGATCCGGACGAGCTGGTCCTCGGCGACGCGCGGGTGATCGAGTGGCAGGGGGACTCCCCGCACCAGTACGAGTCCGAGACCGGGCCGCCGCCTCCCGACCTTCCTTAGGGCGTGAGGATCCTGCACCGACCGCGCGCGCCCGTTGAACCGTTCGCGCCCGGTCAGTGCAGGATGCTCACGGCCCGGGCGATGACGAGGAGGGAGGTGAGCAGGGCCGCGACCGACTGGACGGCCATCAGGAGCTTCGCGCGCGGGGAGAGCGGCATGGTGTCGGTCGGGCTGAAGGCCGTGGAGTTCGTGAGGGACACGTAGAGGTAGTCGAGCAGGGTGGGGACCCAGTCGGAGGCTCCGCTCGCACCGGCGGCGACCTCGCCGACGGCGTCGTCGTTCTCGTCCTGGGAGAACCGGAAGTCCGCCAGCGGCAGCTCCTCGCGCGGGAGTTGGGTGCGGCTGACCGGGCCGCCGCGGTCCAGCTCCCAGAAGGCGAGTCCGAAGGCGATGACGTTGGTGAGCCAGACCTGGAACGCCGCCACCAGTAGGGAGCGCCCGTCGGCGACCTGGGCGTGGAGCAGTTCGTGGACGAGGATGCCCAGTGCCACGAGGTTGCTGGCGACGATGACCAGTACCAGCGCCAGGGACAGGACGCGGAAGGTGCCGGTCTGGCGGGTCAGCCGTCTCGGGTTGATGGCGATGAGCGGGAGCAGGAGCAGTATCTCCAGGGCGGGCACCAGGTACCGCGGGGTGATCAGCAGCTGCTGGGGCAGGACCAGGTACAGGGCCATGGCGGTCAGCGTCGCCAGCACGGCGGGCCACCTCACCTCGCCCCGGCGCTGGTGGCGGGGGTGCAGGGTGTGTGCCTCGGCGCGGGTTCGCGGCATCGGTCCCCGTCCTCCTCGTCACTCGCAGCGGCGCCCCGCGCGGTGCACGGTGCGCCCAGTGTGACGGTCGAGCGGCCGCGCGGCCCGGCACGGCGCGGCCCTCGCGAGGACGGTTCAGTACTGGGTGCGGTGCCGGCCGCCACGGGGCGCGGGGACGGTGGTCAGGCGGGTGCGGGTGCGGCGGACGGAGGGGTTGCGCCTCGCCGGGATGTCGGGGCCGGCGGCGATCAGGGCGATGACCACGACGACCAGACCGATGATGAGAACGGCGAACAGGGACATGTTCCTGCCTTTCGTCGCATTGTGATGACGTGTCACTACTTCGTGTCACCAAATCCACGGGCGGTAAACACGTCGGGTGAGGAAACGCGTGTACGCCCCCTCACCCGTACCGCTGCCGGGGCCGCTCCGCGCGTGGGGCATGATCGGGGCATGTCTGATCGCATCATTGCCGCCTGCGACGGGGCGGCGAAGGGTAATCCCGGGCCGGCCGGATGGGCGTGGGTCGTCGCGGACGCCCAGGGGCGCCCGGAGCGCTGGGAGGCCGGCCCACTGGGCCGGGCCACCAACAACGTCGGCGAACTCACCGCACTGCAGAGACTGTTGGAGGCGCTCGCACCCGGAACCGCCGTCGAGGTGCGGATGGACTCGCAGTACGCCATGAAGGCGGTGACGCAGTGGCTCCCCGCGTGGAAGCGCAACGGGTGGAAGACCGCGGCCGGGAAGCCGGTGGCCAACCGGGAGCTCGTCGAACGCATCGACGGGCTGCTGGGCGAGCGGGACGTGGAATTCCGCTACGTTCCCGCCCACCGCGAGGACGGTGACCACCTCAACGCCATCGCCGACCAGGCGGCCAGCGACGCCGCGGTCACCCAGCAGGCCGCCGGTACCGCCCTCGGCACCGCGGACCTGCCGGTCCCGGCCCCCGCGCGCAGCACCCCGGCCCGCAGTGCCCCGGCGCGCGGCGGATCGGTCCGCCGGGCCCCCTCCGGCGCGGCGAAGGGGGCGGCGGCCTCCCGTACCGGGGGCGGCGCGGCCCGCGGGCGGGCCTCCGTCAAGGCGAAGTTCCCGGGGAGCTGCCCGTGCGGGCAGCCGTACGCCGCCGGGGACACGATCGTCAAGCTGGCCTCGCGCTGGGGCCACCCCGACTGCGCCGGATCGGAGGACTGAGGCGGCGCGGGCCCGGGAGGGCCCCGTCCGCCCGCGGCGCGGCCGTCGTGACGTCCGTACGCCGCCCCGCGGAGGGGCCTCCCGCGGTCCGGGAGCCCCGGCAGATCCCCCGTGGGATAGTGGAACGGGGTCGAACCGACATCGAGCGGGGTGGCCGGATCCTGGCGCCCCCTGTCGGGGGGTGGAGCACGCATGAAGGGCACAAGGAGAAGCGGCGCGGCCAAGGCCCCGCTCGCGTTGCTCGCGACGGGACTGCTCACCGCGGGTCTGCTGGCCGGCACCGGTACGGCGACGGCCGCGGCCAAGGCCGCGCCCGGAGCTCGGGCGCCGGCCGCGGCCTGCACCGGCGCGCAGCTCACGGCCGGCAGCGCGCAACGGGCGGGGTCCAACGGGGTACGGGTGACCGTCACCAACACGGGCTCCACGCCGTGCACGCTGAAGGGCTTCCCGACCGTGGGCCTCGCGGGTCTGGGCTCGCCCGGCAGCAACAAGGGGCTGAGCGTCGTCCGCCAAGGCCAGGCGCGCACCGTGCAGTTGCCGGTGGGCGGCACGGCCACGACCCAGCTGACCTTCACGCCGGTGCTCGGAGAGGCCGACGGCTACTGCGCTTCCGGCGGGAAGCCGATGGTCGCACCCACGATCGTGGTGGGTGTCGCGGGAGGGGGCACCCAGCTGGCGCCGGACGACGGCGGCGACTTCGCCCTGTGCGGCAACAGCGTGCGCGCCACGGCGTTCCGCTGACGTCGCCCGGCCGGGTCCGGAGCCCCGGCCCCTGACCCGGCCCCGGGTGCGTCAGTCCACCACCAGGTCCGCCCGGTGGCGGCCGGCCTCGATCAGCCGGGCGTTGGCCTCGTCCGAACGGGAGACCCACCGGGCCGCATCCGCCTCGCTCCTGCCGTGCAGCACGTGCCGGGCGACGAGGCGGCGCACGCGCAGGCCGTCGTCGGGAGCCAGGTACCAGGTCTCGTCCAGCAGGGGGCGCAGCCCCGCCCACTCCCCCGCCTCGTACAGCAGGTAGTTGCCCTCGGTGATCACCAGCGGTACCCCGGGAGGCACCGCGATGCTGCCGGCGACGGGTTCCTCCAGGGCGCGGTCGAAGGCCGGGGCGTAGACCACCTCTGGGGCCGCCGCGCGCAGCCGGCCGAGCAGGGCCCGGTATCCGGCCGCGTCGAAGGTGTCCGGCGCCCCCTTGCGGTCCGCGCGCCCCAGCCGGACCAGCTCGGCCTGGGCGAGGTGGTACCCGTCCATCGGTACGACGACGGCCCGTTCGGGGCCCAGCGCCCGCGCGAGCCCCTCGGCCAGGGTCGACTTGCCCGCTCCCGGCGGTCCCGCGATGCCGAGGATCCGCCGTCCGCCCGCGGCCGCCAGGGCCCGGGCACGGTCTTCCAGTTCCGCCCACTCCATCCGCGTATCGTGCCACCGCGGCGAGCCTCCGCGTCACACGGTCACACGGTCACGCGCTCACCACGGGAACGCCGTCCGGGCGGTCGCCGAGGAGGGCAGCGACGTGGTCCGCGCAGCGCAGGGCCGCGGTGCTCACGGCGCTCCGGGTCATCCCGGCGACGTGCGGGGTCAGCAGGGCGTTCGACAGGCCGGCCAGCGGGGACTCGAAGGCCGCGTGCTCGTGGGCGAAGGTGTCCACCGCGGCGGCCGCCAGGGGATGTCCGGGGTCGCGCAGGGCGTCGGCCAGGGCCTGTTCGTCCACGATCCCGCCGCGGGCGGTGTTCAGCAGGATCGAGCCGGGGCGCATGAGCGCCAGCTCCGCCCGCCCGATCATCCCCCGGGTGGCCGCCGTGAGCGGCAGGTGCAGGGAGACCACGTCACTGGTCGTGAGGAGGGCCGTGAGCGAGCGGACCGGGCGTGCCGGTGCCCCGGCCCGGTCCTGCCGGGACAGGCCCTGGACGTCCATGCCCAGGGCGGCCGCCCGCCCGGCCAGCGCCGAGCCGATGCGGCCCAGGCCGACGATGCCCAGGGTCAGCTCCGACAGCTGCACGGCCGGAGCCGCCGGGGCCCGCCAGACACCCCGGTGCGCGGTCGCGTTGTGGGCCGGCAGGTCGCGGGTCAGGGCGAGGAGCTGGGCCAGGGCGAATTCGGCGACGGCGCCCGCGTTGGAGCCGGGGGTGTGGGTGACCGTGACGCCGTGACGGGCGGCGGCGGGCAGGTCGACGTGGTCGGTGCCCGCCCCGGCCCGCCCGATCACGCGCAGCGGGCGGACGAGCGCGGGATCGGTGGCCGCGGCGAGGAACCCGGCGCGCAGGGGCACGCCGGCACGGGACTTGAGCGCGTCGTAGCCCTCTCCGCCGCGGACGGTCGCGGCGGTCAGGGCGGACTCGTCGAAGGCGTCGAAGTCGGTGAACTCCACCCGGTCGCCCCAGACGTCCCGGGTCCCGGTGTGGTCGGTGACCCTGCGGAGGTTCAGCGTGATCGCCAGCCCGTGGCCGAGCAGGCGGTCGAGCTCTCGCGCCATCAGGTCCCCGGGAGCCGCGTCGAGCAGCAGGATCCGAGCCTTGTCCATGTGCGTTCCCCCCTTCCCCGTGCGCACACCCTACGACGGCCGCTCGCCGTGGGCGGGAGCGGCCGTCGGCCGTACGGGCTCGGGCTCCGCCCCGACGGCACGGGCCTTCGCTCCGGTTCAGGTCAGCAGGGCGGCCACCGGTGACAGGGGCTCCCATGCCGGGTCCCGGCCCGTGAGCCGGTCGGTGACGCGCCGCCAGGCCTGCGGATCGCTGCCGAGGCGGGCGGCCACGAGGCCGGTGAGGGCCCGCAGGGCGGCGTGCGCCTGCTCCGGGGCGTCCGTACGCCGGGCCGCGCCGCTCAGGTAGGCCAGCATCAGCGCCGCCGGGGCCGCCTCGTGCAGCAGGTCGGTGCCGGTGAGCATGCCGGAGGCGAGCAGTCCGTCGAGCTGGTTCGGCAGCGGGCAGTGGTACAGCCCGCCCAGCCCGTACCGGGCGCGGGCCCGGGTGAGTTCCGCGCCGTCGGGCAGGCCGTCCGGGCCCGGCTCCCGTACGAGGGCGGCGTTGCGCAGGCGCAGGCCGGCCGGGGCGGAGGCGCTGTTGACGACCCATCCCCAGTTGGGCAGCGGCTCCTCGGTGTGGGCGGCCTCCACGGCCTCCCAGTCGATGCCGCCCGGCACGGTGGCCGCCCCGCCCGGGGCCTGCCAGGCGGGACGGTCGCGCCGCAGCCGCGTGATGAACTTCTCCGGGGCGAGTTCCCGGGCGGCCCGGGTCCTGAGCACGGCTGCCGGGTCCGTGGACGCCAGCGCCTTCGCGCACAGGGTGGCCGCCGCCCGGCCGAGCAGATCGCGTCGGACGAGGGCGGCGAGCCGGTCGGCGCCGCCGTGTTCGAGCAGGTTCAGACAGCCGAGGACCTGCTGGAGGAGGCTCAGGTCGCGCCCCTCCCTGGCGAAGACCTCCTCGATCAGGTCCGGTTCGGCCGAGTGCAGCCAGAGGGCGCCGCCGGCCAGCCGTCCGGACGGGTCCCTGCGTGCGTCGGCCAGCGCGAGCGCGCCGACCGAGACGGTCCCCGCGCCGGTCGTGCCGTGGGGACGGGAGCGGGCCACGATGCGCCGGCCCGTCGGTGTGGTGCTGCCGTAGCGCAGGAGGGTGAGGTCCACCTCCGGGTCGTCGAGGTCGGCGAGCAGTACGTCCGCGCCGGCCTCCAGTCGGCGTGTGCGGGCGGCGAGGACGTACAGGGCGTGCGGATCGCGTCCGGCCAGCAGTCGGCCGAAAGCGGTACGGGGGGTCCGCTCGTGGCGCGTCAGGTACGCGGCGAGCAGCCAGGGCCCGTCGGGGCCGAGCCGGGGCAGGACCGCGTCGACGGTGTCGGCGTCGGCCAGGCAGAGCAGGGTGCCGATCGGCCAGGTCCAGCGGTGGTTGCCCACTCCCACGAGGCGGACGGCCTCCTCCGGGGTGGTGGGGCGGGGGGTGGCGGACTTCGGGTCCTCCAGCGGCCGGTACGCGGGGTTCTCCATGAGGGCGTCGGCCGGTCCGGCGGAGAGTTCCAGCAGCTCCGCCCAGGTGGGTCCGCCGGCCGACCGGTGATCGGCACAGCCGGCGGCGGCCGACGCGGTCTCGGCCAGCCGCAGCCAGGCGTCGGGGTCGGTGCCGAGGGTCGAACGCAGCAGGCGTCCGACCGCGGCCCGCCAGGCTGCGGCGAAGGCGAAGCGGCGCCAGTCGGACGGGAGGCCGAGCAGGCGGCGGGCCGGCAGCAGGCCGGGAAGTTCCTCGGCCGGGAGGAGACCCTGGGTGTAGGCCATTTCGATGGGTGCGGCGGTGGAACCCCAGCTCTGGGGGAGTTCCGCACGCACCTCGGCGGGGCCGGGCGCGGTGGGCCAGGAGCCGTCGTGGGGCGGCTCGACGCCCTGGTCCGCGCAGGCGCGGACGAGCCAGCGGGGCGTGGTGAGACCGGGGGCCTCGTCCTGCCGGTGGTGCGCCAGGAACCGGAGCACACCGGGGTCGGTGGGGTCCGGGACCTCGTCGGGGGCGGCGGCGAGGGAGCGCAGCAGATCGAGGGCCGCGAGCGCGGCCCGCTCCTCCCGCCGCGCCGGAACCGCGGGTGGCTCGAAGCCGGGGGCCGCGGGCCGGGCGGTCCCGGGCTCCGCCCCGGCACCGGTCCCGGCCGAGGCCTGCGGGCGGCCCGCCGGCGCGGGAGCTGCCGGCGGAGTGCCGCCCGCCTCGGTGATCAGGGTGTGGAGGGTGCCCTGGTGGCCCGGCAGGAGGGTGTCCAGGGCGGTCCAGGCCTCGGGACGCTCGCCGAGGTGGGCCTCGGTCTGCTCGCGGAGGGCCGCCGGGGCGGCGTCACCGAGCCGCCCCCGGCCGGCCAGCCGGGTCAGCGCGCCGAGCGCGTGCACGGCGGGGTGTCCGGTGCGGACCAGTTCGACCGGGTCCAGCAGCCCGGCGGCGACCATGCCCTCCGCCCAGAGGGCGGCGGAGTCGTCCAGGGGTTCCCGGGCGAGCCGCAGCTCGGGCGGGTGCGTGTTCCCGGACCGGCGGCCGCCCGCGCGCCAGGGCTCGTTGAGGACGCTGAGCCGGAACGCGAGGCGCTGCTCGTCGCTCGCGTCCTCGTGGCGGGCCAGCTCCTCGCACGCCTTGGGCATGAACGGGGTGGCCGCGTGGGCCTCGGCCAGGGCCGTCAGGTCGTGCGCGTACGGTTCGGCGAGCAGGTCGCGCAGGGTGCTGGTACCGCGGGCGGTGGCGAGCAGGGCCGGGAGCCGTGCGGGGTCCGCGTAGGGCTCGCACCCCTCGCGCAGGCTTCGCAGCGCGGAGCCGTCGTTCGATCGGGCTTCGGCCGCGAGCGCCTTCTCTACGGCCGCGACGACGGGGATGCTCAGGTTCCATGTGAGGGCCGGTTCGTCGAGGACGGTGCGTACCGCCGCGGGTCCGGAGCATTCCCACACGCGGACGAGGGCGTACCGCACGACGGCGCCCCGCCCGGTGTGGAGCAGCAGGGCGCGGACGGTCAGCTGCGGGTCACCCGAGCCGAGCAGGGGCGTGAGCCAGGTGGCCGGCGGATACCCGGCGGGGTCGGTCAGTTCGGCCCGCAGGTCCGCGTCCATCGGGACCCGGTCCAGGCGGTGCGCGAGGGTGCGGCGCAGGGATGGGGTGCAGCGCGGGTTGCGGTAGACGGCCGCGCCGACCCGGGAGTCGCCCGTGGCGAGCAACCGGGCGAGGACCCGGGAGTCGATCCGGCTGTGGCGGGCCAGGGCGGTACGGGTGCGGGTGTCCCCGTGCTCGGTGACGGCGGCGACGAGGCCGGGGCCCGGGAGCGGACCGCCGGAGAGCAGCGCCTCGACCGTCCGGTCGGGCAGGGCGGCCAGCACGGCAGCCGCTTCCTCGGGCCCGGCGTGCTCCAGGAGCAGCTCCAGGGTGAGGTCGACGCTGCGGGGCACGGGTCTGGGGACCGCGCCGGGGCCGGCCACCGGTGCCGGATCGGGTACGTCGGCCAGCAGCGCGGGCAGGGTGCCCCGGTGCGTGGCCAGTGCCTCGCGGAGGGCGAGCCAGCGGTCGGGACGGCCCGCGAGGTGACCGCGTATCAGCTCCCGCAGGCGGGACGCGGCTTCGTCGTCCGCCCCGCCGGCGGCGGCGACACCCGCGCCGACGGTACGCGCGGGGCGTGCCTCCTCGACCACCCGGAGTGCGGCGCCGTCCGGGGGCACGCTCTCGGGGGTGGTCGCGGCGGAGGGCGCGAGGAGGCCCCGCACCACGTCGGCGGTCGAACTGCTCTGCGAGTGGCTCATGATCGCCATGCTAGGGCGGGGGTCCGACAACCGGTGTCCGCCGGCGGTCGGCGGCGGGTGCCGGGCGAGCCGGGGAGGCATGACGGCCGGGTGCCCGGCCCACCTGCGGAGTCTTCGGTTCCATGAGGGAGGATGGCAGCTCGCCCCGGTGCGCACACCCTTGCGAACGGGGTCGGCACGCAACACGACCTGACAGGTGACATCGTGACGACACAACACATACGGCGAGCGGCGGCCGCGCTCCTCGCCGCCGCCCCGGTCCCGTCCCCGGCGTCCGCTCCGGACGCGCGAGGCCCGGAGGACGTCCGTTGACCCGTGACCTCGTCCTGCACGACTGGGTGGTCGCCGCCATCGCCCTGGCCTCGGGCTGCGTGGCGGGGCTGCTGGTGCGCGCCCTGCTGAAGTGGCTGGCCAAACACGCCCTCCGGACGAAGTGGACCGGGGACGACCTGATCGTCGACTCCCTTCGCACCCTCGCGCCGTGGGCCACGGTCATCGCCGGCGTGGCCGTGGCGGTGTCGGCGCTGCCCCTCACCGCCCGGATCGGGGGGCTGGTGAACCAGTCCCTGACCGCCGTGCTCATCCTCATCGCCACGGTCACCGCGGCCCGGGTCGTCGCGGGTCTCGTGCAGTCGGTGGCGCAGTCCCGGACGGGGGTCGCCGCCTCCGCGTCCATCTTCGTGAACATCACGCGGATCGTGGTGCTGACGATGGGCGTGCTCGTGGCCCTGGAGACCGTCGGGGTGTCCATCGCCCCGCTGGTCACCGCCCTCGGCGTCGGCGGTCTCGCGGTCGCCCTCGCGCTGCAGGACACCCTCGCCAACCTCTTCGCCGGCGTCCACATCCTCGCCTCGAAGACGGTCCAGCCGGGCGACTATATCCGGCTCAGCAGCGGGGAGGAGGGGTACGTCGTCGACATCAACTGGCGCAACAGTGTGGTGCGCAACCTGTCGAACAACCTGGTGATCATCCCCAACGGGCGCCTGGCGCGGACCAACATGACCAACTACACGCAGCCCGAGCAGAAGCTGTCGATCCTCGTGCAGGTCGGGGTGGGCTACGAGAGCGACCTGGAGCACGTCGAGGCGATCACGCTCGACGTCGTGGACAGTGTGATGGCCGACATCACCGGTGGTGTCCCCGACCACGAGGCGGCGGTGCGCTTCCACACGTTCGCCGACTCCAGGATCAACTTCACCGTGATCCTGGGCGTGGGCGAGTTCAGCGACCAGTACCGGATCAAGCACGAGTTCATCAAGCGCCTGCACCAGCGCTACCGGGCCGAGGGCATCTCGATCCCCGCCCCCGCGCGGACGGTCTCGCTCCGCCAGGACGGCCCCCTCGTGGAGCCCTCCGGGCCTCCCCCCCTCCCGCTCCCGCACCAGCGCGACGCCCCGTCGGACGCGCTCCTGGCGGACCGGTAGCCCTAAGGGTCGCGGCGACGCCGGCGGCGGGCACGGCTCCGGCCCCGGGGGCACTCCCCCGGGGCCGGCGGCCGTCCCGGGGACGGGTGGTGCGGCGCCCCGGTACGGGGGGGGTGGCCCGGGACGCGGTTCAGCGCTGCGACAGCTCCGAGGGCGCCTCCTGGACCGTCCAGCCGTTGCCGTCCGGGTCCTCGAACGACATGAAGGAGTTCCAGGTCTCCCCCTTGCCGTCCGCCCAGCCCGTCGCGCCGATGTGGCGGACCGGGGAGACGTCCACGCCCCGGGCCACGAGCTCCGCCCGGGCCGCCTCGATGTCCGTCACGCAGATCTGCAGGCCCTGGAGCGTGCCGGGAGCCATCGCCTTCGTGCCGGGGGCGGCGGGCATGCCCTGGAGCATGGCGATCGAACAGCGGGAGCCCGGCGGGGTCAGCTGGATGACGCGCACCCCGGGCGCCACCTCACTGTCGAGGTCGACGGTGAAGCCGGCCTTGTCGGCGTAGAACTCCTTCGCCCGGTCCATGTCGGTCACGGGGACCGGAACCACTTCCAGCGTCCAGTTCACGGGGATCTCCTCACGCGCGTGTGCCGGTCGGCGCTTTCGCCGGGGGCCGTGTCGGGTCCAGCCTCGCGCAGCGGGCGGCGGAGCCGCACGCCGCAACGCCCGTACACGGGACGGGAGAAGCGGGAGGGGAGGGATGCCGGTGGTCACGATTGGGTGGAGACCCCCGCAGAACCGGATGTCCGTTCCTATGATGTTGCTCCTTTAACCAAATCCAGACGACCAACTTCAGGTGGGGGCACGGATGTACGGCGCGAACGACGACCGGGGCAGAACGACGGCGACGGCGAACGGCCGCGGGGCGGGGCGGCGGGCGGGGCGGATCCGGCTCGCGTTCGTCGGCCTGTTGGCGGCGGGCGTCGCCGTCGCCTGCGGACCCGCGGAGGGCAGCGGTCCGGCCGTGAAGCCGCCGGCCCCCGCCTCGGCGTCATCGTCGCCGACGACGGCCTCCTCCCCCACCGCCTCCCCGACGCCGACGCCGACGCCGACGATGACGCCGACGGCCCTGCCGAGCCCGTCCGCCACCACCACCGGCCCGGACGCCAAGGCTCCCGAGGCCCCCACCCCGACCCGGGCCGCCACCCGGCCCGCGCCGGAGCCGACGACGAAGGCGCCGACCACGGCCCCGGAGGAGCCCGCGAAGGCCGACTGCGAGATCGTCTCCAACGCGGGCAACTGCTACAACGCGGGCCAGTACTGCCGCAAGGCGGACGTGGGACGCTCCACGCACGCCGGGAACGGCCGCATGATCCACTGCCGGCAGGACGGCGGCCAGCCGCGCTGGGGCTACTGAGCCCGGCCCCGGCGGCGGTCCCGATCCGGACCGCCGCCGGGATGAGGGACCGTCAGAGCGGCCCGTCCGCCCGGGGGATCCCCCACCAGCTCCGCCGCGGCCCGGGAGATGATCGGCTCATGAACGAAATCATCCTGATGTCCGACCCCAGGGTCGCGGCCGTCCCCGTGGCCGAGTGCGGTGAACGGCTCGTGGACGTGCGCGCCGGGGGTTCCTTACTGGTCGATTCCCGCAAGCAGGACCCCGCCGGGGCCTTCTCCCGGCTCCGCGAGGGCGTCCTCGACCGCCTCCTCGCGGCCCAGGGCGCGCTGCCCGCGGGAACCCGGCTGCTGTTCGTCGAGGGGTACCGGCCCCCCGCGCTCCAGCGCCGGTACTTCGAGGAGTACGCCGCCACCCTGCGGGCGGAGCACCCCGACTGGTCCCCCGAGCGGGTCCACACCGCCGCGAGCCGCTACGTCTCCCCGCCCGGCATCGCCCCCCACAGCGCCGGCGCGGCGGTGGACCTGACCCTCGCCGATGCCGACGGCCGGGAACTCGATCTCGGTACCCGGATGAACGCGAGCCCGGAGGAGAGCGGGGGCGCCTGCTACACGGACGCCCCCGGCATCACGGCGGCCGCCCGAGCCCGCCGCGCGACCCTCGGAGCCGCCCTGTCGGACGCGGGCCTGGTGAACTACCCGACGGAGTGGTGGCACTGGTCGTACGGAGACCGCTACTGGGCCCTGGCCACGGGCGCCGTCTCGGCCCCCTACGGCCCCCACGGGCCGGCGTAGGCCTCCGGCGGGCTCCGGTGCGGGCACAGCGGCCGGGCCGCCGCGTGTCCGCCGCCGCCGTCCCGACCGGGCTCCGAATCGCCCGGACGGCGTAATCTGGTCAAAAGGTGGCATACGGCGCGCGTCATGCGCGCCGTACCGCGCCTCGTACCCGCTCGCACGTGGGCCAGGGAGGCGGCGCGTGACCGATCCGTTCGGCTTCCTCAGGATCCCCCGCAAGGCCGTCGCGGCGCGGCCCGTCGAGGAGCGGCTCGGGGACTGGCGCGAGGTGTACGCGGGCCAGGCGCTCCTGCCGCTCGTCCGCGAGCAGGCCGACCGCTGCATGGACTGCGGCATCCCCTTCTGCCACACCGGCTGCCCGCTGGGGAACCTCATCCCCGAGTGGAACGCCTACGCGGCGCACGCGGACTGGAGCGCCGCGTACGAGCGGCTGCACGCCACGAACAACTTCCCGGAGTTCACCGGCCGGCTCTGCCCGGCGCCCTGCGAGGACGCCTGCGTCCTGACGATCAACGCCGATCCGGTGACCATCAAGAACGTCGAGCAGACGATCGCCGACGAGGGCCTGCGGCGCGGCTACATGACCCCCCGCCCGCCGGAGCGGCGCGGCGGGAAGTCCGTGGGCGTGATCGGCTCCGGGCCGGCGGGGCTCGCCGCGGCGCAGCAGCTGACCCGGGCCGGGCACCGCGTCGTCGTCCACGAGCGGGCCGACCGGATCGGGGGCCTGCTCCGCTACGGCATCCCCGAGTTCAAGATGGAGAAGGTCCACCTCGACCGCCGGATCGAACAGATGCGGGCCGAGGGGACCGTGTTCGTGACCGGAGCGGACGTCGGCGGCGCCGAACGGGCGGACGAGCTGCGCGGGCACTACGACGCGCTCGTCGTCGCGGTCGGCGCCGGGGAGCGCAGGGAGCTGCCGGTCCCGGGGCGCGCGCTGCTCGGCATACACCAGGCGTTGGACTACCTGACCTGCGCCAACCGGGTGCGCGAGGGCGACTGCGCGGTGTCCCCGGTGACGGCGGACGGTGCCCACGTCGTGATCGTCGGCGGCGGGGACACCGGCTCGGACTGTCTCGGTACGGCCCTGCGGCAGGGGGCGCTCTCGGTGGTCCAGCTCGACATCAACCCGGAACCGGGGCCCGCGCGCCGCGACGGCGAGCCGTGGCCGGTGTACCCGAAGGTGTACCGGATCTCCCACGCCCATGAAGAGGCCCGCGGGCAGGCGGGCGGCGACCCCAGGCTCTTCTCCTGCGCCACCCTGCGGTTCGACGGGGACGCCGACGGCCGGGTACGGGCGCTGCGCCTGACCGCCGTCGAGCCCCGGGCCCGGCGGCCCCTGACGGGGACCGAGCGCGTGATCCCGGCCGGGCTCGTCCTGCTGGCCCTGGGATTCTCCGGTCCCGAGCGGGCGGGCGGACTGAGCGGGCAGCTGGGGCTGGAGTTCGACGAGCGCGGGAACTTCGCCCGCGACGCGGGCTTCGCCGCCGCCGGCGGACGGGCCCCGGGGGTGTTCGTCGCCGGGGACGCGGGCCGGGGCCAGTCGCTGGTGGTGTGGGCCATCGCCGAGGGCCGGTCGGCGGCCTCGGCGGTGGACCGCTACCTGACCGGCTCCACGGCCCTGCCCGCGCCGGTGGCCGCGCACGACCTGCCCATGACGGCCCTGGGACGGATGCGGTACGGGGACCTGTAGGACCCTCGGGATCCGTCGGCGCTCAGGGCCGGGCCTCGTAGTGGATGTGGTGCCGGGAGGCGATGGGGTTGATCTTCACGGGATCCAGTTCCCCGTCCGTGAGCACGGCGGGGCCCGCCTCGATCAGGTCCTCGACGTAGCACTCCCAGCCGCCGGGCGAGGAGATCTGCAGCACCCGCGGGGGCGGGTCGGAGGCGCGGCGCAGGGCGTGCGGGACGCCCCGGGGCAGCAGGACGAAGGTGCCCCGGGGCGCCGAGTGGGTCCGGTCGTCGAACTCGACGTCGAGGGTTCCGTCGAGTACGTAGACGCACTCGTCGGCCCGGTGGTGGGTGTGCCGCGGGATGTCCTTCGCGACGGTCACCTCCAGCAGCGACAGCCGCCCCTCGGTGTCGGCCGTCGTGGCCTTGACGGCGAAGGCCGGGGGCAGCGGTACGCGGCCCGGCCGGGCGGCGCCGGGCCCCAGCAGGAGGAAACGTTCCGCTCCGGACGCCCGCCCTTCGGACGTGACCGGCTCCGGTGTGTCGTCTTCTCGGTGCATGACGCGGACCCTCCTCGCATGGCACAATGTGAACCGGAATCCGGTTCCGTTTACTGACGGGTCCAATGTACGTGGAGGAGTGGTCGGATTGTCAACGCCCCCGGCACCGGGCGGTAGCCGCAGGCCGCGCGCCGACGCGGAGCGCAACCGCGCCCTCGTGCTGGCCGCCGCCCGCGCCCTGTTCGAGGAACACGGCGAGGAGGTCCAGATGCCGGAGGTGGCCCGGGCCGCCGGGGTCGGCATCGGCACCCTGTACCGGCACTTCCCCTCCAAGCAGGCCCTCGTGGAGGCGGCGGCGGAACAGCGGTTCGCCGAGATCCTCCGGCTCGCCCTGACCGACTGCCTGCGCGAACCCGAGGCCGGCCGGGGGCTGGCCCGGTACCTGCGCCACGTCGGGGGGATCCTCGCCGAGGGCCGGGGCCTGACGGCCTCCGTCGCAGCCGCCCTGGGCTCCTCGGCGCCCGGAGGGGAGACCCTCGCGCACCTGGAGGACGCCGTCTCGGCCCTGATCGACCAGGGGCGCACCGCCGGCACGCTCCGGGAGGACCTCACCGTCACCGATGTGTACATGCTGGTCGGCGGGCTGTCCGCGATCATCCGTACGGGGAGCGGGGACTGGCACCGCTTCCTCGACCTCGCCTTCGACGGCCTGCGCCCGCGCGGGGGCGGAGCAACGGATCCCGACGGCGGCGGCTCCCGCTGAGGCGGGGCCCGGCCCGAGCGCGGCAGGCCGGCCTCAGTCCGCGGCCGGGGGCTCCGCCGAAGGGGTCGCGGGGGCCCGGGACTTCGAGTGGGCGCCGTCGCAGAGCAGGGTGATGACGACCTGCGCGGTGGGGAACTCCGCAGCGGCGGAGCCGGTGAGCTCAGTGGTCGCGGTCCAGTTGGCCTTGCGGAGGCTGAGCATCCCCTCCATGGGGCTCCGGGAGTCCTTCCAGCCGTGGCCGGAGCGGGCGCGGGCGAACCCGGCCCGCAGCGCCGCGTCCGCCGTCGCCGAGGGGTACTCGGCGCCCAGGGTCTCGTGGCACTCGATCGGGCTCGTGTGCTGCGGCATCCGGCGCACCGTCACCCCTTCCTCGGCCATCGCCGCCGTCAGATCGGCCACCGCCTCGTCCGTGGCCAGCGGTGGGCCCGAGTACCGCGGGGGCAACGGCCCCAGATCCTGGAGGGGGTGGCCGCAGCCCGTCACCGCCACCATGACCAGTACCGCAGGCACCCAGCGTCCTCGCCCCCGTCGCACGTTCCCGCCCTTCCGCTCTCCGCCGTTACGGCCGCCCAGTCTCGCACCGGCCCGCCTCCCGCGTCCCACCGGGCCCCCGGCCGGGGGCGTTCACTTCCCGGCGGTGATCGCGATGCCGTTCGGCACGCGCCGTTCCTGGCCCTGCTGGAGGTGGTTGCGGACGGCGACCTTCCCGGTCGCGGGGTCGCGTACGGCGAGGGTGGAGGAGGCGCCGCCGTCCATGTAGAGGCCTTCGACGCAGCCGAGCGAGCGCAGCACGTCGGCGAGTTCACGCACGGTCAGACCGGTGGAGGTGCCCTCCCGGCCGTCGGTCACCAGCAGGAACAGCGTGTCGCCGCCCTCGCCGACGCCCACCGCCGAGCGGGGCTCCGCGGTGCGCGCGTCCAGGCCCGGCAAGGGCCGGTGGTCGCGCAGCACGGTGTGCGCGCCCAGCGCGAAGCGGAAGGGGACCCCCGGGCCGGAGTCCAGGTCGTACGCGATCCGGACGTGCGTGCCGGGGACCAGGGCGCGGAGCGCGTCCGCGCCCGCCTCCCGGCCCAACAGGATCTGGGTGTCGGCGTCGACGGGCCCGCTGCCGGGGGTGTCGGAACCGGAGACCACCTCGCCCCGGCGGACGGTGACCTCGTAGACCTCTTCCGAGCAGGGCGCCGCGCGGCTCCTGTCGGTGCCGCACACCGCCCGCGCGCGGGACGCGGAGCCCCAGTGCGAGGTGAACAGGCCGACGGAACCGACGGGCAGGGCGTACTGGTTGTACCCGCCCAGGGCGAGCCGTCCCGCCGGGGTCTCCACGCGGCCGACCAGCTTCAGCCGGCCGCTGCGCGCCTTGCCGTCGGTGCCGACGCCGACCACGTCCCGGGCGCTGTCACCCGCCGGGGGCTTCCAGCCGAACCGCTGCCTTTCGGGTACGGCGGCCTTGAGCGCGCGGCCGTCCTTCACCTCCGGGCCCGACGGGGAGCCGGTGGCGGCGATCCCGGGGTGCTGGCTCTCCACCATGTGGAAGAAGTCCCCGTTCACCGCGGCCACGGCTCCCTGCCGCCGGGCCATCTGCGACACCGGGGCCCGGCCGCTGACGGAGCCGGGGTACAGCAGGTCGGCCCGCACTCCGGGCGTACGCAGATCGACTTCGACGAGATGGAGGCGGGCGCTGCCGTGCGAGGTGGGGACGGTGAACTCCCGGTAGGTCACGCCGGGCGCCGGGTGCTCGGGGCGGGTCGCCTCCGGTCCGGGCGCTGCCGGGCGGGCGGTCTCCGGGCGGGCCGCCGCCGGCCGGGCCGGGACGGCGGCGAGACCGACCGCGGCCAGGACCGCGACGGCGGCGAGGCGGGGGAACCTCTTCATCGCGTCATCGTGGGTGATGGTCCGTGAGCAGGCCCGCAGACCCGCCGGGTTCGGGCCCGGTTCACACCGACGTGTGCCGGCGCGGGGTCAGGGGAGTTCGGCGAGCCGTCCCTCGCCGACGATGACGACGCCGCCGCCGACCTCCACCGTGCGCACGTCCGTCCCGTGACCGTGCGCGCTGATGGTCATCTCGCTGGGCCGGCCGGTGAAACGTCCCTGCCGCAGCACGGCCCGCTCCCCGTCGCCGAGCCGGCCGTGGCGGCGCAGGTACGCCGCCGCGCAGCCCGCTCCGCTGCCGGTGGCCGTGTCCTCCAGGAGGCCGTCGTTGGTCCAGTGCCTCCCTTCCATCGCGGTGACGTCGAGGAGGTAGGCGTACGCGGCCCCCAGGCGGGCCAGGGGCGCGTCGAGCGGGGTGGCGACGCGGGCCCGGGCCAGTGCGTCACCCCGCACGGGAACGACCAGGTAGCGCAGTCCGGCGGACACCGTCTCCGGTGGCAGCCGCGGGTCGAGGTCGTCGGCGCCGAGGGAGAACCAGGAGGCGATGGCGGCCCGGGTGGCCCGGTCCGGGCCGTGCGGGCCGCGGGTGAACTCGGCGGGACCCTGCTCCAGGGTGCCCTCGTAACGGCGCGGTCCGTTGCGGCGGGTGACGGCCTCCACCGTGCGGGAGCGCAGCCGCAGGGTCCACCTGACACGGTCGTCGGGAACGCCGTCCGCGGCGTCGGCGGCGTGCTGGTCGTGGAGCACGCCCGCGGCGCCGAGCAGGGGGTGTCCCGCGAAGTCGAGTTCCCCCGTGAGGTCGAAGACCCGGGCCCGGTGGGTGCGCGGGCGCGCCGGGTCCCGTGCCAGGAAGACCGATTCGAAGTGGCGCAGTTCCCTGGTGATGCTCAGCATCCGGTCGCCGGTGAGGCCTTCGGCCTCGGGGAAGACCGCGAGGCTGTTGCCGCTGTAGGGGCGGGCGGTGAAGACGTCGACGTGGGTGTAGCGCACGAGGTGCTCCCTGTGGGATTCGGGCGGGCGGGGTCGGGGGCGCGTGGGGCCGGGGCGGGTCAGGGGCGCGAGGCGGGCGCGGGGTCGGACCGTTGCGCGCCGGACGGCAGTTCGCGGGCCGTGCGCAGCGGCGAGAGGAGGAGGGGAAGTACGGCCAGGAGTTCGCCCAGGGCCCCGGTCCACAGGGCCGGCCGGGCTCCGAAGTACCGGCCCAGCAGCCCTCCGGCGAGCGCGCCGACCGGCATGGACCCCCAGACCACGAAGCGGAAGGTCGCGGTCATCCGGCCCAGGAGCGGTTCGGGGCACAGCCGCTGCCGGTAGGCGACCGAGGTCACCTTGAAGGTCATGAAGGCCGTCCACCCCAGTCCCTGGAGGGCCACTGCCACGGCGAACCGCCAGTCGGCCCGGTAGAAGGGCAGCGCGAGCACCCACAGCAGCCCGCTGACGACCACCGACGCGCACATCGCGCGTCCCTGGCCCCATCGGGCGGCGATCCGGCCGGTGAGCAGGCTGCCGATCAGGCCGCCCACGGCTTCGGCGGTGAACACCGCGCCGCAGAGCAGCGGGGGCAGCCCGAGGTCCCCGGCGAGCAGCACCAGCAGCATGGAGGCGCCGATGGTCCCGCACAGGTTGGAGACGGCGGCGGCGAGGGTGAGTGCCCGCAGGACCGGGTTCCGGAAGACGAGGCGGAGCCCTTCCGCGATCTCGGCGCGCAGTGTGGTGCCGGGCCGCTCCCCGTCCCGCCGGCCGAGGGGGCGCACGCGCGAGAGGAACAGCGCCGAGACGCCGTAGCTGAGGGCATCGGCGGCGAGGGCGAGGGGCGCGGTGAGGGCGCCGACGAGGGCTCCGGCCAGGCCGGGGCCCCCGACCTGGGTGATGTTGCGGCCGGCTTCGAGCCGGACGTTCGCCCGCACCAGCCCGGTCCCGCCCACCAGGCGCGGCAGTGCGCTCTGGGCGGCCACGTCGAAGAAGACCGTGCACACCGACATCCCGAAGGCGACGGCGTATAGCTGAGGGAGCGTCAGCGCGTCCCGCCACGCCGCGACCGGGACGGAGAGGAGCAGGGCGGCGCGGCCGAGGTCGCCCGCGACCATCACGGGGCGCAGCGGCAGCCGGTCCACCCAGGCACCGGCGGGCAGGCCGATGAGGAGGAAGGCGAGGTACTCGGACGCGACGAGCAGGCCGACCTCGAACGGGGTGGCGTCGAGGGTGCCGATGGCCACGAGGGGCAGCGCGAGCAGGGTCACGGCGGATCCGCACTGGCTCACAAGGTCGGCGATCCACAGCGGGCGGAAACCGGAGCCGAGGGCCGGACCGGCTCGGCGGGGGCGCGGGGCGGCGCCGGGGCGGGGGTGCGTCATGGATGCGAAGATCACCGGCGCGGGGGCGGCGCGGCCATTGTTTTAGTCTGGGTCGAAAGCTGGTGCGGGCGGGCGTCCCGCCGGACGGGGGCGCGGGCATGGGTGAGGTGCGGTTCGGGGTGCGGGACGTCGCGGGCGTCAGGTTCGCGATCTCACCGCTGTGGGAGACCGTCACCAGCTTCCGGGCCGTGGCGGATCCGGGCCGCTACGCCGTCCACCTGCCGTGGCTCACCTCGGTACGGGCGCTGCGGACGGACCGGGCCCTGGCCGTGCGGACCGCCCCCTTGCGGGCCCTGATCGCCGTGGACCGGCCCGGGGCGCGTCCGCCGGCGGACGTACCGGCCTTCCTGACGCCCCCTCCGCGCTGCCCCCTGGCCGAGTTCGAGGAGGAGCTCGCGCTGCTGGCGGTCCCACCCGCCGGGGTGGCCGGGATGGCCCCGCCGGACCCGGCGGACGCCCTGCGCGCCTGGTGGGAGGCGGCGGTCCGGCCCTGTTGGCCCCGCGTCCGGGCGGTCCTGGAGGCGGACATCGCCTACCGGACCCGGCAGTTGGCCGAGGACGGCATCCAGGAGGTGCTCTCCCGGCTCCATCCCGCGCTGCGCTGGACGGGCGACCGCCTGGTCTCCCCCGAGCTGGGCCCGGCGGTCCTCGACCTGGACGGCGGGGGGATCACCCTGGCCCCGAGCGCCTTCGCGGTCCGCTGCCACCTGCTGACCGGGCCCGGGCCGACACCGCCGGCCGTCGTCTACCCGGCGCGGGCGGTGGGCACGCTGTGGGAGCGGCGCGGTGTCCCCGGCGAGGGGCTGGCGCGTCTGCTGGGGCGCAGCCGGGCCCTGCTCCTCTCGTGCACGAGCTCGCCCGCCACCACGACCCAGCTGGCGGCCCGGACGGGGCTCAGCCTCGGCGCGGTCTCGCAGCACCTCGGGGTGCTGCGGGACGCCGGTCTCGTCACGAGCCACCGCTACCGGCGCGAGGTGCACTACGCGACCAGCGAGCTGGGCGACGCCCTGCTGGAGCGGGCGTAGGGTCCGGGCCCTCCCCCGGCCGGGCCGGGCCCGTTCACCGGGCCCGGCGGCCGGCGGTCAGCCCGACCGGCCGGACGGCGGGCCGGACGGACGGGTCGCCGGGGCGGCGGGCCAGGGGGGCGAGGGAGGCGCAGAAGAGGGCCGCGGCGAGGGGCATCAGGTCGAGGCCGCCGGCCGCCGCGGTGGCGGTTCCGGCCACCGCCGCCAGGGGGCTCCAGAGGCTGACGCGACGCCGGGCGGAGAGCTGGACGAGGATCCAGATCAGGCCGACGTAGAAGAGCAGCGGGCCCACGCCGTACACCGCCGGCACCACCCCGGGGTGACTCTCCACCTGCTCGAACAACCGCTCCATGCCGGGCCGGTCGGTGGCGCGGAGGCCGACGTACAGGTCGATGCACGACTGGACGGTCACGGCCAGGGTGCCGGCCAGCCCGAGGGCCGTCGCGGCGCCGGCGCTCAGCCGCCCGGCGGGCCCCGCGTCCGGCCGGGCCAGCGTCCACAGCCGGGCGAAGACCGGCACGAACAACAGCATGGCGGCGGTCAGCGCGAGGTGCCCGGTGGTCCATACGGGGCCGGGGCCGTGGTCCGGGTCGGTGAGCCGGATGGCACCGTAGGCGAGGATGAGGAGCGGCGCCGTCACGAAGGCGGCGCGTGTCAGGGCCGTCCGGGCGGAACGGCGGGGTCGACGAGTCATGAGTCGATCTTGTCCGTGGGGCCGGCCGCCGGACATCGGGCATCACCCCGACCCCACCCCGAACCGACCCCGAGCCCGCTCGGGGCTCACAGCTCAGGGCTCACCGCCCGGAGCGGAAGGAAACACCATGAGCGGCGACATCCCCGCCAGGATCCTCCTGATCGTGAAGGACCGCAGGCTCTGGGGGCTGCTCGAACGGCTCCTCGTCTCCGCCGGCTACGTGGTCCTCGACGGCGGGAGCGGCCGGGAGACGGTGGCTCTGCTGGAGCGCGAGGCGCCCGTGGGCCTGGTGGTCTGCGAGCGCACCGGTCCCGGGCTCGACGAGGTGGCACTGTTCGAGGAGATCCGGCGGGATCCCGGACACGGGCGGGTCCCGATCCTCGCTCTGCCCCCGGCCGACCCGGAGTGCACCGTCCAGGCGTTGAAGGCGGGAGTGGACGAGGTCCTCGCGAAGCCCTTCCATCCGAACGACCTCCTCGACCGCGTGCACCGCCTCACCCGGGGCGGGCGCGACTGACCCGGGGCGGGACGGTGGCGCCACGGGGCGGCGGGGCCGCCGGGCGCCACGGGGTCAGGCGATCAGCCAGCTCTGGAACGCCGACCCGGTCGCGGCCTGCTGGGTGACGGCGGCCCCGTCCGTTCCGGAGGCGGTGGTGAGCAGGAGCCCGCTCTTCCCGTTCGTCACCGAGGAGCCGCCGCCCGGCAGCCCGGCTGTCCTCCAGCGCTGGCCGTCGCCGCCGGTGCAGACGGCCTGGACGACGGCCGCGCCGGCCGAGGCGGAGCCGCCCTCGATGTCCGCGCAGAGCCCGGAGGCCACGTTGACCAGGGTGTGGGTGCCGTCGGGGCCGGGGGTGAGCCGCCACTGCTGGTTGGGGCCGCCGTGGGGTGTCCAGGTGATCAGCCGGGTGCCGGGGGCGGTGGAGCCCGCCGGGTCGTCGAGGGCCTTGCCGGCGGCCGTGAGGGTGCGCGGGGCCGGCGACGGGCCGGCGTAGACCTCGAACTCGTGGAGGGAGTAGCCGTAGGCGGTGCCGCGCCGGGTGCCGAGGACGCGGATGTACCGGCCGGTCCCGGTCAGGCCGGTGAGGTCCTGGACTCCCCCGGTGCCCGTGGTGGTGGAGTGGATGGTGCGCCAGGTGGTGGCGTCGTCGGAGAGCTGGATCTGGAAGGACTTCGCGTACGCCGCCTCCCAGCGCAGGACGACGCGGCCGACGTCGCGCGGGGCGCCGAGGTCCACCTGGAGCCACTGGGGGTCGGCGTAGGCGCTGGACCAGCGGGTGCCTGGGTCGCCGTCGGTGGCGGCCGCCGCCGGGAAGTCCGCGGTCTCGGTGCTGGAGGCGGTGGTCGGGCGGCCCAGGGCGAGGTTGCCGGGCAGGGCGGCGCCGGGCCAGGCCGGGTTGTGGCCGACGGCCGCCACGATCGGGGTGAAGGCGGCGTACGTGGGCACCGGCTTCGGAGAGCCCCAGGTCTGCTGGGCCAGTCCGCGCAGCGGGTACATGATCCCGGCCGCGATCTGGTCCTCGGTCTCGGCGGTGGGGTTGTCGCACCAGACGTGGAGCAGGGAGCCGGGGTTGCGGGTGGGGTCGGAGAGGGTGGCTCCGCCCTCGAAGCGGTCCGCGGTCCAGGTCTCGTACATCCACTTGGTGTCGGGTTTGGCTCCGCCGAGGACGTAGTAGGTGGGCGTCCAGGAGGCGTTGGCGACGGTGTGCCCGGCGGCGGCGAGCTGCTGCGGGGTGAGGCCGTAGGTGTACCAGTACTCGACCAGGATGCCGGGGTGCGGGGTGAGGGTGCCGTCGCCGGACTTGATGCCGTCGTTCCACATCCTGGTGGTCTTGCCGGCCGCCCGGACCAGGTCGTCCGCCCAGTTGACGAACCCGTAGTAGGTGTCCTTGGCGGTGGCGCCGGCGCCGTAGTGGGCGCGGGCGTAGGCGAGGAGCTGCGGGTACTTGGTGTAGTCGGTGACGTATTCGTCCGCGCCTATGTGCCAGTACGGGGCCGGGAACAGCGGCAGGTACTCGGTGACGAGGTCCTTGACCAGCGCGTACGAGCCGGGCAGCGAGAGGTCGATGAAGTCGGGGCTGGCTGCTCCGGAGGCGCTCGTGAGCCTGAGTTCGGGGTGGGCGGCGAGGACGGCGTTCATGTGGCCCGGGGTGTCGATCTCCGGGACGATGGTGACGTGGTACTTGCGGCCCAGGGCGACGAGGTCGGCGATGTCCTGCTTGGAGTAGTGGTCGGCGGAGACGACCTCCGGGTGGGTGGAGCTCTCCAGGCGGAAGCCGAAGGTGTCCGACAGGTGGAAGTGGAAGTAGTTGAGCTTGAGGTAGGCCAGTTCCTTGATGTGCCGCCGCAGCCATTCGACGGTGAAGAACTTGCGCCCCTGGTCGACCATGAGCCCGCGCTCGGGCTTGTCCGGCCAGTCGACGGCGGTGCCCGCCGGCACGGCGGCGGACCGGTGGAGCAGTTGCAGGACGGTGCGGGTGCCGTTGAAGGCGCCGGTGGCGGTGGCGGCCCGGAGGGTGAGGGCCGGTCCGACGGTCATCCGGTAGCCCTCGGGCAGCAGGGCGGGATCGTCCAGGCCGATCCCGATGTCCCCGGCGGCCGGAGTGCCGGTGACCACGGGGACCCGGTGCCCGGTCAGCGCCGTGAGGTCCTCGGCGAAGGTGGCGGCCTCGCCGGAGAGCCGGTCGGCCGCTGCGGGGTCGACGACGATCCGGGCGGCGGCGGTGAAGGAGTAGGGATCGGCGGCCGACGCGGTCCACTCCCGCAGGGCGGGAACGGTCTGCGGCGGGGTCACCGCCGAGGCGGCCTCACGGTCGGCGACGGCCGCGGGACGCGTGTCCGCGGCCGCGGAAGCCCCGTGGGCCGCGGCGCCGGGCGCTGTCAGTACGGACACCGCGCAGGCGGTGGCGACCAGGAATCCGAGCGGGCGCATGGCTGCCTCCAGCCGGGTGGGGCCGAGGAACACGGGTGCCCAGTGCAGCGCAGCGTCGCGTACATGTCAAGAGATGCTCGGAACGGCGCGGAATCGAGCACCCTCGCGCATTTTCCCGCCGATCGCGCGGATCCCGCCGCCCCGCACGGGCACGGGACCCGCGACGGGAAACGTCGGGATCCGTCTTCGGCCGGGGCGGCCACGCGCCGCTCTATGGTGGGCCCATGACGGAACAGAAGGCGTTCGGCGTGGGCCCCTCGAAGATCGAGATCGCCTACGAGCGTTTCGGTGATCCGCGCGATCCGGCGGTGCTGCTGGTCATGGGCATCGCCGTGCAGATGCTGGGCTGGCCCGAGGGATTCTGCGCCGAGCTCACCTCGCGCGGGGTGCAGGTGATCCGGTTCGACAACCGCGACGTCGGGCTGTCCTCGCACTTCCCGGACGCACCCGTCCCGGACGTCCGCGCGGCGCTCGCCGGGGACCTGTCCTCGGCCTCGTACACCCTCTCCGACATGGCGGCCGACGGCGTCGGCCTGCTCGACGCGCTGGAGATCGACGGCGCGCACGTCGTCGGCCTGTCCATGGGCGGTGCGATCGCCCAGACGATGGCGCTCGAACATCCGGGCCGGGTGCGTTCGCTGACCTCGTTGATGTCCACGACGGGCGACCTCTCCGTCGGACGGCCGAGGCCCGAGGCGCTGGGAGCCCTGGCGGCGCCGGTCGCGACGGCGCGCGAGGAGGTCGTCGAGCGGATGGTGCGGACCGTACGGGTCCTCGGGTCGCCCGGTTTCCCGTTCGACGAGGCGGCCGTGCGCGACCGGGCGGCCCGCGCCTACGACCGGTCCCACGACCCCCTCGGCGTCGCCCGCCAGGCGGTGGCCTCGATCGCGGCCGGGGACCGTACGGAGCGGCTCCGCGCGCTGGCGGTGCCCACCCTGGTCATCCACGGCGCCGACGACCCGATGTGCGACGTCAGCGGGGGGCGGGCCACCGCCGACGCCGTCCCCGGCGCCGAGTTCGTGACCTTCGAGGGGATGGGCCACGACCTGCCGCGCGCCCTGTGGCCGGAGATCGCGTCGCTGATCACCGGGCTCGTCCGGCGCGCGGAGGCGGTCGCACCGGTCCGCTGAGACGCCGGGCGGCGGCGGGGTCAGGGCCGGTCGAACCAGGAGAAGGCGGCGATCCGCCAGCCCTGCGGGGTGCGGACGAACTGGATGGTCTTGGTGCCGCCGCCCTCGAAGGGTTCGCCGTCCAGGGTCCCGGACTTGCGGTACTCGCCGAAGCGTGACGCGATGCCACCCTCGATCTCGGTCCGTTCCGAGACCTCCCACTCGCTGAACCCGACCAGCCGGCCGTCCTTCAGGAGGCGCTCGCGGGGCTCGATGAACTCGTCCACGGTGTACACCGTGAACTCCGGTCCGGTATGCACGATCACACCGCCGGGCAGGATCAGCCGGCGGAGCCGGGCCACGTCGGCGCCCCCGCCGTCCCGGTTGTCGAAGGCGGCGAAGAACTCGGCGGTCAGCGCGTCTATTTCGGTCTTGGACATGGGCGCGACGGTAACACCGGGAGGCCTCGGGTCACGGGGGAAGGCCGGGTTTCCCCCGGGCGGAGCCGGGCCTCAGCCACGGCCGGGATGGTGGGCGAGGGCGGCGTGGGGGTCGTGGCCGCCGGCGTGGACGTGGTCCGTGTGGACCGTCGCCGCCGTCAGCCTCGGCACCGCGTGGATCAGGGCGTGCTCCGCGGCGACCGCCAGGCGGTGGGCCTGGACGACGCTCAGGTCGGGGCCGACCACGATGTCGGCCTCGGCGCGCAGGGCGTGACCGATCCACCGCATGCGCAACTGGCCGACGTCCAGCACCCCCTCGACGCGGCGCAGCGCGCGCTCGGCGGTGTCGACGAGGGCGGGGTCGACGGAGTCCATCAGCCGTCGGCCGACCTGGCGGGCGGAATCACCCAGGACCAGCAGGATCGCGAGGGTGATCAGCAGGCCGACCACCGGGTCGGCGCTGCGCCAGCCGAGGGCGGACCCGCCTGCGCCGAGGAGGACGGCCAGCGAGGTGAAACCGTCGGTACGGGCGTGGAGCCCGTCGGCGACCAGCGCGGCGGAGCCGATCCTGCGGCCGGTGCGGATGCGGTGGCGGGCCACCCATTCGTTGCCGGCGAACCCGGCCAGCGCCGCGGCGGCGACGGCCCACAGGTGGCTGACGTCGCGGGGGTGCAGCAGCCGGTCGACGGCCGCCCAGGCCGCGAGGGCCGCGGAGGCGGCGATGGTGAGGACGATCAGCACGCCCGCCAGGTCCTCGGCCCGGCCGTAACCGTAGGTGTAACGGCGGTTCGCCGCCCGGCGGCCGAGGACGAAGGCGATGCCCAGGGGGACGGCCGTCAGGGCGTCGGCGGCGTTGTGCACGGTGTCGCCGAGGAGCGCCACCGACCCGGACAGGACCACGATCACCGCCTGGACGGCGGTGGTGACGCCGAGGACGGCGAGCGAGGCCCACAGGGTGCGCATCCCCTCGCGGGAGGTCTCCATCGCCGCGTCGACCTTGTCCGCGGTCTCGTGGCCGTGCGGGGTGAGCAGGTGGGTGAGCCGGTGCCGGAGGCCGTCGCCCCGGCCGTGCCCGTGGCCGCCGGCGTGGTCGTCGCCGTGGCCGTGGCCGTCGCCGTGGCCGTCGCCGTGGGTGGGGCCGTGGTGATCGCCGTGGTGGTGTGCGGGGGTGTGGGTGCTCTCGTTGGCCTCCATACGTTCACCGTGGCACACGGAGCCGATTGCGGCTACGGCCGTCGTACGCCCCGTGACCAGGTGCGACGTCCTCGCAACTACGCTCCGTGGGACGGACGGCGGGGCGCGCTCAGCGCAGCACGCGCGGCAGGCGGAGACTGAGGAGCACGGTGACCGCGATCATGCCCAGCTGGACGAGCAGCGCCACGGTCAGGGCCGTCCCCATGCCCGCCCCGGGCACCAGGGCGAGGAAGAGGCTGCCCAGGGTCGCCACGCCCAGGGCGAGCGCCGACTGCTGGGTGGTGACCATGACCCCGCCGCCCACGCCGGCCCGGTCGGCCGGGACGTCCGACAGCATCATCCGCATCAGCACGGGCAGTTGCAGGCCCTGACCGAGGCCCGCCACGGCGACCGCGGGAGCGAGGGCGGCGAGGCCGACGTCCGGCCAGTCGGCGCGGACGGTCAGCAGGAGCAGGCCGATGCCCAGGCCCTGGAGCAGCCCGCCCGCGGTGACGACCCGGCTGCCGAAGCGTCCGACCAGCTTCGGGCCGGCCAGGGACGCGGCGAAGAAGGCCACGGCCATCGGCACCAGCGCCAGCCCGGCGGACACCGGCCCCATCCGCAGGCCCTGCTGCAGGGCGACGGCCACGACGAACATGAAACCGCTGAAGCCCATCGAGAAGGGCACCATCAGCACCAGGCCGCGCCGCAGCGACTCCAGCCGCAGCAGGCTCGGCGGCACGAGCGGGGTACGGCCCAGCCGGTCCGCGCGCCGCTCCGTGAGGTAGAAGGCCGCGGCCGCGAACGGGAACACGGCGAGCGAGAGCCAGGTCCACAGCGGCCAGCCGGTCGCCCTGCCCTCGGTCAGCGGCAGCAGCAGGGACACCAGCGACAGGCCGAGCAGCAGCGTGCCGGGTACGTCGACCGAGGCCGGGCGGTCCGAGCGGGTCTCGGGGACGTACCGCGCGGCGAGGACCAGACCGAGGACCACGACGGGCACGTTCACCAGGAACACCGAGCGCCAGCCGGACCCGGCGAGGTCCGCGGCGACCAGCACCCCGCCGAGGATCTGCCCGGTGACCATGGACAGCCCGGCGGTGGCCCCGTAGAGGCTCATCGCGCGGGCCCGGCGCGGGCCCTGGGTGGTGGCCTGGATGGTGGCCAGCACCTGCGGCAGCATCAGCGCCGCGGCCGCTCCCTGGGCCACCCGGGCCCCGACCAGGGTCCATGCCGTGGGGGCCAGTCCGCAGGCCAGCGAGGTGAGGCCGAAGGCGGCCATGCCGATGAGGAAGAGCCTGCGCCGCCCGGCGGTGTCACCGAGGCGGCCGCCGAGCACCAGCAGGACGGCGTAGGCGACTCCGTAGCCGCCGACGATCAGTTCCAGCATCGCGGGGCCGGCGGCGAGGTCGCTGTCGATGGCCGGCAGCGCCACGTTGACGATGAAGAAGTCGATCAGGGGCAGGGCCGCGCCCAGCAGTACGGTGAACAGGCCCAGCGGGTTCAGCGCCGCGCCCGTCCCGGCGTCCGGGTACGTGGGGCGGGAGGGGGACGGATGGTTCGTACGTACGGTGGTCTCACTCACACCCAGGACGATCCTCCAGCACCCAGTCTGGTACCAGAGTCTTCTTATCCTGGTATTGGCACTACCTGGCACCCGGATGCCGGCTGCGGCACCCTGGAGTCATGACCACTGTGGCCCCCGAGAGCGACGTACGCCGGCACGAGCTGGCCGATTTCCTGCGCAGCCGCCGCGAGCGGATCACGCCCGAGCAGGTCGGGCTGGTGCGCGGCCGCCGCCGGCGCACGCCGGGGCTGCGCCGCGAGGAGGTGGCCCAGCTCTCCGCGGTGGGCGTCACCTGGTACACCTGGCTGGAGCAGGCCCGCGCGATCCAGGTGTCGCCGCAGGTGCTGGACGCCCTGGCGCGCGCCCTGCTGCTGGACCCCAGCGAGCGGGCGCACCTGTTCGCGCTGGCCGACAGCACCGATCCGGCGTCGCACACGCCCTGCCCCAGTGTGACCCCGGCCCTGCGCGCGATGCTCGACCAGCTGGATCCGGTTCCGGCCTGCGTCCAGAACAGCCGGTACGACATCCTCGCGTACAACACCACCTACGGGCGGCTGTTGTGCGATCTGGACCGGCTGCGGCCCGAGGAACGCAACTGCATGTGGCTCGCCTTCACGAACCCGGACTGGCGGGCGGCCGTCGTCGACCTGCCCGAGGTGAACCGGATGATGGCGGCCAAGTTCCGGGCGTCGATGGCGGAGCACCTGGCCGAGCCGACGTGGAAGGCGCTGCTGGCCAGGCTGGAGGCGGCCTCGGCCGAGTTCCGGGAGATCTGGGCGCGGCACGAGGTGGTCGGGCCGGGCGGGAAGGCGAAGTACATCTTCAACGCCCACGTGGGCCTGCTGCACCTGGAGCACACCAACCTCTGGCTGGGTCCGGCGGCCGGACCTCGGCTGGTGACGTACGTCCCGCTGGACGAGGAGAGCCGCGAGCGCCTCGAACGCCTCGGTTCCCTCCGGTCCCCGGACACCGCCGCCCCGGCGGTGGCAGCCGCCCTCGCGTCCTGAAGGCTCCTGCCCTGAAGTCGACTTGACGGCGGGCGGCTGCGGCGAAAGCGGCCCGCCCCGCCGTGCGGGGGGCCACCATGACGGTGCGGCAGTCCCCGACACGACAGGAGCGCGACCGTGGCCCGTCCCGGCGACCTCACCGACCCCTACGCACCGTCCGCCCTGCACGACGTGATGTTCGGGCACGTACACGCCGCGGCCCTGCGGGCCGTGGCCGTCCACCGGATCCCCGACCACCTCGCCGACGGCCCCCGCACGGCCGAGGAACTCGCCGCCCGGACCGGCACCGACGCCGCTGCCCTGCGGCGCCTCCTGCGTCTGCTCGCGGTCCGCGGGCTGTTCCGCGAGGACGAGCGGGGCGCCTTCCGGCTGGAGGAGAGCGGGCGCCCGCTGCGCACCGACGCGCCGGACTCACAGCACGCCGGCGTGCTCATGATCACCGATCCGATGTTCGCGCGGTCCGCGGCCGAGCTCCCCGGGACGCTGAGCACCGGGGAGTCCTCCTTCGAACTGGCCCACGGCGTGCCCTTCTTCGAGTACCTCCTCAAGTCCCCCGCCGAACGGTCCGTCTTCGACGCCGGCATGGCCTCGCTCTCCGGCCCCGCCGACGAACTGATCGCGGGGAGCTACGCGTTCCCCGAGGGCTCCCGCGTCATCGACGTCGGCGGCGGGCGGGGCGGGCTGCTGCGGGCCGTGCTCGGCCGGTGGCCCTCGCTGGAGGGCGTCCTGTTCGACCGGCCCGCCACGGTGGCCGAACACCTGCTGGACCAGCCCGGTATCGCGGGGCGGTGGCGGGTCGAGGGCGGGGACTTCTTCACCGCCGTACCGTCCGGCGGCGACTTCTACGTCCTCAAGCACGTCCTGCACGACTGGAGCGACGAGGACGCCCTGCGCATCCTCGAATCCGTCCGCCGCGCGGCGGCGCCCGGCGCCCGGCTGCTGATCGCGGACGCGGTGCTGCCCGGGAGCGGCGTGCCGCATCCGGCGGTGGAACTGGACATCGTCATGCTGATGGTGGTCCGGGGCCGCGAGCGCACCGCGGCCGAGTTCGAGTCGATGCTCGCGCGGTCCGGGTTCCGGCTGCACCGGATCCTGCCGACGCCCGCGCTGCCCTCGGTCATCGAGGCCGTCGCGGTGTGAGGGCGCGGGCGCTGTTACCGTGCGGGCATGCGTGCTCCCATCGGCTCCTTCGACCTCGCCCGGCCCGCCCCCGACTGCCTGGAAGAACTCGTCCCGCCCGTGGCGGCGGCACTCCGCGCCCTCGCGGCGGACCTGCCCGTCGAGCGGATCGTGTACGTCGACACGGATCCGGCCGTCGCCGACACGGCCGCCTTCGTGGAGCACTATGGGCGCGACCTGCTGGCCCGATCGGCGAACTGCGTGGTGGTGGCCGCGCGGCGCGGGGGCGAGACCGCGCTCGCCGCCTGCCTGGTGCCCTCGGCGTCCCGGGCCGACGTCAACGGCGTGGTCCGGCGGCACCTGGGGGCCCGGAAGGTGTCCTTCGCGCCGATGGACACGGCCGTGGAGCTGACCGGGATGGAGTACGGGGGCATCACCCCGCTGGGCCTCCCGTCCGACTGGCCCCTGCTGGTGGACCCCGCCGTCGTCGACATGCCGTACTGCCTGGTGGGCAGCGGCCGCCGCCGCGGCAAGCTCATCGCCCCGGGCGACCTCTTCGCCCGACTGCCCGGCGCCGAGGTGATCGAGGGCCTGTCGGCCTAGAACCCCGGGGCCCGGCCCTGCCCCGCCTGACGGGCCGGTCGGCTGAGGCATTCGCAGAACGGGATCGTCCACCGCCTCACCCGGCGGCGTGCCGGCGCGGTGCAGGCGCCACCGTTCGCCATCGGCCATTCGGGTCGCCGCCGCCCCCCGAGTGTCCGGGGCGCTCCTAGGATGGGGCGCGCCGCGGCTCCAGGAGCCGCGTTTCGCGTTCACGAGCGGGGAGTTGAGGCATGAAGCGGTTGCGGGTGCTGGTGGCGATCGGGGTCCTGGCACTGGGTTCGGCCGGTGCGGGGACCGCCCAGGCCGCTCCGGTGTCCCGGGGATCCGGCTGTCCGACGGCGGAGGTCTTCGCCACGGACAACACGGCGGTCATCACGGATCCGGCCGACCCCCGGCTGCGGACGCGCCTGACGCGCTTCGACCACGAGGTGCGGGGCATCGTCCGGGCGCACGGCGCGCTGACGGCCGGCTCGACCCTGCTGGACGGGGTGTTCTGGTCCGGCGAGCAGAAGCAGACCACGTACGAGCGGTCGCGGGAGTTCGACGTCGAGCGCGTGGGGCGGGACGGTCTGCACCACATCGCCGACGTCATCCGCAAGCAGTACGACCAGGAGTCGGTGCTGACGTTCCGCTGTCTGCCGCGCACCTCGCTGGAGACCGACGCGGTGGAGGTGCGGGCCGCCGGGGTCAGCCCCACCCGGCTGCGCGAAGCGCTGGTCGCGGACCCCGAGGCCCGCGAGCGGCTCGGCGGCGGCTCGGTCACCCTGGGCGGGGAGCTGATCCTCATCGCCCCGGTGTCCGACCTGCCGCTGGCCCGCAGGTTCACGGCCGCCCTCGGGGTCGACTGGAGCCGTGCGGAAGTGCGTTACGGTGACGAGGAGTTCGTGGCCTGATCCGTCGGCCCGCGCCTGACGCCCGCCCCGGGACGGCGGCCGCGTCCGGCTGGGCCGCGCGCCACGGGGGAATCCACAGACAGGCAGGGTGAACATGTTCGAGTCGGTCCAGGACAATCCGTACCCCGACACCCACGTCCTCGGCGAGGGCCCCGAACCGCACCCGCTGCTGCGGCCGGTGCTGCCGCTGATCGGGCGTTGGCACGGGCGCGGGGAGGGCGAGTACCCGACGCTGGAGCAGGACTTCCGGTACGAGCAGGAGCTCACCTTCAGCCACGACGGCCGTCCGTTCCTGCGCTACGAGGCGCGCGCCTGGCTGATCGACGGATCCGGGGCGCCGGTGCGGCCGGCGGGGCGGGAGGCCGGGTGGTGGCGGGTGACCCCCGACGCCTCCCTGGAGGTGGTGCTCGCGCACCCGACCGGCATCGTCGAGACCTACGTCGGCCGGGTGTCCGGGACCGAGGTGGAGATCGAGACGAAGGACGTGGCGCTGACCCCGCTGGCCAAGGAGGTCACGGCCACCCGCCGTCACTACACGCTCGACGGCGACCGGATGACGGTCGTTCACGACATGGCGGCCGTGGGCCGGCCCCTGCAGCACCACCTCACCGCGCACCTGCGCCGCCGCCCCTCCTCCTGACCGGCACGCCCCCGGGGGTGGCACCAGCACCACCCCCGGGACGGATGCCAGGGGGATCGCCGCGGGACCCCCGGGGCGGAGAGGGTGGGGTGACCGATCCACTCCACCGGGGGGAACCCGACCGTGCACCTCTTCCGCAAGCCCGCGCGCTGGGCCGCGACCGCCGCCTGCGGGCTGCTCGCCCTCGCAGCCCTGCCCGCCTCACCCGCCGCCGCGGCCGCTCCGCCGGCCGGCGCGCCCGCCGTTCCCGGGCGGTACGCCCACCAGCGGCTCGACTGGCGTCCCTGTCCGTCCGGTTCGCTCGAATGCGCCTCCATGACGGTGCCGCGCGACTGGTACCACCCCGGCGAGGGAGCGGACCTCACGGTCACGGTGTCCCGCCACCGGGCCGCCGGTCCCGCCGCCCGGCGCGGTGTGCTGATGATGGCCGCGGGCGGGCCCGGCGCCTCGGGGCTGGGCCGGCCCGAGGGGCTGGCCTCTTACGCCCCGAAGCTGGCGGCCGCGTACGACATCGTCGGCTTCGACCAGCGAGGGGTCGGGGCCAGTACGAACGTGGTCTGCTCGGACCAGGACGCCGTCGACGACATGTTCGGCGGCGGCGACCTGCGCGACCGCTCGCCGGAGGCGGTGAACGGCACGCTGGAGCGGGCGCGGCGGTTCGTTCGGGACTGCCGGAACAACTCGGGCGGTCTGCTGCCCTTCATCACCACCGATCAGGCCGTGCGCGACATGGACCTGTACCGCGCGCTGCTGGGGACCGAGCGGATCTCCTACTACGGCCCCTCGTACGCCACCTTCCTCGGTGCCCAGTACGCGCGGACGTTCCCGCGCCGGGTCGACCGCATGGTCCTCGACAGCGCCATCGACGCCACCGCCGGCTGGGAGGAGTTCATGACGGGGCAGCCGCTGAGCTTCCAGCGGCGCTTCGAGGAGGACTTCCTGCCCTGGCTGGCCCTCCATGACGACGTCTACCACCTGGGGCGGACCCCGCAGGAGGCCAAGGCCGGCTACGAGCGTCTGCGCGCCGCGCTCCGCGACCGCCCGCTGGACCTGGAGGGGACGCGGGTCACCCCCGACCGCCTCGACGCGGCCACGACGTCGATCATCTACAGCGGCAGCCGCTTCCCCGACCTCGCGGCCGTGCTCGGCCTGCTCCAGAACCCGGACGCCGCGCCGCCCGCCGCCCGGCAGGCCCTCGCCGCGAAGCTCAGGCATCCGCTGGGGGCGGCGTTCGCGGCGGACTTCTTCTCGGTCGTCTGCCAGGACTCCCCGTGGGACCGTGACCTCGACCACTGGGTGGCGCGCAGCGGGGCCGACGCCCGCACCCACCCCATGATCGGGGCCCGGGAGCTGTCGTACGCGGCGGTCTGCGCCCAGTGGCCGCGCTCGCGCGCGCCCCGGCCCGCGGGGAACGGCCGGGAGCTGCCGCCCATCCTGATGCTGGGCTCGACGCACGACCCGGCCACCTACTACGAGGGCGCCGTACGGGCACACCAGCGGCTGGCGGGCTCTCGCATGATCACCGTGCACGGCGGCGACCACGGCGTGTACCAGGCGGGCAACGCCTGCGTCGACGGGTACGTGGAGGGGTTCCTGGCCGACGGCCGGATGCCGGCCGCGGACGCCGCCTGCGAGGGGAATCCGCTGCCGGTCCCCGCGGCGCCGGCCCGGGGCTGATCCGGCAGGGGCCCGGCGCACGGCGCACGGGCCCCCGGCCGGCCCGGACCGGCTCGCCCCGGGGCCTCAGGGCCTCGGGGCCTCAGGGCCTGGGCTCAGGGCCTCAGGCCGAGGAGCCGCTGTCCACGACGAGGTCGGACCCGACGACCGCGCCGGCGGCGGGCGAGGCGAGGTAGAGGACGGCCGCGGCCACCTCCTCGGCCTCCGCGGCCCGCCCGAGCGGGGTCTGCGTCTTCATCCGCCCGGTGCGCTCGGCCTCCGTCTCGCCCGGCAGCAGTGACATGGGCGCGACGGAGGCTCCCGGGCTGACGGCGTTGATGCGGACGCCGTCCTGGACGTGGTCGAGGGCGGCGGCGCGGGTGAGGGCGGAGACGGCGGCCTTCGAGGTGATGTACGCGGCGGCGCCGGGGACGCGGCGGTGGGCGCCGAGGTTGGAGGAGATGTTGACGATGGCGCCGCCGCCGTTCTCCCTCATGTGCGCGATCTCGTGCTTCATCGCCAGCCAGACGCCGGTGACGTTGGTGCGCAGCACCGCGTCCCAGTCCTCCTCGTCCACGTCGGCGACGGGGCCCGCGCCGCGCAGTATCCCCGCGTTGTTGACGGCGATGTCCAGGCCGCCGAAACGGGTGACGCTCGCGTGGACGAGGTCGCGCAGGCTGTCGGAGTCGGTGACGTCCGCGGTGACGGCGGCCGCGGCCCCGCCGGCCGCCCCGATGAGGGCGACCGTCTCCTCCAGCGGGGCCGCGGTGCGTCCCGCGGCGACCACGGACGCGCCCTCGGCGGCGAAGGCCAGGGCGATCGCCCGGCCGAGGCCGGAGCCCGCGCCGGTCACCAGGACGGTCTTGCCGGTGAAGCGGTGCTGCATGTCGATGACTCCTTCGAGGGAGGGGCACCCGCCCCATATTTGACTGATCGGTTCAGAATTCGGTGCCGCGGAAGGGGAGCCCGAAGGCCCCCCTTCCGCACGGTCTTCAGTCCAGCAGGGCCAGGGCCTGCTCGGCGGCGTCCCGCACCCTGGCGGGGTCCCCGCAGGCCTTGCCCACGATCCGTACGCCCTGGAGCAGCACCAGCAGCATGCGGGCCAGCGCGCGGGGGTCGCGGTCCGGGGCCAGCTCACCCTGCCCCTGGGCCCGTACGAGGGCCGAGTGGAGCAGGGTTTCCAGGCGGTCCCAGCCCGCCTCGACCCGGCGGGCCGCGGCCGTGTCGTGCGAGGCCAGCTCGGCGGCGGTGTTGGTGACGAAACAGCCGTTCAACCTCTCCTGCGGCGCGCCCGCCTCGGCGGCGAAGCGGCGCACCACCGCCCTGACCGCGGGCAGCGCGGGCCCCGGCCGCGACAGCTCCGCGAGGAGCAGCAGGTCACGGGATTCGGCGTAGCGGTCGAGCGCCTTCAGGTAGAGCTCGTGCTTGCTGCCGAAGGTCGCGTAGATGCTCGCGCGGCCGATGCCGAGGCACTCGACGAGGTCGGTCACCGACGTCGCCTCGTAGCCGCGCCGCCAGAACAGCTCAAGAGCCGACTGCAGCACGGCGTCCGGATCGAATTCCTTGGTCCTGGCCATGCCCAAGATCATAGAAGATTCTGGAACGAACAGTCAATAAATCGGGGCCGGGGCTCGCCTCCCCGCCCCGGCGCGCCCCGGCGGCCCATCCGTGCTGTGCTCGTAAGAGGAGGGGCAACGGGAGGAAGGCACGCAGTCACCGACCCAGAGGAGGAACCATGACCAGGAACCTGCGGGCCCGGGACATCATGACCGGGGACGTGCAGTGCGTACGGGAGGACCAGTCCCTGCTGGACGCGTCGCGCATGATGCGCGACCTGAACGTCGGCGCCCTGCCCATCTGCGGGAACGACGGACGCCTCCAGGGAATGATCACCGACCGCGACATCGTCGTGAAGTGCTGCGCCGAGGGCCGGGAGCCGGCCGGGGTGCGTGCCGGCGAGCTGGGCGGGGTCCTGCACTGGGTGGACGGCGAGACCACCGCCCAGGAGGCCCTGGACACCATGGAGGTCCACCAGATCAAGCGGCTGCCCGTCATCGACATGGCCGGGGGCCACCGGCTCGTGGGCATGATCACCGAGGCCAACCTCGCCAAGAACCTCTCCGACGCGGACATCGCGGAGTTCGCGGTGCGCGTCTACGCCGCCAACTGACGACCGCGCCCGGCGCCACCGGGCGGCCGTCCCCGCGGGCCGTCGCCAGGGCCTAGAGGGGGTGGCCGTCCGGGCCGGTGTGGTCCGCCTGGCTGGTGAACTTGTTGAGGAAGACGTCGTAGAGGCCGTCGGGGCGGCGGGTGAAGGTGGCCCCGTCCTGCCAGGTGCCGTTGTCGGGCCACCACTGACTGCCGTAGGGGTCGCCCTGGTTCTGGTGGATGTTGTGCATGCCCAGGCCGCCGTGGTCGAAGGGCTGGCCGAGGATCAGGATCGGCCGGCCGATGACGAGGATCGGCTCCAGCGCCCCCGCGGCGTCCAGATTGGAGCCGGAGATCCACGGGCGGGGAGGGTCCAGCCGGTCCAGGAGGTGCTGGATCCACGCGGGCGGGCGGCGGACGAAGAGGCAGCCGGGGCTGTCCACGAGGGCCGGGTGGCGCAGGTAGTCGACGGCGCCCGAGCCGGACGACATCGACAGGTCGTGGTAGCCGGCGGCCAGCGCGGGCAGCGGGTCGAGCTGCGAGGCGGACAGGGTGAAGGTCTTCCACTGGACGCCGGTGGCGGACTCCTTGCTGTCCACGTCGACGGCGCACCGGTAGCGCCCGGCGGGCGCGTCGACCTCCAGGTTGACGTGGAACCAGTGCCCCTGGGTGTCGGGCTGGTCGCGGAAGTGGCTGTGCAGCGTCCCTGACAGCACGCCGTAGGAGTCGAGCGGCATGACCGTCAGTCAACCACCGCCGGCCCGTCGGCCGGGGGGACTCGCTCGACTGCCGCCGCCCGTGGCCACGGGCGGCGGTACCCGGTCACCCGCCGGTGTGGTCGCGGTCGGCGGCCGGCCGGCCGGATCCACCGGCGGACCCCCGGCGCGGTGGCCGTCAGTTGGCGCAGTCGGTGTCGCGGGCGGGGCGCCGGCCGGTGGTGAGGAAGGTGGTGACGGTGCGGTCCGCGCAGGCGTTGCCGTTGCCGAGGTAGAGGCCGTGGCCGCCCTGCTCGACGGTGACGAGGACCGCCCGGTCACCCAGGGCCTCGCGCATCTTCAGGCCCTTGGAGTGGGGCGTGGAGGGGTCGCGGCGGCTCTGGACCATGAGGATGTCGGACGGACCGTTCGCGGTGATCCGGGTCGGCTTCTGCTCCGGGGCGTCCTTCCAGTAGGCGCAGGGCAGCACGTTGACGGGCATGCCCGCGGTGAGGGGGTGGCGGGCGCGGTCCTCGTCCACGGCGCGCTGGCCCGCGGCGGCGCCCTCGCGCGGCCAGGCCACGTCGTTGCAGAGCACGGCGACCAGCTGGGCGGCGTCCTCGTCGCGCAGCGGCTGGGCCAGCTCCGGCGGGAGGACGGGGGTGGCCGCCGGGTCCCGGAGGGAGACGAGGAGTTTGGCGAAGGCGGGGAAGGCGGAGTCGCCGTACAGGGCGTTCTGCAGGGCCTGGCGCAGGCCGTTGCCGGTCAGGGGCACGCCCGGGGTGGTCGTCGGCCGCGGGGTGCGGTCCAGGGAGGCGGCGAGGGCCAGCAGCTGCGGCTCCACGTCCCCGGGGTCGCGGGCCAGCCGCAGGCCGTCGCGGTCCCGGTCGGGGTGGGCGGCCCAGGCGGCGAAGTCGGGGAAGCGGTCGTCGGCGCCCTGGCCCATGTTCGCCAGCCAGCCCCGGGCGAGGCGGGTGGGGTCGGGGTCGCCGCTGCTGTCCAGGACCCAGCGGTCGGTGCGCTCCGGGTGCTTCTGCGCGTACACGGCGCCGACGTAGGTCCCGTACGAGACGCCCCAGGCGGAGATCTTGCGTTCGCCGAGGACCTCGCGGAGCCGGTCCATGTCGGCCACCTCGTTCGCGGTGGTGAAACTGCGCAGCACGGGGCCGCCGTTGCGGGCGCAGGCCTCGGCGATGCGCTCGGAGCGGGCGACGTTCTCGGAGATGTCGCCGTTGGGGGCGGGCCAGGCGCGCAGGCTGGTGAGGTAGCGGTCGCCGGGGGTGAGACCGCAGGAGGCGGTGGTGCTGCCGCCGACGCCGCGGGGGTCGAAGGCGACGAGGTCGTAGGCGCCGGCGAGCTGCTTCTGGAGCGCGGCGCCCTTCTGCGTGAGGCGCTGGACGCCCGAGCCGCCGGGTCCGCCGGGGATGACGACCAGGGTGCCGCGCCGGGCCTCGGGGCGGTCGCTGCGGACGCGGGAGACGGCGACGGTGATCTGCGGGCCGGCCGGGTTCGCGTAGTCGAGGGGGACGGGCAGGTCGGCGCACTCCTGGGTGGCGGGGCCGCCCGGCTTCGCGCAGGGGTGCCAGACGAGCCGGGGAAGCTGCGCTCCCGCCCCGGGAGCCGTGGCCGCCGCCGGGACGACGGCGCTCAGGGTGGTGGCGGCGGTGGCGGCGCAGAGGGCGAGGAGGAGGGCCTTGTTCCTGGAATTCGTCATGGGGCAAGCCTCGTTGTCCGCGGCCCCGGCTCCCATCCGGCAGCCCGGTCGCCCCGGGGTGGGGATAACCCCCCTGGTCCGTCAGGCCTGGTGACCGTGGGACCGGTGGGTGCAGCAGCCGTCCCTGAGCATCTGGCGCAGGACCGGCTGCCAGTCGGGGCCGGGCCCTGCGGCGCGGGGGTGGGCGGCTTCGAGTGCGGCGCGTTCGTGGAGGGTTCCGGCGCGCACGGCGGCCCGGACGCGGACGAGGTCGGCGAAGTCGGTGAAGGGGTCGCCGTCGACGAGGGTGAGGTCGGCGAGCTTGCCCGGTTCCACCGTGCCGAGGTGGTCGGCGACGCCGAAGACGCGGGCCGGGGTGCGGGTGGCGGTGGTGAGGGCCTCGGCCGGGGAGAAGCCGTACCGGTGCAGGGCGCGCAGGGCGAGGTGGAGGTGGAGGCCGACCGGGGTGAGGGGTGCGTCGGTGCCGAGGGCGACCCGGCCGCCGCCCGCGAGGACCCGCCGGTAGACGCCGGTCTCCCGTTCCAGGGCCGTGAGTTGTTCGGCGGTCGGCGGCAGGGCGGCGGCGGCCCGGACGGCGCTCGCGTCCCAGGGGGGCATCAGGGCGGTGACGCGGGGGTCGTCGGCGAGGGACGGGTCGGCGCCGATCAGCGGCAGGGCCGCGAAGGGGGTGGCGATGAGGTCGAAGCCGCCGTGGGTGTAGAGCGCGAGGGTGTCCTCGTAGGTGTGGCCGGCCGGGGTGGCGCCGTGGCCGTGTTCGGCGCGTTCGGTGGCGACGAGGTGCGTGGTGAGGTCCTGGCCGGAGGTGACGCCCTGGGCGCACAGGTGGGAGCCGGCCAGGACGCCGAGCCGCTCGTGCGCGAAGCGGGCGGCCTGCTCCATGAAGGCGTACGGGGCGCGGACGTAGGTTTTGACGAAGTCCCAGTCCAGCGCCTGCGCGCGGGCCAGGGAGCGGGCGAGGCCCTCGGCGGTGCGGTGGGCGCGGCCCATGCTGTAGGCGACGCGGGAGCCGTCGAGGAGTTCGCCGCCGGCCAGCAGCCGGGGGGCGGTGAGCCGGCCGGCGCGGATGTCGTCGCGCAGGCGGGCCTGTTCGTGGGCGGAGCCGCCGAGGGAGACGGTGGTGGTGACGCCGTAGGCGAGGTGCAGGAGGCCCTGGCGGGCGCCGTAGGTGTACGGGTACGGGTGGACGTGGGCGTCCCACAGCCCGGGCAGGACGGTGCCCCGGGAGGCGTCGACGGTGCGGGCCGCGCGGCGGCGGGGCCGGTGTGCTTCGACGGCGGTGACGCGCCCGCCGCTGATCAGGACGTCGACGTCGGCGCGGGGCGGGGCTCCGGTGCCGTCCCAGAGGAGGCCGGCGTGCACGACGGTGTCGACGGCGGAGGGGCGGCGGTGGGTCAGCGAGACCGGTACGGTGCGGGGCGGGCGCGCGGGGGCGCCCTGGGCGTCGAGGGTCAGCAGGCGCAGCCGGTCGCCCGACTGGTAGAGCAGGGTGCGGGAGTCGGCGGCCCAGGAGGGGTGGTCGGCGCACTCGTCGGTGAGGCGGCGGGCGGTGCCGGTGGGGGTGCCGTCGGGGGTGACGGGCAGCAGCCACAGGGCGGATTCGGCGACGCAGGCGAGGAAGCGGCCGTCGGGCGACCAGACGGGGCCGCTGGCGTAGCTGTCGGAGAGGGAGGCGTGCGGGGCGAGGGCGTGCAGCCGGGCCGCGCCGGTGGTGGTGTCGACGATCCGGATGAGGTTGTGGCCCTCGCGGAAGCGGTGGCTGATCCGGTTGCGGTCGCAGAGGGCGACGTGGCGGCCGTCGGGCGACCAGCTGGGCGGGCTCGGCAGTCCGCCGCCGCCGAGGGCCGCCACGAGGGGGGTCTCGGTGGCGCTGGCGAGGTCGCGGACGAGGAGGTGTCCTGAGAGGTCGAGGCAGGCGAGCCGGGTGCCGTCCGGTGAGAGCGAGCCGTAGACGCGGCCGTCGGCGGCGAGGACGCTCTCGTGGCCGCCGGCGAGTTCGCGGCGCCGTACGGTGTTGAGCCCGTCGCGGTCGTCGGTGTAGATCAGCGCCCGGCCGTCGGGGGTCCACACCGGTCCCTGGACGTAGGCCGTCGCGGGGGCCTGGGCGATCCTGCGCGGGGCTCCCCCGCCGACGGGGACGGTCCACAGGGCGTTGAGGGCGACGAGGGCGACGGTGCGGCCGTCGGGCGAGAGGCGGGGCAGGTGGACTCCGCGTACGGGGCGTCCGGGCTCGGCCTCCAGCGCGTACTCCTTGACGCGGTAGCGGGGGCGGGGCACTTCGAGGGTGGCGTCGAGGGGGATCTCGCGGCCGGTGGTGTCGCGGTGCGGGCGGATCACCCGGAAGCGGCCGTCGAGGGTGACGAGCAGGCGGTCGTCACCGATCCAGCGCGGGGGCGCGGGGGCGACGTCCCCGTCGAGGGGGACGGGGCGGCCGTCGGCGTGGAGGGTGAGGATCTGGGTCTTGCGGGGTCCGGGGGCGGCGGACAGCCAGGCGGTGCGGCCGGCCGGGGAGAGGGCGGGGGTCAGCAGGCTGCCGTCGGCGACGGTGTGGTCCACGCGTACGGGGCCCCGTCCGTCGGCGGCGACGGAGGCGAGGGTCCGGGCGGTCAGGGTCTCCCCGTCGACGGTGGCGCGGACGAAGAGCACGCGGGCTCCGTCCGGGGTCCAGACGGGGTCGAAGTCCTCCCAGGCGCCCTCCTGTCCGGGACCCTGCTGCCCGGGGAGACCGGTGAGGGGGACGGGGCGGCCGCCCGTGAGGGGGACGGTCCAGATCCGGTACGGGCCGCCGGCGACGGGGTCCCCGCCGCGCTCGGAGCAGAAGGCGAGGTGGCGGCCGTCGGGCGACCAGGCGGGCGCCCGGTGGTCGAAGGGGCCGTCGGTGAGCCTGCGCAGGCCGGATCCGTCGGCGTCCATCACCCAGATGTGGAAGGCGCCGCCGCGGTAGGCGCTCATGGCGATCCGGTGGCCGTCCGGGGAGAACACCGGGCGGCCGGGCTCCAGGTCGGGCGGGGTGAGGCGGGTGGCGGGCGCGCCGTCGGGGGGCAGCGACCACAGGACGCCCTGCACCTCGGCGACGACGCGCTCCCCGGTGGCGGTGGCGGTGGCCGCGCCGTTGGTCGCGCGGGTGAGGCGGATCCGGGCCGTTTCCCCGGCCGCGTACGCGCCGGCCGCGGCCGGACCGGTCACGGCCGCGGGGGCCGTGTCCGCGCCGGCGGGGTCGGGGCCGGCCGGGGCCGTGGCCGCCGCGGCGGCCGGCGGGTGGCCGACCAGCGCCGCCAGCGCTCCCGCCGAGCCCGCCCGTAGAACCGTCCTGCGCGCCACCCGCACCCCGACCACCCGTCCCGTGTCTCGCCGTCCGTCCGACGGCCCGTCAGGCAGCCAAACGATCAAGACCGGGTTCCGGCAACGGCCTCGCCCCGGCGGGCCGTACGTCCGCCGGGGCGAGGGATCCGTGGTACTTCAGGAGATGCGCATGTTCGCCATCATGCCCATGGCCCCGTGGTCGAACAGGTGGCAGTGGTAGACGTAGGTGCCACGGTAGCCGGTGAAGGTGGCCTGGAGCTTCACCGTTTCGCCCGGCTTGAGCGGGACGGTGTCCTTCAGGCCCGTCTCGGAGCCGGCGGTGACCGGCTGCCCGTTCCGCTCCAGCACCCTGAACTGCACGAGGTGCATGTGGAAGTTGTGCGGGGCGAACTGGTTGGAGTTCTTCACGGTCCAGATCTCGGTGGCACCGTAGGCGATCTCGGTGTCGATCCGGTCCATGTCGTACGTCTTGCCGTTGATGTACGCCTGGCTGCCCGGGCTGCCGGTCTCGTCCATCTTCATGTCGAAGCTGCGGTTGACGGTGGCGGCGGGCAGCGGCGGGAGGGTGCGCAGGGTGTCCGGGACGACGCTGTCGTCCCGCGCGGTGCGGGTGACCCGGAACTGGATCACCTTGCCGACCACGTCGGCCGATTCGAAGGGGGCGACGTCCTTGTTGACCAGTTCGATGGTGGTGCCGACCGGGTAGCGGGAGAAGTCGATGACGACGTCGGCGCGCTCGCCCGGGCTGATCGCGACGGTGTCGGTGCGGTGCGGGGCGGGGAGCAGGCCGCCGTCCGTGCCGATCTGGACGATCTCGGAGCCGTCGGCGAGGCGGAGGGCGAAGAACCGCTGGTTGGCCGTGTTGGTGAGGCGGAAGCGGTACTTGCGGGCCGCGACCTCGAAATACGGCCAGGCCCTGCCGTTGGCGAGGATGACGTTGCGGTGCTTGAAGTCGCCCATCTCGTAGATGAGTTCGCCGTTCTGCGCGAAGCGGGCGTCGCGCAGCGAGACCGGGACGTCGTAGGCGCCGGAGGGCAGGCGCAGGCGGCGCTCGATGTCGTCGGTGAGCACGTAGGTGCCCGTCATCCCGCGGAAGACGTTCTCCGACTCCATGTGGTGGGCGTGGTCGTGGAACCACAGGTTCGCGTGCGGCTGGGTGTTGGGGTACGTGTACGTCTTGGTGCCGCCGTCCGCCTCGATGAGGTCCATGGGCGAGCCGTCGCTGTCCTGCGGCACGTGGGCGCCGTGCAGGTGGATCGAGGTGGGGACGGAGAGGGAGTTGGTCTGGCGGACCACGACCCGGCGGCCGGACTCGGCCTTGATGACGGGGCCGGGGAAGGATCCGTTGAAGGTGCGCAGCCGGGTGGTCAGGCCGGGCACGATCTCCTTCGAAGCCTCCTTCAGGTTCATCCGGTAGTAGCTGGTGGTGCTCGTCGTCAGGTACGGCTGGAGGACCGGGGCGAGCGGCATCCTCTGGGTGAACTTGGCTATGCCCGCGGCGTCGAGCTCGGCCGCGGGGGCGGGGGGCTCGGTGGCGACGGCGTTCACGACCGGCAGCAGCATCCCGCCCGTGCCGACGATGCTGGTGGCGGCCACGCCTGCCCTGAGTGCGGTCCGTCGAGTGATCACTGTTCCCCCGTGGGTGGTTGCCCGGCGGCTCACGGCCGCGCGGCTGGGCGCGTGGGTACGCGGTTGTGGACGCGGGAAGCTTGTTCGATCACGGTTGTGCCGCGCTCGTGCGGCCGTGGGGCGCCCGCCCTGCTCCGCTGGAGCCGCGGGGCGCGACGCCGGGCGGTCCGGGCACGGGGGCCGTGCCACGGACCGTTGGGCCATACGGGCGACAGTGCGGGTGTCCTGCGCGGCAGGAGCGGTAGCGTCCACGCCGTGGCGCCCCGGCCGGGTCATATTGACTGAACGGCGCGCCGAGTGCGCGACGCGAACTGCTTCATGACGCTTCATCACTGTGGAGGCCATGCGTGATGCGTATCCGGTCCGTTCTGGTGGCCACCGCCCTGCTGGCGACCCTGTCGCCCGCCGTGTACGGGCGGGCCGCCACGGGCGGGCCCCTCTCCTTCGACGGGCAGCCGGCTCACGACGTGGCCCTGTACGGGATCGCGGGGTCCGGGACGACGGGGCACGCGGGGGCCCAGGAGTTCGTCTCCGACGGCTCCCGGCTGACCCGGGTGAGCCTGTACCTGAGCAGCCGTGCCGGGACGGGGACGGTGGACGTGCAGGTTCGCGGCGTCCGCGACGACCCCGCTTCCGCGGTCGCGTCCGGCCGGGTCGACCTCGCGGGGCTGGGCGGGCCGGGCGCCGGCTGGGTGGAGGTCCCGCTGGAGGCCGCGCTGCGGCCGGGCGCCAGGTACTACCTCTTCGCGCAGGCCGCCACGGCCGGGGGCCGGCCGGTCGTCTGGCACGGCACCCGTGCGGCGTCGCCGGGCCTTCCGGCCGCCTCGCGGTACGACGAGGAGCTGGGCGGCTGGCAGGAGGACGAGGGGCGGCTCGCGTTCTACGTGAACCCGGAGGGCGGCGAGCGGTGCGGGGAGACCGAGGCCTGCTACGTACCGGACACGATGCGGGGCGCGCGGACCGCCGGGCTGCTCACCGACGGGAAGGCGGTGGAGGCCGTCGACCCGCCCTTCGCGGTCGGCGCCCACTACGTGGAGGGCAGCAACGTGCTGGCGCTGCCGTCGGGCCGGTGGCGCTACCTCCCGCCGGGGGCGGCGAAGTCGCGCGTCGTGGCGGCGGACGACCCCGGCGCACTGGCCCAGATCTCCGAGTCCCGGCGCTGGCTGGCCTCCGGCGCGGTCCCGGGTTCGGCCGGGGCGCGGCGCGCGGGCGCGGAGCGGGCGCTGCTGTCGATGCGGGCGCTGCTGCGTCCCAACGGGGCCTTCGCGGCGGCCTGGTCCCCCTTCTGGGACTTCTCCTGGCCGCGTGACTCGGCCTTCGCCGCGGCCGCCTTCGCACACACCGGCCACGACGAGGAGGCGTACCGGATCCTGCGGTACAACGCGGCCACGCAGCGGGAGGACGGCACCTGGGAGGCCCGTACCCGCCTGGACGGCTCCGGGCCGCCCGACTCCCGGACCTGGCAGCTCGACGCCAACGGCTGGGTGCCCTGGGCCACCTGGCAGTGGTACCGGGCGGCTCCCGTGGCGGACCGCGACGAGCGGCTGCGCGCGCTGTACCCGGCGATCGCCGGTGCCGCCGACCACACGTCCGGGTCCCTGGACGCGGAGGGGCTGCCGCCGGCCTCCCCCGACTACTGGGAACTGCCCACCGGCACCGCCAACATCGGTACGGCCGCCCCCCTGCTGGCGGGGCTGAACGCCGCTGCCGACCTGGCGGCCCGCCTCGGGCGGGCGGAGGACTCGCGGCGGTGGGCGCAGGCCGCCGGGCGGCTGGAGGCGGGGATCGCGAAACGGTTCGCGCCGCTCGGCTACCCGCGCACCGTCGACGGGCTCCACGGCCGCGACAGCGCGGCCGCGTTCATGGCTCCGCCCTTCAACACCGCTCCCGCCGGTCTGCCCGCCGCCCTCGACGACACCTACCGGGCGCTGCTGCGCCCCAACGGCGGTGTGGTTCCGGGGAACGACCCCGACGCGCCGTGGGGGAACGTCTCCTGGACCGCGAGCACCTCTTTCTTCGCGCTGGCCTGGTCGACGACGGGCCGGCGGGACAAGGGCGGCGCGGTGCTGGACTGGGTGCTGTCCCGGCGCAACCTGCTCGGCGAGCTCCCCGAGACGGTGGACGAGAAGGGCCTGCCGAAGGCCGTGGTGCCGCTGGGCTGGACGGACGCGCTGGTGCTGCTCACCCTCCTGCAGCAGGACGGCACGACGCTGCCGACCCCGCCGCGGCGCTGACGGCACGGCGGCCGCTCGCGCGCCGGTCCCCGATGGTGAGTACGCCCGGCGGGCGGCTGACGGCGGGCGGGAGCGCCAGGGGGCGGCGGCCGGGGGTGAGGGAACCGAGGACGCGGGGGCCGCGGGCTCCGGTGCAGTCGGGTGCGTTGCCGGGGATGCCGTGGACGGTGAGGAAGCCGAGGACGGCGAAGGCGTACGCCTCCTTCGCGGCGGCGGGCAGACCGAGCGCGTCCGAGGTGAGCAGGGCGGTGCCCGGGGGCAGTTCCTCGCGCAGGGCCGCCATCAGGGCGGGGTTGCGGGTGCCGCCGCCGGAGGCGATGACCTCGGTGGCGCCCAGGGGCCGCAGGGCGTCGGCGACGGTGCGGGCGGTGAGCCGGGTGAGGGTGGCCAGGACGTCCTGTGGTGGGAGGCCGGGGTGGGGGGCCAGGGCGGCGCGCAGGTGGCCGGGGTGGAAGAGCTCCTTGCCGGTGGTCTTGGGGGCGGGCAGCCGGTAGTACGGCTCGTCGAGGAGCCGGCGCAGGAGGGGCGCGTGGACCCGTCCGGCCGCGGCGAGGGCGCCGTCCGCGTCGTGGTCGAGCCGCCCGGCGGTGAGTTCGCGTACGACGGCGTCGAGGAGGGCGTTGCCGGGGCCGGTGTCGAAGGCCACGGGCGGGCCGGCCGGCGGGAGGACGGTGAGGTTGGCGATCCCGCCGATGTTCAGGGCGGCCGGGACGCCGGGGCGGCCGCGCAGCAGCATCAGGTCGACGAGGCTGACCAGCGGGGCGCCCTGGCCGCCGGCGGCGACGTCGCGGGGCCGGAAGTCGCTGACGACGGGGCAGCCGGTGGCCTCGGCGATCCAGGCCGGGCTGCCGATCTGCAGGGTGCCGTGCACCCTGCCGGCGTCCGCCCAGTGGAAGACGGTCTGCCCGTGCGAGGCCATCAGCTCGGCCCGCCCGGCGCACAGTTCGCGGTCGGCGCGGACGGCCAGCGCGGCGAAGGCCTGTCCGATGCGGGTGTCGAGGCGGCACACGTCGGCCAGGGTGGTGGCGGCGGGCGGCAGGGCGGCGGTGAGGGCGGCCCGCAGGGTCTCCTCGTAGGGGGCGCTGACCATGCCGAGCGGGACCAGGCGCAGGGCGCCGTCCTCGTCGAGGGCGATGTCCGCGGCGGCGGCGTCGACGGCGTCGTAGGAGGTTCCGGACATCAGCCCGACGACCCTCACCGCAGCGGTCCCCGGTGGTCGTCGCCGCGCAGGCCGGACAGGGCGAGGGCGCTGAGGGCGCAGAGGCCGCCGGCGTAGTAGGCGGGGACGTCGGGGTCGCCCGTGGCCGCGGTCAGGGCGGTGACGATCAGGCCCGCGCAGCCGGAGAAGACGGCGTTGGCGAGGGCGTAGGCGAGTCCGAGTCCGGTGCAGCGCGCGGAGGAGGGGAACATCTCGGCGAGCATGGCGGGGCCGGGGCCGGCGAGCAGCCCGACCGTGGCGCCCGCGGCGAGCAGGGCGGCCGCCTTGGCGGGTGCGGCGGCGGCCGGGTCCCGCAGGAGGTGCAGGAGCGGGAGCGCGCACAGGGCCACGGCGAGGGCGCCCGCGAGCATGACGGGGCGGCGGCCCACGCGGTCGCTGAGCCGGCCGGCGGGGAGGATCGAGGCGGCGAAGCCGAGGTTGGCGAGGGTGGTGGCGATCAGTGCCTCCCGGAAGGACGCGCCGAGCGTGGACTGGAGGTAGGACGGCAGGACGACGAGGAAGGTGTACCCGGCCGCCGACCAGCCCATGATCCGCCCGACGCCGAGCGCCACGGCCCGCACCGTGCCGATGCCCGGGGCGGGGGCGGGTTCCGGGACGGGGGCGGGTTCCGGGGAGGGGGTGCGGGGGCCGGGTCCGGGGAGGGCGGTGCGCAGGCCGAGGGCGGCCAGGCCGAGCGGCAGGGCCAGCAGGAACGGGATCCGCCAGCCCCACGCGGACAGGGCCGCCGGGGGCAGCAGCGAGGCCGTCAGGGCGGCGGCCGCGGCTCCGGCGAGCAGGCCCAGGGCGACGGTGAAGGACTGCCACGCCCCGTACCGGCCGCGCTTCCCCGGGGGCGCGTGCTCGGTCATCAGGGCCACCGCGCCGCCGAACTCCCCTCCGGCGCACAGGCCTTGTACCGCGCGCAGCAGGACGAGCAGCCAGGGGGCGGCGGCGCCGGCCGTCGCCCGGTCCGGGAGCAGGCCGATCAGGGTGGTGGCGAGGGTCATCAGGGCGATCACGAGGACCAGCGCGCGGCGGCGCCCGGCCCGGTCGGCGAGGCGGCCGAAGAGGAGGGCTCCGGCGGGCCGGAAGAAGAAGGCCACGGCGAAGGAGGCGTAGGCGGCCAGGAGCGGGGCGGCCGGGTCCGTGCCCTCCGTACCCGGAGTGAAGAAGCGGTCGGCGATGACGGTGGCGAAGCAGCCGTACACGCCGAACTCGTACCACTCGACGAAGTTCCCGGCCGCGCCGGCCAGCAGCGCCCGGCGCGGCGGGACGGCCCGGCCGGTGGGCCCGGTGGCGGGGGGAGCGGCGGGCGGGCCGGGCGCGGCCGCTCCCGGCGGCCCGGTCACGTCGTCGGGTGCAGCCGGGAGGGGGCGTGCGCGGCGAGGGGTGCCGGGCGGGCGGCGGCGGAACTCAGGGCGCTGCCCGACAGCCAGGTGCGCCAGTCCACGTTCCAGTCGCCGAAGCCGTTGTCGAAGGGGGCCATCGGCGCGCCGCCGCTGTTGACCACCTCGACGATGTCGCCCTCGCGGACCGTCTCGAAGAACCAGGCGGCGTCCTCGGTGGACATGCCGGTGCAGCCGTGGCTGACGTTCTCCTCGCCCTGCGCCTCGACCGACCAGGGCGCGGCGTGGACGTACTCGCCGCTCCAGGTGACCCGGGTCGCGTAGAGGACGGGGAGGTCGTAGAACTCCTTGGTGCCCTTCTGGATGCCGACGGTGTCCCCGCGCATGCGGACCTTGGCCTCCTTGCCCAGGACGACCTTGATGCCGCTGCGGGTGAGGAAGCCCGCCTTGCCGGTGGTGACCGGGATGGTCCGGATGACCCGGCCGTTGCGGCGTACGGTCATCTCGTGGGCGGCGGAGTCGGTGACGGCCTCGATCCGGTCGGCGACGGTGAACTCCAGGGACTCGGAGGGGCCTCCGTACCCGTGGCCGCCGAGCTCGACCCCGTCGAGGCCGCTGCGGACGCGGACCACAGTGTGGGCGGGCCAGTAGGTGCGGGGCCGGAAGTGCAGGGTGGTGTCGTCGACCCAGTGCCAGGCGCCCTCGACGTGGGGCTCCGAGGTGACCTGGAGGCCCTGTTCGACGCGGGCCCGCGCGTCGGCGTCCCCGGCGGGGACCGGGCGGCTCAGGACGGCCGTCACGATCTCCCCGGCCCCGTACGTGCCCGGGCGGGGTCCGAACTCGGCGGTGAGCCTGCCGCCGTCGGCGGGGGGCGCGGTCCGGAAGGCCATGGTGACGCCGACCGGGGTGCCGTCCCCGTCCTGGGCGCCGACCCGCACGGTGTAGCTCTCCCCCGCCCGCAGCGGTTCGGTGTTGCGCCAGTGGCCGCCGCCCGGGGCGAGGGCGCCGGCCAGGTGGCGGCCGTGGCCGTCGTGGACGGTGACGTCGGTGAGGCCGCCGGCCTGCGAGCGGGCGAGGGCGATCTCCAGGGGCCCGCCCGCGTCCGTGGGGAGGGCTTCGGGGCGGCGGAACGCCGGGTCGGGCAGGACGGAAGCGGCTCCGCGGGCGGTGGCCAGAACCCGCTGCTCCCGCCAGGCACCGCAGGGCCCGCCCCGGAAGGCTCCGGCCTCGCACCAGCCGGCGGTGACGGGGCCGCGGTCGCCGTCCTCCCCGTCGACGGCTCGGCCGACCAGCAGGGTGACCGCCGCGTCCCGGGCCGCGCCCGCCGCCGTCCGGCCCAAGGGGCCGTTCCCCGCGGACGGTTGGCCGGGGGCGGCGGCGACGGCCAGCAGGGCGCCCGTCACCGCTGCCGCCGCACTCCACGCTTGAGTCCGTGACTTCGCCACGCAGCCCTCCCAGGTCGCACACGCCGGATGGCAGCATCAAAACGACCGGATCACGAAACGATGATCATAAACTCGGCCCTGGGGCCGAACGGGCACGCCAAGAGAACCCGGACGGAGCAGAGCGCGCCGTCCGCCGCCCCTCACGGCCGCCCGGCCCATCGCACCGGAGCACGATTTCCGGCCACCCCCTACGGGGTCGCGGGAGGGCGCCCTGGGGTTCGCGGGTGGCGGAGGGTGCCGGTCCGGTCCCGTAGGCTCGACGGATGGCGAAGTATTTCGACGTACACCCGGAAAACCCCCAGCGGCGCACCATCAGCGGCGTGGCCGACAGCATCCGTTCGGGCGCGCTCATCGCGTATCCGACGGACTCGTGTTTCGCGTTGGGCTGCCGGCTCGGCAACCGCGACGGCCTCACCCGGATCCGTACGATCCGCGACCTCGACGACCGCCACCACTTCACCCTGGTGTGCCAGAACTTCGCCCAGCTGGGGCAGTTCGTACAGGTCGACAACGACGTCTTCCGCGCGATCAAGGCGGCGACGCCAGGCCCGTACACCTTCATCCTGAAGGCCACGTCGGAGGTGCCGCGCCAGCTGATGCACCCCAAGAAGAAGACGGTCGGCGTCCGGATCCCCGACCACCTCGTCACCCAGGCCCTCCTCACCGAGCTGGGCGAGCCCCTGGTGTCCAGCACGCTGCTCCTGCCGGACGAGGAGGAGCCGCTGACGCAGGGCTGGGAGATCAAGGAGCGGCTCGACCACGTGGTGGACGCCGTGCTCGACTCCGGGGACTGCGGGACCCGGCCGACGACGGTCATCGACTTCTCCGGCGGCGAGGCCGAAATCATTCGCCGCGGCGCGGGCGACACGGACCGTTTCGAGTAACAGCGCCGGACGCACCTTCTCGCACGAGGGCGGATTCCGTTCCGGGAAACGGAATCCGCCATCCCGGACGACTGGATTCGGCCACGCGGAGGATCTCGCCCCATCCCGTTTCGACCCGCGGGTAATGCGCACTCAATTCAGACTCAAGCGAGCCGACCATCGGGACTCGTTTACTCGTGAACAGCATTGACGCGCCGACAGTAACCCCACGGGACGTCCGGGTGACGGAGAGGAGAAGGCGCGCCCGTGCGCCGGAAATGTTGCGGTCGACGCCTCGACTTTCGCAAGATCCGTTATGTAGGGTTCCAGATATTCACCGCCCGACGGGGAGCGGCGAGCATCCTCAGGCCATGGTCCGGACTATTTCCGGAACATGTCCGGCACGGAAGCTCCGCAGACCACCGCACCCGTCACACCCGTCTGCGAAACACGTGACCCGACACGGGGGACCATCATGCGGTTCCAGCTATTGGGGCCCCTGAGTATTGCGCACGGCCCCGAGACAGTGGTTCTCAAACCGTCCAAGCCCACCAGTCTGCTCGCGGCGCTTCTCCTCCATCCCGGCGCCGTGGTTTCCACCGGCTATCTCCTGCGCGCCGTTTGGGACGAGGAGCCGCCCGCGACCGCGCGGGCCGCGCTCCAGACGTGCGTACTGCGCCTGCGCAGGTTATTCGCGAAATACGGTATATCCGCGACGACCATAGAGGCCGTACCGGGCGGGTACCGGATGCGCAACGACACCGAGACCCTGGACCTGGTGCTGTTCCGGTTACTGGCGGCGCAGGCCCGCGCCGCCGCCGGCACGGACGGGGAGCTGCACCGGCTGCGCGAGGCGCTCTCGCTCTGGCACGGCCAGCCCCTGGCCAACGTGGCCTCGCGGATGCTCCAGCGGGACGCGGTGCCCGCGCTCGAACAGGAGCGGCTGCGGGTGCTGGAGCGGGTATGCGACCTCGAACTCGCCGCCGGCAACTGCCATCAGGTGCTGGTCGACCTCTACGGGAGCGGCCGCCGGTACCCGCTGCGCGAGCGGTTCACCGAGCAGCTGATCGAGGCCCTCTACCGCACCGGACGGCAGGCCGAGGCGCTGGCCGAGTACCGCACCGTGCGCGACCGGCTGCGCGAGGAACTCGGTGTGGACCCGGGACCCGGACTGCGCCGCCTGGAGCTCGCGATCCTGCGGGCCGAGGAGCTGGGGCCGGCCGTCCGTGCCGAAGGGATGGCCGAACTCCCCTCGCGGCAGGACCCGCCGGCGGTCGGCGGCCCGGTTCCGCCCCGGGGCTCCGGCGCGGGCGCGGGGCACCCCGGCGGCGCGGGTACGGCCCACCCCGGCCGCGCGGGCTCCCCGGCCGGCGGGGCGACGCCGGTACGCGGCTTCGCCGGACGCGAGGCGGACCTGCGGGCGATGGCCCTGCGGCTCACCGACGCGGACGGGCCCCGGGTCGTGGTCGTCTCCGGAGCACCCGGCATCGGCAAGTCGGCGCTGGCCCGGCAGAGCGCGTACGAGGTCCGGGACGCCTTCCCCGGCGGGGTGACCGTCGTCGACCTGGCCCGCCCGGACGGCAGTGCCCTCGGCGTGGAGGAGGCCCGCGAGCTGCTACCCGAGCCCGACGGCGGCGGGCGGCGGCTGGTCCTCCTCGACAACGCGGCCGGCGCCGGACAGGTGCTTCCCCTGCTGTCCGGCACGGGCGACGCCTCGGTGCTGGTGACCAGCCGGCGCGGGCTCGCCGCGGTCGTCGCCACCCACGGCGGGGCCGTGCACCGGCTCGACGTGCTCGGGACGGGCGAGGCCCACCGGCTGCTCGCCGGGCTGGTCGGGGCCGAGCGGATCGGCGCCGAGGAGGCGGCCGTCCGGGAACTGGCCGCGGTGTGCGGCCACTTCCCGCTCGCGCTGAGGATCGCCGCCGGGCGGCTGCTGACCCGGCCGGGCCTGTCCGTCGCGGACTGCACGGCCTGGCTGGCGGAGGATCCGCCGGGCAGGCTGGCGCTGGCCGAGGACCCGCGGCTGTCGGTGCCGGAGGTGTTCGGGCAGGCCGTGAGCGTGCTCCCGCCCCCGTTGCGCGAAACGTTTCTGCGGGTGGGCTCGCTCGATCCCGCCGAGGGGCTGTGCGCGGCCGGGAGCGAAACCGTCCTCGAACAGCTCGTGGAGGCGGGGATGCTGGAGGACGGGCCGCCCGGCCAGCCGTACCGGATCCATGCCTTCCTCCAGGTCTACGCGCGGTGGCTGGCCCGGGACGGCGAGGACGCGGCGGCGACGACGTCCCTCACGCGCTGATACGCCGCCCCGCCCGACCCCGTACCGCCCCGGCTGCCCCAGGGCCCACGCCCGGTCCGGCAGCACCGCTCGTACCGGCAGCCCCACTTGCCCGGCAGCCCCATTCGCCCGGCAGCCCAGCTCCGTCACGCCCACACCGTTCGTCCCGCACGCACCGCCCGGCCCGCACGCGCGCCGTCGCGCACCCCCACCCGCCCGCGACCCGCTCCTCCCGGCCCCGCCCGACCCCTGCGGTGGGCGCCGGCCGCGCACCCCCCACAGCCCGCCGCCCCTCCCTCCCCTCCCGCCCCTCCCGCCCCGGCATTTCCCACCTCACGTCTCCGACCCCACCAGACCGCAAGCAGAGGTGTTCCATGTCCCAAGCCAGCTTCGACGACGTCGCCGCCACCCGGCCCCGGATCCGCCGGGACGTGCTCTTCACCGAGACGCCGGACGGCGTGCTGTTCCACAACTCCGACGGCGGGTTCCGCCTCACCGCCCGCGCGGCCTACCGCTTCGCGACGCTGATCGTCCCTCACCTGACCGGCGAGCACTCCGTGGCCGAGCTCTGTCAGGGGCTGGGCGCACCCCAGCGCGCGATGGTCGGCGAACTCGTCAGAACCCTGTACGACAGGGACTTCGCCCGTCCCGTGGCCGAGCCGGAGTCCACTTCCCCGGCCGCGGTCCCCGAGCCCGACGTCGCACGGCGGTACGCGCCGCAGATCGCCTACGCCGACCACTACGCCGACGACGCCGAGGCCCGCTTCCTGCGCTTCCGCGGCACCCGGGTGGCCGTCCTCGGCGAGGACCCCGTCGCCCGCTGGTGCGCGGTCTCCCTGGTGCGCAACGGCTGCGCGGCCGTGGCTCTGCCGCCGGGGCCGGCGGTGGCCGAGGTGGAGGCCGAGGCCGCGGAGGCGGTCGCGGACGGCTGTCCGGTGGAGGTCCGCACGCTGGCCGCCCTCCCGTCGGGGTGGGAGGAACTGGCCGGCTACGACTTCGTGGTGGTGACCGGCGGGACCGACGCCCCGGCCCGGCTGCTCCCGCTGCTGCGCGCCGGGATACCCGAGGGCCGCTCGCTGCTGCCCGCCTGGACGTACGGCGGCGACGCCGTCGTGGGCCCCCTGATGACGCACGGCACCGTCGGCTGCTGGTCCTGTGCCGCGCTGCGGCTGGGCGCGGCGCGCGGGGGCGCGGGCGCGGCCGAGCTGTGGAGCGCGCTGGCGCTGCCGGGCAGCCCCCCGGCCGCGGGGCCGGTGCCGGGCCGGCCGCTGGCCGCGATGATCGGCAACCTGCTGGGGTACGAGGTGTTCCGCGCGACCTCGGGGACCCTGCCGGCCGAGACCGCCGGGCGGCTGCTCGTCCAGGACATGGCCTCGCTGGACGTGACGGCCGAGCCGCTGTTCCCGCACCCGCGCTGCCCGTTCTGCGCGCAGGAGGAACCTTCCCCGGTGTCCGTGGACCTCGCCGCCGCGGGCCGCTCGGGCACGCCCGCGCTGCCCACGCTGGAGACGGCCCGGGAGGCGGAGGAGCTCGTCGAGGAGCTGAACCGGCGTTCCGCGGCGGTGCGGCCGTACGCGGGGGTGTTCACCCGGTACGCGGACGAGGAGCTGACGCAGATCCCGCTCAAGCTGGGCGTGGTCGAGCTGGGCATCGGGCACGCCGGGCCGCGCGCGGTGGCCGCCTTCGACATCCACCACGTGGCCGGGGCGCGGATGCGGGCGCTGGACGCCGCGGCGCTGGTGTACGCGGAGCACGTGGTGCCGGCGCGCGGGCTGACCGCGGGCGGCTGGGGCGACGCGGTGACGGCGGCCCGGCTGACGACGGCCTCCGGGATACCGGGCGAGGTGTCCGCGTACCAGCGGGCGGTGTCCCTGCTGACGAAGGAACCGGCGCTGGTCCCGGCGGGCGCGGTGCGGCCGTTCGGCCCGCACAACGCCGACCGCCTCTTCGAGCGCACCCGTGCCGGGGCGGGGGCCGGCCCCTCCCCCGCCGACTCGGCCGCCGCCGGTCTGCTGTCGGCGCTCGGGCACAGCGCGCTGCTGCGGGCCGTGCGCGGCGCCGCGGCGGCCCCGGTGGCGCTGCCGGAACCGCGGGAGGGGGAGGACGCCGAACTCGTCTTCCTCGTGCGGTCGGCGGAGCGGCTCGGGCTGGAGCCGGAGGTGCTGGACCTCGGCGAGGGCGCCCGCAGCGGGGTCGAGGTGCTGCTGGCCCGGTCCGGGGAACACTGGGCGCTGGGCGAGGGGCTGGACCGGCGGTCGGCGGCGGTCGCGGCCCTGCGGGAGCTGCTGGGCGCGGTCCAGTACGCCGCCGATCCGGCGGCCGGAGGCCCGGCCGACACGGGCGATCCGCTGCTGCGGGACCTGGACCCGCGGGCGCTGACGGTCTCCGGTGCGGCCCCCGTGCCGGCGGCGGGCCCGGAGACCACCTGGGACGCGGTGCTGGAGCGGCTGGGCGCCGGCGGACGGGACGCGTACGTGGTGGCGACCGGGGCGCCGGAGCTGGCGGGCGCCGGTGTCCACACCGTGCGGGTGCTGCTCACGGCGGAGCGGGAGCCCGGCGATGACGCGTGACGCCCCCGCCCGCCGGGTGACGGCCGCCGCCTCGGTGTCCGAGGGGCTCGGCCCGGAGGCCGCCGGACGGTTCGCGGCCCTGCTGGACCGCGCCCTGACGGACCTGGACGCTCCCGCGGTGACCCTGACGGCCCTCGGCCTGCGCGACGCCTTCCACGCGCCGGCCCCGGACGCGGCGGTGCCGGGCGGGGCCGGGGTTCCGGTGAGCCTGTACGGGCACCAGGCCGTCGTCGGACCCGTGACCGTGGCGGGTCCGGGGTGCGCGCGGTGCCTGGAGCGGCGCTGGCAGGCCGTCCGGTCCGTCGCGCTGCGGGACGCGCTGGAGCTGGGTAGCGGTACGCGGGCGGTGGGCGGGTGGCCGTACGCGCACCCCTTCGCCGCCGACGCCGTCGCCGCGCTGGTGGCGGCGGTCGCCGGGAACGGTCCGGGGGCGGGCCCGTTCCCCGAGGTGCGGTCGCTCGACCTGCGCACGGGCGCGGTCCGGCGCTACCCGCTGGTGCCCGATCCCGAGTGCCCGGTGTGCGCCACGCCCACGGTGGACGGGCCCGCACCGCCGGGCCTGGCGCCGGCGCCCAAGTACCGGCCGGGCGCCTTCCGTACCCGTCCCGTGGAGGAGTACGCCATCGAGGTGGCGGCCTTCGCCAATCCGCTGTGCGGGGCGCTGGGGCCCTCCCTGGTGCAGGACGTCTCCTCGACGTCCACCTCGGCCACCATCGGCTGCTTCTCGATGCGTTCGGGCGAGTACCTGCGCGAGACCTTCTGGGGCGGGCACACCGACACCTTCGACCGCAGCGCGCGCGTCGGGGTGCTGGAGGGGCTGGAGCGGTACGCGGGGATGCGCGCCCGCTCCCGTACGACCAGCGTCACCGGCTCGCTCCGGTCGTTCGGCTCCGAGGCCGTGGATCCGCGGGAAGTCGGCCTGTACGGGGAGCGGTTCCACCGGGACAACCCCCGGGTGCGGCCCTTCGACCCGGACCGGGAGATCCCCTGGGTATGGGGCTGGTCCCTGCGCGACCGGGAGCCGCGCCTGGTGCCCGAGGTCCTGACGTACTACCACGCGCCCGGCCTGGAGAACCGGTTCGTCCAGGAGAGCTCAAACGGCTGCGCCTCCGGCGGGAGCCTGGCCGAGGCCTGCTACTTCGGGCTGATGGAGGTCGTGGAGCGGGACGCCTTCCTGCTCGCCTGGTACGGGCGCCAGCCGCTGCCGGAGATCGATCCGGCGACCAGCTCCCGGGCCTCCACCCGGGCGATGGTCGACCGGCTGGCCCTGTACGGGTACCGGGCGCGGTTCTTCGACACGCGGATCAGCTTCCCGATCCCGGTGGTGACCGCCGTCGCGGAGCGCTTCGACGGGGGCACGGGCCGGATGTGCTTCGGGGCGGGGGCCGGGCTGGACCCGGAGTCCGCGCTGGACTCGGCGCTGTGCGAGATCGCCACGGACGCGGTGAACCTGCCCGGCCGCACCGAGCGGGACTCAGACCGGCTGCGCGCGATGGCGGCCGACTTCGACCTGGTCACCGCCCTGCACGACCACCCGCTGGTGTACGGGGTGCCGCAGATGGGCCGGCACGCCGACTTCCTGCTGCGCACCCCGTACCCCGGGCCGCCGCGTCCGGTGTCGGCGCTGCTGGGCCCCGACGGGGTGTCGGACGACGTCCGCGAGGACCTGGCGCGGTGCGTCGACGCCGTCGCCGCCCGGGGGTTCGACGTGGTGGTGGTCGACCAGACGATGCCCGAGCAGCGGGCGCTGGGACTGCACACCGTGAGCGTGCTCGTACCCGGGCTGCTGCCGATCGACTTCGGCTGGTCGCGGCAGCGGGCCCTGGGCATGCCGCGGCTGCGGACCGCCCTGCGCGAGGCCGGGCTGCGCGAGCGGGACCTGGAGGACTCCGACCTCAACCCGGCCCCGCACCCCTTCCCCTGACCCGGCCGCCGGCACGCTCCGGCACGCTCCGATCGACCGAGGAGGACCCGTGGGCTACGCCCATGACTACGCCAGCGCCATCATGTACCGGGGCCGGATCCCCATGGAGCCCGTGGACTTCGTGCCCGACTGGGCCGACCGCCCCCGCAAGGCCAAGTTCTACGCGGAGGCGGAGACCCTGCCGCTGCCGGATCCGGCGGACGGGCCGCGGCCCGCGCCGGGGTTCACCCTGCCGCTGCTCTCCGGGATGCTCCAGGACTCGTACGGGCTGACCGGCCGGCGCCTGGGGGTGCAGGCCAACACCGACCTGGCGGCGCTCCCCCACTACACGCAGGCCAACTGGTCCCGGGGCACCGCCTCCGGCGGCGGGCTCTACCCCGTCGGCGTGTACTGGGCCGCCGGGGCGGGCGGCCCCCTCACGCCGGGGGTGTACCACTACGCCCCGCACCAGCACGGGCTGCGCCGGCTGCTGACCGGCGACGTCACCGGTGAGGTCCGCGCGGCGCTCGGGGCGGGCCCGGACGGCTGCACCCAGTACCTGGTGCTCGGCGTCAAGTACTGGCAGAACGCCTTCAAGTACAACAGCTTCTCCTTCCACGCGGTGAGCATGGACGTGGGCGCGCTGCTGCAGACCTGGCGGCTGTGGGCGCGGGCGTACGGGCTGCGGATCGCGCCCGCGCTGTGGTTCGACGAGGAGCGGCTGGCCCGGCTGCTCGGCGTGGTCCCCGAGGAGGAGGGGATCTTCGCCGTGCTCCCGCTGGAGTGGGAGGGCGACGGGCCCCGGGTACCCGCAGCGGCACCCGCCGCGGCACCCGCCGTCCGCCTCCGTGACAGCGAGCGCTCCCGGACCGTGCTCGGCTTCGAGACGCTGCGCCGGATCCACGGCGCCACGCTGGGCCGGGCGGGCGGCCGGCCGGCTCCGGGCGCGCTGGACGCGGCCGCCGCGTACCCGCCCCGGGGCGGTCAGGGCGTGCCGCTGCCCGTGCCGGACGCCGCCCCGCTGGAGCCGGCGGCGGCGCTGCGGGCGCGGCGCAGCAGCTTCGGCCGGTTCGACGCGAGCCGGCCGGTGACGGCGGGGCAGCTGGCGGCCGCGCTGGCCGACTGCGCGGCCACCCGGGTGGGCAGCGACGCGGAACGGCCCGAGGGGCCGCCGCTCACCTCCCTGTACGCCTTCGTCAACCACGTCGAGGGCATCGCCCCCGGCAGCTACGCCTACGATCCGGCGGCCCACGCCCTGCGCCTGGTGGTGGCCGGGCCGCCCGGCCCCTTCCTCCAGGCCAACTACTTCCTGTCCAACTACAACCTGGAGCAGGCGGCGGCCGTGCTCGTGCCGACCGTGCGGACCACCGCGGTCCTCGACGCGGTCGGCGACCGCGGCTACCGCCTCGTCGGCGCGGCCGTCGGTGCCGTCGCGCAGACCTTCTACGCCTGCGCCGCCGCCCACGGGCTCGGCGCGGGCGTGGCGCTCGGCTTCGACAACGTCTCGTACGCCGAGCGGCTGGGGCTGGAGGACACCGACGAGGCGCCGCTGCTGATCATGCTGCTCGGTCACGAGCGGCCGCGCCCCGCCGACTTCCGCCACGAGATCGCCTGACCGGACGCGAAGTGCCCACCGAGAGAAGCGGAACGATCAGGATGAACACCACCACCCAATGGCGAGCGGGCGACCGCTTCATGCTGCGCGTGGCCGGCCTGCCCCTGACCGCGGCCGACGCGCTGCGCTGCGCGGACACCCGCCGCTGGGCGGCCGACGTGCTCACGGCCGAGGACGCGCTGCGGGCGGACGCCCAGTGGCTGAGCGAGGTGCTGCACCGGGCGGTCGGCGCGACCGACCCGGATCCGGGCGGACCGGACGCGGCGGGGCGCCGCGCGCTGCTGCGGCTGCGGCGGCAGATCCACAACGGGCGGCCGCCCGCCGACCCCGAGGGCGCGCTGCGCACGCTCGCCGACTTCGGCGGACCGGGGGCCGGCGACGCGGTGGAGCGGCTCGGCGGCTGGCTGCTGCGCGCGGGCGAACTGGCGAAGCTGCTGGCCGAGGGCGAGGCCCTGCTGGCCGCCGATCTGGGCCGGGGCCGGGCGGCGCTGCGCGAACTGCTGGCGGACGAGCGGCTGCGGCACGGGCTGCTGCTGGCCTCGCCGGTCCTGGAAGGGCAGCTCGACGCGTACGCGGAGGCCACCGCGGACGGCGCGGTGCCGCGGGGCCGGGCCCGCAAGGCCGAGCGCTCGGTGCTCTCGTACCTCTTCCGCACTGCCTGCAAGACCAGCCCCTTCAGCACCTTCACCGGGGTGGCGACCGGCCGGTTCACGGCGGAGGGCGGGCCGGAGGGGATCCGGGTGGAAGACCACTGGAGCAGCCACGTCCGGCTGAACGTGGTGGTCCTGGCCCGGCTCGCGGAGCTGGTCCTGGCCGATCCGGTGCGCCGCCGGGACCTGCCGCTGCGCCCGGCGCCGGGCTGGGGGCGCGAGGAGGACCGGATCCGCTACGTGCGCCGCTCGGTCACGGCCGGCGACGACTCGGCCGCCGTCACCTTCGACGCGGTCAAGGACCGCCTGTTCTTCCTGCGCCGCAGCGGCACCCTCGACCGGCTGCTCGCCCTGTTCGCGGAGCGGGAGGAGGCCGTCGGGCAGCCGGAGCTGCGCCACCGGGAGCTGCGCCACCGGGAGCTGGCCGACTGGCTGGCGGCGGAGCACGGGGCGCCGGCGGCGGAGTGCGAGGCGTACATCGCGGCCCTGCTGGAGCTGGGCATGGTGCGCGTGCCGTGCCTGGACACCCAGGTGCACAGCGGGGATCCCGTACGGTCCTTCCAGGGTGCGCTGCGCGCGCTGGAGCGGCCCTGGGCGGAGGCACTCGCCGGACTGCTGGAGGAGCCGGCCCGGGTGCTGGAGCGCTATCCGCACGCGGACCGGGCGGAGCGCGCGGAACTGCTGCGCGCCCTGCGCACCGGGCTGCGCCGGGCGCAGGAGGAGCTGGGCGCGCCCGCGGACGCGCCGCTGCCGCAGACCCTGGTCTACGAGGACGTGAGCGCGGGCCGTGAGCTGCCGGCGCCGGCGCCGGCGTGGGCACGGGAGGGTTCCGGCGGGGGCGCGCTGCGGTCGGTGGAGCGGATCCTGCCGGCCTTCGACCTGACCCTCGCCCAGCGGATCACCTTCGAGGGCTTCTTCACCGCCCGCTACGGGCGGGGCGGGCGCTGCGAGGACCTCCTGGGCCTGGTGCACGACTTCCACGAGGACTTCTTCGACCAGTACCTGTCCTTCACCGCGCGGCGCACCCCCTTCGACGCGCGCGGCGAGTACGTGCCGGAGGAGAACTGGCTCGGGCTGCCCGGCATCCGGGCCCTGGACGCGGCCCGGCGCGCCTTCACCGGCCGGATGCGGGAGCACTGGGCGGCGTACGAGGAGCGGGGCGGCGGCGCCGAACTGCGCCTGACCGAGGACGACGTCGAGGCCGTGGCGGGGGAACTGGAGCCGGTGGTACCCGGTTTCGCGCCGCGCTGCCACCACGTGCAGCTGGCCCGCGACCCGGCCACGGGCGCGGAGCTGACCGTGCTGAACCGCTCCTACGGCGGGCTGTCCTTCCCCTTCAGCCGTTTCACCCACGTCTACGGGGACCGGGACGGCCGGCCGTCCCTCGACGGGCAGTTGCGCGCCACGGCCGCCGCGGTCACCCCGCCGGGCGCGGTGTTCGCCGAGGTCACCGGCGGGCCGGTGACCACCAACCTGAACCTGCACGGACGGCTCACCGACCACGAGATCGTCTGTCCGGGCGAGAGCGGCACCCTGCCGGAGGAACGGCTGCTGCGCCTGGACGACCTGTACGCGCAGCACGTGCCCGGGACGGGCCGGGTGGTGCTGCGGTCGCGCCGCCTGGGCGTGGAGGTGATCCCGGTGTACCTCGGGTACCTGGTGCCGCTCGCGCTGCCCGCCGTACCGCGGACCCTGCTGCTGCTCTCACCGTCCTCGATGTCCCCGCTGGACGTGTGGGCGGGGGTGCCGGACGCCGCGGCGCACGGCGGGGTGAGCGCGCGTCCGCGGGTGGTGCACGGGGACGTGGTGCTGAGTCGGCGCAGCTGGACCACCACGGCGGGGCGACTGCCCGTCCACGGGGCGCGGGAGGCCGCGCACTTCCTGGAGTGGCAGCGCTGGCGACGGGCCCACGGGCTGCCGGAGCGGGTGTTCGCGACGGTGTCGGCGGGTCCGTCGGCGCTGGGGGCGAAACCGCAGTACGTGGACTTCGCGAGCCTGCTGTCGCTGGCGGCCTTCGAGCCGCTGCTGCGGGAGGGCGGCCACCGGGTGGTCTTCCGCGAGATGCTGCCGGACCCCGGCGCGCTGCACACCTTCTCGGAGCGCGGGGCGCACGTCGCCGAACTCGCCGTCGAGACCTTCACCACGACCGCCCCGGGCGCCACGGCCACCCCGTCGGGCCCGGGCTCCCCGTTGTCCTCGAACTCCCCTGATCCGGAAGGCGTTGCCAGATGTCAGAGCTGACCCCGACGCGTGGCGCGTGGCAGGCCATGCACATCTTCTACGCCGCCAACCCGCAGCCCCTGCTGGTGCGGTGCGTGCGCCCGCTGATCGCCTCGCTCGCAGAGGACGGCCTGCTGGCGGGCCACTTCTTCATCAACTACTGGCTGGAAGGGCCGCACGTGCGGCTGCGGCTGTGCCCGGTGGCCCCCGAGGCGGAGCCCGAGGTGCGGCGGCGCACCGAGGAGGCGGTGGCCGCCTTCCTGAAGGCCCGGCCGGCGCTGTACGAGGTGGACTCCGGATTCCTCAACGAGTTCTACAACACGCTCTTCGACATCGAGTTCCCCGAGGGGGACCGGGCCGCCTTCATGGGCGCCGACGGCCGGATGAACCTGCGCCCCAACAACTCCTTCTCCTGGGAGCCGTACGAACCGGAGTTCGGCAAGTACGGCGGTCCGGCCGGGGTCGAGCTCGCCGAGTGGCACTTCGCCCGCTCCAGCGATCTGGTCATGGAGGCCCTGGGCTCGATGAACCTGCACCTGCGGACGGTGCTGCTGGGCACGTCGGCGCAGCTGATGATGGTGATGGCGGGGGTGTTCCTGCCCGACCGGGAGGAGCTCGGCGGCTACCTCGACCGTTACTACGAGTTCTGGCACCGGGCCTTCCCGGGCACCGGGTTCATCGGCTCCTCCGAGTACGACCGCACCTACGAGCAGACCGCCCCCGGGCTCGCGCGCCGCTTCGCGGGGGTGCTGGCGGCGCTCGGCTCCGGGGAGACCGGCCGGCTGCCCGCCTTCCTCGCCGGCTGGGCCGAGCACTGCCGGGAGCTGCGGCGGCGGGCCGAGGCGCTCGCCGTCGACGGGGAGCTGGTGTTCCGCTCGTGGGACGGGACCCGCGACGAGCGGGTGACGGATCCGGCGGTGGCGCTGCCGCTGCTGCTCTCCCCCTACATGCACATGACGAACAACCGGCTGCACGTGACCATCCGGGACGAGGCCTATCTCGCGCACCTGCTGGGCCGGGTGCTGCGGGAGGGCGTGCCCGGGGGCGCCTCGCCGGACCCGGCCGGGGCGGAGGTGGTCGGGCCGTGAGCACGCCGTCGGGGATGCTGGAGCACCGGCCGGCGCTGCGGCCGGGGATCCTGCTGTCGCCGCCGCTGCTGAACGGCCCGGCCGTGGTGCACCTGGTGAAGGATCCGGTGTCCGGGTCCTCCTTCGAGATCGGGCCGAAGGAGTACTTCCTGGTCTCGCGGCTGGACGGCTCGCGCAGCCTCGCGGAGATCGGCGAGGCCTACGGCCGGGCCTTCGGGCGCCGCCTGGGCGAGCGGAACTGGCAGCAGCTGCTCGGGCTGCTGGGGAGCCGGCGGCTGCTGGCGGGCGGTCCGCTCCCGGAGCCCGCGGCCGGACCGGGACCGCAGCGCACCGGGACCCTGCTGCGCGGGACCCTGCGGCTGGTCGCGGACGCCGACGCGACGACGGCGCGGCTGCACCGGTTCCTGCGGCCGGTCCTGCGGCCGGTGGCGGTGGGGGCGCTGATCCTCGTATGCCTGGGCATGGAAGGGGTGCTGGCTCTCGCGGCCGGGGAACTCCTGGAGGACCTGTGGTGGTTGCTGTCGCGCCCGGTGCCGCTGCTGGCGGTGGCCACGCTGCTGTGGTTGAGCACCGCCCTGCACGAGTTCGCGCACGGGATCGCCGCCCGGCACGTCGGCGGTACGGTCGGGGAGATCGGGCTGCGCTGGCGGCTGCCGGTCGCGATCATGTACTGCACCGTCGACAACTACCGCTACCTGCGGCGTCGTCGCCAGCAGCTGGCGGTCGCCGGGGCGGGCGCCTTCGCCAACCTGTTGTTCCTGCTGCCCTTCTTCGGCTGGTGGGCCGCACTGCCCACCGACGACGCCACCGGGCGGGTGCTGGGCGCGCTGCTGCTGCTCGGCAGCGCCCAGGCCCTGGTCAACCTCGTCCCGCTGCCGCCGCTCGACGGCTACGCGCTGCTCGGGCACGCCCTGCGCGTGACCCGGCTGGCGCCCGCCAGCTCGGCCTACCTGCGGCTGCGGATGCGCGACCGCGCCGCCGCGGACGCGTACCCGCGCCGGGCCCGGCGGCTCTACCTCGGCTACGGCATCGGCTCGGCCGTGCTGGTCCTGCTCCTGGCCGGGGCCGCGGCGGCCGCCGTGGTCCTCACCGTCCGTACCTGAACCCGAACCCCTTCCTTCCACCCGCTCCGTCTCCGATGCCGCCACCGATACCGATGTCGCTACCGATACCGAGGGAACCGCACCGCCCATGACAACTGACCGCACCCCACCGCCCGAGGCACCCGTCACGGGCCCCGTCGCCGTCTCCGTCCAGGAGGTCCGCAAGCGCTACGGCGACCGCCAGGCCGTGGACGGCATCTCCCTCGACGTGCGCCGCGGCGAGTTCTTCGGCCTGCTCGGCCCCAACGGCGCGGGCAAGACCACCCTCATCGAGATCGTCGAGGGCCTGCGCCAGGCGGACTCCGGCACGGTGGAGGTCCTGGGCGAACGCCCCTGGCCCCGCAACACCGCGCTGCTGCCGCGGATCGGCGTCCAGACGCAGGCGTCGGCCTTCTTCGTGCGGCAGACGGCGCGCGAGCACCTGGCGACCGTCGCCGGGCTGTACCGCAAGGACGCGGCCGCCGCGGACCGCACGCTGGAGACGGTCGCCCTGACCGAGCAGCGCGACGTCCTCGTCGAGAACCTCTCGGGCGGGCAGCGCCAGCGGCTCGCCATCGCCTCGGCGCTGGTCCACGACCCCGAACTGATCTTCCTGGACGAACCGACGGCCGCGCTGGACCCGCAGGCCCGCCGTGACCTGTGGGAGGTGCTGCGCGCCCTCAAGGGCGAGGGCCGCACCATCGTCTACACCACCCACCACCTGGACGAGGCCGAGGCCCTGTGCGACCGGGTGGCCATCCTCGTCGCGGGCCGGATCGCCGCCCTCGACTCCCCGCACCGGCTGGTCGCCTCCGCCGGGGCCCCGGCCCGGCTGCTGGTGCCGGCCGGGCGGATCGGCGTCGCGCAGGCCGCCGCCCTGGAGGGGGTGGACCGGGTGAGCGAGCAGGGCGGCTCCCTGGTGCTGGAGACCTCTGCCCCCGGCCGGGTCCTGCAGGCCGTCGACGCCCTCACCGGACTCGACGGGGTGATGACCCGGACGGCGACCCTGGAGGACGTCTACCTGGAACTCACCGGCCACCACCACGGGCCGGACACCGGCCGCACCCCCGCACACACCACGGAGTCCCCGGCATGAGCGCGTACACGGCACTGACCTCGTCGGGCTACCGGGCCCAGGTCCGGGACAAGGCCACCCTCTTCTTCACCTTCGCCTTCCCCCTCCTCTTCCTCGTCGTCTTCGGCCTGATCTTCAGCGGCCAGGACGTGGAGGAGAGCGGACGCCCCTACATCTCGTACATCGCACCGGGGGTGATGTCCTGGGGCGTCGCCAACGCCGCCGTCTTCGGTATCGCCTTCACCCTGATGCAGTGGCGGCGCGACGACCTGCTGCGGCTGATCCGGCTCACCCCCACGCCGCTGACCACCGTGCTGGCCTCCCGCTACGTCCTGGCCGTGGTCGTGGGCGTCGTGCAGGCGGCGGTGTTCATAGCCGTGGCCATGCTGCCCGGCTTCGGGCTGGTCCTGGACGGCCGCTGGCCGCTGGTGCTGCCGGCGCTGGTGGCCGGAATCACCGCCTTCATGGCGATCGGCGTGATCGTCGGGAACTTCGCCAACACTCCCGAGGCCGTCGCCGCGATCGCCAACTGCCTGATGGTGCCGATGGCGTTCCTGTCCGGGTCCTTCCTGCCGCTCGACATGATGCCGGGCTGGCTGCGGTCGGTCTCCCGGGTGCTGCCCCTGCGCTACCTCAACGACGCGGCCACGGGCGCGCTGACCGGTTCGGGCTCCCTCGCCACCATCGGGATCGGGTGCGCGGCGCTGTGCGGGTTCGCCCTGCTGTTCGGCGGGATCGGGCTCAAGACCTTCCGCTGGAGCAACCAGTCATGACCACGACGAGAGCCGTACGGGAGGGGGTCCCGGCGGGCGCCCCGATGGAAGCGGCCCGGCGCGCGCTGGAGGGGGCCCTCGGCGGCGCGGGCACCGGGCCCGCCGTCGTCACCCTGGGGGTGCACGACGCCCTCGGACCGCGCGCCGCCGACCCGTTCGCCCCGGTCCGGCCGGGCGCCACGGTCCACCTCAGCGCCCGGGCCGTACTGGTCGGCCCGTGGGGCGGCGACGGCACCGCGCCCGCCTGCGGGCAGTGCCTGGCGATGCGCTGGCAGCGGCTGCGCAGCCGCAGCGAACGGGACGCGCTGGAGACCGGCACCGGGCCGGTCACCACCGTGGCGGTGAACTGGCCCCGGCTGTCCCCGTACGTGCTCGACGCGGTCGCCGCCCTGCACGCGGCCGTGGCGGGCGGGGAGGCGGGCGCGCCCGGCCCGTCGGCGGCCGACCGGGCCCTGCCCCAGGTCTCCCGGCTGGACCTGGAGACCCTCCAGGTGCGCACGTACCCGCTGGCCGCCGACCCGCTGTGCCCGGACTGCGGTCCGCGCGGCACCGACGCCCCGCGGCCGTTCACCCCGCGCTCGCGGCCCAAGCCCCACCCGGGGGCGCAGCGGCTGCGCGCGGCGTCCTCGTACCCGGTGCCGCACGAGGCGCTGGCCAACCCGGTGACGGGGGTGCTGGGCGCGGGCACCTGGACCAACGTGACCTCGCCGACCACCGCGCCCGTCGCGGGCAGCGTCTTCATGCGCGGCTACGCCGGGCTGACGGACGTCACCTGGAGCGGGCAGGCCAACAGCTTCTCCGCCAGCCGCGACCTGGCCTTCCTGGAGGGCCTGGAGCGGTACGCGGGCACGCACCGGCGCACCGGCGCCACCGAGGTGCTCACCGCCCCCTACGCGGAACTGGGCGGGCGGGCCCTGGACCCGGCGCTCTGCGGGTTCTACCCGGAGGCGACCTACCGGGACGATCCGCTGGTCTCGCCCTTCGACCCGCGGCGGCCCATCCCCTGGGTGTACGGGCATTCGCTGCGCGACGACCGCCCGGTGCTGGTCCCGGCCCGCCTGGCGTACTACAGCGCGGGCCTCGCGGCCGACAACTTCGTCTTCGAGTGCTCCAACGGCTGCGCCATCGGCGGTTCTCCCGAGGAGGCCCTGCTCGGCGCGCTGCTGGAGCTGATCGAGCGGGACGCCTTCCTGCTGGCCTGGTACGGCGGCCTGCGGCTGACGGAGATCGACCTGGCGTCCGTGCCGGGGCCGGCGGTGCGGACGATGGTGGACCGGGCCGCCCTGCAGGGGTACGACGTGCACGCCTTCGACAACCGGATCGACCTGGCGGTGCCGGTGGTGACGGGGCTCGCGGTGCGGCGCGACGGCGGGCCGGGGCTGTACTCCTTCGGCGCGGGGGCCGCGCTGGATCCGGCGGCGGCGGTGGAGGCCGCCCTGTCGGAGGTGCTCACCTACATCCCGCACCTGCCCGGCCAGGTGGCGGAGCGGCAGGCCGAACTGGAGGCGATGACCCGGGACTTCTCCCTGGTCAAGCACCTCAAGGACCATGCCCAGCTGTACGGGCTGCCCGCGATGTCCCCGTACGTGCGCCCGTACCGGGAGCCGCTCGCCGTGCGGCCGATGGACGGGCTGTACGAGGAGTGGGAGGAGCGGGGGCGCCCGCGGACGGGCGATCTGCGCGACGACCTGATGCTGTGCGTGGGCGAACTCACCTCCGCCGGGCACGATGTGATCGTCGTGGACCAGACGACTCCGGAGCAGCGCCGGGCGGGGCTGAGCACGGTGTGCGCGATCGTCCCGGGGCTGCTGCCGATCGACTTCGGCTGGTCGCGCCAGCGGGCCCCGTACATGCCGCGGATGCGGACGGCGGCCGTGCGCGCCGGGCTGCGCCGGGAGCCGCTGACGGAGGCGGAGGTCCGGCTGGTGCCGCACCCGTTCCCCTGAGCGGGCCGGCCCCGCGCGCCGGATGCCCCGGCCCCCTCGGGAGAGGGGGCCGGGGCATCCGTGTGCACGGCCTGCTGAGCTCGGGTCAGGCGCTGCAGGAGGTGGTGCTGGTGGTGGAGGAACAGGTCGAGGTGGAGCTGCAGCTGGTGGAACCGGCGAGCACGACCTCGCTGGCGTCCGAGTAGTCCGAGATCTCGAAGGTCTCCGACTCCAGCTCCAGGATCTCGTCGGCGAGCGAGGCGAGCGGCGACTTCTCCATGGGGACTCCTTCAGTTGGTGCGGTCACTGGGTGCGCGACCACGGGACGGCCGTCTCCGTGCGGTGCCCCTCCAGGAGAACCGCTCGCACCGTCATGTCACGTGTCCTCCTTCTGACATTCCTCTGACAGAAGGTGTCAGCGGCCTGACAGACCCGGCCGGATCCGGTGGCCGATCATGGGCTCCATGACCGCGACCGTCCCGGCCTCCGCCTCCGCCTCCCCTTCCGCCCCCGGCCCCGCCTCCGCCGTGCTCGCGGCGCTCCCCCCGCTGCTGCGGCCGCTGACCACCCTGTACCTGGATCTGCACCGGCACCCGGAGCTGTCGGGCGGGGAACGACGCACGGCGGGCCGCTTCGCCGACTGGCTGGAGTCCGCCGGGTACGCGACCACCCGCGGGATCGGCGGGCACGGCGTGGCCGGGGTGCTGCGACGGGGCGAAGGCCCGACCGTGGTGCTGCGCGCCGAGCTGGACGCGCTGCCGGTCCGGGAGACCACCGGGCTGCCGTACGCGAGCGAGGGGCCGGTGGCGCACGCCTGCGGGCACGACCTGCACCTGGCCGCGGCCGCCGGGGCCGCCTCCGTGCTGGCGGGCGCCGCCCCGGAGGCCTGGCGGGGCACGCTGGTGGTGGTGGGCCAGCCCGCGGAGGAGACGCTGGAGGGGGCCGCGGCGATGCTCGCCGACGGGCTGTACGAGCGTGTCGGCCGCCCGGACACGGTCCTCGCGCAGCACGCCGCGCCGCTCCCGGCCGGGATGGTGGCGCACGGGTACGGGCCGATGACGGCGGGCAGCGTCACCTTCCGGGTCGTGGTGCACGGCCGGGGCGGGCACGCGGGCGCCCCGCACCTGACGGTGGACCCGGTGGTGACGGCGGCCCACGTGGTGATCCGGCTGCAGACGGTGGTGGCGCGGGAGGCGGCGCCCTCGGAGCAGGTGGCCGTCACCGTGGGCTCGTTCCGGGCGGGCGAGCGCGCCAACGTGGTGCCGGAGCGGGCCGAGCTGCTGATCACGGTGCGGGCCGCGGGCGGGGCGGCGCTCGCGCGGGCCGCGGCCGGCGTGGAACGGATCGTCCGCGCGGAGTGCGCGGCTTCCGGCTGCCCCCGCGAGCCGGAGATCGTCCGCGAGCGCGAGTCTCCCGTCACCCACCCCGATCCGGCGACGACGGGGACGGTGCGGGAGGCGCACGCGGCGCACTTCGGGGCGGAGCGGGTGGCGATGTGGCCGCCGTCGCTCGCCACGGAGGACTTCGGGCTGTTCGGCGACGCGGGGCGGTCGGTGCACGGGGCGGAGGGGGTACGGCTCGCCTACTGGATGCTGGGCGTGGTCGGCCCCGCCGCGTGGGCGGCGGCGCCCGGGGAGGACGCCGCCGCGAAGCTGGCCGCGCTCCCGGCCAATCACGCGCCGGACTTCGCGCCCGACGTGCGGACGGCGCTGCCGGCAGGGGTGGCCGCGCTCACGGCGGCGGCGCTGGCCTGCCTGAACCCGATCCGGTGAGCGGGCCGGCCCCGGCGGCCGGGGTCAGAAGGGCCGGGTCGGGAGGTACTTGCCGTCGAGCGTGATGACGGCGCGCTCGCCGCCGTCGGGGTCGGCGACCTTCCGCACGTCGAGGCGGAAGTTGATGGCGCTGATGATGCCGTCGCCGAACTCCTCGTGGACCAGGGCCTTGAGGGTGGTGCCGTAGACCTGGAGCATCTCGTGGAAGCGGTAGATCGTCGGGTCGGTGGGGACCGAGCCGGGGATCGAGCCCCGGGTGGGGATGGTCTGCAGCCACATCGCGGCGTCCTCGTCGAGGCCGAGGAGTTCGGCGACGGCCTTGGCGGCGGGCTCCGGCAGCGGGTGCTGGCCGAGGACGGCGGCGGTGACGAAGGCCACGGACAGGCCGGTGACGTCGGCGATCTGGCGCCAGGTCAGGTTCTTGCGGACCTTGGCCTCGACGGCCGCGTCGGCGAGGCGCTCACGGACGGCGGGGGCGAACTGGGCGTGCACCATGGGAAGGGTGTCCTTTCGGAGGGGGGAAGGGGTTCGGGGCGGGGAAGGGCGCCGGGACGGAGGTGGCGGGGGTCAGGCCGCGAGGGCGACGGTGCCGCCGGTGCGCTCGATCTCCTCGACGGCGCCGGAGGGGATGTCGTAGACCCAGCCGCGCAGGACCAGCGACCGGGCGGCGAGGGCGCGGGCCACCGGCGGGTGGGTGGCGAGGTTCGCCAGCTGGGCCCGTACGTTCTCCCGTACCAGCGCGTCCAGGGGGTACGGGCCGCCGCCGGCCGGGGCGGTGCGGGCGAGGGCGGCGTCCGCGTGGCGGAGCCAGCCGGCCACCGCCGGGAGGGAGCCGAGGTCGTGGCGCTCGGCGAGCGCGGTCATCGCGCCGCAGGCGGAGTGGCCGCAGACCACGATGTCGGTGACGCCGAGGACGGCGACGGCGTACTCGACGCCGGCCGCCACCCCGTCCGGGCCCGGGGTGTGCGCGGGGACGAGGTTGCCCGCGGTCCGGACGACGAACAACTCGCCGGGCTCACTCTGGGTGATCAGCTCGGGGACCACGCGGGCATCGGAGCAGCTGATGAACAGGGTCCGCGGGCGGTGGGTCGCGGCGAGCTCGGCGAAGAGCTCCGCCTTGGCGGGGAAGACGTCGTGGCGGAACCGCTCGACGCCCTCGGTGAGGTCGTGCATGGTCACTCCCGTTCTTGGGATCCACCCCCTGGGGGGCTGACGAGATCCACCATGCATGACCTGCTGTCATAGTGTCCAAGAGCGGAATTCGATGACTCTCATCGATGTCATCTATAGTCGGTCCATGGCTTTGGAACTGCGCCACCTGCGCTACCTGCTCGCGGTCGCCGAACACAGCAGCTTCACGCGCGCCGCCGAGGAGCTGCGGATCTCCCAGCCCACCCTGTCCCAGCAGGTCAAGCAGCTGGAGCGGACGGTGGGCGTGCAGCTCCTGGACCGCAGCGGACGCGCGGTGCGCCTCACGGACGCCGGAGCGGTCTACGCGGAGCACGCCCGCCGGGCGCTGCGGGACCTCGCGACCGCCGAGCGGGCGGTCCACGACCTCTCCGACCTCAGCCGCGGCCACCTGCGGCTGGCCCTCACCCCCACCTTCACGGCCTACCTCCTCGGCCCGCTGCTCGCCGCCTTCCACACGGCGCACCCCGGCATCACGGTGGAGGTGCGGGAGATGCCCCAGGACCGCATCGAGGCCGCGCTGCTGGCCGACGACACCGACCTCGGCATCGCCTTCCGGGGCGTCCACCTGCCGGGGGTCGCCGCGACCGGGCTGTTCACCGAGACCCTGGGCCTGGTGGTGGGCGGCAGCGGTACGGCCCCCACGGCGCCGGAGCCGGATCCGCTGCCGGTGTCGGCCCTGGCGGACCGTCGGCTGGCGCTGCTGAGCGGGGACTTCGCGACCCGGGAGCACATCGACGCCTACCTCGCGGTGCACGGGGTCAGGCCGCGGGTCGCGGTGGAGGCCGGATCCGTCCAGGCGCTGACCGAACTCGTGCAGCGGACCGGCCTGGCCACCGTCCTGCCCGACGCCGTCACCGACGACCATCCGCGCCTGACCCCGGTCCGGCTGGTCCCGCCGCTGCCGCCGCGCACGGTGAGCCTGCTGCGGCGCGATGGCGCGTACCGCAGCGCCGCGGCCCGGGCCTTCACCGCGCTGGCCCGGGAGGTGACCGCCGCCCGGGGGTACGCCCCGCCGGGGGGAACGGAGAGCGCGCGGGGTCAGGAGAGCCCGTAGCGACGGGCCGACTCCTCCTCCTGCGCCAGCCGGTGCATGGCCTTGAGCACCGGCTCGAAGAGGACGGCGGCGGCGACCGCCGCCTCCACCCTCTCCGCCTCCGAGGGGTAGTCCTCCATGTTGTCGAGGTCGTGGACGGCGACCTGGTGCATCAGACGGGCGTAGGGCGCCAGCATCCGTGCGTCCCAGCGGTAGCCGAGGCGGATGAGCGAGGCCACCGCCAGCACCAGGGAGCGGTGGTCCGGGGAGAGGGGGGCCAGTTCCCGGGCGGTCGACCAGCCCAGCCCCTCCAGCAGCCGGTCCACCTCGGCGCGGGCCGTCACCACGGCGTCGTCCTCCTCGTCCGGCTCCGGTACGCGCGGCAGCGCCCACAGGGCGGCTCCCGTGCGGATCGTCCGGCCCAGCGAGTCGTCGTCGACGTGCCGGAGCACCTCGCGGGCCGTCGCCACGGGCACCCCGCCGACCTGGATCAGCGTGCGTACCAGGCGCAGCCGGCGCAGGTGCGTTTCGTCGTAGTCGGCCGTCGTCGCGCCGATCCGGCGTCCGGGCGGCAACAGGCCTTCGCGCAGGTAGTACTTGATGGTCGCGGTGGAGACACCGCTGCGCTCGCTCAGCTCCGCCAGCCGCATCCCTGTGTGCCTTTCCTTGGAGAGCGCCACTATCTCATCAGGGCGCGCCCGGAAGGGCTCCCCGGACCGCACCCGGCGGCGGGGGGGGCGGGCGCTCGCCGGGCGGGCCGGGCCGGGTCGGCCCAGGATGGGAGGGTGTGGGGGTCGGGTAGCGACGGGAGTGCGTACATGAGCGGCAGGCGGTACGAGCTGGTCTTCCCCTCGACCGACGGGACGGGCGAGGACGTCGTGGTCGTGGACCGCACCGACACCGCGGGACCGGGCGGCCACCCGGTGTACGCCGACGCCTCCGGCATCGTCCGTGCGGAGATCAGTGACCGGGGCGAGGTGCGCATGCTCCCCTCGGGCGGCCACCAGGTCCCCGCGCACCCGCTGGCGGCCCGCCCGCTGCCGGACGGGTGACCCCGGTCCGCCGGTCCGGGCGGGCGACGGGACCGGGTGCTCAGGGGTTCGCGCGGGCCGCCGCCTGGCGCTGGCGCTTGCTCTGCTTGGCCAGCGAGAGGTCCTCGGCGGTGCAGCGCAGCCGCTTGAAGCCGTAGCCGCGCTCCGTCAGCCAGCTCTCGGCGGCCAGTTCGGCGCGGGCGGCGGCTTCGAGGATGTCCTCCTCCGCCTCCCCGGAGTCCAGGAAGCGGAAGGCGAAGGAGTTGCGGGCGGCCAGCTCGTAGGAGAGGTTCCCCTCGGTGGTGAACGAGGCGCGCAGTACGTCGTGCGCGGGGGCCGCGGCCGTCAGCTCGGCGTGCTGTTCGGCGGTGAGGCCGTCGAAGAAGCCGCGGACGGTGACGCGGAAGGTGCGGGTGCTCATCGTGGCACCGTAGACCGGGCCGCCCGCGCGGCGCACCGCATTTTCGGCGGTCGCCGGGGCCGGCCCGGACGGCCGCGCGTACGGTCGGGTTCACGTCTCGACGGGGGCTCCGAGGGGGTCGAGGGCGCGGCGCCGGCGGCTGATGGAGTCGGGGTCCCAGCCGGGGCGGGGGACGGAGGCCAGGAGCAGCCGGGTGTACGGATGGTCCGGGGTGGTGAGCAGTTCGGCGACGGGCCGGTGTTCCATGGTCCGGCCGCGGTACATGACGAGGGCCTCGTCGCAGACGTAGCGGACGACGGCCAGGTCGTGGCTGACGAAGACCAGGCCGATGCCGGTGTCGCGGCGGATGTCGGCGAGCAGGTTGAGGACCTGGGCCTGCACCGACACGTCGAGGGCGGACACGGCTTCGTCGAGGACGAGCACGGCCGGTTCGACGGCGAGGGCGCGGGCGATCGCGGCGCGCTGGCGCTGGCCGCCGGAGAGGTGGCGGGGCAGGGCGGCCGCTTCCCGGTCGCCGAGCCCGACCCGGGCCAGGAGCGCCCGGACGCGGGTGGCGCGCTCCGCCGGGTCGCGGGTTCCGTGCAGCCGGAGCACCCCGTCGAGGGTGGCTCCGACGGTGATCCGGGCGTCGAGCGAGAGGTAGGGGTCCTGGAAGACGATCTGCACGGCCTTGGCGCGCGCCAGCCGGGCCGCCCTGCCGCGTACGGACGCGGCCAGGGGGCGGCCCTGGACGTGGATCTCCCCGGAGTCGGGGCGTTCGAGGCCGATGAGCATCCGGGCGGTGGTGGTCTTCCCCGACCCGGACTCCCCGACGATGCCGAGGGCGCCGCCGTGGCGCAGCGTGAAGGACAGGCCGTCCACGGCGACGACCTCGGTGGCGCCGCTCCGGTAGGTCTTGCGCAGGCCGTCGACCCGCAGGAGCGGGGGCTGGTCGGTGGTCACCTGACCTCCTGGTTCCGGTTGGGGTGGTGGTCGCCGTGCTGGTCGCGGTGGGGTGTGAGGGTGAGTTCGCCGGCCCGGTGGCAGGCGACCAGGGCCGGACCGTGCTCGCGCAGCGGGGGCGGTGACTGGTCGCAGCGGCCGGGTTCGGCGAAGCGGCAGCGCGGGGCGAAGGAGCAGCCGGTGGCGGATTCGAGCAGGCCCATGGGGGCGCCGGGGATGGGGACGAGCCGCTCGGGCGCCTTGCCGTCCAGCGGCGGGGAGGAGCCGAGCAGTCCGGCGGTGTACGGGTGCCGGGGCGTGGTGAAGAGGTCTCCCACGGGGGCGGTCTCGACGATGCGGCCCGCGTACATCACGTAGATCCGGTCGCTGACGGAGGCGGCGAGTTCGATGTCGTGGGTGATCAGGAGCAGGCCCAGGCCGCGTTCGCGCCGCAGCCGGCCGAGGACGGCGAGGATCTCCGCCTGGGTGCTGACGTCGAGGGCGGTGGTCGGCTCGTCGCACAGCAGCAGGCGGGGCTCGGCGGTCAGGGCGGCGGCGATCACGACGCGCTGGAGCATGCCGCCGGAGAGCTCGTGCGGGTACTGGTCCAGGTGGCGGACGGGATCGGGGAGGCCGACCGCGCCGAGCAGTTCGGCGGCCCGTGCGCGGGCCCGTTCCCGGGTCCAGCCGTGGACCAGGCGCAGGGACTCGGTGAGGAAGTCCCCGACGCGGCGGACGGGGTTGATCGCGGCGCGCGGGTCCTGGTAGATCATCGCCGCCGTGTCGGTGCGCACCGCGCGCAGGCTCGCGGCGTCGGCTCCGACGAGGTCGGTGCCGTCGACGAGGACCCGGCCGGCGATCCGGGCGCCCCCGGGGAAGAGGCCGAGGGCGGCGCGGGCGGTGACGGACTTGCCGGAGCCGGATTCGCCGACCAGGGCGACGGCCTCGCCGGCCCCGACGGTGAGGCCGATGCCGTCTAGGACGGGGCGGGCCGTGCCGGGCAGGGTGACGCTGAGGTCTTCGTACCGGAGCAGGGTCATCGGGGGTCCCTTCCCGCGAGCTTGTCGGCGAGGCTCTCCCCGACGACGGTGAAGGCGACGACCACGACGACGACCGCGACGGCCGGGACGACCGCGGACAGCGGCTGTCCCTGGAGCACGGCGGCCTGCCCCTGGTTGATCATGGCGCCCCAGTCGGGTGTCGGCGGCTGGACGCCGAGGCCGAGGAAGGAGAGGGCCGCGAGGTCGAGCAGGGCGTAGCCGAAGTTCACCGTCGCCTGGGCGAGGAGCGTCGGGGCGATGTTGGGGAGCATCCGGCGGACCGTCACGAACACGGCGGAGTGGCCCTGGACGGTGTAGGCGGCGATGTAGGGGCGGGCCTTCTCCTGGAGGGCCAGGCCCCGGACGAGGCGTGCGGTGTACGGCATGTAGGCGATGGCCATGGCGAGCACGGGGGCGGTCATGCCCTTGCCGAAGAGGGCGACGGCGAGGATCGCGAGCAGCAGGGCGGGGAAGGCGAACAGCACGTCGAGCACGCGTCCGGCGAGGGCGTCGGTCCGGCCGCCGCGCCACGCGGTGAACAGGCCGACGGCGACACCGATGACGGTGGAGAACACCACGACGGCGAGCGGCCCGACCAGACTGGTCCGGCTGCCGACGAGGAGCGCCGACAGGGTGTCGTGGCCGCCCTGGTCGGTGCCGAGCCAGTGCCCGGCGCCGGGCCCGAGGAGGGTGTCCCCGAGGCTGCCGAAGGTGGGGTCCTGCGGTGCGATCCAGGGCGCCACCGCGGCGACCAGGACGAACAGGACGAGGAGGAAAAGGCAGGTCCGCTGGAGCGGGCCGCCGCCGAGGGCCCGTAGCCGGGTGAGGCGGGCGGGGCGCGACAGGAGCGTGGCGGAGGCCTGGGTGTCAGGGGTCATCGGGCACTCCCCCCGGCCGCCGTGCGCGGGTCGATCAGCGGGTGCAGGAGGTCCACGAGGGCGTTGACCACGACGAAGGCGGCCACGACCAGCAGCACGATCGCCTGGACGACCTGGAAGTCGAGCTGGTCGACGCTCTGGACGAGCAGGGAGCCCACGCCCGACATACCGAAGGCGGTCTCGACGATGGCGGTGCTGACGAGCATGCCCGAGACGAGGAGCGCGGAGACGGTGACGATGGGGCCCAACGCGTTGCGCAGGACGTGGCGCCGGATCACCGTCCGCCGGGGGGTGCCCCGGCTGAGCGCGACCTCGACGTGTTCGCGGCGCAGTTCGTCGAGCATCGCCGAGCGGGTCACGCGGGTCACCAGGGCCGTGAAGGTCACGGCCAGGGCGACCGCCGGCAGGAAGACGTGGTGCAGCCGGTCGAACACCCCGCTGCCGTTGCCGATGGTCGGGAACCAGCCCAGGCGGACTCCGAGGAGGGAGCGCAGGAGCAGGGCGACGACGAAGGCGGGTGCGGCCGCTCCGATCGTGACCAGCAGCATCAGCGCCCGGTCGGTACGGCCGCCGCGGCGCAGCGCTCCGACGATCCCCGCGCCGACGCCCACGACGGCGATCATCAGGGCCGCGGTGGCGACGAGGAGCAGGGAAGAGGGCAGCCGGGACCAGATGACCGCGGAGACGTCCTGGTGGAAGAGGTGGGAGCGGCCGAAGTCCCCCTGGACGACGCCTTCGAGCCACTGCCAGTAGCGCAGCAGGAAGGGCTGGTCGAAGCCGTACTGGTGGCGCAGTTCGGCGAGTTGCTCGGGGCCGGGGCTGCGCCCGCGCACCAGGAAGGAGACCGGGTCGCCGGGCGCGAGGTAGAGGGAGGAGAACACCAGGAAGGAGGTGACCAGGAGGGTCACGGCCATCCCGGCGAGCCGGCGCAGGACCCGCCCGCCCCGGGCGAGGACCGCCGGAACGGGGGCGGGGGCGGCCGGGGCGGGGGCGGCCGGCACGGGACCGGCGGGGGCGGGCGGCGCCGCGCCCGGGGGCTCGTCGGTCATCCCTTGGCTCCGATCTCTGCGGCCCACGGGTAGTAGAGGTAGGCGATGGAAGGCTGGACGCCGGTGATCCGCTTGCCCAGGAAGACGCTCACGGGCTGGGTGTACAGGGGCAGCCAGGGCAGTTCGCGCAGGGCGATGCGCTGGGCCTCGGCATTGGCCGCCGCGTGTCCGGCCGGGTCGTAGGTGTCGACGGCGCGGTCGACGGCCGCGTCGTAGGCGGGGTCGGACCAGCCGCCGTAGTTGCTGAACGCGCCGGTGCGCAGGGAGGCGTACATGTCCAGCGGATCGGTGATGGAGGTGTACCAGAACGTGAGGAAGAGGTCGACGCCCTCGCGGGCGGCGGGGTCGGTGAAGAGCGCGGTGTACTTCTCGGCGGAGACGCTGTCGATCTGCGGTTCGAGTCCGATGGCCTTGGCGGCCTGGGCTACGGCCTGGGTGATGATCGTGGTCTGCGAGTCCAGGGGGCTGGTCGCGATCACGACCTTCTGGCCGGACACTCCGGCCTCGGCGGCGAGCGCCTTGGCCTTGGCCGGGTCGTACGGGTACTTCGGCAGGTCCTTCAGGAGGGCCTCGCGGGTGGCGGCGGGCGCTGCGCTCCACAGGTTGTCGGTGACGAGCGAGTCGGCGACCTCTCCGGCGCCGCCGGCTCCGGCCTTGACGATGCCCTTGCGGTCGATGGCCATGAGCAGGGCCCGGCGTACGCGGGCGTCGCCGAGGGGGCCCTTGAGGTTGCCGACGACCTCGTCGGCGACGGTGGTGCTGCGGCCGAAGTAGAGGTTTCCGGCCTGGGTGGAGCGCAGTCGGTCGTACGCGTTGGGCGGGACCATCCAGCCGCCGTCGACCTCGCCGGACTGGAAGGCGTTGACCCGGGTGGTGGCGTCGGCGAGGAAGACGAACTTCACCTCGCCGGACCTGGCCTTGAGTTCGGGGTTCCAGTAGGCGTCGTTGCGCTTGAGGGTGAGGGACTGGCCGGAGGTCCAGGAGCCGAAGGAGAAGGGGCCGGTGCAGTTGACGCCGGTCTGCGGGTTCCCGTAGTCCTTGCCGGCCTTGGCGAGGGTGGCGGCGGACTCCACCGTGCCGGGAGCGGCGGCGAGGTACTGGTTGAAGGTGGAGTCGGGCTGGCTGAGCGTGACGGTGACCTCCATGTCCCCGCTGCGCTCGACCGACTTGACGTTCTTGAAGGGGTAGGCCCAGACGCTGGCCACGGCCGGGTCGAGGTTGCGGCGCAGCGAGGCGACGACGTCGTCGGCGGTGAGCGGGGTCCCGTCGTGGAACCGCACTCCGGGCCGGATCCGGTAGACCCAGGTGGTGGGGGTGGGGTTGCTGAACGACTCCGCGAGGTTGGGGGAGGTCGTGAGGTCGGGGTTCCAGCGCAGCAGGCTCTCGCAGACGTTGGCGAGGATCTGGTTGGGCGGGTAGTCGAAGGACTGCGCGTAGTCGATGGAGGCGGGCTCGGCGAAGGTCGACCAGGTGAAGGAGGCGAGGTCGCCGGCCGGGGCGGGGGTGCGGTCGGTGATCCGGTAGGCGGCGGCCGCGTCCTTAGCCGGGTGGGCCGTGCCGCTGCACCCGCCGGTGAGGAACACGGCGGTGGCGGCGAGCCCGCCGACCGCGGCGCGCCGCAGGCGGGCGGCACGGGCGGCACGGGGGGTAAGGGGGGTAAGGGGGGTAAGGGGGGTAAGACTGGTGCTCTGCGGGCGTGTCGCTCTCGATCGGGCTGATGGCATCGTCTGCCTCCGTGAGGGGTGAGCTTCCTGGGTGCGTGGTGCTACCCGGCGGCGGGCGGACCGGCCGGGGCGTTGCGGTGCGTCGCCGTGGGGGGACCGGCGCTCAGTCCTTCGCGGCGAAGACCTCTTCGCCGTCGAGGTAGGTGCGGCGCACCCGGGTCCCGGCGATCTCGCCGGGGGGCAGCTCGAAGGGGTTGCGGTCGAGCACGACGAGGTCGGCGTACTTGCCCTCCTCGACGGTGCCGGTGACCGTGTCGAGGTGGTTCGCCCAGGCGCTGCCGGCGGTGTAGGCGGTGAGGGCCTGGGCGAGGGTGAGGGCCTGCTCCGGGAAGAAGGGCGCGACCGGCTCGCGGCGGCCGTGGGGGCCGTCGGCTCCGTCGGGGGTTCCGGCGGCCTCGTCGGGGACGGTCCGGTTGACGGCGACGTGGATGCCCCAGAGCGGGTTGGGGCTGCTCACCGACCAGTCGCTGCCGGCGACCAGGCGGGTTCCGGCGCGCAGGAGGTCTCCGAACGGGTACTGGAGGGCGGCGCGTTCGGGGCCCAGGAAGGGGATCGTCAGCTCGTCCATCTGCGGTTCGTGGGCGGCCCACAGCGCCTGGATGTTGGCGGCCGCCCCCACCCGGGCGAAGCGGGCGATGTCGTCGGGGTGGACGACCTGGAGGTGGGCGAGGTGGTGGCGGTTGTCGTTGGCGCCGTTGGCCGCGCGGGCGGCTTCCAGGGCGTCGAGGACCTCCCGGACCGCGCGGTCCCCGAGCGCGTGGAAGTGGAGCTGGAAGCCCGAGCGGTCGAGGAGCCGTACGGCTTCGGTGAGGAGCTCGGGATCGATGAAGCTGAGGCCGGAGTTCCCGGTGGCGCAGCCGCAGCCGTCGAGGTAGGGCTCCAGCATGCCGGCCGTGAAGTTCTCGGCGATGCCGTCCTGCATGATCTTGACGCTGGTGGCGTTGAAGCGGCCCACCCGTCCGGTGCGGCGGCGCTCCTCGATCTCGGGTATCTGTTCCAGCCCGCGCTCGCGGTCCCACCACAGGGCGCCGACCACCCGGGCCCGCAGCGACCCCTCGCGGGCGGCGCGCAGGTAGACGTCGTAGTTGTCGGGGTTGCCGGGGAAGGCGCCGATCATGGCGTCCTGCCAGCTGGTCACTCCCAGGGAGAAGAGGTGCTCCTGGGCGGCGAGGAGGCCGGCGTGGGCCTCGTCGGCGGTGGCGATCGGCACGTGGCGGGCGACCAGCTCCACGGCCCCCTCCTGGAGGGTGCCGGCCGGGTACCCGTCCGGTTCCCGCTCGATCCGGCCGTCCACGGGGTCGGGGGTGGCGGCGTCGACGCCCGCGAGGCGCAGGGCGGGGGTGTTGACCCAGGCGCCGTGTCCGTCGCGGTTGCCGAGCAGGACGGGCCGGTCGGGCACCACGGCGTCGAGCATGGCCCGGGTGGGGGTGCCACCGGGGAAGACGTCCATCGACCAGCCGCCGCCGCGGATCCACGGGGCCTCGGGGTGCGCGGCGGCGTACGCGGCCACCACGGCCAGGTAGCCGTCGATGGAGTGCTCCCCGCTCAGGTCGCAGCCGAGCATCTGGACGCCGGCCACGACCGGGTGGACGTGGGCGTCCTGGAATCCGGGGAGGAGCAGCCCGCCCGCGAGGTCCACCACCTCGGTGCCCGCGTCGGCGAGCGAGCGCACGGCGCTCTCGTCGGCGACGGCGAGGATCCGGCCCGCGCCGACGGCCACGGCCGCGTCGACCGGTGTCCCGTGGGTCCCCGTGAACACCTGTCCTCCCACGAAGACGGTGTCCGCCCGCTGCCTGCTGCGCTGCCTGTTCCGGTCCATCGACGCTTCCTCCGGCTCGGCGGGCCGGGCCCGCACGGCGTGTTCGTTGAGGAGGAGTGAACGGGAGCGCAACAGTGTTGTCAACGGTGTTGCGCTGCCTCTGTTCCGCATCGTTACACTGACCGCACCATGCCGAAGTCATCCGAGACACCCACCCGGTCCAAGCGCGCCGGAAGCCAGCTCACGCCCGACGCCATCATCGAAGCGAGCCTGCGCATCGCGGCGCGGGGCAGCGAGGACGCCTTCACCGTGCGCCGTCTCGGCGAGGAGCTCGGCGCCGACCCGACGGCGGTCTACCGGCACTTCCGCGACAAGGACGACCTGCTGCTGTCGGTGGCGGACCGCACCCTGGGCGAGGTCCTCGACCGCATCCCCGGGGGCCTCGACTGGAAGGACCGGCTGCGGGCCCTGGCCGCCGGCTCCCTGGAGGTCGCCCTCAAGTACCCGGTGGTCGGCTCGACCATGGCCAGCCGGACCACCCGCAGGCCCAACGAGTTCCGGGTGGTGGAACTGATCCTCGGCGCCGTCACGGAGGCCGGGCTCGAAGGCGCCGAGGCGGCCGTGCACTACCGGATGGTCGGCGACTCCCTGCTGGCCTACGTCGGCCAGCGCGCCGCCTACCTGCTCTTCGACCCGGACGTCCGCGCGGCCGACGAGTCCTCCTGGAGCCGGGAGTACCGGCTGGTCGACCCCGCGGGCTTCCCCCACATCACCCGGCTGAGCACCGAGCTCGCCGAGGTGACGGAGGAGCAGATCTTCGAGGTCAGGGTCGAGGCCCTGATCACCGCGATCGAGAGGCGGGTACGGACCCTGCGGGGAGCCTGAGCCCCCTGCCGCCCCGGCTCGGCCGGGGCGGCAGGAGTGGTCTTACGAGAGCCCGCGCCGGCCGGCCTCCCGCCGGATGCGGGCTTCGGGCACCGGGACGGCCGGGAAGGTCAGGGCCTCCTCGTTCCGGCGCGCCAGTTCCTCGTGCGGCGTGAGGCGGAAGTAGTCGTCGCGGACCCGGCGGTGTTCGGGCGTGTCGGCCTGTTCGAGGTCGCTCATCGCCCGGGAGGCGGCGACCATGGCCCGGGTCCGGTCGCGGCGGCGGTCCTCGTAGGTCCGCAGGGCGAGCGGCAGGTCCTCGCGGGCCTCCGGCCCGGCCAGGGTGTGGGCCAGGACCACGGCGTCCTCGATCGCCATGGCCGACCCCTGCCCGAGGGTGGTCAGCATGGGGTGCGCCGCGTCACCGAGGAGGGTGACGGGGCCCTCTCCCCACCGTTCCAGGAACGGACGGTCGTGGGAGGGCGTGGCGAGGATGCCCTCGGCGGGCGTGGCCCCGATCACCGACCGCACCTCGTCGGCCCACCCCTCGAAGGCCCGCAGGACGTCCTCCTTGGTGCCGTCCCAGGCCTTCGAGCGGGCTTCGGGCATGTTCCGGGTGCCCCACCAGTAGGAGCGCCCGTGGCCGATGTCGATGAGACCGAAGCGCTGTCCGCTGCCCCAGTAGTGGCGCACGGCGCCCGGGGCGAGCCCGGGGTGGCGGAAGGGGACGATGCCGAGCCAGCAGACGTAGCCGCTGTCCTGCGAGGTCTCCGGTCCGACGAGCCCGCCGCGTACGGCCGAGTTGAACCCGTCGGCACCGATGAGGAGGTCCCCGCGCGCCGAACTCCCGTCGGCGAAGCGGACGACGACGCCCGAGTCGTCGCTCTCGAAGCCGGTCGCGGTGGCGCCCAGGTGGACGGGGCAGTCCCCGGCCGCCTCCAGCAGGGCCTTCTGGAGGTCCGAGCGGCTCAGGCAGACGCTGGGCGCGCCGACCTTCTCGCAGACCTCCTTGAAGGGCAGGTCCCTGATGAGACGGCCGCTGTGGTCCACGACGGTGAAGGACTCGACGACCCGGCCGCGTTCCTCCAGGCCCAGGTCGATGCCGAGCGTGGCGAGGGCGCTGATGGCGTTGCTCATGACCGACAGGCCGGAACCGGCGGCACGCAGTTCGGTGGCCCGTTCGTACACCTCCACGTCGATCCCGACCCGGCGCAGTGTGACCGCGCAGGCCAGCCCGCCGATGCCGGCTCCGATGACGATGGCCTTCACGGGGCGATTCGTCGGCATGTCGTCAGTTCTCCTCGTGGGTTCCGGGGGTTCCGGTGGTTTCGGGGGTTCCGGACCTGATCAGGTCCGCGACCGTCCTCGCCGTGTGCTCCACGTACGGTTCCTCCATGATCGTGAGATGGTCGCCGGGCACGGCGATGATCCGGAGCCTGCCGCCGGCCATGTCCCGCCAGCCGTTGGACTCGTCCTCGTGGCGGCTTCCGGCCGCGCCGTGCATCGCGGCGAGGACGTCGGGCAGGGGTTCCATGGCGCGGATCAGGGTGAGCCCCCGGTACCCGCCCTCGGGGCGGTACTCCAGCGCCGCCCGCCAGTTCGCCCGGTAGACGGCGAAGAGCCGGCGTATGACGGCTCCCGAACTGCCGGCCGGCAGGACGCCCTCGTCGGCCGCGAGGCGGGCGATGAAGTCGAACTTCTCCTCCAGGCCCTCCAGTTCGTCGGGTATGACCTCCATCGGCGAGTCCCCGCCGCGCTTCAGCCAGAGCAGTTCCCAGAAGAACCACCCCAGCAGCGCGTCGTCGTCGTGCCGGTGGCGCTCCTCGCGGCTGAGCGCGGTGGTGTCCAGGAGCACGAGGTGGGCCACCTCCTCGCCGGCCTCCCGCAGGCGGCGGGCGATCTCGAAGGCCACGAAGCCGCCGTAGGACCATCCGCCGACGCTGTACGGGCCGTGCGGCTGCACCGTCCGCAGGGCGGCGATGTAGCTGTCCGCGAGCTCTTCGACGGTGCCGAGCGGTGTGGTGCCGGGGTCCGCGCCGCACGCCTGGAGCGCGTAGAGCGGCTGGTCCGCGGGAAGGTGCCGGGCGAAGGGTACGTAGCACAGCACGTTGCCGCCCATGGGGTGGACCATGAACAGCGGCGGGCGGGTGCCCTGCGGGCGGATGGGGACCAGGGGGTCGTAGGCGGGGGCCGCGCCGCCCGCGCGCAGCCGTGCCGCGAGACCGGCCGCGGTGGGAGCGGCGATGAACTGCGACAGCGGGACGGCGACGCCGTAGCGCTGCTCGATCCGGACCGTCAGCCGCATCGCGGTGAGCGAGGTGCCGCCCAGGTCGAAGAGGTTGTCGTGGACACCGACGGCGGGCAGTTCCAGCAGGTCCGCCAGCATCTCGCACAGTGCGCGTTCGTGGTCGTCGCGCGGCCCGGTCCCGCCGGCTTCGGCGGTGGCGGCCGTGGCGGCGAGCGGCGTCCGGCGCAGGGCGGCGTCGTCCCGCTTCCCGCTGGGGGTCAGCGGCAGGTGGGTCACCCACTGCAGGTGGGAAGGGACCAGGTGTTCGGGCAGGTCGGTGCGCAGCCGCTCGCGGATGGCCGTCAGGTCCTCGGTGGTGCCCTCGCCCACGAGGAAGGCCACGAGGAGGCATTCACCGTTCTTGTGCCGGGCCACCACCGCGGCGTCGTGCAGCGACGGGTACTGCTCGGTGAGGGCGGTGACGGCCAGTTCCACCTCGGCGGGTTCGACGCGGTAGCCGCGCACCTTGACCTGGGCGTCGGCCCGGCCGGTGTACACGAGCGTCCCGTCGGGCAGCACCATCCCGAGGTCCCCGGTGTCGTACAGCATCCGGTCCTCGCCCGCGAAGGGGTGCCGTACGAAGCGCTCCTTGGTGAGGTCGGGGCGGCCTTCGTAGCCGTCGGCCAGGCAGGTGCCGCCCAGGTGGATCGTGCCGCGCACTCCGGCGGGCACCGGGCGCATCCGGGCGTCCAGCACGTACGCCTCGGCGCCGTCGACGGGGCGTCCGATCGGGGGCAGCGTGGGGAAGGCCGCGGGGTCGCCGGTCATGGTGAAGGCGGTGGCGACGTGGGTCTCCGTCGGCCCGTACTGGTTCTCCAGCACGGCGCCGGGCAGCGCGGCGCACAGGGCCCGGATCTCCCGGGTGACGCGCAACTGCTCGCCCGAGGACACCAGCACCCGCAGGGCACGGGGGGTGATGCCCAGGCTCTGCGCGGTCTCCGCCAGCTGCTGGAGTGCCACGTAGGGGAGGAAGACGCGCTCGATGCCCGCGCGGTCGATCAGCCGGAGCAGCTCCGGCATGTCGCGCCGCTCGGCGTCGCCGATGAGGTGCAGCGTGCCGCCGGAGCAGAGGGTGGAGAAGATCTCCTGGAAGGAGACGTCGAAGCTCATCGGTGCGTACTGGAGCGTGGCGCCGCCCGCGGCGCCGCTCTCCGCCCGTGCCTGCCAGTCGACCAGGCCCGCCAGGGAACGGTGCGGCATGGCCACGCCCTTGGGCCGGCCCGTGGATCCGGAGGTGAACAGGACGTAGGCGGTGGTGTCGGCGGGGATCGTCGCCGGGAGCTCCGCCACGGGCCCCGCGGACGGATCGGTCACCGACTCGGCGGGCAGCAGCAGCGAGCGGTCACGGACGAGACCGGCGTGGGCGGCGGGGGCGATGACCCGGAAGGGCCGGGCCTGCTCCTGCATCTCGGCCAGCCGCTTCGCGGGGTAGCCGACGTCCAGCGGCACCACCGCGCAGCCGGCCCGCAGCACGCCCAGGACCACGGCGACGGTGTGCGGCGAACGGTCCATGGCGATCCCGATCCGGGCCCCGACCGGGGCGCCGAGTCCGCGCAGCCGGCGGGCCACCCGGCCGGCCGTCGCGTCCAGCCGCGCGTAGTCCCACCGCTCCTCCCCCATCACCAGGGCGGTGGCCCGCGGCGTGCGGGCGGCCTGCCGTGCGAAGCGTTCGACGACGGTGGGCCGCGGGGTGGCACGGGCCGGGGACGGCCGGCCGGCGAGGAAGGCGAAGTCGGGTTCGGCGTGCGGGTCCTCCACCATGCTCCGCAGGATCTTCCGGTACCCGTCGGCGAAGAGGGCGGCCTGGCCGGCGGAGAATCCGGTGCCGTCGTGGTCGATCCGCATCCACACGCGTCCGCCGTCCGGCTCGGTCACCACGTTCACCAGGAGGCCGAAGTCGGTCTCCTCCCAGGTGCTGATCTCGCGCAGTCGCACGCCCGGCAGGCCGAAGACCCGGGACAGCTGGTGGAAGTGCACGTAGTTGAAGGCGGTGTCCAGGACGGGACCGCCGTGGTCCTCCCGGATGGCGCTCAGCGGGTAGCGACGGTGGGGGTGGCCGTCCTGTTCCTGCCGGAAGGCCTCGCGCGCCACGTCCAGCCACCGGTCCCGCGCGACGTCGAGGCGCAGGGGCACCGTGTTCAGGAAGAGTCCGGCCGTGCGTTCGGCGCCGGCGAGCTCGGGCCGTCCGTGGGTGATCAGTCCGGTGGTCACGTCACCGGTGCCGGCGAACATGGCCAGCGTCAGGCAGTGCGCCGCCAGGAAGACGGACTTGACCGGCAGGTGCTGTGCGGCGGCGAACTCGCGTACCTGCACGAGGAGTTCGGGGTCGAGGTCGGCGCGGTGCGCCGACGGCTCCCGGTCGGTGCCGGGCAGGTGCGTACGGAACGCCTCGATCTGCAGGGGTTCGCTGCCGGCCAGCCTCTCCCGCCAGTACCGCCGCGACTCCACGGACCCCAGGGCGGCGATCTCCTCCCGTGCGTAGGCCGCGGCCGACGGGGCCGGCGTGTCGTCCACGGCGCCGATGGCCAGGCCCAGGCCGTGCGCGTAGTCCTGGAGCAGTTCCTGGAGGAGGGTGGCCACGCTGCCGCCGTCGAGCAGCGCGTGGTGGAAGCTGAGGACCAGGTCGACGGCTCCGGGCCGGACGTGGGCGCGGAAGAGGTACAGGGGGGCCCGGTCGAAGGCGTAGGGGTGGAGGCGGCGGGCCTCGATGTGTGCCCGGACCTCGGCTTCGGCCGCGTCGTCGTCGAGCGGGCGCAGGTCGACGACGTCGAGGCCCCCGGGGGCCTGCGGGCGGACGATCTGCAGCGGCTCGGAGAAGCCGGCGAGGTCGAAGCCGGAGCGCAGTACCGGATGACGCGCGACCAGCTTGCCGAACGCCTGACGGAACGTTCCTTCGTCCCAGGGCAGTTCGAGGGTGTACCGGAAGACGTCCTTGTACGTGGCGGAGGTCTCGCGCCTGCTGCTGTGGTAGAGCAGGCCGAGCTGGAGCCGGGTGAGCGGCCAGGCGTCCTCGGTGCCTTCCAGCCGGGCCCGGTCCACCCGGGACACGAGGGCGAACGGGGAGGGTGCGGCGCTGTCGTCCGGCGCGGTCGCCTCTTCGGCCCGTGCGGCCAGCCCCGCCACCGTCGGGTTCCGGATGAGGTCGGTGAGGGAGAAGCGCAGGCCCCGGGCCTCGGCCCCGGCACGCACGCTGAGCATGAGGATGGAGTCTCCGCCGAGCGCGAAGTAGTCGTCGTCGACGCCGACGTGCTCCCAGCCCAGCACCTCGGCCCAGACCTCGGCGAGTACGGCCTCGGCGCGGCTCCGCGGCGGCCGGCCGCCGTCCGGGGCCGCGGCGTTGCGGGGCTCGGGCAGCGCGCCGCGGTCGGCCTTCCCGTTGGGGGTCAGAGGTATGGCGTCGATCCGCGTGAAGTGGGCCGGGACCATGAACGCCGGCAGGGTCCGCGCGAGCGGCTCGCGCAGCCGTGCGTCGTCCAGGTCGGCGTCGGCGACGTAGTAGCCGACGAGGTGGGTGCCGCGGTCGGCGGTGCTGCGGTCCACGACGATGGCGTCACGGATGCCGGGCAGCGAGCGCAGGGCGCCCGCGACCTCACCCGGCTCCACGCGGTTGCCCCGGATCTTGACCTGGCCGTCGATCCGCCCGAGGTACTCCAGGGCGCCGTCCGCCAGCCAGCGTGCGAGGTCGCCGGTGCGGTAGAGGCGTCCGCCGGGCGTGAACGGGTCCTCGACGAACTTCTCGGCGGTCAGTTCCGGTCGGTCCAGGTAGCCCCGGGCGACACCGACACCACCGATGCACAGCTCGCCGGCGACGCCTGACGGCTGGGGCAGCCCGGCGGGGTCCAGCACGTACAGCCGGGTGTTGTCGATCGGCCGTCCGATCGGGACCCGGGTCACCTTCCCGGCGGGGTCCCCCGGGCAGTCGTGGTACGAGACGTCGACCGTGGCCTCGGTCGGCCCGTACAGGTTGACCAGCCGTACCGGACGCTCCGCCCCGGAGGCCGCGAAGACGCGGTTGAACCGCTCGACGGCGGCCGGCGGCAGGGCCTCGCCGCTGCAGAAGACGTACCGCAGGCGGTCCAGGCCCGCGCGGCCCTCCGGCAGGGTCTCCAGCAGGTCGAGGAACGGTCCGAGCATCGAGGGCACGAAGTGCAGGGCACTGACCCCCCGCTCCCGCACGGTCCGCAGGATCTCCTGAGGATCCTGCTGGCCACCGGGCGGCAGCAGCGCCACCGCGGCGCCCTCGACGGCCCACCAGAACAGCTCCCACACCGATACGTCGAAGGAGACCGGCGTCTTCTGCAGCAGGACGTCGCCGTCGCCGAGCGGATGGCGGCGTTGCATCCAGGCGAGGCGGTTGACGACGCTGTGGTGCTCCACCATCACGCCCTTGGGGCGGCCCGTCGAACCGGAGGTGTAGATGACGTACGCCAGGTCGCGGGAGCCGGCGACCGGCGCGAGCGGGGCGCCACCGCCCTCCAGCAGCTCCTCGACGCGCCGCACCCTCGCCCCGTCGGGGAGGCCGGCGGCGGGGCCCGTGCCGTCCACGACGACCACCTTGGCGCGGCTGTCCTCCAGCAGGAACCGTACGCGCTCGGACGGGTAGCCGGGGTCCACCGGTACGTAGGCGCCACCGGACTTCAGGACGCCGAGGAGCGCCACCATCAACTGCGGACCGCGTTCCAGCATCACCGCGACGCGGTCGTCCGCGCCGACGCCGTCCTCGCGCAGGGACCGGGCGACCCGGTTGGCCCGCTCGTCCAGTTCGGCGTAGGTGAGCGTCTCGCCGTTCGCCCCGATGACGGCGGTCTGCCGGGGACGGCGGGCGGCCTGCGCTTCGAACAGGCCGTGCAGCGTGGCCTCGTCGGCATACGGCACCCGCGGACCGTGGGCGCGTATCGCGGTGAGGTCCGCGTGTTCGGCGGGCGTCAGCATCGGGACGGCCGACGCCGGCCCGTCCAGCATGGTCACGCCGCGTTCGAGCATCGTCCGGAGGTGGCCGGCGACCGACGCGATGGGCAGGTCCTCGTCGAAGACGTCGCGGGCGTAGTCCAGGTCGACGCGCATGTCGGCGGTGCCGTCGAAGGCGGACACGATGACGCCCAGGGCGTCCTGGTCGTGCGAGGGGGCCATCATGGCCGTCTGCCGTTCGACGCCGGTGACCGGCTCCGGCGGCGGCCAGTGCAGGTAGGAGAGCGTCACGTCGAACAGCCGGCGCGGGCCGTTGGCCGACGGGGGCAGCTCGCGCAGGACGTCGCCCAGCGAGAGGCGCTCGTGGCGCCGCAGCGCGCGGGTCGCGTCCTGGGTCTCGGCGACCAGTTCCCGCACCGTTCGCCCGCCGGGCGCCGGCACCCGCAGCGGCAGGGTGTTGGCGAACTGGCCGAGGACGTCCTTGTGGTGGTCCTCCGGCCGGTTCAGGAAGGGAATGCCCAGGACCGCTTCCTCGCTGCGGTGCAGACGTGTCAGCCAGGTCCCGAACACGGCGGTGATGTAGGCGAACGGCGAGAAGCCGGCGGCGCGGACCTGCTCGACGAGGCTGCCCTCGACGACGAAGGAATGACGTCCGCGGGTGTGCTCGTCGGCGGTGCGCGCGAAGAGCGCGGGCGTCACACCGGTCAGGGCCTCCCGGTGGAAGGCGCGGTCGCGGTCACCCCCGGGACCGGCGCGGTAGGCGGCCTCCTCATCGATGAACGCGAGGTAGGAGGAGGTCCCGCAGGGGCCGGTGGCCTCACGACCGGGGCTCGTCTTCCGCTCGTATTCCGCGAAGACCTCATGGCTGAGCCGGTGGACGGTCCAGCCGTCGGCGAGGATGTGGTGCACCTTGACGTGCAGGTGCGTGACGTCCGGGCCCTCCAGGAGCAGTGTGGCCTCGACCAGGGCCCCGCCGTCGGTGAGGGGCAGTGCCGTCTCCATGGAGCGCCGTGTCCACTCGGCGCACGCCACGTCCGGTTCGGGCTCCCGGGTGAGGTCCACCCGGGTGACGCGGATGTCCTCGCCCGCCGCCCACTGGAAGGGCCTCCCCTCCTTTTCGCCGAAGCGCAGCCGGAAGGTCTCGTGACGCCTTAACGCGTCCTCGACGCACCCGGTGAGCGCGTCGTGGTCGACGCGGCCCCGCAGCTTCTCGTGGAGGACGCCGTTGAACTGCGGTGATCGGGGAGCCTGGGAGGCGGCGGCCCAGACGTCCCGTTGATATGCCGTCAGCGGGTGCCGCGCGATGTCGTTCACTGCACTGGATACCTGTCTGCCACTGAAGGCCGCTCCGGTCGCCGCCTTCGCCGTGATCGACATGATGCCGAGCCGCAGGTGGAGATTCGGGACACAGGTGCGAATTGCCGGAATTCGCCCGAAGAGCCTTAAGGGGGCCGTTAGCGCACCTGTACCCCCTTGACGCCCCCGAGGCTCCCGGCACCCGCGGTCGGTCCGACGGGCCCGGTGGCGCCGCTCCCGTCGCGCGGGAGCGGCACCACGCAAGGATGTGGCCCGTCAGGCCTTGCCCTTGAGGGACGCCACCAGCTGCTTCGTCAGCTTGGTGGCGCCCGTGACACCGTTGTCGCTCCCGCTGCTGGCGAGCACGGTCACCACCGAGGTGCCGACCCGCGCGGCCACCAGCGCGGTGCCGCCCTGCCAGGCGGTGCTCGTCTGGGTGATGACCCAGGCGCCGTCGCCCAGACCCGCCAGGGGCTTTTCGGTGACCGTCACCTTGGCGTGGGTGTCGCCGTCGGTGTAGCTCGGGCAGGCCATGGAGATCTTGCCCAGCGCGTCGAGCACGGTCGTGGCGGTCGTGTCCCGGTAGACGTCGATCTCCTGGGCGAACTCCTCGGAGGAGTTCTTGTTCACATAGGCGTTCTGCGCGAACGAGACGCCGGTGATCCCGGTGATCTCCGTCCACGAGGTCCCGCCGAGCTTGGTGCAGTCGGGGGTGGGCACATCGGCGGTGGCCGGCAGCTGGTACGTGTCGCCGGTGTCGCGCGCGAGCTCCGGATCGGGGGTGAAGCCGGACGCGAAGAACGAAGCGGGCGCGAGCGCCGCCTTGAGCTGCTTGCCGGTCGGCAGGCCCTTGTTGGGCTCGGCGGCCGGGGCCGCGGCCGACGGCGCCGCGGCGGCCGCAGGCGATCCCGCGGCCGGGGCCTTCGGGGCGGCCTTCGTGTCGGTGAAGGAGCAGGCGGTCAGCGCCAGCGGAAGTGCCGCGATGGTGAGAAGCCTGGCGGCGGAGGATATCTGACGCACGATGTGACTCGACCTCGATGTTCGCATGCATGACGCACCGGATCACCCGGTACGTCACGGTTCGGCTGAGACCGGATCACCCGGTCCCGCCCCCGCCCGCACGCGGCAGGGCGCCGGTCGGCGCCGAGAGCGGTGGAGCGGGAGGCGGGGCCGACGGGTTGAGGCCCGGCGGAGCTCAGCAAGGGGACTCGCGCATCCCATCGGGTCGCCCCCCGGCAGGGCAAGAGCCCGGCACATGCTTTGCCAGAGGATGGAAAACGTTTACCGGAATACGCCCGTCCGCCCTTGGATCCTGCTAAAAGGCCTCTTCGGCGGGCGATCCGGCCGGCAGGCCGGGTCGTCCGGTGGCGTCGGGAAGTCCTTCCACGAGGGCGGCGGCTTCGGCGTGGCGGGGGTGGTTGAGCTCCGTCAGGGTGCGATGGGCCGTGGCCAGGGCGGTGCGGGCCTCCTCGTCGCGGCCGAGGTGGTGCAGGGCGATGCCCAGGTCGAGGCGGGCCGGTTCGCTCCAGGCCGGCATGTCCGCGGCCTCGAAGCAGCTGAGCGCCCGGCGCAGGTGGGCTTCCGCCTCGGACCAGCGGGCGAGTACGGCCAGGTCGCCACCGAGGTGGTAGAGGGTGGCGGCGTGGTAGACGGCGATGAGGTCGGGCGACTGGCCCGCGATTCCCGCGCGGCAGATGGCCTCGCTGCTGCGGTGGATGGCGAGGGCATGGCCGGCGTGGCCGGTCTCGCGCAGGTAGACGCCGAGGGTGTTGAGGGTCGTCAGTTCGGCGAGACGGCCTTGGGGGGTGGTGTTGTCGCGGTGGCAGGCGGCGGAGTCGCGCAGCCAGGCGATGGCCTCGCCGGTGCGGCCGAGGCGTTTGAGCGCGCCCGCCCCGTAGCCCAGGGCCCAGCCCATCTGGAGCCGGTCGCCGCCCTCCCGGGCCGCGGTGAGGGCCTCGTCGGCGGTCTCCAGGGCGGCGTGGTGGTCGTAGGTGCACATGTTGTAGGCCCAGGCCAGGTAGTTGAGGTGCACGGTCTCGTCCGCGCGGCTGCCCAGCGCGCGGGCGGCGGCGACGGAGAGCCGGAACACCTCCACCCACTGCTCCCAGTGCTGGGTGCGGTCGGAGAACCAGTGCATGGCCTCGGCGGTGTCGACGACCTCGCGGTGCCATCCGGCGGCCCGGGCGTGGTGGAGCGCCCAGAGCCACTGGGCGCGTTCGGCTTCCAGCCAGGCGCGGGCCCCTTCGAGGCCGGTGGGGGCGGTCACGGGGTCCGGGTCGCCATCGGGGGTCCGGCCGTGGTCCGCGTCGAAGTGGAGCGCCGCCGCCGCGGCCCGGGTCAGCATCCAGCGGGCGGTGCGGTCACGGGCGCCCGCGAGGGCGGTCGGGTCGTCGTCGGCGGCGAGCTGCTCGGTGGCGAACAGCTTCAGCAGATCGTGGAAGCGGTAGCGCTCTGTTTCCGGGTGCGGCTGGAGGAGACCGCGGTCGGCGAGGTCCTCGACGCACAGCCGGGCCCGGCGCAGGGTGACGCCCGCCAGCACGGCCGCGGTCTCCGGGCTGAAGTCGGGGCCGGCCGCCAGGGCGGCGCGCCGCAGCAGGGTGCGGGCGGTCGGCGTGAGGCGGCGGTAGGACAGCGCGAACGCGGCCCGCATCTCCAGACTCCCCGCCCTCAGGGCGTCCAGGCGGCTTTCCTCGCGAGCGAGTTGGGCGACCAGCTTGCCCAGGCGCTCCTGCGGCCGGATCGCCAGGCGCTGTCCGGCGATCCGGACGGCCAACGGCAGGTGGCCGCACAGGTCGGCGAGGTCGCGGGCGGCCTCGGCCTCCCGGGCGACGCGCTGTGCGCCGATGATCCGGGATATCAGTTCGACGGACTCCTCGCGGTGCAGCAGGGCGAGGTCGACGCGGTGCGCGCATTCCAGGCCGGCCAGGGCGTGGCGGCTGGTGACGACGGTCAGTGAGTTGCCCCGGCCCGGGAGCAGCGGGCGGAGCTGGTCCTCGTCCGCCGCGTTGTCCAGCAGCAGGAGCAGTCGGCGGACCGCGGTGACCGAGCGGAGCAGACCCGTACGGTCCTGGGTGTCGTGGGGGACGGCACGCTCGGACACGCCGAGGGCGCGCAGCAGACGGGCCAGGACCTCACGCGGGTCGGCGGGCCGCTCGTCCATGCCGCGCAGGTCGACGGCGAACTGGCCGTCGGGGTAGTGCGGGGCGAGGGAGTGCGCGGCGTGGACGGCGAAGGCGGTCTTGCCGAGGCCCGGCTGCCCGGCGACGACCGCGACGGGGGCCGAGTCCCCTCCGGGGCGTTCGGCCAGGGCGCGCAGGCGGGCCAGGGCCTGGGTACGGGCGGTGAAGTCACTGAGGTCGCGCGGCAGCGGCAGGGTGCCCGGGGGCAGGGTGGCCGGGCGTGAGCGGGGACGGCCGAAGGCGGCGGCCCGTTCCAGGCCGCCGCGGTCCGCGGTGTCCAGGGCGAGTGCGCGGGCCAGGGCCTGCACGGTACGGCGCTGCGGTCCGCGGGTACGGCCGCGTTCCAGATCGACGAGGGTGCGGACGCTCACTCCCGCGGCGTGGGCGAGTCGCTCCTGGGTGTGGCCGGCGCGGACGCGCAGGCCGCGCAGCAGCTCCCCGAACCCGCCGGGCGCGGATCCGCCGCCGCTCATGACGGACCGGCTGCTGATGAACGCCCGATGGCAGGGACTCGGCAGGGCTGCCGCACGTGGAACGCTCCTCGTGGTGCCGCGCTCCCCGGGTGCGGCGCGATCTGTACGGCAGAAGTATGCCGGATCCAGTCCTGCGGGCTGAACCGCCTGGTCCGAGCCGTCGGGTGCGTGCTCGACTGGGTCCGGCCGCACGGCCGGAACACGGCACGGCTGGGCACGGCAGGGCACGGCTGGGCACGGCTGGGCACGGCACGGCCGGCCCACGGCCGGCCTCCGAGGCCTCAGGACCGACCCCTCACACCGCACGCCCCTCTCGCGCTGCGGTACCCCCACCCCACCCCATCACCACACCCACCATCCCCTCGCCATCACCAACACCGCGGTGCCGGCCCGTGGAAGGACACACCATGACATCGAGCCCCCTGTCCCTGACGAGCCCGGACCGTCCGGCGGCCCGCTACACCGTGGAGGAACTCTCCAGGATCGTCGGCATGTCGCCGAGGAACGTCCGGGCGCACCAATCGCGCAAGTTGCTGCAGCCGCCGATCCGCAGGGGGCGGGTCGGCTACTACGACGACGCGCACGTACGCCGGCTGGAGCACATCGTTTCGCTGCAGCGGCAAGGCTTCAACCTGGTCTCCATCGCGGCCATCCTCGGTGCGGAGGGCCGCGATGACGACCGGGAGAAGCTCACCACCGCCCTGCAGCGGGCGATACGGGAACGGCCCGGCGTCTTCCACTCCCTGAACCGGCACGGCGTGGTCGGCTGGGACGAGGACGGCGCCGTGCGCATCGCCCGGCCGGGCATCCTGCGTGCCTCCCTCGACCTCGTCCGGGCGGGGATCCCCGCGGCGGTCACCCTGCAGTGCCTGGCACGGTTGCTGGACCGGGTCGACGGCGCCGCCGAGGAGCTGATCAAGGTCGTCGGATCGGACATCCTCGCGCTCAACCTGCCCTGCCACGAGCGGAGTTCCGCTGCCGGACCGGATGACCACAGCACCGGCGTCTTCGCCCAGGGATTGGTGGAGCTCCTGGCGAGCGCGTTCCGCGCGGCTGCCGAGAACCACGGCCGGGAACTGGCCGCGGACCTGCTGGCCGGCGGCCACGGGTCCGCGCCCTGGATCGAGGAATCCGTCGTCGTCGAGAACGGATGAACGATGCGCCTCCCCCGGTGGGCCGGTGACACCGTTCCGTGCCGCGGTCGATCCGGTGTTGGGCACGGGTTCGATCCGTTCGCCGAGGACCGGCCCCATCCGCCCTACGGTCGGTGGCGGCCGGGCTTGCCGCGGGGGTCGCGAGACCGCCGGCCCCCGACCGCGGCGAGCCGCCCGCCCTCCCGTCGATCGCACCACCCACCCACCCACCCACCCATCCATCCACCCACCGACCGACCGACCGACCGACCGTCCCCGTATCAGGATCGTGAAATCCCATGAAACGCACGTCCCCGTTTCCGGGCGCCGCCAAGGTCGAGAGCTATCGGCTGCGCGTCGACGCACGGTTGGACCACGAGCCGGGCGGGTCCCTGGTGCTGGAGCAATCCCGCTACCGGCTGCGCCTCCCCGAGCCGGAGGCCGGCCGGCACGCCCTGCTCCTGCGCATGGCCGAGGGATGGCTGAGCGATCTTCAGATAGCCCAGCTCATCACCGGCCTGGAGGGCGAATCACGCGTCCTGCCCGCCCAACTCCTGGTACGACGGCTCCTGTCGCACTGCTGGCTGGAGCGCAGGATCGCAGCCGGGGCCCGGGCGCTGCTGGACGTGGTGCCCCGTGGGCTCGGGGCGCAGAGCGGTCCCGTCCGGCGCCTGCACGGCGCCGGGGTGCTCTACCGGCTGTCCCGCTTCGCGGTTCTCCGCACCGATCGGGGCCGGATGCTGGCCCACTCCCCGCTGAGCACCGTCGCCATCGCCTGTGCGCACACCCAGTTGGGCGCGGTCCTGGCGGGCGCGGCGGGGAACGGGGTCGGCCGGCTCGACGTGGCCAAGGCACTGGAGGTGGACGAGCCCACCGCCGGGTACGTGCTGGACGAACTGCTCTCCGCGCAGGTCCTGGTGACGTCCGAGGAAGCCGAGGCCGAGGTCAGCACCGCGCCGATGGGTCTGTGGTCGCCGGAGGAACTGTGGCTGCACGACCGGACGCGGCCGCAGCGCAACGCGGCGCCGATCGGCGCCACCCACCGCTTCCGCGGCGTCCTGGAACCGGAGCCCGAGCCGGAGCCCGAGCCGGAGCCCGCGCGGGCCGGCGGTCCCGCCGCACGGCGCACCATCGCGCTGCCCGCGCCCGCCGCGCGCCCCGCCGGCGCGACGCCCGACTCGCTGGCCGCGGTGATGTCCCGTCGGCGCAGCGTGCGCCGCCAGGACGACGCCCGGCCGATCACCGCGGCCCAGTTGGCCGAGTTCCTGCACCGGGTCCAGCACCTCGGACCCGCCGCGACCGGCGAGGTGGACGGTCCGGAGACCGGCAGGCGCCCGTACCCGGGGGCCGGCGGGATCGGCGAACTGGAGATCTATCCGCTGGTCTCGCGCTGCGCCGGGCTGGAGAGCGGGCTCTACCACTACGACTCGGTACGGCACCGGCTGGCGGCCGTCGCCGCCACCGGCCCCGAGACCGCGAAGATGCTCTCGTTCGCGCGCGCCACGGCCGCCATGCCGGACCCGCCCCAGGTGCTGTTCGTGATCACCGCGCGGATCGGACGCCTGATGTGGAAGTACGAAGGAATTCCGTACGCGTTGGCCCTCAAGGACGCCGGAATCCTGACCGCCTGGATGTACCTCGTCGCCACCGACATGGGGCTGGCCCCGTGCGCCCTGGGGGCGGGAGACGTCGCCTCGTTCGCCACGTTGTCGGGACTGGACACGCTGGTCGAACCCGCCATCGCCGAGTTCACCCTCGGCTCCTGCCCGTCCGACTGCGAGGAGCAGCCTTGAGATTCCGCAAACAGGCCCTGCGAAAGCTCGAATCACCGGAGCAACTCGACGAGATCGCCCGACTCGCCTCGATACCGGCCTGGTTGACGACGGTGGCACTGCTGGTCGTGGTGCTCTCCGTCGGCACCTGGTCGGCGTTCGCCTCCGTTCCGAAGACCGTCGCCGCTCCCGGGGTGCTCACCCACGCGGCGGGCGCCGTCACCCTGGACGCCACCCGGCAGGGGCAGGTGGCCTCGGTCCTGGTGTCCCCGAACCAGCGGGTCGGCAAGGAACAGCCTCTCTACACCCTGGTCGGCCAGAACGGCTCGACCGAAACGGTCACCGCGCCGTGGACCGCGCACGTGGTCAGTGTGCGGATCTCCGAAGGGGAGATGCTGCTGCCCGGGAGCAAGGTCGCCGTTCTGGAGCGGCTGGACACGCCCGGCGACCGGTTGGAGGCGATGGTCTACGTCCCTGCGGCCCATGCCCCGCTGCTGCGCGTCGGCATGCCCGTACGGCTGTCGACCACGGCGGCTCCGGTGAGCGTCTTCGGCACGCTGTCCGGAACGGTCTCGGCCGTCGGTTCCCTGCCGGAGACGGAGGAGTCCCTGCACGCCTTCCTCGGCTCCGGCCGCGATGTGACGCCGTTCCTCAGTACCGGTCCGGTCGTCGCGGTGGCCGTCCGCCTCACCCCGGACGCCGGGTCGCCGAGCGGGCTGAAGTGGTCGCGCTCCGCCCCGTCCTTCGCGCTGAACTCGCAGAGCGCGGTGACGGCGACCCTGACCGTGGCCCAGGAGCGCCCGCTGAACTGGCTGGTGAAACGATGAGGGTGACCCTCCCGAAGCGCGACACCGACCGGCCGACCGCCAGGCGGGTGCGCACGCCCACCGTGATCCAGATGGAGGCCACCGAGTGCGGGGCGGCCTCGCTGGGCATCGTACTGGCCCACTACGGCCGGCACGTCCCGCTCGAAGAGCTCCGGCAGGCCTGCGGGGTGAGCCGGGACGGCTCCACCGCGGCCAGCGTCGCCAAGGCGGCGCGCCGGTACGGGCTGACGGCACGCGGTCGGCAGAGTCCCGTCGCGGACCTCGGCTCCGTGCGGCTGCCGGCCATCCTGTACTGGAACTTCGAACACTTCCTGGTGCTGGAGGGCCTGGGGCGGAAGGTCCGGCTCAACGACCCGGCCACCGGCCCCCGTACGGTGAGCTGGGAGGAGTTCGACGACGCCTACACCGGCATCCTGATCGCGGTGGAGCCGGGTCCCGCGTTCGAGCGCGGCGGGCACCCGTTCAGTCTGGTCCGCACGCTGCGCGAACGCTGGCGCAACCTCGGCTCGGTCGTGCCCCAGACCGCGATCCTCGGCCTCCTGGTCGCTCTGGTCGGCATCGCGGTGCCCGCCCTCACCCGGGTCTTCGTCGACCGGGTGCTGCTCGGCTCGGAATCGGCGACCTCCGTGGCGCTGGTCGCGGCGATGGCCGTGGCCACCGTGATCACCCTCGTCGCCGGATGGCTCCAGCAGCGCCTGCTCGTGCGCGCCGAGACCGCGGTGGCGCTCGGCAGCGCGGCCCGCCTGATGCGGCACATGCTGCGGCTTCCGCTGGGCTTCTTCAACCAGCGCATGGCGGCCGATCTGGCCCGGCGGGTACGCACCAACGACCTGGTGGCCGACATCTTCACCCGGCGTCTGGCATCCACCGCGGTGGACATGGCGCTGGCCCTGTCCTACGCCGCGCTGCTGTGCCAGTACGACCTCGTCCTCGGGCTGTGCGCGCTGGTCTTCTCCGGGCTCAACGTGGTCGTGCTGCGCTGGCTGTCCACCATCCGCGCGACCGCCATCGCAGGCCTGCAGGCCGAGCGCGGGCGGCTGTTCGCCGCCGTGTACACCACCATCTCGATGATCGAGACCGTCAAGGCCAGCGGGCAGGAGGAGCTGAGCTACCAGCAGTTCGCCGCGCGTCAGGCGGCGGTGACCACGGGGCAGCAGAAGGCGGGCGTGCCCGCGGCCGTCGTGGCGGCGGTGCCCGCGCTGCTCGCCGCGCTGAACACCGCCGTGCTGATCGCACTGGGCAGTCACCTCGTCCTGACCGGCACCCTGACCGTCGGAGTGCTCGTCGCCATGCAGGGCCTGGCCGTGGCGATGAACCGGCCCGTCACCAGCCTCACCACGGTCAGTGCCCAGGTCGAGGAGATCGGCGCGGACCTGCAGCGCCTCCAGGACGTGGAGCGCTATCCGCTGCCGCCGGCACCCGCCGTCTCCGGCACGCCCACACCGCTGGAAGGCCACGTGGTGCTCGACCGGGTCACCTTCGGCTACAACCCCCTGGTCCCGCCCCTCCTCCAGGACTTCTCGCTCGTCCTGCCCCCCGGGGCGCGGGTGGCACTGGTCGGCGGCTCCGGCAGCGGGAAGTCCACCGTCGGCCGGCTGCTCGCCGGACTGCACCAGCCCTGGAGCGGGCGGATCACCGTCGACGGCCGCGAGCCGCAGGCGCTCGACCCGGGGCTGTGGGCCGCCACCATGGCGATGGTCGACCAGGACAAGATCATGTTCGAGGGCACGGTCCGGGACAACGTCACCCTGTGGGACCCGACCATCCCCGACGAGGACGTCGTACAGGCCCTCAAGGACGCGTGCATCCACCAGGAGGTGGCGGCCCGCCCCGGCGGTCTGGCCAGCCCGGTGCACGAAGGCGGACGCAACTTCTCCGGAGGTCAGCGCCAACGCCTGGAGATCGCCCGCGCCCTGGTCCGCAACCCCCGGCTGCTCATCCTGGACGAGGCCACCAGCGCCCTGGACACCGAGACGGAGCGAATGATCGACTCCAACCTGCGCCGCCGCGGCGCCACGTGCCTCATCGTGGCCCACCGCCTGTCCACCATCCGTGACTGCGACCGGATCATCGTGCTCCAGCACGGCCAGGAGGTCGAACGCGGCACGCACGACGCCCTCATGGAACGCGACGGTTCCTACGCGGCGCTCATCCGGCACCAGGCGAGGTCAACGGGGGAAACCACATGAGCACCGCCGCTCCACCCCAGGACTGGGACCTGCTCGCCCGACTGGCGGCCCCCGGCTCCACCGCGGCCCGTCGCATCGACGGGCGGCACACCGTCTACCTGGTCGAAGGCGGGCCCGCCGACATCTTCGCGAGCCGTCTCGCGCCCGAAGGCGACACCTCCCGGCAGCACTTCGTCGCCCGCTGCCCCGCCCACAGCGCCATCCCGTCCTCGACCGCGACCGGCGAGTGGCAGCTCACCGTGGTGCCACTGCCCGGCGGCCGCCTCCGCGGCGTCGACCACGACCAGCTCTCCAGGCTGGTCCGCCAGGTGCGGCCGGAGGAACCGGACGCCGGCCGGCCACCCGGTCACGACGACCGTGTCGCCGACGTGATCAGCGACGCCCTCGACCGGGCCCTGCAGGCCGTCTCGGACGCCGTACGCTCCACCGGCGCCCCGCGGGACGCCCAGGTCCTGCGCTCCCGGCAGATCGTCTCGCTCACGCGCGGCCGTACGGTCGTCGGCAGCGGCCGGCCGTGCTGGATCCGGCTGGCGGACGGCCGCATGAGCAAGAACGGCCTGGCCGACCACGTCGTCTCGGCCGGACGCGAGGCGCTCTTCCTCGGCCTCCAGGACTGGACCCGTGCGGAGTCGGACTGTCTGGTCGAGCTCCTGAACACCCCGGACCTGCTGCGCTCCGGAGCCCTCTTCGAAGCGGTCGACCAGCAGATGGCCCATCTGGTGCGTTCGCTCGGCGACCGCGCCCTGGCGACCGACACCGCGTTCCTGCACGCCCTCGACGCCCGCAAGCGCGCCGCCGAGCAGATGGTGGCGGCGAGTGCCCGACGGGCCCTGGGGGTGCTCGGCGCGAACAGCGCCCGCGGTGGGCGGCTCGCCACCGACGGCGCCCAGGACGCCCGGGCCTGGGCGGTCGAGACCCTCCAGGTGGTCACCGAGGGGGCGGACATCTCCGTGACCGAGCCGCCCACCCACACGCCGGGGACGAGCGACCACGGCGACGAACTCCGGGCGGTCGCCCAGAGTTCGGGGCTCCACCTGCGGCAGGTCCGGCTGTCCGCGAAGTGGTGGCACAACAACGTCGGACCGCTCATCGGCTGGCGCCCGGCCGCCTCGGCCGGCGCCGCCGTGGCCTCGGACTCCGACGCCGACGGGGGCGCCGACGGGGGCGCCCGGCTGATCCCGGTTCCCCTGCTGTTCGCCCGCGGCAGGTACTGGATGGTCAACCCGCACACCCGGGCGCGCACCCCGGTGGACCGGCGGCGCGCGGACACCTTCGGCCAGAACGCCACCCTGGCCCAGTTGCCCCTGCCCGCGGACACCAGTCTGCGGCAACTCCTGCGCCGGGGGGCCTTCGGCACCGCGTCGGAGCTGCGGTCCATGCTGGCCACCGGAGTCGCCGTCGCGTCGCTGAGCCTGGCCACCCCGCTGCTGATCGGCCAGGTGCTCAGTTCCCTGACGTCCGGGGGCCTCCAGGACCTTCCCTGGGCCACCGGACTGTACCTGGTGAGCGCCGTGGCGGCGGCCCTGTTCACCGCGCTCCTCAACCTGCACGCGCTGCGGCTGGAGGACCGCCTGGAATCGGGGATCCAGCTCGCCCTGTGGGACCGGCTGATGCGGCTCCCGTCCGACTTCTTCACCCGGACCACCAGTGGCGTCCTGGCCAGCAAGATGCTGGGCACCGCCTACGCCCGCCAGGCCTTGAACGGGCTGGCGACCCGGATCTTCCTCGCCCTGCTGACCGCGGCGGCCGGACTGGCCCTGACCCTGACGATCAATCCCGTCGTCGGCCTGTACACCCTCGTACTGCTGGCGGGCACCAGCGGCCTGGGAGTCCTCTTCGGCCTGGTGGTGATCCGCCGTCAGCGCCAGGCCCTGCCGGCCGAGCACCACGCCGCGGCCGTGACCAACGAGATCTTCGGCGGCATCATGAAGATCCGGCTGGCCGCCGCCGAGAACGCCATGTTCAGCCGCTGGGCGCAGGCCACCGTGGTGGCGCGCGCCCGGCTGCAGCGGGTGCACCGGGTGCAGGGAGCCCTGTCCGCGGTCGCCGTCACCGTCCCCATCGCCGGACAGCTGATCCTCTTCGCCCTGCTGGCGGGCCCTTTGCGGGGGCAGGTGCCGGCGAGCGGCTTCTTCACCCTCAACGCGGCCTTCGCCCTGCAACTCCAGTCCATGATCCTCCTGGTCACCAGCGGCGCCGAGTTCGTCGTCGTACTCCCCCGCCTGCACGGCCTCACGGAGGTACTGACGGCGCGGGCCGAGCGCGAACCCAGCCACGTCCAGCCGCTGGACCTCCGGGGAGAGATCGAGATCGTCAACGCGACCTTCGGCTACCCGGGCCTGGACACCCCGGTGCTCGACAAGGTGACGCTGCACGCCCGCCCCGGCCAGTTCGTCGCGATCGTGGGTCCCAGCGGCTCCGGCAAGTCCACCCTCCTGCGGCTGCTGCTCGGCTTCGAGCGCCCGCGCAGCGGCTCCGTGCTCTACGACGGGCAGGACCTTTCCGAGCTCGACGTGCAGGCCGTACGCCGGCAGTGCGGCGTGGTCCTCCAGGACGGCCGGCTGTTCAGCGGCACCATCCGGGAGAACATCTGCGGCGCCCAGCCCTACTCCGTCGAGCAGGTCTGGGAAGCGGCCGCCATGGCGGGGCTCGACGAGGACATCCGCCGGATGCCGATGGCGCTCAACAGCCTGCTGTCCTTCGGCGGCGGCGCCCTGTCCGTCGGCCAGAGGCAACGTGTCCTGATCGCCAGGGCGCTGATCTCCAAACCGCGGGTGCTCTTCTTCGACGAGGCCACCAGTGCTCTCGACAACCACACCCAGGAGATCGTCACCGCGAGCACCCGGCAACTCGCCGCGACCCGGATCGTCATCGCCCACCGGCTCTCCACCGTGATCAACGCGGACGTCATCCTGGTCATGGACCAGGGTCGGATCGTCCAGAGCGGCACCTATCACGAACTGCTCGCGGACACCGGCGGGCTGTTCCACCGGCTCGCCCAGCGCCAGCTGTGGGCACAGTCGGCGAACCCGACCGGTGCCGCCACCAACTCCCCCGCTCCATGACGGAAAGCGAAGGTCCGCACGATGGAAGAAGCCGAGCGCAGTGATTTCGCCGCTCGATACAACGCGGTGGTCGCGGCCGTCTGGTCGGATCCCGGCAAGGAGCGGATGCTGTCCCGCGATCCCGGGGCCCTGCTCGCCGAGCACGGGATCGAGGTGCCGATGGGCACCGTCATCGACGTCGTCCGCAATCGGCCCGTGACGTCCGGCGTGCTGGAATCCCAGATCCGGGCGTGGGGGGAGATCGCCGACCGCGGCGTCCTCCGGCTGCTGGTCCCGTACCCGGACCGGTTCGAGGCCGTCGACCTGTCCGAGGAGGAGCTGGACTCCCTCGTCGCCGGCCTCGGCCACCCGGCGCTGTCCGACGTTCCACGCTGAACGCCGCCGCATCCCGGGCAACCGAAACCCGCAGGAAATACAGCAACAGCAGAGGAGAAGGACCGTGAACGAGGAAGACGAGACCTACGCCGCCGATCTCTCGGACGACGACCTCCAGGCGCTCGTGGCAGGCCTCAAGGGGCTGACCGTCACGAACGACGAATAGGCACCACACCATCCGGCGCCCACGGCGGCCGATGGGCGGGACGCGAAGCGTCCCCGCCCATCGGCCGCCGAAGCGCTTTCCGGTGACGGTGACGGCGCCGGTGACATCGCCGACGCCGACAGCCCGCGAACGACAGAACGGCCGTGCCGTCACCGGCACGACCGTTCCCCACGCCCCCGCCTTCGCGGGGTTCCCGCTCCTCAGCCGTCGAGCACGGCCGCCAGCGCCGCGAGCGAGGGCGCATCCGTCGATCGCGTCCGCGGACCGTCCGGAGCACCGGTGCCGGGCCTGCGCACCGTCAGCGACAGGTGCACGGACAGACCGCCGCTCCGGCCGACGGCCGAGTGCGGCGCTCCCCGCGGGATGTAGAGCACCTGGCCACGTTCCACCGTGGCCTCCAGCAGCACCGGGCCCGGGGCCGGCTCGTACCCGATCCCCCACGCGTCGTCCGCCGGGGCGCCGTGCACCCGCCACCGCTTGCTGCCGTTCAGCTGTACGACGAAGACGTCCGCATCGTCACGGTGCGAACCCAGCCCCTGCTCCCCCGGCGGAGTGACGAAGACGAACGCTTCGACGGGGCGGCCGAGTTCGGCGCCCAGCCGGCCGGCGAGCGCCGCCGCCCCCGGATGCCAGTGCTCGACGTTGCGCATCAGCAGGGTGACTCCCGAGGAGATCCTCCTCAGCACCTTCCCCGGGTCGGCGTAACCGGGGAACTCGTGTTCACCGAGCCTTCGCGGGGTGGTGAAGTCACCCGGTTCCAGGTTCCGTCCGCCACGGACCATCTCCAGATACGGCCTGCGGAGCAGGCCACCGGTCAGCACGGCGTCCAGGTCGGCCGGCGTGACCAGCCCGGCGGGCGGCACGCCCGGGCTCAGCACACGGGCCTCACGCCGCCAGGCCGTCCCGAGGAACAGCTCGGGGTCACCCACCAACGAGCGCAGAATTTCCATCAGGTGCTCACTTTCTCTTACGAGGCACTGCGAAGCGGACGGGACCCGGCGCGCAGCGCCTCCACCGCGGCGCTCACGGTGGAGGGGAGATCGCCGTGGACCGGCAGCCCCGGCCGCGCGCAGCGCAGCTGCGCCAGCACGTCCGGGCGGCGCCGGTACCCGTCCTCGACGCCCACCGCGATCGCCCGTCCCGTGGCCGCCGCCGCTCCCAGTTCATAGAGTGCGATGGGCTGTTCCGGCCGAGCGGCGCCGCCGCTCGGAAACCAGAACAGCACCAGGTCCGCCAGCGCCAGGTGCCGGTGCTCCCAAGCCACCATGGACTCGTTGAAGCCGGACGAGCCGGCGATGACCCGACGCGGGCTGAGGAGGGCCAGCGAGCACCGGTCGGCGCCGCCCGCGGACCAGATCCGGCGGAAGGCGGATATCGCGTCGTGGCGCCAGTCGGGGCAGTCGCGCATTCCACCGGCGAGGAAGACCCTCCTCTCCCCGGCCCGGGGAACGTATTCCTGCATGGACTCGACGACTCGCACCTGTGCGGTCTTCATCATGCGCTCTCTACTGGTGACGGGAAGAGGAGAATTCAGCCCTCAAATGGAACTGGTCGTGTACCCGCGGCACTCGCCGCCGGCACACGACCAGGAACGTGACGGTCAGATCACTTCCAGCCCGCCCATGAGGTCTTCCATCCCGCCCGAAAGGGCCTCCAGCTCCTCGTCGTTGACCTCCAGGGAGGTCTCCTGCCACGCGGTTTCCGGCGCGTTCTTCTGGGTGTCGCCCATGTCTTTCTCCTTCTGGCTTGACCAACAGGCTGAAGTTCCGTCAGAAGTCTTCAAGGAATGTCTTTCGGACTCCCGGAGAATCAGTTCTCTCGGGTGAGATGAGTCGAACTTAAAGGCGCCCCGAAGTGGCCGACAAGCCCTTTCCGACAGTTGCTCCGTTGCCTGCACCCGCGCGACTCCGGGGTTCCATCGATCCGTGCAACCTCCCCGGCCAACTCGGACGGAGCCGCAGCCCTTCTCCCGGAAGGCCGGGCCGGCCGGTCCCCCCGGCCTAGGCTGCGGGCCGAGCGGCAGTCCGATCGAAGGGGCTGCTCGCCCATCGACCCCTCAGCCCGTGACCAGCTCTTCGAGAGGAGCGCTCAGATGTTCCTCGGCATGGCCATCGACGCGACCGGCTGCCACCCGGAGTCCCGGTGGCATTCACCCGGCGATCCGCTGGACCCCGAGCACCATCGACAGCTCGTACAGGAGGCCGAACGGGGTGGTTTCGACTTCGTGACGCTGGACGACTCCATGGTGCTCCCGGAGGGGCCCGGCGCCGCGCTCGGGCGCCCGGACGCGGTGACCGTGCTCGCCGGGATCGCTCCACTGACCACCACCATCGGCCTGGTGCCCACGGTGACGACCACGCACTGCGAACCCGTACACGTGTCCAGGGCGCTGGCCACGCTCGACCACATCAGCGGGGGCCGCGCCGGCTGGCGGAGGCGCGTGGTCACCGCGGAGGCGGAGGCCGCGCACTTCGGACCCGAGCCACCCGCCCGCCTGGACGAACTCGAAGCGGAGGACGCCGAGTTCGCCGAGGTGGTCACCAAGCTCTGGGACAGCTGGGAGGACGGCGCGGAGATCAGGGAGGTGGCGGCCGGGCGATTCCTCGACCGGTCGAAGCTCCACCACATCGACCACGCCGGACGGCACTTCCGCATCAAGGGCCCGGCGAACGTACCGCGGCCGCCGCAGGGCCATCCCGTCCTCGCGGTCGACTTCGATCCGCGCGGACAGCGGGCCGCCCTTCACGACGCCGACATGGTGTTCGCCGACGTCCGTGACGTGCCGGAAGCCCGGGCACGGTGCGGAGCAAGCACCCGGGTCATGGGCGAGCTGGAGATACTGTTCGCCGGGGACCACGGCGTGTCCGGCTGGGGCGCCCGTCCCGGGGACGCCGCGCCGCACCGCACCCGGTTCGCCGGATCCCCGGTCGAACTCGCCCATCTGCTGGGCGACATGTGGGACTCCGGGGACGTCGACGGGTTCCACCTCCACCCCGCGTTCCTGCCCACCACGCTGTCCCGGTTCGTCGCGGAGGTCGTCCCGGTCCTGCGCCGGCGGTCCTGGCTCCGCCCCCGCCGGGAGACCTCACTGCGCGCGCGGCTCGGCCTGCCCGGCAGGGCCCCGAACGTGTTCACGGCCTGAAAGGCGGCCCCGATGAACAAGCCCGTCAAGCAGATGCACCTCGCGGCGCTCTTCCCCGTCAACCACATGACCGTCTGGCGCGATCGGCGCGCCGGAAGCCAGGTCGATTTCTCCTCCTACTCCCACCTGGCCCGCACGGCGGAGCGGGGCAGGTTCGACGCCTTCCTCCTCGCCGACTTCCCGCGGCTGGTGGAGCACCGCGGCGAGGTCTCCGATGTCGGCGTCGCGGGTCAGCTGGACCAGATCACCGTGCTGTCGGCACTGGCCTCCGTGACGGACCGGATAGGACTGGCCGCCACCGTCAACGCCACCTTCAACGAACCCTTCGACACGGCCCGCAGGCTGGCCACCCTGGACCACCTCTCCGGCGGCAGGTGCGGATGGAACGTCGTGACCACGCCGGACGCCTGGACCGGCGAGAACTTCCGCCGCGGCGGCTACCTGGCGCATGCCGACCGCTACGTCCGGGCAGCGGAGTTCGTCGAGGTCGCCCGGACCCTGTGGGACGGCTGGGGACCGCACGGGGCCACCCGGTTCCACCACGAAGGGCCGCACTTCCGCGTCGGCGGACGGTTCACCGTACCGACCAGCCCCCAGGTGTACCCGCTGACCATCCAGGCGGGGGACTCGGAGCAGGGCCGTGAGTTCGCGGCCGCCACCGCGGAGATGATCTACAGCCGTCGTCTGGGCCTGGCCGGCCAGGCCTTCTACGCGGACGTCAAGCGCAGGGTGGCCCGCCACGGTCGTGCCCCGGAGCACGTGAAGATCATGCCCGGGGTGTCGTTCGTCCTCGGCGACACCGATGAGGACGCCCGGGCGAACGCCGAGGCCGGGCAACGGCGGGCGGTGAGCCCGCAGCTCGCGATCTGGTACCTGGAACGCACCTGGGGACGCGACCTGTCGGCCTGCGACCCCGACGGACCGCTGCCGGACGTCGACCCCGATCCCGACGCGGCACCGCCCCGGTGGCCGGGGCTGGCCGACGCCGTGGTGCGCTCGCGGCGGGCGGAGAAGTGGCGGGCCCTCGCCGCCGAGCAGAACCTCGGCATCCGGGAGCTCGTGATGAAGCTGACGGCGGGCAGGCCCTTCGTCGGCACACCCGCACGCGTCGCGGAGCAGATGAACGACTACGTCCAGTCGGACGGTGCCGACGGTTTCGTGGTGGTGCCCCGGTTCGCCCCCGGCGGACTGGACGAGTTCGTCGACCGGGTGGTGCCCGAACTCCAGGACCGCGGCGTCTTCCGCACCGAGTACGCGGACCACACCCTGCGCGGGCACTTCGGCCTTCCGGCGCCCACCGGTCGGGGGCGGCACACCGGGTGAGGTCGGGCCGTCACCTTTCTCCGGCGCCCAGCAGGATCCTGTCGACCATCCGGGTGGTCGACCGCCCGTCGACATAGGGCAGGATCACCGTCCGGCCGCCCCAGCTTTCGACCAGGGCCGCCTCGGGCAGGTCGTCCACCCTGTAGTCGCCGCCCTTGACGTAGACGTCGGGCCTGATCCGGCGCAGCGCCTCCTGCGGCGTGGACTCCGCAAAGACCACCACGCCGTCCACGGAGGCCAGCGAGCCCAGGACCGCCGCCCGGTCCGGGGCCGTGACGACCGGGCGCCGCGGTCCCTTCAGCCGACGGACGGAGTCGTCGTCGTTGAGGCACACCACCAGGCAGTCGCCCAGCCGGCGGGCGCTCTCCAGCAGTGCGATGTGGCCCGCGTGCAGCAGGTCGAAGCAGCCGCCGGTCGCCACCACGGTGCCGCCCGCGGCGCGCACGCGGGCGACCGCCTCCAGCGGGTCGGCGGGTTCGGTGCCCGGCTCCGCTGCCGCCGCACCCGCGGTCCAGGCGGCCGCTCCGCCGGCCGCCACGAACTCCCCGGCGGCCCGGACGGCGCCGGTGACCGCCTCCGAGAGCAGCGCGCCGTCCGCGAGCAGTACGGCGGCCGACGCGGCGAAGCGGTCACCGGCGCCGCACGTGTCCGCCCCGACGACGTGCCGCCCGGGAACGGCGAGGGGTGAGGACTTCGCCGCGTCCAGCAGGACGGCCCCGTCGGCTCCGCGGGTGACGGCGACCCCGGCGGCCTGCCAGAGGTCGACGAGCCGCCGGCCGCGCTCGATGTCCGACCGCAGGTCCGTGCCCGCGCTCCCGGGCGCGAAGGCGCTCGCCTCCCCGCGGTTCGGGGTGACCAGCCGGGCGCCGGGGACCGGTCGGGCACCGCGCGGGTGCGGGTCCCAGACGATCGGCGTCACGGGGGCGGCGGCCGCGAGGGCCGCCCGGACGGAGGCGTCCTCCGTGAGCCCGCGCCCGTAGTCCGAGACCAGGACGGTGCTCGCCCCGACCACCAGCGCGCGTTCCTCCTCGGTGAGGGTGCGGCGCGGTCCGGGCGCGGCCTCGGGGGCCCGGCTGAACATCAGCACCGTTCGGTCGCCGGCGCGGACCCGGCTCTTCACCGGTGTCGGCCCGGCGAGCCCGAGGTCGATCACCCGGATCCCGGCGTCTCGCAGCAGTCCGCCGAGGTCCCGTCCTTCGCGGTCGTCGGACAACGCCGTGACCAGGGTGACCGGCCGTGCGCCGCGTGCGGCGAGCACCGCGGCGAGCCCGGCACCGCCGGGCCTCGAACGGACCTCGACGTGGTCGACGACGACGACCGGTGCCTCCGGGGAGACCCTGTCCACCGTGCCCACCAGGTCCCGGTCCAGGAGCGCGTCGCCCACCACGACCAGCCCGCCCGGCGCCGTGGGCGCTCCCCCCGTGGGCGCGTCCCCCGTGGGGGTCGCCGCCGGGCAGACGCCGAGCGCGATGTCGACGGCGGCGCACAGGAGGTGCACGGCCACCAGGTGGCATTCCTGGACGGTCGCGGTGGGACCGTCCGCGCAGACCGACTCGTCGGCGAGTTCGGTGAGCGGGTTCGGCTCCGTACCGGTGAGGGCCCAGACCGTCATGCCCCTCTCGTGGGCCGCCCCGGCCGCCCGCAGGACGTTCCCGCTGCGACCGGACGTCGACAACAGCACCAGGATGTCGCCGGGGCGCCCGTGGGCCCGGACCTGGCGGGCGAAGACCTCGTCGTACCCGTAGTCGTTGCCGATGGCCGTGACCGCCGAGGTGTCGGCGTGCAGGGCGATCGCCGACAGCGGCTGACGGTCGTCCCTGAGCCTGCCGACCAGCTCCGAGGTGAGGTGCTGTGCCTCGGCCGCCGAACCGCCGTTGCCGGCCGCCAGCAGGCGCGCGCCGCGCCGGAGCCGCATGGCCAGCTCGCTCCCCCACGCCCGCAGCCGCTCTACCTCCAGGCGGGCGAGCGCCCGTTGGAGGTGCTCGATGTGGTCGGTGCCGTCGGCGAGCGGCTTCGGCTGCCGCGGGACACTGCGCGCGCCTGTCACGGGGGATCTCCAGGTCGTTCGGACGGGGACCGCTCGGGGCGGGCCGGGTCGAGGCCGGTGTGGCCGGTGGTGTCGGGTGGCCGTCCCCGGCCGCCGCGTCCTTCAGGAGTGGATGTACCTGGTGCGCTCCGGGGCCTGCGCGACCTCCAGGCGCTGGACCACGGGGTTGCGCTTGCCGCCCGCGGTGAGCACGAACGCGCCCTCCGGCCGGTGGCGCAGGCGGAAGCCCCGGCGCGGCCCGAAGTGCTCGCCGAGCCTTGAGTTCACCGACCGTACGGTCGCCGCCGCGTCGGCCGGGGCTCCGACCGTGACGAGGTCGAGCAGCCCCGGTTCGTGCTGTACCACCTGGAAGTCCGGCAGTCCGGCGGCGCAGAGCGCGGCCAGGAGCGCGTACGGGGAGTACGCCGCCCCGTCGAGCCCGACCAGGCTGCTCCCGGAACGCCCGAGCAGACCGTCGGTCACCGTCCCCGGGAGTCCGCAGTCACAGGTGGTGGGCCGGGGTGCCAGATCGCCCGTGACGTAGCGGATCACCGGCATGGGAGTGGAGAGCAGCTGGGTGAGGACGATCTCGCCGACTTCGTCCTCTCCCGCCGGGGTGATCTCCGGCAGGACGAGGTCGTCCTGGAAGTGCATCCGTCCGCGCCGGCACTCCCAGGCCGCGTAGCCGGTTTCCGACGTGGCGTAGAGCATCGTCACCCGGCAGTCGAAGGTCTCCTCGACCAGGCGCCGGCCGCTGTCGGGCATGTGCTCGTAGGTGGCGACGACGCCCTGCGGCCGGAGCCGTATGCCGCGTTCGGCGCAGTACCGCGCCAATGCGATCACCCGGCTCGACGAACCGGTGACCAGGTCGACCGCGAGCCGGCCCACCACGGCCTCGTAGTCGGCGACGATCCCGGGGGAATCGGGGTCGAAGCCGGCGAGGTTGCACTTGACGTAGGGGCGCGGCAGCATCACCGGTTCGAGCAGCGGCGTGCCCCCGAAGAGCAGTCCCACGTTGAGGACCGTTCCGCTGTCCGGGAGGCCGAGGTGGGCGCTGAAGCGCTCCCGGATCACGTCGTTCGACAGGCCGCCGGTTTCCACGGTGGAGAGCAGGGCGACGGGCTGTCCGGTGCTGCCGCTGGTCTGGGTGAGGAAGAAGCGGCCGGGCTCCATCAGGCCCGTCGCATCACGGCTGATGGAGTCGAGGAAGTGGGTGCGCAGATCGCTCTTGCGGGTCAGCGGGAAGTCGCCCAGTCCCACCTGCTCCCGGCCGCGCAGCGCGCGGTACCGGGGCACCCGTTCCCGGGCGGTGGCCAGCAGCCGGTCCAGTCGCTCGGTCCCCCGGTCCCGGTCGTACGCGGCCAGCTCCGCTATCTCCTGGCGCCTCTCCCGGAACCAGGAGGACGACGTCTTGCGCGCCATCCGCTCGCGCATCTCCCGGACGTCGTGGGCGAGGTCATTCGGCGAATTCAAAACGGCCCTCCGGATCGCTCTTCGCACAGCCCTCGGGCGGGCCGCTCGTGGCATCGTGATTTCCCGGTGATTTCCCGGTGATTTCCCGACGGTGTGTTCCGCGCATTCGTCTCCCGTCGGGACGAGCCGAACGTAGGCCGCCCCGCGAAGCGTCGACAAGCCCCGTCCCGCACTTCCTCCGGAACGTGCAGGACAAAGGGAGAACGGTGTCATCGATTCGTGCCACGGATGCCCGGACGAGACCGCTGTGGGGTCGACGGCCCCGGCGGCCGGTGGCGCACGGGCTCCTGAACGGCGACTCCGTCGGGCAGTTGGCCGCGGGGGTCGCACTGCCCGCCGTCGAGCAGCTTTCGGAACAGGGTCCCGGGTCGAGCCCACAGGACGGCCGTGACGCGCGGGTTCGCCATGAGCGTCGGGCACTCCACCCGTTGCCAGGTGTTCCCCCTCCTGACGGCGTCGCCGAAAATGATCCGCACCTCGCCCCGCGCGGCTTCGGAGAATCCCACCGAAGCCCATCGCCAGAAGGTCGCGGCCCGTTCGGAGTAGTCGGAGTAGTACGGGGTGGGCAGGCCGAGGTCTTCGATCAGCATCATCATCGTCCGCCCGCCGTACTTCTCGGCAGTGGCCTTCGCCGCCCCCTCGACCGACTTCCCCCCGTAGGTGCCGCTGTAGTACCACAGCGCGCTGGGATCGCCGCGTTCCACGGCGTGGCGCATCTGCTCTCTCGTCACCCACCTGGAACTGTCGTTCGTCTGCCCGGGAAGAACGACGCCGCCGCCGTTGGTCGGCCCCTCGTGCGCGAAGGGAACCGACTCGCCGACCGGCTCGGCCCTGATGGCCGCGGCGGAACGGGCCGGCGGAATCGGTGGCTCGGGACGGATGTTCACGGCAGCGGGTTCAGGTCGTCGTCATGTGCCGTCACAGGTATGCCGAGCGTTCGGGGGTGTCCGGCAACGGCAGGTGCTGCACCACCGGGTTGCGCTTGCCCCTGGCGGTGAACTGGAACGCGTGGTGCGGGCGGTGGCGCAGGCGAAAGCCCCGGCGGGCACCGAAGTAGGCGTCGAGGCGGGTGTTGATGTCCCGCACGCAGGCCGCGGCGGCTTCGACGGGGCCGACGGTCACGAGGTCGAGCGTGCCGGGTTCGTGCTGCACCACCTGGAAGTCCGGCAGGCCGCCTCCGGCCAGCGCGGCCAGCAGCGCGTAGGGGGAGTAGGCCGATCCGTCGAGACCGACCAGGCTGCTGCGGGCCCGGCCCAGCAGGCCGTCGGTCACGGTGCCGGGCAGACCGCACCCGCAGTCGACGGGCCGGGGCGCGAGGTCGCCGGTCACGTAACGGATGATCGGCATGGGGGTGGACAGCAGGGGGGTCAGGACGATCGCGCCCGCCCCGTCGGCGTCGGCCGGCTCGATCTCGGGCAGGACGAGGTCGTCCTGGAAGTGCATCCGCCGCCGCCCGCATTCGAAGGCGGCGTATCCGGTCTCCGACGTCGCGTAGAGCATGGTCACCGGACGGCCGAACGCCTCCTCGACGATGCGGCGGCCGCTGTCGGGCATGTGCTCGTACGTGGCGACGACGCCGTGGGGACGCAGGGTGATGCCGCGGCTCAGGCAGTACCGGGCCAGGGCGATGACGCGGCTGGACGAACCGGTGATCTCGTCGACCGGGAAGCGGCCGACCACGGCCTCGTAGTCGGCGACGATGTCGGGCGCGGTGGGGTCGTAGCCGCGCAGGTTGCACTTGACGTAGGGGCGGGGCAGCATCACCGGTTCGAAGAGCGTGGTGCCGGGGAAGAGCAGTCCCACATTGAGGACGGTGCCGCTGTCCGGCAGACCGAGGAAGGCGCTGTACCGCTCGCGGATCACCCTGTTCGCCAGTCCGCCGGTCTCCGCGGTGGACAGCATGGTGACGGGCTGTCCGGTGCTGCCGCTGGTCTGGGTGAGGAAGAACGCGCCGGGGGCCATCCGGCCGCTCCCGTCACGGCTGATGAAGTCGACGAAGTGCTCGCGCAGGTCGTTCTTGCGCAGGAGCGGGAAGTCGCCCAGGCCCGGCTGCTCGCGGTCGCCGACGGAGCGGTAGTACGGGACCTGCCGCGCGGCGGCGGCCAGCAGGTGGTCGAGGCGCTCGCGCCCCCGGCCCGGATCGTACGGAGCCATGCTCTCGATCTCCCCGCGCTTCTCCCGGTACCAGGCGGTCGACGCCTTGCGCGTGATGAGCTCGCGAAGCACCTGGACGTCGCGTGCCGGATCGCTCGGCGGCTTCAACACACAGTCCTCCTCGTGGACGGGGGCCGGGTGCCGGCGGCGTGCGCCGGCACCCGGACGGGACGGACGTCAGATGCGCTCGAGACCGCCCGAGACGGCCTCCAGGTCCTCATCGCCGACCTCGACGTCGAACTCGTCCGACGTGTTCGCCGAATCGGCATTCTGGATGTCGCTCACTGTTCCTCCAAGCAGGGTGCGGGTGAATTCCGACGGAAACCGATCGGGAATGTTCCGGCCGGGCCTTTCGGAATTTGCGTCTCTCGGTCGAGACGATTCGAAACTAAGGCTCCCGACGCGATGGCCACAAGAACTTTCCGACGCTTCCTCAGGAGCGTGTACGGATGGGGCCGGAACGTTTCACCGATTCATGCCGCGGTCGCCGACGGACCACGCCCGCGGACCGGCCGCCGTTCGTGGACACGGCCGGACGGGGTGAACGCCCCGGCCGCCGCGACAGTCCTCCCGGGTCCGCGGACCGGGTCTTGGCCGCAGGCCTCATCACCCCCGCCGCAACACAGGGTGACGGTCTCGGTGGCAGGCGGAGACGGGGTGGGGTAACCATGGCTCCAGACGGGGTGATTGGCGCCTGAGAACCGCTCTGCTGGGAGGCCGCCGTGCATACACATTCTTCCGATGGAGGGTCGGGTGACGGGGAACCACAGGCGGAAGCGGAATCGGGCAGGAGGAAGAAGACTTTCTGGAAACGTCCTTTGACGTGGGTCGTTACAGTTCTCCTGGGGGCCGCGGCGACGGTTCCAAGCGGCGCTCTTCAGGGTTTGTTCAAGACGGTGGGCAGCAAGGTCGTGAACGAGTTCGGGAAGGAGCAGACTCCCTTTACCGTGACCTTCGAAGACAACACATGTCCGGCCGTTTGGTCGCATTTCCCCGACGAACTCCGGACGTGCCCTCCGGGCCGTCGCCGGCGATCGTGAATTTTCCCTACAAGATCTCCACGACCGACCCGGAGGTGTTCCATTTCTCGGTACGTACCGCCAGGTGCGACTGCAGCTGGCACCTGGAAATCGAGTGGACCAGCAACGGGAAAATCGGTGCTTACCGGCTGGACAACGGTGGGAAGCCGTTTCGAACGCTGGCGCTGAAAAGCGACATCTGGCAGCCGGTCGGACTCTACGTGGGAAAGGACGGTACCGTCACTGGCCTGTCCCAGACCTCGTACTAGTGCCGCATCAAGCAACGTTCGCCCTATGGTGATGTATCGCTGGAGTGCTGCGCCGGGTGGTATCGGACGGCCAGAATGATCACGTGGCGGAACGCGTGCAGGTCCGGGAGATTGATGACGATGAGGGCAGGCGTCTGCTGCGGATCATCCGCAGGGGTACCGGCTCGGTAGTGACCTGGCGACGGGCGCAGATGGTGCTGTTATCCGCGCAGGGCATGTCCGTGGGGAAGATCGCCGAGGTGACGTTCACCAGCCCTGACCGGGTCCGGGACGTGATCCACAACTTCAACGCCGACGCTTCGCGGCGCTCTACCCGAAGTTCAAAGGCGGCCGGCCGAGAACCTTCACCCTCCCGGAACGCCGGGAGATCAAGAAGATCGCCAAGTCCAAGCCTGCCGAGCACGGCCTGCCGTTCTCGACCTGGAGCCTGGCCAAGCTGGCCGACTTCCTGGTCGCCGAGGGGGTGGTCGACGATATCAGCCACGAGGGCCTTCGCATCCTGCTCCGCGAGGAAGGCGTCTCCTTTCAGCCCCACCCCGGCCGGCAATGGGCCGAACGCGGCGGCCGGCACAAGGACCCCGACCGCGAGCCCAGACCCCGACGCCGAGCGACCTACACACGCCCGCACGGGGTCCGTCACCTCTTCGCCGCCTACGACCTGGCCAAAAACCAGCTCTACGGGCATATCAAAAAGACCAAGAACAGGTCGAAGTTCCTGGAGTTCTGCCGCTACATGCGCTCGCTGCACCCGACGGACATACGCATTGCGATCGTCTGCGACAACTACTCCCCGCACCTGACGACGAGACGCTGCCAGCGGGTCGCGACGTGGGCGGCAGCCAACAACGTGGAGATCGCCTACACACCGACCAACAGCTCCTGGCTCAACCGGATCGAGGCCCAGTTCACCGCCCTGCGCTACTTCGCTCTCGACGGCACCGACCACGCCAGCCACAAAGAACAGGGAAGCATGATCCGCCGCTACATCATCTGGCGGAACAAGCACGCCGCCGACGAACGCCTCCGCGAGGTCGTGAACAGGGCGAACGTCGCTTGATGTGGCAGTAGGTACATCTCGGACGGGACGTGGACAGTCGCCACTACGGCACGTTCCACCCGAGCACGACGGGCAGCCCGTGCTCGTAACCCAGCGTGTTGATCGTCCCCGGATGCGGGTGCCCGAACTGTCGCGCGCCCGACGCGTCGAGCCCGAGCCAGCGCGCGGTGAGGATGCGTGACAGATGGCCGTGCGCGACGACGGCCACGTCACCCTTGTCCAGCAGCGGCCGGACCCGGCCAAGGAAGGCGTCGACCCGCACGGTCACGTGCCCGAGGTCCTCGCCTGCGTCCACGCCGTCACGCCACAGCTCCCAGCCGGGCTTGAGCTCCTGGATCTGCTCGGCAGTCAGCCCCTCGTAGCGGCCGTAGTTCCACTCGACCAGGTCGGCGTCGGTTTCCGCACCGCTCAGCCCCGCCAGCTCGGCCGTCAGCACGGCGCGAGTCAGCGGGCTGCTGTAGACGGCGACGAACTCCCGTCCGGCCAGTCGAGGCGCGAGCGCACGCGCCGCGGCCTCCCCCGCCTCGGTCAGCGGCAGGTCGGTGCGGCCGGCATGCTGGCCGGTCCGACTCCACGCGGTCTCGCCGTGCCTGATCAATATCAACTCGCCCATGGCCGAGGAACATATCTCACACCGCACACAGGGCAAACGTTTCCTGACGCGGCACTAGTTCCTTTGCCCGACGCGGGCCAGGACTCCGGCCGGAGTCCTGGCCCGCGTCGGGCAACGCTTCCTGGCCCTCACCGTGGCCATCCGGCACACCGGTCGCCGATCGCCGATCGCCTACGACCACTGACAAGATTTCGGGCGTACTCGCCTAGCGGCTCAGGCCCGCCAGCTTGTCGGGGTTGATCTGGAAGCGGAGGTTGCGCATCAGGCCGTCCTCCAGGTCGTAGGTGATCGCACCGACCGGGGTGTCGCCCGCCAGGATGAGGACGCCGAGCTCGCCGTTGATGACGGCGGGGGTGGGAACGGGGAAGACGTCCACGGCGTCCCGCGCGGCCTTGGCGATCACCCCGATCAGGAAGCGGCCGACGTGGTCGGAGCCGTACACCGGCCGCCTGGCGGCGCTCACCTTGCCGCCGCCGTCCGACCACGCGGTGACGTCGGGGGCGAGCAGTTCCAGCACGGCGTTGAGGTCGCCGCCGGCGCAGGCGCTCAGGAAGCGGGCCGTGACCTCCTCGCGCTGCGCGGCGTCGGTGTCGTAGACCGTGCGCCGCTCCGCTACGTGCTTGCGCGCCCGGTGCGAGATCTGGCGGACCGTCGGCTCCGGGCGGTCCAGGAAGCCGGCGATCTCGGCGTGCGAGTAGCCGAAGACCTCGCGCAGCACGAACACGGCGCGCTCCACGGGGGTGAGGCTCTCCAGGACGACCAGCATCGCCGTGGACACGCTCTCGGCGAGTTCGCGTTCCTGCGCGACGTCGGGGGCCGTGAGCAGGGGTTCGGGGAGCCAGGGGCCGACGTATTCCTCGCGCGTGGCGCGGGCGGAGGTCAGGCGGTTGAGCGACAGGTTCGTCACCGTGCGGACGAGGTACGCCTTGGGGTGACGGACCTCGGACCGGTCGGCCTTGTTCCAGGCCAGCCAGGTGTCCTGGACGATGTCCTCGGCGTCACTGACGGTGCCGAGCATGCGGTAGGCGGTGGCGAACAGGAGCCTTCGGTGGGCGTCGAAGGGGTCCGCTTCGGGTTCGGTCGTGATCACTGTTCGATTCTGCACGGCGGGCGGCGCCCGGGACCAGCCTCGGACCTGCCTCGGGGCCGGGCTCACGGCCCGGCCCCGGGCGGTCCGGGGCGGTGTCCGTCAGGTGAGGGTGCGCACCCGCTGGTCGTTCAGTTCGTAACGGGCGGCCGCCACTGCCAGTTTCCCGGCGGATACGGCGCGGGCCAGGTCGGGTTCGGCGGCGAGCCGGTCCCGGGTACGGCGGGCGTGGGCGTCGATGGTGGCGCTGATACGGGCCTCGCCCTGCCGGCTCCGGTCGATCGCCGGGCGTATCTGGTCGGCCAGGTACTGGATGTGCGCGGGCAGCCGGTCGCCGCTCTCGTCGGCGTGGACCGCCGCGCCGACCGCCCCGCAGGACTGGTGTCCGAGGACGAGCACCAGCGGTACCGAGAGTTCCAGGACCCCGTAGGCGATGCTGCCGAGCACCGCCTCGTCGAGCACCTCGCCCGCCGAGCGGACGGTCAGCAGGTCGCCGAGCCCCTGGTCGAAGACGAGCTCCGGCGGGACCCTGGAGTCCACGCAGCCCAGCACGATGGCGAAGGGCCGCTGTCCCTTGGCCAGCCGGAGCCGGGTCGACGGGGACTCGTTCGGGTGCTCCTGACGGTACGTGCGCCAGCGCCGGTTGCCGGCCTCCAGCTCGCGCAGGGCCTGCTCCGGGGTGGCCGGCCTGGCGCCGCCCGCGGGGCCGACGGGCGCGGCGGCGGCGGGAAAGGCGGAGCCGAGCGCGAGGACGGACCCGGCGGCCGCCGTCCCGGCCGCGGCGGTGCGCAGGAGGGCGCGCCGGCTGGTCGAACCACCCTTCGCCTCCTGGACGTTGGAGGTCCGGAGCCGCGAGGTACGCATGTTCGTATGCTGTTTGTTCGAAAACATGCGCGACGGTATCCCGCTTTACCTCTCCTTGACCAAGGGTTGGGGAGGGGTTGGCGCGATCACGGCCCCCGGCGGCTCAAACCGTTCGCAGCGTGACCACGGCCGCCCGGCCCTCCGTGCGCAGGACCACGGTGGCGGGCCCCTGGAGCAAGGCCGCGTCGTACGGACCGAGTTCGACGGCCGGGCCGGGCTCCGGCGCCGCATCCACCGGATCCACCGTGGCCGGACCGTCGAGCGCGCAGACCAGCAGGGTCTCCCCGGGCAGGACGGCCAGGGTCGGTTCGCCGCGCACGACGGCGGTCCGGGCCAGTGTGCTCGCGCGCCGGTACATCACGTTGAAGTTGACGACGGGACCGCCCAGCAGACGGCAGCCGGTCGGCCGGTCGCCGGGGAAGTGCCGTGGCGCGTAGCGCTCGTCGACGAGCCGGCGCTCGCCCGCGACGGTGAGGTCCATGCCGGCCCCTTCGGCCAGTGTCAGCGTCCGGTCGACACCGGGGAACTCCGAGAACGGGCCGTCGGCGTCCACTTCGGCGAGGCTGATCCGCCAGTCGAACGCCGCCGTGCCCGCACCCTCGGGGAGGGCGGCGATCTCGCGGGTGACTCCCCCGCCGTTCTTCCACGGCACGGCCGTGCGTACGGCGGCGCGCAGGATCCGGATGTCGGCGGCGCCGGGCATGCGGTTGTTCCTTCCCTCGGGTCCGTACCGTCCCACGGGACGGTACGGACCCGCGCGGCGGCCCGAGCCTACCGGGGGCAGGTGCGGAGGCGGTCGGCAGTCCGCGGGCCGGGGCCGGGCAGGGCGGGAAAGGAGGGCGGTCAGCTCACGGTCACGACGACCGTCGGGGAGACCGTCTTGTCGTCACCCATGACCCGCAGTTGCTCCTTGCCCTTGGCGTTGAGCTTGCCCGGCAGGGTGTAGCTGCTGCCGTTCTTGACCAGGGTGTTCGCCTGCAGTGTCGTCCACTTGCCGTTGTTCAGGTGCTGGAGCACCAGCTTGCTGCCGACCTTCAGCCCCTTGGTGCGCCCGATGAAGATGACCTGGTCCCCGACCTGCACCGCGGCCTTGTCGGCCTTGATGGTGATCGACTTGTCGGCGGCCGGACTCGCGCTCGACGAGGGCGGCGTCGGACTGGCGGCGGCGAAGGCGTTCACGGCTCCGCCGGTCAGCAGCGCGGCGGACAGCAGGCCTGCGGCGACGCTCCGGGCGCAACGGCTGCGCGGTATCGACTTCACGGTGGCTCCCGTCTCGGGTGTGCCCCCCTCGCATGAACCTCTGCGAGGCTACCCACCCCCCGGGGGATCGGCGACCGGACGGGTACGGGCGAGGACCGGAAGGGGAGGGCGGACGCGAGGTCGGATTACCGCCAGCACGGCACACCGGCACCGCCTTTCATTGAAACCGCAACCAATCATGAGGAGCGGCAGATGAACGGCAAGACGGTTCTGGTCACGGGCGGCAGCCGGGGCATCGGCGCGGCCACCGCGCTGCGCCTGGCCACGGCGGGCGCTGATGTGGCGATCACCTACACCGCCGACGAGGCGGCGGCGCTGAAGGTGGTCGACGGGATCCGGGCCCTGGGCCGCCGGGGCGTCGCCGCCCGTGCGGACGCGGGGGACGCGGGCGACGCGGCGGGCGCCGCGGACTGGGCGGCCGGAGCCCTGGGCGGGCTCGACGTACTCGTCAACAATGCGGGAATCGGGGTGCTCGGCCCGCTGGAGGAACTCACCCTGGCCCAGGTCGACCGCGTCCTCGCGGTCAACGTCCGCGGGGCGTTCCTGACCGCGCAGGCCGCGGCCGAGCGGATGGGGCCGGGAGGGCGGATCATCACCATCGGCACCTGCATGACCCAGCGCGTGCCGGGCCCCGGCGGAACCCTGTACGCGATGAGCAAGTCGGCGCTCACGGGCCTCACCAAGGCCCTCGCCCGCGAGCTCGGCGGACGCGGCATCACCGCGAACATCGTCCACCCGGGCCCGGTCGACACCGACCTGAACCCGGCGGACGGCCCCTACGCGCCGTCGCAGACGGCGCTGACCGCGCTCGGCCGCTTCGGCCGCCCCCAGGAGGTCGCGGACATGGTCGCGTTCCTGGCCGGGGACGGGGCCGCGTACGTCACGGGCGCCGAGTTCTCCGTGGACGGCGGGCACGCGGCATGAGGCGCGCCCCCGTCCCCGTCCCCGCCGTCGGCGGGGCGGGGACGGGGGCGCGGGCCGGGGGTGGTCAGCTCACGGCGAGGTCGTCGCCGAGGACGGCGCCCTGGCCGTACCAGCCGTGCAGGTAGACGGTGACCGTGCCGGAGGCGCCGGTGGTGAAGGGCACCGTCAGCTTGGTCCAGGCGGCCGAGCCGGTCCACGTACTGGCGTTCGCGCCGCCCCGGACCCCGAGGTAGGCGTAGCTGCCCTGGACCCAGCCGCTGAGCGTGTAGGCGGTGTTCGGGGCGAGGGTGAGGGTCTGCGCGCATTCTCCGGTGCGGTCACCGGAGGGGGTGGCCCGGACGGCGTACGCGCCCCCGTGCACGGGGGCGCTCACCACGGCGCCGCCGCTCTCGCAGGTCCAGGGCGCGAACGAACCGCTCTCGAAGCCGCCGTTGACGAGGGCGCCGCTGCCGCCGCCCGGCCCGGACACGGTGAGCGTGAACGCGGCCGTACGGGTGAACGCGGTCCCGGCGCCGGTGACGGTGAGCGCGTAGGTCCCGGGCGGGGCCGACGCCGAGGCGGCGACCGTGAGCAGGCCGGTGCCGCCCGCGGTGACGGAGCCGGGGGCGACGGTGGCCGTCACGCCGGGCGGGGCGCCGGCGACCGTCAGCGCGACGGGCTGCGGGGTGCCCGCGGTGACCCGGGTGGCGACGGTGGCGGTGGTGCTGCCGCCGGGGGCGACCGAGGCGGAGCCGGGCGTGACGGAGACCGAGAAGTCGTCGGCGACCGGTCCCGCGTCCCGGGTGAAGGGCGCGAAGGTGTGGGTGAAGTACCAGGGGTCCTGGGCGATGCCGGAGCAGGTGTCGGAGCCCCCGGTGCCGGGGCAGCCGCCGTTGTCGCGCTGGAGCGCCCAGAAGGAGAGGGTGTTGATGCCCTTGGCGACCGCCCAGTCGTAGACGGCGGTGGCGTCGGCGGTGGTGAAGGTCTCGGCGGGCCCGTAGTCGTCGATGCCGGGCATCTCGGTGACGCCGACCATGCCCCACAGTTCGGCGGGCGTCTTGGCCGGGTACAGCGTGGCGAGCTGCCCGTACAGGCCGGTGGCGGCGCTCCGGGTGTCCGCCGCCATGTCGTGGCCGGCACCGTCGTAGTAGTCGAAGGTCATCAGGTTGACGACGTCGACCCGGGCGCCGGCCGCCTTCGCGCTCTTGAGGACGGCCAGCCCGCTGCTCGCGAGTCCGCTCGTGGTGGTCGGGAGGGTGTAGGAGACCTGGAGGGGGCGGCCGCTCGCGGCGGCCCAGTCCTGCACCTTCTTGATGGCCTGGTTGCGGCGGTCGATCCCGGCCTTGTCGGTCAGGGAGTTGTCCTCGATGTCCATGTCCAGGCGGGTGACGTCATAGGTGGTGATGACCTTCTGGTAGGCGGCGGCGATCGAGTCGACGCTGGTGCAGCTGTCCGCGATCTCGGTGCCGCCGTTGTCGGCCGCGTAGCCGCCGAAGGAGGGGATGACGTCGCCGCCGCGCGAGCGGAGGGTCGCGAAGTCGGCGCCGAAGACGGAGGAGGCGATGGGCCGGTCCGTCGAGCCGTTCCAGTAAGGGGTGCAGGAGCCCTTGGCCTCGGTCTGGACGAAGGCCATGGTCAGGTACTTGGCGCCGGACTTCTGCGCGAGGTCGGCGGGGCTGTCGGAGGAGTACGCCTCGAAATAGGGCGCGAAGACGTGCGCGGGCAGTGGGGTCGGCGCCGCCTGCGCGGGGCCCGCGCCTGCCGCGACGAGGAGCCCGGCACTGGCGGCGAGGGTGGCGAACGCCGCCGTCAACGAGCGGACGGAACGCGAAGGGTGTCTCAACGAAGCTCCCGGTGGGGCGCGAGCGAACGGACGGACGCCCCATGATTGGTCTGGACCAACTATGGGGTCAAGGGTCCGGGCGCCCCCGGATCCGTCCGATCGCCCTGCGGCGCAAGGAGGTTCAGCGCAGGATGCCCGCCCGCCGGGCCGCCCCCAGCCAGGAGGGGAACTCCGAAAGCAGCCGGTCGTAGAGCTCGGCGTCCGAGAGCCGGTCGATGTCGTCGACGGCGAAGAAGCCGACGTTGTCGACCCGGCGCCCCGGCATGGTGTCGAAGCGCTCCAGCACGCCGAAGCCGGCCCGGCCCAGACCCACGAACTGCCAGAACACCGGCTCCTCCACGGCCTCGCGCAGTTCCCGCTCGATCTCGGCGTTGCGGTAGACGCCGCCGTCGGAGAAGAACAGCACCAGGGTCGGCGCCGGAGCAGGGTGGGAGCGCACGTAGGCGCGCACCTCGGCGATCACCTTCTGCTCCTCGTTCTGGAAACCGACCTCCCGCATGTCGATCTGGCCGGGGAGCAGTCCGCGGGGCGGCTTCCTGCGGCCGAAGAGGCTCATCTGGCCGACGCGCACGTGCAGTCGCAGCCATTCCGGGAGGTCACCGAGGACGAGGTCCGGCAGCCGGGCCGGATTGCTCGCGAAGGTCCAGGCCTGCATCTCGCCGTCGTCGTCGAGCTGCGCCGCGACGGCCGCCATCCGTTCCACCACCGAGGCGACGGTGCCCCGGGAGTAGAGCGCGCTCATCGAACCCGAGGCGTCGAGGACGAGGATCACCCGCGCGGTCACTCCCGCGGCGCCGTTCTTGCTCAGGCTGACGGCGACCTGCTGCTTGCGCAGCGAGAGACGGCCGCGCATGTCCTCCGGGAGCCGCTCCTCCCCCTTGACCATCCGGACGGCGGGGGCGGGTTCGGCGGGTGCCGGTCCGGGCGCGGCGGCGGGCGGCCTCGGGGCTGCCACGACCGGCGCGACGGGCCGGGTACGCGCCGGGGCGGGGGTGGGCACGGGGGCCGGGGCGGGAGCGGTCGCCGGGGCGGGAGCGGGAGCGGTCGGCGCCGCCGGTGGGGCGTCGTCGACGGTGATCCCGAAGTCCGTCGCCAGTCCGGCGAGCCCGCTCGCGTAACCCTGCCCCACCGCCCGGAACTTCCAGACGCCGGCCCGCCGGTAGAGCTCACCGCTCACGAAGGCCGTCTCGGGGCCGGCGGTCATGTCGAAGCGGACGAGTTCGGCCCCGGAGCTCGCGTCGAGGAGCAGCAGGTGCAGTCCGGGAACCCGGCCGAAGGTGCCCCCGTCCGCGGAGGCGCAGAGCGCGACCCGTTCGACGCCCGGCTCCAGGGCCGCCAGGTTCACCTCCAGCGCGTCCCCGCCGGGCCGCTTGCCGAGGTGGCGTACGGCGCCGGAGGCGTGGACCGGCTGGTTGTAGAACACGAAGTCGCCGTCGGAACGGACCCGCCCGCCGCCCGCGAGCAGCAGGGCCGACGCGTCCACGTCCGGCACGCCCGGCCCCGGCCGCCAGCCGAGCACCACTCTCACGGAGGCCGCCGCGACCTGCAGGTTGGCGCCTTTGCTCAGTGTCGTCACGACGCACAGTCTGCCGGGTGCGCCGCCGCCCCCGGTAGGAGTACGGGACAACGGCGCGGGTCGTTCAGGAAGCCCGGCGGGTGCGGTGCGGGAGGGACGAGGCGGCGGGGCGCTCCCGCTCCTCGGGGGTGCCCTCCGGGGCGTCGGTGTCGATGGCGCGGACCATCAGCGGGGAACTGCCCGTGGGGCCGCCCGCGGTGGCGCGCAGCCGGTAGTGCTCGGTGCGTACGGCGTCGCGGGAGAGCGACGAGCCGCCCTCGTAGAGGGAGTACGGCTTGAGGTCGCCGGCGATGCGCAGTTCCGCCGGGCCCCACCGGCCGGTGCCCGGGTCCCGGCGCTCCAGCAGGAGGGAGGCCTGCGGGCCCGGGGTGTCCCCCGGCCCCGGGACGAGCCCCTCCATCTGGAAGGCGAGCAACAGGTGCCGGTAGGCCTCGGAGTTGCCGTTGCGCAGGGTCACCGTGAACTCCTGCGCGGGGCCGCCGCGGACGAGGTCGAGCCGCCCGCCCGGGGTGGTGACGGACATCGACAGGCGGGTGGCGGGAGCCGGGGGCGGCGCCGCGGCCGGGGGCGGGCTCGGGGTCGGGGCCGGGCTCGGCGAGTCCACCGGGGCGGCCGGCGCGGTGGGGGCACTCACGGCCGGCGCGACCGGCGGCGGGGCCGGGGAGGAGGCGGTGGGGTTCCCGGAGGGGGCGGGGGCCGGACGCGGCGGGGCGGTGCCGTCCTCGCAGCCGGTCAGGGCCGCGCCGAGGAGCAGTGCGGCGGCCGCGGCCGCGGCGAGACGGGATCTGACGTGCATGACGGCCCTCCTGCGGCTCCCGGGTGCCGGGTGCCCGATGCCGGAGGAACGTAGCAGTGGGCAGAGGCGAGCACAGCGGGTCCGCACATGACACTTCGGTCACGGCGGGAACGGAAACGGGGCCGGAAACGGGGGCGGGGCCGGAAACGGGGCCGGAAACGGGGCCGGGGCCCGCACCATCGGTGCGGACCCCGGCTCTCGGCTGTGCGTCGGCGTCAGGCGGGCACGATGTTCTCGGCCTGCGGGCCCTTCTGACCCTGCGTGACGTCGAAGTTCACCTTCTGGCCCTCCTGGAGCTCACGGAAGCCCTGGGTGGCGATGTTCGAGTAGTGGGCGAACACGTCGGCGCCGCCGCCGTCCTGCTCGATGAAGCCGAAACCCTTTTCCGCGTTGAACCACTTCACGGTGCCGGATGCCATATGGATTCTCCTTCGGGGCTGTACCCGGGGCCGCACTGTGCGACGCCGGCGTCGCCGTGTTGATTGACCCTGTCCGAAAGCATCCGGAAATTAAGAAGTGCACCCGTCCGACAATCCGACGGGAGCGCTTGAAATCTTTGGGAACCACACCTGCAACTGAACGGCACCGTAGCACAGAGAAACGGTTCAACCTCGAAGAGTTACTGCAACCGGGGTGGCCCTCAGCCCCGGAATTCCTCCGTCCGGACGGGCGAGGCCTCGGCCAGGGCGCGGGTGACCGCCTCCACCCCGGCCCGCAGTCCGTAGACGGGGGTGTCGGGCTGCTGGCGCCAGGAGTCGTCGATACCGCCGGCGTCGACGGTGTCGAAGCCGAGCTCGTCGACGAGGGCGCGGACGGTCTTCTTGGCGGCCTCGTCGTCGCCCGCCACCGGGATGGCGATGCGGTCCGGGTCGCCGGCCGGACGCGGCCGGTCCAGGATGTCGGCGGCATAGGTGCCGTTGAAGGCCTTGATCACCGGGTGACCGAGGTGGCGTTCGGTCCAGCGGCTCTCGGTCAGGCCCTCGTCCTCGATGGCGGCGATGCGGCCGTCGCGCAGGCGCGGGTAGTAGTTGCCGGTGTCGATGACGACGAAGCCCTCGGCGGCCCCGTCGAAGAGTCCGGCGGGCAGGTCGGGGACGTTCTTGAGGGGAATGGTGACCACCACGACCTCGGCGCCCCGCGCGGCCTCCGCGACGGTGACGGCGGTGGCTCCGGTCTCCTCCACGAGGGCGGTCAGGGTCTGGGGGCCGCGGGAGTTCGCGACGGAGACCCGGTGCCCGAGGGCGGTGAGCCGGCGGGTGAGGTTGCCGCCGATGTTCCCGGCGCCGATGATGCCGATCTTCATGAGCTCTCCAGTGCGTGCGGAGTGGGATGTCGCGTCTGTGCGAACCCCCGGGGGGCCGCCGGCATTCCTCCGGACGGCGGACCGAATTTCGAAATCCTCCGTACGAGCTAATTCCGGCCATTCCCCGGACGCCGAGAACCGGTTGGCGGCGCGTCACGTCCTGGAGGGCAGTGCCGGGGACCGTACCGGCACGCAGTCAGAACGGGGAAAGGTACCCACCTGTGTTCACGTTCCCTAACAAGCGCGCCACGTCCATCGCCCTGGCGGCCACCGCCTGCGCGGCGGCGCTCTCCTTCGCCCTCGTCACCGGTACGTCCGCCACCGCCGCCCCGCCGCAGTCCGTGTCCGGCAGCCCCGAGGGCGCCTTCAGCCGGATCTCCGACTTCTACGGCTCCTACATCGACGCCGTGTACGACGGCGACGGCAAGACGGCCGACCAGCTGCGCTCCTTCTACCTCTCCCAGCCGCTGCGGCAGGAGCTGCGGCGGTGGGAGGAGACCAACCACGCCAACGGCGTGCTGCGCGCACAGAACGTGCCCACGCAGTGGAAGGTGACGTCCACCGGCAGCGGGACGGGCAAGACCAACGCCACGGTCACCCTGACCTGGGGAGGCGGCGACACCACCCGGATCCACGTGCAGGCCGACCTGAAGACGAAGAAGATCACCTCCATCACCGGCTGATCCGGGCTCCCGGGGACACCCCGGGAGCCCGGACGATCGAGTGGGGCCCGCCGTCCGGCGGGCCCCACTCGATCGTTCACGCGCCGCTGGCGTCGAGCATCTCCTCGCGCTCCACGATCTTCACGCGCTCGCGGCCCTGCGGCTCGCCCAGCGCCTTCTCGGCGGCGTCGAGCCTGTGCCAGCCCTCCCAGGTGGTGAAGCGGACCTGCCGCTCGGCGAGGAAGGCCTCGACCGCCTCCGGCTCGGGGGTGGCCGGCGTGAGCAGGCGGCCCCCGGCGTGGTCGGCGAGCAGGTTGGCGACGGTCTCGTTCGCGTCGCCCTTGGTGTGGCCGATCAGGCCGATCGGGCCGCGCCGGATCCACCCGGTCACGTACGTCGAGGCCAGGTGCCCGCCGTTCTCGATGACGCGGCCGCCCTCGTCGGGAACCGTGCCGGACTCCACGTCCCAGGGGAGCTTGGGCAGTTCGTCGGAGAGGTAGCCGACGGCCCGGTAGACGGACCGCACGTCCCAGGTGGTGAACTCGCCGGTGCCCTTGACGTTGCCCGTGCCGTCGAGCTCGGTGCGCTCGGTGCGCAGGCCGACGACCTGGCCGTCCTCACCGAGGATCTCGGCAGGGGACTCGAAGAAGTGCAGGTACAGCTTGTGGGGGCGGTCACCGATGTCGCGGATCGCCCAGTTCTCCAGGGTCTTGGCGACCATGTCCGCCTGCTTGTTGGAGCGGCGGGTGGTGATCGAACCCTCGTCGTAGTCGATGTCCTCGGGGTTGACGATGACCTCGATGTTGGGCGAGTGGTCGAGCTCGCGCAGCTCCATCGGGCTGAACTTGGCCTGCGCCGGGCCGCGGCGGCCGAAGACGTGGACCTCCAGCGCCTTGTTGGCCTTCAGGCCGTCGTAGACGTTCGCCGGGATCTCGGTCGGCAGCAGCTCGTCGGCCGTCTTCGCGAGGATGCGGGCCACGTCGAGGGCGACGTTGCCGACGCCGAGCACGGCGACCTTCTCCGCCTCCAGCGGCCAGGTGCGCGGCACGTCGGGGTGGCCGTCGTACCAGGAGACGAAGTCGGCGGCGCCGTAGGAGCCGTCGAGCTCGACGCCCGGGATGCTGAGCGCACGGTCCGCGGTGGCGCCCGTGGAGAAGATCACGGCGTCGTAGAACGCGTGCAGCTCGTCGAGGGAGATGTCGTTCGGGTAGTCGACGTTCCCGAACAGGCGGACCTGGGGCTTGTCGAGCACTTGGTGCAGGGCGGTGATGATGCCCTTGATGCGGGGGTGGTCGGGGGCGACCCCGTACCGGATCAGACCGAACGGGGCGGGCATCCGCTCGAAGATGTCGATGGACACGCCGGGAGCGACGGCCGCCTCGGACTTCAGCAGCGCGTCGGCCGCGTAGATACCGGCGGGGCCGGCACCGACGATTGCTACCCGCAGAGGGCGAGGCATGACTTGGGTTCCCTTCGACCGACAATCTGACTGATCAAGAGAACCCTAAACTAAGGCGACCCTTACCCGGCACCCGCCCCCCGGTTATGACCCCATAACCAGACCTTATGACTTACCAAAGCCTGACTTTTGGCTGACGCTACGGTGTCCGCCGATGGGTGTCGAGGGCGGCCGTGCCCGCCGGCACCTCCGCCGGGGCGCGACCGGTCGGGCCCGCTCCCGCGTGAGCAGCGTCGCCGGGCGGATGCCGAGCCGGTGCGCCAACCGCGGGTCCACGGTTCCTCCGGTCCGGGGCGGGCGGAGCGTCCGTCCCTGTGCCGCTCGCACCCCGGCCCCGGCCCCATGGTGGTGCCCGCTCCCCCGCCGGGCCGTCGGCCCGGTGGCGCGGGGCTCAGGGCGGTCCGGTGGACCCGGGGGTCGTCCGATCGGCCGATGCGGACGGCCGGGGCCCGTGCGGGGGCGGGTCAGGCCTCGTACTCGGTGAGGTCGATGCTGTGGAGGACGAGGAGGGCTCCGGACTCCGGGTCGGTCACGTTGCCGTCCTGCTTCATGCCGAGCTTGCGGACCACGTTCTCGGATTCCTCGTTGCCCGACCGGTTGACGGCGACGACGCGGTCCAGGCCGCGGTCCTGGAGGGCGAACTCCAAGGTGGCGTGCGCGGCTTCGGAGGCGTAGCCCTGGCCCCAGAACGGCCGGCCCAGCCGCCAGCAGATCCCCACGGCGTGCTCCACCTCGGCCGGGCCCTCGGGGACGGTCAGGCCCACGGCGCCGATCAGCTCGCCGGAGGCGAGGAGTTCGACGGCGAACACGCCGAAGCCCTCGTCGTCCCATTCCTCCTCCCACCGCTCGATGGCTTCGGCGGTCTCGTCCAGGTCGAGGACGGAGCCGTCGCCGATCCAGCGCATCACCTCCGGGTCGGCGTGGATCTCCGACAGGGGGACGAGGTCGTCGTCGCTCCAGCGGCGCAGGATGAGGCGGGGGGTACGGATCTCGGTCATGCCCTCATCCTGCCGAACGCGGCCGACCAGGGGTAATCGGGTCCCCTCCCCCGCCGTCGGGCGGCCGGTCTCAGGAGACGGTGATCGCGTCCAGCTTGGCCCGCAGGTAGGTGTGCGAGTCGACCGGCTCGTGCACCACCCGTCCCAGCGGCGCGGGCAGGGACTCGACCCGGGTGTGCGGGTCGCACTCGTAGAAGTAGACGAGGGAGAGGAGTTCCTCGGCCGGGGCGTGCGCGGGCGGCGGGAGGACGCGGTGGCGGCCCGCCCGCCAGCGGTCGCCGGTCCAGCGGGCCAGCAGGTCGCCGATGTTGACGGTGAGCGCGGCCGGGTCGTACGGGGCGTCCTGCCAGCCCTCGGCGTCGGTGTGGATCTGGAGCCCGCCGGCGCCCGGCTCCCGGTCCAGGACCGTCACCGTGCCGAAGTCGGTGTGCGGGCCGATGCGGAACTGGCCGGGCAGGGGCGTGCCGACGGTGGCGGCGCCCGGGTACCAGTTGACGTTGAACCCCCAGGTGGGGTGGCCCGTGTGCCGGGTGAAGTGGTCCTCGGGCAGCGTCAGGGCCACCGCGAGCAGCTCCAGCAGCTCGTCGGACAGGGCCCGCATGGCCGTGAGGTATCCGCTCACCAGCGGTCGCAGCTCCGGTACCTCGGCGGGCCAGGCGTTGGGCCGGAACCACTCGGCGTCCACCGAGGGCACCCCGGTGGGGTCGTCCGCCGCCCAGGACCAGGATTCCTTCAGGTCGGGCGGGGAGGCCGTCCCCTCGGCGTAGCTGTTGGCCTCGGCGCCGGGGCCGAGCCAGCCGCGCCCGCCGACGCTGACGGCGTAGGGCCGCTTCGTCCCGGGCGGCAGCCGGAAGAAGGTGCGGGCCGCCTCCCGGATCCGGGCGGGCAGCTCCGGGTCGACGCCGTGGCCGGTGACCAGCAGGAAGCCGGCGGCCTGGAGGGCCTCGTCGACGCGGGCCGCGGTCCGGGCGCGCACGGCGGGGTCGCCGGACCGCCACGGTCCGAGGTCGATGACGGGTACCTGGGAACTCACCATGCGGGGAACCGCCTTCCGGGGTGGGGAGCCGGCCGCCGGTCGGGCCCGCGGCCGGGGGGGTGGGGGTGGGGTTCAGGGGCGTTCGAGACCGCTGCACGGCGGCGCGTAGTCCAGGTAGGGCATGTACGAGGACCACTGCGCGCGCGTGATCCGCGGGCCGGTGTGCGCGCAGGCCCCCGCGAGGGCCCGGTGGAGGTCGGTGTCGGCCAGCCGCAGGGTGGTGTCGAAGCCCCCGGAGGCCAGGGCCGTGCCGTCGGGGCTGAAGGCGACCGAGCCGACGGCGGTGGTGTGCCCGGTCAGGACCGCCAGCGCGGCGGGGCGGCCGTCCCGGGGCAGGCTCCACAGCCGGACGGTGCGGTCGTCGCCGGCGGAGGCCAGGGTGCGCCCGTCGGGGCTGAAGGCCACCGCACCGACCACGTCGGTGTGCCCCGTGAGGGCGGCGACCTGGGCGGGCGCGCGCGGGTCGGAGACGTCCCACAGCCGGACCGGGGCGCGGCCGCCGGACGCGGTGGCCAGGGTGCGGCCGTCGGGGGCGAAGGCGACGGAGAAGACGGCGGTGTCGTGGCCGGTGACGACGGCGAGCCCGGTGGGCCGGGTCCGGTCGGTGACGTCGGTCAGGCGCACGGTGGCGTCCTCCCCGGCGGTGGCCAGGACGTGCCCGTCAGGGCTGAACGCGACCGCGCGCACGGTGTCACGGTGCCCGGTGAGCAGCCCGGTCCGCTCGGGCGGCCGCCGGGCGGGATCGCCGACGTCCCACAGCCGTACGCCGCCGTCCGCCCCGGCGGTGGCCAGGGTCCGGCCGTCGGGGGCGAAGGCGAGGGCGCGTACGTCACCGCCGTCCGCGGGCAGTTCGGCGGACACCGCCGGGCGGGCGGGGTCGGCCACGCCCCACAGCCGGACGGTGCCGTCGGCGCACGCGGTGGCCAGGAGGCGGCCGTCCGGCCGGTAGGCCACGGCGCGCAGGTCGGCCCCGTGGCCGGCGAGGGTGGCCACCAGGGTGGGCCGGTCGGTGCCGCGGGTGCGCCACAGGCGGGCGGTGTGGTCCCCGCTGGCGGTGGCGAGCTGGCGCCCGTCGGGACGGTAGGCGAGGGCGACGACCTCCTTGTCGTGCGCGGGCAGCGAGGTCATCAGGGTGGACAGGAGGCTGTCGCGGGTCCGGGCCGTGGGCGAGAGGCGGTGGGCGGTCAGGCTCAGCTGGACGGCGAGGCCCGCCTGGGTGGCGGCGACGTCGGTGGCGGTCTCGGCGAGGTTCTGTGCGACGGCGTCGTTGCGCTGGCGGGTGACCTCCCCCTCGGCCCGCACGGCGTTGCCGGTGGCGACGGCGGCCACCGCGACGAGCACGGCGAGCGCGCCGACCAGGCAGCGCAGCCGGCGGGTGCGACGGCGGGCGGCGTGGCCGGCGGCGGCCTCCGCCGCGGTGCTGGCGTCGAGGAACTCCCGTTCCCCGGCGGAGAGTCCGAGGGCGGGCGGGGCGAGGATCTCGCGGGCCAGGGCGAGCCGGGTACCGCGCAGCAGCGCGCCGGGGTCGCGTCCCACGCCCTCCCAGGCCCGTGCGGCCTCGGCGATCTGGCGGTGGCGGCGCAGCCGTTCGCGGTCGTCGCCGATCCAGCCGCGCAGCCGGGGCCAGGCCCGGATCAGGGCCTCGTGGGTGAGCTCGACCACGCCCTGGTCCAGGGTCAGCAGGCGCAGCGCGGCGGCGCGGGCGAGGACGGTCCGGGTATCGGGGTCCCGGCCGAGTTCCCCGCGCGCGACGGGCCGTTTGGTGTCCTCGGTGCCCTCGCCGAGGGCGATGAGGTGGACGAACACCTGTCGGGCGAGGGTCTGCTGGTGTGGGGAGAGGGAGGCGTGGAGCGCTTCGGCGGACTGGGCCAGGGCCCCTTCGAAGCCGCCCGCCGCGTGGAAGCCGTCCAGGGTGAGGGCCGCGCCGCGGCGGCGCCTCCAGGTCTCCAGCAGGGCGTGCGAGAGCAGGGGCAGTGCGCCGACCTGGCCGTGGGCGTGCGCGACGAGCGTGGCCTGGAGGTTCCCCTCGACGGTCAGGCCGGCCCGCCGGGCGGGTTCGACCACGGCGCGGCGCAGTTCGGCGGCGCTCATCGGGCCGACCACGATCTGGGCCTCGTGGAGCACCTCGACGAGTTCGGGGTGGCGGGTGCAGTGCGCGTAGAAGTCGGCGCGCACGCCGAGGACCACGCGGCAGCCGGAGCCGGGGCGCCGGGCGGCCTCGACGAGGGTGGAGACGAACCGGTCGCGTTCGGCGGCGTCCGCGCAGACGGTGAAGACCTCCTCGAACTGGTCGACGATCAGCACGCGTTCGGCCGAGTCGGGCTCCTCGGGGCCGGCCAGGGCCTGCCGGGCCCGGTCGAGGGGGTGGGGTCCGGGGGTGAACACGCCGACGGTGGGGGCGGGAGCGTCGGCGCGCAGCCGGGGCAGCAGTCCGGCGTGCAGCAGCGAGGACTTGCCGGCTCCGGACGCGCCGACGAGGGCCACGACGCGGTGGCGGGTCAGGGCGGTGAAGAGGTCCCCGACGAGGCGTTCGCGGCCGAAGAACAGCCCGGCGTCCTCGGCGCGGAACGCGGCGAGTCCGACGTAGGGAAGCCCGTCCGGGCCGTCCTCCCGCGCGGACCCGGGCGCGCCGGCGGCCCGCGCCGCGTCCCCGGATCCGGCGGGCGCGGGGGATGCGACCGCGAGTTCCACGGCGACGGCGTGCCAGCGGCGCTCCCACTCCCCCGGGTCGCCGCCGCAGGCGCGCACGTAGGACAGGGTCACGTCCAGGCTGGGCAGCCGGCGGCCCGCGGCGGCCCCGGAGAGGGTGGCCACCGAGTAGTGGGCGCGCGCGGACAGGTCGCGGTACGGCGGGGATCCGGCCTCGTGGCGCAGGCGGCGCAGGGCGGTGGCGAACTCCAGCAGAGGCCCGTCCCCGCCTTCCAGCGGACGTTCCTTGCGTGCCATGCACGGCCCCTTCCACCCGGCCCCTTTGCTGCGGTCCGGGGTGGATTGTTCAGCAATTGTTTGTTCGCTGCCAGGGCCCCGACGGCGAACAACGGAGGGCGGCTACACCTGGGTCCGGACGGCGGCGGCCGGCCTGCGGACACCTCGGCACCCGGACGGGTGGCACGGCGGGGCACGGGGGTGACCCGGACGGGTGGCACGGCGGGCACGCGGTCGCCACGGCGGACGGCAGGGCTGACGGCACGGCCGCGGAACGCACCGGAGAGGAGGACCGTACGGATGAGGCGAACACGAGGGGGCCCGGCGGCCGCCCTGGCCGTGGCGGTGGCGCTGGCGGCGCTCACGGGCTGCGGCGCGGGCGGAGGGCCGGCCCGGCCGGATCCCGGTCCGGCCCCCGGGCCGCGCTCCGCGGCGGCGGCCCCGGAGCCGGACGCCGGGGCGTCCCGGCTGCTGGCGCGGGCCGAACAGGTCCTGATCAGCCGCTGCATGGCGGAGCGCGGGTTCGCGTACGCCGTCACCGAGCCGCCGGCGCGGGAGCATCGCTCCTTCCCGTACGGGGTGGACGACGTGGAGTGGGCCCGGGCCAACGGCTACGGCGGCCGGGCCGCCCGCGAGGACGAGCGCGCCCGGCAGGCCGATCCCAACCAGCGCTGGTTCCACCGGCTGTCGGCGCGCGAGCGGGCGGCCGCCCGTACCGCGCTGATGGGGGCCTCGCCGGTGGGGCTCTCCGCCGAGGCCCCCACCGGCATGACCCTCACGGCGAGCACCGAGGGGTGCCTCGCGCAGGCCCAGCGCGCGCTCTACGGGGATCTGGCCGCCTGGTTCCGCGTCAAGGTCGTCACGATGAACCTCCGCCCCGCGCAGGAGGAGCGGGTCCGCCGGGACCCGCGGTACGCGGAGGCGGTCGGGCGGTGGGCGGCCTGCATGCGGGCGTCCGGGCGCCCGTACGAATCCCCCGAGGCCTCCCGGCGGGCGGCGGCCGCCCTGGCCGAGGAACTGCCGGCGGAGCGGGCCGACGCGGCCGAGACCGCCCTCGCGGTCACCGAGGCGACCTGCGCGACCGGCACCCCGCTGAGCCGGGTCTCCCGAACTCTGGACCACACCTACGGCGATGAAGTCCGCGCGCTCCACCAGGACGAGATCGACCTCAGGCGAAGGCTCCAGAACGACGCGCTCCCCAGGGCGGAGCGCGTCGTGTCCCCATCCGAATCCGACCGAAGCACCGACAGCACCGACAGCACCGACAGCACGACACGATCCGGAGGATCCCATGGCTGAGTTCCGTAAGACGATGCTGGCCTGCGCGCTCGCCCTTCCGCTGCTCGCGGTACCCGCGACCCTCACCACCGCCTCGGCGGCCCCGGCCGACGCCTCCGGCGTGGCGGCCGACGGCAACTACTGGGTCTGGGCGGACACCAACAGGGGCGGCCCGGCCTGCGGCTGGAGCGGCAACGACTCCGACTGGCGCACGTGCGGCGCCGGGAACAACTACGACATGAACGACCGGGCCTCGTCCTGGTGGAACAACGGCTACGCGGGCTCGCTCGGCGATGTCCGCGTCTACGAGAACATCGGCTACGGCGGCGCCTCCACCTGCGCCCCCAACGGTTCCTCGGGCAACATCCCGTGGGAGTGGAACGACCGGATCTCCTCGCACAAGTGGGTCACGAACTGCGGGTTCTGATCCGCGGTCGGAAGACCACCGAGAACGGCCTCCCGGGACCCGAACCCGGGAGGCCCCCGGTCGTCCGTCAGCGCCCCGCCGCGCGCAGTGCGTAGCGGCCGGCTCCCCGGTGTTCGAAGCCGGCCCGGCGCAGCACGGCCCGGGAGGGCTCGTCCGTCTCGTCGACGTCGGCGCACAGCTCGTGCGCGCCGGGCTGGGCGAAGGCCCAGCGGGCCAGCGCGCGCAGGGCCTCGGTGGCGTGCCCGCGGCCGCGGGCGGAGGGGACCAGGTCGTAGCGGATCCCGGCGCGGCCGTCGGCGTCGGGGGCGGCGTGGAAGCCGATCCCGCCGATCGCGCGGTGATCGCGGGAACGCACGATGGCGTACGGTCCCCAGCCCGGCCGGTACGCGCCCCGGTCCCGGGCCCGGAGCACCGACGCGGCGGCGGTGCGCGTCCCTTCGGGGGGTCCGTGGGCCGTCCAGGTGAAGCCGCCGGTGCCGCCGCCGGCCAGGTCGCGCGCGAGGGCCGGGGAGATCTCGCAGAGCACGACGCCGGTGCCCACGACCGGGTCCCCGTACCAGCGCCAGGTCCGCTGCCGGGGCAGACCCGGGAAGCCGGCCCGGCCGGTGGCCGCCAGCAGGGTCTCCCAGGGGCCGCCCGGCCCGGAGCGCGGCACGTGCGGGAAGAGCCGGTCCAGGACCCGGGCCGCCGCGGGGTCCTCGCCGCGCCAGTGGGTGACGCCGAGCCCGTTGAGGATGTCGTGGGTGTGGATCAGCAGTTCGGCGGTCCCCATCGCTGCGAAGCCGCCGGGGCCCGCGGGGCCGGCCGGGTGCCAGGCCCGGTCGTCGGGGCGGGCGGCCCGGACGGCGGCGGCCAGCAGCAGCCCGCTCGCCCCGACGAGGTCGGCCAGGGCGCCGGGCGGGGTGCCGGGGGCGGCGCCGACCGCGAGGGGGAGGTAGGAGCCGGTGACCCGGCCCGCGAGCTGCGCGGCGAATCCCGTCAGGTCACCCGCCAGGTGGACGGCTGTCTCCCGGCAGCTCCACTCCAGTCCCGCCGCCGGGGCGGACCAGTCCAGGTGCGCGACCGCGCGCAGCGCCCGCACTCCGGCGGCCACGGCGGCGCCCAGTCCGCCCGCGGGGTCCTCCTCCGTCACGGCTCCTGCCGGGCCGTGCGGGCAGCGGCGGTGGGGCGGTGCCCGGCCGCGGCGGCGTCCCCGGCCGGGTCCGGGTGCGGGCGGGTGCCCTGCCGGGGGAAGGGGGCGAGGTCCGGTTCGACCCAGCCGGCCCGCGCCCGCGGGGAGTCGAGCGTTCCCGGACGGTAGAAGCGGGTCGGCAGCTCCTTGTCGAACAGGTGGGGGTGGCGGTCGGCGAAGCGGGCGAAGCCGTCCGCGTCCGGGTCGGCCGCGTGGCGGCCCACGAGCTCCACCCAGGCCCGGGTGAGGGTGGCGTGGAACTTCTCGGGCACGCCCGCGCGGACCGTGAGGGCGCGGATGCCGTCGCCGATCAGGCAGGCCGCGGCGGGAACGCCGAGGCGGCGCACGGCGAGCCAGGTCAGGTGGACGTGTTCGCGATGGCCGAAGCGGCCGGTGGCCTCCTTCACCTCGGCGAGCAGCGACGCGAAGTCGGGGGCGGCGGGCTCGGGGGCGGGCGCGGGGGTGGTCATGAGGACACCTCGGTGAGAGCGTTCAGGGCGTTGCGCAGGGCGACGACCGCTTCGTCGGGGAGGCCGGCGAGGGCCCGGCGCTCCAGGCCGGTGACGGCCTGCCGGATGATGGCGGCGGCGCGACGTCCGGAGGGGGTGAGTTCGACGAGGACCGCGCGGCGGTCTCCCGGGCGGGTGCCCCGGGTGACGTGGCCGCGGCGTTCCAGGCGGTCGAGCACGCTGGTCAGCGTGGTGGGGCGGGTGCCCGCGGCCGCGCCGAGTTCGGACACGGTACGGGCGTGGCCGTCTGCCAGGTTGGCCAGCGCGTTGATCTCGGAGGGGGTCAGGTCCAGGTCGGCCAGCTCCGCGGCGAGCACCTGGAGGGTGGCGTGGGTGGCCCGCTGGAGCGCGAGGAGGGCGGACCAGTCGGACGGCACGGATTCGGACTTCACGATTACGGATTATACGATTTCGTAGCAATGGCCGCCAGTGGCCCGAGGTCCCCGGACCCGCCCGCCCGCCCGCCCGCCCGGCACCTCCGCCGCTCGCCCCGGGTGGGCTCAGTCGGGGAGCCCCGCACCGCACCGGGAGCAGTAGTGGGCGTCGGATTCGGTGGCGAGGCGGCCGCAGTCGGGGCAGACCCGGTGCAGCAGGCATGCGGCCTCGCCGCCTTCGGCCCTTTCGGCGCTTTCGGCGCGGAGCCCGGTGGCCGGGGGCGCGGCGGGCGCGCCACGGCCGGCTCCGACGGCGCCGGCCCCGCCGGGGGCCGTCCCGATGCCCAGGCCGGGGCGCCGGGTGTGCACCGTCAGGTACGTCATCCCGCGTGGGCCCGCGGTCAGCGAGCGCCGCGCACCGCGCGCGAGCAGGACGGCCGAGTGCGGGCGCAGCCGGTGGGAGCGGCCCTCGGTGTCGATCCGCCCGGCGCCGTCGACGACCACGAGCAGGACGTCGAGGGCGGGCTCGGCGTGCTCCGCGATGACGGCGTCGGGGCGCAGGCGGATCAGGTTGGCGTCCAGCCCCCGTGCCGCGGCGGTCAGCCGCCACAGTGCGCCGGTGGCCCCTTCGGGGGCACCCGCGATCACCGCGTCGAGGTCGGCCAGAACCCCGGTGGGGTCCGGGTGGGTCGTCATGCCGGTCCTTCCTTCCGTCCGCGCGTGCACCCGCAGTCATACACGATCGGGGCCTGCGCTCCGGGGTTCTCGCGCCCATCGCACGGATGCCTGGGCCACCCCCGCCGCCGACGTCGCACGGCTGAACGATAAAATCGTGGCCGGATCGCGTCGGCCGTACACGGAACGGACGCGCGGCCCGGCCCGAGGTCGATCACCGGGCCGCGGCCCGGCTCCCCGCGCTGTTCCCCGCCGCCCTGCCCTCCTGCCCCGGAACCCACCCTGCGATGAACCCCGGTACCGCCACCGCCACCCCACCCGTCACCACCGCCACCGATTCCCGCCCGACCGCGCCCCGGGCCCCGGCCCGGCCGAGTGCGGCCGCCGCCGTCCACAGCGTCAGCGCGGCGACGACGGTGCTGCTGGCCCTCGTCGCGATCGGCGCGATGATCCACGAGCCGGTGCTCATCCCCCCGCTGGCCGCGAGTGCCGCCCTGATCCACAGCGCCCCCACCCTGCCGCTGGCCCAGCCGCGCGGCGTGGTCGTCGGCCATCTGATCGGCGCCGCCGCGGGATACGCCGTCCTCGCGGCGGCGGGCAGCAGCGCCTGGGCGGCGGCCCTGGCGGCCGGGCTCACCCTCGCCCTGCTCACCCTCGCCCGCACCCCGCACTCCCCGGCCGTGGCCACCGCCGTGGTGACCGTCCTGCAGACCCCGGCGCCCGCCCGGTTCGTGCCCCTGCTCTTCGGATCCACCGTGCTCCTCGTCCTCACCGGTTACGCCGGTTCCCACATCCGCCGCAAGGCACCGAGGTACCCCGCCTACTGGTGGTGATGACCCGCTGGCGCGCCTGCACGGCCCCGGGGGGCGGCGGGCGCTACTTCTTGTCCGTGGAAATTTCTGCGAAGGACGTCTTCGGCGCCCCCTGCTGGGTGAGCCTGATGGCCCGCGACCTGGAAGCCTCCCAGCGCTTCTACGGCGCGGTCATCGGCTGGACCTTCCGGCCCGCGCGGCTCGGCGAGGGGTTCTCGGTGGCCGTGCTGGACGGCGTCCCGGTCGCCGGCATCGGCGCCCTGGCCGTCGACCTGGCCGTGCCGGTGGCCTGGACCCCTTACTTCGCCGTCGACGACGCCGACGTGGCCGCGAGCCGGATCCGCGAGCGCAGCGGGACGGTCGCGGTCGGTCCGGTCTCCTTCCCCTCGGGCGGCCGGGCCGCCCTGGTCGCCGACCTGGACGGCGCGGTCTTCGGGATCTGGGCCGGACCCGTCGCCTCCGGCTGGCGCGTGGGCAAGGGACCGGCCCCGGCCTGGCTGGAACTGCGCACCCGCAACGCCTTCGACGCCGCGCTCTTCTACGGCGAGGTGCTGGAGTGGGCCACCGGCCGCCCTGGCTGCTGCGAGGTCTCCTACGAGCAGGAGCAGGTCGTCCTGCGCCACGACGGCGATCCGGTCGCCCGGCTGGACAGCGGCCCGGTGGAGCCCGGCGCCTACAACCCGTACACCCGGCCCCGCTGGCACGTCCACTTCCGCGTCCCGGAACTCGACGCGGCCGTGGAAGCCGCCCTCGACCTCGGCGGACGCACCGTCTCGGTGGTCACGACGACCGGGACGGAACGCTCCATCGCGCTCCGCGACCCCGACGGGGCCCTGTTCACCCTCACCTCCGGCGGCTGAACCACCGCGGGAGCGGCCCGTCGCCGACCGCCGGTCCGTCGGCCGCCCTTCGTGGAGCGCCGGTCGCGGGGCGGGCGGTCGCGGGGCGGGCGGTCCGTTGCGACACTGGCCCGGGAGGAGGTGCCCCATGGACCCGGTGGCGGCGCTGGACCGGATCGCCTTCCTGCTGGAGCGCGGGCAGGCCCCCACGTACCGGGTGCGGGCCTTCCGTACCGCGGCCGCCGCGCTGACCCACATGGGCGAGCGGGAGACGGCCGAGCGGGCCGCGGCCGGCTCCCTCGAATCGGTGAAGGGCATCGGACCGAAGACGGCCCGCGTGGTGACCGAGGCACTGGCCGGTGACGTCCCGGAGTACCTGCGGGCCCTGGAGGACGAGGTCGCCGCGATGCCCGGGGGACCGCCGCCCACCCCCGCCGCCGCGGCGCTGCGCGAGGCCCTTCGCGGGGACTGCCACGTGCACTCGGACTGGTCGGACGGCGGGAGCCCGATCGAGGCCATGGGCAGGGCCGCCGCCGCGCTCGGACACGACTGGGCGGCGCTGACCGACCACTCGCCGCACCTGACGGTCGCCCGGGGCCTGACGGCCGAACGGCTGCGCGAACAGCTGCGGACCGTGGCGGAGCTGAACGCGGGGTGGGCGCCGTTCCGGCTGCTCACCGGCATCGAGTGCGACATCCTGCCCGACGGCTCCCTCGACCAGGAGCCCGAGCTGCTGGACGAGCTCGACCTGGTGGTGGGATCGGTGCACTCGAAGCTGAGGATGGAGTCCCCGGCCATGACGCGCCGGCTCCTGGCGGCGGTGCGCAACCCCCTCATGGACGTGCTCGGACACTGCACGGGACGCCTCGTCACGGGCCGGACGCGCCCCGAGTCGGAGTTCGACGCCGCCCGGGTGTTCGCGGCGTGCGCGGAGTCCGGCACCGCCGTGGAGATCAACAGCAGGCCCGAGCGGCTGGACCCGCCCCGCCGGCTGCTGCGCCTGGCCGTGGCGGCGGGCACCTTCTTCGCCCTCGACACCGACGCGCACGCCCCGGGCCAGCTCGACTGGCAGATCGTCGGCTGCGAGCGGGCCGTGGAATGCGGGGTGCCCACCGGCCGGGTGGTCAACACCTGGCCCGCGGAGCGGCTCCTGGAGTGGACCCGCACCCGCGTCTGACACGGGTCAGCGCAGTCCCGCACCGCGGACCAGGAGCAGCAGCACGTCGGCCCCCGCGACCCCCATCGTGGCCAGGAACGGCATCCGGCCGCCCGCCCGGGCCGTGCCGTACAGCAGCGCGCAGGTCAGCACGAGCAGCCACCGGCCGTACGGACCGACCGGGCCCGGCGGGCCGAGGAGCAGGCAGGCCGTGGAGGCGAGGACCAGCCCGGCGGCGACCGCGGCCGACCGGCGGGCGCCGAGGCGCTGGGGCAGCCCGCGCACCCCGGTGGCGAGGTCGTCGGCGATGTCCGGGAGGACGTTGGCGAAGTGGGCGCCCGCGCCGAGCAGGGCGGCGGCGCCGGCCAGCCAGAGGGGCGGCCAGGGCCCTCCGGGCAGCGCGAGCGTCACGAAGGCCGGGAGCAGCCCGAAGGCGAGGGCGTACGGGACCCAGGACGCGGCCGTGGCCTTGAGCCGCAGGTTGTAGGCCCAGGCGGCGCCGACCCCCACGAGGTGCGCGGCGCCCGCGAGCGGCCCCGCGGCCAGCGACAGCGGCACGCACAGGAGCAGCGCGCCGACAGCGGCGCGGGTCACGGCGGCGGCGGGCAGGACGCCCGTCGCCAGGGGTTTGTCGCGGCGGCCGGTGGCGCGGTCGCGCCGCAGGTCGGCCCGGTCGTTGGACCAGCCGACCGACAGCTGCCCCGCCGCCACCGCGGCGGCCGTCAGGGCGGTGCCGGCGGGCCCGCGCCCGGCAGCGGCGGCCAGCGCCCCCGCGAAGAGGGTGACGCCGGCGGCGGGGACGGGGTGACACGCCCGCAGCAGTCCGCCCACGAGGGCGGCGGGCGCGGCGGGCGGTGCCGGAGGAAGGACGGCGGCCGGTCCGGAGACAGGACCGGGGGCGGGCAGGGAAGCGGGACCGGGGGCGGGCACGGCGTCACGCTACGCCGTGACGGCACGTCCGTTGCACACCCTTCGCGCCGTTCGCCGGATGGCGGCCGTTCTTCCCTATGTTGGGCCAATGACACGTGTCCTGGCAGTGAGCAGCGTGTTCCCGCCCCACCTGTACCCCCAGCCGCAGATCACGGAAGCGCTCGCCCGCTGTCTGCCGCCCGGCACGGACCCCGCCCTGCTGCGCCGTGTGCACGCCTCGGTGCGGGTCGACTCCCGTCACCTCGCGCTCCCGCTGGAACGCTACGGTCCGGGCACCGACTTCGGCGCCTCCAACGCCCTCTTCGTCCGCGCCGCCCTGGACCTCGGCGCCGCGGCCGTGGAACGCGCCCTGGCCGGTGCCGCCCTGACGGCCGGGGAGATCGACCTGGTGCTGTCGACGACCGTCACCGGACTGGCCACCCCCTCCCTGGAGGCCCGGCTCGTGGCCCGCACCGGGCTGCGCCCCGACGTGCGCCGGATGCCGCTCTTCGGCCTCGGCTGCGCGGGCGGCGCGGCCGGACTCGGACTGCTGCACGAACAGCTGACGGGCCGTCCCGGGCTGGCGGCACTGCTGCTGTCCACCGAGCTCTGCTCGCTCACCCTCCAGCCCACCGACACCTCGATGGCGAACCTGGTGGCCGGGGCGCTCTTCGGGGACGGCGCCGGAGCCCTGCTGGCGGTGGGGGCCGGCCATCCCCTGCACGACACCGGGGCCGGGCCCGTGGTGGTGGCCGCGCGCAGCCGCCTCTACCCGGGCACCGAGCACCTGCTCGGCTGGGACATCGGCCACTGGGGCTTCCGGATGGTGCTGGGCCGCGAGGTGCCGGAGCTGGTACGGCTGCACGTGGCGGAGGAGGTCGAGTCCTTCCTCGCCGGGCACGACCTCAAGCCCTCGGACGTCGACACCTGGATCTGCCACCCCGGCGGCCCGAAGATCCTCGACGTGCTGGCCGGGGCCCTGGGACTGCCGGAGCGCGCCTTCGCGCACAGCCGCCGCTCCCTGGCCGTGGCGGGCAACCTCTCCTCCGCGTCCGTCCTGCACATCCTCGGCTCCGTCGAGGCCGCCGGTCCGCCGCCGCCCGGATCGGTCGGGCTGATGCTGGCCTTCGGCCCGGGTTTCGCCTCCGAACTCGTCCTGCTGCGCTGGTGAGGTCCTGATGCCGACGACCCCCTACCTCCTCCCCTACCTCCTGCTCCTCGCCCTGGTGGCGGCCGAGCGGATCGCCGAACTGGTCACCGCCCGGCGCAACGCCGTCCGCAGCCTGGCGCGCGGCGCCCGGGAGTACGGCCGCGGCCACTACCCGGCCATGGTCACGCTGCACGCCGCCCTGCTCGTGGGCTGCGCGCTGGAAGCGCCGTACCGGCCGTTCCTGCCCGCCCTCGGCTGGACGGCGCTCGGCCTCGCGGTGGCGGCGCAGGGCCTGCGCTGGTGGTGCGTCGCCACGCTCGGGCCGCGCTGGAACACCCGGGTGCTCGTGGTCCCCGGACTGCCGCTGGTCACCGGCGGCCCGTACCGGTGGCTGCGGCATCCCAACTACGTGGCGGTGGTGGCCGAGGGGCTCGCGCTGCCCCTGGTGCACTCGGCATGGCTGACGGCCACCGCGTTCACGGTGCTCAACGCCCTGCTGCTGCGGGTCCGGATCACCTGCGAGGACCGGGCTCTGGCCACCTGCGGCGGCGGGGCGGGGCGGCCCGCCGCCCCCGACCCGGCCGAGGGTCCGGGCATCGCGAGGGCCTCCGGACTCCCGGGGGTCGCGCCGTGATCGACCTGCTGGTCGCGGGCGGCGGCCCGGCGGGACTGGCGACCGCCATCCACGGGGCGCTGGCCGGGCTGGAGGTGGTCGTCCTCGAACCGCGGCCCACCCCGATCGACAAGGCCTGCGGGGAGGGCCTGATGCCGGGCGCCGTCCGCCGGTTCGAGGAGCTGGGCGTACCGGTGCGCGGCCGGCCCTTCCACGGGATCCGCTACGTGGACGGGGTCACGGGCCGGAGCGCGGAGGGGCTGTTCGGCTCCGGCCCGGGGCGCGGCACCCGCCGTACCGAACTCCAGGCGGCGCTCGCCGCGCGGGCCGGGGAGCTGGGCGTACGGGTCCTCGCGCGGAGGGCCGGCGAGGTCCGCCAGGACGGACACCGGGTCGGCGCGGGCGGCCTGACGGCCCGGTACCTGGTGGCGGCGGACGGACTGCACTCCCCGGTGCGGCGCGCCCTGGGCCTGGCGGTACCGGCCACGGCGGGGCGGCCCGCGCGGTACGGACTGCGCCGGCACTACCCCGTGGCGCCGTGGAGCGACCTGGTGGAGGTGCACTGGGCGCACGACTGCGAGGCCTACGTGACCCCGCTGGGACCGGACCGGATCGGTGTGGCGGTGCTGACCTCGCGCCAGGCGCCGTTCGACGTCCAGCTGGCCGACCGCTTCCCGGCGCTGGCGGCCCGGCTGCCGCCCCCCGCGCCGGGCGCCGGGGTGCGCGGCGCCGGGCCGCTGCGCCAGCGGGCGCGGGCCCGGGTGTCGGGGCGGGTGCTGTTCGTCGGGGACGCGGCCGGGTACGTGGACGCGCTGACCGGGGAGGGGCTGACCCTGGCCGTCGCGGCGGCGGGTGAGGCCGTACGGTGCGTGCGCGCGGGCCGGCCGCAGGAGTACGAGCGCGCCTGGCGGGAACTGTCGCGGGCGTACCGCGTCCTGACCTCGGGCCTGCTGTGGGCGCGGGGGCGGCCGGCGCTGGCCGGGCGGGTGGTTCCGCTGGCGGCCCGCCTGCCGGGGGTGTTCACGGGCGCGGTGAACCTGCTGGCACGGTGAGAGGGGCCCCGGCCGCGCAGTAAGCGGCCGGGGCCCCTCGTCCGGGTGGGGTCAGGCGGTACCGCCTGACCCCGTGTGCGCCGGCCGGTACGTCAGCGCCAGGCCGGCCAGGACCGCCCCGGCGCCGGGGCAGAGCACCGCCGTGACGCCGGCCCAGGGGTACGCCCCGCCGAGCGCGCCCAGGAGCGGGTCGAAGAACACCACACCGCCCACGACGTGCAGGGTGACCACCGCGAGGGCGGCCACGGCCGTGGCCCGCCAGACCACCGCGGTGTCCCGTATGGCCAGCAGCGCGCCGACGAGGAGGCACAGCAGGGCCGTGGCCGGTGCCGCCCACCGGGCGGGGTCCCCGCCGGGCAGGGCCGCGGCCAGGTCCTGCGGCAGGTGCAGGACCCCGCACAGCGACAGCGCGGCGGCCGTGGGCCAGCGCAGGACGTGGCGCAACGCGCCCCGGTCCCGGGCCGGGACGGTCACCGGCGCGGGGGGCGCCGCGGGAGCGGGCCGGCGCTCCGGGGGCGGGGGCGGCGCCAGGGGCGGCCGGGTGGGCCGGAACGCGGCGGGAGACGCGTCGGCGGGCCCGCCGACAGGATCGCCGGGAGGCCCTTCGGGAGCCTTGTCGGGCCCCAGGATGCTCGCCAGGAGGGCGACGTCCTCGATGGACCGGCCGACCGCCGCGGCCCGCAGGGTGATGTCGGCCTCGGCCTCCTCCTGGGGCTGCTCGGCCAGCAGGGCGACCATCCGCCGGACCTCGTGGACGGGCCGGGAGACGGCGGCCGCGCGGAGTGCGTCGTGGCCGGGGCTGGGGGGTTGGCCGGTCTGCTTCAGGAGGCTCACCAGGGCGGTGACCTCCTCGACGGGGCGGCAGGTGGCCGCCGTCTCCAGCAGGGTGCGCATCGGTTCGTTGGGGGGTCCGGGGTGGTTCCCGGCGCCGGGACCGGGCTCCGGCGGCACCGCCGCCGGGGCGGGGGCGGGCGGGGCGGTGACCGACGGGGCGCCGTCGGCGGGGGCCGGGGTGGCGGCGGAGGTGCCGGCCGGGGGTCGGCCCGGGGCGGGGTCCGGGGTGCGGGGTGGACCGTCGCGGTCGTCGTGTGGGGTGGCCGCGAGGGTGCTGGGGTCATTCATGGAAAGCTCCGTTCGCCGACACGCGGGTCTACACGTCGCGCGCCGGTCATCGTGCGTCATGGGAATCGCACGCTTCGTTACATTCAGCGCCCCGGACCGGCACTGCGCCATTCGGGGCGGGCAAACGGGTCTGTGCCGCGCCCGTACGGGGCTGCGGGCCGGACACTCCCCCGGCCGTAGCCTCCCGGGGACCTCGCCGAACGGGCCGGAGGGGCCCGACGGGCCTGGCGGGCCGGGCGGGCCGGGCGCCGCCGTGTGGCCGCGGTTCGCCCCTCGCGCCGCCTCCGTGCTGATACTGGCTCCGGGACCGGGCGGGATCCGTCCGGTCGACGCGGCCTCCGCACACCACCGCGCCCTGTGGGACCCGCTCCGGGCGCCCCACCCCCACCCCGCCCTCCGGAAGGTGAAGCCATGAGCGGTCTGCGCGAGGTCCTGGAACCGTACGTGGGCGGCGCGGGGGCGCCCGGTGCGGTGGCCCTGGTCGCGCACGGCGACCGGGTCGAGTCCGTGGCCCTCGGCCACGCGGAGGCGGGCGGGGACACGCCGATGGCCCCGGACTCGCTGTTCCGGGTGGCGTCGCTGACCAAGCCCGTCATCGCGGCCGCGGTGTTGATGCTCGCCGAGGAGGGTCTGCTGACCCTGGACGCCCCGGTGGCGCCCTGGCTGCCGGAGCTGGCCTCGCCGGTGGTCGTCCGCCGGCCCGGCGGGCCCGTCGACGACGTGGTGCCGGCCCTGCGGCCCGTGACGGTCGAGGACCTGCTGACCTTCCGGGCCGGCTGGGGCTTCCCGTCCGACTTCAGCCACCCGGCCGTCGGACTGCTGTTCAGCGAGCTCCGGCAGGGCTCCCCGGAGCCGCAGCGGATCGCGCCGCCCGACGAGTGGATGGCGGCCCTGTCCCGGATCCCCCTGCTGCACCAGCCGGGCGAGGCGTGGTTGTACAACACCTGCTCCGACGTGCTCGGCGTGCTGATCGCCCGGGTCTCGGGGCGGACGCTGCCCGGCTTCCTGACGGAGCGGATCTTCGGGCCGCTGGGGATGGCCGACACCGCGTTCTCGGTCCCGGAGGGCGTGCTCGGCCGGTTCACGGGCTACTACCGCGCCGGTCCCGAGGGCGGTGCGCCGGAGCTGGTGGACGCCCCCGACGGCCAGTGGAGCCGCCCGCCCGCGTTCCCTTCGGGCGCGGGCGGTCTGGTCTCCACCGCGCCCGACCTGTACGCCTTCGCGCGGATGCTGCTCGCCGGAGGGCGCGCCGACGACGGACGGGCCCTGCTGAAGCCCTCTTCCGTACGGCAGATGACGACCGATTGGCTGACACCGGCCCAGCGCAGGGGCGGCGAACTGTTCCTGGAGGGGCAGGGCTGGGGCTTCGGCGGTTCCGTGGACGTCGCGGCACGGGATCCGTGGAACGTCCCCGGCCGCTACGGCTGGGTGGGCGGTACGGGCACGGCCGCGCACATCGTGCCGTCCACCGGGACGGCCGCCGTCCTGCTGACCCAGCTGGAGATGAACGGCCCTACCCCGCCGGCGGTGATGCGCGGGTTCTGGACGTACGCGGCCGGGCCGCGACGCACCTGAACCGGCGCCGTCACCCGGCCGACCGCGCCCGCGCCCGCGTCAGAGCCGGACGGTCCAGCTCACCGTCGACGTGAGGGTCCGGGCCACGGCGGGGTCGCGGACCGCGGGGGTCCGGTCCTCGGCGGTCACCGTCAGCTTGTGGGCCCGCAGGTCGAGCAGCCACAGGTCGGCCACGCGCACCTCGTCCCGGCCCGCGAACCGCTTGAGTTCCCGTCCGTCGAGGTACCAGCGCACCACCGGCTGCCGTCCGTCCGCTCCGGCCAGGCGCGGAACGGCCGCCTTCGCGGTGTGCCACGGTCGCAGGGCGCGGTCGGTGGGGGTGAGCGCGGTGACGAGGTTCGCGTGGCGGTGGAATCCGCCGATCATCGCCTCGACGCCCGGGAGGTTGAAGGGCTTCCCCAGCACGCGCATGATCGAGTTGTCGGTGGGGCGGTAGAGGCCGGTGACGTAGTAGCCGCCGCCTTCGTACGCGCCGACGGTCCCGCCGTCGGGGGACGGTTCGCCCAGCCAGCGGTACCACTTGGCCCGCTGCCCCGCCATCTTGTCGGCGTCCAGCGTGGAGGTGTTGGCGTCGGCGGGCTCGGGGCCGGTGTACTTCTCGTAGTCGGGAACGCCGGGGTAGAAGTACTCGTCGGCGAGCTTGCCGAGGGAGTGCCCGGTCTCGTGGATGGCCACCTGGCCGGACTTGGGGTGTCCGGCGGACGCGGTGGAGATCCCCTCGTAACCGAGGGTGGCACTGGGCTCGTTGTACCCGGCCCCGCCGTACTTGGCGCTGTTGGCGAGGACGATGACCAGGTCGGCGGCGGGCGCCTTGGCCACGTACGCGTCCACCTTGGGCTGGTCCACGCACAGCAGCCGCTCGATGGACTCGCACCAGAAGTACGAGCCGAGCGCGGTGTCGCGGACGGTGTCCGGGCCGGGGTCGCCGGAGACGCCGGACTGGGCCGAGACCGCGTCCACGGTCCAGACGTTGAAGAGGTCGCGGTAGGTCGTGTAGGGCTCGACGGCCGTGACCTCGGCCCACTTGGCGCGGGCGTCGGCGTGGAACTGCCCGAGCTGGTCGGCGGTGTAGCCGTCGCCGATCACGACCACGTCCAGCCGGTCCGCGGTGGGACCGTTGTCGATCATCTTGGTGACCTGGCCGTCGGCTTCCCGGGCGGCCCCCGAGAGGCGGGAGGCGGCCTTGGCGGGCCCGGTGGCCGGCACCCGCACGTGCCCGGAGCCGGCTTCGCCGCCGTGCTCCGGACCGGGTATCTCGACCTCGACGGCGGTGCGGTGGGGCGGTTCGGCCGCCGCGACGGGCGCGGTGGCGGTCAGGAGTGCGGCGCCCGCGCAGAGCGCGGCGAGGGCCGCGCGCAGGGCCGGCCGGACGGCTGGTGTCATGAAGTCCTCCGCCTGGAGCAGGGGTGGGGTGGGGGGTCGGAGAAGCGTGTTAAGCGCGAACTTAAGTCTGCTGAACCGGCTGCTTAAATTAGGCGGCGCGCGGGGCGTGCGCAATGGGTGACTCCCGCTCGATACTGGGGAGTTGGAGCAAGCGTCGGCACAGCGAGGGGATTTCATGGACGAACCGGCCGAGATCGGGCGCAGGGTGCAGCGGCTGCGCGGGGAACGCGGGCTGACCCAGAGGCAGTTGGCGCAGCCCGACTACACCCCCGCCTACGTGTCCACCCTGGAGGCGGGGAAGGTGCGGCCCTCGGAGACCGCCCTGCGCTTCCTCGCCGGACGGCTCGGGACCTCGTTCGAGGAGCTGGCCACGGGGCGGCCGGCCGGCCTGGCCACCGCGCTGCGCCTCGCCCTGACCGACGCCCAGAGCACCCTCGCCACCGGCACGGCGCGGGAGGCGGCCCCGCAGTTCGGCCGGCTGCTCGCCGAGGCGGAGCGCCTGGGCCTCACCGACGAGCGGGCCGAGGCGCTGCTCGGACTCGGCGAGTGCGCCCTGGAGTCCGGGGCGCTGACCGAGGCCGCCGGGCACTTCGAGGCGGCGGAACTGCTGCTGTCCGGGGAGCCGCTGCCGCGGCGGGCGCGGGCCGTGCGCGGCCGCGCGGTCGTGCACCTGCTCGCCGGTGAACTGCGCTACGCCTGCTACCTGCTGGAGTCCGCGATCGACGCGCTGAACGCGGGCGGCCTCGGGGATCCGGAGGCCCTGGTCCTGCTCTACACCGCGGTGATCGGCCCGTACCTCGACATGGGCGCGCGGACCCGGGCGGCGCAGGCCGCCGAACTCGCGCTGGCGCTGGCCCCGCAGGTCGGGGACCCCGCGCTGGTGGCGGGGATGCACCGGCAGGTGGCGCGGACGTTCCTCGCCGACGGGCGGACGGCCGACGCCGACGCCGCGCTGGCCAAGGCCCAGGCGGTGTACCGGCAACTGCGGCTGCGCACCGACCTGGCGCACTGCCACTGGATGCGCGGGTACGTCCGGGCGCAGCACGGGGAACTGGACGCGGCCGAGTGGGAGCTGCGGTGCGCGCGGGAGATGCTGACGGCCCGGCGGGCGGTGCTGTACACCGCGCAGGTGGAGGTGGAGCTGGCCGACGTGCTGCGGCGGCTCGGCCGGTACGACGAGGCGGTGGACCTGGTCACGGGGCTGCTGGAACCGGACGCGGCCGGTGGGAGCGTGGCCGGGGCGGCCGTGCACGCGGGGGGCGCGCACCGGCTGCTCGGGCTGGTCGCACAGGAGCGCGGGGAGACGGAGGCGGCCGAGGAGCACTACGTGCGGGCGCTGTCGCTCCTGGAGCGCAGCGGAGCGGACGGCGATCTGGCGGACGTGTGCCGGCTGCTCGGTGACCTGCTGCGGCGGGCGGGCCGCACCGAGGCCGCGATGGACGCGTACCGCACCGGGCTCGGGCACCGCGCGGCGGCCCCGGGCACGACCACGCTGGGCCCGGCCCCGGCGGCCCCGCACCCGGCTCCGGTCCGGGCCGGTTCCCCGGAGACGGGGCCGCTCCCGGCACCGCGGTGAGGGCGGCGCCGGGAGCGGCGGATCGGGAGCGGCGGACCGGCGGACCGGGGGCCGTAGGGGCCGTAGGGCCTGGGTGGCCGTACGGCCCCGGGTGGCCGACGGGTCAGTGGTCCTCGGTGGGCCGCAGGTCGTGCGGGATCAGCGCCCAGGTGGTGGCCGCGGCGGCGACCGCGAGGGCTCCGGCCATCAGGAACGCCGGGGTGATCGCCAGCGTGTAGGCCTGCGAGGCCGTCTCCAGCAGGGCCTGCCCGACGGCTCCGCCCAGCTGCTGCGCGGTGTGCGCGGCCTCGCCCACGGAGTCCCGTACGGCATCGGCGGCCGGGCCGTCCAGGTCGAGCACCGGCAGGTTGCCCCGGTAGAGGGCGGCGGCGGTGCTGCCGAGGACGGCCACGCCCATCGCGGAGCCCAGCTCGTAGCAGGTCTCCTCTATCGCCGCGGCGCTGGAGACCTCGTCGGCGGGCGAGGTGGAGACCAGGGTCACGGAGGCCACGGTGGTCGCGAGGCCCGCGCCCAGGCCCATGACCGTCAGGGCTGCCGCGAAGGCCGGGTAGCCGAGGCCGGTGAACTGCTGGAGGCTCCAGGGCAGGGCCATGCCGGCCGCGAGGACCACCAGGCCGGCACCGAGGACGTGCCGGATCGGGAAGCGCTGCATCAGCGTGGGCGCGACCATCGAGGCGCAGATCAGGGCGAGCGGGGCGGGCAGCAGCCGCAGTCCGGCCTCCAGCGGGGTGTACCCCTGGCCGTACTGGAACCACTGGGTGACGAGGAAGAGGATCGCGCCCATCCCCATCATCGGCAGGAAGATCGCGGCGGCGGCGACGCTGAAGGCGGGCTTGGTGAACAGCCGCACCTGGAGCAGCGGGGTGTCCACGCGCAGCTGACGGCGGACGAACACGGTGAGCGCGACGAGGGCCACGGCCAGCAGGGCCCACGGCAGCGGGTCGCCGACCCCGGCCTTGCCGAGCTCCTTGATGCCGCCCGCGAGGGCGAGCATGCCGACGATCGACTGGGCGACACCGGCCCAGTCCCAGCGGCCGGTGCTGCGCGGGTTGCGGGATTCGGGCAGGTAGCGCAGGCCGGCCGCGACGATCAGGGCGGCGACGGGGAGGTTGAGCAGGAAGGCGGAGTGCCAGCCGTGGTCCTGGACCAGGAGGCCGCCGACGACCGGGCCGAAGGCCATGCCGCCGCCGAAGACGGCGGCCCACACGGCGAGCGCGAAGGCGCGCTCCTTGGCGTCGGTGAAGACGGTGCGCAGGAGCGAGAGCGTGGACGGCATGATGGCCGCGCCACCGATGCCGAGCAGGGCGCGGGCCGCGATCAGGTGCCAGGCCTCGGTGGAGAACACGGCGATCAGCGAGGCCACGGAGAAGATCGCGAAGCCGGTCATCAGGAGCCGCTTGCGGCCCCAGCGGTCACCGAGGGCGCCGGCGGTGACCAGCAGGCCGGACAGGGCGAGGGCGTAGACGTCGATGATCCACAGCTGCTGCACGGCGCCGGGCTGCAGGTCGGCGACGAGCGAGGGGAAGGCCACGTTGAGGATCGTGGTGTCCATCGAGATGAGCAGGAGGCTGCCGGAGAGGATCGCCAGGACGATCCAGCGGCGCGGGTCCCGCGTGGGGGTGTGCATGGGGTTCCGTTCTGGTCTGTGCATGCCGCCCGGGGCGGCGGATCAGGCGGTGGGGGCGGGTTGCGGCCAGGGGGGACGCGCTCCCCCGAGGAAGGACGTCAGGACGAGGCGGCCGATCTCCCGGCGGGCGAGGTGGCCGTCGCGCACGCCTTCGGCGGCGGCGTCGAGCAGGCCCCAGAGGGAGTACCAGATCCAGTACGGCGGCAGGTCGGTGCGCAGCCGTCCGAGCCGCTGGCCGAGGGCGAGGAAGGCGAGGGCCCGCTGGTCCTGGCGCTCGATCCCTGCGCGGAACGCGGGGTCGGCGAGCACGGTGGCGTCGCGCGAGGTGAACCCGTACAGGTGGGCGGCGGGCAGCAGGGCGACGACCAGTTCCTCCAGCGCCGCGTCGAAGGAGGCGCCGTCGGCGCGCTCCGCGTGCAGGTCGGCGGGGGCGAGGCAGCCGTCGACCACCTCGATCGACCGGGCGGCGACCGCCTTGATCAGCGCCTCGCGCGTGGCGTAGCGGCGGCCGAGCGTGGCGCGGCTGGTACCGACGCCCGCGGCGATCTGCACCATCGAGGCGCTGTGATCGCCCGCAAGGACGCGCGCCACGGCATCGAGCAGTTCTTCTTCACGCATGGAATGAGCCTCCTTCGCCTCGTACGATACATTTTTGTCTCACACGATGCAAAGAAGGCTCACCTGATAGGCAATCGTCTCCCCCTCACCTCACCGAGGGGTGGGCGCCACGCACGCACGGTTCGGCCGTCCGGGTTTCGCCGGGGCCGCGTCGGGCAGAAGGCGTGTGCCGCCCCGCGCATTCGCGGGGCGGACCAGCTTCCGGTGTCAGTCCTCGGCCGTGGTACGGGCGCGGGCCCCCGTACGCGTCCGGCCGGCAGCGGTGGCACGCCGCGGATGGCGCCGGAGGTACTCCTCCTCCAGCTCCTTCAGCCGCTGGGTGTGCGTGGCCAGCGCGTCGTCCGACCCGTGCAGCAGGGTCTCGTGGCGCGTGCGGTGGATGGTCTCCAGCTCCTTGAGCAACCGGCCGTCCTCCAGCTCGCCCGCCGCCGTTCCACGGGCCGTGTGCTCCGCCATGGCAACCGCCTTCCACGTCGCCCCCACCTTCCACGGTAAGGGGACCGCACGGTCACGGCGGCCCGGGAGCGGGAGTGCGCAGGGCGCAGCGGACCGACCAGGTCACCGAGACCAGCGGGACCGCGACCACCGCGCCCACCACTCCGGCCGCGATGGCGCCGGCGACCACCGAGACCGCGACCACCAGGGGGTGCAGCCGTACCGCCCAGCTCATCACGAGCGGGTGCAGCAGGTGCCCCTCGATCTGGCCGATGACCACGATCAGCGCGACCACGATGGCCGCGGTCACCGGCCCCTTCGCCGCGAGGGCCACCACCGCGGCCACGGCGAGGGCGACCGGCGACCCGATGAGCGGCACGAAGGCGGCGACGAACTCCAGCAGGGCCAGCGGGACGGCCAGCGGAACGCCGAGGAGGTAGAGGGCCACCCCGACGAGGAGGGCGTTCGTCGCCGCGACGAGCACGATCCCGTGGGTGTAGCCGTTGAAGGTGCGCCAGGCCGCGCGCCCGCCGATGGCCACCCGCCTGCGCATCCATTCCGGGAGCTGCTCGCAGAACCAGGCCCACTGCCGGCCGCCGCCGTGCAGGAAGAACACCGAGGAGAACACCGCGAGCGCCAGCGTGGTGAACACCTGCACGAGCTGCCCGGCCCCGGTGACGGCCGTGTTCAGCAGCGTGGAGCGGTGGCTGGAGAGGTACGAGCCGATCTTCGACTGGAGGTCGGACAGGGCGTGCGGGTCCAGCCGGAAGGGCGGCCGGGCCAGCCACCGTTCGATGCTGACCAGGCCCTCGCGGAACTCCCTGACCAGGGTCCCGCTCTCCCCCGCCACCGCCTCGCCGACCAGTGCGAGCACGCCCATCAGCAGCACGGCGCTGCCGACCAGGCTCACGGCGACCGCGAGGGAGCGGGGCATCCATCGGGCCAGGATCCGGGTGGGCGGGCCCAGCAGGGCCGTGATGACCAGGCCGAGGAAGAGGGCCACGGTGATCTCGTGGAAGCGGCCCAGCACGACGAAGACCGCGTACACGGCGGCGCCCACGACCAGCAGGCGCCACGCGTAGGACGCGGCCGTGCGCAGGAACGGGGACACCGGCGGCATGCACCATGGGTGCCACGGCGGGACGCCGATGCCACGCGCGGGGCCGCGTATTCGCCCGTCCGGGGAGAAAATGCGTTGCCGTGGCGGGAGGGGCCCGCGCACGATGATCCGTTGTGACTGGATCCCGATTGTCCTCCGTACTGCCCGATCTGTCCCCGTGGCGCTCCAGCCGTGACTTCCGGCTGCTCTTCTTCCAGGGGACGGTCACCTTCTTCGGCTCGTTCATGGCGATGATCGCCCTGCCGCTCCAGATCAAGCATCTGACGGATTCTCCGCTGGCGGTCGGTGCCATGGGCGCGGTGGAGCTGGTCCCGCTGCTGGTCTGCGGGCTCTACGGGGGCGCCCTCGCCGACGCCGTCGACCGCCGGCGGCTGATCCTGCTGACCGAGGCCGGGCTCGGGGTCCTGTCCCTGGTGCTGCTGGTGAACGCGCTGCTGCCGCATCCCCTGCTGTGGCCGCTGTACGTGGTCGCGGCCGGGGTGTCCGCGCTGACCGGACTGCAAAGGCCCGCGCTGGACTCGCTGATGGCGCGGATCGTGCCGCACGACCAGCTGAGCGCCGCGGCCGCGCTCAACGGGCTGCGCTACCAGTTCGGCGCGATCGCCGGCCCGGCGCTGGCCGGCGTGGTCGTCGCGTACGCCGGGTACGCGCCCGCGTACTGCGTCACCGTCGTGGGGTTCCTCGTCTCGGTGCTCCTGTGTACGCGGCTCAGCCCGGCGCCCCCGGTCGGCGGCGGGGCGCGCCCCTCGCTGCGGGGCATCGCCGAGGGCGCGCGGTACGCGTGGAGCCGGCCGGTGCTGCTGGGCACGTACGCCGTCGACCTGGCGGCGATGTTCTTCGCGTTCCCGAACGCCATCCTGCCCTTCCTCGCCGACGAGCTCGACGCGGTGTGGGCGCTCGGCCCGATGTACGCGGCGGGCGCGGTGGGCTCCCTGGTGCTGGGGCTGACCAGCGGCTGGGTGTCGCGCGTCCGGCGGCACGGACTGCTGGTGGTCTGCGGGGCGGCCGTGTGGGGTCTGGCGATCGCGGCGGCGGGCTGGATCTCCGGGATCTGGCTCGTCCTGCTGTGCCTGGCGGTGGCCGGCGCGGGCGACATGCTGAGCGGTCTGGGGCGGGCCACGATCTGGAACCAGACGATCCCGGAAGAGCTGCGCGGGCGGCTGGCGGGCATCGAGGTGCTCTCGTACAGCTGCGGTCCGCAGCTCGGCCAGGTCCGGGCGGGCACGATGGCCGGGTGGACCGGTACCCGTCCGGCGTTCTGGAGCGGCGGACTCGCCTGCGTGGCCTCGGTGGCACTGCTGGCCGCGCTGCTTCCGAAGCTGATCTCCTACGACGCCGACACCGATGAGGACGCGGCCCTGCGCCGGGCCGCCCGGGAGGCGGACCAGGCCGCGACCGCACCGCGGCAGGGGGCCGCCGCGGCCTGACGGGCCGCGGGGCCCGAACGGCCGTCCCCACGGTGCGCGGCCCGGCCGGGGCCGGGAGGGTGACGGCATGGGCTCATGGTGGTACCGCAACATCCTGGAGCCGGGCAAACTGCCGCTGCTCCTGGCGCTGTCCGCGTTCGTGGTCACCTTCGCCGTCACCCGGGTCATCACCCGGATGATCCGGGCCGGGAAGGGCCCGTTCCGCAATGTCACACCGGGTGGACTGCACGTGCACCACGCCGTGCCCGGGGTGGTGCTGATGACCGTGGGCGGGTTCACGGCGATCGCAGGGGGCCGCACGGGGTGGGGCTCCTGCATCGCGGCCGTGCTGTTCGGCATGGGGACCGGCCTGGTGCTGGACGAGTTCGCGCTGATCCTGCACCTGAGCGACGTCTACTGGAGCAAGGAGGGGACCATCAGCGTCGAGGTGGTCATCATGACCTCGGCGCTCGCGGCCCTGCTGCTGTGCGGGTTCCTGCCGCTCGGCGTGGACGGGCTGACGCCGGACGAGGAGCACAGCCGGCTGACCGCGGTCGGGACGGTGGTGGGCAACCTGCTGCTGGCCGTCGTCGCCCTGTTCAAGGGGAAGCCGCGGATGGCCGTGCTCGGGGCGATCGTCCCGCTGATCGCGCTCGTCGCCGCGGTGCGCCTGGCCCGGCCGGTGTCCCCGTGGGCGCGCAGGTTCTACCGGCGACGGCCGAGGGCACGGGCACGGTCCCTCAAGCGCGCCTACCACCACGACCGGCGCTGGAGCGGACTGCGGCGCCGGGTCGACTACCTGATCGGCGGCGCGCCCAGCCGGTAGTCCCCGCCCTCGGGCCGGCCGTGGTTCCCCGGGCGGCGCCGCCCGGGGAACCGGGGCGGCTCAGGCCTCGGCGGGCACGGCCGGGGCGGCTTCGAGCTGCCAGGCGTGGCGCTTGAACTCGCGGCGGAAGTCGGCGTGGTCCTCCCACTGGCGGGCGATGCCGCGCAGCACGTCCCAGTGGTGTTCCACCGACTGGTCGATGACGTTGCGCATCCGCTGGTCGGCGGTCTCCCGCTGCTCGAAGAGCCCCTTCACCGCCGACGCCTCCAGCACGCTGTTGCGCAGCGCGCGCAGGGCCCGGGAGGTGTCGTCCATCGCGAAACCGCGCTCACTTCCGGTCTCCGCGTCGAACAGCGGGGTCAGCCGCGCCTCGATGAACGCGGTGATCCGCTCGAAGTGCTGCACGTCCATCAGGGGTCTCCCTTTCCCGCCGTGCGCGCGCCCGGGGCGCGGCACGGCCCTTCGAAACTGCTCGGGGCCGAGCTCCGTTGCAGGATACGAGGTCCGCCCGACGGGCCTGCCACAGGTCCGCTTCCGGCGGAAAGGGACATACTGCTGCCGTGAACGACACGGTCGGTGCGGGACGGCACCGCGGGCGCCCACGACGGCGCCGGTGGATCGGGGCGGCGGTGGCGGTGGCCGTCGCGGGGGTTCTGGTCGGAGGTGCGCTCGTCCGTGACGACGCGTTCTCCGACACGGGTGACACCGTACGGTTCGACGAGGGTGGGGGGCGGGCGCGCGGCGCGCCCGTGGACGCCCTGACCCAACTGCCCACGGGCCCCGCGCCGGAGCTGAGGATCGCCGCGACGATCCCGGAGGACGGCAGCAAGGTGCTGGTGACCACCCTCGCGGGGAAGAAGTCGGGGTTCACGGGCAAGGTGTGGCTGTGGCTGCCGCCCCAGTACAAGGAGGCCCGGTACGCGCACAGTGGCTTCCCTGTGATGATCGCGCTGCCGGGCGGGCCGGGTTTCCCCGTCAACTACTGGATGGACCGCAACCTCAAGCTGGAGGCGAGCATCTCCGCGTGGTCCAGGGACGGCAGCAGCCTGCCGTTCATCCTGGCCATGCCGGTGCTCAACCCCCGGACGGACGGGAAGGAAGGCCTCTACTGGGACGGGAGCGACATCCCGGGGCAGCCGAAGATGGGGACCTGGCTGACCGAGGACGTGCCCGATCTGGTGCGGTCGGCCTTCCGGACCATCAAGTCCCGTGACGGATGGGCGTTCATGGGGAGCTCGACCGGGGGTTTCGCGGGGCTCAAGGCGGTGCTGCAGAAGCCGGACCGGTTCAAGGCCGTGATCGCCGGGGGTCCCGACATCCTGCCCGACTCCCGTCTGTGGCGCGGGTATCCCCGGGAGAAGCTGGAGAACAGTCCGCCGGAGCTGGCGCGGCGGCTCATCGACCGCAAGGGGCCCGAGGTCTACCTCGCCTTCCAGGTCGGCACCAAGGGCAGCGACGTGCGCTGCCGGCCGCTGGTCGAGAACTTCATCCGGCAGTACGGAACGGGCCCCGTGAAGACGAGGTTCCACGTCGACGAGGGCGGCGGGCACAACGCGCGCACGTACGTCCCCGGCATGCACGACGGGGCGCTGATCCAGTGGGTCAGCGCGCACATGCGCGGTCCGGTCCCCGGCGGCTGACCCGCGGGGCGCAAGGGCCCCTGGCCACGGGGGTTCGGTCCGGGGTTCAATACGGCCATGGAGAACCCGGTCGTCCCGGTCTGGGAGACGCTGCCCGAGGACGTACGCGCGCACGTGGACGGCCTCTTGCTGCTGGACCGCCGCATCATGGCGGTGAAGGCGGTCCGTGACGCCTCCCCCGAGCCCGCGCCGGGCATCCGGGAGTGCGTCGACATGCTGGAGGAGCGGCGTGGCGCGCTCATCGCCCGGGGTACGGCGCCGGCGGGGTGACGGCCAGGACCGGCGGGGCCGGGGAGCCGTGGCGGTGGCCGCAGGGCTCGAAGACCAGGAGCACCGGCTCGCCCGGGCGTTGGCGCCAGGAGATCCGTTCCGGGGCTTCGGCGCACACCGGGCAGGAGGGCAGCGGGCCCGGCCGCACCGCCCGCAACTCGGGCGCGAGCGCGCGCGTCGGTGGCGGCACGGTCTGCGGATCACGCATGGCGGCTCCCTGGTCGGGCGGGGTCACTCCACGCACTGTGCCATGACCGACGCCTGCTCCGCACGGGCGAATCCTCCAGTGTTCCGGCTGGTCAGAGGGGATTCCACCGGTCCGCACCGGGTGCTCTGCGGACACTTGGTGATCAAGCGGGCTTCCGTTCGGCCTCGACCAGTCCGGATTCGTAGGCGGCGATGACCGCCTGGGCCCGATCGCGGACGCCGAGCTTGCCGAAGATGCCGGTGATGTGGTTCTTGACCGTGGAGATGCTGATGTCCAGCTCCGCGGCGATCTCGGCGTTGTCGAAGCCGCCGGCCAGCAGCCGCCAGATCTCCAGCTCGCGCGGGGTGAGTCCGGTGGGCGACGCCGGGGCGGTGGCGGGCCGGGGCTCGCGCGGGGAGGCCCGTACGTAGGTGGAGATCAGCCGGGTCAGCAGGCGGGGCGCGACGGCGGCCTCGCCGGCGTGGACGGTGCGGACGGCCGCGATGAGTTCCTCGGGGGAGACGTCCTTGGGCAGGAAGCCGTAGGCGCCCGCGCGCAGGGCGGCGACCACGTACTCGTCCATGTCGAAGGTGCTCAGCGCCAGCACCCGGGACTCGGGCCGGGTGCGGGCCAGTTCGCCGGTGGCCTGGACCCCGTCGAGCTCGGGCATCCGGATGTCCATGACCACCACGTCGGGGCGCAGCCGGCCGGCCAGTTCCACGGCCTCCGCCCCGTTCCCTGCCTCGCCGACCACCTCGACGTCCGAATGGGGGGCCAGGATCAGGGCCAGTCCCCGCCGGACCAGCGGCTGGTCGTCGGCGATGAGCACGCGGATCATCGGGGGGATTCCTCTCCGTCGGCGGTACCGGCTCCCGAGGGGACCGGGAGCCGGGCCTCGACCCGGAACCCGCCCGCGTCGAGCGGGGCGGCCTCCAGGGTGCCGCCCTGCAGGGCGACGCGTTCACGCATTCCGATCAGACCGTACCCGCCGCGGCCGGGCGGCCGTTCGGGGGCCGTTCCGGATCCGCTGCCCGGTCCGTCGTCGCTCACCTCCACCGTCACCTCGTCCGGGCGGTAGGTCAGCCGTACGTGGGCCCGTGCGTCCCCGGCGTGCTTGCGGGCGTTGGTCAGGGCCTCCTGCACCACCCGGAACACCGTCAGGCCGACGGTGGGCGGGAGCGGGCGGACCGGGCCCCGTACGGTGAACTCCGTCTCCATCCCCGCGAGCCGGGACTCGGTGATGATCCGGTCCAGGTCCCCGGCACCGGGCTGCGGGGCGGGCGGGGCCGTCTCCGGCTCCTCCCCGGCCCGCAGCACGTCCAGCAGCTGCCGCATCTCCCCGAGCGCCAGCCGGCCGGAGCCCTCCAGGGTCACCAGGGCCTCGCGGGCCGCTTCCGGATCGTGCGCCAGATTGGCCCGGGCCCCGCCCGCCATCAGCTGCATGGTGGTGATGTGGTGGGCCACGATGTCGTGCAGTTCCCGGGCGATCCGGCGGCGTTCCTCGGCCACCGCGCGGTCGGCGAGCAGGATCCGGTTGGCCTCGGTCTCCCGCTGCCAGCGCTTGACCAGGAGGCCGGTGACGACGACGAGGAGGGTGGCCGCCACGTTGGCGAGTACGCCGTAGCCGGAGTCGAACGGCAGGCCGCCCTGGCCCAGGCTGCTCAACGGCGCCGTCAGGAGGGCGGCCACGGCCACCACCGCGGGGCCGCGGGCCACGGCGACCGAGTACAGGGCGACGGACGGGGCGAGACCGAAGTGCGGGGACACCGAGGTGACCACGTTCACCACCACGCCCAGGAGCAGCACCACCGCCAGCGTCGCCACCGGGTGGCGGCGCCTGGCGACCAGGGCCAGTCCCGCGGCCACCACCAGGGCCCCCGTGGTGACCCCCAGCGGGGCGTCCTCGAACTGGGTGTCGAAGGCGAAGCCCGTGAGGTCCACGGCCGTGGCGCCGACGGCCACCAGTGCGTCGTTGCGCGTCCACGTCAGCCGGTCGGCGCGCGTCGTGCTCATCGGTGTCGGTCCTCCCCCACGGACCGCCGTCCCGGCCGCCCTCGTCCGTCCATTCTCGCACCGGCCCGCACCCCGGTCGCCGTCCCCGGGGACCGCTGCGGACCAGGACCGGAGTCCTGGTCCGGGCCCGTCCCCGGACCCTGGTACCGGCCGGGAACTCCTCCTTGACCAGGACGTTTTCCCGCCCGGCCGGTGATGGTCTGGATACGTGCCGGGCACCCCGGCGCAGTCGCAACGGACCGACCGGAGGAGAACAGTGATCCGCGCCCTGACGGGATGCTCGACGAGGAACGCATGGAAGGTGATCGTCCTCTGGGCGGTACTGGGCATCGGGCTGACCATCCTGGGCCAGGTGTTCGTCTTCCGCGCCACCCAGCCCGGCAACGACGGCTTCCTGCCCGCCACCTACGATTCGGCGGCCGCGCTGCGGATCTCCGAGGACCACTTCGGCGCACGGCCCGACAGCGATCCGGTGACCGTGCTGGTGGCCCGTACGGACGGCGGCGCGCTCGGCGCCGCCGACGAACGCAGGATCGAGGAGGTGTCGGCGCGCCTGGCGGGACGGAAGATCGTCATGCCGAGGACCAAGGACGACCCGCCCTTCACCCAGGACCACTCCCAGATCCCCCGGATCGGCGCCGGGATGACGGCCCCGGACCGTTCCTTCCGGCTGCTGTCCGTGGAGCTCAAGGGCAATCCGCAGGACCCCGGGGTGCAGTCCACCTACCGGGAGTTCCGGGAGCAGACCCGGACGGCGTTCCGGGAGGCGGGCCTGCGCACGGGGTTCACGGGCGGGCTGGCCGCGACGGTGGACACCGCCGACGCGGAGAAGACCCGGTCGACGGTGGTCGGCGCGGTGGTCATGGGCCTGATCGTGCTGCTCCACGTACTGGTCTTCCGCAGTGTGCTCGCGGCGCTGCTGCCGCTGCTCGCGATGGCGGTGATCGGGGGCGCGGCGGCCGGGTCGGTGATCCTGGCGTCGATGGCGACGGGCATCCGGCTGGCCCCCTCCACCCCCGCGCTGATCAACGTGGTGCTCATGGGCATCGGCATCGACTACTTCCTCTTCCTGCTGTTCCGCTTCCGCGAACGGCTGCGGCTGCACCCCGGGGAGACGGGACGGAAGGCCGCCGCGGAGGTCGCGGGCCGGGTGGGGACGGCCGTCACCTCCGCCGCACTGACGATCGTCGCCGCGTTCGCCACGCTCGGGATCGCCTCCTTCGGCCAGTTCCGGGTGCTGGGCCCGGCGATCGCGGTGTCCGTGCTGGTGATGCTGCTGGGCAGCCTGACGCTGATGCCGGCACTGCTGGCCGTGAGCGGCCGGAAGATGTTCTGGCCCTCGCGCGCCCTGCGGCGGGAGCCGCGCGCCGGCCTGGCGGGGCGGCTCGGCGGGCTGACGGCCCGGCGTCCGGTGGCGCTGGTCCTCGCCTCGGTGGTACTGCTCGGCGCGCTGACGGCGGGTCTGGCCGGCATCCGCGTGGACTACGGGCAGTCCGGCGGGGACGGGGAGCGGACCGGTGCCGTGCTGACGGCCGCGGAGATCTCCCGCTCGCTGCCCGCCGGGGTCTCGGACCCGACGAGCGTGCTCGTCGCCGCCCGGGACGGCGCGCCGCTCGGCGCGGACCGGGTGGCCGGGCTGGCCGGGGCGCTCGCCCGGGTGCCCGGAGTGGGCCGGGTGGCTCCGACCGTGCTCAGCGAGGACGGGAAGGCGGCCCGCATCGACCTGCTGCTGACGGTGGAGTCCGCCGGACAGGAGGCCCGCGACCTCGTCTCCGGGCCGGTCCGCAAGACGGTCCGCGCGAACCTGCCCGCCGGGACCGAGGCCCATGTCGGCGGAACGGCGTCGGTGTTCGCCGACATCGCGGTGGCCGTCGACAAGGACCTGAAGGTCATCTTCCCGGTGGCCGCGGTGCTGATCGCCGTCATCCTGCTGGTCCTGCTGCGGAGCGTGCTCGCGCCGCTGGTGCTGATGCTCGCGGTCGGACTCGGCTTCGCCGCCACGCTGGGGGCCTCGACGCTGGTCTTCCAGCACGGGCTGGGTCGGCCCGGCGTGGACTTCACGCTCCCGCTGGTGCTGTTCCTGTTCGTGGTGGCGCTGGGCACCGACTACAACATCCTGATCAGCGACCGGATCCGGGAGGAGATGGAGCGGCCGGGACCGGCCCGGGCTGCGGTGGCCCGCGCCGTACGGCAGACCGCGCCGGCGATCGCGACCGCCGGGCTGGTGCTCGCAGCGTCCTTCGGGAGCCTGGCCGTCAGCCCGCATCCCGGTACGCAACAGACCGGTTTCGCGACGGCGGTCGGGATCCTGCTCTCCGCCTTCGTCCTGTCGATCGTGCTCGTGCCCGCGCTGGCCGCGCTGCTGGGCCGGTCCCTGTGGTGGCCGCTGCGACCGCGGCCCCGCGGGGGTGAGCACCGGGCGGCCCGGCCGGAGGCCGAGCGGGTGCCGGTGGGCTGAACCGGCCGCACCGGGAACGCCGCGGCGCGCGGGACCACGACGGTCCCGCGCGCCGCGGCGTACGCAGGGTTCGGGCGGCAGGGCCCGGTCAGGTGAGCTCGTCCACCTCGGGGTGGTCCTTCAGCCAGGCGCGCACGGCTTGCTGCTCCTGCCCCTTGCCGGTCTCCTGGATCTTCGCCTCCAGGCCGGTGAGCTGGGCCTCGGTGAGCTTGAAGGAGCGCAGCCACTCGGCCACCTTCGGCTCGTCGTCGGAGAAGCCCTTGCGCGCCAGGGTGTGGATGCCGTCACCCTTGCCCCAGGCGCCCTTGGGGTCCTCCAGCTTGGTGAGCCGGTACGAGGAGTAGGCCCAGTGCGGGGACCAGAGGACGACCGCGACGGGCTCCTTCTTCTCGTAGGCCCGCTTCAGCTCGGCGAGCATGCCCGGGGTGGATCCGTCGACGACCTCGTACTCGCCGTCGAGGCCGTACTCCCCCAGCACCTTGTCCTTGAGGATGGACATCTCGCCGGCGCTCGGCTCGATGCCGATGATCCGGCCCTTGAACTCGCCGGACCTGCCCTTGAGGTCGGCCAGCGAGCGGACGTCCTTCATGTACGAGGGGACGGCCAGCTCCAGCGAGGTGGGTCCGTACCAGGAACCGAGGTCCTCCAGCTTGTTCCCGTACTTCTGCCAGTACTGGGCGTGCGTGACGGGCAGCCAGGAGTCGGTCTGGAAATCGATCTGGCCGCCGGCGAGGCCGGTGTAGAGCGCGCCGGCCTCCAGCTGGCGGGCGTCGACCTTGAAGCCGCGGCGCTCCAGCAGCTCCTTCCAGAGGAAGGTCGAGGCGATGCCCTCGTCCCAGGGGATGTAGCCGAGCGAGACCTTGCGGCCCTTGCCGATGTCGGCGGCGCCGGCCGGGCCCTGCTCCTCGTGGGCGCCGAAGGTGCTCATGCCGCCGGCCACGAGGGCGAGGACGACGGCGCCGGTGACGGCGTACGCGGGCTGCGGACGGTGGCTCCAGAGCCGGGCCGCGCCGCTCGCGGCCGACCGGGTCTTCTCCAGGGCGCGGCGGCCGAGCGGGGAGACCTGGCGGCCCAGGGCACCGGTCATCCGGTCCAGGTACATGGCCAGGATGACGATGGAGACGCCCGCCTCGAAGCCGAGGCCGATGTCGACGTTGCCGATGGCGCGGTAGACGGCGCCGCCGAGTCCGCCGCCGCCGACCATGCCGGCGATGACCACCATGGACAGGCCGAGCATGATGACCTGGTTGACGCCCGCCATGATCGTGGGCAGGGCCAGCGGGAGCTGGACCCGCACGAGCGTGTCGCGCGGGGTGGTGCCGAAGGCCTCGGCGGCCTCGACCAGTTCCGCGTCGACCTGGCGGATGCCGAGCTCGGTCATCCGTACGCCCGGCGGCAGCGAGAAGATGATCGTGGCGATGATGCCGGGGACCACGCCCACGCCGAAGAAGATGATGCCGGGGATCAGGTAGACCATGGCGGGCATGGTCTGCATGAAGTCCAGGACGGGCCGCAGGGTGGCGCTGACCCGGTCCGAGCGGGACGCCCAGACGCCGAGCGGCAGGGCGAACACGAGTGTGACGAGGGTCGCCACGAGGACCAGCGACAGCGTGGACATGGCTTCGTCCCACAGCGCCACCGAGTCCACGAGCGCGAATCCGGCGAAGGCCAGCAGGCCGGCGAGCAGCCCGCGCAGCCACCAGGCGGCGACCGCGAGGATGCCCGCGAAGAGCAGCGGGGCGGGCGCGGAGAGCACCGCGTCGATGCCGTCGTAGAGGCCGGTCACGACGGTGCTGATGGCGTCGAAGAGCCAGGACAGGTGGCGCTGGAGGAAGTCGACGGTGCTGTCGGCCCAGGCGCCGAGGTGCAGGCGGGGCATCAGGCGGCCACCTCCGCGCAGGCGCAGGCCATCGGGGGCCGCTGTTCGTCACCGATGAAGGCGATGAGCCGGTCCTGCGGGACGGAGCCGACGACGGCCCCCTCCGCGTCCGTGACGCTCACCGCGTGCGGGACCCGGGCGCTGACGGCGCACAGGTCGGCCAGCGGGGTGTCGGCGCTGACGGTGGGGCAGGTGCAGCCGTCCGCCCCGTCGGGGGCGTCGTCGGGGGCCTCGTCCATGACGGCGTCGGCGGTGAGCACGCGCGAGCGGTCGACGTCCTGCACGAAGGAGGCGACGTAGTCGTCGGCGGGACGGGTGAGGATGTCCTCTGCCGTGCCCTGCTGGACGATGCGGCCGTCGCGCATGACGGCGATGGAGTCGCCGAGTCTCATGGCCTCGTTGAGGTCGTGGGTGATGAAGACGATGGTCTTCTTCAGCGTCCGCTGCAGTTCGAGGAGCTGGTCCTGCATGTCGCGGCGGATCAGCGGGTCGAGGGCGCTGAAGGACTCGTCCATCAGGAGCAGGTCGGCGTCGGTGGCCAGGGCGCGGGCGAGGCCGACGCGCTGCTGCATGCCGCCGGACAGCTCGTCGGGCCAGGACTTCTCCCAGCCGCCGAGCCCGCACAGCGTCAGCGCCTCGGCGGCGCGCCGTTCGCGCTCGGCCCGGGGGACGCCCTGGACCTCCAGACCGTAGGCGGCGTTCGCCAGCACGTCGCGGTGGGGGAAGAGCGCGAAGTGCTGGAACACCATGGAGATCCGGGTGGAGCGTACGTGGCGCATCTCACGCGCCCCGAGCCCGGTGAGGTCCTCGCCGTCGAAGAGGATGCGGCCCGCCGTGGGCTCCAGCAGACCGTTGAGCATCCGCAGGAGGGTGGACTTACCGGAGCCCGAGAGCCCCATGACGACGAAGATCTCGCCGGGCTCGACGCGGAAGGAGGCGTCGATGACGGCCGCCGTCGTGCCGTCGGCGCGCAGCTCGTCGCGGTCGGCGCCGCGTTCGAGGGCCCGGACGGCGGCCGTCCTGTCGCCGGGTCGCCTTGCGAACACCTTGTAGACGTGTTCGGCCTGGAGCGTGGACACATGCACCTCGTGGGTCGTACCGGGTCCGGCGCACCGCTGGCGGCGGTGGCCGGGGAGCGGGGCGGGATCGGCCCGCGCGGTCCGCGCCCGCGGCCCGATCGGCCGGAGGGCGTGGTTCCGCTCCAGTGGCGCGCTTGCCCCGGCCCGGCCCCGGCAAACGGCCGGGTGACGCAGCTCACGGTGCGCGTCACGACTCCGGTCAGACGGTGCGTGCGGACGCGTGGGTGGGCTCGGGGCCGGGGTCGGCCAGCATCGAGGCCCGCAGGTGGGCGAGCAGCCGGGTGAGCAGGCGGGAGACCTGCATCTGGGAGATCCCGAGTTCGGCGCCGATCTGGGCCTGGGTCAGCTCCTCGCCGAAGCGCATCCGCAGCATGGCGCGCTCGCGCTCACTGAGGCGTTCCAGCAGCGGGGCCAGGGTCTGGATGTCCTCGACCAGCTCCATGGCCGGCTCCTCCTCGCCCATGACGTCGGCGAGGGTGTGGCCTTCGGCGGGGCCGTCTCCGTGCTCGCCCTGCGGGGCGTCCAGGGAGCCGCTGGTGTGGCCGTTCGCGGCGACCAGCCCCTCGATGACCTGCTCGTCGGTGAGGTCGAGGTGCGCGGCGAGGTCGGCGACGGTCGGCGAGCGGTCGAGCCTGACGGTCAGCTCCTCCTTCGCCTTGGCGATGTCGATGCGCAGCTCCTGGAGCCGGCGCGGGACGCGGACCGCCCAGGTGGTGTCGCGGAAGTGGCGCTTGATCTCGCCTGTGATGTACGGCATCGCGAGGGTGGAGAACTCGTTCTCGCGGTCCGGGTCGAAGCGGTCGATGGCCTTGATGAGGCCGATGGTGCCGACCTGGACGATGTCCTCGATGTCGCCGTTCTCACCCCGGCCGCGGAAGCGGCGCACGGCGTACTGGACGAGTGAGGCGTTCATCTCGATGAGCGTGTTGCGGACGTACTGGTACTCCGGGGTGCCCTCTTCGAGGACACGAAGGCGTCGGAAGAAGACCTTGGAGAGCTCGCGGGCATCGGCCGGAGCCATCTCGCGGGGTTCGTCGATCCGGGGCAGGCCCGCGGTGCGGGCGGCCTCGGCTGTGCGGCGGGGGCACGGGAGCGCGGCGGCTTCGACGGTACGGGTGCCGGGGACGGCGCTGGAGGTGGTGCTGGCGGAAACCGGCATTCGGGTTCGCTCCTTGGGCTGGTCGGCTTGCGGCGCGGGACCTTGACTGCCGTAGATGCTGGCCTTCTTCTTCTCGTACGTCAAGAATTACCGGAAACCCGTTTCGCGTCTTGCGTGACATGAATCATGTACCGCATGATGACGGCATGGGGAGCATGACACGTCGACAGAACTGGACATTCCTGACAAATCACGCCCGCGTCCTGGTGACCATCGCCCGGGATCCGGCCGTGCGTTTGCGGGATGTGGCCGTGACGTGCGCGCTCACCGAGCGCACCGTGCAGACGATCGTCGCCGACCTGGAATCCGACGGATATCTCCAGCGGGTGCGTGACGGACGTCGCAACCGGTACGAGATCTCGGCGGGTGCCGTGTTCCGCCATCCTGCCGAGGCGGGAGTCCAGGTGGCCGGCCTCCTCGCCCTCCTCACCGGCGCCCCCGCCGCGCCCCGGGACCCCGTCCCGGACCCGGAGCCGGGCGTCCCGGTCGCGCTCGTCCCGGCGGGCGACGCCTTCGGCGACACCGCGTCCCCGGAAACGGACGGCCTCGCACCGGCCAGACCCCCGGCGCCCCCGCTCCCGACGGCCTGAGTACCCGAGCGGCCGGGCGGCCGAGCGGCGGACGGGCCATCCGACGGGCGAGCCCCTCGGCCGCCGCCGGCGGTCATCTCCGTACGCCGAAGGCTCGCTCGCGCACGGCGACAGGCTCAGTCCGAAACCGACCCGACTCCCGGGCCGTCGTGCCGAGTGCGCCACCCCCACACCATGTGTCCCACAAGAACCATGGCGGTGAGGACGGCAAGCACACGAATCACGCTCCATGCGGATCCGGCGCCGGGCCCCGCGGCCGCAACCTCCACATCCAGCCGCACATTCGTCTCAAAAAAGGCGATCAGCGGAACGAGCAGACGGAACGGAAGGCCGGCGATACCGGGGATCCGCGCCAGGTTTCCGAACAGTCCCAGCGGGGCGCCGAAAAGGAAAGCGAGCGATCCCCAGAAGAGGATGTCCGACCAGGTGTCCGCGCCGCTCGATGTGACCGCGACGTCCATCCCGATCGGTTCCAGCGGACTCAGAGCCTTGAGCCCGTAGTAAACGGCCACACCGATGGCCAGTCCCAGGGAGGCGAGCAAGGCCGACTCGGCCTTCGACGGACGGAAACAGCCGACCAGGAAGGCGAAACACGCCCACGACCAGCCACCGGAGAACACGGTGCTCACCGCGTGGAAAACAGGGCTGTCGGATGTGCCCGCGAGAGGGCCGAGTGCACCGATCGCCGCACCCGACCCGGAAATTATCAGTATGGGTGTGATGTGGGCGCGCGAAAGCATCGCTTCACCTTTCCTCGTCGGGCGGATGTCCGCCGAGGGGAGATGGCGAGCGCCCTGTCTTCCTGCGCGGACATCCAGGGCTCTCGCCATCTTAGGCCTGGTGAAAGGCAGTTGTTCCAACCAGTGGCCGGTTTGCGAACCGCGCTCGCCGCCGCTCTCGCCCTCGGTGCCCCCTCCGCCGCCGGCCCCGCCGAGGGCGCAGTCCGCTACGCCGGGGCGCCCGGCGCCGTCTCCGGCAGCTACCTCGTGCTGCTCAGACCCGGCCGCGCGGCCTCCCGTACGGCCGAGGGCCGGACGGTCGTCGAACGTCTCGGCGGGAAGATCCGCCGCACCTTCGACTACGCCCTCAACGGCTACCGGCCGAACTGTCGCCCGCGCGCCTCCTACGGCTACGACGGCGTCGACGATGACATGACCTCCTGGGGCGAACACGGTCACGGCACCCATGTCGCCGGGACGCTCGCCGGTACCACGGCGGGCGTCGCCGAGAAGGCGGAGGTCGTCGCGGTGCGGGTGCTCGACCACGCGGGTTCGCGCACCGTCGAGCAGGTGGTTGCGGGCGTCGACTGGGTCACCCGCAACGCCGTGAAGCCGGCGGTGGCGAACATGAGCCTGGGCGGGGAGGCGGACGACGTCCTGGACTCCGCCGTCCGGGCCTCCGTCGCCTCCGGGCACTCCCCCGCCCGGGTGGAGAGCGCGCTGACGGTCGGCGCGACCGGGGAGGGTGACCGGCGTTCCGACTACTCCAACCACGGCCCGCTCGTGGACCTGTTCGCCCCCCGGCGACTTCATCACCTCGGCCGCGTGGTGCCACCCCGCACGTCGCGGGCGCCGCCGCCCTGCACCTCTCCGGACACCCGACGGCCACCCCGGCCCAGGTCGGCGCGGCGAACGGCGTGTGGCGGCTGCGCGTGTTCGACACCCGCGCCGGGCACACCGGCCGTCTCGACTCCTGGGCGCTGCGCTTCTGAGCCGGCACCGCACGCCCGGCGGGACCGGGTCCGGCCCTTACGGCCCTTACGGCCCTTCCGGCCCTTCCGGCCCTTCCGGGAAGGCCTAACTGACGCGGAATCCAATGGCCTCCGGACGGCGGTGGAACGTGAGCCGGTCCCAGGTCGGGAAGGCCAGATCGGTGACGGCGATCAGCCGGCCGGAGGCGTCGTGGAGCAGGCGGCGTACGGACAGACCGCCGGCGGCGTCCGGGGCCTCGGGCCGGATGGTGCGGGTCATCGTGATGGTCTCGGCGGTCCGGCCCCGGACGGCGGCCCGCTCCAGCCAGCGGTGCAACGGCCGCAGGTCCTCGTCGCGGGCGGCGGCCGACCGGTCGAGGTAGGGCGCCAGTTCCGGGGTCCGGGCGGCGGTGCGCGGGCAGATGTACGTCACGGCGTGGCGGAGCGCCTCACCGCCCGGGCCGTGGACGCGCCGGTGGTGGACCAGGGTGCGCGCGCCGCCGCTCATGCCCAGGAGCGCGGCGAGCGAGGGCGGCACGGTGACCAGGGTGAGCCGGGTCACGGTCCCCCCGGCCCGCGCGCCCGCTCCGGCCGCGTGCGGGGCCGGACCACCCGGGGTCCCGGCCGGGTGCGGGCGGCTCCCCGGAGCGGCCGGCGCCCGCCGCGGCGGCGGCGATGCCGCCGGTACGGCTCGTGCGGCGGGTGCGGCCGGTGCGGCCTGGCTCCCGGCCGCCCGGGTGCCCCGGCGGCCGGTGACGATCAGCCCGTCGGCCCGCAGCTCCTGGAGCGCGGCGCGGACGGTCTGGCGGTTGACCCCGTACCGGGTGGCGAGGCTGCGCTCGGACGGCAGCCGGCCGCCGGAGTCGTGGGCGGAGCGGTGGAGTTCGGCCCGCAGCTCTGCGGCGATCCGCTGGTACTTGGGCATGGCGGCCGGGGCGCCGCCCCGCGACGGGGAGGGCATGGCTTCTCCTCTGACGGGTGGTCAAGGACTGCGCGGTCTGCCCGCCCAACCTAGCATTGGTCTATACCTTTCGGTACGTCGGTTGCCCCGGCCTGCACCACCTTGGCCAAATCCCGCTCCCGGACGCGTCGGCCCCTACCCCCGCAGCGGGTTGGGCAGCGGCAGGTAACGGGCGTCGGCCCCGTCCGCGCGGGTCCACCGCAGCAGCAGGTTCGTCTTGGCCGGGAGCGCGGGGGCGGACAGGAGGTCCGCGATCTCCGGGAGGCCGTGCGCGGCGTCGAAGCGCCGCAGCTCCTCGGCGACGGCCGGCCACAGCTCCGCGGCCCGCTCCGGCCGGTGCTCGGCCAGCGTCGCCGCCACCTCCGCCAGGTGGTTGACGACCAGGCAGTACACGAGCCGCTCCCAGGCCGCCCCGCGCGGCATGTCCGGGGGGAGTTTCACCCCCTCCGCGTCGCGGAAGAGGGCCTGCACCGGCAGGCCGTCGGCGTCGACCGCGACGAGACAGTTCTGCAGGTGGGCCTCCAGCACGATCCCGTGCCGGGCGAACAGGTACAGCACCGGAGGTACGACGTGACGCAGGTACGCCCGCCACCAGCGCACGGGGTCGGCCGCCGCCGCGAGGGGACTTCCCCGGAAGTCCTCGGCGAGCGCGGCGGCCAGCAGCGGGGTCGCCCCCTCGGCCACCCGCGTCCGCAGGCCGTCGCGCACCAGCACGGCGAGCTCCTCGAAGGCGAAGGACGCGGTGCGGTACCCGCGGTCGGCGAGCCAGACCGCTCCGGATCCCGTACGCCCGCGCAGATCGGCGAAAGCGGCCTCGACGGCGGCATCGGTCCGGCACAGTTTCAGCAGGTCGTGGCGCCACAGCCGGCGCACGTCGTTGGTGATCCGCACGTCGAGGCTGAACTTCGCGAACAGGTCGGCGTCCGGACCCGGGGCGTGCACGGTGCGGATCGAGGCGGTGGGCCACACCGGCAGCCGGGTCGGGCCGAGCCGCAGCAGCCGGCCGTCGGCGAAGGCCTCGAGCACCCCGGGCCGTCCGGCGAGCAGTTCGAGCTGCCAGGGGTGGGCGGGCAGGGCCCGGTACCCGGCGGGCGGGCGCGGGCCGTCCAGGATCCCGGCCAGCGCGTCGACCGCGTCGGCGGCGGCCGGTCCGCCCTCCTCGGCCACCTGGTCCTCGCGCAGGCCCAGCATGACGAGCGGGAAGCGGGCGTGGGCCTCGGGGGCGTAGGGGAGCCAGCTCGCGGCGGGCGCGCCGCCGCGGGCCTTGGGGGCGGGGTGGTGCGGATGCCCCATGACCAGGGCCTGTTCGGACCGCAGGTACAGATCCTCCGGGGCGTCGGCGGCGGCCCGCGCGGCCAGCAGCGCGGCGACCGCGGCCCGGCTGTCGGCGATCTCGGAAGGCAGCTCGTCGTTGGAGACGCCGGTGTACTGGCGCAGCTCGTCGGAGGTGAGCTTGACCAGCTCCGCGTGGCTGAGCGATTGCCAGCCGTCCGCCGTGCGCAGGGCCGGGTCGGAGGGCCGGCGTCCGCCGCCCACCCTCAGGATCCGGCCGCTTCCGCGCAGCCGGTGGACGCCCGCGCCCTCGGCGTCGGCCACCTCCCGGAGCAGGCAGTTCAGGAGCGGGGCGGCCGCGCAGGCATCGGCGGCGGTGTTGAGGTCCACTGGTTCCATTCGGTCCATCCGGTGCGCCGCGGTTCCAGGGAGGGGAACCGTCGGCCGTGATCTTCAGTATCCGTGATGATGAAGTGATCATCCGGCAAAACGATACGAAAGGAACGGGACCCTGGACCGCACCGCGCACGTCCCCGACCCCGATCACACCACCCCGGCCCCGGTCGCCACCGGCACCCCGGCGAGCACGGCCGCGACCGGCGGCGAGGAGGCGGTCCGCACCGCGCTGGCCGGCGTACGGCCCTCGCTCGGAGCGGCGTACGAGGCCTCCCTGGACGGCGCGCGGTCGGCCGTGCTCACCCGGCTGTGGCGGGCGCTGGCCTTCGAGCCGCTGCCGTGGGTGGCGCGCCGGGAACGCGGGCCGGACTCCCTCACGCTGCTGCTGGCCGGGGGCGGACGGCTGGAGGGCCCGCCGGCGGACCCGTACGCCACCGGCGACCTCGTCACCGGGCTGCGGCTCGACGGGCGGACCCACCGGCGGGCCGCGGGGCTGGTGGAGGCGCTCGGAGTGCCCCACGGGGCCGCCTTCGCCGCCGAGCTGGACGACAGCACCGCCTCCCTCGCCCTGTCCCGGGCCGGACGGCCACGAGGTCCCGGTGCGGAGCCGCGCACCGGCTGGGAGTGGGAGCAGACGGTGGTCGACGGCCATCCCTACCACCCCAACTGCCGCTCCCGGCCCGGGTTCTCGGTGGCCGAACAGCTGGCGTACGCGCCGGAGCACCGGCCGCTGGTCGGGCTCGGGCTGGTTCCCGTACCGGTCCGGGAGTGCCTGGTCACCGGGGACTGGCCGGACCACCTGCGCGACGGGGACCGGATCCTGGTGCCGGTGCACCCCTGGCAGGCGGAGCACGTCCTGAAGGGCGAGGAGGTCCGGACGGGCGCTCTCCCGGCACATCCGCTGATGGCGCTGCGCACGCTGGCCCCGGCGGCGGGCGGCCCCCATGTGAAGACGGCCCTGAGCACCCGGCTGACCTCCTCCGTCCGGGACATCTCGGAGTACTCCGTCGAGACGGCGGCCGTGGTGTCCGCCTTCGCGCACGCCCTGACGGAGCGGCTCGACGGCCGCCTGCACATCACCCGGACCCTCGGCGCGGCCACCGCGCACAGCCCGGACCTGGCGGCGGTGCTCCGCGAGGCCCCGGAGGCGTACGCGGGGCCCGGCGAGCGGGTGGTGCCGGTGGCGGCGCTGGCCGGCACGGAGCTGTCCCGTTCCGCCGTCTGGCAGGCCGAGTTCGCCCGCCTCGCGGTGTCGGTGTGCCTGAAGGTGCTCGACCTCGGGGTGGCCCTGGAGGCCCACGGCCAGAACCTGCTGCTGGTCATGGGTCCCGACGGGGCACCGCGGCGGCTCGTCTACCGCGACCTCGCCGACATCCGGATCAGCCCGGCCCGGCTGGCCCGGCACGGGCTGGCGGTGCCTCCGCTGTCGGGCCGGCTCGTCACGGACGACGAGACGGTGTTGCGGCGCAAACTGTTCGGCTCCCTGGTGGCCGGGGCCCTGGCCGCCACGGCGGGTTCGTCGGGCGCTCTCGGCGAGGCACTGGCCGGGGCCCTGGACGGTCTGCCGCCCACCCCCGACTCGGAACTGCTGAGGAGCGGGCCGCTGCCCGTGAAGGCACTGACCCTGATGCGGCTGAGTCCGGGGGTGCCGGGCGACCAGTGGGCGGAGCTCCCGAATCCGCTGACCGGCGGCTGACGGGCGGCCGACGGGCGGGGGAACAGGTCCGGTCGGCGGCCCGTCGAAGGCTTCCGGGGGGTGAGACCCGCCCCCGGGCGGGCTACTGTTCAGGGGCATGACAGAGAGCTCGCGCCTGAGTGCCGTTCGGGCGTCCCACGACGCCGTCGCCGTCGACCACGCCCGGCTGTTGACGGGCGTCCTGGAGGCCGCACCCCTGGACCGGGCCATGCTGGGCGCCTTCGCCGAGTGCGTACGCGGTGGGGGCGGCGGGGCCGTCGCGGACCTCGGCTGCGGGCCGGGAGGGATCACGGCCTACCTGAACGGTCTCGGCGTACGGGCGTTCGGCGTCGACCTGTCCCCCGCGATGGTGGCGGTGGCCCGGCGGAGTTATCCGGGGCTTCGGTTCGAGGTGGGCCGGATGGCTTGGCTGGACGTCGCGGAAGGGGCCCTGGGCGGGGTAGTGGCCTGGCATTCCACCGCGCACGTCCCGCCGGGGGAGCTTCCCGCCGTCTTCACGGAGTTCGCCCGGGTACTGGCTCCGGGCGGGTACGCGCTGCTCGCGTTCGAGGCGGGGGACGGGCGGCGGCTGCCGGAGCCCGCCCACGGCCATCCCGTCGACCTCGACGTGTACGGGACCCCGCCCGGCCTGGTCGCCGAGCGGCTGGCGGAGGCGGGACTGACGGAGGTGGCCCGCCTGGTCCGCGAACCGGTCACGAACGAGACCGGCCCCCACGGCTTCGTCCTGGCCCGCAAAACCCCTACCGCCTGACCCGGCGGGGCTGGTGGGGCCGACAGGGCTGGTGGGGCCGATGGGTCCGGCAGGTCGGGCAGGTCCGGAGGGTCCGTCTGACCCGCCTGACCCGGCCTGACCCGGCCTGACCCGCCTGAACCGGCCTGAACCGGCCTGACCCGCCGGGTCCACCGGGTCCACCGGGTCCACCGGGTCCACCGGGTCCACCGGGTCCACCGGGTCCACCGGGTCCACCGGGTCCACCGGGTCCACCGGGTCCACCGGGTCCACCGGGTCCACCGGGTCCACCGGGTCCACCCGTACCTGACGAGGCCGCGGCCCGCCACGCCGTGGTCCGCACCCCGAGGACCCCGGACCGGGCTGGCAGGCCAGGCAGTCCGGGCAGGTAACGGCTGGGCCGTACCGTGCCTCCCCACCATGGTGTGGTCCGCAGCACGAGAGCCTCGTCCCGGACGGGACCGGCCGAGAGGGCGGGGCCGGACAGGCAGGCCGCGCGAGGCAGCTCCGCCATACCCTGGTCCACAGCGGGCCCCTGCCCCGGGCACTCGCCACCACGCACCCGACCTGACCGGTCGGCCGGGTCGAGCGGTCGGGTCGGGCGGGTCAGGCGGTCGCGCCAAGCGGGCTGGCCGCCTCGGCGCCTCGACCCCGGTCGGACGCCTGCCCACGGCCCGAAGTGGCTAGCCCCGTGCCGCCCCGGCGGAGCCGGTCCGCCCTGCCAAGTCCGCGCCGCGCCGCGCCGGGTGCCTCCCCCGGGCCGGGTACCCCGCCACCCCCGGCGCCGCCCGACCCACCGGCCCGAACGGGCAGCAGCCCGGGGCCGCACACAGCCGCGTGCCTGGCGCCGACCTTCCCCGGGCCGCCCGCCGGGCCCGCTCCCGGTCAGGCTCGGCACGAGGACCCCGCTCGGGGCGCGGGCCCGCCCCGGGACGCAGACACGACTCGGGACGCGGGCCCGGCTCGGGGCGCGGACCCGGCTCCGTGGGCCCGAGCCGCTTCGGGTGCGGGCCGCCAGGCCGCCCGGCACGGGCGCTCGAAACGTAATCTGTTCGGCTGACAACACGATTTCGGCGGGCCCGCCTTCGCCCCGATGGGGCCGGGCAGTGGGAGGAAGGAGGAATGAGCCTCCCACGCCGCCGGGTCCTCGCGGGCACCGCCGCCGCCGTCCTGGCCTCCGTCGGCGCGGCCGTCCGGTCCCCGCGGGGCAGCGCCGACTTCGGGGCGCTCGCCCGCGCGCTGGACGGGCGGGTGGTCCTGCCCGGTGATGCGGACTACGCCGAGGCCCGACAGCTGTTCCAGCCCCGCTTCGACTCCGTCTCCCCCGCGGCCGTCGCCTACCCGGCGCACGCCGGGGACGTCGCCGTCTGCCTGGACTTCGCCCGCCGGTCGGGCGCCCCGGTCGTACCGCGCGGCGGCGGCCACAGTTACGCGGGCTGGTCCACCGTGGCCGCCGGTCTGGTGGTCGACGTGGGGGCGATGGCCGGTGTGACGGTCGAGGGGGGTGAGGTACGGGTCGGCGCGGGTGCCCGGCTCTCCGGTCTGCACGCGGCCCTCGCGGCGGACGGTCTGGGCGTTCCGGCCGGGCTGTGCCCCTCCGTCGGCATCGCGGGGCTCACCCTCGGCGGTGGCCTGGGCCTCTCCTCGCGGGCCTACGGGGCCACCTGCGACCGGCTCTCCGGCGCCCGGGTGGTCACCCCGGACGGGGTGGTGCGGGAGGTCGGGCCGGGTGGGGACCCCGATCTGTACTGGGCGCTGCGCGGGGGCGGCGGTGGCAACTTCGGGGTGGTCACCGAGTTCCGGCTGCGCACCCATCCGGTCACCGACACCGCTTTCGCCGAGCTGCACTGGGCGGCCGCCGACTCCCCGGCGGTGCTGCGCGGGTGGCAGCGCTGGCTGGGCGGGCTGCCGGACCCGTTCTGGAGCCAGGTGGAGTTCACGGTGGAGTCGGGGGCCGGGGCCGCCGCGGTGCCCGCCGTCCGGGTCGTGTGCCTCGACGGGCGCGGGGAACTGGAGCGGCAACTGACGCGGCTCACCGACCTGGTGGGGCGGGGGCCCCGGGACAGCTGGACCGTCGTACGGAGCTACGCGGACACCGTTCGGGCCATGGCGGGCTGCGCCGACCCGGCCCCCGACCGGTGCCGGCTCCCGGGCCGGCTGCCCGGCCGGGACCCGCAGGGGCGGCTGGGGCGGGACTCGTACGCCGCCCGCTCCGACTTCTGGGGCCCGTCCGGGCTGGCGGAGCCTGCGGTCACGGCGGTGCTGGCGGCCGTCCGGCGGTACGCGGGGCAGGCGCCGCGCGGCGGACTCGGGGTCGTCCAGTTCGACGGGGTGTGCGGCGGGGCCCTGAACCGGGTCGCCGCCGCCGACACCGCCTTCGTCCACCGCGGCAGTGCCTTCCTGGCCCAGTACCTCGTCTACTGGCCGCAGTCGGCTCCGGCCGCCGAGGTGGCCCGCCACCGGGCCTGGCTGAACGGGCTCTGGCAGGACCTGCGCCCGTGGGCGGGCGGCGCCGCGTACCAGAACTACGCCGACCCGGAGCTCGCCGGCTGGCGCCGGGCCTACTACGGCTCCAACCTCCCCCGGCTGGAGGAAGTCCGGCGGGCCTACGACCCCGACCGGCTGTTCCGATTTCCGCAGGCCGTCTAGTGCCGCGGCCGGGAGCGTTCGCCGGGGCGCGGCGTCCGGTGCGGTGCGGTACGGGGCGGGAGGACCGCGGCTCGTACCGGAGGTACTCGCGCGGTCCGACCACGCGGTGCGGTGCCGTTCCGGGCGCCGCGCCCCGGTGAACCCGCCGGTCACAGCACCAGGTCAGCCGGGCCGTCCCGGCCCACACCCTCAGGAGCGAGACATGCGACGTACGTTGACGCTGGCGGCGGCCACGGCCGCCGCCGCGCTGCTGCTGCCCGGCGGGCCGCTGCCCGTCGCGGAGGCGGGCAGTGCGCAGGCGGCCCAGAGCCGTTGGACCGCGCGCGAGGCCGCCGCCTTCTGGACGCCGGAGCGGATGGCCGCGGCCCTGCCGGTTCCGGACCCCGTCCCGGTACCCGTCGCCGACGGCGTTCCGGCACCAGTTCCCGATCCCCCGTCGGCCGCTCCCGCGAAGGGCGGCGGCGCGGCCGACGGCGCCACGGCGGGCAGCCCCGCGGCGGCCGGTCCGCCTCCGACCGGTCCGCTTCCGGGCGCTCCTACGGCGGACGCTCCGGCTACGGGCAACCCCGCGGGCGACGACCCCGCGGCCACGAGCCCCGCAGGCACCGGCCCCGCCGGAGCCGACCCGGCAGCCACGAGCCCCGCGGCCGCAAGCCCCACAGGCACCGAACCCACGGGCACCGAACCCGCAGGCACCGAACCCGCGCCGGGTGTGGCCGCCACTCCCGCGCCCCCGGAAGCACCCGCCTCCCCCGCCGGTTCCACCCCGGCCGCCCCCGTGGCGCCTGTGGCCTCACCCGCCACACCCGGCGACACGACCGCCCCCGCGGCCCCCGGCGCCCCGGTGCCGCCCCCGACCCCGGCCTCGACCCCGACGATCCCGACGCCCCAGAGCCCCACCGGTCCCACCGCCGCCCCGCTCCCCTCCCCCACCGCCCCCTCGCCGTCGCCCGCGCCCGCCGCGCCCACCCGGGCGCCGGCCGGGCCCGTCCTCGCGCCCGCCACGGCCGGGGTCGGCCAGGACTTCGACGGGGTCCCGGCAGTCGGCCGGATGTACGTCATGAAGGGCGCCGGGGCCTACTTCTGCACCGCCAGCGTGGTCTCGTCCCCGGGCCGCAACCTGGTGCTGAGCGCGGGGCACTGCCTGCTCGGGTCGGACACCCGCCAGGTGGCCTTCGTACCGCGCTACACCCGCGCGAAGCCCCGGCCGTACGGCATGTTCCCGGTCCTGCGCGATTCGGCGGGCCGCTCCAAGGTGTGGATCGACCAGCGCTACAGGACCCAGGGGGCGGAGAAGGCCGCCACCCTGGACGTGGCCTTCGCCGCCGTCGGGCCGAACGCCTCCGGCCGCGCGGTGGAGAACGCCGTCGGCGGCAACCGCCTCCTCACCGGAGCCACGTTCACCCACGCGAAGGTGACCCTGATCGGCCATCCCGCGTCGGCGGCCCGCCCGCGCGTGTGCGTCAACCGCACGACCAAGTTCACCAGCACCGACCCCGGGAGCCCGGGCTCGTTCCTGCGCATCGACTGCACCGGCTACCCGGGCGGGACCAGCGGCGGCCCCTTCATCACGCGCTTCGACGACCGCACCCGGACCGGCGACGTGGTCGGGGTGATCGGCGGCTGGAAGACGGGCGGGCCCACCGCCGACACCTCGTACAGCTCCTACTTCGGCGCCGAGATCAGGAAGCTGTACCAGGCGGCGGTTGCCGGGGCGAAGGGGGCGTGAGCACCCGCACCCAGCGGGTGCGGCGCGGGTTGCCGACCGTGCGCGCGACCACCGGGACCCCTTCGGCGCCCAGCAGCTCCGCGGGGGCCAGCGCGAGCTGGCGGCGCAGGTCGGCGAGGGCCGCGTGCACAGGCGCGAGGATGACCTCGGCGCGCGGGTGGATGTGCGCGAGGGCGTGCGCGGTGGTCTCGATGGTCTCGGCGGCGTCCTCGGCGGCGGTCCGGCTCCACCCGCCGGGCCCGTCGCCGCTCCAGGGCACGACGGCGTCATAGAGATGGCAGGCGGCATCGGCCGCGGCGTCGGCCCGTTCACCGACGCCCGGCGCCGCGATGGTCGGCAACAGCTCCATGCCCGGTCAACGAGCGGAGCCCGCCGGGGGAACGAACCCGGCGGCTACCGGATCCGCCGGGCCACGGCGTGCGCGCCCGCGGCGGTCGCCGCGGCCATGGCGAGGGAGACGGCCAGGTCCCGGGGGCGGGTGGGACGCAGCACCCCGGCGCGGCTCAGCCGGCCGCGCGCCCAGAGGGTGAAGGGGACGACCACGAGCGGGGAGGTGACCACGCCGGGGGTGTATCCGCGGGTCGCGGCGGCCTGCGCCAGGTGGACGAGGCCGTGCAGGCCGAAGCCGTCGAGGGCGCTCTGGTAGAAGGCGGAACGGCCGCCGGTGCGGTAGCCGTCGGCGGCGGCCGCCGTGACGAGGACGCCCACGAGTCCGACGGCGGTGGCGAAGTCGCGGCCGTCGACGTCGGTGACACCGCGCCAGAGCCGCTCGGGGACCCGGGGGTGGCGGGCGCGGAGCGCCGGGACCCGGGTGCGGGACCAGCGGGCCATCGTGGCGACCTCCTCCAGGTCGTGCACGGCCCAGGCCGCGAGCAGTCCGAAGGTGGCGAGGGCGGGGGCGTTGGTCTTCCGTGACGTCACGGGAACACAGTCTGCGGGTGAGGCGGCCGTGGCGGAAGGGAAACCCTCGAACTCGTGATCATGGACGAGCCGGCTCCGAGGGCCCGCCCCCGCGCTTCGCGCCCCGCGCGCCCGCCCGGCGCATAGGCTGTACGGATCATGAGCCTCAAACCCCGCATCCCGGCCCGTGTCCGCAACCGTAAGGTGCGCGAGGCGCGCGAGGCGCGCGAGCCGGACGGGCCGCACGGCTCCCGCGGGCGGCGCGGGGGGCGGGGGACGGACCCGCTGGACCGGTTCGCGGTCGTGCTGCGGACGCCCGCCCGGCCCGGCGAGGCACTGTTCGCGCGGGCACCCAGGCGGTGGCAGCGGATGCTGCCCTTCACGGTCGTCGGCATCTTCGTGATCACGCTGCTGCCGGTGACCATCGCGGTGCTGAGCAACGACTACGGGGTGAACGGCGGCTGGGCGGGGGCGCTGGGCGTGGCGCAGACCGTTCCGCTGCTGCTGGCGGTCACCCGGCCTGTGCCCGCCTGGGTCATGGTGCTCTTCGCCGACGTCGTCGGGGCCGTCCTGCTGATCGGCGCGGACCGGGTGGGCGGGCAGACCTGGCCGTGGCCGCCGATGGTGATCGTCGGCTACCAGGTGCTGATGGTGTGTCTGGGGCTGCGCGAGTCCATCCGGACGCTGGTCCAGGTGTGGCTGGCGACCGGCGCCGCCGGGGTGGTGCTCGGCTTCTCCGAGCCCGCCGGCGTGACGAACACCGTGGCGCTGCAGTTCGTGCTCAGCGGGGCCGTACTGGCCCTGACGGGTGCGCTGCGGCAGCTGGGCGACGCCCGGCAGCGGATCGCGGAGCAGGAGAGCATCAGCGAGGCGGAGCGGGCACGGCGCACGCTGCTGGAGGAGCGGGCGCGGATCGCCCGGGAGTTGCACGACGTGGTGGCCCACCACATGTCGGTCATCACCGTGCAGGCCGATTCGGCCCCGTACCGGCTGCCGGGCATGGCGGAGCCGGTGCGGGAGGAGTTCGCGGCGATCGCGGCCGGCGCGCGCGAGTCGTTGGGCGAGATGCGGCGGCTGCTGACGGTGCTGCGCGGCGACGGGACGAACGGCGCGGAGGGCGCGGGCGGCGAGCGGTTCCCGCAGCCCGGGATCGGCCGGATCCAGCAGCTGGTGGAGGCGACGGTACGGGCCGGGCAGCCGGTGGAGCTGTCCCTGGCGTCGGCCGCGGCCGAGGCGGTGCCGCCGGCCGTGGACCTGTCGGCGTACCGGATCGTGCAGGAGGCCCTGGCGAACGTGGTGCGGCACGCCCCGGGGGCACGGACCCGGGTCTCGGTGACCCGCTCCGCTCCGGGGGGCGACGTGCTCGTGCTGGTGGTCAACGGTCCGGCGCGGGACGCGGTGGTGGAGGTGGAGGTGGAGAGTTCGGGCACGGGGCACGGTCTGGTGGGGATGCGCGAACGCGTACGGTTGACCGGAGGGACCCTGGAGACGGGCCCGCTGCCCGACGGCGGATTCCGGGTCGCCGCCCGGCTTCCCCTGAACGACGCCGAGAAGGAACCGAGTTGACCATCCGCGTGATCATCGTCGACGACCAGGCCATGGTGCGGGCGGGGTTCGCCGCGCTGCTGTCGGCGCAGCCCGACATCGACGTGGTGGGCGAGGCGCCCGACGGCCGGGAGGGGGTGCGGGTGTCGCGCACCGTCCACCCCGACGTGGTGCTGATGGACGTACGGATGCCGGAGCTGGACGGACTCTCCGCGGCCCGGCAGCTGCTCGATCCGCCGCCGGGGGTGGTGCACCGGCCCAGGGTGCTGATGCTGACCACCTTCGACATCGACGACTACGTGTACGAGGCGCTGCGCGCGGGCGCGTCGGGGTTCCTGCTCAAGGACGCCCCGCCGGCCGATCTGATCGCGGCGGTCCGGGTGGTCGCCTCCGGCGAGGCGCTGCTGGCACCCTCGGTGACCCGTCGCCTGATCGCGGACTTCGTGCGGCAGCGGCCGGCGCCGCGCAAGGATCCGGCGCTGCGGCTGAACGGTCTGACCCCGCGGGAGACGGAGGTGCTGGAGCTGATCGCGCGCGGCCTGTCGAACCAGGAGATCGCCGCGCACCTGGTGCTGGCGGAGCAGACGGTCAAGACCCACATCGGCCGGGTCCTCGGCAAGCTGGACCTGCGCGACCGCGCCCAAGCGGTGATCTTCGCGTACGAGGCGGGCCTGGTCCGCCCGGGCGACACGACCTGATCCCCCGACCCGGTCCCCGGCCCCACCGCTCCGGGGCCTGTTCCGGGGCGGCCTCTCCTCCACATGCGCCGCTTCGGAAGAACAGCGTCCAGCAGGTTAGCCGGAAGACGATGGAACACCTCTGAACAGCAAAAACGTTTAAGAGTGGCCTCCCAGAAGGGCTTCCGGGAGGCCACTTTGCGTCTCAGGGGGACAGCAGGGGGACAGAGCACCAGGCAGCTGTCATGCCGCCTCCTCTCCGCCCCCTGCGATGAGCGTCATCGGAGGCCGCGCGCCGTCACGCAGGGCTCCTACCCCAGCGTCCGGCGGTTGGTGCGCGCGCGGAACGAGGGCGACCGGAGCATCGGCGGCCTCCTTCTCGAACTGGGGCATCAGGCTGGTGTACGTGTCCGCAGTGAGAGTGAATGATGCGTGGCCCAGTAGGGCCTGGATCGCCTTCATGGAAAGGCCGGCTGCAAGGCTCAGGGATGCCGCGCAGTGGCGCAGGTCGTGCAGGCGAATGGGGTGCATGTCGAGTCTCCGCAGGAGGCGGTCGAAGAGTTTGGACACGTTATCGGGATGCCACGGAGTGCCGTTGTCTTGGGTGAATACGTATCCGCTGTCGACGTAGGGGCCGTACTTCTGGGGGTTGCGCTGGTGCTTCGCTTCCCATGCGGCTCTCTCTTCCTTCTGTACCTTCCGCCAGGTCGCGAGAAGGGCGTGCGTTGCAGAGTTGAGGGCTGTGGTTCGTCGACCGCTGCGGCTCTTGGGCGTCTCGCCGTACATCTGGTGCGTGGTGTCGGCAACAAGCTGCTCCACGATGTTCGCGGCTCCTTGGACCATGTCAACCTCTGCCCATTTCAGTCGGGCTTGCGGCGGCATCCAGAAACTGACCCGTGAGTTCGGGGGTCCAGACCATCACGGGGCTGGGCTTCTGGCCGGTCTCACGCCAGCGAGCGACTCGCTCCTCGGTCCAGACGACGGCGAGGGGTTTCTCGTATCGCGGAAGGGCGACCTGGTCGGCCCAGTTCTGTGCGATCAGCTTTTCCATGACGGCGGTTTTGAGGGCGGCCGAGAGTGTGTTGCGCTAAGCGTCAGAGCTTGGTCTTGCCGACGACGAATCCCCCGGCAGCCTGGTACCTGTGCGCTCTGCCGATTCCGTGGGACTGGGGCAGGAACGCTCACCTCGGCTTCGAGCATGTACCAGCGCGGAGTGGGAGGGGGACGCCCTCGTGCCGGGCCTGGGAGTACGGCTGCGGAACGCGCAGCCCATTACTGGGTGAGGGGGAGCACCCGATCCCTGCCGGCGAACCGCTACGGCAGGCCCGGCTGTTCCGAACGTGCCGGAACTGGCAGTTCGGATGGTGGCTGAGACAAAACCGCCACGTCCCGGCAGCTCTGGCAGCAGCACCCCCAGAGGAGCGGTCAGGGGGGACACAGCTGTCGTTCGAGGGCTAGCTGACGGCACTTCTCGGACAGTGACTGAAAATCAGTCTTGAATGGCGGTCCGGCGGCCGGTAATTTCACCTGGCCGCCGGACTGCTGTTTGGCGTGGCATGGAGTAACGCACAGGAGAGCTAGTTGCGCAGCAGGTTGAAACCCTGCCGCTGACTCGTGAAACGCGGGCCAGCGGGGTTTGCTCATCTGGTTGCCCCACTGGGGCACCGACCGAGGGAGGCGTATGCCCTCGTCCGGAACACCAGGTGACCTCGCTCGCGTATACGAGGAGTACCTCTTGCTGGACCGTTTGATCGACCTCCTGTCGCAGACCCGGACCCTCCGCGCCGTGCTCGACTTCTGCACCATCGTCGTGCGCATGCTGCCCGCCTTGGTCGTGGTGGTCGCGCTCATCCCCTCGTTCGTCGTCTTCGCGTTCATCTCCGCCGGCGCGCGCAGGTCCGTCCTGGAGATCGTGGACCGCCTCACGAAGTGGACGCTCGCCCGCTAGCAGCTCGTAGCCCCGCCGCCGCCCTCCGATACAGGATCATGGAAGGGCGGCGCGGGGGTTTTGAGGAGCTGCGCACATGGGCCGCCCCAACAGGGCCGCACGAGCCGCGATCACCCAGCGGCGTACCGATGCCATCGACCTCAAGCCGGCAGGCATCGACTGGCTGACCATCGGCCGAAAGCTTGCCGCGGACCCGGCAATCAACAGCGACGGGATCGCGTACCCGCAGGGGTAGGGCATCGAGGCGTACCGGCGCGGCGCCGAGCCGCCGAGCGACGGCCGCTTGATCGAACCGGCCTGGATGAGCTGGAACGGCTGATCGCGCTGGCTGGCGACACCGGATCTGAGAGTGCGGAGGGCTGACGAGGCTGCGGTTCTCCAGCTGTACCGCACGCTTCCAGCGTTGCGCCGCCGTGAGATCGCCGCAGCTTCCACCCCACAGCTCCGTGCCCAGCTCGCCCGTATCGAGCGGGACATGGCGATGGACCGCTCCCCCGGAGCGATGGCGGCCGTCCTCACCGAGGGAAAGGAGATGCAGGCCCCGCACCTGGGGCTGATCGACGCTGCCTTCGAGCGGGTCTCCGCCGGAGTGCCGACCCGACTGCTGCTCACCATGCCGCCCCGGCACGGCAAATCCCGTCGTGCCGCCCGGTGGGCGCCGCTTTGGTACCTGCGGCGGCGCCCCGAACACCGGGTGATGATCGCCTCGTACTCCTCAGACCTGGCCGATGGCCACGGCAGGTGGATCAGGGACGCCATCCTCACGTACGGCCCGCAGATCGGAATCGACCTGCGTCCCGGCTCCTCCGCCGCCAACCGGTTCGACCTGCTCGGTACCGAGGGCGGCGCGGTCATGGCCGGCGTCGGCGGCGGCCTCACCGGCAAGGGCGCCCACCTGGCCGTGGTGGACGACCCGATCAAGGACGCCGCGGAGGCTTCCTCGCCCACTATGAGGCGCCGCCTCTGGGAATGGTGGCAAGCCGTCCTTCTGACCCGCATCGAGCCCGGCGGGTCCGTCATCCTCATCCAGACCCGCTGGGATGAAGACGACCTCGCCGGCCGAGTGCTGGCCGAGGAGCGGCATCGGTGGACCGTCATCGACCTGCCTGCCCTCGCGCTCGCCGAGGACGACGCGCTCGGCCGCACCGTCGGCGGCGCACTCTGGCCGGACCGGTACGACGAGGGTGCCCTTGCGGAGATCCGCGCGTCGGTCGGCGAGCGAGTGTGGTGGTCGCTCTACATGCAGCAGCCCCGTCCGCAGGACGGCGGCGTCTGGGACTGGGCGTGGATCACCGACAACCGGATCTCGGCCGCCCAGCTGCGCGGCATCGACCTCAGCAGGATTGTCGTCGCCGTCGACCCGGCCGGCGGCGAGTCCGCTGTCGGGGACGAGACCGGCATCATCGCCGCAGCCCGCGACACCGACGGACATCTGTATCTCCTCGATGACCGCAGTGGAAACAGGGGCGCGGACTCCTGGGGCAGAGAAACGTGCCTGCTGGCGATCGAGCTTCGGGCGGACGCGATCGTGGTCGAGTCGAACTACGGCGGGGACATGAGCCGCCAGGTGATCGCGCAGGCGTGGGAGGACCTACACCGTGAGCACAAGACCGAGCAGATGCTGATGCCCGCGGTCCTCCCGGTCACCGCGAAGAAGGGCAAGAGGTTGCGGGCCGAGCCGATCGCCCAGCTCTACGAGCAAGGACGTGTTCACCATGTCGGGCAGTGGCCGACCCTGGAGCAGCAGATGGTGACCTGGGTCGCCGGCACGGACAGCCCGGACCGCATGGATGCCGCCGTTCACGCGCTCACCGAGCTGGCCAGTCCTCAGCACGGCGGAGCGGGATCCGGCGGCTACCGGGACGGACGGCTGGACGGCCGCCGGTAGCTTCAGCTCGGCTGTTGAGCCTCGTACGCCTCCATGTAGAACGTGGCTGCTGCCGCTGCTGCTGAGACGACCAGTCGGGCAGTGGCCACGTCGGGGGCAGGACCTTGGCTGAGTCCGTGCCCGGTTCCCAGCCCCTCGTTCCGTAGCTCGCCAGCTCCGATCACCATCGTGGTCAAGGACTGGAGGATCTTCCGCCGGTATTCGGCACCTGGTTCGTCACGGCGCACTCCCCCGGCGTCGAGGCCGAGCGAAACGGCTGCTGTCTTCACCAGCTTCGGGAGGTCCTCTTTGGTCTCCTTGCCGTTTCCATGAAGGCCAAGTACCGCTTTCAGCACTGACTCCAAGAGCTCCTTGGCGGCCCCGATGGCTAGCGCGGGGATCGTCACGGAGGCCCTGGCGGATACGCGTCGCGTGCCGGTGTACGTCCTGGATCCCCAAGGTTTCCGCCGGTCCCTGAAGATCGTCCACGATCGCTTCGGAGTGATATGCGCCGTAGAGCTCTTGGTGCAAGGCGGGGTCGTTCATGGCTAAGGGCTGTCCCGTAAATGATCGTTAGGTCGCCTCGGGTGAGGTCGGCCGTCGTGCGGGACCGCCGGCCTATCCGGCGAGGGCGAGGTTGTGCATCCGTGCGATGCCGAGCATCGCGTGGTGGACGCCGTCGCCTTTGAGGCGGCAGTCGCGGAGGATCTTCCAGGTCTTCATGCGGGCGAAGACGTGCTCGACGCGTGCTCGGACCTGCTTGTGGGACCGGTTGTGTTCCCCTTTCCAGTCCGGGAGTTGCTTCTGGCCCTTCGTCTTTCGGTGCGGGATGACCAGTCCGGTGCCCTGGTAGCCGCCGTCGGCGATCGTGGTGGTGTTGCCGACGGCGGCCTTGGCGCCGGACTCCTCCCAGCCGCGGGAGTCGTGCCGATTGCCCGGCAGAGGCTGGCCGACCACCACAACGAGGCGGGTGTCCGCGTCGATGACGACTTGGTGGGCGGTGGAGTACCGGTAGTTCTTCGACTGCTCCGCCACGGAGTGGTCGCGGGTGGGAACCAGCGTGCCGTCCACGATGAGCACGGTGTCCTTGGTGAACCGCTTTCGGGGCTGGAGCGCGAGCATCGGCCCGAGGTGGTCGATGATCCGGTCCGCCGCCGACTTCGACACCCCGAACAGCGGGGCGAGCTGCCGCATGGTGAGGTTCGTGCGCCAGTAGGCCGCGACCAGCAGGGCCCGGTCCTCCAGCGGAAGACTCCAGGGCCGACCCTTGCGGACGGCGTCCGCACCCTTGCGCCGCAGAACCGTCACCAGCTTTCCGAAGGCATGAGGGCTCAGTCCGGCGAACGGGGCTATCCAGGACGGCTCCGACGCCGTGATCACACCAGCCATACCAAGATCATCACATCGTGATCAGCGAGACGATTCAGATGCGGGGGCTGAGTCGCAAGGCCAGCCGGCGGCGTAGACGAGCAGAGGCCCCGCGAAGCGTCCCGAGTCTGGCCACCTCCTCCGCCTCAAGCTCCAGACGGCCGGCGAGTGCCAGCACGGCTGCGTAGGGCCGCTCGCCCTCGTCGAGCTTCGCCGCCACGGCATCGAGGACAGCGCGAAGAACGATGGAGTCCGCGGAAGGATGTTCCGCCAGCAGGTGAAGAAGCCTGTTGTCGTTCCAGACACTGTCGCGGGCTGCGCTCAGGTCAGAGAGGACGGCGGACGGGGTATGGGGATTGGCTGCCAGGGCCTGCCAGACAAAGGGGTACGGGCACTGCGCGAGACGCTGCAGGGCAGAGCTGTCCCTCTCTGTATGTGCAAGGGCCAGGTAGTCAGTGGGGGTGGGCACGAGGGCGGCCTCTCGGGGTGGTCGAAGCCGTCATCTTGCCACCGCTCGTCTGCTGCCAGCTCAGGCAATCGTGTTCAGAGTGGCCACTGATCGAGTGACCCTGGCCGAGTCAGGATGAGGACCGCAACGCACAGGGCTCCCGCGCCGTTGAGGGAGGTGTTCGACGTCTCAACCCATTGGCACAGGAGCCCTGTTGGTTCCCCATCCCGCTGCACTCGACCTGCCTCACGCCCTGGTCGAGTGGGCATCCATGCTCATCGTCACCCCCGTGAGGGTGACCGACGCTGCAAGCTGCCGCCCCACCAGCGCAGCCTCGTCGGCCTGGTCTACCTACGCCGGCACGACACGCTCGCACAGATCGCCGCGGGCTTCGGGATATCCGTCGGCACCGCCCACGCCTACGTCACGGCCGTCGTCGGCCACCTGTCCCGCCGGGCGCCCGGACTGCTGCGTGTCCTGCGGGAGACCGATCCCGATTACGTCCTGCTCGACGGGACGCTCGCCGAGTGCGACCGTGTCGGCGACAGCCGGGCCGACTTCTCCCAGAAGCACCGCCGTCACGGCGTGAACGTGCAGGTCGTGGCCGATCCCACCGGCAAGCTGCTGTGGATCTCACCCGCGCTGCCCGGCCGCACCCATGACCTGGCCGCGGCCCGCACCCACCGCATCATCCGGCTTTGCGAACGCCAGGGAGTTCCGATCCTCGCCGACCGCGCCTACATCGGGGCCGGCCCCTGGGTGACCACACCGATCAGACGGCTCCCTCATCAGGACCTCACAGCGACCCAGCAGACGATCAACCCGGCCCTGTCAGCAGCACGTGCACTGGTCGAACAAAGCATCGCGCGACTGAAGTCCTGGCGAATCCTCCGTAGAGCCCGCTGCAGTCCCAACCGCATGACCGCCGTCGCCGCTGCCATCCTCACCCTGGAACGTCAGCGCTGATGAATCTCATCGCCGTTCCAGGGCGAGGACGGATCGGCAATGGCCGCCATCCAGTTAGGAGCCGTCTCACGACCAGGCAAGTCGACCTTCGGTGAACCGACAGACCGGGAAGCTTCCTTCGGCGATCCTCGTCAGCCTCTCCGCTACGGAGTCGAAATACTGGGCCATCGATTCGTACTCGCCCGTGACCGTGGGCTCCCCCACGAACCATCTACCGACGCGCCCGTCCCGCACATCGACGAACTTTCCCATCCAGCCGTCCTCGTCCGACAGGAACGGGATCCACTCGTTACGCCAGAACGGGTAGTCCGGCTGGTCCGGAGGGTCGAATCCACCGGACACGGAGCGGTTCGCGTAGAGCCTCTCAATCGCCCGGATGCCCAGAAAGAAGCTTCCCTCGTCGGGGAACCCGTCGAAGCCGCAGCACATCACGTCGTCGTCGACGTCTTCCTCCGGCAGATCCAGACTGTTCTGCAACAGCCACGTCCGCAGGTCCCCATAAAGGGAGATCCCCATCCGTTCCTCGGCTGCCGCGAGCATCTGCTCCGTAGCGGGCCCCGGCAGATCCGCGTGATCGGCCGGCGCGTGCTCCCGAAGAAGACTCATCACACGCGACCAACTCTCAGCCACACTCATCGCCCTCTGCCCTCTCTACAGGGATGTCTCCGTCCGACTACGCCACTGCGGAGGTTGGGAAGACCGGCCGGAGAACCTTGCAGGGATGGTACTTCGAGCATGCGTTCCAGCCCTTCCCGTGATCATCTTCCGCCCCGAAGCGCAGGGCCGTCCCCTCAGCGAAGTGACCGCCCTCAACTTTTCACAGACAATCGACCGTGCCTGGCGGGCCCAGCCTCGGAGCTTCCAGGGCTCAAACGAGGGCCACGGTGTCACCCTGGAGCGGCGAAGCTGAAAACGCTCAATGAGACCGCCGACCTCTTGGCAGCCCTCGCACCCACCCTGGCCGACGCCGTCCGCGCCGCCCCGACGAAGGCGTACATGCTCCTGGACGGCACACTCCTGCCGATCGACCGCACCGCCGCGGACCGGCCGTTCTACTCCGGCAAGTACAAGGGACACGGGATGAACGTGCAGGTCATCGCCGACCCCTTCAGCCGGCTGCTGTGGGCATCACCGGCTCTGCCCGGCGCCGTCCACGATGTCCGCGCGGCCCGCGAACACGGCATCGTCGACGCCCTCACTGAGGCCGGCATCCCGTACTGGGCCGACAAGGGGAACCGAGGTGTCGGCGGCACGGTCCGCACCCCGTGCTGGGGACGATGGGAGACCCTCTCGAACACGGGATGCGGACGACGCTGCTGGCGCCTCGGCCATCCGCAGGTTCACCGATACGAGCAGGCTACCGGGCAGCGACTGGCAGCGGAGCGGCCGTGTGCACCGGCCAGGGGCACCGAGTCGGCGCCTGAACCGACCGGACATGCCCTGGGCGGAGCCCCTGTGTCCAGAAGCCGCTGTCGCCGTCGGCACCCAGCTGCGAGGCGTCTTCTCACGGCAAGACCGGCGTTGCATACTCTCATTACTCTGCGGCTGGCACGGGGGACGGAGGCGCCGCAGGAGAGGGGGACGGAACCATGGTCAGCGTGCGTGATGTGGTGCGTGCGGTGGTGGCGGAGCATGCGCCGCACGAACTGCCCCTCGTAGAGGGCATGCTTCGCTTCGACGACGAAAGAGCAGTGCGGATCCTCGCCGGTCGGGGGCGACGCAAGGAGCCGCTCGGATTCGGCCTTGCTGAAGCTTCCGCGCTGGTCACCCCCATCGTCTGGCTGGCGCTCGACCAGGTTGCGCGGCATGGCGTCGATCTCGTCACCGAAAGTGCGGCCGCCCGGTGCCGACGATTGCTACGGAGGCTCTTACGAAGAGGGGCGGGCGCACCGCCCGCCGAGCTGAGGGAACTGGACGCCGTTCAACTGACCCGCATACGGCAGCGCATCCTGGAGCGTGCGGTGTCGCAGGGCATGAGCCAGACCGAGGCCGAAGCACTGGCGGACGCGGTGATAGCCCAGCTGGTGACGGAGCCGCTTACGACAGGTTCGCAGACATGCTCAGGACCGGACGCCGACCCCGACTCCGCCGACCCCACCTGATCCGTGCTGACGCGGCTGCCCCGACTCCTGCGCTCCGGTGTCATCGATACAGGACTGCGTTTCGTCCTCCTCATCACCCTCGCCGTCGCGTCGAGCGTCGCCATGCTCAGCGTCATGCTGAAGTCGAGCAGCGACCGCCTCTCTGACAGCAGCCTCGGCTGTTTTCTGGCCGCCGGGATGGACCCGAGCAGGGTTGATCTCGAGAATCTGACTCTCACCGGGCGCCGCTATTCCTCCGCCCTGGACGAGTGTCTCTCTCGGGTGCCGCCGTCGCGGGTAAGCGCTGCGGGCCTTGTCATCGCGGTCCTCGGGTTGGTGGTCGCCGCGGTTGTCGTCTACGTCTGGCTGCTGCCACGCTTTCGGGATGCGCGTACCCGGCCGGTGGACGATGCGACTCTTGCGGCCGAACTCGCCGAACTGAGTGTCCTCAGCGAAGTCGGCCCGGGTGTGCGCTTCAGAGAGGACCCGACCCGCACGACCGCGGGCGCAGTGGCCTACGGCCGCGCCGGCCGTTACACCGTATGCCTCCACACAGGCCTGATCGTGCGCCGAGCCAGTGACCCAGACGGCTTCCGAGCCGTCGTCCTGCACGAACTCGCCCACATCCGCAACCACGACGTGGACTTCGCATACGGCAGTACCGCCCTGTGGCGCGCCTGCGTGGTGGTCGCCCTGCTTCCCTACCTTCTCCGAGAGGGGGGCCTCCTCGTCATCAGCCTGCTGGACACAGGAAGCTCACCCTTGTCGGGCGATGCATCCGCCTTCCGGCCTGCGCTGGTCTCCAACGTCGCCCGGTACCTTCTCTCCGGACTCCTGCTCGTGGCGATAGTGCACCTGGCCCGCGCGAACCTCCTGCGCCGCCGGGAACTCCACGCCGATCTGCAAGCGGTCAGCTGGGGAGCAAACCCGGCGGCCTGGGACCACCCCGATCCTTCGGGGCCGGTGGCGGCCCCGCTACGGCGCCTCACCACGCTGCTGCGCACCCATCCGGACTGGGCCGAGCGTCGGCGCGTCCTGGCACGACCCGGGCGGATGTCGGACCCTGGCTCCCTTGACATGTTGCTCGTCGGAGTGGCGGCGTGGCTCCTTGTCCGGCAGCTCAATGCGGCACCCGGCCTTGGCGGATCAGCCATCCCGTCACTTCTCACTGCGCTGTTGGCCGCACCCGCCCTGGTCCTCGTCCCTGCCAGGTCCACCCGACAGGGCTCTGGGCCCGGCGTCCGCGCCGGACTATGGCTGGGTGTGGGTCTGGCAGTCGGCGTCTTTGTCGTCGGTGGCAACACCGCCTCTGTATGGCTGGTCGGTCAGCCGCAGTACATGGTGTGGCTGGTACTTGTTGCCGTGGTACCCGCGGTCTGGTCGGCGCAGTTTCACCGGATGACGCTCACCTTGAAAGGGGCGGGACCACGCGCCGTAGCGATAGCCCTGAACTTCCTTGCCACGCTGTTCCAGCTGTGGGCCGGGCTGCTCTGGTGGGAGAAGAACGGTTCTCTGCTGTCATTGGGCTACGCAGACAACGACAGAAGGGTGGCTGAGTGGATCAATGACACATTCACGGGCCCGTGGCAGGACTTCTCGCACGAGTTATCGGTGATCGACACTCTGTGGCACATCCTGCTGCTGCCGCACGAGACCGTTCCCGGGATCGCGGCGCTCATGATGTCACTCGTCCCCCTGCTGCCTTATGTGCGCGGCAGGAGGGTCGGCCTTCGCCTGCGGAGGATGCTTGCGACAGGATTCGCGGGCGGGCTCCTGTGCGCGTTGGGCTTCCTCGCGGTGGCCTTTGCGCTGCGTTCACGGAGACCTGCGGCCATCATGGAGCGAGCGGGCGCGTACGGAACCGTCCTCATGTGGGGGCAGATGCTGGCCCTCTGCGGGGCCTGTGCGATCACGGCAGCCATGGTCGCAGGGGTTTCCCGAAGTTACTGGCTGCTGCGTGCGCTGCTCGCCACCCAGGTGCTGCAGTACACGGCATACGCCGCCTTGTACCTACTGGGTTCCGCGGACGGTTGCCTCGGCCCGTCGAACATGTACGGAAACCGGTGCCATTGGATCCCAGCCAACGGCTTGACTGCCGTGAAACTGATGGCCACTCAGTCGCTTGCCGTTACTGTCTTCCTCTCCGCGTTCGCGGCCCTGGCCGGTGCCGGCCTTGGCCGGGCAATTCGGAGACTCCGTCTGAGAGTACGACCGTCCGCCGTGCCGCGACCCGCATCAGCAGCTCCGCCGCATCCCTCGCCGTCCCAGGTGCCCCCTCCGCCGGGCAGGCGGACCTGGCGTCCGCTGCTGAGGCGAAGCGCTGTGCTCGCCCTGGGCCTTCCCGGCGCTCTCCTGGGCATCGTGGCCCAGACGGACATCCTCGACCCGCCGCGCAGCATCCCCACACCAGCCGACAGTCCTGCCGGACTTCAAACGCCCCCTCCGGCACGGACGAGTGCCGAGATACAGCGATGGCAGGCGAGGGCATGGCTCGCCATGGGCGGCCTGGACCGCGATGAGGCCATCGGCTACGCCTTCGGCGCAATCGGCGACGCCCTGACCAGCAAAACCAGTACGGACGAGCAGATCCACCAGCTTTGCGGGGACCTCGATCAGCAGATCTCCACGATGCAGAAGTTCTTCCCGATTCCCCTCAGGGACATACAGCAGATCTACTCCCAGGGACTGCGCCGACTCCAGCGCGGGAGCCAGGACTGCAAGGACGCGTTGAGTACGAGCAGGGGTGCGAAACCCCTGACACACGACGAGCGGGTCCGCCTGTTCGACACGTCGCTTGACGAGATGGAAGACGGGGTGAGAACCGCCATGGACGCCATGTCGAAGCTTGCGGAGATCGTCACTAAGAGCTCGTAACAGGATCATGACCGGTGTTTCTTGAGTCGTCGCCGGCAGAGCGCAACCCGGCACCCTGCACACCGACTACTGCGAAGTCGCCCGTTGCGCGCTCACCGGCTTCCAGTGCGGCTCCTGCCACCCGGGCATCACCTGCCTCACCATCTGGTCCGGCCGCCGGCCCGGCACCGACGAGTGCGAGGAGTACGGCTTCTACTACCGAGCCGTGGCCGGCCGAGCCGAACCCTGCGACGCCAGCGATGAAGGGGCCGAGCACGACTACAACCGCCTGTACTCCGAATGCACCTGGGACGCCGCCCAACAACGGATGATCCTGCCCTCGTGAAACCCGAATACCCTCGGGCTCTTGCAAGAGCCGCGAACTGAGTGCGCTGGTCATCTCAATGTGTTTCCGCAGTTCAAGATGCGGGTTCCTCAACACATCGAGGCCTGTCCCTCGTCTGCATGCCCTGTAGGGGGACGCGGGGGACACACGGGGGACAGAAGTCCCCGGAAACCTGGGGAAAGACGCGGAAGGATGCCGTCTCCTCCACCCCCTACCGGGGTATGACATGCCGGTTGGCTCCCCGGTCCGACGTGCCGTCGGGTACCTCCTTCCTACCTTCCTCCTCGTCACGGGGCTCGTCACGTGGCTCGTCACGAGGAAGGGAGAAGGGGCATGCGCCGCTTCGGAAGGACGATGGCCACGGCCGCGCTGGCGGTGGCCATCGTGGCGGGGACCGCGGGGTGGGCTGCCGCCGACAGCCAGAGTGCGGTCACCGGGCCGCCCCCGGGCACCGCCGCCTGGCGGGCCGCCTCGGTGGGCGGCCGGCCGTTGCCCGATCCGGCGTCCACGACGCCCCGGGAGGTGGCCCGCTTCTTCGCCGGGCTGGACGAGACCGGGCGACGGGAACTCGTACGCTCCCACCCGCTGGTGGTGGGCAATCTGGACGGCGCTCCGCTCCCCCTGCGGTACGAGGCCAACCGGCTCGCGGTCCTCGCCACGGGTGAGGCCCGCTACGCCTCCCTCGCCTCTCCGGGCCGCCGGATCCTGGCCTTCGACCCGCGCGGCCGCGGGCAGGTCGCCGAGGTGTTCGGGGACCCGGAGCACGCCGCGCACGTCGCGGTGATCGTGCCGGGTTCGGACAACGACGCCACCACCCACGACGCCCCCCGCGCCCCCGACACCGGCCCGGCCGGTATGGCCCGGGCGCTGCGGGCCGCGGCGGGCGGGGACACCGCGGTCATCGCGTGGACGGGCTACACCACGCCGGTCGGGGTCGGTCTCGACGCGGCGGAGGGCCGGCTCGCGGAGGCCGGTGCGGTGCGGCTGGCCCGGTTCACGGCCGGGCTCGACGCGGTCGGGGCGCCCGACCCGGTGCTGTTCTGCCACAGCTACGGCTCGGTGGTGTGCGGGATCGCGGCCCGGCACACGGACGCCGCCGACATCGTGGTGTTCGGTTCCCCGGGGATGCGCGTGGACGACGCCGCCGGTCTGGGGACGGGTGCCCGCGTCTGGGCGGCCCGGGGGCCCTCGGACTGGATCGCGAACGTGCCCAACGTCGAGTTCGCCGGGCTCGGGCACGGCGCCGACCCCACCGCACCCGCCTTCGGCGCCCGTAGGGTGCCCGCCGGCGACGTGAAGGGCCACACCGGCTACTTCGCCGCCGGCACCCGTTCGCTGGCGGCCTTCGCCGCGATCGCGAAGGGAGAGCTCCGGTGAGCGCGACGCGTACGCCGCGCGCGCCGGCCCGACTGTCGGACAACGCCGCGCTGACCCGGCTGTCGGACACCGCCGCGCGGATCGACCGCCGGACCCCCGCCCACCGGGACCGGGCCGTCGACGGTCTGCGCGCCCTGGCCCTGCTGGCCGTGCCGACCGGGCACTGGCTGCTCGGCGGGTTCACCCTCGACCCGGAGGGCGGGCTGCACAACGCCAGTCCGCTGTCCGCCTTCGGCGCCCTGGCGCCGGCGAGCTGGGTGCTCCAGATGCTGGGCATCTTCTTCCTGGTCGGCGGCTACGCCTCGGTGCTGTCCTTCCACCGGCGCACCGGTTCGACCGGAGCCTGGCTCAAGGGACGGATGGTCCGGCTGGGGCGGCCGGTGCTCGGTGTGACGGCAGTGTGGGCGCTCGCGGCGCCCGCCCTGTACGCGGCCGGCGTACCGGAGGCCACCTTGCGCACCGGGGCCACGCTGGTGATCCAGCCGCTGTGGTTCGTCGGGGTGTACGCGGGGGTGACCGCGCTGACCCCGTACTGCGTGCGGGCCGCCCGGCGGTTCGGCGGGTGGGCGGCGGCGCCGCTGCTGGCCTCGGTCGCGGTGGTGGACTTCCTGCGGTACGGGCCGCTGTCCGACGCGGTGCCGTCCTGGCTGTCCGTGCTAAACGTGCTGCCGGGCTGGATGTTCGCGTACCAGCTCGGCGTCTCGTGGGGCGAACGGCGGATCGGGCGGCGCGGGGCGTGGCTGCTGCTGGTCGGCGGGGGCGTGCTGTTCGCGGTGCTGCTGACGGTGTTCCACTACCCGGCGTCGATGGTCGGCGTACCGGGTGAGGCCCGGACCAACTCGCACCCGCCGTCGCTGCTGGTGCTGGCGCTGGCCTCGGCCCAGTCGGGTGCGGCGATGCTGCTGCGGGACCGGCTGGCGCGGCTGCTGGCCCGGCCGGCCCTGTGGGCGCCGGTGGTGGTGGTCAACCTGTCGGCGATGACCATCCTGTGCTGGCACCAGAGCGCCATGCTGGCGGCGGCCGTGCCCGCCTCGTTCGCGGGCGGGGGCGGCGGGTTGACCGGGTTGACGACGGCGCCCGAGACCCTGGCGTGGATCCTGGCCCGGCTGGCGTGGATGCCGGTGTTCGCCGTGCTGCTGGTGGTCATCGCCCGCTACGCGCGCCGGTTCGAGGCTCCGCCGGCGGCGGGCGGCCGCCGGAACCCGGTGGTGCGGCGGACCGTGGCGGGGCTGCTGGCGGCCGGGTTCGCGGTGTTCGCGCTGGGCCTGGCCTGACGCCGGCCCGGCCGGCGGGGCCCGCCCGCCCACCGGGCCCGCGGACGACGAGAGCGCCGCTCCCCCTGGGGGAGCGGCGCTCTCGTCGTCCCGTACGGGTCGTCAGGCGATGGACGCCGCCACGATCGCGGCGACGGCGAGGTTGCAGGAGGCCGTGACCCAGACGGCCGGGTGCGGCTCCGGGTCCACGACGATGGCGCCGAGCTTGCCCGGGGTCACCAGGTCCAGCACCAGGAAGGCCACGGCCATCAGGACCAGGCCCAGCAGTCCGAAGGCCGCGGTGGACAGCAGGCCCTTGCCGAAGTCGTCGTACGTCGTCCAGATCGAGGTGAAGACGATGCCGCCGATGCCCAGCAGCGCGGAGCTGAGCAGGAGGGCCGCGTTGCGGTTGCGCTCCTCCCAGATCTGCTTCGGGAGCTTCCCGGGCGTCAGCACGTCCACCAGGACGATGCCGAGGATCAGCAGGACCAGCCCGAGGGCGCCGTAGGCGCTCGTGCGGCCGAGTCCGTTGACGATGTCGCTCATGGAGAAGCCTGTCTGGGCGTGGGTGGGATAGGGATGTGCCGAGCACGTGCCGTGGGGAGGCCGAATGTATCGCACGGCCCCGCCCCGGACCATGGGGAGGTCAGGAAATGGCAAAGGTCAGGGCCGCGCGGGACGGGGAGGCGGCGGCGCTGAGCGCACTGGTCATGCGGTCCAAGGCGTACTGGGGCTACGACGCGGGGTTCCTCGCCGCGTGCGCCCCGGAACTGGCCGTCCGCGAGGGCGAACTCGCCGACCGGCGGATCGCGGTGGCCGAGAGCGGCGCCGGGCGCGTGCTGGGCGTCGCCTCGCTGGAGGCCCTGGACGGGGAAATGGCGCGGCTCGGGCTGCTGTTCGTGGAGCCGTCGGCCATCGGCCGGGGCGTCGGGCGGCTGTTGTACCGGGACGTCCTCGGCCGGGCCGCCGAGCTGGGCGTGCGCCGTCTGCTGATCGACTCCGATCCGCACGCGGCGGGCTTCTACCGAGCGATGGGCGCGGTGGCCGCGGCCGGGTCGCCGCCGGGGCTGGTGCGCTTCGAGGTGGCTCCGACGGTGCTCGCCGCCTGGGCGCGGGCCTGGACGGGCGGGGTCCCGGCGGTGCACGTGGGCAACGTGGCGGAGTTCAACGCCCAGTTCGCCGACGCCTCGGTGGACCGGGAGCCGCTGGCCGCGCACGACTACGCCTGCCTCGCCGCGTTCTACAGCCCGTACCCGGCCGCCCTGGTGCTGCCGCGGGCCGTGCCGCCGGGATGGATCCGGCTGGTGGGACGGCAGTTGGGCTGGGGCCCCGAGGTGGAGGTCCACGACGGGCTGGCCGAGCGGGAGGCGGGCCTGTCGGACGCCGTGCGGTCCCGACCGGAGCTGGCCCGCCGGGTGACGGGGCGCGGGCTGCCCCTCGTACCGTGGGGCCGGACGGAGCCGTACGGGCGGCTCGCCGGGCTGCCGTGGCGGCCGCGGGAGCTGCGCTACGAGTCGAAGTCGGCGGCGCACGCCCTGTTCGCCCGGATCCTGGAGGGCGGCGGGCACCCGGGGATCACGCTGCCCGCGCAGTGGCGGGCGGCGAACCGGTGGGCGGCCGTACGGACGGTGGCGTCGCGGGCGCGGGCGGGGCTGGGCACGGTGCTCAAGTCGGAGCACGGCGTCGGGGGTTCGGGCACCAGGGTGCTGACGCCCGCGCTGGTCCGGGCGGCGGGCGGGCCGCGGGCGGCCCTGCGCGGGCTGCCGCGCGGGCCGCTGCTGGTGGAGGAGTACGTGGAGGCCCCCGCGCGGGGCCCGCGGGACCTGACGTACGACGGGTTCGTGGACGGTGGGGGCCGCCCGCACGAGGTCGGGGCGGCGGTGATGGAGGTGTGCGACGGGGCGTACCGGGGCGCGACGGTGGGTCCCGCGGTGGTGCCCGCCGCCCTGGAGGAGCCGCTGCGGGCCTTCGGGGCGGCGGTGGGGCGGGAGCTGGCGGCCTCGGGCTACCGGGGCTGGTTCGACGTGGACTTCGTGGTCGACGCGGTGGGGCGGCCGGCGCCGACCGAGGCCAACCTGAGGCTCACCGGCCCTTCGGTGGCCTTCATGGTGGCGGCCCGGCTGGACGTGCTGCGGGGCGCGGGGCACCTCGTACGGATCGTCGACCGGGTGGAGCTGGGCGCGCGGCTGCCGGAGGGGCAGGTGGAGCTGCTCTGCGCGGACCTCGCGCAGGCCTGCGCCGGGTCGGGGGCGGTGTTCGTGCCGGCCATCGTGACCGGGGCCTTCGATCCGGCGCCCTGGATCGGGGTGCTGCTGGCCGCGCGCGACGGCGGGGCGCTGGACGCGGCCGAGGCGCTGGTGCGGGCGGGGGCCCTCGCGGTCGGGGCGGGGTTCGCGGACTTCTCCGACGCGGCGGACCGGGCCGTCGCCCGGCCCGGCCGTCATCCGTCCGGTCAGTCCTCGAAGTCGAAGGGCGAGCGCGGCCTGCGGAGCAGGTGGCAGGCCACGATCAGGCCCGCGATCATCAGCGGGACGTTGAAGGTGTAGACGAGGGCGGCCTGGCGCGGCCAGTCGTGTTTGGCCGCCAGCCGGTAGAGGTTGTCCTGCGGCCACCAGGCGAGCAGCAGGTAGGACGCCGACAGGTGGGCCGCGGTGGTCAGCGCCCGTCCCCGGCCCTGGCGGAGCATCCGCTCGCGGCCGCCGAACAGGAACAGCACGCCGGCCGCGAAGGCGGCGCTCTCGCACACGTAGAGGACGAAGAAGAGGAACGACCACGGGGCCGGCACCCCCGTGAGGTCGGTGGATCCGGGCCACAGCACCGAGGTGAGCAGCATGGCCGCCCCGGTCAGCGGCAGGGCGAGGCAGCCCGCGGCGCAGCCGGCCGACATCGTCTCCGCCCCGGCGGAGCCCGACTTGCCGCTGCTCGCGGAACCGGGCGCGGACGGGGCCACCCGCGGGCGGTCCTTGGCGGGCAACGGCACCGCCGCCCGGTCCTCCTGACCGGCCCGGGTACGGGGCAGGGCGCGCAGCCGGACCAGCCGGGCCGGCGTTTCGGCGGGGCTCGTCGTCCGCTCCAGGTGCACGGTCAGGGTCTCCGGGCCGACCTGGTCCGCACCCCGGAGCCACAGGGGGTCGCCGGGGGGCGGGGCCACGTAGGCGACGAGCCGTACGCGGGTCCCCGAGGTCACCCGGGCCACGACGGCGGCGCCGAAGGCGGGGTGGGTGCGGATCCGGGACTCGACGGTGTGCGGGTCGAGGCGGCCGCCGTGGTCCAGGGTGATCCGGTCCCGCAGCCGCCCGCCGAACTCCAGGAGCCCGTCGGGGCGCAGGACGGCGAGGTCGCCGGTCGCGACGGTGTCGCCGCCGGGCGGGGTGAGGAGGAGCTCCCCGTCGCGCAGGTCCGCGCGGAAGCCCGGGAAGGGCGTGCCGAGGAGGGCGATCCGCTCGGGGGTGTCCAGCGGGGCGGGCAGCTGAGGGAGTTCGAAGGAGGTCCCGGCGCCGGCGGTCTCGGTCGGGCCGTAGACGTTGAGGACGCGGGCGCCGGGGCGCAACCGGTCCTGGAGGGCGGCCTGTTCGTCGAGGTAGAGCCGGTCCCCCGTGATGGTGAGCAGCCGCACGTCGGCGAAGGCGGGGTCGGGTTCGCGGCGGGGCCGGGGGACGGAGAGCGGGGCGGGCCGGTCGTCGCGGACCATGAGCTCCACGGCGGTCGCCGGGTCGGTGTGCAGGACGCTGACGCGCCGTTCCCGGACGGCGTCGAGGACGTCGTGGGCCCCGCGCCCGGCGCCCTCGGGCAGGACGAGGGCGCCTCCGGAGCACAGGGGGCGGGTCCAGCCGGCGGCGAAGGCGGTGATGTCGGGGCCGCCGGTGAACAGGTGGCGGTCGCGTGGGGTGAGCCGGGCGGCCTCGGCCCAGCTGTCGTGGGCGGCGAGGAGCAGCTCGTGGCCGACGCGGACCGGGCGGGGCCGGGCCGTGCCGGTGAACAGGATCGCGGCGTCGCGGTCCTCGGCGGTGCGGACGGGCGCGGTGGCGGGTCGCGCGGCGATCCGGGCCGCCTCCTCGTCGAGGGCGACGGTCCGCCGCCCCTCGGACAGGCCGAGGCCGGGCGCCCGGCGGTCGGTGCCGGTGTCGGTGAGCAGGAGGTACGGGGGCAGGGCGGCGAGCATGCCGCGGGCGGTGCGCGGGTCGTCCTCGGCGACGACGGTGTAGGTGCCGCCCGCTTTGAGGGTGGCGAGGAGGCAGACGGGGAGTGCGGGCCGGGCACCCACGGCGATGGCCACGAGGCCGCCCGCGGGCAGGGCCCCGTCCAGCAGGTGGTGGGCCAGCCGGTTTGCCCGCGCGTCGAGTTCGCCGTAGGAGAGTTCCTCCGGGCCGTGGAGGACGGCGGGGGCGTCGGGAGCCTCGCGGGCAAATTCCTCGAAGCGCCGCAGGACGGTGTCCGCGGTGGGTCGGTACGGGCGGGCGGGCGGTGATGCCTGCGTCATCACCCGATGATGCCACCGGTGGGCGGCCGGGTGCGAGGGTTGCGAACATCCTTGGTCCGGGCTTGAGTTGGCACACCGGCCAGGGCTTTCGGACCGGTTGCCCCGCCGGGGCTTCCGGGACCGGTTGCCCCGCGTCGGCTTCCTGACCGGTTCCTTGACCTGGAGTCCGGTTGAGGTTCTAGCGTGGCGCACATGGACATGGAAGTCACCGCCTGGCATTCGCTGCACAGCGCGATCAACGCCCAACAGGACAAGCGCCCCCTCTCCCGTGCGAGCCTGCGCCGGATCGCCGTCTTCGCCCGCCCGCACCGGCGCGGGCTGGCCTTCTTCCTGCTGCTCAGCGTGGTGGGCGCGCTCCTCGCCGTGGCCACTCCGCTGCTGGCCAGCCGGATCGTGGACGCGATCGTGCGGGGCGGCGACAGCACGGCCGTCACCCGGCTCGCCCTGCTCATCGCGGTGATCGCGGTCGCCGAGGCCGGGCTCGGGCTGCTGACCCGCAAGCTGTCGGCCACCCTCGGCGAGGGCCTGATCCTCGATCTGCGGACGGCGGTCTTCGACCACGTCCAGCGGATGCCGGTGGCCTTCTTCACCCGGACCCGGACGGGCGCGCTGGTCAGCCGCCTGAACAACGACGTGATCGGGGCCCAGCGGGCGTTCAGCAACACCCTTTCCGGGGTGGTCTCCAACACGGTGACGCTGCTGCTGACGCTGGGGGTGATGCTCACCATCTCCTGGCAGATCACCCTGCTGGCCCTGGTGCTGCTCCCGGTGTTCGTGCTGCCGGCCCGGCGGATGGGTGCCCGGATGGCGGCGATGCAGCGCGAGGCCTCGACGCTGAACGCCGCGATGGGCACGCAGATGACGGAACGCTTCTCCGCCCCGGGCGCCACCCTGGTCAAGCTGTTCGGGCGGCCCGCCGACGAGTCCGCCGAGTTCGCGGCGCGCGCGGCCCGGGTGCGGGACATCGGGATCCGTACGGCGATGGCCCAGTCGGCGTTCATCACCGCGCTCACCCTGGTCTCCGCGCTCGCCCTCGCCCTGGTCTACGGCCTCGGCGGACACTTCGCCCTGCGCGGCACCCTGGAGGCCGGTTCCGTCGTCGCGCTCGCCCTGCTGCTGACCCGGCTGTACGCGCCCCTGACCGCGCTGGCCGGGGCCCGCGTGGAGGTGATGAGCGCCATGGTCAGCTTCGAGCGGGTCTTCGAGGTCCTCGATCTGAAGCCGCTGATCGACCAGAAGCCGGACGCCGGCCGGGTGCCCGACGGGCCGGTGGCGGTGGAGTTCGACCGCGTGTCCTTCGCCTACCCCTCCCCCGACAAGGTCTCCCTGGCTTCCCTGGAGGAGGTGGCCACCCTGGACGCGCGGGGCGGCGCCCGGGTACTGCACGAGGTGTCCTTCCGCGCCGAGCCCGGCCGGATGATCGCCCTCGTCGGCTCGTCCGGCGCCGGGAAGTCGACGATCGCCCAGCTGCTGCCCCGCCTGTACGACGCCGACGCGGGCGCGGTCCGTCTGGGCGGGGTCGACGTACGGGACCTGACGGCCGACTCCATCCGCGAGACGCTCGGCATGGTCACCCAGGACGGGCACCTCTTCCACGAGTCGGTACGGGCCAACCTGCTGCTGGCCCGGCCGACGGCCACCGAGGAGGAGATCTGGGAGGCCCTGCGCCGCTCCCGCCTGGACGGGCTCGTCGCCTCCCTCCCGGACGGCCTGGACACCGTCGTCGGGGAGCGCGGCTACCGGCTGTCGGGCGGCGAACGGCAGCGGCTGACCATCGCCCGGCTGCTGCTGGCCCGGCAGCGGGTGGTCATCCTCGACGAGGCCACCGCCCACCTGGACTCCACCTCCGAGGCGGCGGTCCAGGAGGCCCTCGCCGAGGCGCTGGCCGGCCGGACCGCCGTGGTGATCGCGCACCGGCTGTCGACGGTGCAGGCGGCCGATCTGATCCTCGTCGTCGAGGAGGGCCGGATCGTGGAACGCGGAACGCACGAGGAGCTGCTGGCGTCCCGCGGCCGGTACGAGGAGCTGCACCGCACGCAGTTCGCCGCGCGCGAAACGGAAGGCCCCCGCCCGGCCCAGGCGGGCGGCACGGCGGCGGCCCCGGGCGCATGATGCCGGAGGGCCCGCGCGCCGCCTCGGCGCCGGGCCGGTCCGCTACCGAGGGGAGCCCGTCATGGACGTCAAGCTCGAACTGGTCGCCGTCCCGGTCACCGATGTCGACCGGGCCAAGGCCTTCTACGAACGGATCGGCTTCCACGCCGACCACGACGTCACCGTCAGCGAGGAGATCCGCTTCGTCCAGCTGACCCCGGCCGGGTCGGCCTGCTCCATCGCCATCGGCAAGGGGCTCACCCGGATGGTCCCGGGGTCCCTGGACAACATGCAGGTGGTCGTCGCCGACATCGAGGAGGCCTACGCGGACCTGCGCGGCCGGGGCGTGGAGGTGACGGAGATCCAGGACATGCCGTGGGGCTCCTTCGTGTACTTCTCCGATCCGGACGGCAACGGGTGGGCCGTGCAGCAGACCACCCCGCGGCCGGCGGCCGGCTGAGGAACCCGCGATCGATCCGGTCACCGGGTACCGGTACTGCCCCGGCGGCCGGGAGGGCCGGGCGGCCGGGAGGGCCGGGCGGCCGGGAGGGCCGGGCGGCCGGGAGGGCCGGGCGGCCGGGAGGGCCGGGCGGCCGGGAGGGCCGGGCGGCCGAGGTCACCCCGGTGGCGGGGGCACCCGGCACTCCCCTGACCGTCCGCCACCCGGGCGGTTCGCGCGAGGTGCCGGTGGCCGACGGGCCCTGCCCCGCCTCCCGGGACGTGCTCGGCGCTCTGGAGGCCCGCCGTGTGCGGGGGGCGGGCCGCGCCGGTACGGGTCGGCTTCGACCCGGCGGTGCCGACGGGGGCCCGGAGGCCGGTGCGGGGCCGGACGTCCCGCTGGAGATCCCTGCCGGGCCCCGGCCAGCGGGTCGCGGTCAGCCGGGGTGGGGGCGGCCGCGCTGGGCCTGTCCGTGGCGGACCCCCTCCGCGAAGGCCGCCTCGTATCCCGCGTCCCCGAGGGCCGCGCGGGCCGTGCGCTCGAACTCCTCCCGTACGGACCGCAGTTCCGGCGTGCCGCGTTGCGGGTGGCCGACCGCCTGCCAGTAGGCGTGGCCGGCGCCGTAGGCGTGAGCGCCGCCCGCCCCGTCGCCGTCGGCGGCCCGGGCGGCGGCCAGCAGGTCGAGGCCGAGGGCGGTGCCGAAACTGTCGCCGAGTTCCCGCTTGCTCTCCAGCATCGCCCGTGCGTGCTCGGCGGACTCCGCGGGGCGGCCCTCGAACAGGCGGATCAGCGCCAGCTGGTAGTCGGCGTAGGCCCGCGTCCAGTACTCCTGCCGCGCCACGCACCCCGCCCGCAGCCGCTCGGCCTCCTCCCGGGCGTCGGTGAAGAGCCCGGTGCCGGTCAGGGCGAACACCCGCACGAGAGTGCAGCGCAGCCGGGGACCGGAGTCGAAGGGCGTGCCGGGGAAGGCCTCCAGGGCGTTGTCGGCCACGATCCGGGCGGCCAGCGGGCGGCCCGCCAGGAGGTGGCTGACGCCCAGCAGATAGGCGGCGTCGAGGGCCGGGCCCGGTCCCGCGTCGGGCCGGGCGGCCAGGGACTCGCAGGCCACCGCGATCCGGTGCGCCTCCGCGTGCTCCCCCTGGAGGAGCAGGGTCACGCCGAGGGCCCACAGGGCGCGCACCCGGCCGGCGGTGTCCACGTCCTCGGGGCGGGCGGCGGACAGGGCCCGTTCCAGGTACGAGCGGGCCACGTGCAGGCACCCGCAGCAGGCCCAGAAGAAGCCGACGCGGCCAACCAGTTCGAGGGCGGCCGCAGGCTCGGTGGCGAGCAGGTGGTCGAGGGCCGCGCAGATGTCCCCGTACGCGGCGGCGACCCTGCGGTAGGCGCCGCGCTGCCCGGGGCCCGGCCAGTCCGCGTCCGCGGTGCGCACCAGTTCCAGGAAGTGGGCCGCGTGCCGGGCGCGCAGGGCGTCCCGTTCGCCGAGGGCGTCGCACCACATGGCCCCGTACTCGCGGATCGTGTCGAGCATGCGGTGGCCGTCGCCGTCCGGGCCGCGGCGGACGACGGACTTGGCGACGAGCGAGGCGAGGAGCGGCGCCACGTCCCCGCCGTCGAACGGGGGTGCGGAGCACACGGCGCGGGCGGCGGCCCCGTCGAAGGTGCCGCCGAAGACGGAGAGCCGCAGCCACAGGAGGCGTTCGGCGGGGGTGCACCACTCGTGGCTCCAGCCGATGGCGGTGCGCAGCGCCCGGTGGCGGGGCGGCCGGGCCCCTCCGCCGCCCGGCAGCGGGCCGATCCTGCGGGAGAGCCGGTCGGCGAGCTCCTCGACAGTGTGGTCCGTCAACTGGGCGGCGGCGAGTTCCAGCGCGAGGGGGACCCCTTCGAGGCGGGCGCAGATCGCGCGGGCGGCGGCCAGCCGGGGCGGGGTCCACGCGGGTGCCCGCCCGGGGCGCACGGCGTCCGCCCGCGCGGTGAAGAGGGCGAGGGCCTCTCCCGCGGGCTCCTCGTGCGGCAGCGGTCCGACCGGCAGGACGTGTTCGCCGGTCAGGGCGAGGGGCTCTCGGCTGGTCAGCAGCACGACGAGGTGCGGGGCGGCGTCCAGCAGGTCCCGTACGAGGATCCGCAGGGGCCCGATGAGGTGTTCGCAGCAGTCCAGTACGAGGAGCAGCCGGCGCGGGCGGATCCACGCGCGCACCGCTTCGGCGAGGGTGCGCGGGGTGTGGTCGGCGAGGTCGAGCGCGTCCGCGACGGCGTCCAGGAGCAGCCGGTCACCGGGCAGCGGGGCGAGGTCGGCCCAGTGGACCCCGTCGGGGAAGCGCGTTCCGGGCGCGACGGGGCCTGCCGGTCCGACGGGGCCCGCGGATCCGGCGGGCGCGGCTCGGGCGGCGGCGGCCGGGTCCAGGGCCTCGCGGGCCAGCCGGGTCTTGCCGACGCCCGCGGGCCCGGTCAGCGTGACCAGCCGCCGCTCCGTCAGGGCCGCCCGCAACGCGGCGAGCTCGGCCTCCCGCCCCACGAAGGAGGCGGGTCCGCCGTCGTTTCCCTCGGCATGTCCGCGCACGCGCCCAGTGTGGCGTACCCGCGGGGTCCTCCGTACGGGGTGGACCAGGGCCGTCCTAGGGTGCGAGGACGTCCAGTTCCTCCAGGGCGCCGAGGGCGATCTGCCGGGTCAGGGCCTCGGCCGCGGCGGCGTCCCCTTCCCGTACGGCCTCGGCGACCCGGACGTGGAGGGTGACGGCGGCCGGGTCGGGGTCGGGGAACATCACGGAGTGCTGGGTGCGGCCGGTGAGCACCTCGGCGACGACGTCGCCCAAGCGGGCGAACATCTCGTTGCCGGAGGCGTTCAGCACGACGCGGTGGAAGGCGACGTCGTGGTGGAGGTAGCCCTCCAGCTGGTGGCCGCGCGAGGTGCGGACCATGCCGAGGGCCGCTTCGGTGAGGCGGGCGCACTGCTCCGGGGTGGCGCGGAGGGCTGCGAGGCCGGCAGCGACGGGTTCGACCGCCGAACGCAGGACGGTCAGGGAGCGCAGCTGGCGGGGGCGGTCGGTACCGGCGAGGCGCCAGCGGATGACGCGCGGGTCGTAGACGTTCCACTCCTCGGCGGGGCGGACGGTGACGCCGACGCGGCGGCGGGATTCGACGAGCTGCATCGACTCCAGGACGCGCACCACCTCGCGCACGACGGTGCGGGAGGCGTCGAAGCGCGTGGCGATCGCGTCCGTGCGCAGCACGCTGCCGGGCGGGTACTCCCCCGCCGTGATCGCCAGGCCGAGGGTGTCCAGTACCTGGGTGTGGAGTCCTGGGACCGGACTGCCTTCGGTGGTCATGGCGTAAGCGTACGGTGACGCCAGGGCGGACCAAAGGTGTGATGTTTGCCGCCGAACTCTTGAATAAGTACTACTTAATAAGGTTCAGTGGTGCCCTCCCGGGCCTCCCCCGTCCCGGGCCGATGTCAACGAGGACAGCGAGGTACGGCGTGGGTTCCCAGCGCGTCATTGTGGTGATGGGCGTGACCGGCACGGGCAAGACGACCGTGGGCCGGCTGCTCGCGGAGGCCCTCGGCCTCCCCTACGCGGAGGGCGACGCCTTCCATCCGGCGGCCAACGTGGCGAAGATGTCCGCCGGCATCCCGCTGGACGACGAGGACCGCAGGCCCTGGCTGGACGCCGTCGGCGAGTGGATCCACGACCGGGCCGGGCACGGCGGCGGCGTGGTGGCCGCCTCCTGCCTCAAGCGCGCCTACCGCGACCGGCTGCGCGCCACCACACCCGGGACCGTGTTCGTCCACCTCACCGGGGAACGGGCGCTGATCGAGGGGCGGATGCGCTCGCGCACGGGCCACTTCATGCCCGCCACGCTGCTCGACTCCCAGTTCGCCACGCTCGAACCGCTCGGGGCGGACGAGCCGGGGGTCGCCGTCGACGTCGCCGGCACCCCCGAGGAGATCACCGCACGGGCACTGGCGGCCCTGCGCCACCTCTAGCGCCTCCCCTTCTCGCGCCTCCCTTTCTCTCTCCCCCCCACCACCCACACCTCCACAGAGTGAGGAACCCCACCGTGACCGGTCTCAGCGTCGAGACACTGGCGGCGGCCGCCCCCGAGCCCATAACCTCGGCCGGAAACGCCCAGTTGGGCATGGCCGTCCTGCTGGGCATAGCCGTCATCGTCCTGCTCATCACCCGCCTCAAGATGCACGCGTTCCTGGCCCTGACGGTCGGTTCGCTGGCCCTCGGCTCCTTCGCGGGCGCTCCGCTGAACAAGACGATCGCCAGTTTCACCGCCGGCCTCGGCGCCACGGTCGCGGGCGTCGGCGTCCTGATCGCGCTCGGCGCGATCCTCGGGAAGCTCCTCGCGGACTCCGGCGGCGCGGACGAGATCGTCGACACGATCCTGGCCCGCGCCAAGGGCCGGTCGATGCCCTGGGCCATGGTGCTGATCGCCTCGGTGATCGGCCTGCCGCTCTTCTTCGAGGTCGGCATCGTGCTGCTGATCCCGGTGGTGCTGCTGGTCGCCAAGCGGGGCAACCACTCACTGATGCGCATCGGCATCCCGGCCCTGGCCGGCCTGTCGGTCATGCACGGCCTGATCCCGCCGCACCCGGGCCCGCTGGTCGCCGTCGACGCCCTGCACGCGAACCTGGGCGTCACCCTCGCCCTCGGCGTGCTCGTCGCCGTCCCGACGGTGATCATCGCCGGACCGCTGTTCTCCCGGTACGCCGCCCGCTGGGTGGACGTACCGGCGCCTGAGCACATGGTCCCCGCGCGTCCCTCGGAAGGGGCGGCGCACCGGCCCCGGTTCGGGGCCACGGTCTTCACCGTGCTGCTGCCGGTGGTCCTGATGCTGGTCAAGGCCCTGGTCGACATCGTCGTCAACGACCCCGCCAACGCGGTGCAGAAGGTCACCGACGTCGCCGGATCCCCGCTGATCGCCCTTCTGTCGGCCGTACTGGTGGGAATGTTCACCCTCGGCCGGGCCGCCGGATTCACCCGGGAACGGATCTCCTCGACGGTGGAGAAGTCCCTCGCGCCGATCGCCGGCATCCTGCTGATCGTGGGCGCCGGCGGCGGGTTCAAGCAGACCCTCATCGACGCCGGCGTGGGTCAGATGATCCTGGACCTGTCGAAGAGCTGGTCCATCCCGGCCCTGTTGCTGGCCTGGCTGATCGCGGTGGCGATCCGGCTGGCCACCGGATCGGCCACGGTCGCCACCATCTCGGCGGCCGGTCTCGTGGCTCCCCTCGCGGCGGGCATGTCCACGACGGAGACCGCCCTGCTGGTCCTGGCCATCGGCTCCGGCTCGCTGTTCTTCAGCCACGTCAACGACGCCGGGTTCTGGCTGGTCAAGGAGTACTTCGGAATGAGCGTCGGGCAGACCCTCAAGACCTGGTCGGTGATGGAGACCATCATCTCGGTGGTCGGCCTCGGCTCCGTCCTGCTGCTGTCACTCGTGCTGTGAGCCCGCCGTGGACGCCGTCGAGCTGGGCCGCGGCGAGCGCGAAGCCGTCCGCGGCCCGGGCGCAGCGGTCCGCGAGGGCGGCGACCTCGGCGCGGAAGGCCTCGGCCTGGGGGCCCCGCCACTCCAGTGCCGCGGCGCCCGCCCGCAGCCGGTGGGCGTGGGAGCGCAGGGCCGCGCAGTGGCTGTGCAGACCGTCGGCGGGGGCGGACGGGGGCAGCCGGGGCACGTCGCTCACGGGTTCCTCCGGGAAGTCGTCGTACGCGGACGCTCCGCGTCGCCGAGCGGGAGCAGCCTGCTCCCGGTGACCCGGCCCTCGGCGGCGGACCCGGCCCCGCCGATGGCTCCCGCCGAGGCCAGCCGGTGGACGCGGGTGCGCGGGTCGAGGGGGGTGCGGGCGTCGGCCGGGGAGCCGACGGCGTACAGGTGCGTGATGCGGTAGACGGCGGTGAGGTCGCGGTCCCGGGCCAGGTCCATGGCGGTGACGGCGCCCAGCCGGTGTCCGACCAGGACCAGTTCGGCGCCGGAGGGGATCAGCCCCCGTACGGCGCGGACCACGTCCCGCACCCGCCACGCGTCCCGGTCGGCCAGCTGGAGCACGTGGCGGGGCCGGCCGCCGGGGCCGGTCACCCGCTGGACCAGCAGGGTGTCGGTCGCACCGAGCAGACCCGTGTTGCCGACGTACCCGGCCAGGGTGCCGCTGGTGTCGAGCGCCTCCAGCAGCCCGGCGCCGGAGCCGGGGCCGGGGCCGTCGTCCGTGCCGTCGCCGCGGGAGAAGAACGCACGCAGCGCGGCGCCCAGACCGAGGAGCGGTTCGGCGGTCACGGCCCGGCCGGTGGCCACCTGCCAGCCCGCGTGGTCGTTGAAGGGGTTCTCGTCGGTCAGGGCGTGCCACGCCAGGACGTCCGCGAAGGTCGGGGCCAGCAGGGTGAAGGCCTCCCCGGCGCCCCGCTCGCGCAGGAGGGTCCGGAACGCCCGGGCCGCCTCGTCCTGCCGCCCCTCCGCCACCGCCCTCAGGACCGCGGCGCAGTCGGGGTTCGCGAGCAGGTCGGGGCGGCCCAGCCCGGCGACGTGGATCCGCGCCTTGAGCCCGCAGACGGCGGTGGTCACGGCGAGGTTCTCGCGGCGGGCCAGGATCCCGGCGAACCAGCCGGCCCGTGCCACGCCCCGCCCGCGCGGGGCCCAGCCGAGGCCGGCCGGATCGGTGAGGGTGCGCAGCAGGGTCCGCCAGGCCCGGCGCGACCTGCCACCGCCGCATCCGGCGAGGGCGGCGGCCGGCAGGCGGGCGCCGAGGGCGAGCCCGGAGGCGTACCGGGCGGCCTCGCCCACGGCGTCGGCGGCCTCGGCTAGGTCCCGGCACAAGGCGTCGAGGGCCTCGACGTCCGGGTCGGTGGCCTGCGCGGTCACGGCGTCGGACATGGGCTCCTCGCGGGGGTGCGGCTGGGACGGCGGCGGCTGGGTGCCGGGCCTCCGTCCGGACCGCGGCAGGGGCCGGGAACCCGCGGACGGTGACTCCGGCATCACCGTACGTCGCCCCCTCCCGGCGCGCGCTCCGACTGCGCTACGGGAGTGGGTCCGGGCCGGCGAGCGGGTACGCGGCGTCCAGTCCCCTGTCGAGGTAGTCGGTGAAGACCTGGTTGTGCAGTGCCCAGGGGGAGCGCCTGCTCCGGATGAGGCCGACCGCCTCTTCGGCCGTCGCTCCCCGGCCGACCAGGCACTGGGCGACCACGAGGCCGGAGCGGTTGTACCCGTAGTAGCAGCGCACCAGCGTCCTGCGCCCCGCGTCCAGGGCCCGGCCCGCCGTGTCGGCCAGGCGCCGGACGGTGTCGAGCTGGGCGGCGTCGAGGGGCGCGTCGGGCATCTCCCCGACCAGGTGCTCGGCGGCCGGACCTGGGCCGTGGCCGGGCCGGGTGTAGAGGCTGATCACGAGGTCGAACTCGTCGGTGACGACGGCGGGGCGCAGCTCGCCGTCGGCGTCGGCGTAGACGTGGCCGCCCATCCACAGGCCGGGGGTGATCTCGTCCCAGGGGGTCGGGGGCCGGGGCGCATCGGGGTTCTTCCAGCGGCTCTTCGTCATCGTGGCCGGATCGTACAACAGCCTTTCATCCTAGGGGAGTTGCACTGAAGACCGCTTCGCGGAACGCGGTGCGCAACGCGGGGGCGGGGGTGGGCGCGGGGGCGGAGTGGGGCGCGGCTCCGGGCAGCAGGGCGGCCCAGCGGTCGTGCCGCGGGGAGACCCACAGCACCGGGCCGGTGGCGGCCGGCGGGTGGTGGGCCCACACTCCGGCGGGGGCGGGGTGCCAGAGCAGGCCGCGGGAGGGGGTGAGTTCGCCGGTGCGGATGCGCAGGGATTCCGCCGTCCAGGCCCGGCTGATGGGATGGTCGGCGGTGGACAGCAGGTGGCGCGGGAAGCGGACCAGGTCGGCGAGCGGCGCGTACAGGGTGCCGTCGGCGAAGCGGGTGCGGTCCATGCCCAGCGGCCGCCAGATACGGGCCGTGGCGCACTCGGCCAGCGGGGTGCCGGTGAGGTGTTCGGCGAGACGGGTGAGGGCGGCGAGGGCGGGCGGCCCCTCGCCGTGCGTGAGCAGGTGGTGGGCGGTGGCGGCGCCGGGCAGTCCCGCCGCGGCTCCCTCCCCGTACGCGGTCAGCGGGGTGTGCAGCGCGAGGTCCCCGGCGGCGACGAGGCTCCCGAGCACGGGCCACAGCGCCAGCACGGCCGCCAGTCCGCCGACGTCGAGGGAGGTGTCACCGTCGCCGGGCGAGCCCGCGTGGACGGAGTCCGCCGCGCCCGCCGCCCAGACGGCGTGCGGGTCGGCGCGGCGGACGAGGGCCTCGATGGGGCCCGCCTGCAAGCGGCGCGTCATCATGCCGGGCACGCTACGTCCCCCCGCCCGCCCTCCCGCGCACGTCGCGTCCCTGTCGCCCCCCGCCACCCGAATGCGGCGGGCGGGCGGCGACGGCCGGTGGGCGGCCAGGGGGTGTCTGACGGATGTCCGTGGGGAAGGAGCGGCGTCCGGTGCGTGCTCTCGGCGTGCCGACCGGAAGCCCGCGTACTGGACGTACTTGGGCTTTCGGTCGGTGCGGCGAGAGTGCGTGCCGGACGCCGCGACGCCGCGGAGATCCGTCAGACACCCCCTGGGCCGATGCCTGCCGTTGGGCATTCGCATTCCATGAGTCGTCCGCCTCTCCTGGTCTCTTCGTCCAGTCCTAGAAAGGCGGAAGGGATGGTTTGGATGCGCAAAATGATCAGGGCCGTGACCGTCGTGATGATGGTCGGCACGGTGGGGGCGTGCCAGGGCGGGGGTTCGGCCAACGGGTCCTACCGGCACACGCCTTCCAGGGAAGCGGAGACGAGTGCTGCCGTGCCTCGGCTGACGGTGCCTGACGGCTTCGACGTCGCCAAGGGATGGGCGTTACCGTCGGGCTCCCGTGTGAAGACGGCTGTGGCTCCCACCACCCAGCTGGTCATCATCTCGGCCAAGGAACCGAACGGGTACGTCCTGACGGCCAAGGACGCCCGCACGGGAGCGGTCCGGTGGTCCACCCAGCCGTGGTGGCCGTTCGAATCGGTCCGGGATGAGGCGCCTGAACCCCAGGTGGTCACCGTGGGCGGCAAGGACTATGCGACGATCTCGATCGCCGGACGACCCGGCGAGGACAGCGTGCACAAGGGTCAGCCGACGATCCAGACCGCGGTGTATCCGGCCGATGCCTCAGGCACCGGGGTTCGCCCGGCCCGCACGATGGACCTCCCCGTGAGTGCCATAGGACAGACCCGTCTGCCCTGGGTCTCAGGGACCCGGCTGATCTACCACGAGGAGGGTACGGGGAGTGCAACGGTGCTTCCCGTCTCGATGGACGTGGTCTCCGGGAAGGTCACCCGCTATACCCAGAGCATCTACGATGCCCCGGCCCCGAGTGTGTGCGGCAGCTGCCACCTCGGCGGGCACCAGCCGGGGCTGACACCCCAAGGCCCGCTCATCCAGGGAATGCAGGGACCCCAGACCACATCCTTTTGGGTACCCGGGGCCTGGTACGGGGCAGACAACATGCCGCCGGGGGCCTTCGCCGGATCGACGGCCGAGGACCTGCAGATCGTGGACGACCTGATCATCGCCGGCTGGCCGGCTGATGACGACACCGCCTTCACCAGTCGTCCCAACCGCGTCTGGGCCGTCCACGACGCGACAACGGGCAAGGTCAAGGCGTCGGTCACCTGTGCTACCGACAGCCCCGCAGGAACCAATGCGCGCGACCCCTTCCACCCGGCCGTGGACGCCGACCACCGTTACCTCGTCTACGGCCCGCTGGCCTTCGACCTCGCCGGAGGCCGGGGAACCTGCGCGATCGGCAGCTCCACCACCAAGGACGCCGCCTTCGTCTCCGTCGACCGCAACGGCACCGCCTACGGTCACACCACCACCCAGGGGGGTGAGCAGGCCCCCGTCACCCTGGCGATCGCTTCGGGAAATGTCACCGCCCTGCCTTCCGGCACCAAAATCCCGACCGTGCTCCTCAACGGGGCGGCGGTGTACATCGCGTCCGACGAGGATGACGACGAAGCCCCGTACAAGGTGGTGTCCTACCCGCGGCGCTGAATCCGCCGACGAGCCGCTGACGGTCTCCCGACACGGGCTCGAACGTCGATCGGCCAGGAACACGTCCGGCGTGCCCCTGGGACGCCGGATCCGTCGAGGCACTCGTAACTGGTGGTGCTCGGCCCGGCGACGGGTCCTGGGGCTGCATCGGCGTGCCGCAGGACCGCCAGACGTCATGGGGCCCAGCGGTCCTGCTGCTGTTGCGCCGCAGGGGGCATGGCAGGTCCCCGTCACGGTCGGAGACCTGCCATGCCGAACCGACTTCCGGCAGTTCTATACCGGGGCCTTGTCGGGGCGGTCCGTCACCCGGAGGGTGTTGACCAGGGGTTTGCCGTAGCCGTTGTGGGTGACGAAGCGCAAGTTCAGCACGCCGTCGGTGACCTTGACCGTGTAGGTCCTGGTCAGGGCCGTGTACGTGCCCGCCTCCAGGGCGATGTCCAGGGAGGGCAGGACCTGCGTGCCCTCGGCGAGGACGTCGAAGACGCGCTTGTCGGGGCGGGTGGAGGAGAGTTCGGCGAAGCCGAGTTCCACCGTGTAGGTGCCGTTCGGGACGTTGTCGAAGCGGTACTCGTACATGCCCTCGCGGGCGTTGCGGAAGAGTCGCTGGTCCGGGGTTCCTGCGATGGTGTGTCCGGTGGAGCGGACGGTGGCGTCGCCCTGGTAGCCGTACGAGCCCGGGGTGTACTTGCGGTCCGGGGACCAGGGGTCGCCGGCCGCGTCGGTGGCCGCGTAGTCGGAGCCCGCGTCGAGGGCCGCCTGGTAGCGCGGGACCACGACCTTGACGGGAACGGTGAGGACGGGGGCCCGGCCGCTGGCCGAGGTGATCTTCAGGTCGGTGGTCAGGACGCTGCCGGGGGTGAGTCCGGCCGTGTCCACGGCCAGGGCGAGCGTGGCCTTGCCGCCGGTCGGGAGGGTGCCGTCCGCCGGGGTCGCGGTCAGCCAGGGCGCGTCCTCGGAGACCGTGAAGGCGGTGCCGAGTCCGGGGTTGGTGAGGTCGAGGCCCCGGGTGCGGCTCTGGCCGGCGGGGAGGACCAGCTCCACGGCCGGCCGGTCCGCGGTCACCCGGCCGGTGCGCAGGGACCGGGTCACCGGGGTGACGTCGGTCGCCTTGACCTCGACGGAGCCCTGCGCGGACTCGTACGCCGGGGCGGTCACGGAGAGCCCGCGGGAGCCCGAGGGGCTCTGGACCACGTAGCCGCCGTCCGCCGCGGTGGTGGCGGAGACGGCCGTGTCGCCGCTGCCGACGGTCACGGTGGCGCCGCCGACGCCGTCGCCGTCGTTGGCGTCGAGCACGCGGCCCGTGACGACTCCGCTGCGGGTGGTCCGGAAGCCGATGGACAGCCCGTCGCCGATGGCGGGCGTGTTGAAGGAGTACCTGAAGGCGTCGGTGCCGGCCTCGTTCTCCACCCCGATGGTGGCGGAAGAGCCGCCCTTGATGCCGGTGCCGCCGGTCCCCTTGTAGGAGTAGGTGACGTTGCCGTCCTCGCCGATGGCCGCGGAGAAGGAGAAGGTGTCGGCCTGCGCCGACCAGTGGGACACCCGGCGCCACTCGATCACGTAACTGCGGTGCGGCGCGGTGCCGGTGACGGCGGTGAAGACGCCCGAGCCGCTGCCGGCCGGGCCGACGACGAGGTCGTCCCAGAAGGGGTACAGGGCCGCGTTGGGCGTCGCGGTGCTCGGGATGTCCCCGTTGGTGTCGCCGGTGTGGTTGCCGCCGAAGCTGACCGTGCCGTTGGTGCCGATCCAGGCCTGACCGTACGTCTTCCCGTACAGCGGGAGGGGGAAGGGCAGGTCGACCCGCTCGGTGGTGTTGTCGCCGGTCAGCGCGAGCTGCCGGTCGCCGCCCGCGTAGGGGCGGTCGCCGGCGGCGGCGCAGGCGTAGCCGTAGCCGTCGGTGCGCTCGGGGAGGGTGACCGCGACGGTGGCGTCCCCGGCGACGGCGACCTTGGCGGTGCCGCCGGTGAGGCAGCGCGAGGAGTGGGTGGCGTTCACGTCGTAGGTGCCGTGGGGCAGGGTGACCTCGAAGCGGCCCTGCGCGTCGGCGGTGGCGGTCACCGGGGTGTCCGCGATGGTGACGGAGGCGCCGGCGGCGGGCCCGGCGGCGGAGGAGACGGTGCCGGTGACCCTGCCGGTGGGCGCCTGGGTGAGGGTGAAGTCACCGGTGGCGGTGGCGTTCTCGGTGACCGTGGCGGCGGCTTCGCGCTGTCCGTAGCCGAACTTCGAGGCGGTGAGCGCGTACGCGCCGACCGAGAGGGCGGGGAAGCGGTAGCTTCCGTCGGCGGCGGTGGTGGCCGTCCGGTCGATCGGGCCGCGGGCGGTGACCCTGGCGCCCGCGACGGGCTCGCCACCGTCGGTGCGGACCGTGCCGCCGAGGGCGCCGACGGCGCCGCGCGGGGCGGCGTTCACCGCGGCCAGGGCGTCGAGGCGGCCCTCGCCGAAGACGTTGTTGTCGGCGGTGGTGCCGCCGCACTGGGCGGCTTCGGTGTCCTGGGCCGTGCCGTCGAGCAGCGCCTCGGTCTGTGCGACGTCGCCTTCGAGGGCGGGGGCGGCCGACCAGAGCAGGGCCACCGTCGCGGCGGTGTGCGGGGAGGCCATGGAGGTGCCGGAGAAGGCCTCGTAGCCGCCGCCCGGGACGGAGGAGCGGACGTTGACGCCGGGGGCTGCGATGTTCGGCTTGACGATGCCGCCGGGGCCGGCGCCGCGCGAGGAGAAGGAGGCGATGGCGCCGTTCACGTCGAAGGCGCCGGAACTGTAGGAGTTCGCGTAGTCGCCGGGCGATCCGCTGGTGGCGCAACCGGGGCCGGCGTTCCCGTTGGAGAAGGCGGGGAAGATGCCGGCGGCGCGCCAGGTGTCGACGACCTGCTGGTACCAGTCGTCGTGGGCGGAGCTGCCCCACGAGTTGTTGACGACGTGCGGGGCGAGGTCGGGCCGCGGGTTCTGGCCGTTCAGGTCGGTGGGGGCGACGATCCACTGGCCGGAGGCGAGCAGGGAGGCCTCGGAGCAGGAGTTGGTCTCGCAGCCCTTGGCCGCGATCCACCGGGCGCCGGGGGCCACGCCGATCTTGTTGGCGCCGCCGTCGTCGCCGACCATGGTGCCCATGGTGTGGGTGCCGTGGTCGTTGTTGTCGCAGGGCGCCGCGCCGGCGCAGACGCCCGCGGGGTCGAACCAGTTGTAGTTGTGGTCGTAGGTCCCGTCCGCCTTCCTGCCGCGGTACTGGCTGTTCACGGCGGGGTGGGTGTAGTCGACGCCGCTGTCGATGTTGGCGACGACGATGCCCTCCCCGCGCACCCCGAGCCCGTCCCAGACCTGTGGGGCCTTGATCCGGTCGACGTTCCACTCGACGGCGTCGGCGGCTGCCTTCTCGCGGGTTCCCTCCGCGGGCTTGGGGAGGGAGAGCCGGTCGTCGGCGTCGATGCGGGAGACCTCGGGGCGCTGGGCGAGGGCCCCGGCCAGCTTCTGGGTGCCGACGACGCGGACCGCGTTGACGATCCAGTACGAGGTGTACTCGGCCTTCGCTCCGTCCAGGGCCTTGAGCACCTCGGCCTGGGTGCGCGCGGCGTGGTCCCGCTTGGTCCGCAGAACCGTTTCTGCTTTGGCGGTCCGGGTCGGGGCATTCCGCGCGGCGCTCAGGTCGGCGGCGCTGTCGAGGTAGACCCAGAAGACCGCCTTGCCGGAGCCGTCGAGCTGCGCGCGGAGGGCCGGCTCGATCTTCCGCTCGGCGGCGCCCGGCGCGGGGCCCGGTTCCGGGGCGGCGGCGGCGGCCCCCGCGCCGAGGGGCAGGAGCAGGACGGAGGTGAGGGCGGCGAGCGCCGCGCGTAAGGATCGTCGTCGGTTGCGTCGGGCCACGTGTGATCTCCTCGTACGCCGGGTGGTGGTTGTGCGGGAAGGGTGCGCGTGACGTGCGCGGATCATGGTGAACGTGTCGTCATGTCCCTCACAAGAGGGCCTATCCGGCCGACTTCCCTCCGGTCCGCGCACGGCAGGTGCCCGCCGGGTGGCCCTTCCGGGCGGGGCGCGCCAGCCTGGGGGCATGACCGAACCCGCGCCCGGTGTTCCGCTGCGGTCCGCCCAGGGCCGGTGGATCGTGCTCGCCACCGTGCTCGGGTCGAGCATGGCGTTGCTGGACTCGACCGTCGTCAACGTGGCGCTCCCGCGCATCGGGGTCGATCTCGGCGCCGACATGGCGGTGCTCCAGTGGACCGTGAACGCCTATCTGCTGACCCTGGCCGGGCTGATCCTGGTGGGCGGGGCGCTCGGCGACCGCTTCGGGAGGCGCCGGATCTTCGTGCTCGGGGTGGTGTGGTTCGCGGCGGGCTCACTCGTGTGCGGGCTCGCGCCCGGCGCCGGAGTGCTGATCGCCGCCCGCGCCTTCCAGGGCGTCGGCGGCGCGCTGCTGACGCCCGGTTCGCTGGCGCTGATCCAGGCGTCGATCCACCGCGACGACCGGGCCCGCGCCATCGGCCTGTGGTCGGGGTTCGGCGGGGTGGGCGCCGCGGTGGGGCCGTTCCTCGGCGGGTGGCTGGTGGACGGGCCGGGCTGGCGGTGGGTGTTCCTGCTGAACGTGCCGGTCGCCGCGCTGTGCGTGCCGGTGGCGCTGAGACACGTACCGGAATCGCGGGACCCGGCGGCGCACGGGCGGTTCGACGTGGCCGGCGCCCTGCTCGGCGCCGGGGCCCTGGCCCTGATCACCTACGCCCTGATCGAGGCCAGGAGCGGATCGGCGCTGGTCGTGGCCGCGGCGGTGGGCGGGGTCCTGCTGGGCGCCGCGTTCGTGTTCGTGGAACGGCGGCGGGCGGATCCGATGGTTCCGCCGGACATCTTCGCCTCCCGGCTGTTCACCGCCGTCAACCTGGTCACCCTGTGCGTCTACGCGGCCTTCGGCGGGTTCTTCTTCCTCATCGTGCTCCAGCTCCAGGTGGTGTCCGGCTACTCGGCACTGGCCGCCGGGGCCGCGCTGCTCCCGGCCACCCTGCTGATGCTGCTGCTGTCGCCCCGCTCGGCCGCGCTCGGGGAGCGGATCGGACCGCGGATCCCGCTCACGGTGGGCCCTCTGCTGTGCGCGGCCGGAATGCTGCTGACCCTGCGGGTGGGCCCCGACGCCTCCTACGTGCAGGACGTGCTGCCGGCCATGGTGGTGATGGGCTCCGGAATGGTCACCCTGGTGGCTCCGCTGACGGCGACCGTCCTGGCCTCGGTGGACCCGGGCCGGGCGGGCCTGGCCAGCGGCATCAACAACGCCGCCGCACGGGCCGCCGGGCTCCTCGCGGTGGCGGCGCTGCCGTTGCTGGCGGGGATGGGCCCGGACGCCTACCTGTCGGCGGAGGCCTTCGACGCCGCCTTCGACCGCGCCATGCCCTGGTGCGCGGGGGCCCTGCTGGTGGGGGCGGCCCTGGCGTGGGCGACCGTACGCTCCCCCGCTCCCGGGGAGCCCCACCCCCACCAGCAGTGCCGCATGCAGTGCCCGGTCGGTGCGCCGCCGCTGGAGCCCCCGGTGGCGGCCGGGGGTGAGGAGCCCGGGGGTGAGGAGTCCAGGGGTGCGGGGTGACGGCCGCTTCCCGGGAACCCGTCCGGACGCCCGCGTGAACCCGACCGGTGGGAGCCCGCCATGTGCTGGAGCACGGCCGCGGACCTGACGGCGGGCACCGTGGTGACCGCCGTCGGGGTGGTGTGCCTCGCCCGGGTGCGGCGGGCCCGCGACCTGCCCGTCGCCGCGCTGCCGCTGCTGCTGGGCGCGCACCAGCTGGTCGAGGCAGCCGTCCGGCACGCGGGCGGCGGCTGCGGTCCGGCCACCAGGGCCTGGGTGGTGATCGCCCTGCCCGTGCTGCCGGTGCGGGTGTCGCTCGGGGTGCTGCTCGCCGCCGGGCCCGGGGCCCCGCGGCGGCTCCGGGGGCCGGCGGCCGTCGGGATCGGGACCGCCGCGGTCCTGGCGTACTGCCGCGCGACGCGGCCGGTGACCGCCGAGGTACGGGGCCGCCTGGTCGGGTACGGGGTGGACGTGCCGTACGTGCCGCTGGTCCTGGCGGGCTACCTCTACGCCACCCTCGGGGCGCTGCTGCTCGCCGGGGACCGGCGGCTGCGGGTGCCGGGCGCCGTCCTGGCCGCCGGGGGCGCTGGTCTGCGCGGCGCTGTGGCGGCTGGAGTTCGCCTCCACCTGATGCGCCTTCGCCGCGGCGGCCTCCGTGCTGGTGCTCGGCTGGGTGCGCCGTCCGGCGGTGCCCGGCGGGATCCCGGAGGGGCGCGGCTACTGGTTCTGGCCGCCCAGCACGAAGAGGAGGTAGACGAAGAAGGCGAAGAGGTGGCCGACGAAGAGGTACGCGACCAGCCGGATGACCAGGCCTCGGGGGAACCGCGACTCGATGCGGCCCAGCAGACCGGCCGGCTGGGCCGCGGCGTCGGTACCGGCGTGCGTATCGGCGGCGGTACCGGCCGTGGTCCCGCCAGCGGTCCCGGCAGCGGTCGTTGCCGCGGTGCCGGCCGTGGTGCCGGTCTCCTCGGCCCCGGTGCCCGTCGCCTCGGACGTGGCCGCGGTCTCCTCGGACGTGGTGGGCATGGTCTCCTCCTTGGTCATGGGTACGGCTCCTCGGCTAGCGGTGCTGCGTGGTGGCGCCGCCGCCGAGGCACAGCCCGGCGAGGTTGCTCTGCAGCAGGGTGTGGACGAACAGCAGCTCGGCTCCGCCGTGCCCCGTCGCGGCGATCCGGTGCGGGGTGAGCGAGTCGAAGTGCGCGCTGTCCCCCGGCTCCAGCAGGTACTCGGTCTCCCCCAGGTGCAGCCGCAGCTGTCCGGTGAGCACGTACAGCCACTCCTCCCCGGGGTGGACGCGGACCAGCTCGCCCTGGCTGCGCCCCTGGGGCACGTGCACGCGCAGCGCCTGCATCCCCCGTCCGGAGCCGCCGGCCTGCCAGTACGTCCACCCGTCGGCCTCGCGGGCCCCGGGACCACCGGCCCGTACGATGGGATCCGCGACGGCCGGATTCTCACCCAGCAGCTCGGAGACCGTCGTACCGTAGGTGCGGGCGAGCCCGAGCAGCAACGGCAGCGAGGGCTGGCGCCGTCCGGTCTCCAGGCGGGACAGGTGCGCGGGCGAGAGCCTGGCCCTGGCCGCGGCGGCCTCCAGCGTGAGGCCCGCGCGTCGGCGCAGTTCACGCAGCTGCGGCGCGACCGCGGGCAGGTCTTCGGGCAGGCCGTCGTCGTGGCGGTCCGGGCCCTCGGCTCGGGGGTTCATACCCCTGATTGAGTCAGATTCTTACCCCGCTGGCAATTTTCTTGCCTCTGAGGCAAAACCGCCCCGTCCGGCCCCTCCTCACGTGGTGCGGGCGCCTCCCTGCCCCAGGACCGTCTCCACCGTGTCCGCCTGCTCGGCGCTCTTGTCCGGCCGGTGGCGCAGGACACGGGCGAAACGCAGGGCGACACCGGCCGGGTAGCGGGAGGAGCGCTGCAGTCCGTCGTAGGCGATCTCCACCACCAGCTCCGGCCGGACCCGGACGGTGAAGCCGTCGTCCCCCTGCGCCAGCTCGGTCAGCCGCCCGGTCTGCCAGCGCAGCATCTCGTCCGTCAGCCCCTTGAAGGTCTTGCCCAGCATCGCGTACGTGCCGTCGGCGGTCCGCGCGCCCAGGTGCAGGTTCGACAGCAGGCCGGTGCGGCGGCCGTGGCCCCACTCGGCGGCGAGCACCACCAGGTCGAGGGTGTGCACGGGTTTGACCTTCAGCCAGCGCTTGCCGCGCCGGCCGGTCGCGTAGACCGAGTCCAGCGCCTTGACGACGACCCCCTCGTGGCCCCGGCCCAGCGCCCCGGCCAGGAACTCCTCGGCCTCGGCCGCACGGGCGCCCGGATCGTCCACCACCAGCCGGCGCACCCGCGAGGCCTCGGGGACCAGGGCGGCGAGGGCCGCGTGGCGTTCGCGGACGGGCAGGTCGAGCAGCACCCGGTCGCCGAGGGCCAGCAGGTCGAAGAAGTACGCGTGCACCGGGAGGGCGCGCCGCGCCGCCGCGACGTCCACCCGGGAGCCGACCCGGCTCGCGATCTCCTGGAAGGGCACGGGGCGTCCGTCGGCGTCCTGACCGATGACCTCGCCGTCGAGGATGAACCTCTCCCCCGGCAGGCTCCGCGCCAGTTCCACCACCTCCGGCAGCCGGTCGGTGATCTCGTCGAGGGAGCGGGTGTGGATGCGCACCTCGTCCCCCGACCGGTGGACCTGGACGCGGATCCCGTCGAGCTTCTCCTCCACGGCGCAGGGCCCCAGCGCGACGAGGGCGTCGGCCACCGACCGCGCGGTCCCGGCGAGCATCGGGCGTACGGGTTGCCCGACGCGCAGGGTCACCCCGCTCAGCGCCGCGGCCCCTGCGGTCAGTACCGCCGCGGCCGCCCGGGGCAGCGAGCCCTCCAGCATCACGGCCCGGCGCAGGTCCGCGGCCGGTACCCCGGCGGCCTTGGCCACGCCTTCCAGGGCCACCGCGTCCAGGGCCCCCTGGCGCACCTCCCCGGACAGCAGGCCGCGCAGGAACGCCTGTTCCTCGACGGTGGCGGCGCCCAGCAGGCCGTCCACGATCCGCCGACGCTCCGCCTGCGCGCCGGGGCCCGCGACCGCGGCCAGCGCGGACACGGCGTCGTCGACGGCCCGTACGGTCAGGGAGGGGCCCGGCGCCGGGGCCGTGTCCCGGCCCAGGGTGCGCCAGCCGACCCCCGGGCGGCCCTGGGGAAGGCGGCCGGAGAGGTAGGAGACGACCAGGGCGACCTCCTCGGCGGGGGCGGACGCGAACACCTCCGCGAGCAGGCCGGTCTTGCGGGAACGGGCGGCGGTCCCGGCGACCTCCCGGGACACGCGCGCGACCTCGGCCAGCAGCATGCGGCCCATCCTCCCGCCGCCCGGGCCGGTACGCAGGTCGGAGGCGCGGGCGGCCCGCGCGCGGCGGCGGGGCCCGCGGTCGGCGCGGGCGGGTGCCACGGCTCCGCGTCGCCGGGGCGGCGGTTCCGCGTCGCCGGGGCGGCGGTTCCGCGTCGCCGGGGCGGCGGTTCCGCGTCGCCGGGTGTCCTGGCTCCGTGCGGCCGGGGGCAGCGGCGCGCGCACGGAACCGGGGGCGCGTACCGCGGACGCGGTAGGCCGGGCCCGGCCGTGTAGTCCTGGAGAAGGGGCGGGGCTCCCCCTGAGGGAGCCCGCGCACGGCGATCTCTGGCTTTAGTGTTCCCGTATGAAGCCACGACTGCCCCGTCGGCGCCGCGACCGCCTGCTCGCCGGCGCCGCCGCCCTCGCGGTCCTGGCCGGCGCCGGTACCTGGACGGCGGCCGCCGCCTCCGGGGACGCGCCGGCCGTGCACCGCCAGGACCAGATGCTGAACGTGCCGGGCCTGGAACCGCCGGGCGCCGGGATCGACACCTCCTACTTCACGGCCGGGGAGGGCGGGGAGCGACGCCCCGCGGTACTCCTCGGGCACGGTTTCGGCGGCAGCAAGGACGACGTACGGGCCCAGGCGGAGCGGCTGGCCCGCAACGGGTACGCCGTCATGACCTGGTCGGCGCGCGGCTTCGGCCGCTCCGGCGGCAAGATCGGGCTGAACGATCCCGAGCACGAGGTGAAGGACGTCTCCGCACTGATCGACTGGCTGGCCCGCAGGCCCGAGGTGCGCCTGGACGCCGACGGCGACCCGCGCGTGGGCGTGGCCGGGGCCTCGTACGGCGGGGCCATCGCCCTGCTGGCCGCCGGCCACGACCGGCGGGTGGACGCCATCGCCCCGCAGATCACGTACTGGAACCTCGCGGACGCCCTGTTCCCGCAGGGCGTCTTCAAGAAGCTGTGGGCCGGGATCTTCTTCACCACCGGTGCCGCGGGCGGCCTCCAGCCGGCGGCCGCGAACGCCGGTCCGCCCGCTGCGGCGGCGCCCGGCTGCGGCCGGTTCGAGCCGCAGCTGTGCGCCATGTACGAGCGCGTCGCGGTGGCCGGGAAGCCGGATGCCGAGGCGCGCGAGCTGCTGGAGCGGCGCAGCCCCTCGGCGGTGGGCGACCGGATCAAGGTGCCCACCCTGATCGTGCAGGGCCAGGACGACTCCCTCTTCCCGCTGGACCAGGCCGACTCCATGGCCCGGACCATCGCGGCGAACGGCGCCCCCGTCTCGGTGGACTGGGCGGCCGGCGGACACGACGGCGGCATGCGCGAGTCGGGCCGCGTCGAGGCCCGGGTGACGGCCTGGTTCGACCGCCACCTGAAGGGCGACCCGACCGCGGACACCGGCCCGGCCTTCCGGGTCTCGCGCTCCGGCGGCGTCGACTCCACCGACGGGCAGGTCAAACTGCGGGGCGCGAGCTCCGACCGCTACCCCGGCCTGACCTCGGCCCCGCGCCCCTTCGCGCTGTCCGGGCGGGAGCAGACCTTCGCGAATCCGGCGGGCGGCGCCCCGCCCGCGCTCTCCTCGCTGCCCGGCATCGGCGGGCAGTTCGCCGCCCTCGGCGCCGGGCTGTCGCTGGACTTCCCGGGGCAGAACGCCCGGTTCGATTCGGAGCCGCTGACGGAGGAACTGCGGGTCACCGGCACCCCGACCCTCACCCTGAACGTGAGGTCGACGGCCGCGGACGGATCCGCGGTCCTGTTCGCCAAGGTGTACGACGTCGGGCCCGACGGCCGTCAGCAGGTGCTGCCCGGTCAGCTGGTCGCCCCCGTACGGGTGGAGGACGCCGGGCAGGGCCGGAAGGTGTCGCTGCGTTTCCCGGCGATCGACCACTCCGTCCAGGCGGGGCACCGGCTGCGGGTGGTGATCGCCGCCACCGACCTCGGGTACGCCTCCCCCGCCGCTCCGGCCGTGTACTCGGTCTCGGCGCAGGGGCCGCTGGCCGTGCCCGTCGCCGACGGGGTCCGCACGGCGGCGGCCGGCCTGCCCTCCTGGACCTGGTGGCTGCCGCTCGGCGCGCTGGCGGTGGCCGCGGGGCTGCTCGGGATCCGGCGCACCGGCGGGGGCCGCGCGGCGGTGCGGGCGGGCGCAGCGCAGCCCGAACCCGCGCTGGCCGACGTACCACTGGACATCACCGGGCTGACGAAGCGGTACGCGAAGGCCCAGGACCGCTACGCGGTGCGGGACCTTTCCTTCCGGGTGGAGAAGGGCCAGGTGCTCGGTCTGCTCGGACCGAACGGGGCCGGCAAGACCACCACCCTGCGCATGCTGATGGGGCTGATCACGCCGGACGCCGGGGAGATCCGGGTGTTCGGGCAGCCGATCCGGCCCGGCGCGCCCGTGCTCTCGCGCGTCGGCGCGTTCGTGGAGGGTGCCGGTTTCCTGCCGCACCTGACGGGCCGGGCCAATCTGGAGCTGTACTGGCAGGCCACCGGCCGGCCGGCGGGCGACGCGCACATGGCGGAGGCCCTGGAGATCGCCGGGCTGGGCGACGCCCTGGAGCGAGCCGTGCGCACCTACTCGCAGGGCATGCGGCAGCGGCTCGCCATCGCGCAGGCCATGCTGGGCATGCCGGACCTGCTGATCCTCGACGAGCCGACCAACGGTCTGGACCCGCCGCAGATCCGCGAGATGCGCGACGTGATGATCCGCTACGCCGCGGGCGGCCGGACGGTCATCGTCTCCAGCCACCTGTTGTCCGAGGTGGAGCAGTCCTGCACGCACCTGGTGGTCATGGACCGCGGCCGGCTGGTGCGGGCGGGCGAGGTCGCCGAGATCACCGGCGGCGGGGACACCCTGCTCGTCGCGGTGGAGGGAGCGGTGGAGGAGGCCGTCGTCGGGAAGGTCGCGGCCCTGGAGGGCGTGGCCTCGGCGGTGGCCGGGGACGGCGGGATCCTCGTACGGCTCGACGGCGCGACCCCCGCGGCCCTGATCGCCGAACTCGTACGGCTGGACGTGCCGGTCTCGGCGGTGGGACCCCACCGCCGGCTGGAGGACGCCTTCCTCACCCTGATCGGAGGTACGGCATGAGTGCCGTCCAGGAGACCGCGCCCGGCTACGAGCCGGGGCGGACACTGCCGTTGCGCGTGGAGGCGCTGCGGCAGTGGCGCAGGCGGCGGACGCTGGTGATGGGCGGGGTGCTGGCCGCGCTGCCCTTCGTCATGATCATCGCGTTCGCGGTGGGCGGCGGGCCGAACGACGGTCCAGGTGGCGGGAACGGCCGGATCAGCCTGATCGACACCGCGACGGCGTCGGGCGCGAACTTCGCGGCGACCTGCCTGTTCGTGTCGGCCGGCTTCCTGCTGGTGGTGCCGGTGGCGCTGTTCTGCGGGGACACGGTGGCCTCGGAGGCCGGCTGGTCCTCGCTGCGCTACCTGCTGGCCTCGCCGGTACCGCGGGCTCGGCTGCTGTGGAGCAAGCTGGTGGTGGCGCTGGCGTTCAGCCTCGCCGCGATCGTGCTGCTGCCGGTGGTGGCGCTGGCCGCGGGGACGGCGGCGTACGGGTGGGGGCCGCTGAAGCTGCCGACGGGCGGGGCACTGGCCGCCGCGGACACCCTGCCGCGCCTCGCGCTGGCCGTCGCCTTCGTCTTCGTGTCGCAGCTGGTGACGGCGGGGCTGGCGTTCTGGCTGTCGACCCGGACGGACGCGCCGCTGGGCGCGGTCGGCGGGGCCGTGGGGCTGACGATCGTCGGGAACGTGCTCGACGCGGTGACGGCCCTGGGGTCGTGGCGCGAGTTCCTGCCCGCGCACTGGCAGTTCGCGTGGGCCGACGCCCTGCAGCCGCAGCTGGAATGGGGCGGGATGATCAAGGGGACCGTGGTGTCGGTGTCGTACGCGGTGGTGCTGTTCGCCCTCGCGTTCCGCGGGTTCTCGCGCAAGGACATCGTGTCGTGAGGGGCCGCCGGGTCGGTAGGGGCCGCCGGGTCAGTCCGGCGCGCCGCCCGCGTCGGTGAGGAAGCCGCGGAGGTCGGTGATCCCGTAGCCGGCCTCCTGCGCCGCGTCGATGATCCGGGGCAGGGCCCGGGCGTCGAGGACGACCCCGTCGCCGTTGCTGCTGCCGACGTGCATCTGCAGGACGGCGCCGGGGGCGAGGGCGTCGACGGCACGCCGGACCACCCGGTCCACGGTCATCCCTCCCTCGGGGCCCAGGTACCCGTTGGTGTCGGTGGTGAACTCGATCACCGCGAAGCCGAGGTCGTTGACGTCCGCTACGGACTCGTCCGTGGATTCGCTGTAGGGGAACCGGAAGAACGGCAGCGGCTCGGCGCCTGAGGCCTCCCGGATCGCCGCGTCGGCGCGGCGGACCTCCTCCTGCCGCTCCGAGGTGTCGAGGTCGTCGAAGTACGGGTGGCTGTACGAGTGGTTGCCGAGGCCGTGCGCGGCGGCCATGGCCCGCACGGCGGCGGGGTGGGCCCGCGCGAACGCGCCGGTGGGGAAGAAGGTGGCGGGCAGCCTACGCCGACGCAGCTCGGCCAGGACGACGTCGATGCCGGCCTCGTCCCAGGCGGCGTTGAAGGTGAGCGCCACGACCTTGCGGGTGGTGGGGATCCGGCGGAGTTCGGCTCCGAACCACGCCGCTGGCGGGCGCGGCCCCGTCCGACGGCGGGCCCGGGGTGCCGCGTCCGGCGCGGGAGCCGCCGCGCTCGCGGCGGAGGCGGGGGCGAAGCCCGTGGCCGCCGTCGCCGCCGCCATCCCCGCCGCGCCGAGGGCCGCCAGGGCCGTCCGCCGTCCCATGTCCGTCGCCTTGGCCCTGGCGGCCTCGGCCCTGTACACGCCGGCCCCGGCCGTCCCGGCCCGTTCCGCCTCGGCGCGGTCCGGCGCAGCGCGGTCCGCCTCGGCGGTGTGCGTCGCAGCGCGGTCCTTCGCAGCGCGGTCCTTCGCAGCCGAGTCCGTCGCAGCCGAGTCCCGCCTGGCCCTGTCCACCTTGGCTCCGTTCCCTCCGGTCCCGGGCCGCTGCCGCCGTCGTCGTCGCGGTCCCGTTCTGTCCGGCACTGTGCAGGAGGGGGCGGGCGGGGGCCCGCAGCGCGCGCCGGGCACCCGGGTGATCCGGGGCCGGCGCACGGAGTGGCCGTCAGGCCGGGAGGCCCGCGACGGCGTCGATCTCGGCCAGCAGCCCGTCTTCCAGCGGACGGTCGGCCACCGCCGCGTTGGCGCGTACCTGCTCGGCGGAGGTGGCCCCGGCGATGACGGAGGCGCAGCCGGGCCGGGCGGAGAGCCAGCCGATGGCGAGCTCCAGAACGGTGCGCCCGTACTTCTCCGCGATCGCCACCAGGGCCTCGACGGTGTCGAGGCGCTCCTCGGTGACGTAGGAGTCGCGCCCTTCCAGGCGGGAGCCGGCCGGGACGGGGGCACCCCGGCGGATCTTGCCGGTGAGCAGGCCGTTGGCCAGCGGGAAGTAGGGCAGGACGCCGAGGCCGTAGTGCACGGCGGCCGGGACCAGTTCCCGCTCGGCGGAGCGCTGGAGCAGGGACCACTCGTTCTGCGCCGACACGAAGGGGACCGCGCCGGTCTCGCGGGCCACGTGGGCGGCCTCCGCGAGCTGCCACCCGCTGAGGTTGGAGTGCCCGATGTAACGGATCTTCCCCTCGGTGACGAGCTCGGTGAGCGCGGCGAGGGTTTCCGCGATGGGGGTGGCCGGGTCGGGGCTGTGCAGCTGGTAGAGGTCGATGTGGTCGGTGTCCAGGCGGCGCAGGGACTCCTCGACGGCGCGCCGGATGTAGGCGCGGCCGCCCCGGGATCCGGCGGCGGGCCCGTAGCCCATGTCGACGCCGTCGTAGCCGAACTTGGTGGCCAGGACCACCTGGTCCCGGCGGCCCTTGAGGGCCTGCCCGAGGTGGGTCTCGGAGCCGCCGGCGCCACCGTAGATGTCGGCGGTGTCGAGGAGGGTGATGCCCGCGTCGAGGGCGGCGTCGACGACGGAGCGGGTGGCCTGGGCGTCGAGACGGCCACCGAAGTTGTTGCAGCCGAGGCCGACGGCGGAGACCTTCAGTCCGGAACTGCCCAGGGGGAGATAACGCATGCGGGTTCTGCCTCCACGCTCGTCCGATACATGATCAATCAATCGGTTCGCAGTCTAGGCACAAGAGGCCGTGCCGGCCCCGGTGTTCGAGCCCGGCGGGCGTGAACACCGTGTGACGGGAGAACGGGCGGGGCCCGGACGGGCGGGGCGCTCCAGGGCGCCGGGCCGGGGCCTCCCACGGGTAGCCGACGCGTGAACGGCCCTGGCCGACCATGGGCGTCGTACGCGGGCGCCGCCCGGCCGACCCGACCTCAGGGGACGCCGTGAGGGCACATGTCAACCGACCGGTGGCAGGCGCGGGTGCTCGCGATCGTGCGGGCCCGGGCAGCGTGCGGGTGACGGAGCCGGCCGGGGAACCGGGGGTATCCCCCGTGCCCCTGCGGCGCGATGCCGAGGCCATGGCGGCCCGGGGCGAGATCCACCGGACGCGCGGGGTGATCAGCCGGTGGGGCGGCGGGGACCCGGCACGGACGGGGCCGCGAGCTCCCGCACGGGTGTGGGGCCGGTGGTCGGGATGGTCGTACCGACCACCGGGTACTGCTTCGCGGACGTCCTGCGGGGCGCGGAAAGCGGTCGAGGCGCGGGGCGCGCGGCCGGCCGTGGGGCTGACGCGCCACCTGCCGGGCGAGAACCGGACACGGGCGGACCGGCTGCCGTCGGCCAGGGGCGACCGGTTGCCGCCCACCCCGAACTGGAACGCCGGTGTGCCGGCCCCCGGCGAGGACGCCTGAACGGCGGAGTTGCCGGTTCCGGTCGTACTGGTGGAGCGGTCGGCGCCACCCGGGCATCCGGCGGCGGCGTCGGGTGGGGTCGGACGACGCGCACGGCGCGGCCGGGGCGGTACGGGCATCGGGTGGAGCGGGGCCACCGGCGCATCGCCCCGGCCGACCGGGAGACGCCGACAGCGGCGCGGCTGCGGGCCGGGTACGAGGCGGCCCTGGCCGCGTTCGGACCGGAGCCGGCGACGGCGTTACCGCCGGTGGGCGCCGAGGGGAGCGCCGCCGGGCGCGGGGGTGCCATGGACGCTGCGTCGGGCGCCAGGACCGGGCCGGGTTCCGGGCCGGGCCGGCTGTCGGTGGCACACCGGCTCGCGCGGACCCTGGACCGGCTGTGCGCCGCGGTGACGACGGGTGGGGTGACGACGAGGTGGCCGGGCCGGCCGGCGTACCGCTGTCCGCGGGGCGCCTGCGGAGTACGAGGTGCGCGCGGGCGGCGGACCTGCTGCTGGACCGGCCGGCCGGGGACGAGGGCCCGCACCGGCACCTGGAACCTGCTCCCCCGCCTGAACGTCCGGGCGTGATCACTGCGAAGTGATCGTGCTGGTCGACCCGTGCGTTCGCTCTTGACGGTGCGGCGGCCCGCGCAAAAGATGGCTGCGTTCTCCCACCCGTCGCCGCACGCGGTCGCCCGCAGGAGCCGCTCCATGTCGCGCAGCTTCGACACCCCCGCCCCGCCCTCGCGGGCGAGGGGTGCGCCGCACCCGACCGGGCGACGATGGACGGCCCACAGGACGGTGCGGGTGAACTCCGTGTCCCCACGCACGTGTCGTTCCCCGAGCCGCTGCCGGGCTTTGTGACGATCTCCCTGTTCACCCGCACGGCCATCCGGAACGGCATCCACGACGAGCGGCTCCATCCGTGAGTCCCGGCCTCCGGCCTGTTCATGTCCCCCTCGCGCCGACCTTCCCCCGCCACCGGCGCTTCCGGCGCCCGGGTCTCACCGCAGGAGCCGTCAAGTGACCCGTCCCGACCTCTCCTCCCGGCCCACCACCGTGCTCGCCATGAGCCCCGCCACCCGTGAGGCCGTGCTGACCCGCCGGGTCCTGCCGGAGCTGCTGCGCGTCGCCGATGTCGACCCCGAGCTGCTGGTCAGCGACTTCACCCGGGACGACGACCCGTCGCTCCCCGGCCGGCTGGCCCGCGCCGAGGTGCTGTTCACCGGCTGGGGCTGCCCGCCGCTCGACGAGGAGGCGCTGCGCCGGATGCCGCGGCTGCGAGCCGTCGTCCACTCCGCCGGGAGCGTCAAGCACCACGTGACCGCCGCCTGCTGGGAACGGGGACTGCTGGTCTCCAGCGCGGCCGCCGCCAACGCGGTACCGGTCGCCGAGTACACGCTCGCCGCGATCCTGTTCGCCAACAAACGGGTGCTGGAGTCCGCGCACGCCTACCGCTCCCTGCGCGGGCCGGTGGACCTGCTGCGCCGCTACCCGGAGGCCGGCAACTACCGGCGCACCGTGGGGCTCGTGGGCGCCTCCCTGATCGGACGGCGGGTGCTGGAACTGCTGCGCCCCTTCGACCTGCGGGTCCTCGTGCACGATCCGTACGCCGACGCCGCCGAGGTCGCCGCTCTCGGCGGGGAGCTCTGCCCGCTGGACGAACTGCTGCGTCGCAGTGACGTGGTGAGCCTGCACGCCCCGGCGCTCCCGCAGACCCGCCATCTGCTCGACGCCTCCCGGCTGGCCCTGATGCCGGACGGCGCGACCCTCGTCAACACGGCGCGGGGCGCGCTCGTCGACACTGCGGCCCTGACCGAGGAACTGGTCGCCGGGAGGCTGCACGCCGTGCTCGACCACACCGAACCCGAGGTGCTGCCGGCCACCTCGCCGCTCTTCAACCTCCCGAACGTACTGCTCACCCCGCACGTCGCCGGATCACTCGGCGGTGAGCTGGACCGGCTGGCGACGAGCGCCGTCGAGGAGCTGGAGCGGTACGCACGCGGCCTCGGCTTCCGCTACCCGGTGGACCCGGGCCGTCTGGCCCACTCCGCCTGACCGGCCGCGGCCACCAGTCGCACCAGGTGCTCCCGTCCTCCCGCGAGCCCTCGGGCCAGTTCCGCGGCCTCGGGGTACCAGCGCTTCTCGTACTCCCAGCACAGCCATCCCCCCGCCGGCGCCCGGGCCACCGCCTCGGCCAGCGGCAGCACTCCGGCGCCGAGCCCGAGCGGGGTGAGCTCCCGCGCGGACGCCACGTCCTTCACCTGGAGGTAGCCGAGGTGGGCGCCCAGCAACCGGCTCGACTCGGCCGGAGCCTCACCGCCCAGCCAGGTGTGGAGCACGTCCCACAACGCGCCCGCGCCGGGGTGTGCGACGGCGTCGAGCACCCGGGCGGCGGCGGCCGCGGTGCGGTGCGAATCGTGGGTCTCCAGCAGGATCCGCACTCCGTGCCGGGCCGCGAAGGGGGCCGCCGCGCACAGCCGCCGGACGGCGTGGGCATCGGCTTCGGTCTCGGGCAGATCACCCCCACCGGGGAAGACCCGGACGTACGGGGCTTCGAGATCGGCCGCGAGCCGGACCAGGTCCCGCAGCTCGGCGAGGACCGGCCCGTCCTCCCCGGCCGCCGCCACCCTGGCGTATCCGGCCACCGCGAGGACGCTCACCCCGGCCCGGGTGACGGCCCGCAGCCCGGCCGCCCGGTCCGCGTGAGGACTCCCGGCATGCAGCGGTTCCTCGGAGTGGGCCCGCAGTTCGAGGCCGTCGTAGCCGTGCTCGGCTGCCAGCCGGGCGCTCCGGGCGAGGGAGGTCCCGGGCACGCCCAGTGTGGAGAAGGCGAACCTCACGGTCTCCTCCGTCCGGCCGGCGGCGGGGCGGTGGAACCCCGCACGATGAGTTCGGTGGGCAGGGTGGTGATGCCCCCCGGCGGGAGGGCCCGGCGTCCGGTCACCAGCTGCGCCGCCAGCAGGCCCGCCTCGCGCAGCGGCACCCGGACGGTGGTGAGGGCGGGAGCCGTGTCCGTGGCGAACGGCAGGTCGTCGAAGCCCGCGACGGACACGTCCTCGGGGATCCGCAGGCCCGCTTCGCGCAGGGCGGCGGCGGCTCCGGTGGCGACGGTGTCGTTGGCGGCGGCCACGGCGGTGAAGGGTCTTCCCCGGCGCAACAGTTCGCGGGTGGCGTCATAGCCCGCGGAGCGCTCGAAGCCGGCGTGCACGGTGAGCGCGGCGCAGGCGTCGGACCGGGCCTGATCGTGCCGCCCCAGGGCGGCCCGGTGGCCGGCGAGCCGCTCCCGGGTGGTGCTCAGTCCCGGCGGGCCCGCCAGGTAGGCGATGTGCCGGTGGCCGAGCGTCATCAGGTGTTCGGCGAGTCGGAAGGCACCTCCGCGGTCGTCGAACGTGATGGTGGCGACGGTCGGTGCCGGGGGCAGCGGCAACGGCGGGCGCCCGCACAGGACCACGCGCGTCCCTCCGGCCGCCATCCGGGAGACGCGGGCGGCGAGCGCGGCGGTGTGGTCCGGATCCTCGGCGGCCCCGCCCGTGAGCACGACTCCGCCGGCCCGCTGGCCCTCCAGCAACCCGAGGTAGGCGGACTCGGCGTCCGGGTCGCCCGCCGTGTTGCAGACCACGGCCAGTCTTCGCGCCTCCCCGGGCCCGGCGGGATCGAGCGCGCTCTGCAGGGAGCCCGCGAGGATGCCGAAGAAGCTGTCGGCCACGTCGTGGACGAGCACGCCGACCAGATCGGAGGTGGCCACGGCCAGCGCGCGGGCGGGGGCGTTGGCGATGTAGCCCAGTTCCTCCACGGCCTGCTCCACACGGGTGCGGGTGCCACCGGCCACCGGGTATCCGCCGTTGAGCACGCGGGAGACCGTGGCGGACGACACCCCCGCTCGCGCCGCGACCTCGGCAAGAGTCACCGCCATCTCGAACCCCTCCTCCTCGGCCCGGCCGTTCGTCCGGGTCATCGTCTCGTCCGGTGTGTGGATCTCCATTCTGCTCGATCGGGCAAGCGCTTTCCATCACTCGAACGTGTGTTGTGTCACGGAGGTGAGCGGCTCTAGCCTGATGGGACAGAAAGCGCTTTCTATCGAGAAGGAACGACCGGCACGGAGGGACGCGGACACCATGGAACGCAGGACGATCAGGATCGCGATGAACGGCGTGACCGGGCGGATGGGGTACCGCCAGCATCTGGTCCGCTCCCTGCTGGCCCTGCGGGAACAGGGCGGGCTGGACCTCGGGGACGGGACGGTGCTGTGGCCGGAGCCCGTCCTGGTGGGGCGCCGGGAGCCGGCCCTCCGGGCCATCGCCGAGCGGCACGGCCTGGAGCACGTCTCCACCGATCTGACGGCCGTACTGGCCGACCCGGAGGTGGAGGTCTACTTCGACGCCCAGGTGACCGCCGCACGGGAGGCGGCGGTCCGTCAGGCCATCGCCGCCGGGAAGCACGTGTACTGCGAGAAACCCACGGCCCTGACCTTCGAGTCCGCACTGGAGCTGGCCGGGCTCGCCGCGGCCGCGGGGGTCAAGCACGGCGTGGTGCAGGACAAGCTGTTCCTGCCGGGCCTGCTGAAGCTGAGGCGGCTGATCGAGGGCGGGTTCTTCGGCGAGGTCCTGTCCGTGCGCGGCGAGTTCGGCTACTGGGTCTTCGAAGGCGACCGGCAGCCGGCGCAACGGCCCTCGTGGAACTACCGGGAGCAGGACGGCGGAGGCATCGTCGCCGACATGTTCCCGCACTGGGAGTACCTGCTGCACGAGCTGTTCGGCCGGATCCGCACGGTGCAGGCCCTCACCCGCACCCACATCGGCCGCCGCTGGGACGAGGACGGCACACCGTACGAGGCCACGGCGGACGACGCCGCGTACGGCATCTTCGAGCTGGAGGGCGGGGCCGTCGCCCAGATCAACTCGTCCTGGGCCGTCCGGGTCCACCGCGACGAGCTGGTGGAGTTCCAGGTGGACGGGACGCACGGGTCGGCGGTGGCGGGGCTGCGCGGCTGCCGGGTCCAGCACCGGGCCTCGACCCCGAAACCGGTGTGGAATCCGGATCTCGCACAGACCGAGCCGTTCCGGGCGCAGTGGCAGGAGGTACCGGACAGCAGCCCGGCGGACAACGCCTTCAAGGCCCAGTGGGAGCTCTTCCTGCGTCACGTCGTGCGGGACGAACCCTGGCGGTGGGACCTGCTGGCGGGTGCGCGGGGGGTACAACTGGCCCGCCTCGGGCTGCGCTCCAGCGCGGAGGGCCGCAGGCTGCCGGTGCCGGAGGTCGTGCTGTGAACGGGATCCGGCTCCCCTCGGCGGACGGCGGGTTCCGTCGGCACCGGCCGTCGCGGGCTCCGCTCGGGCCGTTCAGCCGCGGACCGGCCCGCAGCCGTGTCCTCTACTCCGCCGCGCACGTGGCCACAGCCCCGGCACCGGAGGCGGGTGGCCCGGTGGTCGACTGGGAGGCCACGCTCGCCTTCCGCCACCGGCTGTGGGCCCTGGGCCTCGGGGTCGCCGAGGCGATGGACACCGCCCAGCGGGGCATGGGCCTGGACTGGCCGGGCGCGGCGGAGCTGATCCGCCGTTCGGCGGCCGAGGCCCGGACCGTGGGCGGCCGCATCGTCTGCGGCGCGGGGACCGACCAGCTCCCCGCGGGGCGCCCGCACCCCCTGGCGGCGATCACCGCCGCGTACGAGGAGCAGCTCGCCTACGTGGAGTCCTGTGGTGCGGGGGCCGTCCTGATGGCCTCCCGCGCCCTGGCCGCCGCAGCTCGCTCCCCGGAGGACTATCTGGAGGTCTACGGCGGCCTCCTGCGGCAGAGCACCCGTCCGGTCGTCCTGCACTGGCTGGGACCGATGTTCGACCCCGGGCTGGAGGGCTACTGGGGCCACGACGACCTCGACGAGGCGACGGACGTCGTACTGAAGATCGTTTCCGAGTGCCCGGGGAGGGTGGAAGGGGTCAAGATCTCGCTGCTGGACGCGGAGCGGGAGGGCGACCTCAGACGGCGGCTCCCGGCGGGTGTGCGCTGCTACACCGGTGACGACCACCACTATCCGCAGCTGATCGCCGGGGACGGGGAGTTCGCCAGCGACGCCCTGCTGGGGATCTTCGACCCGATCGCCCCGATCGCCGCCCGCGCGGCCCAGGCCCTCGATCTGGGGGACCCTGCCGGATTCCGGGCACTGCTGGATCCGACGGTGGCCCTGGCCCGGCACCTTTTCGCCCCGCCGACCCGCCATTACAAAACGGGGATCGTCCTGCTGGCCTGGCTCGCGGGGTACCAGGAGCACTTCACGCTCCTGGGCGGGCACCAGTCGGCCCGTTCTCTCCCGCACCTGGCGACCGCGTACGAACGGGCCGACCTGCTGGGCCTGTTCCCCGATCCGGAGCTGGCCGCCGACAGGATGCGCGGGCTCCTCGCGGCGCACGGAGCGGGCTCGTGAACCGGGTCGGTGCGCCGGACCGGCTGAGCCTCAACCAGGAGACGGTCCGGCAGTGGTCGCTGCCGGAGCTGGTGGCCGGGTGTGCCGAGGCCGGGGTGGGTGCCGTGGGGCTGTGGCGGGACCCCGTACGCCGTTTCGGGGTGCGGGAGACGGCGAAACTGGTCGCCGGCTCCGGACTGCGCGTCAGCTCCCTGTGCCGCGGCGGGTTCTTCACCGCCTCCGACCTTACCGGCCGGGCCGTCGCGCTCGCTGACAACAGGCGTGCGGTCGAGGAGGCGGCCGAGCTGGGGGCGGACACCCTGGTGCTCGTCTCGGGCGGGCTGGCGGAGGGCGAGCGCGATCTGGCGGAGGCACGGCGCAGGATCGCCGGCGTCCTGGACGAGCTGGCGCCCTGGGCCTCCGGGCACGGGGTGCGGCTGGGGATCGAGCCGCTGCATCCGATGTTCGCGGCCGACCGTTGCGTGGTCTCCACCCTGGGCCAGGCCCTCGACATCGCCGAACGGTATCCGGCGCACCAGGTGGGTGTGGTGGCCGACTCCTATCACGTGTGGTGGGACGAGCGGCTGGAGGCGGACCTGCGGCGGGCCGGTGAGGCCGGGCGGATCGTGTCCGTGCAGGTGGCCGACTGGGTGACCCCGCTCCCCGAGGGGGTGCTGCTCGGTCGGGGGCAACTGGGCGACGGCTGCGTCGACCTGCGGGGGTTCCGGGAGGCGGCGGACGCCGCCGGCTACCGGGGGCCGGTCGAGGTGGAGATCTTCCATCCGGGGCTGTGGGCCCGCGACGGCGCCGAAGTGCTGCGGGAGGTGATCGACCGCTACCGCGAGCACGTCGAATGACGGCGGGTCACGGCGAACGAAGACGGGCACCGGGCCGAGGGGGCCGGTGGGGATCGGAAAAGGAGCATGCGATGACGGACGTGTGGAGTCGGCGCGCCTTCCTCTCCGCGGCGGGCGGAGGCGCGCTGCTGGGCGCGCCCGCCGTACGGGCGGGGGCCACACCAGCGACGGTGGACTGGGCCGCCCTGCGTGCGGCCTGGCGGCACCTGGTGCTGGGCGACGGATTCTCGGCGAACGCCGAGCCGTTCCGTTCACGGCTGGCCGAGCTCGGGGAGACGGCCCGGGGGTGGGCGGCCGCGATGGCCCCGGCACCCGGTTCGCTCTGGCCCGATCTGGGGTTCGCCACGGATCCCGAGAAGATGATGCAGAGCTACTACCGGTTGCGGACGATGGCGGAGGCCTATGTCCGGCCGGGCACCGGCCTCACCGGGGACGCGGCGTTGCTGTCGGCTCTGCTCGGCGGCCTCGACCGGATGCACGCGCAGGTGTACCACGCGGGCCAGGTGCGGTACGGCAATTGGTTCTGCTGGCAGATCGGGGCGCCGCAGGCGCTGCTGGACATGTGCGTGCTGCTGTACGGGGAGTTGACCCCGGACCGGCGCGCCGCGTTCTGCGCGGCGGTGGACCACTTCGTGCCGGACTCCGCCGTGGCCGTCTACGGCGGGACGAGCACGGGGGCCAACCGGGTCGACCTGTGCCGGGTGCTTGCCGTGCGCGGGGTGGTGGGCGCGGATCCGGCGAAGATCGCCCTGGCCGGGGAGGCGCTCGCGCCGGTCTTCCCGTACGTCATCGGCGGGGACGGGCTCTACCGCGACGGGTCGTTCGTCCAGCACACCTGGGTGCCGTACGCGGGGACCTACGGGGCGGTGCTCCTGGGCGGTCTGGGGCTGCTGTTCGCGCTGTTGAAGGGCACCCCCTGGGAGGTCACGGATCCGGGGGCTCGGATCGTCTTCGACGCGGTGGAGCGGGCCTGGGCACCCTTCCTGTTCAATGGGCTGGCCATGGACTGCGTGTCCGGGCGGGCGGTCAGCAGGGGGATCGCCGCCCTGGACGCACGGCAGGTGCAGCCGGTACAGCAGGACGACCACACCCGGGGGCACGTGCTGCTGGCCGCGATCCTGCAGCTCGCCGAAGGCGCGAGTCCGGCCGAACGCGCCCGCTGGCGAGGACTGGTGAAGGGGTGGGCGGCGCGGGCCCACTACAGTCCCCCGGCGGCTGACCGCAGCCTGGGGCTGGCCTCGCTCGCGGCGCTGGCCGGGCTCGAAGCCGACGCCTCGGTGACGGCGCTGCCCGAGCCCGTCGGGCACCGGCTGTTCTCCTCGATGGACCGGGCCACGCACCGGCGGCCCGGCTGGGCGGCCTCGCTCTCCCTGGCCTCGCGGCGCATCGCCCACTACGAGACGGGAAACGGTGAGAACCTGCGGGGCTGGCACACCGGCAGCGGAATGCTCGCCTGGTGGGGGTCCTCGTACGGCAACGGCCAGTACTCGGACGCCTTCTGGCCCACCGTCGACCCCTACCGGCTGCCCGGCACCACGGTGGCGCGCAAGGCCCTGGCCGACGGTGCGGGCGGCGACTGGGGCGCACCGAAGCCCGACGCGGCGTGGGTGGGCGGGAGCACCGACGGGGAGTTCGCGTCGGTGGGCCAGCACCTGCGCGGCCTCGGCAGCACGCTGGAGGCCCGGAAGTCGTGGTTCTTCCTGGGCGACACGGTGGTCTGTCTGGGGTCGGGGATCCGCGCCTCGGACGGGGTCGTGGTCGAGACGGTCGTCGACAACCGCAACCTGGGGGCGGCAGGCGGCCACGCCCTGACGGTGAACGGGACCGTTCAGCCGTCGGGGCAGGGCTGGTCGGGGGTGTACCCCGCCCCGGGGTGGGCGCATCTGGCGGGCTTCGGCGGGTACGTTCTGCACGGCCCGGGAACCTTCAGGGCCCTGCGGGAGGCGCGTACCGGCCGCTGGAGCGAGGTGAACCGGGGCGGTTCCACCACCGCGCTGACCCGGCGCTACCTCACCCTCTGGTACGACCACGGCACGGACCCGGCGGGCGCCGGCTACGCCTACCAGCTGCTCCCGGGGGCCGGGGCGGACCGGACCGGGGCACGGGCCGCCGCGTCGGGGTGGATGAGCGTCCTCGCCAACGACGAGGCGGCACAGGGGGTGGCGGTGGGTTCCCTCGGCTTCACCGGCGTCAACTTCTGGCGGGCCGGGGTGGCGGGTCCGCTGGAGGCGAGTGCTCCGTGCTCGGTCACGGTGCGGGAGAGGGAGGACGGCACGGCGACGGTGTGCGTCGCCGACCCGGCCCGGGCGGTGGAGGCGTTGGACGTGGTGTGGGGCCGGCCCGTCGTCGCGGTGGTGTCGAGGCCGCCGAGCCTGCTGTCGTTCGTGCCGGGGCCGCAGTTGCGGCTCCGGTTCGGGAACCTCACCACGGCCGCCGGGGCGAGCGAGGAGGTGGTGGTACGACTGGGGTGACAGGGCGGGTTGACCGGGTGGGTTGATCGGGTGGGGCCTTCGGTGGATGTCGGAGGAGCAGGAGGCGGACCTGATCCGGATCACTCCCCTGGGACTCCTCGGCATGCCACAGGACTGCGCGAACCGGGTCACGCTCCTCTGCTCGGCAGAGGGCGGAGCGATCAACGGCCGGCTCCTCCGGAGCAACGGCGGGCCCGCACAGGCGGGGGGACAATGAGCAGGCGACGGATTCGACGGCTTGGGGGAACGGAATGCTGACCGGGATCGTGATCGACGCACTGGATGTCGCGCGCATGGACCGCTTCTGGCAGGAGGCGACGCGGGGCAGGACGGACGGTCTGCGCCTGCGGTTCGTGCCGACGGCAACGCCGAAGACGGGCAAGAACCGGCTCCACCTCGACCTGGCCGGGGGCCCGGACTGGGAAGCCGAGGTGGCGCGCCTGCTCACGCTCGGTGCGAGGCGGGCCGACATCGGCCAGGGGGACGTCCCCTGGGACGTGCTGGCCGATCCGGAGGGCAACGAGTTCTGCGTGCTGCGTCCCGGCCATCCCGGCGTGCTCGCCGACTCCGGGCTCGTCGCGGTCTGCCTCGACATCGCCGAGGAGGACCGCCGCGCGCAGCCGGCCTTCTGGCAGTCCCGGGCCGACTGGCACGCGGTCGAGTCCCACGACTGGGGCGTCCGGCTTCGCCGCAGACCCACCAGCGCGGTCTCCCTGGTGATGGGGCCGCCTGCGGCGCCGAAGGCGGGGCGGAACCGACTGCGGCTGGAGGTCACCCACCGCGACCGGGAACCGGGTGAGTTCCTCGACGCCGGCGGGAACGAGTTCCACGTCACGGGCTGAACCCGGATCGATCCTCGTCCGGAGCCTGTTCCGACTTCTCGCTCCGCCCGCAGGACGCTTGTCCGACGCGGTGCCGGGCAGGCGGCGGGCGTGACATAACGTGCCCGCATGGATCAGGAGCACATAGCCGGCGGCGCCGAGGGTGCCGGCCGGCGGCGTTTTCTCGCCATGGCGACGGGGGCGGCCACGGTCGCCGGGATCGGCGCGGTGGCGGGCTGCGGGACCGGTGACGGTGACGCGCCGAAGGGGGCAGGGGCGGACCGGGGGCCGAAGCCGGACGGCTCCGCGTCGGCGCCCGCGCCGGGGGCGGGGTTCGACGTGCACGCCGAGAACGCCCGGCCCGGCAACGCCGACTGGCACGTGACCAAGGCCGGTCCGGCCCGCGCCATCGAGGGCTTCGCGGACCGGGTGTCGGTCCTGCCCGGCGAGTCCTTCGGGCTGCACGTGTCGACCACCGCGCCCCGGTTCACCGTCTCCGCCTACCGGATGGGCTGGTACGGCGGGGCCCGGGCCCGCCTGGTGTGGCGTTCGGAGGCGCTGCCCGGGGTCCGCCAGCCGGAGCACACGGTGGAGCCCGGGACCCGTATGGTCCGCACCCGGTGGCCGCGTACCGCCTCGGTTGACACCAAGGGCTGGCCCGAGGGCTGCTACCTGCTGAGGCTCGACGCGCAGGGAGGCGAGGGCCAGCGGTTCGTGCCGGTCACCGTCCGCTCGGCGGCGACGGCCGGCCGGACGGTGATCGTCAACGCGGTGGCGACCTGGCAGGCGTACAACCGGTGGGGCGGGTACGGCAGCTACGACGGTCCGAGTGGAGGCTACGCCTCGCGTTCGCTCACCGTGACCTTCGACCGGCCGTACGAGTACGACGACGGCGCGGGACTGTTCCTCGTCTACGAAGCACCCCTGGTCGCGCTGGCGGAGCGGCTCGGGATACCCCTCGCGTACGCGACGACGACCGATGTGGCGCGGGAGAAGCGGCTGCTGGAAGGGGCGTCGGCGGTGCTCTCGCTCGGTCACGACGAGTACTGGTCGCCGGAGCAGCGCGCGCACTTCACCGCGGCCCGCGACGCGGGCACCAACATCGCGGTCCTGGGTGCGAACTGCTGCTTCCGCCGGATCCGGCTGGAGGCCTCGGACCTGGGCCCGGACCGTACGGTGGTCTGCTACAAGTCCTCCTACGACCAGGATCCCGGCTTCAAGCGGGGCCACCCGGCCACGGTCGACTTCCGCTCGCCGCCCGCGGCGGACCCCGAGAGCTCCCTGCTCGGCGTGATCTACGACGGGTACCCGGTGGACGCCCCGTACGTGGTGACGAACCCGGGCCACTGGCTGTTCGAGGGAACGGGAGCCAAGGCCGGCGACAGCTTCGCGCACCTGGTCGGCGTGGAGTACGACAAGGTCAACACCGGTTTCCCGACGCCCCGCCCGATCGAGATCCTGGCCCACTCCCCGGTGGTGTGCGAGGGGCGGCCCAGCCACCAGGACTCGGCCTACTACACCGTGCCCGGCGGGGCGGGGGTGTTCGCGACGGGCACGATGCGCTGGGTCGAGGCGCTCGACGCGTCGGGCGACGGCCGCGGCGGTGCCAACCACGGCCTGGACGCGCGCGCCGGCGCGCTGACCACGCGGGTGACGGAGAACCTGCTGCGGGTCTTCGCCGCGGGCCCGGCCGGGCGGAGCCGCCCCGCGCGGGACAACGTCAAGGAGGTGTACGGCGGACCGTGAGGCCCGCGGCCCGCATGTGGCGATATCGGTGGACTCCGCCCGGACGGGCTGATTAGGATCACGAGCACGGCATCGCGTGTCGGTCACCGGCCGGGTGAGGCATGGAGGTGCCGTGACGTGCCTTGCGGAGGCATTCACCCATGTCGGTCCAGCTGAACCACACGATCATCCACTCCCGCGACAACCGGGAGTCCGCCGAATTCCTGGCGCACATCCTCGGCCTCGAAGTCGGCCCCGAGTGGGGCCCCTTCGTCCCGGTGTCCACCGCGAACGGGGTCACCCTGGACTTCGCCACCATCCAGGCGGAGTCCATCACCGTGCAGCACTACGCGTTCCTCGTCTCGGAGGCGGAGTTCGACGCGGCGTTCGAGAAGATCCAGGCGGCGGGCATCCCGTACTTCGCCGACCCGCACGGCAAGCACCCGGGCGAGATCAACCACAACGACGGCGGGCGCGGGGTCTACTTCCCGGACCCGGACGGGCACGGTATGGAGATCATCACCCGCCCGTACGGCGGCTAGACAGGGAACATCGCAGCGCCAGGAGGGGCCCGCGGCGCAGTGTGCGCCGCGGGCCCCTCCGCCTGTCCGGGCGGGAGGGGCTCCGGGGTCACCCGTGGACAGATAGTCCACGCGTAGATAGTCTGTGGACAGAACATTAGCCGTCGAGGGAGACCGCACCATGTGGACCTACGAGCACAGCGTCGAGACCACCGCCACCGCCTCCTCCGTCTGGCACCTCTGGGCCGACGTCGAGCGCTGGGCGGACTGGAACTCCGAGATCGAGAAGATCGAGATCGACGGGCCGTTCGCGGTGGGCACCCGCATCACCATGACCCCGCCCGGCGAGGACCCGATCCCGCTGCTCATCGCGGAGGCCGTGGAAGACGAACTCTTCGTCGACGAGGCCCGGTTCGGGGGCCTGCTGCTGCGCACCCTGCACCGCGTCGACCCGGCCGGGCAGGGCCGGATCCGCGTGACCTACCGGATGGAGATCACCGGAACGGGCGCGGACGAGGCCGGCCCCGAGATCGGACCCGGCATCACCGCCGACTGGCCGGACACCATGGCCGCGCTGACCCGACTGGCCGAGGCGGCCGGGACTTCCGAGACGGACGAGGCGAACGAGGCGGCGGTGCTCTGATGGCGCTGCGGCCCGCCGACAGCCCCGGCTTCCTGCTGTGGCACGCCACGCTGCGCTGGCAGCGCGACATCGCCGCGGCACTGGCGCCGATCGGCCTCACCCACGTGCAGTTCGTGCTGCTCGCCTGCGCCTGGTGGCTCAACGGCCAGGGCGAACACCCCAACCAGCTGGCCCTGGCGCGCCAAGCCGGCACGGACGTCAAAATGACCTCCCAGGTGCTGCGGGCCCTGGAGCAGAAGGGGCTCATCGAGCGGGAGGTCGACCCGGCCGACACCCGGGCCAAGCGGCTCCGGGTCACCGAGGCGGGCGCCGAGCTGGCACCCCGGGCGATCGCCGCCGTCGAGGCCGCCGATGCGGAATTCTTCCGCGCGGTCCCCCTCGACGAGGCCCTGCCCCTCCTGCGCCGCCTGGCCCTCCCCGAGGAGTGACCCCAAGCCCCGGCCCAAGCCCCGGCCCCGGCCCGGACCGGGTCCGGTCGAACGGGTCCGGTCGGAACGGGTCGGCCACGGCCGGGCGGGCGCTCGCCTCGCCCCCCGCCCCCGCCCCCGTCCGAGCCCACCGGGCCGGGGCCTCACGCCCGGCCGCCGCCGCGCCCGCACCGCGCGTACCGAACGCGGCGTGGCCGGGGCTGCCCGGCAGCCGCGCCGGTGCCGGGCGAACCGCACGGCCCTGCGGAAGGCCGCCCACAGGAACAGCGGAACCGCGATCAGCAGCACGAGTGCGGGGCCCGTCAGCAGATTCAGCACGTCCCGTGAACGGGCGTCAGGGCGCCGCCGTTCCCTCCGGCGCGTACCGCGGTCGTGCGGCGGCCGGGTCCGGGGGGAGGTAGACGATGCTGGGGGCGCCCGTGGTCGGGTGGGTGCCGATGCGCGTGCGGACGCCGTAGACCTCGGCCAGCAGGTCCTCCGTCAGCACCTCGCCCGGCGCCCCGGACGCGACCACCCGGCCGCCCGCCAGGACGTACAGCCGGTCGCAGAAGGACGCCGCCAGGTTGAGGTCGTGCAGGACCAGCAGGCTCGTCGTGGGCAGGCCGCGCACCAGGTCCAGGACCTCCAGCTGGTAGCGGATGTCGAGGTGGTTGGTCGGCTCGTCCAGGGCGAGGAGGCCCGTTTCCTGGACGAGGGCGCGGGCGACGAGCGCGCGCTGGCGTTCGCCGCCGGACAGCTCCTCGAAGCGCCGCGCCGCGAAGGCGGTCGCGCCGACCGTCTCCAGGGCCCGGTCGACGCGCACCGCGTCTCCCGGGCCGTCCTGTTCCCAGAACCGCTTGTGCGGGCTGCGCCCCATGGCGACGACCTCTCGGACCGTCAGGCCCAGGGCGCCGGCGCCGTCCTGGGGCACGGCAGCCACCTTCCTGGCCCGCTCCTTGACGCTCAGCGAGCCCGCGTCCCTCCCGTCGAGGAGCACGCGGCCGGCGGTGGGCCGCAGAGTCCCGTAGACGCAACGCAGCAGCGTGGTCTTGCCACTGCCGTTCGGCCCGACCACGGCGACCGTCTCCCCCGGCCGGGCGGTCAGGTCGACTCCGCGCAGCAGCGGCTGCCCGTCGGTCTCGTAACGCACGGCCTCGACGGTGAGTTCCACCGGACGCCCCGTCATCCGCCCACCCCCTCGCCGCGTCCGGACCTGCGCAGCATCCACAGGAAGAACGGCCCTCCCACCAGGGCGGTGACCACGCCGACCGGTATCTCCTCGGGCGCGGCCGCCGTACGGGCCAGCAGGTCGGCCAGGGTCAGGAACACGGCTCCGCCCAGCGCGGCGACGGGCAGCAGTGCCCGGTGACCGGCTCCCACCACCATCCGGGCGGCGTGCGGAACCATCAGCCCGACGAAGCCGATCGCCCCGCTGGAGGCCACCAGCACCCCGATGACGAGGGAGGTGAGCACGAACGCGGCGGCCCGGAACCGGCCGGTGTCCAGCCCGAGGGTGTGCGCGCCCTCCTCCCCCGCGAGCAGCAGGTCGAGGGGCCGGGCCAGGGTGACGAGCACGCCGGTACCGGCGAACAGCGCGGCCGCGGGCAGGGCCAGTTCGTCCCAGCGGGCCCCGCCCAGGCCGCCCAGGGTCCAGAACAGCACGGAGCGCATCTGGTCGGGGCTCGCGGACAGTACGAGCACCAGGCTGGTCAGGGCGGAGAGCACGTACTGCACGGCGACCCCGGCCAGGATCAGCCGGCCGGTGGTCATGGTGCCGCCGCGCCGGGCCAGGGCGTGGACGGTGACGAGCGCGGCCATCGAACCGGCGAACGCGGCGAGCGGCACCCCGGCCCCGCCCGCGGTCCCGGCGGCCCCCGCACCGGCGGCCGTACCGAAGACGATGACGAGCACGGCTCCCGCGGAGGCGCCCGATGAGGCGCCGAGCAGGAAGGGGTCGGCGAGCGGGTTGCGCACGAGGGCCTGGAGCACCGCGCCGGCGACGGCGAGTCCGGCGCCGACGACCGTGCCGAGCAGGACGCGCGGCATGCGGACGTCCCACACGATGGAGGCGAAGGCTCCGCCCGGCGCGTCCGGTCCGGCCAGGACGAGGTCGAGGACCCGGCCGGGGGCGATCCGTACGGGCCCCAGGGCGAGCCCGGCCACCGCCGAAGCCGCCAGCACGGCGGCGAGGAGCAGGAGGACGGTGGCGGTCCGGCGACGCCTCACGCGGCGTCGGGGTGGAGTTGGCGGCCCAGGGACTCGACGGCGTCGGCGACGCGTACGCCGAGTACGGCGGAGGAGAGCGGCAGTACGACGAACCGCCGGTTCTTCACGGCGGGAACCTGAGCCAGCGCCGGGTCGTTGAGCAGGCGTTGCTTCTTGGACTCCACGGTGGTGCCGCCGTAGTCGTGGATGAGGACGACCTCCGGCTTGCGCTCGATGACCTTCTCCCAGGACACGTCGCCGAAGGTGTCGTCGAGGTCGGCGAAGACGTTCGTGCCTCCGGCGAGGGTGACGATCTCGTTGCCGACGCCCTTGCCGCCCGAGGTGAAGGCGGAGCCCTCGCCGGAGTCGTAGACGAAGACGGACGGCCTGGGCGCGTCCTTCAGCCGCGCGGTGACGGCGTCGACGCGGCGCTGCTCGTCCTCCACGAGGGCCGCGCCGCGTTCGGGCACGCCGAAGGTCCGGGCGACCTCGGTGATCTCGGTCTTCAGCTGGGCGAGGCCGACCGGGCCCCGGGTGCAGTACTCCACGCTCAGCCGGGAGCCGATGCCGGACCGGGCGAGCCCTTCACGGTCCCGGCCCTGGCCCTTGTCGAATGCGCTGGCGTAACCGCCGTACACGAAGTCGGGGTCGGCTCCGAGGAGCACCTCTTTGGAGGGGTATTCCCCGGCCAGCACCTTGATCTTGTCGTAGGCGGGCCGGTAGGCGGGGAGCACGGAGTCGTCGAGGTAGGCCGTGCCGACCATCCGGTCCTCCAGTCCGAGGGCCAGCATGATCTCGGTGGCGTGCTGGTTCATGGTGACGGCCCGCTCGGGCGGGGCCTGGTAGGTGCTGGTGACACCGCAGTTGGTGACGGTGTACGGGAACCCGGGCGCGGGCCGCGCTCCGGGGCCGGGCCGGGCGGCACCGGCGGATCCGTCGGCCGGGCCGCCGCACGCGGCGAGCGGAACCAGGAGGGTGAGGGCGGCTATCGAGCGCAGGGTTGCGCGGGAACGCGACATGGCGAGGCCTCTCCGGGGGATCCTCGTCCCCGGTCGAAGTGAAGAGGCGGCGCGTCAGTGTCTGACTCCCGGGGGCCCGCGGGTGGGCGGAGCTCCGGTCACAGTGGCGGGACCGCACCGGATTCGCACCGGTTTCCTGTCCTGCGCCGCCTGGGACAACCCGCACAAGTCTGCCAGATGCCCCCTTTGCCCCGAACGGGGGTCCGGAGGACCGACGTAGCCGTCCGGCCCTGACCGTCGCACTCGAACGGCCGCGGCCGCGGCCCACACGCAAACGGCCGGGGGTCCGGACCGGCAGCATTCGCTGCGGTCCGGACCCCCGGCCGTTCTCCGATGGCAGGGGCGGCAGGATTCGAACCTGCGGCCTACGGTTTTGGAGACCGTTGCTCTGACCAGCTGAGCTACACCCCTTCGGTGGGACCAACCATGGCATGCCGCGCCGCGAAGATCCACTGAATTCGGGTGTCGACTCGGGGAAAGTTCGCGGCGGCCCGGCGGGAACCTTCCCGGGCACTCCCGAACCCAACAGGCCCAGCAGGCGAAATCGGTCACAAGTTACCTCGACGCATGTAGTGACTTGGCAGGCGTTCGACAGTAGAACTTGTTCTCACTCCGTCGAGAGTGAGGATGGCCACATGAGTGACAAGAGCCTGCACAGCAAGGTGTCCAAGGGTGTGTCACGCCGCGGATTCATTGCTGGAACCAGTTCCATTCTTGGGGCCCTGGCCCTGGCGGTCAACACCGCCCCGGCGCGAGCGGCGAGCGCCACCGGAGCGGCCGCCGCGAACGCGCCCATCGACTCCGGGGCCCACGTCCCGGCCCTCGTCATCGGTACCGGATACGGCGGCTCCGTCGCCGCGCTGCGGCTCGCGCAGGCCGGGGTCGACGTGCACATGATCGAGATGGGCATGGCCTGGGACACCCCCGGCAGCGACGGCAAGATCTTCGCCAACACCACCAGGCCCGACTACCGTTCGTACTGGCTCCGCACCAGGACCAAGGCCCCGCTCAGCAACTTCCTGGGCTTCCCCATCGACAAGGACGTCCCGCGGTACACGGGCATCCTCGACGCCGAGGAGATGGGCGGGATCATCGTCTACCAGGGCCGCGGCGTGGGCGGCGGTTCGCTGGTCAACGGCGGGATGGCGGTGACGCCCAAGCGGCAGAACTTCGCCGCGATCCTGCCCTCGGTGGACGCGGAGGAGATGTACACCACCTACTACCCGCGCGCCAACGCCGGGCTCGGCGTGGGTCTGATCGACCCTGCCTGGTTCGACACCGTGGACTGCTACCAGTTCGCCCGCGTCGGCCGCAAGCACGCCCAGCGCTCCGGCTTCCCCTTCGTCTTCGTGCCGGACGTCTACGACTGGGACTACATGAAGCAGGAGGTCGCCGGCACCGTCCCCAAGTCCGCCGTCGACGGCGAGATCCTCTACGGCAACAACGCCGGCAAGAAGTCCCTGCAGAAGACCTACATCGCGGCCGCCCGGGCGACCGGCAAGGTCGCCATCTCCCCGCTGCACCGGGTCACCACCGTCTCCCCCTCGGCCGGTGGCGGCTACACGGTCGGCATGGAACAGCTCGACACCACCGGGGCGGTGGTCGCCACCAAGACCGTCACCGCCGACCGGGTCTTCTTCGCGGCGGGCAGCGTCGGCACCAGCAAGCTCCTGGTCAAGCTGAAGGCCACGGGAGCGCTGGCCGGCCTGAACGAGGAGATCGGCAAGGGCTGGGGCGACAACGGCAACGTCATGTGCGGCCGGGCCAACCACATGTGGGACCCCACCGGCAAGGTGCAGGCCTCCATCCCCTGCGGCGGCATCGACAACTGGGACGCGGGCGGCGCCTTCGCCGAGGTGGCCCCGCTGCCCACGGGGATCGAGACGTACGCCTCCTTCTACCTCTCGATCACCAAGAACCCCAACCGTGCCGAGTTCACCTGGAACGCCGCCGCCGGCAAGGTCGACCTGAACTGGCAGACCGCCTGGAAGCAGCCCTCCATCGACATGGCGAAGAGCATCTTCGACAAGATCAACTCGAAGGAGGGGACGATCTACCGGACCGACCTCTTCGGCACCAACAAGGTCTGGGGCGACCACCTCACGTACCACCCGCTCGGCGGCGCCGTGCTGAACAAGGCCACCGACAACTACGGCCGCCTGCACGGCTACACCGGCCTGTACGTGATCGACGGGGCCCTGATCCCCGGCAACACCAGCGTCAACCCGTTCGTGACGATCACGGCCCTCGCCGAACGGAACATAGAGAAGATCATCGCCACCGACCTCTGAGGGCGGCGGTCCGGTCCCGGGGCCGTGCGGAACCGCCTCCGCACGGCCCCGGGCCGCTTCAGCCGCCCGGCAGCACACAGACGCTGTCGAGGCCCAGCACGTGGTTGAGCCGGCCGAAGGCGAGCCAGGAGCCGATGCTCATGCTCAGCTCCACGATCTCCAACTGGCTGTAGTGCGCGGTCATCCGCGCCCAGAACTCCTCGTCGAGGTTGTGGTGGTCCAGGGCGTAGCGCTCCGCGTACTCGGCCGCCAGCCGGGTGCGGTCGTCGAAGGCCCCGGTGGTCCGCCACTCGGTCACCGCGTCGGCGAACCCCTCCTCGACCTTCTCCCCGTCCCGGTCGGTGCGCCAGTCGAGGCAGAAGACGCAGCCGTTGATCTGCGCGATGCGCAGCCGGGCGGCCTCGAACTCGCGCAGTCCCAGGGTGGTGTGCGCGTAGACGGACAGGGAGAAGTTGGCCGCGGCCATGCCGATGCCGGGTACCAGATCGCCCCACACGTACTCGATCGGGTGCTGTCCTTCGGGAACGTCGATCCTCATGGCTGCTTCCTTCCGAGTTTGCCGACTGCGGGTCGCAGCGGGACGTCGAGTGCGTCGTAGAGCCCCGGTTCGGCGTCGACCAGCCAGTCGATGGCGCCGACGAGCCGGCCGACGGCGGTGGCGTTGCCCCCGGCGGAGCGGTTGTCGTCCTCGTCCGTGCACTCGACGGTGACCTCGATGCGCGGGCGGCCCTCGATGACGACCCGGTGGGCCCCCGTCCCGTCGGGCGGGGTGGGCCAGTCGGGTGCGCAGGACGGGTGGATGCGGGTGACGTGTTCGATGACGATGCGGGGCTCGCCCCCGACGATGCCCTGCACCTCGAAGCGGATGGCGCCCTGGGTGCCGGCCTCGAACTCGCCCATGGTGCGGGTGGTCACGGTGGTGTCGAGGGCGCGCCGGTCCGAGGTCTCGCGGATCCCGTCGAGTTCCACGCCGAGGGCGCGGGCCATCATCCGGATCTGGCCGCCCCACACCATGGTCGGGACCGAGGGCATGAGCATCATCGGCTCGTAGTCCATGGGCCGGCCCATGCCGACCAGGTAGCGGACGGAGTCCGGCTGGTCGTACGTGGAGTAGTCGAAGATCTCCTGGCAGCGGATCACGTCCACCGTGGTGCCGAGTCCGCTGAGCAGCAGCGGGAGCACGTCGTTGCCCCAGCCGGGGTCGACGCCGGAGGCGAAGAGGGAGCCGCCGCCTTCCGCGACCGCCGCCAGGACCGGGTCCCGGAACTCGGGCGGGGCGCCGCGGTGGTCGTAGAGGGGGTACAGGGCGGGGCTGACGACGACCGCTCCGGCCGCGATCGCCCGCGTGATGTCGGTGAGGGCGTCGTCGGGGCGGACGTCGCCGGACGCCGCGTAGACGACGGCGGCGGGCCGGGCGGCGAGCACCGCCGCGGCGTCGTCGGTCGCCGCCACCCCCAGCCGCCGGGCCAGTCCGGCGAGTTCGCCCGCGTCGCGGCCGATCTTGCGGGGGTTGTGGACGATCACTGCCGTGAGGGCGAGCGCCGGGTGGGCCTCGACGGCGCGGATCGCCGCGCGGCCGACGTTGCCGGTGCCCCAGACCACCGTGGGAATCATGCGCGGAGGGTAGCGAGGGGGCGCAAAGGTGCCCAGGGCCGTGGAGGATGTTTCTCGGACGGCCGGGCGGCTGCGCGGAAAAACCGTTCCGGCCCGGCGGCGCCCCCCACGTACCCTCGCGCGCATGAGGAACTCGACGGTACGCGCGGTCAACCGGCTCACGACACGCTGGGCGGCCGCCGCCCCGACCGCGGAGGCGGGAACCGTCTTCACCGCGGCCGGGCTCTGGCCGCTGCTCGCCCTCCTCGCGGGCGGCGCGGCCGGCCCTGCACGGACGGAACTGGCCGAGGCGCTCGGCATACCCGCCGAGGACGCGGCGCCGGCCGCACGGGAGCTGCTGGCCGCGCTGGGCGCCGTACGGGGGCTGCGGTCGGCGACCGGGCTCTGGACCCGCGAGGACCTTCCCCTGGAGCCCGGCTGGTCGGCGGCGCTCCCTCCCGGCACGAGGGGCACGCTGAGCGGGGACACGGACCGCGACCGCGAAGTGCTGGACGGTTGGGCCCGCGAGCGCACCGACGGCATGATCGAGCGGATGCCCGTCACGCTGCCGGAGGGACCCGACCCGGTCCGGCTGGTGCTGGCCTCGGCCCTCGCGCTGCGGCTGAGCTGGATCCGGCCGTTCCGCGAGGGGTACGGCGAGGCGCACGAGGGACCGTGGGCCGGCCGGCCCCTGCGCATGCTGCGCCGCGACACAGCCCTGCTGGACCGGGTGAAGGTGGCCCGGGGCCCCGGCGGGGCGGTCACCCTGCTGGAGGTGGTCGCGGACACCGGGGTCGACGTCCACCTCGTGCTGGGCGAGCCACAGGCCGGCCCCGGTGAGGTCCTCACCACCGGCATCCGGGCCGTCACCCGCGCCCTCCCCGCCACGGGCGTGAGCCTGCTCCCGAACGGCGCCCCCGGCCCCGGCCTGCTCACCGGGACGGCGGTCTGCGCGTCCCCCGAGCCCCGGCTCTTCATCGAGACGGCCGCCTTCGACGTGCGCGCGGAGCACGATCTCCTGGAGCGTGCGGGGGTGTTCGGGCTGGAGACGGCCGCGGACCGCGGCCGCGGCCATTTCCCCGGCATCAGCCCGGAGCCGCTCGCGGTGGCCTCGGCCCGGCAGGCCGCGCTGGCCCGCTTCCACGCGCGCGGGTTCGAGGCCGCCGCCGTGACGGCGATCGCCACCGCGCCGGGCAGCGCGGCGCCGGGCCGGCGCTACCGGACCCGCGGGGCGAAGGTGACCTTCGACCGGCCCTTCGGGTTCCTGGCCGTCCACCGCACCTCCCGCCTCGTCCTCGCGGCGGGCTGGGTCACGGACCCGGTTGCGTATCCGGACGGACCGTAGCCGCCAGCGCGGCCGTGTCCGCGAAGGCCGGCACGCACCCGGTGCCCCCGCGCCCCGAGACCGAGAGGGAGGCGGCCGCCACCCCGTGGGCCACCGCCCGCTCCAGGGTGTCGCCCAGCGCGATCCGGGCCGTGGCCGTGCCGGTGAAACAGTCCCCGGCGCCGGTCGCGTCGACGGGCGCCGGGTTGGGCGGGACCGGGAAGCGGGCCACGCGGGAGCCCTCGTCCAGCAGCAGCCGCCCGGCGCCGCAGGTGACGGCGACGGCACGGGCCCCCAGCGCCCGGAAGCGGGCCGCCGCGGCCGCCGGGTCGGCGGTGTCCACCAGGGCGAGCGCGTCGGCCGGGCAGGAGGTCTTGAGCAGCCCGGTCATCGGCGCGATCCGGGCCAGCAGGTCCCGGGCCCGGTCCCGCCCGGTCAGCCGGGGCCGGTGGTTGGGGTCGTACGTGAGGTGCCCGCCGGCCGCGTGGACGGTGCGGGCGGCGTCCAGTACGGCTGCCCGGGCGCTCGGGGAGAGCGCGCCGGTGATCCCGCTGGTGATGAGCGCCCCGGTGCCGGTCAGCAGCTCCCGCCAGGCCCGGGTATGGGCCGGCGAGAGGGTGGAACCGGCGCTGCGGGTGCGCCAGTAGACGAACTCCCGGTCCCCGTCGGTGTCGGCGCCGAGCAGGTAGGCGCCGTTGGGGCGGGCGGCGCGGTGGACGTGGGAGACGTCGACTCCGAGTTCGGCGGCGCGGCGCAGCAGCGGGCCGGCGAGTTCGTCGTCGCCGACGACCGTGAGGAGGGCGGTGCGCGCTCCGGCCGCCGCGGCGGCGGCCGCGGCGTTGAGCGCGTCGCCGGAGAAGGAGACGCGGGCGGTGGTTCCGTCGGCCACCGCGCGCAGGGCCGTGCCGGCGTGGATCTCCACCAGGACCTCGCCGAGCACGAGGACGTCGTACGCGCGGGATGCGGCGGCCATCGTCACCGCACCCCGCCGCCGGGGTCCGCCGCGCACGCGGCGCAGCACGGTCCGGCCGGTTCCGCGAAGAGCGCCGCCAGCCGGGCCGGGTCCGCGGGCAGGCCGCCGCCGATGCCGACGGCGCTCGCGCCCGCCGCCAGCCAGGTGGGGACCTCGTCCGGCCGGATGCCCCCGGTGGCGATGAGCAGGGCGTCGGGGAGGACCGCCTTGAGGGAGCGGATGAAGTCCGGGCCGCCCACGTGGGCGGGGAAGACCTTCGCGGCGCCGGCGGACCGGACGGCGGCGGCGATCTCGCCGGGGGTGAACCCGCCCTCGACGAACACCGCCGCGCGCCGCCGCGCGACCTCGCGGACCGCGGGGGCCGGGTAGGGGGAGACCAGGAAGCCGGCGCCCGCGTCGAGTGCCTCCTCGGCCTGCGCGCGGGTCGTCACGGTGCCCACGCCGATCAGCGCGCGGCGCCCGCGGACGTCGGTGAGCGGGGCGGTGCGGGCGACGGCCGAGGCCCAGCCGGGGGTGGAGGTGGTGAGCTCCACGGCGCGGCAGCCGGCGGCGAGCAGCTCCGTGGCGGCCCGGACGGCTTCGTCCGGGCCGGTGTTGCGCAAGACCGGCAGCAGGCGCTGGGCGGCTATCACCGCGTACGGGTGGCAGGACAAAGCACCCTCCGATGTGTTCCACGTAGTGGAACGAGGTATCGTGTGGCGGAACTTCGTGGTCCAGACCCTACCCATGCCGGGAGATGACGTGTCAACGGAGCGAGGACCGGGGCAAAGGCCCGGGGAAGGGTCCGGGTCGGGATCCGAGGACGGGCGCGAGGGCGTGTCCCAGGACGTGGCGGAGGCCGCGGCCGAGACCGCCGGGCCCGCCCGCGCGGGCCGTACCTCTGCTGCGGGGTCCGCCCTGGAGAAGTCCCTGCGGATCCTGGAGGCCGTCGCCGCGCCGGGCGGCCCGCACCGCCTCACCGACGTCATGACGGCGGCGGCCGTACCGAAGTCGAGCACCTTCCGGATCCTGGCCGCCCTGATCGAGCAGGGTTTCGTCCGCCCGGAAGGCGACGGCCGCTACGGAACCGGCCCCCGGCTGCACGGCCTGTCGGCCCTGGTCCGCGCCGCGGAGCCGGCCGGCGTCGACGAGGTCCTGCGTGAACTGCGGCGGCAGACCGGCCAGACGGTTCACCTGGCGCTGCACACCGGGGAGACCATCACCTGCATCCGCAAGCTGGAGGCCGACCAGCCCTTCCGGACCGCCTCGCGCGAGGGCACCCGGATGCCGCTGCACACCACGGCGATCGGCAAGAGCGTCCTGGCCCTGCTGCCCCCGGAGGAGGTCCGTGCCCTGGTCGCCTCGGCCGGGCTGCCGCGCCGCACCCCGAGGACGCTGACCACGGCGGTGGAACTGGAGGCGGAGCTCGCGGCGGTGCGCGCGCGGGGGTTCGCCGTGGACGACGAGGAGAACGAGCCCTCCATCCGGTGCACCGGGGTGGCCGTCCCCGGACCGGACGGCCGGCCGCTCGGCGGGGTCTCCGTCACCACCGTCACCTTCCTGGTCTCCCGCCAGGAGGCCGAGGGGTACGCGCCGGCCCTTCGGGAGGCCGCGCGGGCACTTTCCCCCCTGCTCTGAGCCGTCCGGACGCCCGCGCGGAGCGGCTCCGCGAATTTTCCCGGAAACTTCTTCCGGATAAGTGTTATCGGGGCCCCACTCGACGGTCTCCCAGTCATTGGGCATCATCGACCGCCGGTACGGACAGGGACTTTCACATGAGTACACAGCACACGGCAGCGCTGGTGGCAGCGGCCCGCGCGGGCGACCCCCGCGCGCAGGACGAGCTCGTCAGCACCCACCTGCCGCTCGTCTACAACATCGTCGGACGCGCCCTGAACGGGTCGGTCGACGTGGACGACGTCGTACAGGAGACGATGCTGCGCGCACTCGACGGGCTGAGCGGTCTCCGCGCGGACGAGAGCTTCCGGTCCTGGCTGGTGGCGATCACGATGAACCGGGTCCGGGCGCACTGGCAGTCCCGTCAGAACGGCCCCGGGCAGAGCGGCCTGGAGGAGGCCGGGGACCTCGCCGATCCCGGCGCCGACTTCGCCGACCTGACCGTCGCGCGGCTCCACCTGTCGGGGCAGCGGCGCGAGACCGCCCGTGCCACGCGCTGGCTGGAGCCCGACGACCGGGCGCTGCTGTCGTTGTGGTGGCTGGAGTGCGCCGGGGAGGTCACCCGGGCCGAGATGGCCGCGGCGCTGGAGCTGACCCCGCAGCACGCGGCGGTGCGGATACAGCGGATGAAGGCGCAGCTGGAGTCGGCCCGGGTGGTGGAGCGGGCACTGGAGACGCAGCCGCCCTGCGAGGGGCTGCGGGCGATGACGGGCACCTGGGACGGGCGGCCCTCCGCCCTGTGGCGCAAGCGAATAGCCCGGCACGCCCGCGAGTGCCTGCGCTGCTCGGGGCTGTGGAACGGTCTGGTCCCGGCGGAGGGGCTGCTGGCCGGTCTGGCGCTGGTGCCGGTGACGGCGGCGCTGCTGGCGGGCGTACGGTCGGCCACCGCCGGCGCGGCGTTCGCCCCGGCGGGCGCGGCTTTCGCGGGGGCGGAGACCCAGCTCGCGCCGGTGGTGTCGGGACCGGGCCGGGCGGCGCGCCGCAAGGGGGGCGACGCGGGCGACCCGGGCTCCGGGGCGGACGCCGGCCGCGGGGCGCAGCGCAGGAAGCGGCAGAACCGGCGCCGGGCGATCGGCGGGGCGGTGATCGCCGCGTGCGTGGCGGGCGGCGGCCTGGTCTACCTCGGCTCGCTGCCCGGCAAGCGGGGCACCGAGGCGGGCGGCGGCGCGTCCGCGTCCCCGCTGGCGGCGCTGTCGGCCCCCGACGCGAACGCCGGGGCACCCTCCGCGTCGGCCTCGCCCTCGGCCTCCGCTTCGGCCTCTCCCTCGCCTTCGGCGTCCGCTTCCGCTTCGGCCTCCCCCTCGCCCTCCGCCAGCTCGTCGAAGGCCCCCGCGCCCACGCCGCCGAAGACCAGCGCTCCGCGCCCGGCCGCACCGGCTCCGGCGCCCGCTCCGGCGGGTGTGGCGGGGCAGGTCATCGCCCTGGTCAACTCCGAGCGGGCGGCGGCCGGCTGCGGGCCGCTCAAGGAGGACGCGCAGCTGCGCTCCGCCGCCCAGGGGCACTCGGAGGACATGGCGCAGCGGGACTACTTCTCGCACACCGACCCCGACGGGGGCGACCCGGGAACGCGGACGACGGCCGCCGGGTACCGCTGGTCGACGTACGGGGAGAACATCGCGAAGGGTCAGCAGACGGCGCAGGACGTGATGGACGCGTGGATGAAGAGCCCGGGTCACCGGGCCAACATCCTGAACTGCTCCTTCAAGGACATAGGCGTGGGCATGCGCCCGGGTTCGGGCGGCCCCTGGTGGACGCAGAACTTCGGCGCCCGCATGTGACCGGCGGTCCTCCGCGAGCGGCCGGCCGCCCCCGGGTGACCACCCGGGGCGCACGGCGGTCCGGGTCCGAACCGTCCGGACGCAACGGCGCGGACGTGACGGCGCGGACGTGACCGTCCGGACCTCCCCCCTTCCCCCGTTTGTCTCAGAATCCGGGCAAGATAGGACCTGGAGCAGAACGGGCAGATCAACGGGGACGGGGTGACGAATCGGATGGCGAAGCCGCAGTTGCGCGCGCATCAGCGCGAGGCCGTCGACTCCGTCGTCCGCGCGCTGGAGCCCCCGGCCGACGGCCGGCTCCCCGAGCGGGGTCTGCGCACCCAGGTGATCATGGCGACCGGGTCGGGCAAGTCCCTGGTCGCCGTGCGCGCCGCCGAGGAGTTGCGGGCGGGGCGGGTGCTGGTCCTGGTGCCCTCGCTCGACCTGCTCGTGCAGACCGTGTCCGCCTGGCGGGCGGGGGGCCGCACCGGCCGCGCCGTCGCGGTGTGCTCGCTGCGCGGCGAGGAGGCGGGACTGCCGACCACCACCGATCCGGGCCAACTGGCCCGGTGGGGCACCGGGCCGGTGGAGCGGTTGACCGTGTTCGCCACGTACGCGTCGCTGGGGCAGGGCACCGTCGAGCGGGCACATCTGGCGGGTCTGCCGCCCTGGGACCTGATCGTGGTCGACGAGGCGCACCGTACGTCGGGGCGGATCGGCAAGCCCTGGGCGGTGGTCCACGACAACACGCGCATCCCCTCCGCCCGCCGGCTGTACATGACGGCCACCCCCCGGGTGTGGCGGGACGGGGAGGACCCCGAGGCCGAGGGGCCGGAGGACGGGTACGGGGAGGGGCGTGCGCCCGCCCCGGGGACCGGCGGGCTCCGGGGCCGGGGCGAGCTGGTCGCCTCCATGGAGGACGATCCGGAAGGGCCGTTCGGCGCCCGCTGCTACACGCTGGCCCTGTCGGAGGCCATCGACCGGGGCATCTGCGCCCCGTACCGGGTGGTGTGCGTGGACATCAGCGATCCGGGCTTCCGGTCGGCGGTGCTGCTGGGCGCGGACGGCCGTTCGGACCGGGTGCGCGGGATGCGGTTGGCGGCGCTCCAGGCGGCGCTGGTGAAGGCCGCGGCGGACCAGGGGTTCCGGCGGACGCTGGTGTTCCACCATCTGACCAAGGAGGCCGAGGCCTTCGCGGCGGGGCTGCCGGCGGTCGCGGCGCGGCTGCGCGCCGCGAGCCGGTCGGCGCTGCCGGCGTACCCGCGCACGGTGTGGGCGGACTGGCTGTGCGGGCAGCACACGGCGGCCCACCGGCGGCGCGTGCTGGACGCGTTCGCCGCGGACCGGGTCGCGGAGAAGGCGTTCCTGGGCAGCGTCCGGGTGCTGGGCGAGGGTGTCGACACCAAGGAGTGCGACTCCGTGTTCTGGGCCGACGTGCGCGGTTCCATGCCGGACCTGGTGCAGGCCGTGGGCCGGGCGCTGCGGATCCGGCCCGGCGAGGGGAAGGTCGCCTCGCTGGTGGTGCCGGTGCTGCTGGGGCCCGGGGAGTCCCCCGAGACGATGCTGACCTCGCGGGCCTACGGGGACCTCGCGCGGCTCCTGGAGGCGCTGAGGGCGCACGACTCACGCCTGGTGGAGGCCCTGGCCCAGCCGCAGGCACCCGGCGGCCCGGCGACGGCGACCGGTGCGGCCGGGAGTGGCGGCGGCCCCGGGCCGGGGGCCGCGGCGCTGCTGAGCTTCTCCACGCCCCGGGATCCGGCGCTGCTGGCGGCCTTCGTCCGGCTGCGGGTGCTCAACCCGGAGCACACGCGGTGGCGGCGCGGTGCGGAGGCGGCGCGGATCTACGCGGCGACGGCCGGGGACCTGAGGGTGCCGTTCGCCTACCGGGTGCCGGAGTCCGGCGGGGGGTGGCCGCCGGCCCTGGCGGGGTTCCCGCTGGGCCAGTGGATCGCGGACGCGCGGCGCACGTACCGCCGGGGCGCGCTGGGCCGGGAGCGGACGCGGGAGCTGGACGAACTCGGCATGGTGTGGAGCCATTTCGACGTGGCCTTCGAGGAGGGTCTGGCGGCGGCGCGGGCCTGGGCCGCCGAGCACGGGCACCTGCTGCCGCCGGTCGACGCCACCTGGCACGGGGCGCCCGTCGGGGTGTGGATGAAGAACAACCGGGCCGCCGCGCGCCGGGAGGGGCCGGGGGCGCTGGCGGAGGAGCGGCGGGAGGCGCTGGACCGGATCGATCCGTCCTGGTGTCCCGTCTGGGACATCGGCTGGCAGCGGGCCTTCCACCTGACCCGGGTGCACCTGGACGCGGGCGGCCGGGTTCCGCCGGTTCCCGGCCGGGTGCTGGTGCAGGGCGAGGACCTCGGCGGGTGGGTGCGCGCCCAACGGCTGGGGTGGGAGCGGCTGGGGTGGTCGCAGCGGTGGCTGCTGGAGCACGCGCTGGGTCTGTCCCCGGCGCCGGAGGCGGAGCGTCCGCCCGCGCGCCGCAGCCACGCCTCCGCGTGGGCGGGGTATCTGGAGGCGGCCCGGCGGTTCCACGCCCGCGAGGGGCACCTGAGGGTCCCCCGACCGCATGTGGAGCGGTGGGGGGACCAGGAGCTGAGGCTCGGGGCGTGGATCGCCAACCAGCGCGCCCGGGCGGCGGGGCTGCCGCCGGAGCGGGCCGCCGCGCTGACGGCCCTGGGAATGCACTGGTCCCGTTCCGGTCGGTGACCGCGGGCGGTCAGTGGTGGAAGCCCGACCTGGGTTCCGTGGCGGGGACCGGCTGCGGGTGGGCGCGGAGGTGTTCCACGGCCGCCCGCAGGTCGGTGACGAGCAGGGCGATCTGGTCGCGGGTCACCCCGTGGCGGATCAGGACGCGCTGCATGACGGTGTCCTGACGGTCCGCCGGTAGCGGGTACGTGGGCACCTGCCAGCCGCGCATCCGCAGCCGGTCGGAGAGGTCGTAGAGGGTGAACCCCTCGCCGTCCGGGTCGGCGAGCGTGTAGGAGACGGCGGGCAGCCCGCCCCGGCCGTCGTAGAGCAGGGTGAAGGGGCCCATGCCGGCGATCTCCCCGGCCAGGTACTGGGCGGTGTCGGCGCAGGCCTGCTGGACGCTCCGGTAGCCGCCGCGGCCCAGCCGCAGGAAGAGGTAGTACTGGGCGATGACCTCGCCGCCGGGGCGGGAGAAGTTGAGGGCGAAGGTCGGCATGTCGCCGCCGAGGTAGTCCACGTCGAAGACGAGGTCGGCGGGGAGCAGCTCGGCGGTGCGCCAGACGATCCAGCCGACGCCGAGCGGGGCGAGCCCGTACTTGTGCCCGGAGGTGTTGACGGAGGCCACGCGCGGCAGCCGGAAGTCCCACACCACGTCGGGGTGGAGGAAGGGGGCGACGAAGCCGCCGCTCGCGGCGTCCACGTGGACGGGGATGTCCCAGCCGTGCTCTTGCTGGATCCGGTCGAGCTCGGCGGCGATCTCGGCGACGGGTTCGTAGTCGCAGGTGTAGGTGACGCCGAGGATGGCGACGACCCCGATGGTGTTCTCGTCGACGTGGGCGGCGAGCTGGTGGGGGAGCAGGCCGGTCGCGCCGGGCTCCAGGGGGATCTGGCGGAGCTCGACGTCGAAGTAGCGGGCGAACTTCTCCCAGCAGATCTGCACCGGGCCGCAGACCAGGTTGGGCCGGTCGGCCGGTTTGCCCTCCGCCCGGCGGCGGGCCCGCCAGCGCCATTTGAGGGCGAGGCCGCCGAGCATGGCGGCCTCGCTGGAGCCGGTGGTGGAGCAGCCGGTGCCGGAGGTGCCGGGCGGGGCGTTCCAGAGGTCGGCCAGGATGTTGACGCAGCGGGCCTCGATCTCGGCCGTCTGCGGGTATTCGTCCTTGTCGATCATGTTCTTGTCGAGGCACTCGTTCATCAGGCGGTGCACGCCGTCGTCCGACCAGGTGGTGCAGAAGGTGGCCAGGTTCTGGGCGGCGTTGCCGTCGAGGAGCAGCTCGTTGTGGAGGAGCGAGTAGACCACCTCGGTGGGCGAGTGGTCGTCGGGCATCCGGTACTTGGGGAGGATCTGGCCGCTGAGGGCGGACGTGAACACGTCCGTATCGGCGTCCTGGGCACGCGCGTCCTTCGTCTCATGAAGAGCCATATCGGGACTATAAGGTGCAGACCGTCATCAAGTCGGCTTCGGCACCCCTCGGGAAACGCTTGAGGAAAGAGCGGCGGAACCCACAGCTTCCGGCCGACCCCGGAGTGTGACCCTCTCCATAGCAACCCCGGAGAGCCGCAAGAATTACCGTCCAGTAGCATTTCTGCCACAGATCTTCCCGTCCCGACCGCCGGAGTCGATCCGAACAGGAAGATCATTTCATTTGTTCTACACACAACTTATGCACTGATGTCCGGATAGCGGCCAACTGCCGCCATGGCCCTGATAGTTCTTCGGCCATGAACAAGATCACCCGTCGGCAGGCCTTGGGCACCACTGCCGGCGCACTCACCGTCCTCGGCATCGCGGGCGCCACCGCGCACGCCGCCGCCACCGACTCCCGTGCGGCCACCACCCCGGCCGGCACCGTCGACGAGGTGTACCAGGGCCGCCGGATCCAGATAGCCCCCGGCTCGGGGGGCGGCCACCACGGCGGCCACCACTCCCCCGGTCTGCCGACCGTGAAGATAGACGGCCGCGAACTGCACGTGATGCAGAACGCGGACGGCACCTGGATCAGCGTCGTCAACCACTACGAGACCTTCGCCGACCCGGCCTCGCTGGCCCGTGCCGCGGTGCGCGAGCTCCAGGGCTCTCAGCTCGCCCCGATGCAGATGGGGGGCATGGCATGACCGTCCGCAAGAACCAGGCCGCGCTCACGCCCGAGGAGAAGCGCGCCTTCACCAACGCGCTGCTCGAACTGAAGCGGACGGGCCGCTACGACCGGTTCGTCACCACCCACAACGGCTTCATCATGAGCGACACCGACTCGGGCGACCGCGTCGGCCACCGCTCCCCCTCCTTCCTCCCCTGGCACCGCCGCTTTCTCCTGGAGTTCGAAGCGGCTCTTCAGGCGGTGGACGCGAGCGTGTCGATCCCGTACTGGGACTGGACCGCCGACCGCACCACCCGCTCCTCCCTCTGGGCCGCCGACTTCCTCGGGGGCACCGGCCGGGCCCGCGACGGACAGGTGATGGACGGACCCTTCGCGTACGCGACGGGCAAGTGGGAGGTGGCCGTACGGGTCGACGGGCGCAACTACCTGCGCCGCGCGCTCGGCGAGGGCGTCGCCCAGCTGCCGACCAAGGCCGAGGTGGACGCCGTCCTGGCGATGCCGGTCTACGACATGGCGCCCTGGAACAGCTCCTCCAACGGCTTCCGCAACAACCTGGAGGGCTGGCGCGGCGCCAACCTGCACAACCGGGTGCACGTGTGGGTCGGCGGCCAGATGGCCACCGGGGTCTCGCCCAACGACCCGGTGTTCTGGATGCACCACGCCTTCATCGACAAGCTGTGGGCCGACTGGCAGGCGAAGCACCCGCAGTCCCCCTACCTGCCGGCCGCCGGCACCGCCAACGTGGTCGACCTGCGCGACACCATGCGGCCGTGGAACGACGTGACCCCGGCCGACATGCTGGACCACCGCAAGTTCTACACGTTCGACACGGAGCCGGCCGCCGCCGCCAGCCAGCGGTAGTGCAGTTCGGGGCGGCCGACCTGACCGTACCGGGGGGTGCGGTCCGCCCGGCCGGTGTCCACCAGGTGCTCCAGGTACCGGCGGGCGGTGATCCGCGAGATCCCGGCCGCCTCGGCCGCCCCCGCGGCGGTGAGCCCCTCGGGCGCCGCCCGCAGCAGCGCCGCGACCCGGTCCAGGGTCGGGGCGCTGAGCCCTTTGGGCAGTTCCGCCGGACCCGGTGCGCGCAGTGCGGCGAGCGCCCGGTCGACGTCGTCCTGACCGGCCGCCTCGCCCGCCGAGGCCCGGAACTCGGCGTAGCGCAGCAGGCGTTCGCGCAGCGTCGGGAAGGCGAAGGGCTTCAGTACGTACTGCACCACGCCCAGCGAGACGCTCTCGCGGACCACCGCCAGGTCCCGGGCCGAGGTCACCGCGATCACGTCGACGGGATGCCCGGCGGCCCGCAGGCCGCGCGCGAAGCGCAGCCCGTGGCCGTCGGGCAGCGTGAGGTCGAGGAGCAGCAGGTCGACCCGGGTCCGCTCCAGCACCCGGGTGGCCTCGGCGAGGGAGTGGACGGCCGCCACGGCCGTGAAACCGGGCACCCGGCCGACGTAGAGCGCGTGCGCGGCGGCGGCGACGGGATCGTCCTCGACCACCAGCACCCGCACCTCGGGCGCGCTCACGACGCACCCCCCGCGCGGCGCTGACGGGGGATGCGGGGCCGCGGGTCCGGGCCTTCCGCGGCCGGGTCCCCGGCCTCCCCGGGCCCAGCCTCGCGCGCCCGCGGCATCCGGTCCCGCGGCGGCCCCTCCGTCCCCGCCGCCCCCGGTCCGCCCTGCGCTTCCGCCGCCCCGCCCGGCCCGGCACCGCCGGGGCGCAGCGGCAGGCTGACGGTGAACTCCGCGCCCCCGACCGGCCCGGAGACCGCGTCGACGGCTCCGCCGTGCCGGTGGGCCACCTGGCGGACCAGCGCCAGTCCCAGGCCCCGCCCCTCCCCCTTGCCGGACCAGCCGCGCCGGAACACGTCCACCCCCTCGGGCAGTCCGGGGCCGTTGTCGGCGACCCGCAGCAGCAGGCCGTCCGCGTCCCGGCGCACGGTGACGGCGATCCGCGCTCCGGGCACCCCCGTGAGGGCGTCGACGGCGTTGTCGATCAGGTTGCCCAGCAGGGTGACGAGGTCGCGCGCGGGCGGGAGCCCGGGGAGCGCGTCCATCCCCTCGACGGCCCCGCTCGCACCGCTGTCCGGGGTGACGACCAGCTCTATGCCCCGCTCGTGCGCCTGCGCGGCCTTGCCGAGCAGCAGGGCGACCAGCACCGGCTCGCCGACGGCGGTGACGACCTCGTCGGTCAGGGCCTGGGCCAGCTCCAGTTCCGCGGTGGCGAACTCCACCGCCTCCTCGCTGCGGCCCAGTTCGATGAGGGAGACCACGGTGTGGAGCCGGTTGGCCGCCTCGTGGGCCTGGGAGCGCAGCGCCTGGGTGAAACCCCTTTCCTGGTCCAGCTCCCCGGTCAGCGACTGGAGTTCGGTGTGGTCGCGCAGGGTGACCACGGTGCCGCGGCGTCCCCCGCCGGCCACCGGTGAGCTGTTGACCACCAGCACCCGGTCGGCGGTGAGGTGGACCTCGTCGACCCGCGGCCGGTCGGCGAGGAGCGCCCCGGTGAGCGGGGCGGGGAGGCCGAGGTCGGCGACGCCGACGCCGGTGATCTCCCCGCGCAGGCCGAGGAGTTCGCGGCCGGCGTCGTTGACGAGGGTGATCCTGCGGTGGCCGTCGAGCATCAGCAGCCCCTCCCGGACCCCGTGCAGGGCCGCCTGGTGGTAGTCGTACATCCGGCTCAGCTCGGCGGCGTTCATCCCGTGCGTGTGGCGGCGCAGCCGCGCGTTGACCACGTACGTGCCCACGCCGCCCAGGGCCAGCGCCCCGGCCGCCACCCAGGCGAGGGCGGAGAGCTGCTCCGCCAGCCGGTCGCTGACGGCGCGCACGGTGATCCCCGCGCTGACCAGGCCGACGATCCGGCCGTCCTCGCCGGCGAGGGGGGTGACCACGCGGATGGAGGGGCCGAGCGTGCCGGTGTAGGTCTCGCTGAAGGTCTCGCCGCGCAGGGCGGGGGCGGTGTTGCCGAGGAAGCGTTCGCCGATGCGGCGCGGGTCGGGGTGGGTCCAGCGCCGTCCGTCCGGGGCCATGATCGTCACGAAGTCCACGCCCGAGTCGGCGCGCACCCGCTCGGCGTAGGGCTGGAGGGCCGCCGAGGGGCCGGCCCCGCTCCGGCCGGTCCGGACGGCCTCGCGCACCGACGGGGAGTCGGCGACGGACCGCGCCACGGCCCCGGCCTGGCGCCGGGCGGCGTCCTCGGCCTGGCCCCGGGCGGTCGCGTACGCGAAGACCGCGCACCCGGCGACGACGACGGCGACCAGCAGCACCTGCATGGCGAAGAGCTGGCCGGCGAGGCTGCGGGGCGGTCGGGGAAAGCGGAACATGGCGCTCAGTGTGCACCCGGCCGTGAACTCAATGAACGCAAGGGTGACCGGGGTCACAAGGTGGGCGATGGTCTCCCGGAACACATTCACCACCAGGAGGCGACGTGGCCGCCAGGCGCGACAAGACCCACTATCTCTACATCGCGGTGATCGCCGCGGTGCTGCTCGGCATCACCGTGGGCTTCGCCGCTCCCGGCGTGGCCGTCGAGCTCAAGCCGTTGGGCACCGGCTTCGTCAACCTCATCAAGATGATGATCTCACCCGTGATCTTCTGCACCATCGTTCTGGGGATCGGCTCGGTCCGCAAGGCGGCCAAGGTGGGCGCGGTCGGCGGACTCGCCCTCGGCTACTTCATGGTCATGTCGACGGTGGCCCTCGCGATCGGGCTGGTCGTGGGGAACCTCCTGGAGCCCGGCAGCGGGCTGCACCTGACCGAGGCGGCCCGGCACGCCGGGGAGGCCCAGGCCAAGGCGGGCGGCGCCGAGAGCACGCCCGAGTTCCTGCTGGGGATCATCCCGACGACGCTGGTGTCCGCCTTCACCGGGGGCGAGGTGCTCCAGACACTGCTGGTGGCACTGCTGTGCGGGTTCGCGCTCCAGGCCATGGGCGCGGCGGGCGAACCGGTGCTGCGCGGGATCGGACACGTGCAGAAGATGGTGTTCCGGGTGCTCGCGATGATCATGTGGGCGGCACCGGTGGGTGCCTTCGGGGCGATGGCGGCGGTGGTCGGAGCGACCGGCATCGACGCGCTGAAGTCCCTGGCCGTGATCATGATCGGCTTCTACACCACCTGCCTGCTCTTCGTCTTCGTCGTGCTCGGCACCCTGTTGCGGGTGTGTACGGGCGTCAGCGTCTTCGCCCTCCTGCGGTACCTGGGGCGGGAGTTCCTGCTGATCCTGTCGACCTCCTCCTCGGAGTCGGCGCTGCCGCGGCTCATCGCGAAGATGGAACACCTCGGCGTCTCCCGGCCGGTGACCGGCATCACCGTGCCGACCGGCTACTCCTTCAACCTGGACGGGACGGCGATCTACCTGACGATGTCCTCCCTGTTCGTGGCGGAGGCCATGGGCAAGCCGCTGGCGCTCGGCGAGCAGATCTCGCTGCTGCTCTTCATGATCGTGGCCTCCAAGGGCGCCGCGGGCGTCACCGGGGCGGGTCTGGCCACGCTGGCCGGCGGGCTCCAGTCACACCGGCCCGAACTGGTCGACGGCGTCGGCCTGATCGTGGGCATCGACCGCTTCATGAGCGAGGCCAGGGCGCTGACCAACTTCGCGGGCAACGCCGTCGCCACCGTGCTGATCGGAACGTGGACGAAGGAGTTCGACCGGGAGCGGGCCACCGAGGTCCTCGCGGGCCGGCTGCCCTTCGACGAGGCCACGCTGATCGACGACGGACACGGAGCCCGCCCCGACGAGGCGCCCGTCGCGGTGCCCGCACCCTCGACGGACTCCTCCGCCACCCCCTCCGCCGGCCCGTCGGCCGGGGCCAAGGACGGTGTGCCGGCCTGACCGGCGCACCCGCGGGATCCGGCCGGGCAGGGCTCGCCCCCACGGTGCCCAGCCCGGCCGGTGTCCCCTGCTCCGGGGGGGGCGATAGGGCGACGAACCCCCGCCAAGCACCATTTTCGGCCAACCGGCCGGTAAGTCCGCTGCGCTAAAAGGTACTTCCCTCCGGGGTGGCCCGTCTGACATCTTGCGTCCACCACTCGTTTCGTACGGCCCGGCAGGTGCCAACAGCACCGCTGTGCCATCGGAGGACGCATTGATACCCCACATATCCAGCCGACCCCGACGTAGCCTGGTGATGGCGGCCGCCCTCGGCGCCGCCCTCGCCTTCGGAGCCCCCGCCGCGATCGCCGGCACCGCTCCCGTCAACCCGAACGGCTCCGCCCCGGCTTCCGCTCCGGCGGCCGCCCCCAAGGCTGCGGCCCCGGCTTCCCAGAGTGCGACCTGGGCCGCCGGCACCCGTGCCTACCTCGTGATCAGCGCCCCCGGCGACAGCACGGCGATCCGCTCGGCCGTCACCGCCAACGGCGGCACGGTCTTCTCGTCCTTCGACGCGATCGGCGTGATCGTCGCCCACTCCGCCTCCGCCACCTTCGCCTCCACCATGCGCGGCGTCAGCGGGGTGCAGCAGGTGGGCGCCACCCGTACCTCGGACGTCCCCGCCGACGCCTACAACCCGGCGCTGCCCGCCAACCCGGCGCAGGCCTCCACCGCGGCCGGCGAGCCGGTCCGCGCGGACATGAGCCAGATCAAGGCCGACCAGGCCTGGGCCGTCACCACCGGCTCCCCGTCGGTCAAGGTCGGCATCCTGGACACCGGTGTCGACGACCAGCACCAGGACCTGGCCCCGAACTTCAACGCGGCCGACTCGGTCTCCTGCGCCTACGGCAAGCCCGACACCCGTACCGGCGCCTGGCGTGACGTGGACACCCACGGCACCCACGTGGCGGGTACCATCGCCGCCGCCAAGAACGGCAAGGGCGTCGTCGGCGTGGCCCCGGGCGTGAAGATCTCCGCGGTCCGCGTCGCCGAGCCGGGCAACTCGTTCTTCTTCGCCGAGAACACCATCTGCGGCTTCGTGTGGGCCGGTGACCACGGCTTCAAGGTCACCAACAACAGCTACTACACGGACCCGTGGCAGTTCAACTGCCCGGACAACATCGACCAGGCGGCCATCATCGAGGGCGTCAAGCGCGCCCAGGAGTACGCCGAGAGCAAGGGCTCGCTCCAGATCGCGGCGGCGGGCAACGAGAACTACGACCTCGCGCACAAGACGACCGACACCGCGAGCCCGAACGACTCGACCCCGGTCACCCGCACCATCACCAACGCCTGCATGGACATCCCGACCGAACTCCCGGGCGTGGTCACCGTCGCGGCGAACGGCACGGGCGTCACCAAGGCCTCGTTCTCCAACTTCGGCCAGGGCGTCATCGACGTCGCGGCCCCCGGCCAGGACGTCTACTCCACGCTGCCGGGCGGCAAGTACGGCACCAAGAGCGGCACCTCGATGGCCACCCCGCACGTGGTGGGCGTCGCGGCGCTGATCGCAAGCGCCAACCCGGGCATCACCCCGGCGCAGATCCGCGACAAGCTGGCCACCCAGGCCAACGACATCGCCTGCCCCGCCGACGGCCGCTGCACCGGTACGACCGCGAACAACTCCTTCTTCGGCGAGGGCCAGGTCGACGCCCTGAAGGCGGTCGGCGCCACCCCGCCCGCGGGCAAGTACTTCGAGAACACCGCGGACTTCGCCATCGGTGACAACACCACCGTGGAGAGCCCGATCACCGTCTCCGGAGTGACCGGCAACGCGCCGACCACCCTCAAGGTCGGCGTGAACATCGTGCACACCTACATCGGTGACCTGAAGGTCGACCTGGTCGCCCCCGACGGCTCCGTCTACACGGTCCACAACCGTGCGGGCGGCGGCACCGACAACATCAACCAGGTCTTCACCGTCAACGCCTCCTCCGAGGTCGCGAACGGCACCTGGAAGCTGCGGGTGAACGACAACGCCGGCGGCGACACCGGCAGGATCGACTCCTGGAACCTCACCTTCTAGGAGCGGTCCGGGCGGAGCGTCCCGTCCAGCCAGTCGAAGACGACGTCGCAGTGCTGCTGCGGGGCCATCGGGGAACAGTGCAACTGTGCCCCGGTGGCCTGCGTCATCTTCACGTACTCGCGCCGCGAGCGCAGCAGGTCGTACATCTGCCGCGGCTGGCCCGGGTAGAACTGCTCGAAGTCGTAGTCCAGGACGAGCGTCGGCGCCTTGATCTTCGGGACCAGCCGGGTGACGTCGAGGCCGATGGCCACCTGCGCGGGCGTCCAGAGGTCCGTGAGCACCTTGCCCGCGCGCGCCTGGCGCAGCGCCTGCCGGTCGAAGATCTCGAACCGCTTCTTGACGGTGAACGCGAGCTGCGGGGGCAGCTCGGGGACCACGTCCTCGTTCCAGACCCGGTTGGTCTCCGCCTTGTCGGGCGTGACGATGTCGCGCAGCTCCTTGTCGAAGCCCAGCCAGGGGCTGAGGCAGCCCGGCTGGCAGACCACGGCGGCCAGGCGCTGCTCGAAGGCCGCGGCGCGGGCGACCAGGTTGCCGCCCATGCTCAGGCCCGTGAGGGCGATCCGGGCGGCGTCCACGTCCTTGCGGGCCGCCAGCCAGTCGACGAGCGGGGTGACCACCTTCTCCCAGCGGGTGGTGAAGGGGATCTCCTCGACGAAGAGCAGCTGTCCCTGGCCGGGGCCGTCGTAGACCAGGGCGTTCCAGCCCCGGTCGAGGGCGGCGGAGACCCCGTAGGTCCACATGTCCACGTTCTGCCCGTCGCTGCCGTTGGTGAGGATCACGGTGGGGCGCGGCCGGGCGGGGCCCTCGGGACGGAAGAACCAGACCGGCAGGTGCGTACCCCCGTACGGGACCTCCGCCCGGACGGCGGCCGGCGAGCACAGCCGGGTGAATGCGTCCCAGGCGGCGCGTCCGGCGAGGTAGACCGCCTTCTCGTCGGCGGGTGAGGTGGTGCCCAGTACGTAGAAGAGGGCCTGGGCGTAGTACTGCGCGGCGCGCAGCGAGCGGAAGCGGCGGGTCTGCTGGGGGACCTCCCCGCCGTGGCGCCCCGCGGCGGGGGGCGCCGCGAGCCGGTCGCCCCAGGCGCGGAAGGTGTCGGTGTAGCTCTGCTCGGACAGGCCGGCGGCGTTGACCGCGTTGACGGCGGTCAGCACCTCGCCGACCTCGGACGCGCGCATCCCGGCGGCGCCGAGGGCGAGGAGCCCGGCGAAGTCGAAGCCCGGGTCGGCGAAGAGCTTCATGGCCCCGGGCGTGGGATCGGCGGCGGCCGCGGACGGGGAGGGCGCGGTGGGCCCGGTGGGCCCGGCGGCCCCGGTGGGCCCGGTGGGCCCGGCATGGGCCGTGCCCGACAGGGCGAGGGAGCCGGCTCCCGCGGCGAGACCGGTGAGCGCGGCGCGGCGGGACACTCCGCCCGGATTCGTCGGTGTGGGGGCGTTCATGCAGCGGACGCTAGGCGATGCTCCGGCGGGCCGCCCGGCGGCCGGGCCCCCGGCTGCTCCGAACGGCCCCCGGCAACGGGCGGCTACCTGGTCCGCAGCACGCAGTCCCCGCAGAGGCCACCGCCGGGCACCCGGTAGTACAGGCAGCAGCTGCGCCGTACGAAGGCCACCCCGAGCCCCTCCTCGTGGAGGAAGGTGCCGGTGCCGGCCAGGGGCCCGCCGTCGGCGAGCAGGGCACCGGCCAGCTCGACGGCCGGTTCCGCCGGGACCCGGTCGAGCAGCACGCGCAGCGCGCCGACGAGCCCGGAGGCGGCGTTGCCGCGCAGCACCTTCGCCGAGACCCCGTACCGCTCGCGCAGCGCGGCGTCGAGCACGGCCAGGTTCCCGAGCACGCTCTCGCCGAGGGCCGCGGACGGCCGGGCGGCCGGCTCGGGGAGCCACAGTTCGAGCGAGCCCGCCGCGGGCAGGCGCCACCACAGGCGGGCGGGGTCCAGGTCGGGTACCCGGCCGCCCAGCGCGGCGCAGCCCAGGCCCAGCGACCACAGCCGCGAGGCGATCCCGAACTGCGCGGTCGAGGCCGCCACCCGGCCCGGACCGCTGCCGATCCGCCGTCCGACCTCGGCCACGTAGGGCGCGAGGTGCTCCCCGTACAGCTCGGCGAGCGGCCGGAAGCCGGGGCCCGGCGGTCGCTCGCCGTGCGCGACGGTGAAGAAGGGGCCCACGGCGGCCAGTCGCCGCAGTACGTCGTCCATGGACGGATGATCGCAGCCGACGGCCCCGGTCCCCGCGGCCGGGTCGGCCGTGGGGACCGGGCACGGGGGTTCCGGGGCGTCCTACGCGGCCACTCCCCCGGCCGGCACGCCCCCGTCCGGCACGTCCTCGGCCCGCGCGGCCGACCGGGCCCGGCGCACCGCGGGGCCCATCGCGTAGGAGGCGGCCAGCAGCAGGGCGCCGAGCAGCAGCCAGCCGGGGATCCCCCAGAGCAGGAGCAGCGAGGTCAGCAGCAGCGGCCCCAGGGTGCGGGCCACCGGCACCCCGGTGCCGAAGAAGCCCTGGTACTGGCCCATGTGCTCGGCGGGAGCCAGCGAGAAGCCGATCTGCCAGGACCCGGCCGACTGCCGCATCTCGCCGTCGGCCTGCAGCGCGGCGCCCGCCACGAGCAGTGCCGCGGCGGCCCATCCGGCCCCCGGCAGCGCCGAGGCGGCGAACACGGCGCACGACAGGGCCATCACCAGCCCGGAGACCCGCAGCGCCCGCGTGGCGCTGTCGAGGTCGGTCACGGGCCGGGCCGCCCGCACCTGGAACAGCATCACGGCCACGGTGTTGAGCACGAACAGCGCCGACACCAGCCAGCCGGGAGCCTGGGTCCGCTCCACGATCCACAGCGGTATGGCCAGGCTGAGCAGCGGCATCCGCAGCAGCAGCACGGCGTTGAGCAGGGTGACCAGCGCGTACGGCCGGTCGCGCAGCACCGCCAGCCGGGGCGCCCCCGCCGCCCGGTCCGGTACGGGCGGCACGGCGGGCAGGGTCGCCAGCAGGGCAGCGCAGCCGAGGAAGCTCAGCGCGTCCAGGGCGAAGACCACGAGGTAGGCCCGCTCGGTGCCGGCGCCGAGCGCCAGTCCGCCCAGTGCCGCCCCGAGGGCCAGTCCGGCGTTGAGGGTGGACTGGAGGTGGGCCAGCACCCCCGTCCGCTCCCCCGGGGCGACGAGCCCCGCGAGCAGCGCCTGCCGGGCGGCCGCGAGACCGCACTGGGAGACGGCGTAGAGGACCACGGCGCACAGGAAGGCCCCGTAGGACCGGATGAACAGGAAGGAGGCCACGGACGCGGCGGTGGCCAGGGCCAGGAACACCGAGGTGCCGCGCGGGCCCCGTCGGTCGGCGAGAGCGCCCAGCGGGACCCCGGCGACCGAGCCGACCGCCCAGGCGAGGGTCAGGCCCAGGCCGATCTGGGCGGGTGAGAGGCCCACCACGCGGGTGAAGTAGAGGGCCGAGCACACGTAGTAGGCGCCGTCGCCGACCGAGTTGCTCAACTGGGCGGCGGCCAGGCGGCGCGGGGCGCCGGGGGCGGGCAGGAAGCGTATCGTCACCGGTCCATTGGATCAGCGGAATGGCCCATTCAGGTGGTCCAATAGGGGGTGGGTCCGATGGGCCACCCCGATGGGCCGTCCGATACCGCCGCCGCCCCCTGCCGGCCCCCGGCCCGGCAGGGGGCGGCCGGTCACAGGGCGGCGAGGAACTCCAGCAGCGCCCGGTTGAACTCCTCGGGCCGCTCGACCCCCGGCAGGTGGCCCGCCCCCTCGATCACGGTGAGCCGGGCGTGCGGGGCGAGGGCGCACATGCCCTCGGCGTCCGCGACCGGGGTGTACACGTCGTCGGCGCCGACCAGCACCAGGCAGGGCACGGTCGCGGGCAGCGCCGCGAGCACGGGCCGGTAGTCGGGCCGCTCCGCCCGTCCGCGCAGGGCCGCGGCCGCCCCCCTGGGGTCGGTGGCGCGCATCATCGCGCTCACCCGGGCGGCGGCCCCGGGCTGCGCGATGAGGTTGTAGGGGGCCAGCATCTTGTCCATGACCTCATCCGCGTACGGGGCCATGCCCTCCTCCAGGAGCCGCTCGGCGAGCTCCCTGCGGAACTTCACCCCCTCCGGCGTCTCCGGCGCCGGGGAGGTGTCGCTGAGCACGAGCGCCCGTACCAGACCCGGGTGGCGCAACCTGACCTCCAGAGCGATCTGCCCGCCCATGGACACTCCGCCGACGACCGCCTGTTCGATTCCCAGATCCGCCAGCAGCGCGGCCGCGTCATCGGCGAAGCGGGCCAGCGTCGTCTTCTCCTCCAGAGCCGGACTCTCCCCGTATCCTCGCAGGTCAGGGGCGATGACTCGGTATCCCGCAGCCGTCAGGGCAGTCGCCTGCGGCACCCACATCGAGCGGTTGAACGGGTGTCCGTGGAGAAGGATCACGGGCTCTCCGTCGCGCGGACCAAAGTCATCGAAAAACGATGTCGCGCCATTGCCAAATTGGGGGTTCATGAGAGGACTTTAAGGGGCTACATTGAGCCACTCGCGTTCACCTGACAGCCCGTTGCCTTTCACCCGCGTTTTGCGCGGGGGGTGACGTCAGGAGCGCAGACTGTGCAACCACCCCACCGCCCAGAAGGACCGAAGGCTCCGTGCCCGTACCCGTACTCCTCGTCGGCCGCTCCGTGCGGCTTGAGCCCCTCGCCCCCCACCACACCGAGGCCCTGGCCGTGGCCGGGGCCGAGGATCGTACGACTTACGCCTTCACTCCCGTGCCGCACGGGTTGCAGGCGTCCCACGAGTACATCGACCGCGCCCTCTCAGATCAGGCAGCGGGTCGATCGCTTGCGTTCGCCGTGGTCAGAGCCACTGACGGGCGGGTCGTCGGTTCGACCCGGTTCCTGGAACTCGACTACTGGCAGGGCCCGCTGGTGTGGCCCGCGGTGCCGGGGGTCCCCTTCGGTGATCCGGCGACCGCGATCCCCGACGCCGCCGAGATCGGCAACACCTGGCTGTCGCCGGGTGCCCAGGGCACGGGGATCAACACCGAGGCCAAGCTGCTCATGCTCCGCCACGCCTTCGAGACCTGGGGCGTACGCCGCATCTCCCTGCGCGCGGACGCCCGCAACGGGCGCTCGCGGGCGGCGATGGAACGTCTCGGCTTCACCTGCGAAGGGGTCCGCCGGGCCCATTCGCGGGGGCTGGACGGCGCGGTGCGCAGTACGGCCTTCTACTCCGTCCTCGACGAGGAGTGGCCCACCGTCCGCGCCCTCATCGAGCTGCGGATGTCGGGCGCCCAGCCCCGCAAGCGCCGGCGCAAGACGCTGATCCCGGCGTAACGGTCCTGCGACGCTCCCGGCCTTCCTCCGCGGCTCAGCCGAGGAAGGCCGGGGCGAGGGCCGAGGGCATCAGCCGGGCGGGGGCTCCGCTGCCGTCGGCCGGCAGGGTGTACAGGTCGGCGCCGAAGTCGCCGGGCAGGGAGTAGACGACGGTCCGGTCGTCGCTCCACACCACCTGGTCGTCCACGCTGCGCTCCTCGGCGAGCGGGGTCTCCTTCATCGAGGCCAGGTCGAGGAGGTAGAGGCGCCACGGGGCGTCGGCCGGCAGGCCGGGCACCCGCTTCTTGAACACCAGCCGGGTCCCGTCCGGGGACAGCGAGGGGCATTCGAGGTTCTCCCTCAGGGTGGTCACCGTGCGCGCGGCCAGGTCGCCCCGGACCAGGTAGGTGTGCCCGCCGGTGGCCAGCGTCGCGTAGAAGGTCTTCTCGTCGGCGGCGAAGGTGACCCCCCAGAAGTTCACGTCGGCGTTGCGGTAGGTCTCGCCGTCCTTGCGGATCGTGAAGTCCTCCAGGGAGGCGTCGTACTTCCCGGTGCGCAGGTCCAGCAGCGAGGTGCGGGTGGAGAAATCGGTACCCGCGTACGAGTCCCCGCCCACGAACACGGTCCAGGCGACGAGGTGGCCGCCGGGCGAGACCCGGGCGCGGGTGGGGATGCCGGCCAGGGGGCGGTCGGTGATCTCCTTGAGGCGCGAGTCGAGCACCACGGCCCGGTAGCTCTCCTGCACGGCGCCCGCTTCCGCCCGGAGGCAGATCCCGGTGCCCCCGGCGGAGTGGAAGCGCAGGCACTTCACCCCGGAGGCGGTGCGCGGGCCCTCGGGCGCGTCCGCCGGGACAGTGGCGAGCTCGTCGCGGAAGGGACCCCAGGCCATGTTGCGGAAGACGAGTCGCCGCCCGCCGCCCTCGGGGGCAAGGGTCACCTCGCCGTGGGAGACGGCCGGGCCGCCGGCCCGTGCGTGGTTCTTCTCGTCGGCCCGCGACGAGGCGCGGACGAAGGCGAGCACCCCCACGGCCGCGAGCAGGACGACCGCGCTCACCAGGATCAGCATCCGGCGCCGCGGGGTCATCGGGGACGGGCTCGCCGGGGACGGGGCCTCGGGGGACGTGGTCGTGGGGGGCGTGGCGGTCATCGGGGCCTTTCGGGGAAGCGGCGGGGTCAGGCGTCGGCGGGGCGGAGCCGGACGCAGCAGGCGACGGCCGCGGCGAGCAGCACGGCCGCCACGGCGAGTGCGGGGCGGGGCCCCCACAGGGTCCAGGCGGCGCCGAAACCGAGGGAGGCGGCGAACCGGGCGAGGGCCTGGCCGGTCTGGACGAGGGCCAGCCCGCCGCCGCGGTGCTCCTCGGGGACGGCTCCGGCGGCCTCGGCCATGAGCACGCCGTCGGTGGCCGCGTAGAAGCCGCCGTGCAGCAGGAGCACCGCGTACGGCAGGGCCGGGTGCCCGCCGCCGGCCAGGAGCAGTCCGTAGACGAGCAGCAGCGCGAGGTGACCGCCGAGGAAAACGCGGCGGCGGCCGACGCGGTCGGCGAGCCGGCCGAGCGGCAGGGCCAGCAGGAAGAAGGCGGCCGCGGTGCCGAGCGGGAGCAGGGCGAACCAGCGGTCGGCGATTCCGGTGGCGCGCTGGAGCAGCAGGAAGACGAAGGCGTCGCTGACGGTGCACAGGCCCAGCAGCAGGGCGCCGAGGCTGATCCGGCGCAGGTCGCGGCGGCGCAGCAGGCCGAGGGAGGCCCGCAGGGAGACGGGTTCGGCGTCGGGGGCGGGCACGGCGCGGCGGCCCGGCACGAAGAGCACCAGCACCAGGACGCCCAGGGCCGCGACGCAGGCGCTGACGGTGAAGACGGCGTCGTAGCCGCCGGCGGCGCCCCGCAGGATGAGGAAGGCGAGGATCGGCCCGATCAGCGCGCCGGCGGTGTCCATGGCCCGGTGCACGCCGAAGGCCCGGCCGCGGTCCTCGGGGGTGGCGGCCAGCGAGATCAGGGCGTCGCGCGGGGCGGTGCGCAGGCCCTTGCCGGTGCGGTCGAGGGCGAGCACGGCGCCGATCGCGGGCAGGGTGTGCGCGAGGAGCAGGAGCGGCTTGCCCAGGGCGGAGAGGCCGTAGCCGATCCCGGCGAGTGCCTTGTGGCGGCCGAAGCGGTCGCCGAGGTGGCCTCCGGTGAGCCGGACCAGGGCGCTGACGCCGTTGTAGACGCCGTCGAGCAGGCCGAAGCCGAGCGGGGAGAGCCCGAGTCCGGCGACGAGGTAGAGCGGGAGCACGGCCGTGACCATCTCCGAGGAGACGTCGGTGATCAGGCTGACCGTGCCGAGGGCGAGCACCGTGGGGGCGAGGGCGGCGCGCCGCCCCGGGCGGGTGCCCGGGGCGGCGGCCTGCGACTCGGGGAGCACGGCGGGCGCGTTGTTCGCGCGCGAGTCCGCGACGTACATGGTCAGGAGGTCCAGATCCCCGTGATGTCGGTGGCGGTGGCGGCGTTCCCGGCGTGGGTGGTGAGCCCGGCCAGGTCCTCCAGCGTCCGCAGCATGTCGTAGTGGTTGTAGGTGGTGCTCGACGTGGAGCCGGGGGTGACGGGCTGGCCGTAGAGCACGGTCGGGATCTTGTTCCCGGCGAGCCGGTTGTCCTCGTCGAAGGTGACGACCAGGAGGCTGTTGTGGGTCTTGGCCCAGTCGGCGTAGGCCTTGAGGTTGTTCTTGAGCCAGGTGTCGCCGGTGCCGACGGAGCAGTCGTGCATGTCGTTGCAGAGGTTCGGGACGACGAAGGACACCTTGGGCAGGGTGGTGTAGTCCGTGGGGAACTGCGTCATCGTCTTCGCCGTGCTGGTGGGCACGTTGGAGAAGGCGAACCAGGGGTTGTGCTTGCGGGCGTAGTTGCCGCTGGAGCAGGTGGTGGAGCCCTGGCTGGGGAGGGTCTCGTTGTAGCTGGCCCAGCTCTTGCCGGCGGCGATCAGCTCGGAGGCCAGGTTGGGCGCGGAGCTGAAGCCGGGCGTGTAGCAGCTGTCGCCCGTGACGCCCTGGTTGGAGCCCGAGAAGAGCTGGAGGTAGTTGGGCTGGCTCGGGTGGGTGATGCCGAAGGAGTTGGTGAGGTTCGCTCCGCCCGTCTTCAGGGAGTTGATGTACGGGGCACTGGAGCTGCCGATCACCTGGTTGTAGGCGTGGTTCTCGAACACCACCACGACGACGTGGTCGGGGGCGGGCAGGGCCGCGGCGTGGGCGGGCTGTGCGGCTCCGATGCCCGCCCAGAGCGCGGTACCGGCGGCGGTGACGGCGAAGGCGGTGGCCAGGGCGGCCTTGCGACGGGACCATGAAATGCTCATGCCAAACACGGGGACGTACCTCCGGGCGTGAGGGGGTCTGGGGGCGGCGGCGCGGACGCACCATACCCAGGGCCGTGTGCATGGGCCAGGGACGGTGGACCAACAGCACGGGAACAGCGCGGGCCCACCAGGCGACGGGTAACGGCCTCCCCCGGGAAAACCCAAGAGAAGTAAAAATAGGGAACCCGGACGGACTATCGTTCATCATTCGAACGGAAGCAGTCCACCCCCAAACGGGGCAGCAACAGCCGGAGACCACCGCAGATGTCGCACGATTCCGACGGGCAGTACCAGCCGCCGTACCGGCCGGACGGGCAGTACCCGCAGCAGCCCCCGTACGGTCAGCAACAGGGCCGACAGCAGGGCCAGCCGCAGTACGCGCCCCAGGGCCGGTCCCAGCCTCCCTACGGCCAGCCCCCGCAGGGCCGCCCCCCGCAGGGTCAGCAGCCCTACGGCCGGCCCGGCTACGGGCAGCCGCAGCAGGGCGGGGGACCCTACGGCCAGAACGGCTACGGGCAGGACCAGGGGTACGAGGCCCCCACCATGCAGCAGCCCCGCTACGAGCAGCCGCCGTACCAGCAGCAGCACCAGCACGACCAGTACGAGCCCCCCTACGGGGAGGAACCCCCGCGCCGGAAGTCCAAGGCGAAGAAGTGGATCATCGCCGGAGTCTCGGTCCTGGCCCTCGCGGGCATCGCCGCGGGCACCATGAGCTACTTCGAGATACCGCCGTTCACCGACAAGGGCGAGGCCGTTTCCTTCGGCAAGCCCGCGGGCGACAAGGGTGGGGAGGCCAAGCAGGCGCCGAACTCGAAGGCGCTGATGCCGACGAACCCGACGGCCCAGTTCAAGAACGCGTCGACCCTGTCGGACGGCACCCACGTGGCGGTCACCGAGCTCGACGGCAAGAAGTCCGGCTTCAAGGGGAAGGTGTGGATCTGGGCTCCGAAGGAGTACAACGACCCCAAGTTCGCCAAGAGCGGCTTCCCGGTCATGATCGCCCTGCCCGGCGGCGCCGGCTACCCGATGAACTACTGGATGGGTACCGACCTCAAGCTTCAGTCCAGCATCAGCCAGTGGTACTCCGAGGGGAAGAGCAAGCCCTTCATCCTGGCGATGCCGGTGCTCAACCCGCAGCCGGACGAACCCAAGGCCATCTACTGGGACGGTTCCGACATTCCGGAGCAGCCCAAGATGGGCACCTGGCTGACCGAGGACGTCCCGAACCTGGTGAAGGAGAACTTCCGCACCGTCAAGTCGCGTGACGGCTGGGCCTACATGGGCTCGTCCACCGGCGGCTTCGCCAGCCTCAAGGCCGTGCTGAAGTACCCGGAGAAGTTCAAGGCCGCGATCTGCTCCGGACCGGACATCGTCCCGGACTCCCCCCTGTGGGTGGGCCACGACAAGGAGAAGGCCGAGAACAATCCGGAGCTCCTCGCCAAGCAGCTCATCGACAAGAAGGGCCCGGACGTCTACCTGGCCTTCCAGGTCGGCGACAACGAGAGCAACAAGAAGACGCTCCCGGACGTGCAGAAGTTCGTCGCGACCTACACCAAGGGACCGATCCACACCAGCCTGAGGGTGATCCCGGGCGGCCAGCACAACGCCAAGACCTACGTGCCGAACATGGGTCTGGGGCCGATCGAGTTCATCAGCAAGGTCATGGAAGGACCAGTGGAGTAGCAGCCTCCGCACGCACTGCCTCCGGCTCCGGCCCGCCGAACACCTTCGGCGGGCCGTTGCCGTTCCAGGGCTCCCAGCCGGGGTCCCCGGTGGTGGCGTAGCGGACCCAGGCCCCGTGCATCTCGTCGGCGAGGGCCTGCGGCGCGTCCGGCCCGGCCAGCCAGGCGGACTCCGGCAGGCCGAGGGTGTCGAAGACGAAACCCAGCTCCAGCGCGTGGCAGGCCCCCAGCCCGGGTACCCCGCTGTGCCAGCCGAACTCGTACAGATGGCTCGGGGCCGCCCGCCGGGCCCCGGCGATCCGGCGCAGGGGGTCGCGCAGCAGCCGGTCGGTGACCAGGTGCCCGGCCAGGTCGGCCGGGGAGGCTTGCGGCAGCACGGCGCGCAGGGCCCGTACGGCGGCCCGGTCCTTGCCGCCGCGCAGCCGGCCGTACGCCACGGCCAGCGGGCCGAGCCGGTCCAGCAGGCGCATCCCGCCGGTGGGCGCCAGCCACAGCCGGTGCTCCTGGGCGGTCCAGCCCATCAGCAGCGGCACGTCCGAGGCCGCGGCGGCCTCCAGCGGGTCGGCGGGGAGCGTGTCCGGGTCCGTGACCAGCCCGAAGGCCGGACCGCCCAGCACCGGGGAGGAGCGGCGCATCGCCGCCGCCTGGGCGGAGAGCAGCGCGGGCAGGCCCACCGCCCCGAAGGCCCGGGCGGTGGCCGGCACCCCGAGCCGGGCGGCCATCCGCCGCACCATCGTGCGGACCTGGTCGCGCGGCAGCGCCTCGGGGGCTCCGCTCTGCAGGACGGCCCGCGCGAACAGGCCCTCGGCGCGTGGGGCCGCGAGCAGGGCGCCCACGCTGATCGCCCCGGCGGACTCGCCGAAGACGGTGACGCGGCCGGGGTCGCCGCCGAAGGCCGCGATGTTGTCCCGGACCCATTCGAGGGCGGCGATCTGGTCGAGGAGGCCGCGGTTGGCGGGGGCGTCGGGGAAGAGCCCGTACCCGAGTACGCCGAGGCGGAAGTTGACCGAGACGAGCACGACCCCGTCGCGGGCGAAGGCGGAGCCGTCGTAGACGGGGACGGCGGAGGAGCCCCGGGTGTGGGCGCCGCCGTGCAGCCACACCATGACGGGCAGCCGGGCCGCGGGCGCCGGGTCGGGGGTCCACACGTTGACGGTGAGGCAGTCCTCACCGGAGATCTCCGGGTCGGACAGCAGGGCGGCGAAGGCCTCGGGGTAGGGCACCTTGGGGGCGGTGGGGCCGAACGCCCCCGCGTCGCGTACGCCGTCCCAGGCCGCCGGGGGTCCGGGGGCCGCGAAGGCGCGCGGGCCGACGGGCGGGGCCGCGTAGGGGACACCCCGGAAGACGGCGGTCCCGCCGGGGCCCCAGCGGCCCTCCACCGTGCCGTGTGCGGTACCGGCCCGGGGCCGTCCGCCGCCGCTCGCTGTGCTCATCCGTGCTCTCCTCGGTCCTCGCCCGCGCTCCGGGCACGGTCGCACAGGCGTGCCGGGGGTGACAAGGCGTGACCCGGGCCGGGGGCGTCCGGGTTGGACCGGCATGCGAACCGTTCGGAACCCCCGCGCACCACGCGTCCTGTCCGCCCTGCTGCTGGCCGCGGCCGGCCTCTCGGGGGCCGTCGGCCCCGCCCTGGCCGCCGGGCCCGACTTCCAGTACGTCGGCCAGGACGACCGGGTCCACGCCGTGGCCTCCCCGAAGGGCTGCGTCGAGGCGGAGGGCGGCGGCACCCGGGCCGTCACCAACCGGACCCGGGCCACCGCGACCCTCTACCGCGAACCGCGCTGCGCGGGGCCGGCCGTGGCGGTCCTGCGGCCCGGAACGGTGACCCAGGTGCGGCAGTACTTCGCCTCCGTCCGGTTCTCGGTCACCGGGTAGGCCCACGGACCGTGACCACTCGGCGCTCGCCGCGTTGTATGCCATGTCAAACGCCGCAACCACTGCGGCGCCCCACATCTCACGAGGAGATCTTGATGTCGCGTATCGCGAAGGCGTTCGTCATCACCGCTGCTGCCGGTAGCGCCCTGGCCGCCGGTGCGGGTCTGGCGGCTGCCGATGCCGGAGCGCACGGTGCGGCGGTCGGCTCCCCCGGTGTCCTGTCGGGCAACCTCGTCCAGGTTCCGGTCCACGTCCCGGTCAACGTCTGCGGCAACACCGTGAACGTGATCGGCCTGCTGAACCCGGCCTTCGGCAACACCTGCATCAACGCGTCGGGCGGCGAGCACGGCGACCACCACACCCAGGGCGGCTACGGCGGCTGACCACCGGCCCGACCTGACGAGAAGGGCCCCCGCCGGACGGCGGGGGCCCTTCCCCGTGCCCTCGGCCCCCGGCCCCCGGCCCGCACGGGAGACCGGGCCCGGGGCGGGGAGCTCACGCGTAGCGGTAGACGCCCTGGTGTCCGTACATCTCGCGCGGGCTCACGCCCCACGGCGGCATCGGCTCGTCGAGGGCGATCACCCGGCCCCGCTGGAGGTCACCCGGGGCGAGGGGGGCGGCCGGCAGGTAGCCGGAGTCGGGATGCTGCTGCTGCCAGCGGTCCCAGAGCAGGTCCACGAAGGCGTGGTGGAGCCAGAAGGCGGGGTCGTTGGGGGCCGTGCCGCCCGTCATGTGACCGCCGATCCACTGGTGGACCTTGTTGTGGTTGCGCCAGCGCTCGCTCTTGGGCGCGGCCCAGCCCTCCAGTTTGTTGCGGAAACCGCCGCCGGCGGCGGTGGAGTCCCAGGGCGAGCTGTCGTAGAGGGGGTCGTCGAGCGCCCACTGGAGTTCGGCCGGGGTGGGCAGGGAGATCGGGTTGCCCGGACGGCCGAGGTTGCGGGTGAGGAACCGGGCCTCGGTGATCCCGACGGTGATCGTCCAGTTGCCGTGTTCGTAGGCGAAGGGGCCGGTCATCACCTGCCGGTCGCCCTCACGGCCGGTGCCGCCGAGGAAGTCGTCGGCCCACAGGGAGGAGACGGGGCTGGTGTCGGTGGTCCAGTCCCAGTACGGGATGGACACCCCCGGGTCGAGGGCCCTCAGCTCCTTCTCGAACTCCAGCAGGTAGCGCCGGTGCCAGGGGAAGAAGGACGGGGACATGTGCCCGACGCGCAGTTTGCGGTCCCGGTCGGGCACGAAGTACCGGTCGTGGGTCCGCACGAACGCGTCGTACGTGCCGTTGCGCTTGAGCTCCAGCACGGCTGCCGTGAACCGCTTCTTCTGGGCGCCGGTCAGGTCCTTCTGGTTCTGCCGCGTGTACAAGGCGGGGCTCCTCCCGGGATGTCCGTCAGCCGTGGTGCGGGGCCGCGAGGGCCAGCTGGGTGGTGCCGAGTTCGTCGACGGCGGCCCGGGCCAGCTCCAGCGGGGTCGCGAAGGACTCGAAGTGGTTGACCCCGCTCAGGTAACTGCCGTCGGCACGCCGCATGACGTGCAGGGGGCGGCCGTCGATGCGCACCCCGGCCCCCGCGAGGTCGACGCTGATGTGGCGGCCGCGGTACGTCTCCTCGGTGAGCGGCGCCGGGGTGAGGGTCTGGCGCGGGCGCCGGGCCCCGAGGACGGGGGCCAGGGCCGCGGCCGTGCCGGCGAGCACGGCCGCGGTGAAGGCCGTACGCAGGACCGTGCGGCGGCTCGGTCGGGCTGCTGCTGCTGCTGCTGCTGCGTACATACGGTCTCCCTCGCTCGGCGTTCCGCGCTACGGGGTCTAACGCGGCGTGGCGGGCGAGGTCACCTCCGCTCGGCGGCCCGCTCGGGGTGCTTGTAGTAGAGGGTCGTGGGGCACAGCCGCCCGGCCGGGTCGGTGGCGTAGTCGGGGATGGTGCCGGCCTCGGTCCAGCCGGCCGCGCGGTAGACCCGTTCCGCCGGGCTGCCGGTCTCCGTGTCGAGGAACAGCAGGACGATCCCGGCCACGGCGGCCTGGTGCTCGGCCTCGGCGAGCAGGGCACGGGCGGTGCCGCGGCCCCGGGCGGACGGGTGGACCATCAGCTTGCGCAGTTCGGCGCGGTGGCGGCCGTTCGGCTTGGTCTCCCGGTGCCAGCCGACGGTGCCGTCGAGCCGGCCGTCGGGGGCCCGGGAGATCCAGAGGGCGAGGGTGCCCTCCTCGACGGTGGGCAGCAGGGAGTCCCACCAGGCGGCGGCCTCCTCGTGGCCGAGGCCGGTGAGGAAGCCGAGGGAGGCTCCGTCCGCGACGACGTCGCGCAGGAGGGCGGCGAGTTCGTCGCGGTGGGCGCGCAGTGCGGGCGCGGTGAGGCGGGTGAGGGTGGCCGTCATGGGCCGAGGATAGGAACCGTCCCGTGGCACGGCGCGGGCGGGGCCGCTGGATGCCGCTGGAACGAACCGGGGGCCCGGGCATCCGGATCACCAAGTCACGCGCTGTGTAAGCTGATTACTGAAGATCATTTCTTCTTCCGCACGAGACTTCTGGGGGACCACGCATGAATCCGACCACCCGTAACGCCGCCGTCGTCGCGGCCGCCGTCGCCGCTCTCACCGGAGCGGCCACCGCCGGGTCCGCGAGCCCGGCCGCCCCGGCCGACCGGGACGGCATCAGCGTCGTCGCGCACATGGCGATGCCGTCCGCGCCCGCCGCCCAGGCCGAGGACACCCTGGCCATGGTCCGGCACGGGTACCTGTCGTAGCAGCCGCCCGCATGAGCGATCCACTGGCCGCTCCGGCGACCGGTCCGACCGTGGTGGAGAGGCTGGTCGAGCTCTCCACCCGGTTGCAGGCCATGTGGGAGGCCACGCCGACGGTGATGCTCCCGGGCTGGGGGCACCCGTTCCGGTCCCTCGCCGAGCTGCTCCCCGAGCGGGACCTGCTGCTCGCCGACCGGAACCCGCAGATGGTGCCGCTGCTGTGGTACCCGGCGCTGCGCGCGCCCGGACCCGCCGGCCCGGTGGTCGAGGTCTTCGACCACCTGCCGGGCGACCGGCCCGCGTCCCCGCTGATGCTGCGCCGCCAGGACCTCGCGGGTCTCTACAGCTGGGCGGTGTGCACCACCTCGGCCGTGGAGTGGATCGCGGCCGTCACCGGCGGCGCGCCCCTGGTGGAGGTGGGCGCCGGATCCGGCTACTGGGCACGGCAGTTGTCCCTCGCCGGGGTCGGCGTCGTGGCCACCGACCTGCATCCCGTCGAGGGGAACGGCTTCACCCACGGCTTCCGTTACGCCGAGGTCCACACGCTCGCGGCGGCCGACGCCGTGCGCCGCCACCCCGGGCACACGCTGCTCCTGGTGTGGCCCCCTCCGGCGGACCCGATGGCCGCACGGGCCCTGCGCGCCTACCGCGGGGAGCTGTTCCTCTACGTCGGCGAGGGCCCCGGCGGGATGTGCGCCGACGCCGCCTTCTTCGCGGAGCTGCGCCGCCACTGGACCGTCGAGGCCGTCTGCCGGCCGACGGTCCGCTGGCTGGGCCACGCGGACCGCGTCACGCTCTACCGCAGGCGCCGTCCGGCGCGGTCCTGACGCCGCGGCCGGCGGTGCCGGTCGGCCGGGGCCGCCGGTCCGCCGGTCCGCCGGTCGGCCGCGGCTTCAGGCCGGCGCGGGAAGTTCCGCGAAATCCGCGACGAGGCCCAGGTGGTGGCCCGTGGTGCCCAGGGCGAGGGAGTCGGCCTTGGCCCGCTTGAGGTAGAGGTGGGCGGGGTGTTCCCAGGTCATGCCGATGCCTCCGTGCAACTGGACGCACTCCTCGGCCGCCCGGACCGCGACCCCCGAACAGTAGGCCTGGGCGACCGCGACCGTGAGCGGGGCGTCGGGCGACGCCGTCGCGAGGGCGTCGGCGGCGGCGCGGGCCGCCGCGCGGGCGGAGGCCACGTCGAGCCAGAGCCGGGCGAGACGGTGCTTGAGGGCCTGGAAGGAGCCGACGGGGCGGTTGAACTGGTGGCGGCCCCGCACGTGGGCGACGGTCTCGGTGAGGCACCACTCGGCCAGACCGAGCTGTTCGGAGGCCAGCAGTCCGGCGCCGGACAGCAGTGCTCCGGCGACGGCCGCCCGCGCGGTCGCGGGGTCCGCGAGGCGGGTGCCGGGGGTCCCGTCGAGGGTGACGGTGGCGAGCGGCCGGGTGAGGTCCAGTGGGACGGCCGGGGTCAGCCGGGCGCCGGCCGCGGGGACTGCGTGCAGCCCGGTGTCGGCCAGGACCAGCAGGACGTCGGCCGCCGTCGCGTCGGCTACGGAGGTGACGGTGCCGCTCAGCGCGCCCCCGCCGGTGTCGCGCAGCGGCTGGGGCAGGGGGGCGCCGGGGGCCTGGGTGAGCGGGAGGGCGGGGACGCAGACCTTCCGTCCGGCCGCGAGTTCGCGCAGCAGGTCGGCGGCCTCGGCGGTGTCGCACCCGAGCAGGATCTCGGCGGCCAGGACGCAGCCGGTCAGGTACGGAACGGGGGCGACGGCCCGGCCGAGCTCCTCCAGGACCACGGCGGCCTCGCGGTGGCTCGCGCCCGCTCCCCCGAGCTTCTCGGGGACGAGGAGCCCGGCGGCGCCGATCCCGGAGGCGAGCGTGCGCCACAGGCCGGGGTCGTGCGGGCTGCCGCTCTCCGCACGGGCCAGCACGGTCGCGGGGGCGCAGTGGTCGGCGAGCAACGCCCGTACGGCGGAGCGGAGTTCCTCCTCGGTATCGGAGTAGAGCAGGTCGAGGGAGGCGCGCGAGGCGGTCATCGGGCGAGGTCCTTCCAGGCGATGTCCTTGTCGTCGCGCGGTTCGGCGGGCAGACCGAGGACGCGTTCGGCGACGATGTTGAGGAGGATTTCGCTGGTGCCGCCCTCGATGCTGTTGCCCTTGGCGCGCAGGTAGCGGTAGCCGGCGTCGCGGCCGGTGAAGTCGACGGTCTCGGGACGGCTCAGGGTCCAGTCCTCGTAGAGGAGTCCCTCCTCGCCGAGGAGTTCCACCTCCAGGCCGCTGATCTCCTGGTTGAGGCGGGCGAAGGTGAGCTTCATGCCGCTGCCCTCGGGGCCGGGCTGACCGGCGACGAGTTGCTGGCGCAGCCGCTCCCCGGTGAGACGGGCCACTTCGGCCTCGACCCACAGGCCGAGCAGCCGCTGGTGCAGGGCGTGGGTGCGCAGTGCGGGGCGTTCGCGCCAGACCGCGGCGACGGGGCCGATCATGCCGCCCTCGCGGGGGATGCGCATGCCGCCGATCGAGACGCGTTCGTTCATCAGGGTGGTGCGGGCGACGGCCCAGCCCTGGCCGACGGCTCCGAGGCGGTGGGCGTCGGGGATCCGGACGCCGGTGAGGAAGACCTCGTTGAACTCGGCCTCGCCGGTGATCTGGCGCAGGGGACGGACCTCGACCCCGGGGGCGTGCATGTCGCAGAGGAAGTAGGTGATGCCCTGGTGTTTGGGCAGGTTGGGGTCGGTGCGGGCGATGAGGATGGCCCAGCGGGCCGTGTGGGCGCTGGAGGTCCACACCTTCTGGCCGTCGACGACCCACTCGCCGGTGGTGTCGTCGAGGACGGCGCGGGTGCCGAGGGCGGCGAGGTCGGAGCCGGCGCCGGGTTCGCTGAAGAGCTGGCACCAGACCTCCTCCCCCAGCCACAGGGGGCGCAGGAAGCGCCGCTTCTGCTCCTCGGTCCCGTAGGCGAGGATCGTGGGGGCCGCCATGCCGAGGCCGATGCCGATGCGGCGCGGGTCGTTGTCCGGGGCCCCGGCGGCCTCCAGTTCGGCGTCGACGACGGCCTGCAGCGAGCGGGGCGCACCGAGGCCGCCGAGGCCTTCGGGGTAGTGCACCCAGGCGAGTCCGGCGTCGAAGCGGGCGCCCAGGAAGTCCGGGCGGGCGGTGGTGGCGGGCGGGTGCGCGGCGAGCAGGGCCCGGGTGCGGGCGGCGAGCTCCTCGGCGGTGGGCGTCATCGGTCGGCTCCGTCCGGTGCGGGTGCGTCGGCCGGGGAGGGCAGGGAGGGCAGGGACGGTACGACGACCAGCCGGCCGGTGGTGGTGCCGTCGGCGAGGCGCTGGACGGCGTCGGCCGCCGCGGTGAGCGGGACGCGCTCGCTGACCAGCGGTCTGACGAGGCCCTCGGCGGCCAGGCGGGTGAGTTCGGCGTGGCAGGCGAGGACGGCGGCGGGGTCCTTGGCGGCGTACAGACCCCAGTGCAGGCCGAGGATGGCGTAGTTCTTCACCAGGGCGTGGTTGAGGGCTGGGGTGGGGACGGTGCCGCCGGCGAAGCCGACGACCACGATCCGGCCCTCGAAGGCCACGCACTTGGTGGAGGCGGTGTAGGCGTCGCCGCCGACCGGATCGTAGACGACGTCGGCGCCGCGTCCGGCGGTGAACTCCTTGACGCGGGCGATCAGGTCCTCGGCGGTACGGTCGATGACGAGGTCGCAGCCCAGTTCCTCGGCGGTGCGCGCCTTGGCCTTGCCCCCGACGACGCCGATGACGGTGGCTCCGGCGGCCTTGCCGAGCTGGACGGCGGCGCTGCCGACGCCGCCCGCCGCGGCGTGCACGAGCAGGGTCTCCCCGGGCTGCAGCCGGGCGCGGCGGTGCAGGCCGAACCAGCCGGTCTGGTAGCCGATGTGCAGGGCGGCGGCCTCGGCGTCGTCGAGGGTGTCCGGGGCGGGCAGGAGGGCGCGCGCGGGGGCGGTCACGTACTCGGCGAACCCGCCGTGGGGCAGGCTCGGGTTGGCGATGACGCGGCGGCCGTCCTCGGTCTCCCCGCAGATCTCGACGCCCGGGGTGAAGGGCAGGGGCGGCTTGATCTGGTACTGGCCGCGGACGAGGAGCGCGTCGGGGAAGTTGACGTTCGCCGCGAGCACCCTGAGCCTCACCTCGCCCTCACCGGGCACGGGTTCGGGCACCTCTTCGAGACGCATGGCCTCGCGGGGTTCGCCGGTCGTGTGTACTCGCCATGCCTGCATCCGGGGCCTCCAGCCGCCGTCGAGGAACCACGCTCGGCGGCATACTAAGCGGTCGCTTGCCCCCTTGGGAACCCACGGGCCCCTCGGGGACCCTTCACCGGCCCCTGCCCCCGTCAGGTGACACCCGGCGGCCGGGGCGGCCGGTTCCGAAATCAGACACACGAACGACGGGTTAACACCGGTGTCTGGAGATAACATCAACACGCCGGTTTCACACGGCATATGACGCAATGGGGGATCACGCGCGCCCGCCGTCGGCACCGCTCGGGGCGGACGGCCGCGCCGCCACCGCACACCACAGGGGGAATCCGATGAACAGCACACCCATGAGACGGGGCGCCTCCGCGGCCGCCGCCGCGATCGTCCTCGCCGGAATCGTCACCGCCGCGGGCCCCGCCTCGGCCGCCGCCACCTGCACGCCCAGGATCCAGGTACTGGGCTCCATCGGGTCGTCCCTGCACAACCCGGGCAACCGGCAGGCCGAGGGGGTCAACGACCTCGGCAAGGGCAACCTGTCCGTCGGTGTCTCCGGCGGCCTGCCCGTCTACTGGACCGGGACCACCCTCCACAAGGTCCCGCTGCCCGCGGCGGGCCTCGGCGGCGAGCTGCTCGCCGTGAACAAGGACGGCCTGATGGTCGGCCGGATCTTCACCGGCGGCGGCTACGTGTTCACCTACCGGGCGGGCGACGCGGCGATCACCCCGCTGCCCGGCAGCGACGACCCGTACGGCGAGGCCGACGTCAACGACGCCGGGTACGTCGTCTCGCGCAACCGGGCGGGCGTGGGCCTCGTCTGGAAGGACGGCCAGAAGGTCCGCGAGCTCGCGCCGCCGGCGAACACCGATCCGCACACCCGCGTCGACCTGGTCACGGGCATCAACAACAGGGGCGACATCCTCGGCACGGCCAAGGTGGACTACACCGACGACGGCGACAACCAGCACTGGGACGTCACCCCGGTGCTCTGGCCCGCCGACGGCGGCCCGGCCGTATCCCTCGCCCCCAGCGGTGGCGGCATGTACCAGGAGAGCTACGTCCAGGGCCTCGACGAGAGCGGCCGCGTCGTCGGGTACGACTGGTACGGGCCCGGGTACGCGTACAAGCCGTGGACCTGGACGCCCCCGTACACCGCGCCCGGCACCTCCCCCGGCGTGCTGAACCCGTTCCCGTACGGCACCTTCGAGGCGATCAGCCCCACGACGAACGTCAGCGTCGGCACCGCCAAGTTCCACCCCGACGAGCCGACCCAGGCGGACCAGGCGCAGCTCTGGCCGGGCTCGGGCCCGCTGCTGGCCCTGCCGCGGCTCGCCGCGGACAAGGCGAGCATGGCCGAGTCGGTCTCCGACGACGGCCGGGTCGGCGGGGCCGCCGTGAACGCGAAGGGCAAGCTGAAGCCGGTGATCTGGACCTGCGCCGCCAAGCAGGCGTACCTGCCGAAGCCGTAGGCCCGTCACGGGCATGGCGATCTGAGCGCCCGCGCGCTATCGATGCCCCCATGACGGACAACGCTCGGCGCGGCCTGCCCGCGCCACCGCCCCTCGGCGCCGCCGCCCTGCCCCCCGGGACCTTCGCGGGGCAGGTGGTCCTCGTGACCGGCGGCGGCACCGGTCTGGGCAAGGCCATCGCCGCCGAGTTCGCGCGGCTCGGCGCCGGCCTGGTGATCGCCGGCCGCCGCGCGGAGCGGCTCGAAGCGGCGCGCGCGGAACTGGCGGCCGTCCCCGGCGCGGGCCGGGTGGCGGCCGCCGTCTGCGACATCCGCGACCCCGAACGGGTCGCGGAGGTGTTCGACGCGGCCGAGGCGGCGCTCGGACCGCCGGACGTCCTGGTCAACAACGCGGCCGCCAACTTTCCCTGCCCGGCGGAGGACCTGTCCCCCAACGCCTGGCGGGCCGTGGTGGACACCACCCTGACCGGAACCTGGTTCACGACCCGGGAGTTCGCCCGCCGCCACCTCGCGGCCGGCACCCCGGGCTCCATCGTGAACATCGGCGCCTCCTACGCCTGGACGGGCGGCCCGGGGTTCGCGCACAGCGCCGCCGCGAAGGCCGGGGTGAAGAACCTGGTGGAGACGCTGGCCGTGGAATGGGGCCCGTACGGGATCCAGATCAACGGCCTCGTGCCGGGGCTGGTCCCGCACCCCGACATGAGCGCCGACATCCGGGGCGGCCTGGAGCGCGCCGCGCCCGGCGACCGGGACGGCCGGCAGCCCGCGCTGCGCGTGGGCGCGCCCCGCGAACTGGGCTGGGCCGCCACCTTCCTGGCCTCGCCCTACGCCCGCTTCGTCACCGGCCACACCCTGGTCGTCGACGGGGCCAACTGGCAGCGGCGGGCGCTGGTGCAGCCCGGGGTGGTCCCGGTGCGCGAGCAGCTGGGGCGCGCGCCGTTCAGCCCCTGACCGGGCCCCGCCGGGGCCGATGACGGCGGCGGTGCCGGCAGGAGGTGCCGCCAGGGAGTGCCGGTGGGCGGTGCCGGTGGGCGGTGCCGGTGGGCGGTGTCAGGATGCGGGCGCGGAGCTGAGCCCGCCGCGGACCGTGGAGGTGCCCACCGTCTGGATGGCGGTGGAGGCCGAGGCGGCGCCGGAGCTCGCGGACGGGCCGGCGGCCTCGCCGGCGGCCTCGCCGGCGGCCCGTGGGCTCCGGCTGCCCGGCGCCGACGAGTGGGAGCACGCCTGCGGGGCCGGCGCCCGCACCCTCTTCCGCCGGGGCGACGAGTGCCCGCTCGACGAGGCCCCGTACGGCGCCGGCGGGATCCGGCACGAACCGAACGCCTTCGGTCTGCGCATCGCCTACGACAGTTACGCGGCGGAGCTGAGCAACGACCGCGGGGCCGTCCACGGCGGGGACGGCGGCACGGCCGTCTGCGGGGGCTACGGGAGCCTCCTGGGCTGGCTCCCGCTGGCCACGGCGCACCGCAACGCGGACATGGCGGAGTTCGCCTACGGCCCGGACGGGGAGTACGCGTGGGACAGCTTGTCGGTCCGGCCTGTGCTCATGCTCCCCTGAAGCGCGGGGGCCGGCGGGCGGCCCCGGCCCCGTACCCCTCCCGGCAGTCCTCGGAGGTGAGGGTGAGCGCGGCGGTCATGGCGACCCGGTCGAGGGCGGCGGGCAGGGCCGCGTCGGCGTAGGCGTCGATCCCCCGCTTGATGCCCTGGACGGCGAGCGGGGCGTTGGCCGCGATCTCGGCGGCGAGCGCGCGTGAGGTGTCCTCCAGCTCGTCCGGCGGGACCACCAGCTGGACCAGGTGGAGGCGTTCGGCCGTCGCCGCGTCGATCCGGCGGCCGGTCAGGGCGAGGAACTTCGCCCAGCCCGCGCCCGCCTCCCGGGCGATCCTCAGGTCGCCCCCGGCGTCCACCGCCACGCCGAGCCCGGCCTCGGGCAGGGCGAAGACGGCGTCGTCCGCGGCGATCCGGATGTCCGCCATGAGGGCCAGCTCGAAGCCGAAGCCGAGGCAGTATCCCCGCACGGCGGCGATGACCGGCTGCGGGAGGCGGGCGAGGACCGCGAAGCGCTCGTGGACCCAGCGGATGCCCTCGTAGTAGTTGCGGGTCCGTTCGGCGGGAGAGTCCCCGGTGATCGCCCCTCCGGGTGCGGTGACGTCGATGCCGGCGCAGAAGGCCCGGCCCTCCGCGCGCAGCAGGACCGCGCGCACGGACGGGTCGAAGCGGATCCGGTCGGCGAGCAGGCCCAGCTGGCGGGTGGATTCCCAGCTCCAGCCGTTGAGTTTGTCCGGGCGGCAGAGGGTGAGGAGGGCGATGCCGTCCTCCACGTCCAGCCGGACCCGCCGCTCCGCACCCTCGCCGGTCTCCGTGGAGACGGTGTCGATCACGTGGCTCGCACCCCCGCCCTGCCTGATGGACCGTCAGGTTAGGGCAGGCCGCGTCAGCGGGGGAAGACCTCGAACGCCACCGCCGGACGGCCGCCGAAGCGGCCCGCGGCCCGTTCGGCGTTCCCGGTCAGGAAGGTCCGTACGTACTCCTCCGGATCCTGGTCGGTCAGCACCTCGATGTACGCCTTGTGCTCCATCAGGGACCTGACGGAGCGCTCCAGTCCGGGGGTGGCGTCGGCCGCGTGGGTCGGCGTGGCGGTACCGGCCACGGCGACCCACCGCACTCCGTCCCAGGGTTCCAGTCCCTGCTCGGAGATCAGCTCCGGGAAGATCCACCGGTTTCCCGCGTCGGCGGCGGCGTCCAGGGTGGCCCGGCCGACGGCCCGGTGGTCGGGGGTGTTCCAGTAGCCACCACCGCCGGGGCCGCCCCAGGTGTCCCGGTGGTTGAGGGTGATCACCAGCTCGGGGCGGTGCCGCCGGATGGCCGCCGCGATGTCCCGGCGCAGGCCGAGGCCGTACTCGACGACCCCGTCGCGGTGGCCGAGGAACTCCACCGTGGAAACCCCGACGACGGCCGCGCTCGCACGCTGCTCGGCCTCGCGCAGCGGGGCGCACTCGTCCGGGGCGACGGTGTCGATGCCCGCCTCCCCGCGCGTGGCCAGGACGTAGACGACCTCGCGGCCGCCGTCCGTCCAGTCGGCGATGGCCGCGGCGCAGCCGTACTCCAGGTCGTCGGGGTGGGCGACCACCGCGAGGGCGCGGTGCCAGTCGGTGGGCATCGGCTGCAAGGGCGCCTGCTGATCGGCTCGTTCGGTCATGCTCCGCACCCTAGGCCGTCCCGGGCACGTCGTGGCGCCGCCCGGGCGGGTCACGGGGCCGGAATTCGCCTTGCGGCAGGGGCATGACAGGTCCTTAATGGGGCTCCGCTCCGACCCGGTTCCGTCTCAGGGGGATGTATGGAAACGAACGGGCCACCGTTACCAGAGCCGTCACCACCGCTGTCGCCACCGCCGGCGCCGCAGGGCCCGCCGGGGCAGCCGCCGGCCGGCTACGCCGGTCTGCCCTCCTCGCTCGATCTCACCGTCACCAAGCGCCTGTTGTGGGTGGGCGGGGCGGTGTACCCGCTGCAGAACGTCGCCCGCGTGTACACCTTCGTCCTCAAGCCCCGGCGCAAGGAATCCGTCGTCACCTTCGCCCGGCGGACGGCGCTCACCCTCCTCGCGGCACTCGGCTTCACCGTGTTCGGCACCATCGCAGGCTTCCTGGCGCGCGGCGCCGACACGACCTTCGACGGCACCATCCGGTTCGTCTGGGTCGCCTCCGGGATCGGCCTCCTGTACTACTTCGCGGACATGATGGCCGTGCTGACGGCGGCCTCCCACTTCGTCCTGGCCGTCGAGTCCAACGGGCAGTCGACCGCCCTCGTCACCGGCCGCACCGACCACCTCAACGGGCTCGTGCACCAGATCGCGTACGCGATCGAGAACCCTGACACGGAACTGCGCGTGCAGGTGCAGCGCCTGACCATCAGCAATCCCAGCCACTACTACTTCGGCGACACCGTGAACATGTACGGCGGCCAGGGAAACTCGGGGGTGACCCACGGATGAGCGGTGACACCGTGAACATGTTCGGCGGGCAGGGCAATCAGGGCATCGTCCACCAGCACGCGGCGCCGGCGGCGCCGTCCCTGGAGCAGGCCCTGCGCGAACTCCTCGTACTGCTGGCGGAGCTGCGCCCGCAGGTGCCCGCCGAGTCAGCGCGGATCATGGACTCCGCCCTCCCGGCCATCACGGCCGACGCCGCCGCGTCCCCCGCGGAACGGCACCGGGCACTGTTGGCGGTGGCCGGCATCGCCGCCACCGTCGGGACGATCGGGCAGCCCGTGCTCGAAGCCGTCCGCGCGCTCCTGGCGCTGCTCGGCGCCTGACGGGGAGCCTCGCGACGGGTGACCGGGTCGGGGTCGGCTCAGCTCAGGTCGGTCAGAACTGCACCACCGAGCGCAGCACCTCGCCGCGCTCCATGCGGGCGAAGGCGTCCTCGACCCCGTCGAGCGGGATGGTCTCGGAGACGAAGGCGTCGAGGTCGAGCCGGCCCTGGAGGTAGAGGTCGATCAGGAGCGGGAAGTCCCGCTCCGGCAGGCAGTCCCCGTACCAGGAGGACTTCAGCGCACCGCCGCGCCCGAAGACGTCCAGGAGCGGCAGTTCGAGCTTCATCTCCGGCGTCGGCACGCCGACCAGCACCACCGTGCCCGCCAGGTCGCGGGCGTAGAAGGCCTGCCGGTAGGTCTCGGGGCGGCCGACCGCCTCGATGACGACGTCCGCGCCGTTGCCGCCGGTCAGCTCCTGGACGGCCTTGACCACGTCCTCCGTGCGCCCGTTGACGGTGTGGGTGGCTCCGAGGCCGCGCGCCCACTCCAGCTTCCGGTCGTCCAGGTCCACGGCGATGATCTTCGAGGCGCCCGCCAGCCGGGCACCGGCCACCGCCGCGTTGCCCACTCCCCCGCAGCCGATGACGGCGACCGAGTCGCCGCGCCCGACGTTGCCGGTGTTCAGGGCTGCGCCGAGGCCGGCCATCACCCCGCAGCCGAGGAGCCCGGCGGCGGCCGGGGAGGCGGCGGGGTCCACCTTGGTGCACTGCCCGGCGGCGACCAGGGTCTTCTCGGCGAAGGCCCCGATGCCCAGCGCCGGGGAGAGCGGGGTGCCGTCCTCCAGGGTCATGGGCTGGGTGGCGTTGTGCGTGGCGAAGCAGTACCAGGGACGGCCTCGCCGGCAGGCCCGGCAGGTGCCGCACACCGCACGCCAGTTGAGGACGACGAAGTCCCCGGGGGCGACCGAGGTGACGTCCGGGCCGACGGACTCCACGACGCCGGCCGCCTCGTGACCGAGGAGGAAGGGGAACTCGTCGTTGATCCCGCCCTCCCGGTAGTGCAGATCGGTGTGACAGACCCCGCAGGCCTGGATCTTGACCAGGGCTTCGCCCGGCCCCGGGTCGGGCACGAGGATCGTGGTCGTCTCCACCGGTGCGCCCTTGCTCCGCGCGATGACACCTCGTACGCGATGCGTCACGTCATACCCCGTTCTGTTCGGATCGGTCTGGATCATCGAACGTACACGGGCGCCGACCGGTACGGGAGTTGCGTCACGCTTCCGCGCGCGCTGCGGCCAGATCCGGCGGTACGGCGGCCCGCAGGGCGGCCGTGAAAGCGGCCACGGCGGGGTGGGCCCCGGCCCCGCTGCGGAAGGCGATCTTGGTGCGGCGTTCCATGCGCAGGCGGACGAGGGTCACCGCGGGCCCGGCCGGCCCGGTGACGCCGAGCTGCGGCACCACCGCGACCCCCTGGCCCACGGCGACCAGTGCGAGGACGGTGGCGAACTCGTCCACCTGGTGGCGCACCCGGGGCGTGAACCCGGCGGCCCGGCAGGCCCGGACGGTCATGGCGTGGCAGAGGGTACCGGGGGTGGCGGTGATCCAGGGGTCGTCCCGGTGCGCGCGCAGGACGGCGTCCTGCCCGGGGCCTCCGGCCGGCGGGGCGCCGGGGTCGGGGGCGCCGGGGTCCGGGGTGGCGGGGACGACCGGGATGGTGGCAGTGGCCGGCGCCGGGGTCGCCAGGTACATCGCCTCCCCGTACAGCGGCCGCGTGGCCAGCCCCGGCTCGGGCGGCTCGGGGACCAGGTCGTACTCGTGCACCAGCGCCACGTCCAGGTCCCCGGCCCGCAGCGCGTGCGCGACCGCCGCCGGGTCGGTCTCGGACACCATCGGCTCCAGCCCCGGATGGCGGCGGGCCAGGTGCACCAGGGCGGCCGGGACGATGGCCCGCGTGGCGGTGGGGAACGCCCCGATCCGCAGCGCGCCGGCCAGACCGCTGCGGGCCTCGGCCAGATCGGCGTCGGCCCGTTCCAGCCGCTCCAGGACGGCGTCGGCGTGCCGGACCAGGTTCTGGGCGGCCGGGGTGAGCCGGACCGTGCGGCCGGTGCGCTCCAGCAGCGGCAGCCCGGCCTCCCGCTCCAGGACGGAGAGCTGCTGGGAGACGGCGGAGGGGCTGAAGGACAGCGCCTCCGCCACGGCGGCGATGGTGCCGCGGCGGGCGAGTTCCCGCAGGAGCCGCAGGCGGCGTACGTCGAGCATCGGTCCAGCTTACGGTTCGGGTAAGAAATGCGAACTGGATTCGATGCTCGGAGACGGCGAAGCTCGTCCCATGCGACTGGACACACACGACACGACAGCCGAGACGACGGCGGAGACGACGGCGGAGACGACGGCCCTGGAAGGGATCCACGTCCCGCTCATCACCCCCTTCGACCGGGCGGGGAACGTCGCCGCGGATGCCCTGGAGGCCCTCGCACACGCGGCGCTCGACGCGGGTGCGGCCGGGATCGTGGCACTCGGCACCACCGCGGAGACGGCCACCCTGGAGGAGGCCGAGCGCGATCTGGTCACCGAGGTCTGCGCCCGGGTCTGCCGGGAGCGGGGCGGCCTGCTCACGGTGGGGGCCGGCGCCAGCGGGACGCGGGCGAGCGAGACCGCGCTGGCCCGGCTGGCGAGGTGGCCGGAGGCGGGGGCGGCGCTGGTGGCGGTGCCGTCGTTCGTACGGCCCTCGGCGGCCGGGGTGCTGGCGCACTTCACGCGGCTGGCGGAGGTGAGCCCCGTACCGCTGGTCGTCTACCACATCCCCTACCGGACGGGGCAGCCACTGGACGCCGTCGCGCTGCGGGCGCTCGGGGCCCTGCCGGGGGTGGCCGGGCTGAAGTACGCGGGGGGCGGCATCGACCAGGACACGGTGGCCCTGCTGGGCGATCTCCCGGACGGGTTCGCCGTCCTGGCCGGGGACGACGCCTACCTGTCGCCGCTGCTGGCGCTCGGGGCGGCCGGCGGGATCCTGGCCTCGGCCCATCTGGCGACGGAGCGCTTCGTGGAGCTCGCGGCGGCCTGGCGGGCCGGTGACGTGCCGCGCGCACGGGCCCTGGGTCACGCGCTGGCCCGGCTCTCGGCGGCGGCCTTCGCGGAGCCCAACCCGTCGGTGGTCAAGGGCGTACTGCACGCGCAGGGCCGGATCCCGACCCCGGACGTACGCCTCCCGCTGCTGCCGGCATCACCGGAGGCGGTCGCGGCCACCCTGAAGGAGTTGGCCGAAATCCAGTAGGCGCAGAGCGGTCGAGCTCCTGTTCACTGGGGCCATGGGGAGCGGGGAGGACGGTGCGACGGGCACGGGGCCGGGCGTCCTCGCCCGGTCGCGCCTGCTCATCGCGCACGAGGGACGCCGGCTGCGGAGCCTCGCCCTGTGGGCGGCCCGGCGCAGGGACGGCGTCGGCGCGGGGGACACCGCCGTCGGCTACGCGCGGGCCCAGGCGCCGACCTCGTACGGGCTGGTCTTCGTGTTCGCGCTGGAGACGGCCGGAGTGTCGTTCATCCTCGCCCCGTATCCGGTGGCCCACCTGGTGATGCTGGTGCTCGACCTCTACACGGTGCTCCTGGCGCTGGGGCTGCACGCGGCGGCGGTCACCCGGCCCCACGTGGTCGGGCCCGCCGGGGTGCGGGTGCGCCACCGCACCTCCCTCGACCTGTGGATCCCGGCGGAGCTGATCGACTCCGCCCGCGAGGAACTCCGCTTCCCCGACGCGAACCGGTCCGAGGAGGGGGTCCTGGACGCGGCCGTGGCCGGTCAGACCGCGGTCACCCTGGAGCTGGTCCGGCCGGTCACGGTGGTCGGGGCGTGGGGCCGGCGGACCCGGGTCCGTACGGTGCGCTTCCACGCCGACGAGCCGAGGGCGGCCGTGGCGGCGATCCGGAAGCTGCTGCCCGCCGCCCTCTGAGACGCGGCGGCGCCCGAAAGAGTCCGTCATGGGCGATTCGCCACCATCGCGCCGGTAGCCCGAATCGGCAGCATCGGTCGGCTAATTGACCATATTGCGCGAAGCGGCATTCCGACCCGTCAAACCGTGATGTCAGTCACGCGCACGCGTTCAACATCAATTCCCGCGCCGCGCCGATTTCCTTTTCCCAGAAAGGAAATAGCCCTTTCCGGGATCTTCATTCAAGGTCATTCACCGGGCCGCCGACGGGAAGTCGATCTCCCGGGGGAATTCGCGCCTTGTTCCGGTCCCCCGCGCTCGCCTACGGTCACCCTCACTCCCGGCGGCCGCACACCGAATCCGGTCGGCGCCAGGGCTCTCCCGTACCCCCACGTGAGGAACAGCGCCATGTCCGCAAAGGGTAAGCACCGTCGGCCGAAGCAGTACCGGATCGCCCGCAGGCTGGCCTTCGCCGGCACGGGAGGCGCGGCACTCGCCCTCCCGCTGATCAGTGCCACCACCGCCGGCGCGGCGGTCACCCAGCCGGCCGCGGCACCCGCGGCGAGCAGCCTCGCGCGGCCCGCCGTACAGCCGGCGGCGCGGCCCGCCGCCGAAAAGGCGGCGCTCTCCCTCACCTATTCCGTGGTGGGCGGGGACACCCTTTCGAAGATCGCGGCCGAGCATTCCGTGAGCGGCGGCTGGCAGACGCTCTACGCCGACAACCGCAGCGCCATCGGCGCCGACCCCTCGGTCATCCGCCCCGGCCTCAAGCTGCGCCTCGGCGCCGCGGCGAAGGCCGCCGCCGCCAGGGCCACCGCGGTCACGGCGGCCGCGGTGAAGCCCGCGGCCACGTACGCCAACAACCTCGACGGCTGGATCCGGGAGTCCCTGGACATCATGGCCCGGCACGGAATTCCCGGCAGCTACAACGGAATCCACCGCAATGTGATGCGGGAGTCCTCCGGCAATCCCCTGGCCATCAACAACTGGGACTCCAACGCCGCGGCGGGCATTCCCTCGAAGGGCCTCCTCCAGGTCATCGACCCGACCTTCCGCGCCTACCACGTTCCCGGCACGCCGATGGATTCGTACGACCCGGTCGCCAACATCACGGCCGCCTGCAACTACGCGGCCGCCCGCTACGGTTCGATCGACAACGTCAACGGCGCGTACTGACGGCCTTCACGTACGCCGCGCCCAGCTCGGTCACGTCCACCGACCAGTGCACGACGGCGTCCGGCGCGGCGTCGGTGGACGAGCGGAGCAGCTCCAGCACGGCGCGGCCCAGCTCGGCCTTCGCGTCCTCGGAACGGCCCGGCAGCAGGGCCAGTTCCACGTGGACGACCGCGTGTTCCGGCGCCCCGTCGTCGACGAAGGTCTCCTCGACCCGCCGGAACCGCGTCTTGCAGGTCTCCACCGGGGTGTCGACGAGCTCGGCGGTCAGCGGGTGCAGGGCGCGGGCGAACCCCTGACGGTCGAAGGCGTCCGCGAGGGACGCGGAGTAGTCGACGGTGATCTGCGGCATCGGTCGCTCCAAGTGCGCTGCGGCTGCCCGGTGTCGGGCCTCACCCGCCAGTCTCGCGCACCCCTCCCGTACGGTCAGAGCCACCCCTGGCGGCGGGCCGCCCGTACGGCCTCCATGCGGTTGCGGGTGCCCGTCTTGCCGATGGCCGCGGAGAGGTAGTTCCGTACCGTCGATTCGGACAGGTGGACCCGGCCCGCGATATCGGCGACGGTGGCCCCGTCGGCGGCGGCGTTGAGGACGTCGATCTCGCGCGGGGTCAGCGGGTTGGGACCGGCGCCCAGGGCGGCGGCCGCCAGGGACGGGTCGATCACCTTCTCCCCGGCGAGCACCCGGCGCACGGCGACGGCCAGTTCCTCCACCGGACCGTCCTTCACGAGGAACCCGGCGGCCCCCGCCTCCATCGCGCGGCGCAGGTACCCCGGCCGGCCGAAGGTGGTCAGGATCAGCACGCGGCAGCCGGGCAGCCGGGTGCGCAGCTCGGCTGCGGCGTCGAGGCCGCTGCGGCCGGGCAGTTCGATGTCGAGGAGGGCGACGTCGGGGCGGGCTTCGAGCGCGGCCGCCAGGATCTCGTCCCCGGCGGCGACCTGGGCCACCACCTCGATGTCCTCTTCCAGCCCGAGCAGCAGCGCCAGCGCGCCCCGCATCATGCCCTGGTCCTCGGCCAGCAGGACCCTGATCATCGGGCCTCCCCCTCCTGTTCCCCACCGGTCGGCTCCAGCGGCAGTTCGGCGGTGACCCGGAACCCGCGGCCCGGGGCCGGTCCGCTGCCGAGGGTGCCTCCCGCCAGGGCGAGCCGTTCACCGAGGCCGGTCAGTCCGCTGCCCGGCGGGGTCGAGCCTACGCCGCTCCCGTCGTCGGTGATCACCAGTACGGCCCGCTCCGCGCTGCTGCGCAGCTCGATCTCGCAGGTGGCCGCTCCGCTGTGGCGGATGGCGTTGGTGGCGGCCTCGCGGACCACCCAGCCGAGCAGGGCCGCGGTCTGCGGCGGCAGCGGGGGCCCGGACTGGCGCACGACGGGCTCGATGCCGGCGGCGGTCAGCGCGCCCCTGGCCCGGTCGAGTTCGGCGGCCAGGCTCGCCTCGCGGTAGCCGGTGACGGCCTCCCGGATCTCGGTGAGCGCCTGCCGGCCCACCGATTCGATGTCGCGGACCTGGTCGAGGGCCGCGTCCATGTCCCGGGGTGCGATCCGGCGGGCGGCCTCGGACTTCACGACGATCACCGAGAGGGTGTGGCCGAGCAGGTCGTGCAGGTCGCGGGAGAAGCGCAGCCGCTCCTGGTCGACGGCGGCCCGGGCCAGCTCCTGCCGGGTGTCGCGGAGCTGCTTGACCGTCTCGGACAGGGCGAGGATGGTGGCGGTGACCATGCCGGACAGGAAGGTCCCGTAGACGATGCCGAGGGTGTCCCACCCCTCCTTCTGCCCCGCGATCACCCCGGCCACGGCGGTGAGCACGAACATGGCGGGGGCGAGCCTGCGGCCCCGGACCACGGCGCCGGTGGCCAGGGCGCACAGCGGGAAGAACAGCAGCCAGTTGCCCCCGTAGGCGAGGGCGAGGGCGCAGGTGACCGCGCCGAGGGCCACGAGGCACCAGCGGGTGCCGGCCGCCGCCCGTGCCTTCGGGTCGAAGGCCCGGAACACCAGGGTGATGTAGAGGGAGTTGAAGACGAGCAGGCCGAGGCCGCCGATCCACGGGTTGGGGGTCTCGCCCTTGATGACGTTGGAGATGGCGCCCATGCCCAGCAGCAGCCACGGCAGCAGCGCGAAAGCATTGGGCGGGCCCATCGGGCCGCGGCCGTAGTCGGGGGACTCGCCGCACGCCTTGCGCTTCTTCTCCGCCGCCCGCCATTCGGCCTTGCTCACCTCCCACGCGGCCTTGCGCTCCGCCGCGCGCTCCCGTCGGCTCTGCATCGTCATTCCGGTTACCTGCTCCATGTGTCACACCTTCCTGGCGGACCGACGGTACGAGAGCACCGCGTACGAGGCGAACAGCAGGGCCCACACCGCGACCACCGCGGCGGCGGCCGGGCCCGGGGCGGCGCCGGCGGCGAGGGACTGGCCGAGTTCCGCGAAGCGGCGGGTGGGGGTCAGCTCGGAGAGGGAGCGCAGCCACCGCGGGAACGCCTCGACCGGGAACCAGAGACCGCCGAGGATCGAGAGCGCGAGGCTGCAGCCGACGTTGACCAGGCCGGTGCTCTGGGCGGTGAGCCGGTAGCCGTTGCCGATCCCGAGCAGGGTGAAGGGGAGCGCGCCGAGCCACAGGACGAGGGCGACGGCGGCCCACTGCCAGGCGTCCATCCGGACCCCGTTGACGAAGGCGCCCGCGGCGAGCACCGCGGCGATGGCGGGCAGGACGGTCACCGAGCCGGTCAGCGCCCGGCCGGTCACCACCTGGCGCGGGGTCATCGGGGTGACCCGCAGCTGCCGCAGCCAGCCGCTGCCCTTGTCCTCGGCGACCCCGGTCCCGGTGGACAGGGCGGCGCCGAGGGCCCCGTAGGCGGCCATGGCCACCATCGAGGCGGTCTTCCACTCGGGGTCGACGCCGCCGAGGTTGGTGAAGAGGAGGTACATCAGGACCGGCATGCCGATGCCGAAGACGACGAAGGAGACGTCGCGCAGGGTGCGCCGCACCTCGAGGCGGACGTAGGCGGTGATCATCGGGCGTTCCCCCCGGAAGCGGTGGCGCCGGTGGCACCGGTGAGGGCGAGGAAGACGTCGTCGAGCGAGGGCGCGGTGACCTCGATGCCCCGGACGGCGCCGAGGGCGGCGAGGGCGGTCACGGTGGCGTCCGGGTCCTGCGTACGGAGCCGGGCGCGGTCGCCCCGCACCTCGACGGCGTCCACCCCGGGGAGGGTGGCGAGGTGGCCCGACGGACGGCCCGCCAGGTCGACGCAGACCAGCGAACCGCGGGCGGCGGTGCGGCGCAGCTGCTCCCCGGTGCCGTCGGCGACGATCCCGCCCCCGTCGAGGACCAGGATCCGGTCGGCGTGGGCGTCGGCCCCTTCCAGGTAGTGGGTGGAGAACAGGACGGTGTTGCCGCGCCGGGCGTAGGCCCGCATGGAGCCCCAGAACGCTCGCCGGGATTCCACGTCGAGGGCGGCGGTCGGCTCGTCGAGCACGATCAGCTCCGGGTTCCCGGCGAGGGCCACGGCGAAGCGGACGCGCTGGGCCTGCCCTCCGGAGAGCCGGTCGACGCGGCGTCCGGCGAGGTCGGTGAGGCCGGCGAGGCCGAGCGCCTCGGAGACGGCCAGGGGCTCCGGGTAGGTCCGGGCGACGAAGGCGACGAGCTCCCGTACGGTGATCCGCGGTACGGCGCGCCCCTCCTGGAGCATCGCGCCCACCCGCCCGGCCCGCACCGCCTCGGAGGGGGTCCGGCCGAAGAGCCGGACGCTGCCCGCGTCGGGCTCTTCGAGGCCGAGCAGCAGGCCGATGGTGGTGGACTTGCCGGCGCCGTTGCGGCCGAGGAGGGCGACGGTCTCGCCGCGCCGCACGTCCAGGTCGAGCCCGGTGACGGCGCGGACGGCGCCGAAGGACTTGGCGGCGTGCCGGAACCGGATGGCGGGCACGTCCCCGTCGGGGTCCCGGACCTGCCGGTGTGCGGTGCGGGCGGGGTGCGCCGCGCTCGGGGTCTTCGTCATGTCCCCAACGCTACGAACGGAGCCCCCCGGCCCGGCAGATGCGCTTGTACGGACCCGGGCAGTACGAATGTCACGGGTCCGCCGGGGTCACCGGGTGGCGCCGGCGCGGACGCGGGCCCGCAGGAGGGTGCGCAGCGGGGCGACGAGGCCATATCCGGTGTCGCGGCGCAGGACGGCGGTCCCGGCCCTTTCCACCGCGGTCAGTTGGTGGTCCATCAGTTCGGTCATGGCGGCGATCACCGGGCGCAGCCCCGGTTCGGTGAGGTCCAGGATGCCGTCGGTGGCGGCCAGGGCGTGGCGGGCGAGGCGGGTCTCGGCGTCGAGGAGGGCGCGTACGGCCGGGGTTTCGCGGGCCCCCTCCAGGTCCGCGCGGGTCACACCGTGCTCGTCGAGGCGGGCGCGCGGGATGCAGAGGCGGCCCTCGGCCAGGTCCCCGGACAGATCGGCGAGGAAGTCGACGCGCTGGGCGGCGTCGACGAACCGGCGCCAGCCGGCGGCCTGTTCGGGGTCGGGGCCGCCCTCGTACTGGAGGCCGGTGAAGACGAGGACCCCGGGCCAGGCGTAGGCGTCGAGGTAGGCCTGGAAGTCCTCCTCGGCGGCGAAGCCGTCGAAGGCCGCCTCGGCGGTGGCCGCGCCGTCGAGGAAGCGGGTCACCCAGGACCCCGGCAGACCCCGGGTGCGCACGGCGTGGGCGTAGGCGCGCAGCAGGGGGTCGGAGCTGTCCCCGGTGGCGAGGGCCGCCTCGACGTGTCCGGCCAACGCGGTGGTGGCGGAGGCCCGTTCGGCCGGGGTGCCGGTCTCGGCCACGTCGTCGACCCGGTTCATGAAGGCCAGTCCGGCGGTGAGCCAGGGGACCAGGGGCGGGGCGGCGAGCAGGCGCAGGGTGACGTAGGGGGCCGGTTCCCGGCGCAGGACCCGGCGGGCGGAGTGCGTGTAGTCGTCCCGCAGGCGGGGGGTCGTGATCCCCGCCCGGGTGAGGGTGGTGCGCCAGCTGGGCATGGTGGCCGTGCTCCTCGGAACGTTGCGGTGGTGCCGGACGTGTCGGACCCCCGCGTGCGCACGGGTCCGCAGTGTCAGGATCGGACGACCTTCTTGACCTGGCCGTCGGTCCCGGCGAGTACGTAGCCGCCGCGGCCGTACTCGTCGCTGAGGTAGGTCCGCATGCAGGGGACCTGGTCCATCATCCAGGGGTCGACGACGACGTACCGGGATGACGGCTTCTGGACGCCGAGTTCGCGGGCGGAGGTCTCCAGGAGGGCGGGCAGCGCGTCCCAGCCGACGGCGGCCATGTCGATCAGGGGGGCGCCCTGCTCGACCGTGCCGGCGGGGCCGGTGTGGCGGGCGGAACCGCCGCGGTACTCCCAGTGGTCCAGGGTCTCCGCGCCGGCGGCGGTGGGAACCGAGGCGATGACGTACCCGTCGTAGACGCTCATCTTGGCGAAGGTGGTGGTGCCGGTCTGCTGCTTGAGCGCGGCGAGGGCGGTGCGGATGCGGTCCGGGGTGAGCAGGCTCCCCTTGGGGGCGGTGGCGGCCTGGCTCGCCGGGGCGCTCGTGCGGGGGCCCAGCGGAGGGGCGGCGGGCGCGGATCCGGAGGGGGCGGAGCCCGCGGGGGTGGCGGTCGCGGGGGAGCTCGCGCCGCCGCCGGGTTTGGCACCGGCGCCGGTACCGGTGTCCCCGTCGGGGAGCCACTGCACCGCGCCGAGGATCCCGGCGGCCAGGGCGGCCGCCAGCAGGACGGCGGGGAGGGCTCGCGGGCGGCGGCGGCCGTCCTCGCGCGCCACGGGGACGGTGGCGGCGGGTGCCGGGCCGGGGGCGTAGGGCGCGTGGGGCGGGTGCGCCCCGGGCGGAACGGACTGGGCGGCCGGGGCGGGGGCGGGCGGCCCGAAGTGGCCGGGACCGGCCGGGGGGACGGCGGCGGGCCCGGCCGTGCGGGAGCCCGCGGTCCCCGCCGCGAGAGCGGTGCTCGCGTCCTTGAGCAGTGCTTCCAGCGCCGCCCCGTCGGGCCGCGCCGCCGGGTCCCGGACGAGGAGGCGTTCCAGTACGGGGCCCAGCGGGCCGGAGCGCACCGGCGCCGGGATCGGGTCCTCCAGTACGGCGACCACGGTGGCCAGGCTGGTGGACCGGCGCAGCGGGTGCGTCCCCTCGGCGGCAACGTAGAGCAGCATCCCGAGCGACCAGAGGTCGGAGGCGGCCAGCCCCTCCTCGCCCCGTGCCCGCTCGGGCGCGATGTACTCGGGCGAGCCGATCAGCACCCCGGTGGAGGTGAGCGCGGTCGCGCCGTGCAGGGCTGCGATGCCGAAGTCGGTCAGCACCGCGCCGCCGTCGGGCCGCAGCAGGACGTTGGCCGGTTTCACGTCCCGGTGCAGGACGCCCTCGGCGTGCGCGGCCCGCAGCGCGGAGAGCACGTCGAGACCGAGCCGCAGCACCTCCCCGAGCGGCATCGGTCCGGCGGCCAGCCGGTCGGACAGGGAGCCGCCCCTGACGAGCTCCATCACGATCCACGGGTGGCCGTCCGACCCGGCCGCGGGCTCCACGATGTGGTGGATCGTCACCACGTTCGGGTGCGCGAGGCGGGCGAGGGCGCGGGCTTCGCGGACGGCCCGCTCGCGGAGCTGGACGGCGAGGCCGGGCTGGGCGGCGGCGGTGGCCGGGTCCGGCGGGCGCACCTCCTTGAGGGCGACCTCGCGGTGCAGGGCGATGTCGCGGGCGCGCCACACCGTCCCCATGCCTCCGGCGCCCAGGGGGCCGATCAGTTCGAAGCGGCCGTCGACCAGCCGTCTGCCGGCGTCACTCGTGTCCATGGGGCGTCATCGTAGGCGCCGCCGGTGTCAGCAGCGGCGCCGGTCCTCCGTCACGGTGCCCTGCGCGGTGCCCACCGTACGGTCGTAACAGCCGTCTCCCGCGGTGGAGCCGTACAGCCGGTAGCGGGCGGTGGTGGTGCCGACGGCGTGCCGCTGCTCGCGCGGGACGTTCGCGGTGTACGAGGCGTCGCCGGTGTACCGGTCGTCGAGCCGGGTGCGGTCGACCTCGCGGCCGCCGCGCAGGGTGACCGTGTCGGCCCGGTCGCCGAGGGACAGCACGGTGCGCAGCCGGTCCGCGGGGCCGAGGGTGGTCTCGCCGTCCATGCTGTACGCGCGCTGCGTGCGGGTGGTGGTGGCGCCCCGGGTGACGCTCTCCTCGTCGCTCCAGGAAGCGGTGAGGGCGTCACGGTCCTCCCCCTCGGTCCAGCGGTGGGCGGAGGTGGCGCGGACGGCCCGGGTGACGGTGGTGGTGACCCGGCCGTGGGAGGTGTCGAGGTGTCCGGTGACGGTGAGGCGGTGTCCGCCCTCGGTGTCCAGGCGGTGTTCGGCGCCGGGGCCGGGGGCGGGGGTCCAGTGGGTGCCGCCCTCCGGGGCGCCCTCCTCGTGCCGGGTCAGGGCGCCGGTGACGACCGGGCGGCCGTGGTCCTGCCACAGGAGCAGGTTGGCGGGGGTGCTCCAGCCGCTCTGGCCGGCCGGCACCCCGGCGACGGAGACCTCGATCCGGTGCGGGCGGCCGTCGTTGAGGAGGGCGGCGTAGGGGGTGAGGTCGTAGCGCAGGGGCTGGACGTCGAAGGCGCGGGGGCCGGGGGTGACGTACCAGAGGAAGGGGTTGGACCAGCCACCGGTCCAGACGGTCGGGAAGGGGGCGGCGAGGCCGGCGAGCTGTCCGTCGACGGAGATCCGCACCTCGCGGTAGGGGCCGTCGGCGGCCTTGCAGGAGTAGGGGGCGGCATCGGGGACGGTCAGGTACCAGTACTCCTCGCAGCCGCCTCCGGAGCCGGTGGCGTAGACCTCGGCGAGGAGCCGTTCGGTGTTGCGCGGGGTGCTGACGGCGGGCGTGGTGAGCGGGAGGACCAGGTCGGGGGTGTCGGCGGGCGGGGTGCGGCCCTCCGCGGCGTAGAAGGTCAGGGTGACCTTGACGTCGATGACCCCGGTGTAGGTGTCGTTGACGACGTTGCCGATCAGCATCTCGACGGGCTGGGGGCGGCTGAGGGTGTCGCGGTACGCGGTGACGTCCTTCTCCACGGACCATGCGATGCCGTCGGGCGACGGTTCGGGGGTGGAGGTGCGCAGGATCTCCACGCCGCCGAGGGTGAGGTTGCCCAGGCGGTCGTACTGGCGGCCCTTGACCTTGCCGTCGAGGCGCAGCACGACCTTGGCCCAGGCGGAGCGGCCGCAGGCGGCGGGCGGGGCGTAGCTCCCCTTGTAGGGGGTGAAGTCCCGGAACTGCGCTTCGGCGAGGGTCACCTCGCAGGAGCGGGTCGGGGGCCGTTCCACGGGTGGGGCGGCGGTGAGCGGGTCGTGCCAGTCGGTGCCGAACTCGGCGGGCGGGGTGGCGCCCGCCGCCGCGGCGGGTCCGGCCAGGACCCCGGCGGCGAGGGTCAGCGCGCCGAGCAGGCCCGTGATCCTGATCCTGTGTCGTCTCATGGGCCCGCAGTGAAACCGGTCGCGGACCGCCGCCGCCAGGTCCCGGTGTGCGCGGGTGGCCGAAAACGTACGGCGCGCCGGGCGTCCGCGCCGCGGGTCAGTGCCCGGCGGGCAGCACGACGATGCCGTCGTCGTCGACGTGGACCGTGTCCCCGGCCCGGAAGGTGACGCCACCGATGGTGACCGGTTCGTCGACGGTGCCCGCACCCGTCTTGCCGCTCTTGCGGGGGCAGGTGCCCAGCGCCTGCACGCCGAGGTCGAGTCCGCCGAGGGCGACGCTGTCGCGGACGGCGCCGTTGACGATCAGCCCGGCCCATCCGGATGCCGCCGCCGCCCCCGCGAGGAGGTCGCCGACCAGGGCGGTGCGCAGCGAGCCGCCGCCGTCCACGACGAGGACGGCGCCGTCGCCGGGGGTGTTGACCAGTTGGCGCAGCAGGGCGTTGTCCTCGTGGCAGCGCAGGGTGCGCACGGGGCCGGCGAAGAGCCGGCGGCCGCCGATCCGGCGGAAGGGGGTGGCACAGATGCCGAGGTCCTCGCCGTACTCGTCGTAGAGGTCGGCGGTGGGGACGGGGGTGACCGGGGTGGGGCTCATGGTACGGGGCTCCTCGCAGCTGTCGTACGTCGCGCCGTGCGGGCCCAGCGTAGGCACTGCGGTACGCCGGGTCAGTCGCGGGAGTTGCCGAAGAGGATGCGGTAGCCGATGAGCAGCACGAGGGAGCCGGCGATGGCGGATGCCCAGGTGGTGAGGTCGAAGAAGTGGGTCGGGATCGGGCGGTCCAGGAACTTCGCGGAGAGCCAGCCGCCGATGAAGGATCCCGCGACGCCGATGAGGGTCGTGCCTATGAGGCCGCCGGGGTCGCGGCCGGGCAGCAGGATCTTGGCGATGCCTCCGGCCAGCAGGCCGAGGATGATCCAGCCGATGATGCCCATGGTCGTTCACTCCGCTCGTTGGTGTGGGTCTCTCCCGTGGGAGGACGCCACCGGAGGCGGAACGGTTCTCAGGCCCGGCGGGCGCGCAGCAGCGCGGTGGCCAGGGCCGCGGTCGTGACGGCGCCTACGACCGCGATGCCGTGGTGGGAGCGGTAGGCGAACAGGGAGAGGCTGGAGCGGGCGGAGAAGGCGGAGCCCGCGCTCAGCCAGGAGGCCGCCGAGCCCAGCGAGAGCGTGGACCCGAGGGAGCCGACGGACAGCACGCTGCCGACGGAGCCGATGGAGAGCACCGAGCCCACCGAGCCGATGGAGAGGACGGAGTTCCTGGACCACAGGGAGAGGTACGACCGGTCAGCCATGCGGATCATGCTGTCACACGGCCGGCCGGAGGGGACGGCTTTCGGCGGACGCGGCCGGGGCGCCGGGCGGGGTACGGGTGAGCAGCAGGACCCCGCGCGTGGCGGCCAGGGCTCCGGCGACGGCGAGCAGGATGCCGAGGGCACCGCCCTGGATGCGTTCGCCGAGCAGGATCATCCCGATGGCGGCGGCGGCCAGTGGATTGGCCAGGTTGACCACGGCGAGGGGGGCTCCGAGGCCGCCCCGGTAGGCGCGCTGCGAGAGCAGCATCCCGCCGACGGCGAACACCACCACGAGCAGGGCCACCGTCACCACCCGGACGCTGAGCAGGGCGCCGCCCCGGCCGCCCGCCACGGCGACGGTCTGGGTCAGGGCGGAGGCGACGGCGGAGGCCAGTCCGGAGGCGGTGGCGTGGCGCAGGCCGGAACGGGGGTCCTTGCGCGCGGTGAGCAGGACGATCACGGCGGCGGTGGCACCGGAGACGCCGAGGGCCTCGGGGAGGGTGAGGGTGTCGTCGGGCGCCGGGCCGGAGGCGGGGAGCAGCAGCAGACCGAGCCCCACGACGGTGGCCAGGGTGCCCCGCCATTCGGTGGCGGCGACCCGCCGTCCGGCGCCGCGCGCGCCCAGCGGAACGGCGGCCACCAGGGTGAGCGCGCCGAGGGGCTGGACCAGGGTGAGGGGGCCGTAGCGCAGGGCGGCGGCGTGCAGCAGCGCCGCGGCCGCGTTCAGCCCGGCCGACCACCACCAGGCGCCGTTGCCGAGCAGGGCGGCGGCGGTACGGGCGACAGCGCGGCGGGCGAGCCGCTCCTGCGCGACGGCGGCGGCTGCGTAGGTCGCGGCGGCGGCGAGGCAGAGCGCGACGGCGAGGGCGGTGGCGTTCACCGCCGCCCCCCGACGGACGCGACGGCGGTGGGTACGGGCCCGGTCGCGCCGGCCGCGGAGACCGGGACGGGGGCGGAGACACCGGCGGGGGCCGCGGGGACCGGGACGGACGCGGAGACGCCGGCGGGGGCCGCCGGCGCCGCGGGGACGGCCGCGGAAGCCGGGACCGGCGCCGTGGCGGACACCGGGGCTCCGGCGCCCGTCTCCGCCCCGCCCCGCCCGGCCGTCGGGCGGGGGACCAGCAGGAGGGTCGCCCCGAGCAGCACGGTGGCCACGATCGCGTCGAGCCAGTAGTGGTTGGCGGTGCCGACCACCACGAGCAGGGTGACCAGCGGGTGCAGCAGCCACAGCGCGCGCCACCGCGACCGGGTCGCCGCGATCATGCCGATGGCCAGCATCAGTGCCCACCCGAAGTGCAGCGAGGGCATCGCGGCGAACTGGTTGGCCACGGTGTCGGCGGCCGCCTCGGCCCGGTAGACGGTGGGCCCGTAGACCTGCCCGGTGTCCACCAGGTGCGCGGTGCCGAGCATCCTCGGGGGCGCGAGCGGGAAGGACAGGTGGAGGGCGAGGGCGGCGCCGGTGAGGACGGCGAGCACCCGGCGGGTCCACAGGTAGTGGCGTGGGCGCCGCAGGTACAGCCAGACCAGGAACAGCGCGGTCGCCGGGAAGTGCACGACGGCGTAGTAGGTGTTGGCGGTGTGCACGAGGGCGTCCGAGTGGATCAGCAACCGCTGCACGGCGCCCTCGCCGGGCAGGTGCAGGGCGCGCTCGGCGTCCCACACGCGGTCCGCGTTGCGCAGGGCCTCGTCGGTGCGGCCCGTCGAGAGCGTCCGGCCCGCCTTGTAGACGGCGAACAGGCTCACGACGAGCAGCAGCTCGCGTATGAGCCGTCGGCGCGCGTCCCTCTTCCCGGCGGCCGGCCGGCCGGGCGTGGTGTGGGAGGTCATCCCCCGGTCTCACTTCTTTCGGGTGTGGACACGGGCCCCCGGCGGTCTCCCGTCGGTCCGTACCCGCTTCCTATCGACACGCCAGTGTATCGATACATTCGCGTATCGATACGCGGGTGTACCGATACGCCTCCGTAGCCGTACACTCGGAACACCGGAACCGGCCACCCAGGAGACCGCGAGGAGAGCGCACCCCCATGACGTCGACGCCCCAGGTCACCGCACGCCGCTCCAAGATCACCCCGGAGCGCGAGCAGGAGTTCTACGACGCCGTCCTGGAGCAGCTGCGCGAGCACGGGTACGAGGCCCTGACGATGGAGGGCATCGCGGCCCGCGCCTGCTGTGGCAAGTCCACGCTCTACCGGCAGTGGAAGACCAAGCCGCGGCTGGTGGCCGCCGCCCTGCGGGCGAGCCGCGCGAGCCGCGGGGACCGGACGCTGTCCGGTGTCGACACCGGCACCCTGGCCGGCGACCTGCGCGAGGCCGCCCGGATCGCCGCCTGCACCTCGGGGCGCGACACCCGCCTCACCCAGGCGCTCGGGCACGCGGTGCTCAGCGACGAGGAGCTCCAGGGCGCGCTGCGGGAGGCCCTGGTGGAGCCGGAGCTGACGGCGTTCGACGCGATCGTGGCGCGGGCGGTGGCGCGGGGCGAGATCGCCGCGGACCATCCGGCCGTGGAGTTCCTGCCGGCGCAGCTGATGGGCGTCCTGCGGATCCGGCCGGTGCTGGAGGGGCGGTACGCGGACGCCGACTACCTGGTCAGGTTCGTCGACGCGGCCCTGCTGCCCTCGCTCGGCATCACCCCCTGACCCCCGTACCGGTGGGCCGCCGTCCACGATGACCGGACGGCGACCTGCCCGCGCTGCCTCGTGGGGACGGCGGCAGCGCGCCACCCGGACGGGGTGGCGGTCACTCCCGAGCAGAGTGGCAGCCACCCCGTCCGCAAGGCTCCCGGGGAGTTCCGCGCGGGATCAGCCCCGCGCGGCGCCCATGACGCGGGCGAACTCCTCCGGGTCCGCGTCGAATCCCCGGGGGCGCGCGTCCAGCGCCCAGCCGCCCGCGCCGTCCCGGACGAACTCCGCGACGGTGGCCGCCGTGGCGTGCGCCACCTCCTCGAAGTCGCCGGTCGCGAGGTCGGTGTAGCCCTCGCGTATCCGCAGCCCCTTGCCGGCCACCCCGCCGAAGGTCTTGCGGCCGTGCTCCGCGGCGGGACCGGCGTCCTGGATCACCACGCCGACCACCACCCGGCCCAGCTCCGGCGCCAGCCGGTCCAGTTCGAGGGTCATCACCTCGTCGAAACCGAAGCCCTGCCCGGTACGGCTGTCCCGCGTCAGGGTGATGGTGCCGTCGGGGGCGCGGCTGCCGAAGTGCACGAGGTAGACCGGCTCCCCGTGCGGGTCGGAGGCCGCGTACACCGCCGCGACGATGTCCAGGTCGTTGGCGGGGGTACCGGCCGGGCTGGGGTCCCAGCGCAGCGCTATCTCCACCTTGGCCAGACTCTTGCGTACTGCGCTCATCGAACTCCCCCTCCGCCCGGCCGCTTTGGCCCGTGCCGCCCCGCCATGCTGTCACGCGCAGGTGATCACGGGGTGCGGCACCGTACGTTCCCGGCCAGTCCGGACGGTCACCGGGTGAGGTCGACGCGTACGGTCTCCACCCAGTGCGGCGGCCGCGGGGCGTCGGCCCCGATCAGCGCGGCGATCAGCCGGCAGGACTGCGGCTCCTGCGGCCACGGCGTGTATCCGTCGGTCAGGACGACCACGACGTTCGGCCGGTCCGCCAGGGCCAGCGCGGCCCGTATGCCCACGCGCATGTCGGTGCCCCCGCCGCCGGCCAGTTCCACCTGGCCGCCGCGGGTCACGCGGCTCACGGTCTGCACGTCGGCGTCGCAGGCCAGGACGGTGACCCGGTTGCCCCCGACCCCCACTTCCCGGAGCACGCCGGTGACCTCCCCCAGCGCCGCCGCGAGCTCCTCCTCGCCCATCGACCCGGAGGTGTCGATGACGATCGCGACCCTCGGCAGCGGGCGGCGCAGGCTCGGGAGCACGACGCGGCCGCCCAGCGCGGGCGTGCGGCGCGAGGGACGCCGGTAGGTGTAGTCGACGGCGCCGCCCGCCCAGGCCGCGGCCTCCCGCACCGCCCCGGACAGGGCGCGGCGCCAGTCCACGGTGGGCTCCAGCACCTCGCGGGCCCAGCGGTCCCAGCCGCCGGGAAGGGTGCCGCGGGTGCGCTGGTGGGCCCGCATGGCCCCGGCGGTGGCGCGGCGCAGGGCCTCCGCCTCCGCCGGGCCGATCCCGTTCGGGTCCCGTCCTTCTCCCCCGCCCGGCCGGGCCTCCCACGGGCGCGGGATCCCGTGTGACCCGGAGCCGCAGTCCACGCCGTGCGGCGGGGTCGCGGGAACCCCCGGCAGGTACTCCTCGAACAGACCGCCCGTGGCGAGGCCGAAGAGGCGGGGCTCCATCCGCCCGGCGGGCAGGGCCAGTCCGTCGGCGAGGAGGTCGTCGTTGATCTCGCAGTCCTGGGCGATGTTGACCCGGACGGGATCGCGCTGGTCGGCCGGCGGGAGCCGGTCGGCGCGTCCGTGGTGGTCGCGCAGCAGGTGGGCCACCTCGTGGATCCACACGCCCGCCAGCTCCGGTACGGGGGTCCGCTCGACGAACGCGGGCGAGACGTAGCAGCGCCAGTTCCGGTCGACACCCATCGTGCCCACCCCGGACGGGCCCGGGGAGGGGACGACGGTGAGGGCGTAGAGCGCGGAGGCGAGGTAGGGCCTTGCCTCGGCGGCGGAATACCGGGCCGCGAGCAGCTTCGCCCGGTCCAGGACGGGACCCGGGGACGGTTCCGGGTCCGCGACCGGGCCCGGGACCCGCGCCCCGTCCGGGGAAGGGACCCGGTCCCGGTCCGGGTACGGCGCTTCGCCCCGCACGGCCCCGCGCCCCGTCAGCGGGCGCCGGGCAGGGACCCGGCGAGCTGGAGCAGCTCCACGAAGGCGTCGATCCCGGCCGGTACGGGCCAGGCCGGCTCCCGCATCGCGGCCAGGTCGGCGGCGGCCCGCGCGGCCACGTCGGGCACCCCGGCGTCGACGGCCTTGGCGAGGACCACCCAGCCGGCCTCCCAGCGGGCGCGCGTCGGATCGCTCTGCACGGCGGCCACCACGGCGATCAGGAAGGCCAGCTGGCGGTCGCCGCGCTCGGGGAGCGCGAAGGCCTCCGGATGCGCGAGGACCCGCTCCGGGTCGGGCAGGTCGAGGTGCTCCAGGTAGGAGAGCAGTTCCAGGCCCGCCCCGTCACCGACCGACCCGGTGAGCACGGCGGACAGCGCCTCGCCGCTCGCGCCGGCCGCGTACCCGGTGGCGAGCAGGCGCAGCGCCATCTCCCAGGTACGGGGGGAGGGCCAGGCCCGGCCGCGGCCCTCGGCGTCGTTCGGCAGGTGGTGGACGAGGCCCGGACGGGCGGTGAGGAACCCGGAGATCACGCCCCGGGCGCGGGCTGCGGCGCCCGCGGCCCGTGCGGGGTCCACGGTGGGGACGGCCGCCTCGGGCCAGGTGCCGGCCATGCCGCGGGCCACCGTGAGCGGGTCGTGCGTCCAGTCGAGGTGGACGAACCGGTTGGCCAGCGGGGGGCTCAGGTGCCAGCCGTCGGCCGCGCTGGACGGCGGGTTGGCCGCCGCGACGATCCGTACCGAGGGGGGCAGCACCAGGCTGCCGACCCGGCGTTCGAGGACGACCCGCAGCAGGGCGGCCTGGACCGCCGGCGGGGCGGAGGACAACTCGTCGAAGAACAGCAGTCCGTGTCCGGTACGGGCCAGGCGCACCGCCCAGTCCGGCGGGGCCATCGGGACGCCGGTGGTGGCGGGGTCGTCGCCGACGATCGGCAGCCCGGCGAAGTCGGAGGGCTCGTGGACGCTGGCGATGACGGTCTCCAGCCCGACCCCGAGGGTGGCGGCCAGCCGCTCCATGCCGGCGGACTTGCCGATGCCCGGCTCGCCCCACAGCAGGACGGGCTGGTTGGCCGTCACGGCCAGTGCCAGGGCTTCGAGTTGGGGAAGGACTGCGGGTTCGCTGCGGGTGGCGCCGAGCCGGGCGTTCAGGGCGTCGGCGGCGGCCAGCGGTCCGGCCGGGTCGTGCAGCGGGCGCGCGGTGCTCACCGGTCCCCGCCCCCTTCCCCTGCTCCGTCGCTTCCTCCGGACCCCTCGGCCCCCTCCGCCCCTTCGGACCCGTCGGCCGGACCGGTCTCCTCGACCCCGCCGAAGGGATCGACCTCGACCGACGGCCCTTCCTCCTCGAAGGGCTCGTCCTCGTAGGCGTCCTGCCACTCCTCGTCCGCCTCCTGCTCGTCCCGCCACTCCATGTACTCGTCGAAGTAGTCGGCTCCGATGTCCGGGTACCGCTCGTCCACCAGCTCCCGTACGAAGGTCAGGTCGTCGCGCCGGAAGCGGCGCACCAGCTGGCTCAGGGACATCTCGGCCTCGTCGGTCACGTCGAGGCGTGCCCCCGCGTCGATCAGCGCCCGGACGAGGCCGGCGGTGCCGCCGTCCCGGACGGCGGCCAGGAGCGGGGTGCGGCCGGGGTCGTCCTCGGTCTCCAGACCGAGTCCGGCCGCCAGCAGCCGGGGCAGGAGTTCCTTGTGCTCCAGGTGGGTCAGCATGTGGAGCAGGGTGCGGCCCTTGGCGTCCCGGACGTGGGGGTCGACACCGGCGTCGAGGAGGTGGAGCACGCCGGGGGCGTCCCCGTGTGCGGCACGCAGGAAGAGGTCCCGGCGCTCCTCCCGCAGGGCGCGCGGGAGCCGCCCTTCGCCCGAGGTCCAGGACTCGCGCACGGCGAAGCAGCCGGAAACGGTCCCGCCGAAGGCCCGCAGGGCGCTCTCGCGCTGCTGCTCCTGCGCGGTGTGCGGCACGTCGAGCACGCCGCCCCGTGAGCGGACCTCGTGCCAGACACCGGTGCACCGCACCCGCACGGGCCGCGGGGCGACGGGGCCGGGCGGTCCCTCGGCCGGGCCGGCGCCGGGGAAGAGGGCGGCGACGACCAGGGGGTGCAGCGCGCCCGGGGCGATCCGGCCGGTCCTCAGCAGCTGGAGGTCGGGCAGCGGGTTCCAGGCGTACTCGGGCAGCCGGGGCACCCCGCGCAGCTCGTCCGGCTCGGCGAGGCGCACGCGCAACGGCAGGGCGGGGCCCGCGCCCTCCTCCGCCGGGGTGCAGGGGAGTTCCAGGAGTACGCGGCAACGCCAGTCGGGAACGTGGCGGAAGCGGTTCCCGGCGCCGGCCGCGGCCAGCAGCCGGACCTCGGACAGCAGCCGCGTCGGGTCCGGGCCGGAGGCCGCCAGTGACGCGAGGGCGTGCTCGGGCGAGCTGACCGACCGCTCCGGCAGGTCGAGGTCCAGCGTCGTGCCGGACACCGCGAAGGCTTCGACGAACTCACCGCGGGCCGACAGGACCGCGGCCCATTCGGCACGGCCCGCCGCGTCGGCGGGTCCCGGGTCGGCGGTGGGCAGTTCGCCGTCGCCGAGCGGGGTGCCGTCGGGACGGAAGAAGGGGAGCCGGTCGGCCGGGCCGTAGCGGGACCGGAGTTCGGCCGTGCGCCGTACGTCCCAGAAGTGGCGGGCGGCCGTCCAGTCCTCGGTGATCCAGTCGATGCGGCTGCCGACCGTGTGGTCCGGGGACAGCGGCCGGCACTCCAGCCGCAGCCGCTGCGGGCCGTCCACCATCCCGAAGGTGGTGACGTACAGCACGGGCACCAGACGTCCCCGGCGGGGCCCGCCGTCCGGGGCGTAGGCGGCCAGCAGGAGCCGGCGGCTCGGGGCGAGCGTGGTGCGCCCGCCCCGGACCCGGGGCAGGTGCCAGCGCAGCAGGTCGGGGGCGAGGTGACGCAGGTCCTCGGTGACCGCGTCGGCCACGGCGGCGCCGTAGCGGGAGGCGAGGGCCGCCGGGTCGAAGCCGATCTCGACGGACGCGGCGGCGCACGCGGCCCGCCAGTCCCCCGCCAGGCGGTGCCGGGTGGCCTGCTCGATCATCCAGGCGGGTACGGCGTAGCGGCGGACCCGCAGCCAGGACGCCGCCGCCTCGGGTGACAGGGTCCCGGGCGCGCGGAGGTCGGGGCTCACCGGTACACGCTGCCGATGGCGCGGAGGTCCGGGTGGGCCGCGCGGGCGGGGCGCAGCCGTTCGGTGAAGGAGCGCTTGACCCGGCGGGGCAGGCCGGGGCCCAGGCCGACGTGTTCCAGCGGGCTGTCGTCGGGCAGTGCGGCGAGGAGCTGCTTGGCACCGCGGCCGGTGATGCCGGTGTGGCGCAGTTCCAGGCGGCGCAGCGGGCTGCCGGGGAGGGCGGCGGCCAGGGCGTACGCGCCTTCGTCCCCGGGGTCGTTGCCGGTCGAGCCGAGGCTGCGCTCGGACATCGTGCGGCCGAGGTCGAGCGACTCGATCCCGTCCAGCGCGTCGGCGAGGGCGCGTGCTCCGGCGACGCCGATGCCGTTGCCGCCGAGACCGAGGCGGACCGGACGGCCGGGGCCGGCCTCCGCCGCGGCGGCGGCCAGGACGGCGGCGCCCTCGTCCCCGAGGTGGTTGGCCGGTACGTAGAGCTCGCTCACACCGGCGTCGCGGATGAGGGCGGCGAGCAGCGGGGCGTGCTCGGCGGTGAGGCCGTTGCCGCCGAGGAAGATCCGCTCCAGCGGCGCCCCCCGGGTGAGCAGGGCGTCCAGGAGCAGGCGTACGCCGTCGGCGCCGATCCCGGTGTTGACCAGGTCGAGGGTGCGCAGCGCGGTGTTGCGGCGCAGGAGCGCGGCGAGGGTGCGGGCGCCGTCGGCGTGGAGGGGGTTGCGCTTGAGCCAGAGCGCGCGGACGGTGGTGTCCTCCGCGAGGGCTCCGGCGAGGGCGAGCGCTCCGTCCGGGCCGATGCGGTTGCAGCCGAGGTAGAGGGTGTGCACCCCGTGCCCGGTGCCCGCGCCGGTGAGGCATTCGGCCAGGGTGCGGGCGCCGGTGTCGCCGAGGGCGTTGGTGCCGAGCAGCAGGTGCGCGGCGTGCGGGGAGGCGATGGCGGCGGGCAGCAGCCGGGAGCCCCCCGTGGGGCCGAGTCCCTGCTTGCAGAGGTCGAGGCGGCCGTCGGCGCGCAGGGTGCCGAGCGGGAAGGTCTCGTCGGCCTCGACGGGCCGGGCGTCCGCGAGGCGGGCGAGCAGCGGGTCCAGCGCCGCCGGATCGGCGAGCGGCATGTCGGGGTGCTCGATCGCGGGGCACCGTACGGGCGTCGGCTGTGTCATCACCACTCCACCGGTTTCCTCGCCGGTGCCCGGCGACCCACCACTTCGTTGACTGCGTGCACGACGCCGTGACGGCATGGAGGCATGCCGGTACGGCGGTCGGAAGGAGACGCAAGACCGGTCGGATTCGAACCGACGTCCTCCAGCTCGATGCTTGGGCGCGACGACCTCTGCGCTACGGCCTTGCTGAGGTGATCATACCGACGCGACGGCTGAAAATCGATCACCAGTTTGAAAAACCTGGTCCGCCCGGGGCGGTGACGGACCCGCCCGCCCCGGCGGCCGGCCCTGCGCTACCAGTCCCCGTCCTGCACCGGCTCCCCCGGACGCGGGGCGTTGCCCAGCGGGATCACCTGGCCGGGGACCGGGGGGACCCACGGGGTGTGGTCGTCGCCGAGCCAGTCTCCGACCGGCTTGACGGCGCCCAGCGGCCCGGCGGCCGGGAGGTCGGCGCCGGTCTCGTCGTAGTAGTCGTACCAGGGCAGGCCGGCCCGGGTGTAGGCGGCCCGGTCCACGGGGGACGGCGGCGCGTCCTCGCCGGTGATGCGGCGCCACTCGGGCGGCGTCACCAGGTGGACGAAGACCCGCGCGGCCGGGCTGTCGGCCCAGGCGGCCGGTTGGCGGTCGTCGCGGTAGACCTCCTGGCGCATGGTCCCGCCGACGCCGAGCCCCATCGCCGGTGCCGACGCCCGGGGGGCGGGGGCAGCCGCCATCGGGGCCGGCGGCGGGGCGCCGTAGCCGAAACCGGCGGGCGCGGAGCCGGGGGCGGGCGGGCGGACCCGCAGCGCGCGCTCCCGTTCGGCCTCGCGCCACTTCTTCAGCTCCCGGGGGCTCAGCGCGAACGCCTGGAGCTGGACCCCGCCCGTGGTCTCCTCGCCCGTGACCTGCCCCTCGACCGTGGCCCCGAGCCCGAGCGGCACGGCGACGAACTGGCGCACCGTCCCGTCGCCCGAGTTGATCCCGTCGAGCCAGGGCTGGCGCGGCAGCACCACGTAGTTCTGCGGCTTGCGCGACAGCCTGCCCGTCCACCGCTCCCCGGAGACGGCGCACACCTTGCCGACGCCGACCTGGAGGGCGGCGGGCTCCCGCGAGCCGCCGAAGCTGAGCCACATCGCCTCGCGCAGGTACACCGGCAGCATCACGCCGCCCTTGGCCCGCCACTGCGGCGGGACGGTGTCCGGATAGTCCTCGACCCGCCGCAGCGGGAACTCCCCCAGACCGGGCGGGAGCGCGTGCGTTCCCGATTCCGGGAGGCGCAATGTCCGGATGAACCGGATACGTACGCCTTCGCCCAACAGGAGCGTGTTCCCCTCGACCCGTGCCCCGCCCGTCACTTCGTCCGCCACGCGCCGGCCCCCCTTCTCCTGTGACGACCCGGAACCGGCGGAGAATCTTCGGCCGGACCGGATCGTTATCCTCAAGTTTTACTCAGATCTAGTGACGCTGCGCCCGTCACCTTCCTAGCTTCCTCATACACGTGCCGTGACGCCCCCGCGGTTGCGCGCGTGCCCCCGTTCCCGCGATTTCCTCCCGTGGTTCCGCGTTTCCGACGAAAGAGTGCAGCATGAAGGTTCCCAAGGCCGGTGCGGTCGCCGCAGTGATCGCCCTCGCCGCCACCGCCTCCGGCTGTGGTGGTGAAGCCCCGAAGGAGCCCCTCTCCATCGGAATCAAGTTCGACCAGCCGGGCATCGGGATGCGCGAGACCGACGGAACCTTCACCGGTTTCGACGTCGACGTGGCCACGTACATCGCGAAGGAGCTCGGCTACAAGCCGAACGAGATCGAGTTCAAGCAGGTGTACAGCTCGGACCGGGAGCTGCTGCTCCAGTACAACGAGGTCAAGTTCGTCGCCGCGAGCTATTCGATCAACGCGAAGCGGCAGGAGAAGGTCGACTTCGCCGGGCCGTACTTCGTCGCGCACCAGGACCTGCTGGTCCGCGCCGACGACGGCTCGATCACCAAGGCCGAGGACCTCAACACCAAGAAGCTGTGCTCGGTGACGGGCTCGACCTCCGCCGAGAACGTCAAGAACAACCTCGCGCCCAAGGCGAGCGTGCTGGAGCTCGGCGGCTACTCCGAGTGCCTCGTCGCACTCCAGGACGGCCTCGTCGACGCGATGACCACCGACAACTCCATCCTCGCCGGGTACTCGGCCAGGAAGGGCAACGAGGGCAAGTTCAAGCTGGTCGGCCTGCGGCTGAGCAACGAGAACTACGGCATCGGCGTCAAGAAGGGCGACAACGACCTCCAGCGCAAGATCAACACGGCGCTCACCAAGATGGTCTCGGACGGCTCCTGGGAAGCGGCCGTGAAGAAGAACTTCGGGCCGGCGAACTACAAGTACGAGCCGGCGCCCCAGGTCACGACGGGCAGCTGACGCCCGCCGGGCCCGCGTACGCGCGGCCCCGGACGCAGCGCGCGACGCCCCCGGACCGGAATCCGGGCGGCGCCGCGCCCTCGGCGCCCCCTGCGCAGCCATCCCCGGAGTCCGGTTCGCCCCCGGCGGGGGCCCTCGCACCCGCTCGCGCCCGAGCCGCCCGCCCGCACCGACCGCGCCCGTCCGACACCGGCCTCCGGTTCTTCGCCGCACTCGGGACGGGCGGACGCTTGACCCGCCGCGCCGCGGAGCCTACGGGCGGGGGCAGGCCGACGGAGCGGGCCATGGGCGCAGGTCACCGCTTCGACCGGGCCGCCGGTCGACGTCCGCCGCACGGGAGCGGGGCTCAGCGGTCGCGGCCCAGTTCCTGGAAGCCCTCCGTGAAGCGCGCGAACAGCCGGGCGAACTCGGCGCGCTCCCCCTGCGACCAGTCCGCCGTCACCCGCTCCACCACCGCCCGCCGGAACGCGTGCGCCTCGTCCAGCGCCACGCGCCCGGCGGGGGTGACGGCCAGGGGCGCGCGCCGCCCGTCCGCCTGGTCGGCGCCCCGCCGGACCCAGCCCGCGGCCACCGCCGCCGTCACCAGGCGGCTCGCCCGGGGCTGGTCGACGTGCAGGGCGTCGGCCACGCCCCGTACGCCCACCGGCTCCCCCGCCTCCTCGGCCGCTTCCACCACGTCGAGGACGTCGAACGCCGGACCTCCGCCCTGGGCCGTACCGGCTCCGGCAAGGCGGGAGAGGGTGCGCCGGGTGACACTGCGCCGCATCGAGACCATGGCCCGCTCGATCCGCACCACGTCGGGCCGCGCCACCTCGGGCCGCACGGCGGCCGCCCGCGCGTCCGCGCTCCCGTCAGCCTTGCCCATGCCCGCCTCCAGATGCATACTCACCAACAATTACTTGTAGTTTTACATCTTTCATGGAGAGGCGGACGGCCATGACCACCCCGTCGCAGCTCAAGCCGATCGGCTACTACCTCAAGCACCTCGACGCCCTGATCGACCGGGAATTCGACCGGGCGCTCACCGCGAGCGGCCTCACCCGGCGCCACTGGCAGGTCCTGCACGCCCTCGCCTCCCACGGCCCGCAGGGCCCGGCCGGCCTCACCGCGCGGCTGCGCCCCTTCTGGGACCAGGGCGCGATCACCCTCGACGAGGTCACCTCCGGCCTGTCCGCCCGCGGCTGGATCGCGCTCGACCCGGACGCCGGGACGTACGCCCTCACCACCGCGGGGGACCGGGGCCACGCGGACGCCGAACGGCTCATCCTGGCGACCCGGGGCAGCGTGACCGCCGGCGTCACGGACGAGGAGTACCTCGGCGCCGTCACCGTCCTCGCCCGCATGTGCGCCAACCTCGAAGCGACCGGCTGACCGCTACGCCAGCGGCGCCTTGGCCCGCAGGACCGTGAGGAACTCCCGCATCCACGCGGAGTGGTCGGGCCACGCGCGTGCGGAGACCAGGGTGCCGTCGACCACGGCCTCGGAGTCCTCGAAACCGGCCCCCGCCGCCTTCATGTCCGGCTCCAGCGCCGGATAGGCGGTGACCCGGCGGCCGTCCAGGGCCCCGCTCGCGGCGGTGATCAGCGGTCCGTGGCAGATCTGCGCGATCGGCTTGTCGGCCCCGGCGAAGGCGGCCAGGATCCGCCGCACGTCGGGGTCGTTGCGCAGGTACTCCGGCGCGCGCCCGCCCGGGACGACCACGGCGGCGTACTCCCCGGGAACGACGTCGGCGAAGGCGATGTCGGCCGGCCAGGTGTAGCCGGGCTTCTCCGTGTAGGTGTCGAAGCCCTCCTCGAAGTCGTGCACGACGAAGCGCAGCTTCTTGACCGAGGGGGCCGCGATGTGCACCTCGTACCCCTCCTCACGCAGGCGCTGGTAGGGGTAGAGGACCTCGAGCGACTCCGCCGCGTCGCCGGTCACGATGAGGATCTTCGCTGCCATGGGCTGCTCCCGGTAGGACTCTGCACGGTCACCTCGGCCCTGCCGAGGCCACCGCTACCGTGCCCGAGCCGGCCGGACGGCAAACCCCAAGGTCCGCGCCCCCGACACATGGCCTTTACCTGTTGGGCACATGACAATGTGACTCTCGCTCTGCCACCAGACACCCTGCCAACTGCCATGGTGGGGACGGTGCGTGTGGAGAGGTATCCCCCACGTCATGAGAATCTCCCGTACGACCCCCTGGGCCGCCGCCGCGGCGGCGGCCGCGCTGCTCCTCGTGCCGGCCACCGCCACGGCGGGCCAGCGGACGGCGGCACCCCACGCCGCCCCCGCCGCGGCCACCACGGCCACCACGGTCGACGCGTACTACGCCGCCGCCGAGGGCAAGACCGGCGCCGCGCTGAAGACGGCCCTGCACGACATCATCAAGAACCAGTCCAAGGTCACGTACGACGGCGTGTGGAACGCGCTGAAGGTGACCGACCAGGACCCGGCGAACCCCAACAACGTCATCCTCGTCTACTCCGGCCGTTCCCAGTCCAAGGCCGGCAACGGCGGCGGGGTCAACGACTGGAACCGCGAGCACGTCTGGGCCAAGAGCCACGGCGACTTCGGCACCGCCACCGGCCCGGGCACCGATCTGCACCACCTGCGCCCCGAGGACGTCACCGTCAACAGCACACGCGGCAACAAGGACTTCGACATGGGCGGCAGCCCGGTGGCCGAGGCCCCCGGCAGCTACACCGACGCCGACTCCTTCGAGCCGCGGGACGCGGTCAAGGGCGACGTCGCGCGGATGCTGCTGTACATGGCGGTGCGCTACGACGGCGGTGACGGCTTCGCCGACCTGGAGGTCAACGACAAGGTCAACAACGGCACCGCGCCCGCGATAGGCCGGATCAGCGTGCTGAAGCAGTGGAACCAGCAGGACCCGCCGGACGCCTTCGAGCAGCGCCGCAACCAGGTCATCTTCGACACCTACCAGCACAACCGCAACCCGTTCATCGACCACCCGGAGTGGGTCAACTCCATCTGGTAGCCGTCCGCCCAGCCTGTCCGGGCCCGTCGGATCACGGGCCCGGACCGGACGTCAGACGCGGTCGGCGGCGATCAGGACGTACTGGAACGAGCCGTCCTCGTAAGACTTGATGAACGCCTCCTCGATGCCCGTCACCAGGGAGGACGTGGCGCGCAGCCGCCAGTAGGGCAGCGTGTCCGGGGTGAGGTCGATGACGGTCTGCGGGACCAGCCGGTTGTCGGCCATGGCCCGCAGGTACTCGCGCCGCGAGTGGATGTTGCACTCGAAGTGGGCGTTGATCTGCGAGACCCACTTCGACGGCTGGCCGTACTTCGGGTTCCAGCAGCCGGTGATGGTCACGTAGCGGCCTCCGACCTTGAGGATCCGGGAGTGCTCGGACATCAGGTCGTGCAGGTCGACGTACATGCTGGACTCGTTGTTCCAGGAGGCGGACACCGAGCCGCTCTCCAGGGGGGTGTCGAGCATGTTGCAGACCCGGGCGCGGACGCGGTCCCCGATGCCGAGCTCACGCGCGCGCTGGTTGGCGAAGTCGGCCTGCTTGGCCGACAGGGTGACGCCCTCCACCTTGCACCCGAAGCGCTGGTGGGCCATCACCATCGAACCGCCGCGGCCGCAGCCGGCGTCCACCAGCGTGTCGTCGCGCCCGATGGTGCCCAGGCCGTCGAGCAGTACGTCGGTCTGGGCCGACTCCAGCCGGTGCAGCTCAGCGACCAGCTTCTTCTCGTACGTGCTGTCGGCGGGGTCCCCGAGAGCCTCCGTGGCGACGGGACCCACGCCGTAGTGGTGGTGGTAGAGGCCGTCGACATCGCCGAGACGCAGGTTCACCGGCCGCGCCTCTTCGTTCCAGTAGCGGGCGATGTCGCCCTGGTAGGGCGTCGCCGGGGCGGGGATGAAGGCGGAGGCGCCACGGGTGGGAGTGATCTCAGTGGTCACAGATAAGTCCATTCCTCTTACCAGAAGTCGGGCAAGCTGTAGCGGTAGGTGTTGGTCATGTGCCAGTAGTGGTTGCCGTCGACCCAGACGGCCACGCCCCGCAGGAAGCGCAGCAGGCGCGGGTCGGGCCAGGAGGCGGCCAGCGCGGCGGCCTCGGCCTCGAACTCGTGCATGAGCTCGTTGTGGACCTCGACCGCCTTCAGGTAGCCCTCCTTGTCGGAGAGACCTTCCTGCTCGGCGATCACCACGGGCAGGTTCAGGTGTTTGCCGGGGCTCTTGAGCTCCTTGGTGTAGGAGTAGAGGTCGTTCGAGATCGTGGTGGCGTTGCCGGCGAGCGCGATGACCCGCTGCAGGGCGGGCAGGGCGTGCAGGTCCGGCGGGAGCTCGTAGCCGCCGACCGTGTCGGTGATGGTGGGGCAGGGGCGGAAGTTGTTGAACTGCCGCATCGACAGGTACTCCCACACTTCGGGCGTGTAGTCCGTCTGCGCCCACGCCGCCTCGGCGAGGTACCCCATGTGGAGCCGGGCCATGTCGTGCCGGAACCGGTCCGCCTGGGACGGGGTGGCGGCCTCGGAGAAGTACGCCATGGCCGAACGGTAGGAACGGCGGGCGGCGTCCGAGAGCAGCGACTCGGCCCACACCCCCTGGTACTCCGTCGTCGTGTGGAGCGGGTCCAGGGCGGTGTGGGCGAGCAGAAGCCTTCCGCCCAGGCCGACCGGCGAGCCTCCGTGGTCCTCGCAGTAGACGTCGTCGACGACGTTCTCGGCGACCATCAGCCGGGTGGCGATCATCAGGTGGTCGACGGTCGGGGCGTCCGGGTGGCAGGCGACCATGTAGCGGCCCACGGAGAAGCCGTCGAACTGGTCCTCCCACTCCGGGGGGTAGGCCTCGACCTCGTCCACCGCCCACCGCTTGATCCGCCGGCTGACCTCCGCCACCCGGACGGGGTCGGGCTCCGGCACGGGATGGTGGTAGAGGCCGGGGATCGGCCGGCCCTCTGCCGGAGCGTCCGCCGCGGCGGACGGTACGGGCGGCCGTACGCGCCGGGCGGGGTACAGCCCTGACGTCCCCATGCCGCTCGGGCCGCGGACGATCCGGTCCAGGGCGGGGTTGGGGCCCGGGACCGCGGCCGTCCCGGCCTCCCGCACCGCCCCGGCGGCGAGGTCGCCGCCCGCGCCCTCCACCGCCGGTGCGGCCGCTTCCGCCCCCGGTACGGAGGTCCCGGCGGCGGGCCCGAAGGGCAGCGCCGGGCCGGTCGGCAGGGGTGGCCGGAGAACGGTGCCGGGAAGGGCCGAACGCAGGGGGGACGTCCCGGAGTCGGGCATCCATGGCTCCTAAGTGAGGTGGGTGGGCTGTTCCGGATCTCGGGCACGCGCAGGCGCACGGTTCCGCGCACGCGGGCACCGCCGGACACGCCACCGCGCGGGCAGGCCGCAGCGGTGCGGGGCGGACCCGCGCCGGGCGGCCCGGGGCCGCAGCCGTGGCCGGGGCCGTGCCGGCGGGGCGGGCCGCGGTCGCCGGGTCCCGGCGCTCCGGGCCGGACGGGCCGGACGGGCTCCTGAGGAGCACGCGCGCCGGACACCCCCGAGGGGTGTCCGGCGGGTCGGGCCGGGTCACCCCCTAGTCGCGGCTCCGCGCGATCTGCACGTTCTCCAGCACGCCGAGCGCGTCGGGGACGAGGATGGCGGCGGAGTAGTACGTGGTGACCAGGTAGGAGATGATCGCCTGCTCGTCGATCCCCATGAACCGCACCGACAGGCCCGGTTCGTACTCCTCCGGCAGACCGGTCTGGCGCAGACCGACGACGCCCTGGTTGTCCTCGCCGGTGCGCATGGCGAGGATCGAGCTGGTGTTGTCCTTGCTGATCGGGATCTTGTTGCACGGCAGGATCGGGACACCGCGCCAGGCCGGTACCTGCTGACCGCCGAGGTCGACGTGGTCCGGGTAGAGCCCGCGGGCGTTGAGTTCGCGCCCGATGGCCGCGATGGTCCGGGGGTGGGCGAAGAACAGCTTGGTGCCGCGCCGGCGGCAGAGCAGTTCGTCGAGGTCGTCCGGGGTGGGCGGGCCGGAGTGGGTCTGGATCCGCTGCTTGAAGGAGGCGTTGTGCAGCAGACCGAACTCGCGGTTGTTGATCAGCTCGTGCTCCTGGCGCTCGCGCAGCGCCTCGATGGTGAGCCTGAGCTGTTCCTCGGTCTGGTTGTGCGGGCCGTTGTAGAGGTCGACGACGCGGGTGTGGACCCGCAGGACCGTTTGCGCGATGGAGAGTTCGTACTCGCGCGGGTTGAGCTCGTAGTCGACGAAGGCGCCGGGCAGCTCGGGCTCGCCCGTGTGGCCGGCGGACATGGCGATCTCGGCCTCGCCGTGCTTGTTCTGCCGCTGCCGGGGCAGGCTGCTGAACCGCTGTACGTGTGCCTGGAGTTGCGGCGCGTTGGACAGCACGGAGGCGAAGTCGGCGCGGGAGAGGCTGAGCAGCGTGCCCGCGGTCTCGGCGGTGGCGCTGTAGTCCCACTCCGCGTCCGCGTCCAGCAGGGCGTTCTCGCCGAACCGGTCGCCGTCGGCGAGTACCGCGACGGCGACCTCGTCGCCGTACTTGCCGACCGAGGTCTGGGCGATCCGGCCGTGGGCGACCAGGTGGATCCGGTCGGCCGGGGTACCGCGCTGGACGAGGACCTCGCCGGGCCCGAAGTCACGCTGGACGCAGCGGGCGGCGAGGGCGCCCAGCACCTCGACGTCGTCGAAGCCCCGCAGCAGGGCGAGTTCGCCGAGTTCCCGCGGGATCACCCGGACGGTGGCGCCGTCCTGGACGAATTCGATGCGCCCGTCGCCGACGGTGTAGCTGAGGCGGCGGTTCACCCGGTAGGTGCCGCCCTTGGTTTCGACCCAGGGGAGCGTCCGCAGCAGCCAGCGGGAGGTGATCTCCTGCATCTGCGGGGCGGACTTGGTGGTGGTGGCAAGGTTGCGGGCGGCCGCCGTACCCAGGCTGGACTGCCGGGGCGGAGCGGGCTGCGCCTCCGTGCTGGCGTCAACGGTCATCGGGCGAGCTCTCCTTCGCGGGGGCGGTGACCGTCGTCGCTCACGGGCGGGGTGGTCAACCGGTGAAAAGAGGAAGAAAGAGGAACAGGAGCAAGGGGGACGGACATCCGGGGAGTCCGCCCGAATCCGTGGAAACAGTAACGGCGGCGGAACCGGTGATCGTCCTGAGGCCGAGGGCATTACCTCGATCCGGCGATCTCCGTCTCAGCCGCGTTTGCCGTGGCGGCCGGCCACATTCAAGCCCGATCGAACGTGGGTCCGATACGCCGCGGCGGGACGCTCTCGCGCCCCTCCTCCCCCTCACGCCACAGAGGTCTACCGATGTCTCATCGCCTCCGCCTCCGGCCCCGCAGGCGCGCACGCTGCCACGACGGAATCTCCCGGCGTCATCCGGACCGGGACCGGACACCGGCTCCGGACCGTTCCCGCCCACCCGCGCTCCGGGAACGACCTCCGCCCCGGCGTGCGCTTCCGCGCGGATCCGGCCAAGTCCCGTGCCGATCGGCGGCCTTCACGGGCAGAAGAGGGCGGCGGATCAGCCGACGCGGTCGGCGAGGGCCCGGAAGTCGGCCCAGGAGGCCTGCGGCGTGCGGGCGTCCCAGAGCTTCTGGGACAGGGCGGCCAGGGGGAGCCGGATGCCCGCGGCCACCTGGTCCTGGGTCTGCGCACCGGCCAGGTCGGCCCAGACGGCGAGCCGGCCGCCGAGGATCTGCGCGTCGTAGCGGGCCGGGACGGCGGTGGTGCCGCGCAGCACCCGCGGGGTCCACTCCTCGTAGATCCGCCGGCCGGTGGGGTACGTGAACTGGTTGGGCTGGCCCAGCACGTAGTAGAGGTACTCGTCGTTGAGGTTGACGACCTTGCGGCCCGCGCTCAGGTACTCCAGCGGCGGCCGGGCGCCGATCTCCTTGCCGGTCCAGTACTCGACCTGGAGGTCCGGGGCCGCGGTGGCGACGCCGCCGCGGAAGAACCCGTCGTTCCAGGCCTTGAGGGCCTTGCCCGACGGGCGGACCACGGCCGCCCGGTCGTTGAGCCAGCCCGTCGCCAGGTCCTGGACCCGCGCGGAGGGCCCGTAGCGGGCGCGGGCGGCGGCCGCGAGCTTCGGGAAGGAGGCCTGCGGGTCGCGGACGACCAGTGCCTGGTACTCGTCGGCGCCCAGGTGCCAGGCCCCGGCGGGGAACAACGGCAGGTACTCGCGCAACAGTTCGTCCACGAGGCGGGCGGAGGCGGGGTTCGCTATGTCCACCGCGCCCTTGACGGCCCGGCCGTTCACGTCGCGCAGCTGGAGTTCGGGGTGTGCGCGCAGCACCGCGCCGAGGTGTCCGGGAGAGTCGATCTCGGGGACGACCGCGATGTGCAGGCGTGCGGCGAGGGCGTTGATCCCGCGTACGTCGGCCTTGGTGAGGTGCGGGGTGGAGACGATCTCCGGGTGGGTGTCGGACTGGATCCGGAAGGCCTGGTCGTCGGAGAAGTGCAGGCCCAGCTGGTTGAGCTTGAGGTCGGCCATCTCGCGCAGCCGGTTCTCTATCCAGGCGGGGGTGAAGTTCTTGCGCGCGATGTCCAGGTTGAGGCCGCGCTGGGGTTTGGCGGGCGCGTCCTCGACCGTGCCCTCGGGGGCGGAGCCGGTTCCGCGTATCTCCTGTTTGAGGGTGCGGGTTCCGTAGAAGACGCCCGCCTCGTCGGGGCCGGTGATCCGGACCCGGCCGTCCTGGACGGTGAGGGTGTACGACTCGGGCGGGCCGGAGCCCTTCGCCGCGAGGGCGAGCTGGACGTCGCCGGGCCCCGGCCGCGTCGATTCCGCGTAGCCGAGCTTCAGCTCGCCGGCGAGCAGTTTCGCCTCGTCGGACAGGGCCTTGCTGTCCGCGGGGGATATGACGACCCGCGCCGCCGGGGCGGGCTTCCAGCCGGGGCCGCGGGCGGGGTGGTGTTCCCGTACGGCCGGGACGGTGCGCGGGGCGGTGGAGAGCGGGTGGGCGGACGGCGGGGGCGAGGGCGGTTCGGCGGGGCTCGCCGCTGGGGAGGGCGTGGATCCGGTGGTGCCCGCGCTCCGGGGGCCGGCCCCGGACGGCTCGGCTCCGGCGGAGCAGGCGGGCACGGCGAGGGCGACCAGCGCGGCGGCCGCCGCCGTGGTCAGGGCCCGGCCCCGCCGGAGCCGCCTCGTGCGCTGGCCCATGTCGATCCCGTCCTGCCGCCGTGTCCCCCGTACCAACCTGGCACGGGGGACACGGGGGCGCGACCCGGGGGTCGGGCAGGCCCGGGCTCAGCCCAGGGCGTCCACGGCCGTCGCGGCGAAGCCGTGGTCCTGCTCGGGGGCACCGCCGCCGACGCCGATGGCTCCGACGAGGCGGCCGTCGCGGTGGACGGGCAGCCCGCCGGCGATGAAGAGCAGCGGCCGGTCGAGGGCGGTGGGCAGGGTGTGGAAGGGGCCGCCGGGCTGGACCGCGTCGACGAGGCCGGCCGTGGGGGCGTTCAGCTGGAGGGCGGTGTACGCCTTGCGGGTGCTGGTCTCGCCGGAGATCAGCACGGCCCGGTCGTCGCGGCGGAAGGCCAGCGGGTGGCCGCCCGCGTCCAGGACGGTGACGCTGACCGTGACCCCGGCGGCTTCGGCGGCGGCCGTGGCCGTGGCGACGAGCAGTTCGGCGTCCCCGGTGGTCAGCGGGGCGACCGCGGTACGGGGGGCGGTGGCGGTACGGGACATGGCGGTGCTCCTGGGAGGGGGATCAGTGGTGGGCCGGGACGGGGGTGGTGGGGGCGGGGGCGGGGGTGGTGGGGGCGGGGGCCCCGGCGGCGACGGTCCGGCTCGCCGTCGCCGCTCGTCCCGTACGGCGCTCCAGCGCTCCGGAGACGAGGGCGAGGACGAGGGCGGAGGCGGCGAGTGCCGCGCCGACCCAGTCAGGGGCGGTCCAGCCGAGGCCGGCGGCGATCACGAGGCCGCCGAGCCAGGCGGCGAGGGCGTTGCCGAGGTTGAAGGCGCCGATGTTGACGGCGGAGGCCAGGGTGGGGGCTCCGGCGGCCTGGTCGAGGACCCGCTTCTGCAGCGGGGGCACGGTCGCGAAGCCGAGGGCGCCGATGAGGAAGAGGGTGACGGCGGCGCCGGTCCGGGTGTGGGCGGTGAGGGTGAACAGGGCCAGTACGACGGCCAGCGCGCCCAGGGACGTGTACAGCATCGGCATCAGGGCCCGGTCGGCGAACCGGCCTCCGACCAGGTTGCCGGCGACCATGCCCAGGCCGAGGAGGACGAGCAGCCAGGTGACGGAGGTGTCGGCGAAGCCGGCGACGTTGGTCATCATCGGGGTGATGTAGGTGATGGCGGCGAACACCCCGCCGAAGCCGAGGACGGTCATGCCCATCGCGAGCAGCACCTGGACGTTGCGGAAGGCGGCCAGCTCGTGACGGACGCGGACCCCCTCGGGGCGGGGGAGGTCGGGGACCAGCCGGGCGATGCCGAGCAGGCCGATCACGCCGAGCGCGGCGACGGCCAGGAAGGTGACGCGCCAGCCGAGGGTCTGCCCGACGAGGGTGCCGAGCGGGACTCCGACGACGTTGGCCACGGTCAGGCCGGTGAACATCATCGCGATCGCGCCGGCCTTCCGGTCCGGGGCTACGAGTCCGGCGGCGACGACCGCGCCGATGCCGAAGAAGGCACCGTGGGCGAGGGAGGCGACCACGCGTCCGGCGAGCATGATGCCGAAGGCGGGGGCGAGTGCGGAGAGCACGTTGCCCGCGACGAAGAGGCCCATGAGCAGCATCAGCATGCGCTTGCGGGGTACGCGGGTGCCGAGGACGGTCATCAGTGGGGCACCGAGGACGACGCCGAGGGCGTAGCCGGTGACCAGGAAACCGGCGGTCGGGATGGAGACGCCGTAACCGGCGGCGACCTCGGGGAGCAGGCCCATGATCACGAACTCGGTGGTACCGATCCCGAAGGCCCCGATGGCGAGGGCGAGGAGGGCGAGAGGCATGAGGGAGGTGCCCTTCAGGGGGTGGGGGGTACGGGGGCGGGCGGACGGCATGATGTTGCGTTCGCCGTTTGCCTTCGTCCACATTAATTGCAGACGCGGGATATTTGCAAGCGCGGGCTATTGCGGGGGTGGCCTATCCTGGCGGTACGCACTGCACACGCACTGCACACGCACTCCGCACGGCGGAAGCGCACGGCACAGACGCACCGCGCAGCAGCTCGGCGGTATCGCACCGTCGACGGGGACCATCGACGGAGGAGCCCATGACGGCCACGGACAGCGCACTGACGGGCCTCGCCCAGGGCTGGTGCGCCCTCTCCCTCCTGCACGGCCGGATCGAGGCGCACATCGAGCGGGCGCTCCAGACGGGGCACGGACTGAGCGTGCGCGAGTACTCGCTGCTGGACGTACTCAGCCGGCAGCACGGCGGCCCGGGGGGCCACCTGCGGATGCACCAGGTGGCGGAGTCGGTGGTGCTCAGCCAGAGCGCGACGACCCGGCTGGTCAGCAGGCTGGAGGACCGCGGACTGCTGAACCGCTACATCTGCGACACCGACCGCCGGGGCATCTACACCGATGTGAGCGCGGCGGGCCTGGCCCTTCTGGCAGAGGCCCGCCCCACGAACGACACGGCCCTGCGCGAAGCCCTCGACGAGGCCGCACTCAGGCCGGAACTGGCCCCTCTGGTCGCGGCGGTCGAGAACACCCGGGGCCAGGCCCTGTCTCCTTGACGGACGGGGCGCCGGATCGCGGTCCCGCGGGAGAGGGACGGAGGACGGGCTAGTTGCCCGCCGGGGTCGGGGAGGGTGCGGTGCCCGCCGTGCGGAGGGTGGACGGGGTGGCGGAGGGGGCGGAGCCCGCGCCGGAGCCCGTACCCGGCTCCCCGCCCGCGGGCGTGGTCGGCGGGGCCGTGCGGGGCGCCCGCGAAGGGGTCGCGCCGGGCGTCGGCCCGGCGGACGGGGTCCGCGACGGCGCGGATGCCGGCGGCGGCGACACGGAGGCCGAGGGGGGCGCGCTCGGCTGCGGGGAACCCGAGGGCGTCGGCGAGGTGAACTCGGGCGGCGAGGCGGGCGGCACCGGCCGGGGCCCGGCCGGGTCGGGCCCGAGGACCAGGAACCCGGCGAGGGCCGCCGCCGCCAGGCCGGACAGGCCCGCGAGCGTCCACGCCGAGCGCCGCACCCAGGGGGTGCGCAGGGACAGCCGGCGCAGGTGTGGTCCCGGCGGGTCGGCGGGGCGCAGCGTGACGACCGTGACCTCCTGCGCCCGGGCCGCCAGGGCCTCGCGCAGCAGATGCTCCACGGGGCGTTCGCCCTCGGGCGTGGTACCCGTAACCCGGGTCATACCCGTCCCTCCAGAATCCGTTCGAGTGCGTCCAGCGCGCGGCTCGCGTTCGACTTCACCGCACCGCGGCTGATGCCGAGGGTGTCGGCTATCTCCGCCTCGCTGAGGTCGGCCCAGTAACGCAGCACCAGGACCTGGCGGCGGCGCGGCGTCAGCCCGCGCAACGCGGCCAGCACCTCGCGGTGGGCCTCCCCCAGGACGACGGAGGCCTCGGCGGAGGGGACGTCGGCGGTCACCGGCGGGATCCAGGCCCTGGCGGTGCGGCGGCGGCGCAGCACGGAGCGCGAGGTGTTCACGACGGCGGTGCGCAGGTAGCCCAGGGCGTTGTCCACCTCCGCGATCTCCTCCCCGTAGCGGCGGTACAGGGCGGTGAAGGCGTCCTGTACGACGTCCTCGGCGGTGCCCGGGTCGTCGACGAGGAGCACCGCCAGGCGCACCATGGCGAGGCGGTGCGCGTGGTAGAGCTCGGAGACGGTCGGGGGGCGCGGGGGCGCGTCCCCGACGGCGTCGGGGCCGAGGGGGTGGGCGTGGCCGTAGGTGTACGCGTAGCGGGACGCGTTCGGGCGGGCGTCTGGCCCGGCCGTCGGCGGCGCGGACCGCTCGCGGCGTGAGAGCCACCACCACAAGCCCCGCCACGCCCGGGCGAACCCGGGCGTGAGGGGGCTGATGGATGGTGCGAGGTCGAGCACGGGTGTCCTCAGCTGCTGGTGCGCCGCCGCACGGTGTACAGGGCTCCGGCCCCGACGGCGACGAGCCCGACGGCTCCGGCGGCGAGTGCGACGGTGGTCGCGGAAGAGCCAGTATGCGCGAGCTCGGATCCACCGGGTCCGGCGGAGGGCTCGGCGGAGCCTGAACCCGAGCCGCCGCCGGCGGGCGCCGACGGCGAGGCGCTGGGCTTGGTGCCCGCCGGCTCGGTCGCGATGACGCTCGGCTTGGCGCCGCCGGGCTGGCTCGGGGCGGCGCTCGGCGTGGCGCTCGACGTGCCCCCGCCCGGGGTGGTCGGCGAGGAGCTCGGCTTCGCACCGGCCGGGGTGGACGGTACGGGGCTCGGCGCCGCGCTCGCGGTGACGCCGGGCGCCGCCGCGCCGGAAGAGGCCCCCTCCGAGGCGAAGGCCGGGCCGCCGAGGGCGACGACCGCCCCGGCGGCCGCGACGACGGCGGCCCGGCGGGCGGACAGGGGAACGCGCTTCAGGTTCTTCACTCTGGTTCTCCACGGTCGGGTCGAGGGCTCGGAACTTCGCCCTTCACCCCTCCACGACGTGCGAGTCCCGGATCGGTTGCCGCCGTTCCCGAAAAACTTTTCCCCGGTCCTCCGCCCCCGCTCAGTGCCGGTCCGAAGGGGGTCCCGCGGGGCCCGCGGGCGGCCAGGGGACCTCCTCCAGCAGCGGCAGGAGCGTCTCCTCCTCGTGGTCGAGGTGGGCCGTCAGCTCCGCGGTCATCCGACGCAGCCCGGACCGCAGCCGCTCCGGTTCGGCGATCGCCACCCGGCCCAGCAGGTCGACCAGTTCGCCCTGGATCCGCGCCACCGTGCGGTGTTCCTCCCGCAGCCGTTCGAACGTGTCCGCCAGGTGGGGGTGGTGGGCGGCGATCCCCGGGAAGAGGTGCGCGTCCTCACTGGTGTGGTGGAACTCCAGGCTCTGGCAGAAGGCCAGACAGCGCTGGCGGATCTGGAGTGCGAGCCCGGGCGCGGGCGGTTCGCCGGGACCGGTGTGCGCGGCGCGGGCCGCGAGGTGGGCTTCGGTCTCGGCGCTGACGTGGCGCAGCTGGGCCCGGAGCCAGGTGTGCACCTCCAGGAGTTTCCCGGCGAGGGTGCGGACCTCGCCCGGTGTGCGCCATCCGTCGGGTTCGGCCGGTTCGAGGACGACGACGGGCAGGGTACGGGCGGTGCGGTCCCGGTAGTCGGCGTAGCCCGGTGCGGCCTCCAGCACGTGGGCGAAGAGGGCCTCGCGGCGGGCCCCTTCGGCGGGTACGGCGAGCGCCTCGAAGGTGTCGGTGCCGAGTTCCACGCGGACCTGGGGGTGGGCGAGCAGGTTGTGGTACCAGTCCGGGTGGTGCGGGGAGCCGAGGTTGGAGGCGACCACGACCGGCGCCCCGTCGTGGCGGACGTAGCCGAGCGGTGTCGTGTGCGGCGCGCCCGAGCGGGCGCCGGTGGTGGTCAGCAGGAGCAGGTCGGCGCCTTCGAAGGGGCCGCCCACGCGGCCGCCGTTGGCACGGAACTCGTCGATGACGGACTGGTTGAAGGATGTGGGCACGGTGGTGTCTCTCCGGTGCGTGTGGCGGGGCACACCGCCGTCCGGCGTCCTACGGGCCTCGGGGCGCGGGAGTTGCCGGTTCCGGGGTGTGCGGAGGAAGGCGTACGGACGTCCGTACGGGGGATGCTGTGGCGGAGCTGACGGGCGAGCCGGTACGCGGCTGCCGCTCTACGTCAACTGCGGGGCGCGGAGTGTGCACTCATGGCGGGTCCCGTGGGTGAGGGGTGTTCCGCCCGACCGCCGGCCGGCCCACTGCTCTTTGGCCGGCGTCACGCGACACCGCTGCCCATTACACGCACCGGGTGCGGGTGGTGTCAACCCGTTCGATCTTGGCGGCCGGTGTCCGTCAGCCCGCGCAGGGCCCGGCCCAGCAGGGCCACTCCCTCCTCGATCTCGCCCGCCGGTCCGGCCGCGTAGCCCAGGACCAGGCCGGGCGGGCCCGGACGCAGCCGGTGCCAGGACAGCGGGTGGGTCTTGACGCCGAGGGCGAGGGCGGCCGAGGCCAGGGCGGTGTCGTCGAAGGAGGCGCCGTCGAAGGTGACCATCAGGTGCAGGCCTGCGGCCGCCCCGTGGACGCGGGCGCCGGGCAGCAGCCCGGCGACGGCGCGCAGCATCGCGTCCCGGCGGCCGCGGTGACGGCGGCGCAGGTGGCGCAGGTGGCGTTCGAGTTCGCCGGAGTCCATCAGGCGGGCGAGGACGAGCTGGGCGAGGACGGGATTGCCGAGGTCGGCGTGGCGTTTGGCGGCGACGACCTCCTCCCGCAGGCCCGGCGGGACGAGCAGCCAGCCCAGCCGGAGGGCGGGGGCGAGCAGTTTGGACACGCTTCCGGCGTAGCAGACGGCCTCGGGGAGCAGTGCCCGCAGGGCGGGTACGGGGGCGCGGTCGTAGCGGTGTTCGGCGTCGTAGTCGTCCTCGATGACCACTCCCCCGGCGGCGGCCCAGTCCAACAGCTCGCGGCGGCGCTCGCCGTCGAGGACGACACCGGTCGGGAACTGGTGCGCCGGGGTCAGCAGCACGGCCCGCGCCCCGGCGGCCCGCAGCGCGGCCACGTCCAGCCCGCCCTCGTCCACGGGTACGCCTACGGTGTCCAGCCCGGCGAACTCCAGCTGCCGGCGCGCTCCGAGCGAGCCGGGGTCCTCCACCGCCACCCCGCGCACGCCGCGCGCGGGCAGTACCTGTGCGAGCAGCCAGAGAGCCTGGGCGACCCCCGCGACCACGACGACCTCGGCGGGGTCCGCGCGGATCCCCCGGTTGCGGGCGAGCCAGCCGGCGACCGCCGCGCGCAGGGCGGGGGCGCCCTGGGGGTCGCCGTAGCCGAAGTCGGCGGGGGTGAGGGCGGCGAGGACCCGGCGCTCGGCCTGGAGCCATGCGGTGCGCGGGAAGGCGGCGAGGTCGGGCACGCCGGGCGAGAGGTCGATCCGGCAGGGCACGGCGCGCAGCGCGTCCACGAGCCCGCCGCGGGAAGGGGCGGCCGGGGGTACCGGGGGCGGGGCCGCGGCCTTCGGGGGCGGGGCGGCGACGACCACGGTGCCGCCCCGGCCGCGGCCGGCCACCTGGCCGGTCTCTGCGAGGCGCTGGTAGGCCTCGGTCACCAGGCCCCGGGAGACCCGGAGTTCGGCGGCGAGGACCCGGCCGGCGGGCAGCCGGCTGCCGACGGGCAGGGTGCCGTCGGCGATGGCGGCGCGCAGGCGGTCGGCGAGCCAGGCGGTGCGGCCGCCGGGCGGGGCCTGCCCGATGTCGAGCTGGAGGAAGTCGGAGCCGCTTTTGGACCCCTGATCGGCGCCTTCTTTGGACCTGCTCACCGGACCATTGTGCCCTCAGGCTGGACGGCATGAGCACCTCCGCGACATCCGCCTCACCGTCCGTGGCGCCGACGCCCTCCGTCTCCCCGCGCGACCTGGTTCCCGGCGTCATCGGCATGGCCCTGGTCGGCAGCAGCGTCACCGTCTCCCGGTCCCTGGTCGGGGCCCCGCTGTTCGCCTCGCAGGCGGTCCGGTACGCGGCCGCCGCCCTGATCCTGGTGGCCCTCGCGCGGGTCGCGCGGGTGCCGTTGGTGCGGCCCCGGGGGCGGGAGTGGCTGTGGCTGGCCGGGATCGCGGCGACGGGCCTGGTGCTGTTCAACGTGGCCGTCGTACGGGGTGTCGCGCACGCCGAGCCCGCCGTGATCGCCGTCGCCGTGGCCTCCGTACCGATCCTGCTCGGGCTCGTCGGCCCGTTGCTGGAGGGGCGCCGGCCCAGCCGTCGGGTGCTGCTGGCGGCGCCGGTCGTGGTGGCGGGGGCGGTACTGGTCGAGGGGACCGGGCGCACCGATGCCGTCGGGGTGGGGTGGGCCGCGCTGGCACTGGCCTGCGAGGCGGGCTTCACCCTGCTCGCGGTGCCGGTGCTGGGGCGTCACGGCGCGTGGGGGGTGTCCGTGCACGCGGTGTGGCTGGGGGCGGTGATGCTGGCGGGACTCGCGGTGTTCGCGGGCGGGCCCGCTTCCGGGCCGGCATCCGGGCCGACGGCGTTCACGGCCGGGCTCGGGGCGCTCACGGCCGGGCAGTGGGCGGCGGTCGGGTACCTGGCGGTGCTCGTGACGGCGGTGGCCTTCCTGCTCTGGTACCGGACGGTGGCGGCCGTGGGATCCGGCCGGGCCGGATTGCTGGCGGGGGTCGCACCGCTCGCGGCGGCGGGCGCGGGGATGCTCGGCGGCGGCGGGACACCGGGCCCGGCGGTGTGGCTGGGCCTGGTGGTGGTGATCGCCGGGCTGGCGCTCGGGCTGCGCCGCGGGGACGCCCGGGGCTGATCCGCCGCCCGCCCCTCACGGGCCCGCCGGGACGGCTTCCCCCCGCCCGTCGGGCCCGCCGGGTTGCCGGGTTGCCGGGGGGAGGGGAGCTCAGGCGGGCCTGTGGGCGTAGCAGAAGAGGTGCTCCTCGGGACCGGCGAGGGGATCGGCGGGGCGGAAGGAAGCGGTGTGGTGGCGCAGCACTTCCAGGCCCGCGCCGGCGAGCCGCTCCAGGTGCTGTTGCGTGGAGAGACTGCTGACGGTGACCCGGTGGCCCATCCACTCGATGTCGAGGCCGCGGATGTCGCCGGGCACCGTGGCCAGCACGAAGTAGCCGCCGGGGGCGACCCAGGACGCCATCCGCTCCAGGGCCGCGGCCACCTCCGGCTGGTCCATGACCAGCAGCGGGAAGAAGGAGCACACGGCGTCGTACCCGTGCGGGCCGGGCGGCACGTACGTACGCACGTCGGCCTGCTCGAAACGGGCTCCGGGGACCCGGGCGCGGGCCGCCTCGACCATGGCCGCCGAGACGTCGATCCCGGTGACCTCGCAGCCGGCCCGGACGAGCCGGTCGGCGGTGGGCCGGCCGGTGCCGCTGCCCACGTCCAGCACCCGTGCCCCGCGGGGCAGGCGGGCCGCCAGCCAGTCGAGGGCCTCGATCTGTCCCGGCACCTCGCCGAACAGTTCCTCGTAGCGCTCCCCCAGCGCGTCGAACACCTCTGCCGCTGACTCGCGTCGGTCCATGGCCCCTCCTCGTCCGATCCCCGGCCCGGGGTGCCACCGTACCCAGGGGGCCCGGTGGCCGGAGGCGGGTTCGGCGAGCGGCTCAGGCCGAGGCGGGCACCAGGACCACGGCCGTTCCGTAGGCGCACACCTCGGTCCCGACGTCGGCGGCGTCCGTCACGTCGAAGCGCATCATCAGCACCGCGTTCGCGCCCCGCGCCTTGGCCTGCTCGATGAGCCGTTCCATGGCCTGGTTGCGGGTCTGCACGAGGGTCTTGGTGAGGCCCTTCAGCTCACCGCCGATCATGGACTTCAGGCCCGCGCCGATCTGGCTGCCGAGGTGCCGGGAGCGGACGGTCAGCCCGAACACCTCCCCGATGACCTGCTCCACCCGGTAACCGGGAACGTCGTTGGTGGTCACGACCAGTACACCGGTCTGCTGGGCGCCGGGCCCGCCGCCGTAGTCTTCGATACCCATGCGCCCCACTCTGGCCCCGGCCCCGGCCGGGCGCATCCGGGACGCGCCGCGGGGCGCTGCGTCGACGTGTTCGACGCGGCCCGTGCCGTCGGCCGGATCACAACGAGCCCGCTACGTCCCGTCCCTGTGGCTGCTGCGGAACCGAAGGAGGTCCGCACGGGCCGCTCCCCGGCCGTGTCACATCACAAGGACCGCGGCAGATGCCGTATTTGACCGCCGGTGGGGCTTCGGCCACGCGGCCGTGCCGGGGGTGCATTTCGTCCACGTGCCGGGACAGGACGTCCTTGAAGCACTGCGCGCGCCGTAGCTCCCGGCTGTCCGTGTAGTGCATACGGCCCACCCCTGATGACGTCCAGGCGGTGATTGCCGTACCCAGCGCGGCGCAGATCAGCCCGATCCACAGGAGGGCGTCTGTCACAGCTGTTCCTTTCCATGACGGAGATGGAGGTGCCCGCCACCGGTGGCTCCCGGTGACACCTCGACATAACGCAGCGGCATATGACGAGTTTCGCCCTGTCAGCCGATTGCAGTCATCCGTGGACGGGTCGCGCGACACGCCGTGCAGATTCCGGCCGTTGGGGGCGCGCAGTGGAAAACGAGCGCCGCGGCAGCTGCCGAGTGCGCGTCCTCGGCCGGCGCGGCGACCGTGCGCCGACGGCGGGCCGCACACCCCGGCCGCGCCCGATCGCGCGGCCCCTTCTGCGGCCGACCGGAAGAACCGCAGCTCGCACGGGGTGCGGACGGCCGGCCCGATGCGCTCCCGGCGTGTGTAGAACCGATAAAGACACCGGTCAATCCCCGCCCGCTCCGCCACCCTCACCTGCATGGAGCACATCCTCCCCGGCGCCCGGACCGTTGGGTGGACTATGACAAAAGCAAACCACTTGGCAAGTTTTCCACGGGTGCCGGAAGACGATGGACGTGGCGTCCACGCCGACGGCACGAGGGTGGGGAATTGGACCTACACCGCGGTCTCGGCAGGCTGGGCGATGCACGAGGGCGCGACGCTGCACCGCGACGGAAAGGACGTCGACCTCCACTACTCGTCCTCGATCTTCGAGGACTTCCTGGAGGCGATGAGGGCGATCGAGAACGACTTCACCCGACGGTTCCACGAGGCGGCAGTGGTCGAACCGTCCACCGGCGAGCACTCCGGGCGGAACTCCCTTGTATGAGTACGGCCACCACGACGGCAGCGGATTCCACGGCCTGCCGGAAGTCCCCCTGTTCCTCCCCGGCCCGGACACCGAACAGCAGGCGGCTCTCAGGCAACCGCTCAACGGGCTGGACGAAGTGAACTACACGTGGGATCCGGCGGAGGAGCTGGCCTACCTCCTGCAGGAGGCCAGGGGAACGAGGCAGGCGGAGCCGCTCGGCCCGATCGGATTCGACGAAACCGGTGACGCGGTCGCCGCCGGCCTCGCCACCGGACCGACCCAGTCCCTCTACGTCGGACCGCGCCCGGAGGCCCCCCACGGGCACCGCCGCGTCCCGACGAAGGCGCAGAAGGCGCCGAGGGATCCGAGGGCCCCGATACTGACCCTGTTCCGTACGGGCAGCCTGTTCTCCGCCCTGCTGGTCGCGGTCATCGCCGCCGTGGTGAGCGTCTTCAGCGGCCTGGCCATCTCGGACGCCCTGCGTCAGACCGCGGGACCGCGTACGGCGCACGACATCGTCATCTGGTGGCCCCTGCTGATCTGCGGACCCTGGATGGTCGCCTCGCTGTCCATCCTCCGGGCCGCCCTACACCAGCGCCGCGCCATCCACTCCTGGTCCATCGTCCTCTTGTTCTCCACCCTCGCCACCCTGCTGTGCGTGGCCCAGGCTCCCCGGACGTTCGCCGCGCAGGCGGCGGCCACCCTTCCCCCCATCGCGGCGCTGGCCTGCTTCCAGCAACTCGTCCGCCAGATCACCCTCACACGGCCTCCCCGCCACCCCGCCGCCCGCCATCGCCAGCGCCCCCGGACGCCCGCCCCGCTCCGGCCCCCGGCCACGCCGGGCAGCCCGGTTCCGCCGCTTCCCGACTATCCCGTCGCGGATCACAAGACCACCGGCCGTTCCTCCCCGGGCTACCGGTTCCGCTACGAGTCGTGACGCGGTCCGCGGCGGGGCTGCGCGGAGCGCGGCGCCGCGATACCGCCGCGCACGGCAGCCGGGCATCGCCAATCTCTCGGACATCGGTCCTTCCCCCACGAGCATGATCACTGCCATCTCAGGAACGAAGCCCGAATCCGATAGGTCACGGGCTGCGCACGCTCTCAGCCCAACGGGTCTGCCGCACGGAACGGCCACGGCCGCGTCTCCGGGGCGGACCCGGGCCCGGCCGACCCCGGCCCGGCCCCTCCCCAACCACCCGAACCGGCAACGCGCTTCAGCGTGCCGTTCTCCCGTCCATCACGAAAGGGCAGCACCGTGGTCCACGATCTCACCCGCGCCGAACGAATCCGGTACCAGCGCAAGCAGGACGCCGCGTACCAGGCCGGTGAGGCAGCAGTCACCAACCTCAAGGCCGCACTGGCCCTCGCCGGCCTGGTCCTTCCCTCGCTCAGCAACGACGGACCGGTGGGCTGCCGCGGCCTCGTCCGGCTCGGCGGGTGCAGCACGGACCTGGCCGACCGGCTCGCCGAGGTCATCGCGGCCGGGGCCCGAGCCCTGCAGGACCAGCCACGGTGAACCCCGGCCGATCCGCGGACACCCGGCCGGCCGCCGGGGCCGTGCCGTGCCGCACGGACACGCCGCCGCTCCATCGCCACAAGTGACACACGCACGGAGGTTCTCGCATGAATGCGTGGCAGCGTTCATCCCACATCCCGTGGATGCCCCGGAGGAAGCTGGACCCCTATCGGTTCCCGGGCATGTGGGGCTTATCGGACTCCGGGGAAACGAGTGCCCGTGAAGCGTTACCCGGCTCCGGGCCCCCTCCGCGCGGCCCGGGTCCCGAAGAACGCCGGCGCCTCGACCTGTACGCCTGCCTGACCAGCGCGGGCATCCGGCCGCTCGCCGCCGATCTCCGTGCCATCGAAGTGCTCTCCGCGCTCGACGACGTCACCCACGCGACCGTCCGCCGGTGGATCTCCGGCACCTCCTGACCCCCGCCCCGGCACGTGCCCCGCAGCACCGCTGCGGGGCGGACGCCTCCGGCGACGCCGGGTTCGCGCCACCCCCCGCCACCCCGGCCGCCCCGGCCACCTCATTACCGGAAAAGCGACGCGCGCACCTCCCGCTGTAGTCCGAACAGGTGGTGTCGTCGTGCTGATGCGCTGTGGGTCGGGCCGGGTATGCAGAATTCGTTTGCCGATATCGGCCGTGGGGCGACGGGGCCCGCGTGGAGGTCCTTGAGCTGGAGGTGCCCGCCGGTGACGGCGAACGGAAGTCCCACGGTCAGGAGGCGCCGCCTCGGCGCCGAGCTCCGCCAGCTCCGGCGGGCAGCGGGCATGACGTCCGTGCAGGTGGCCAAGCATCTGCTCGTGTCCCAGCCCAAGATCAGCCTCATCGAGACCGGCCGCCGCCCCATCAATCCGCGTGACGTGCGCGATCTGTGCCGACTCTACGGAGTCACCGACCTCGGGGTCATCGACTCCCTCATGCGCATGGCGAGGGAATCGGCCCGGCAGGGCTGGTGGGTCGCCTGCGGGGAAGTCCCCTACGGCGTGTACATCGGCCTGGAGACGGAGGCCGTCGCCATCCACTCCTACGAGCCGCTGGTCATCCCCGGGCTGCTCCAGACCCGCGCCTACGCGGCCGCGATCATCGCGGCGACCATCCCCTGCCCTCCGACCGAGCAGGCCGCGGTCCGTCTGGACGTGCGGCTGCGGCGCCAGCACCGCGCCCATCACCCCGCCCGGCCGCTCCGCTTATGGACCGTCCTGGACGAATCCGTGCTGCACCGCACCATCGGCGACCGCGACGTCATGCGCGAACAACTGGAGCACCTGAACGCTCTCGGCGCGCAGCCGCACATCACCGTGCAGGTCCTCCCGCACAGCGCTGGATCCCACCCGGGGCTCACGGGGCAGTTCTCCACCCTCACGTTCCCCGACGCCGACGCGGGCGTCGTCTACCTGGAGCGCTTCACGGGCGACCTCTACGTGGAGAAACACGCCGACCAGCGCATGTACCACATCATGTACGACCACCTCCAGGCACAGGCGCTCAGCCCGTCCGAGACACGGCACTTCATCAACGACGTGATCAAGATGTACGGAGACGCCCCGGCCACCGGGGCGCACCGTGAATGCGAGGACCGGAGACGAGAGGGCCGCGGCGGGCATTGGGCGAATCGGGCTATCGAGCGGTGCGTCGCGGGAACCCCGTGACCCGCCGCCGCCATAGTCGTCCCTGGCAGCCGCCAGGTTGCCGCCCCGGCCGCGTCGCGCGGGCCGGGCGGAAGTCTTCGTAGAGGAGTCGGCTCATGCTGAAGCCCACCAGGATCGTCCTCGCCCTCTCCGCCGGAAGCCTGGTGCTCGGCCTGACAGGTGCGGGTGCGGCCGTCGCGGACCAGGGTCCGATGGACGACGGCCCGGCCCGGATGCACGCGGCCGACGACAACCCCCAGTACGACGAGCCCGGTGTCTACCCCAAGCCCAGGCACGCCCTGGGCAAGGTCATCTCGCGCGGACCGCTCAAGGTCCGCAGCCACCCGAGCACGCACGCGAAGGTCGTGGGCAAGGTGCACCCGCACGAGAAGCTCGCCATCGAGTGCAAGAAGCGCGGCGAGCGGGTCGACGGCAACAACATCTGGTACCTGCTGGACCAGCGCGAGGACGGGCGCGAGGACGGGCGCGAGGACGGGCGCGAGGACGGGCGCGAGGACGGGCGCGAGCCCGCCGACGGCACCGACGGCAGGGACGAGGACATGCAGGACGGCGCCGAGGGCAGCGGCGACGACCACGTCCGCACGGACCGCGCGGAGTACAAGCAGGCCTGGGTCTCGGCCCGTTACGTCAAGGACATCACCCCCGTGAAGTGGTGCCGCTGACCTTCCGGGTCACTCCGCCGGGCGTACGGTACGGGGCCCCGCGCACTCGGCGCCGTACGCCCGCACCCGCTCCCGCAGTTCCCGGTCCGCCGTGACCACCACGCAGGGCCGCCCGCCGGCGGTGGCGACCAGCTCCACGATCCGGTCGTCTCCGCTGCCGGGCGCCGCGTCGACCCGTACGCCGGGCACGGACGCGACGCCGCGGGCGGCTCCCTCGACCACCAGGACGATCTCCTCCCCCGCCGCGCGCAGCGCGAGCCGGTCGCGCAGCCGCTCCGCGGCCCCGCGGCGGTCCCGCCACCAGCCGTCGGGCACGGACCCCACGACGTTGGCGGCGTCCACGATCAGCAGGGGCTCCACCGCGCTCAGAAGTCCCCGTAGTTGACCTGCCAGGTGGGCAGGCCCATCCGGCGCCAGACGGCGACCACCCGGTCGCGGTCGTCCAGGGAGACGCGGACGGCGTAGCGGTGGCGGACGTGCGCGTCGAAGAGTTCGGCCTTCACCACGTCGTCGCGGCGCTGGTCCCCGGACGCGCGCATCCACAGCTCGTCGTAGGGCACCTCGTGCCGTGCCAGCCACTCCTCCGTCTCCGCGCGGTGGTCCTCGCTGCGCCCGGAGAGCAGGACGACGGTGTCCTGCCCGGCCCGCTTGAAGGCGTCCAGCGCGTACCGCACCGGCTCGTTGAGCAGGTCGAGGCCGCAGCGCGTGAAGTCGTAGACGTGACGGTCGCCGGTCAGCGCGAGCGTTCCGTCGATGTCGCACATCACGGCGGCGGGCAGCGCCGGGTCGGCCACGTACGGTGCGACCGGCGGCTGGTCGTTGAGCCACTCGGCGGTGAGCCGCCAGCCGCCCTTGCGGGACCGCTGGTGCTTGTCCGCGAGGATGCGGATGATCTCCTCGCCGACCTGCCGCTCCCGCGCGGCGTCCCTGGCCACGCACTCCTCGACCGGCACGTCGGTGAAGTCGTGCACGACGAAGGTCGCGCGCCCCGCGACCGCGGCTTTGAGGCGCTTGGGGATGTGGGGCGTCAGGTGCGTGTTGTCGACGACCACGTCGAAACCGTCCTCGACGGCCGCGATCACCGCGGCGTCCTGGACGGCCAGGACGGTCTGCTCGTGCTTGTACGAGCGGCCCCGCTCGGGATCGGGGAGGTCGAGCATGGCGCGCAGGTCGTCGAGGTTGACGCGGCGCATGCGCCCGCCGGCCTCCGCCTGGAGGGCGCGCGCGGCGGTCGTCTTGCCCGAGGCCGGCAATCCCGTCATGACGTGGACCACGGGGAGTGCGGGCTGTTCTTCGGACACCGGTCAGTTCTCCTCGTCGGTGGTGTAGGGGTCGGAGGTCTCGGGCCGGACGGCCCTCCAGGAGACCAGTTCCGTGCTGCGGCCGTCGAGCCTCAGGAAGAGGGCGGGGCGCAGCACGGCGTCGGGGACCTCCCGTACGGCGCGGGCGAAGGCGCCCCGGTCGCCGGCCAGGTGGGCCAGGGCGGCGAAGGCCTCGTCGATCTCCCGCTCGCGGCGGACGGCCGCCTCCTCCAGGCGGTCGATCACGGCGCGCACCCAGGCGTCGAACTCGTCCGGGACCTGCTGGAGGAGCTCGTCGAGCGGTTTGCCGCCGCAGGCCTCGATGTCCGCGACGGTGCAGTTGAGGCCCTGGGCGAGCTGCTTGGCGGGCAGTCCGGCGAAGCGCTGCACGCCGTGGCTGCGCCAGATGTCCCGCTCGGTGACGCGGGTGAGCAGCCGGTGGAGGCGTACGTACTCGCCGAGCTTGGCCTTGGCGCGGACGCCGGAGGCGAAGCGCAGGACGAAGCCCTCGGCGTCGGTGCCGCTCGCCCGCTCCCCTCCGGGGAGGGCGTTGGACTCGGTGAGCGCGAGGAGTTCGGCGAGCGGCATGGCCGGCCAGACGGTGACGACCGAGCCGATGTCCCGCCAGTGCGCGGCCGCCTCGGCGAGCGGCACCTCGGTGCCGTCCGGGCCGTAGGCCGCGAGCAGGACGAGGTCCCGGCGGTCGCCGTAGTCGACGACGATACGGTTCTGCGGGTAGAGGATCTCGGCGAGGTAGGTCACGCCGGGCACGAGGGCCGCGGTGTCCCGGGTGTCGAGGCGGCGCTGTCCCCAGGTGGCCTGGGCGCTGATGAAGGAGCCCTTGGAGGCGACCCGCCAGTGGTCCGCGTAGTGGAAGACCACGGCGAGGCTGCCGTCGACCTTGTCGTACACCTCGAACGGCTCGTCGGGCAGGGCGGGCGCGTAGGGCCGGCCCTGCTCGTGCTCGCCGACGTTGAAGAACTTCGGCAGGGGCAGGGCGACGACCGCTCCGGTGGCGTCGTCGGCGACGAGGCCGCGGCAGCGCGTGGTGACCCGGTTCCAGATCTGCTCGTACTGCGCGGTGCGCGTGTACGTGTAGATGGACAGCGGCAGTTCGGGGTGGGACTTGCGGGTCACGTGCCCGGCGTCGATGGCCGCCGCCAGTTCCTGTGCGGGCAGCAGGTCGTGCAGAGTCAGGCGTTCCTGGCTCATGGGGTTCCTCCCGGTTCGAGATGGTCCATTCTCACGTGCGGGAGGGGTGGGCCGGTAGTCAATTATGACTGGTCACGACGGTTGCGAGCCCGTGTGGTTGATGTCGCGGGGGCGCAGGATCCGGTCGCTGGGCGCGGTCGCGGGGGTGGCGACCGCGATCATGGCGCGACCGATGGCCTCGGTGGTGGTGACCAGGTTCGGCGCGAACCGGCGCAGGAGCGGGAACAGCGGTGCGGTGAGCACGTACCCGGCGCGGTAGAGCAGGGTCTTGGAGGGCATTCCGCTGACGGGCTGGACCAGGCCGGGGCGGAACATGTAGGCCCGGAAGGGCAGGGCGAGCAGGTCGTTCTCGGTCCGGCCCTTGACCCGGGCCCACATGGAGCGGCCCTGCTCGGTGCTGTCGGTGCCCTCGCCGGAGACGTAGACGAAGGTCAGTCGGGGGTTGGCGGCGGCGAGGGGGCGGGCCACGGCGAGGGTGAGGTCGTGGGTGACGCGGCGGTAGGCCTCCTCCTTCATGCCGACGGAGGAGACGCCCAGGCAGAAGAAGCAGGCGTCGTACTCCGGCAGTTCGGCGGCGAGGCCGGAGAGGTCCGAGGGGTCGGGCACGACGTGTTCGCGGAGTTTGGGGTGGGTGACCCCGAGCGGGGTGCGGCCGATCGCGAGGACCCGGGTGACGGAGTCGTCGCGCAGGCACTCGCGCAGAACTCCGCGCCCGATCATTCCGGTTGCGCCGAGGAGGATGACGTTCACGGGCGCAGCCTACGTCGGCCGGTGCCGTGACCGGAAAGCCCCGGCCCGCCCCGCGTCGTCGGCGCGCCCGACCGGGTCCGGGCTTCCGGCGTTCCGGCGCCCCGGATCCGACCGCCGGTCCGCCGCCATCCGGTCCGCCGCCATCCGGAGGGTCGGGATCCGACACACCGGGTCCGGCACCCGCGGCGGACGCGTGCGTTCCTACACTCGGCGGCCATGAGGTCAAGGACACGGCTGTTGTGCGCCGCGGCGATCCTGGTGTGTACGGCGACGGCCGGGGAGGCCGCCGCCACGGATGGCACGGGCCTGGACCCCCGCTTCGGCCGGAACGCAGTGGTGGTGTCGGCGACCGCTCCGGACGCCGGGAGCGATTTCGAGAACGGCCTGGTCGTCGACGGCCGGCGGCGGATCGTGGTGTCCGGCTCGTCCGACCTCGGCGGGGCGGGCGGCGTGCAGTGGCGGGTGCAGCGCTTCACACCCGACGGCGCGGTGGACGGCACCTTCGGCAGGCACGGCACGGTACTGACGCCCATGTCCGCCGCCGGGGGCGAGGACGAGCACATCTGGCGGCTGGCCCTCCAGTCCGACGGGAAGATCGTCGCCGTCGGGCACGCGATCACCCCGACGGGCGGTGAGGACTTCGCCCTCGCCCGCTATCTGCCCGACGGCAGGCTGGACCGGGGCTTCGGCACCGGCGGCAAGGTGTTCACCAGGGTCGCGCCGGGGACGGGGGACGACGAGGCGCAGGCCGTGCAGGTGCAGCGCGACGGCCGGATCGTCGTCGCCGGCTTCACGGGCACCGGGGCGGGAACCGAGGGCCGCGATCTGGCTCTGGCCCGCTACCTCCCCGACGGGCGTCCGGACCGGAGCTTCGGTGCGGACGGAATCGTCGTGCGCGATGTCGCGGGCGGGCGGGACCAGTTCAAGAACATGACGCTGGACGGGCACGGGCGCATCGTGGCCGTGGGCTCCGCCGATCTCGGGGCCGGGCGGGGCGGAACCAGCTTCGCGGTGGCCCGCTACCGGCCCGACGGCCGGCCCGACCCTGGCTTCGGCCCGGACGGCCTGGTGGTGACGCCGATGGCGGCGGACGACGGGCCGGATCTCGCCGAGGCCGTCGCGATCGACGGCGAGGGGCGCCTCACGGTCGGCGGATCGGCGGACGCGGGCGGTCCCTTCGACCTGGCGCTGGCCCGGTACCTGACCGACGGTCGGCTGGACGGCCGGTTCGGCGAGGGCGGTCGGGTACTGACGAACGTCGGTCCGGGCGCGACGGACGAGGACCTCGAAGGTCTCGTGGTGCAGGGCGACGGGACGATCCTGGTGGGCGGTTCGACCGCCCCGACCGCGTTCCTCGTGGACAGCGATTTCCTGGTGGCGCGGTACCGCCCCGACGGGAGTCCCGACCGGCGTTTCGGGAGGGACGGGTTCGTCGTGACCCGTGTCGCCCCCGGCACGGCGGACGACGAGATCTACGACATCGCGCCGCAGGGCCCCGGCCTCCTGGTGGCCGCGGGCGAATGCGACCGGCCCACGACCGGGAGGGACGTCTGCCTGGCCCGCTACCTCGTCGGCGGCCGGGAGCACCCGCGCGCCGGCCGGGACGCGCAAGGTATGTGATCTTCGGGCCCACGACCCGGAAGGGACGGCCTAGTGGGAGACGCAGAGTTCGTTGCCCTCCGGGTCCGCCAGGGTGGTCCAGGCGAAGGGGCCCTGTCGGCCCTCGTGCAGGCGGGTGGCGCCCTTGGACAGGAGGCGCTCGACGAGGGCCTCGGGGTCGTCCTCGCCGGTGCGGACGTCGAGGTGGACGCGGTTCTTTACGGTCTTGGGCTCCAGTACGAACTGGAAGAGCACCCGGGGGGCGCGGTCCAGCCCGCCGGGGTGGCGGATGCCGGCGCCGGCCTTCCAGACGAGCGTGCCGCGGTGCGTGGTGGTGTCCTCCTCCGTGGCGTGGCCGGCCTCGATCATGCCGCGGATGAACTTCTCGTCGCTCGGCTCCACTTCCCACCCGAGGGCCCCGGCCCACCAGTCGGCGAGCGCGTGCGGTGCGGAGGAGTCGATGGTCACCTGAAACGTGTAGGCCATGCCCGGACCCTACTGAGCGTCCCGGGGCTCCGCCAGCGCGGTTGCGCCGCCCAGGCCGCGAGGGTGAGCAGCCAGGCGGCGACCGCGATCCAGAGCAGCACCTCGCCGAGGGGGCGCAGCCAGGGCACGCCGGTGGGTCCGGCGGCGGAGAGGCAGGCGGTGGCCGTCATGCCGAGCGGGAAGACGGTGGACCAGCGGCGGATGTCGTAGTGCGTACGGGGGCTGCGGACTTCGGCGGCGAGCAGGACGGCGTACCAGCCCAGGGAGATCGCCAGGGCCACGAGGGTGGCGGTGCGCAGCGCGGTGTGCGCGGCGCCGGTCCACAGGGGGGCGGCGGTGAGCTCGGCGCCGGCCAGGGCGGTGATGGACAGGGCGCCGCCCGCCACCCAGTGGTCGCCGGCCCCGCCGAGCACCTCGCGGAAGTCGAAGCGGCGCAGGGCGACCACGTACAGCAGGACGCCGAGGCAGAAGCAGGCCAGGGCGGCCAGGTACAGCCAGTCGAGGTGGTACGCGGCGGCGAGGGTGGCCGACAGGACGGCGAGTCCCTGGGTGGCGACGCAGACGAGGAAGGCCGCCCCGGGCATGCGGTGGTGCCAGTGACGCATGACGGCACACAGGAGGCCGGGCCAGATCACGGCGGCGAGGACGAGCAGGGCGGTGGCCACGCCCTGGAGTCCGAGCTGGGAGAGGCGGGTGCCGAGCACGGTCGTGGCGGCGACGGCGGTGAGGGCGGCCGGGGTGTCGGCCTCGGCGCGGAAGCGGCCGCGGTCGGCGGCGAGCCGGATGGCGAAGTCGGCGGCGAGCAGGAGCCACAGCACGCCCGCGATGACCAGCGCGGCCAGCGAGGCGCCGGGCCGGCCGGTCAGCTGGAGGCCGACGGAGAGGATGCCGGCGGCCATGACCGCGCCGCCGGCGGCGGGCGGGAGTCCCGCCCACCAGCTGCACGCCGCCCGGCCGGCCATCGCCGCTCACATCACGCCGCGGGTGCGGAACTGGATGCTGATCCGGGGGCCGACGGCCCGTGCGGACTTGGGGACGGCGTGTTCCATGGTGCGCTGGCAGGAGCCGCCCATCACGACGAGGTCGCCGTGGCCGAGCGGCAGCCGCAGCAGGGTGGGGCCGCCGTCGCGGGGGCGCAGGACCAGGTCGCGGGGGTCTCCGACGGAGAGGATCGCGACCATGGTGTCCTCGGTGGCGGAGCGGCCGGTGCGGTCGCCGTGCCAGGCGACGCTGTCGCGGCCGTCGCGGTAGAGGCAGAGTCCGGCGGTGACGAAGGGTTCGCCGAGTTCGGCCGCGTAGTGGCGGCCGAGGGCCTCGCGGGCCTCGGTGAGCACGGGGTGCGGGAGGGGCTCGCCGGCCCCGTAGGAGGCCAGCAGCCGGGGTACCTCCACCCGGCGGTCGTACATCTGCCGGCGCTCGGCGCGCCAGGGCACGTCGGCGGCGAGCCGTTCGAAGAGGGCGTCGGCGCCCGCGAGCCAGCCGGGGAGCCGGTCGACCCAGGCTCCGGCGCCCAGCCCGGTCCGCCGCACCGGCGAGAGCGGTCCGAGCCGGATCTCGTCGGTCTGGTCGAAGAGGGAGCCCTGGAGTGCGTGCATGGTTCCAGCCTACCCCCGCACCCGAACACCTGCTCGATTATGCGTCCACGCCCTGCCCCACGGCTCACCCCCGTACCCCTGGTGCTGCGGCCCGCCGGGAGGGGATCATGGGCGGCGCGCGTTGGCCGTCATCGCCGCAGCGAGTGCAGGAGGTACGTGTGTCCGTAGCGTCGAGTCGTGCGTCCGGGAGTTCCGGGGTCCCGCTCCTGCGCGAGACGATCGGGGACAACCTCGACCGGACCGTGCGGCGCTTCCCCGGCCGGGACGCCCTCGTGGACGTGGCCGCCGGCCGCCGGTGGACGTACGCGGAGCTGGCCGCCGAGGTGGACGCCCTCGCCCTCGGGCTGCTGGACCTCGGGATCGTCCGGGGCGACCGGGTCGGCATCTGGGCGCCCAACCGCGCCGAGTGGACGCTGGTGCAGTACGCCACCGCGAAGATCGGGGCGATCCTGGTCACCGTCAACCCGGCGTACCGCTCCCACGAGCTGGAGTACGTGCTCGGCCAGTCCGGCATCCGGCTGCTGGTCGCGGCGGAGCGCTTCAAGACCTCCGACTACGCGGCGATGATCGAGGAGGTCCGGCCGCGCTGCCCGGGGCTGGAGTTCACCGTCCTGTTCGAAGGGCCCGAGTGGGAGGCGCTGCTGGAGCGCGGGCGCGGGGCCGATCCGGAAGCGCTGGCGCGGGCGCAGGCCGCGCTGGGCCCGGACGACCCGATCAACATTCAATACACCTCGGGCACCACGGGCTTCCCCAAGGGAGCCACCCTCTCCCACCACAACATCCTCAACAACGGCTTCTTCGTCGGCGAGCTGTGCGGGTACGACGAGCGGGACCGGGTGTGCATCCCGGTGCCCTTCTACCACTGTTTCGGGATGGTGATGGGGAACCTCGCCTGCACCAGCCACGGCGCGGCGATGGTGATCCCCGCACCCGCCTTCGACCCGTCGGCGACCCTGGCCGCGGTGGAGGCGGAGGCCTGCACCTCGCTGTACGGGGTCCCCACCATGTTCATCGCCGAGCTGGCCGCCCCCGGCTTCCACGGGTACGACCTGTCGAGCCTGCGCACCGGGATCATGGCGGGTTCACCCTGCCCGGTGGAGGTCATGAACGAGGTCATCGAGCGGATGGGGATGACCGGGGTCTCCATCTGTTACGGCATGACGGAGACCTCTCCCGTGTCCACGCAGACCCGGGTCGACGACTCGGTCGAGCGCCGGGTGTCCACCGTGGGCCGGGTCGGCCCGCACCTGGAGGTCAAGGTCATCGATCCGCAGTCGGGCCGGACCGTCCCCCGCGGCACCCCGGGCGAACTGTGCACCCGGGGCTACTCGGTCATGCTCGGCTACTGGGGCGAGCCGGAGAAGACCGCCGAGGCCGTCGACCCGGAGGGCTGGATGCACACCGGAGACCTGGCCGTCATGGACGGGGACGGCTACCTGAGCATCACCGGCCGGATCAAGGACATGGTGATCCGGGGCGGCGAGAACCTCTACCCGCGCGAGATCGAGGAGTTCCTCCACGCCCACCCCGACATCCTGGACGTCCAGGTCATCGGGGTGCCCGACCCGAAGTACGGGGAGGAGCTGATGGCGTGGGTGCGGATGCGCGAGGGGGCCGAGCCGCTGACCGCGCAGGCCGTGCGCGCGTACTGCGCGGGGCGGCTCGCCCACTTCAAGATCCCCCGCTACGTCCACGTCGTGGAGGAGTTCCCGATGACCGTCACCGGGAAGATCCGCAAGATCGAGATGCGCGCGATGGCGTCCCGCCTGCTGGAGGCGGAGGCCGCGGGGGCCGGCGGCGCCTGACCGCTCCGGCGGCGGTGGGCCGGGGGCGGGCGGGGTGAACGGGGTGGGGTGAACGGGTGGGGTGAACGGGTGGGGTCAACGGGGCCGCGCGGCGGATCCTTTCTCCGGTACGACTGATCCGCCCATGTGGGTGGACCCGCCACAGCACCCCCGGCCCGGCCAGGCACCCGCACCTATAAAGGGGCCCGTCACATTGATCGACTGATGGGTCCTCACCATGCTGCAGGCCGCTCTGCGGGTGCTCGCCGCCGTCTCCCTCGCTTCCCTCGCCTCCGCCGCCACCGTCTCCCCGGCCACCGCCGCCGTCTCCCCCGTCACCGCGGCGGCCGTCCACGACGACCCGCTCACCGCGCCCTGCGGGCCGACGGTCGAGTACCGCGCCTGGGACTGGTGGCGCACGACGACCGACCCCTCCCTGGCCCGCCCCGTCGCCGCCGCCGCGGCGGACGAGCGGTGGCAGTGGCGCTCGGACGTCAACACCCTGTGGCGCGGCGACACCCGGGAGACCGTGGACGAGATCTTCCGGACCGGCTTCACGCCCCGGGGCGAGCAGGTGACCCCGCTCGCCGAGTACATCGTCAAGGGCGGCGGCCAGAACAGCGCGCACCTCAGCACCAGTTGTGAGAAGTGGGTGGCCCAGAAGTTCGCCACCTACGGCAGCGGGAAGACCGGCTGGGTCTACGAGATCTACGCGCCCGGCGGCATCGACGTGAACGCCACCGCCCGCCTCAACAACTACAACTCGCCCTACCTCTGGAACAAGGAGGTGGACTTCCCCGGCGGGGTCAAGGGCCGCTACATCAAGGGGGCCTGCAAGTTCCGGCTGACCTACACCGACCCGCAGACCAAGGTCAACACCTTCGAGGAACTCGGCTGCAGGAACAACGCCGGCTTCGCCCCCTACGCGGTGGACGAGGCCGCGCTCGCCGCGGCGCGCTGACGCCCGGCCCCGCGCGGCCGCGCCGCCCGGACGCTCATGTCCGGATGACCAGCTTCCCGCGCACGGCCCCGGAGCGCAGCCGGCGGATCGCCTCGGGGACCTCGTCCAGGGGGTAGCAGCGGTCCACGGCCGGGGTCACGGCGCCGGAGTCGATCAGCTCGGCCAGGGTGGCGAGTTCGGCGGTGCGGGGGACCGCGCCCAGTCCGCACAGGCGCTGACGGACGAACGGGGACAGCAGCTGGGCGCGCAGCAGCCGGTCGAAGCCGCCGATCCAGCGCCCTCCGCCCTCACCGCCGACGATCACGACGGTCCCGCGCGGGGTGAGGGCCCGGCGCAGCCGGCTGAGGGACCGGTTGCCGCCGGTGTCCACGATGAGGTCGTAGTGCCGGCCGCCGTCGGTGGGGTCCTCGCGGGTGTAGGTGTCCGGACCCTGGGGGCCCGCAGCCCGAACCCCAGGGCGCGCAGCAGGTGGGGGCGGCCCGACATGAGGTGCCAGACGCCCTGGTCGACCCCGCGGCGTGGACCTTCAGGAGGACCTCGCCGGGGCCGGGGACGGGCCGTTCGGTCTCTTCGACGCGCAGGACCTCGGGGGGTCCGTAGACGTCCTGGACCACTGCCCTCATGGCGTGTCTCCCTCTGGCGGGGGGGGGTGGTGGCGGAGTACTGGAAGACCTGGTCGAGCGGAACGCCGAAGACGGCGGCGATCTGGAAGGCCATTTCCAGGGTGGGCGAGTAGCGGCCCTGTTCGATGGCGATCACGGTCTGGCGGCTGACGCCGATCCGGCGGGCGAGTTCGGCCTGGGTCATCTCGCCGTGGGCGAAGCGCTGCGCCCGGATGGCGTTGGTGACCCGGGTCGGCCTCACCACGGGTGGAAGCCGAGGCGGTAGGAGACGAGCTTGACGGTGGAGCCGAGGACCGAGGAGAGGACGAAGGCCGGGTAGATGGCGTTGGCGATCCAGAACGGCGCCGCTTCGGCCATGGCCAGGCCCAGGGCGGTCACGGCGCAACCAGCATGATCCACGCGCGTTTCTCTTCGACGGCCATTGCGGACGCCCCTCTTCCCATGTCAAGAAAACCAGACATGGGGAGTGCCGAGGATCCCCGACATCGTGTCAAGGTTTCTTGACTTCAGCCGGCCGGCGGCGGGGTGGCGCCGTGGATCCGGGCGAGGACGAGGACCGTGTCGTCGGTCGGCGCGGCGGGCAGCAGGGCCGTCAGGACACGGTCCGCCATCTCCTCCAACGAGCCTTCCGCGCGGCTCAGTTCGGCGCGCAGCGCGGCCAGTCCGGCGTCGATGTCCCGGCCGCGCGCCTCGATCAGGCCGTCGGTGTACAGGGCGAGGACGGCACCGTCGGGAAGGTGGGTCCGCATGGTGCGGAAGGGGACGCCGCCGACCCCGAGGGGGACGCCCATGGCGCCGGCCAGGGTCTCGACGGTCCCGTCCGGGTGGCGTACCAGGAGCGGGGGGTGACCGGCTCCGGAGATCCGGGCGTCGCCGGTGTGGGGGTCGTAGGCCACGTAGAGACAGGTGGCCAGCTCGATGCCGGACTCCCGTGCGCAGAGGTCGAGTTCGGTGAGCAGGTCGTGCGGCTCCGGGCCGTGCCGGGCCAGCGCCGCCGCGGTGATGCGCAGCCGTCCCATCGACGCGGCGGCCGGGACGCCGTGCCCCATGACGTCACCGACGACGAGGGCGACCCGGTCGCCGGGCAGGCCGATCACGTCGTACCAGTCGCCGCCGACCTCGGTGACGCGGCTGCCGGGCAGGTAGCGGTGGGCGACGGTGAGGTGGGGGCCGGGCTGCAGGGCGTCGGGCAACAGGGCGCGCTGCAGGGTCAGGGCGATGTCCTGGACCTGGCTGTAGAGGCGCGCGTTGTCCAGGCAGAGGGCGGCGCGGGAGGCGAGTTCGCCGGCCAGGCTGAGGTCCTGCTCGGTGAAACCGGGCCGGTCGGCGGACCGGCCGAACATCGCGATGCCCTGGACGGTGCCGCGGGCGACGAGCGGGGCGATCAGGAGGCTCACCAGGCCGCTGTCCAGGATCACCCGGGCGCGCTCGGGGTGCGCGATCGTACGGGCGGTGAAGTCCTCGTTCACGGGGACGTGGAGCGGGCGGCCGGTGGCGAACATCCGGTGGATGCTGGAGCCCGGCGGGTACTTCACGTGTTCGAGGCCCTGGAGCTGTTCGACGGCGGGCCGGGACAGTGTCGCCCGAGCGGCGATCCGGCGGGTGAAGAGGGGCAGCCGGGGGTCGAAGGCCTCGGTGGGGTCCATCCACTCCACCAGTTCGACGACCGAGCCGTCACAGAACTCCGGAACGGCGACGTCGACCAGTTCCCGGGCGGTGGTGCCCACGTCGAGGGTGGTGCCGATCCGGGCGGCCGCCCGGTCCAGCAGGTCGAGGCGCCGGCGGGCGGCCGTCGCCTCCAGGAGCGCCCGCTCCCGGTCGGTGACGTCCACGACCAGTCCGCCCACCCCGGACCGGGTGCCGACCGCGCCGCTGAGCGGGAAGAGGCTGAACGAACGCACCTGGTCGCGGTCGGGGTGGCCCGGGGTGCGCAGTCCCACCAGGGTGTCGACCAGCGGGGTGCCCCCGTCGGCGACGGCGCGCAGCATGCGCGCGAACTCGCCGCCGTCGGAGGTGATCATGATGTCGGCGGCGGCGCGGCCCAGGTGGTCCCGGGCGGGGATCCCGTCCATGTCGGCCAGCGCCTGGTTGACATGGACGTAGCGCAGGTCCTCGTCGAGCATGACCAGGCCGATGGGGCAGGTCTCGAAGAGGGCGTCGAGGAAGGCGAGGTTCGCCTTGACCCGGTCGAGCTCGTCGCTCCTGCTGACCAGGCCCATGGTCACGGCGCCGCCGGCGGTTCCGGTCACCGGGAAGACGCGGAACCCGCAGTCGAAGACGGAGCCGTCCCGGTGCAGGACCGGGAGCCGGACGCGCCAGTACCCGAGGGTGCGGCCGCGTTCGACGAGGCGTTCGGCCGGGCCGGGGGCGGGGGCGGAGCCCGCGGGGTCGGGGCCTGCGGGGGCGGGGCCCCCCGGCGGCGCCGCATCCGGGCCGACGGGGGGAAAGAGGAGGGCGGCGGGACGGGTGAGGATGTCGGCGGCCGCGTGGCCGAAGAGGTCCTGCGCGCCCGGGCCCCAGTAACAGACCCGGCCCTCGCCGTCCATGCCGAAGACGGCCACGGCCACGTGCTCCAGCAGCGATCCCGGTTCGGACAGGATCGGGCCGTGTGCCCGTGCCTCCCCCGGCTGATCCGACGGCAGCACCGGCGGCCTCCTCTGCCGTCCGCCCCGCCCGGGGCGGAGAACGTCCCCTTCATTCTGCGCGCAGCGCGCGGGACGGGCAGGGCGGGCGGGGAGCCGGCCTACCGGGCCCGGCGGCCGTCCATGACGACGTTGCCGCTGACCGTGCCCTCGGAGCCCGAGACGGTCACCGCGTGCCGGACGCCGTCCGGGCCGAGGACCACCGCCTGCCAGGCACTGTCGCCGCCCTCCTGGGCCACCGGGCGCAGGGCCTCGACCTTGCCGCCGCCGACCGCGCCCGCGGCCTTCTCGGCGGCCTGCCCGATCGGCAGGGAGGGCAGCGGAGCGGGCGCGGGGGCCTGCTTCGGGGCGATACCGGGCACGGCGGCGCCGTCGCGCACCTTCGGAGCGCCCTGCCGGTGGGCCTTGCGCTCGCCCTTGCCCTCGCCCTTGCCCTCGTGGGCGCGGCCGGGGCCACCCTCGCGACCGTGCCCGCGCCCGCCTTCGTGGCCCCCCTCGGCCCACTCGACGCGGTGGCCCTTGCCCGCCCGCTCGTGGTGCTCGGCCACGGCGACCGCCGCCGCCCCGCCGCCCACGATCGCCACGGCGGCCACACCCGCGGCGGCCCAGCGCGCGCCCTTGCCCCGGGGCAGCACCCGGGCCAGGCGCTTGCGCCCGCCGGGCTTGCCCTCCTGGGCGGGCTCGGGCTGCCCGGACTGCTCCGACGGTTCCGACGGCGGGTAGAACTCAGACATACCGGCACTCCTCATGCACCCGGGCACCGCACCCGGCTCGGCCCCGAGCATGCGGAGCGCTTGCTGAAGCCCACCTGAAGCCACCTGAAGACCTCTTCAGCCACCCGCCCGGGGCGCCTGAGACCCTGTTCCCATGCGCGTACTGGTGGTGGAGGACGAACGACGGCTGGCCCTGGCCCTGCAGCGCGGGCTCCAGTCGGAGGGGTTCTCGGTGGACGTGGCCCACGACGGGCTCCAGGGGCTGTGGATGGCCTCCGAGCACGACTACGACCTCATCGTCCTCGACATCATGCTGCCCGGCCTCAACGGCTACCGGGTCTGCTCACGGTTGCGCGCGGCGGGCCACGAGGCCGGGATCCTGATGCTCACGGCGAAGGACGGCGAGTACGACGAGGCCGAGGCGCTGGACACCGGCGCCGACGACTTCCTGTCCAAGCCCTTCTCCTACCTCGTGCTCGTCGCCCGGCTCCGCGCCCTGGGCCGGCGTACGGGCCGCCGCGGCCCGCGGACCATGACCTTCGGCGACCTGACGCTCGACCCCGCCCGGCACTTCTGCTCCCGGGGCGGCACGGAGATCCGGCTGACCGCCCGGGAGTTCGCGGTCCTGGAGTACCTCGCCCGGCGTCCGGGCGAGGTGGTGCCCAAACGGGAGATCCTGGAGCAGGTCTGGGACAGCGCCTTCGACGGTGATCCGAACGTGGTCGAGGTCCACGTGAGCGCGGTGCGCCGGAAGATCGACGCGCCCTTCGGCCGCACCGCCCTGGAGACCGTGCGCGGCGCGGGCTACCGGCTGGCGGTCGACGGTGGCTGATGCCCTGGCCTCGGCCCTGCGCCGGCTGAGCGGCCCGGTGGCACGGCTGCCGCGGTGGATCCCGTCGTGGCGCCCGGGACGGCTTCGGCCCACGACCGTACGCGCCCGGGCGACCGCGGGCGCCGTCGTGGTGGTGGCCGTGGCCCTGGCCGTGGCCTCCTTCGCCCTGCTCGGCCTGCTGAAGGCCGACCTGCTGCGCAACGCCGAGCGGGACGCCGCCCAGCAGGCGGAGACCGTCGCCGGGCTCGCGGCGGCCGGGGACCTCGACCGGATGCGGCCCGCCGGCCTGGGGGCGGACTTCGTCCAGGTGGTGAACGCCCGCGGCCGGGTGCTGCGGTCCACCCCGAACCTGGCCGGTCTCCCCGCTCTCGCCCCCGTCGCACCACTGCGTCCGGGCAAGTCCTTCCACACCTGGCGGGTCCGCCCGCTCGGTGGCGAGCACCGGCAGCGGGTGGTCCAGGTGACCACGCAGACGCCACAGGGGCTGGTCGCCGTGTTCGTGGGGACCTCCCTGCGTGACGTGGACGCCGCCGACGACACCACCGCCGCCGCCCTCGTGGTGGGCGGGCCGCTGCTGCTGGCCACCGTGGGGTTCGTGACCTGGCGGGTCACCGGACGCGCCCTGCGGCCCGTCGAGGCGATCCGGGCAGAGGTCGCCGAGATCGGCGACCGCGACCTGCACCGGCGGGTGCCGGTGCCGCCGACCCGCGACGAGGTGGCCCGGCTGGCCGAGACGATGAACCTCACCCTCGACCGGCTGGAGTCCTCCGGCATCCGCCAGCGGCGCTTCATCGCGGACGCCTCGCACGAGCTGCGGAGCCCGATCACCGTGCTGCGCACCCAGCTGGAGGTGGCCCTGGCGGTCCGGGACCAGGAGCTGTGGCCGGAGCTGATCGGCGGGGCGCTGGAGGACGTCGAGCGGCTCCAGCAGCTGGCCTCGGACCTCCTGCTGCTGGCCCGGATCGACGCCGCCCAGCCGGTGCCCGCGCAGCGGCTGGACCTCGGCGAGGTGGTGCGCGACACGGTGGACGCGCGGCTGGGCGACCGGATCCCCGTCCGGGTGTCGCTGGCGGCGGACGTGGTGGTGGAGGGCAGCGGGCTGTGGCTCGCCCGGGTGGTCACCAACCTCCTCGACAACGCGCAGCGGTTCGCCGCCGGACGGGTCGACCTCACGCTGCGCACCGTCGGCGGCCCCCGGGCGCGGACCGCGGTCCTGGAGGTGGCCGACGACGGGCCCGGCATCGCGCTGGAGGACCGGGAGCGGATCTTCGAACGCTTCACCCGGCTCGACGACGCCCGCAGCCGCGACCACGGCGGCGCCGGCCTCGGCCTGGCCATCGCCCGCGACCTGACCTCCCACCACGGCGGCACCCTGACGGCCGCCGACTCCCCCGGCGGGGCCCGCCTGGTCGTCCGCCTGCCCGTGGCTCCCCCGTCCGGGACGTGAGCGCGGCGCGGGGTGCGGCGGGCGCGCTCCCCCGCCCCTGACGCAGCCTTGACGCCCGGGCCCCGGGTTCATACGGATCGCTGACGGACGGGCCGCGCCGGCCGCCGTTGAATGGAGAGGGGCTCCGGCGCGGCGCGGCGCCGCGGGAGCACGGGCGAGGCGACAGGGGAGGGACCTGCGGTGCGGCGACGCGTGGTGGTGGGTGTGAGCGGGAGCAGCGGAAGCCTGACGGCCCTGCAGCGGGCGGCCGCGGAGGCACGGTGGCGCGGGGCGGAGCTGCGGGTGGTGCTGGCCTGGCAGGCGCCGGGCGGGGGTCCGGGGTCCCGTACGTCCTGCGGCGGCTCCCTCGTGTACGCCGAGTGCCGGGCGGCCGCGGTGAAGCGGCTGCGGGAGGTCCTCGACGGGGCCTTCGGAGCCGCGGGCCCGGGTGTCGCCCTGGCCGGGCAGGCGGTGCGGGGCACCCCCGGGGCCGCCCTGGTCGACGCCGCCCGGGACGGGGACGACCTGCTCGTGGTCGGCGCCGGCACACGGGGGCGGCTGCTCGGCGCCCTGCGGCCCTCGGTGGGCCGCTACTGCCTGGCCCACGCCCCCTGCCCCGTCCTGGCCGTGCCGCCGAACCCGCTCCAGGCCCAACTGGACGCCCTGCACCGGCGCAACGCGTGGCACGTCCCGCTCGACACGCGGGAGCTCATGCCCTGAGCGGTGCGGTGGGCCCCGCACGGGGTGCGCATGGGGTCCGCCGCGGGTCTCTTCGGCCGGGGCCGCGTCGACCCGGGGCCGCCGCAAGCGGTTTCCGTACGCCGGGCCGTGCCACCGACCGGTTCCGGCCGTTCTGCCCGTGCCGGGAGCCCGGAGCCGGGGCCGGGGCCCGACCGGAGGCGTTCGCGGGCCGGGGCCGGGGCCGCCGGCAGGTCGGCCAGATCGCGTTGCTCCGTCCTCGGGGCTGCTGTGTACTCACTCCTCCAGCTCCCCCGGACCCCGCGCCGGCCCTCCCTCCACGACGGGGTGAGGGCAGCTTCGCCGTGCCGGAATCCGGGCCGAACTGGCCCTGCCCGCAGGCGAGTCGAAGGAGAACCGGCATGTCCGAGAAGCAGCACCGGCCCGGGAAGCAGGCCGTGGCCACCGCCGCGCCCGTCCCGCCCGCCCCGCCGGAGTTCACGTTCAGGTGGGGCCGGCACAGCAAGGCCATGGAGCGGCTCTCGCTCGCGCAGATGGCCCGGCGCGTCCCGGCCTCCCTCACCCACACCGCCCGGCTGGCGTGGGCGGTGAACCGGACGGCCTTCGCATGGCTGGTCTGCGCCCAGGTCCTCGGCGGGCTGTGCACGGCCGCCGCCCTGGCCGCCGTCTCGAAGGCCATGGGCCCCCTGCTGACCGGTGGCACCGTGGAGCAGCGCGTCTCGGCGGCGTCCTGGCCGCTGGCGGCCGCCGCCGCGATGACCGCGCTCGGGGCCCTGTCCTCCATCGCGGCAGGGAGCGCGGCTCGCCGGCTGACCCCCGGCATGTGCACGATCGCCGACCTCGCCATGGTCGACGCCCACATGGACGTGGACCTCGACTGCTACGACGCCCCGGACTTCTCCGAGCGTTCCGAGGCCGCCGAGACCGGATCGGCCCGGTCCTCGATGCTGCTCCAGGACGCCCTCGGGTTCACCGGCGGCCTGATCGACCTGCTCGCCGTGGCCTCCGTGCTGTCCGTGGTCCATCCGGTGCTGCTGCCGCTCCTGCTGCTGTCCGTGGTCCCGCGCGGGCTGGGCTCCGTGCACGCCGCCCGGCTCGACCACGCCCTGCACAACGAGACGATCGCCTCCCGCAACATCCGCAACATGATGCGCTGGCACCTGACCACGCCCAAACTCGCGGACGAGCTGCGCGGCAACAGCATGCGGGCGTACGCCCACCACTGGTACGCGGCGGTCTGCGAGCGCATCGACTCCAGGATGACCGGCTCGGCCCCCCGCTACCTCGTGGTGTACCTCGTCGCCGCCTGCGCCTCCGGGCTGTTCACCGCCCTGACGTGGCTGTCGCTGGGCGGGCTCGTGGTCGGCGGGTACATGGCGCTGGGCGCCGCCGGTACGGCGATCGTCGCGATGCGGACCTCCACGGCCGCGCTGTCCTCGCTGGTCGTGTACGGGGCGGCGATGTTCCAGCACGCCCTCTACCTCGGGGACTACACCGCCTTCATCGCACAGGCGGCCGAACGTTCGGGGCCGCGCGGCCCCCAGGCCATGGAGGCTCCCGAGAAGATCCGGCTGGAGGAGGCCGGGTACACCTACCCCGGCAAGGACACCCCGGCGCTCGGCCCGGTGTCGCTGACCCTGAACCGGGGCGAGGTCGTCGCCGTCGTCGGGGAGAACGGGGCCGGGAAGTCGACGCTGGTCCGGCTGCTGACGGCGCTGACGGCCCCGACGGCGGGAACCGTGTCCTGGGACGGGGTGCCGACCTCCGACGCGGACCAGCGCTCGGCCTGGACCCACGTCGGGCTCGTCACCCAGTCCTACGGGTACTGGCCCTTCTCCGCCCGCGAGAACATCACCCTCGGCCAGCCGGGTCCGCGCGGTGAGGAGGCGGTCTGGGAGGCGCTGGGGGCCGTCGGCATGAAGGAGGTCGTCGCCGGCTTCCCGCAGGGCCTCGACACCCTGCTGGCCCGCTCGCTGTGGGGCGGTCACGAGCCGTCCGGCGGCCAGTGGCAGCGGCTGGCCTGCGGGCGGGCCTTCCACCGGCGCCCGGCGCTGCTGGTCATGGACGAGCCGACCTCCGCGATGGATCCGCGCGGCGAGCACAGGGTGTTCTCGGGCCTGCGGGAGACCAAGGACGAACGGATCACGGTGATCGTCACGCACCGCATGGAGAACTGCCGCCTGGCGGACCGGATCATCGTCCTCGACGGCGGCCGGATCAAGGAACAGGGCAGTTTCGAGCAGCTGCTGGCCGTCGAGGGCGGCACGTTCCGGGAGCTCTACGAGCTGTCCCAGGACCGGTAGCGCACGGCGGCCCGCCGGCTCCGGGCCGGGCGCGGGGCGGGTGCGGAGCCGATCGGGGCGTGGGGCCGGGCAGGGCCGTTCATTCCTGCCCGGCGGTCTTCGACTCCGCCTCCGCGGCCGCCAGGACCCGGGCCCGGCCGGTCACCACCGCGGCGGCGGCGAGGGCGCTGGCCCCGAAGGCCAGCGCCACCGTCCACGGCTGGTCGAAGTGGTGGCCGGTGGCGTGGTCGACGGAGTAGCGGCCCGGTCCGGCGAGGCCGACGGCTGCCGCCGTGAACCCGAGGAAGGCCGGGTACTCGAATCCGCCGCCCTGGTTGAAGAAGCCGGCCGGGGCGTGCACGGACACCGCTCCCGCCATGGCCCCGGCCGCGGCCGCCCCGGCGGCCGGGGTGGCCAGCCCCAGCATCAGCAGCGCCCCGCCGCCCGCCTCCCCCAGGCCCGCGGCGATCGCGCTCTGCCGGCCCGGCCGGAAGCCCATGCGTTCCATCGCGGCCGCCGTCCCGGTCAGGCCCGCGCCGCCGAACCACCCGAAGAGCTTCTGCGCCCCGTGGGCGACGAGTACCGCGCCGGTGCCGGTGCGGAGCGCCAGCAGAGCGAGGTCACGGCGGTTGATGCAGGTCATCAGGGTCTCCCGGTGGGTGCGCGGACAGACGGGCGGGCACGCGGGACGCGGCCGCCCGGGGCGGTCCCGGCATCCCTATCCGCTCCCGGCGCCGGCGCCCCGGCCGGTGCCCGCAGATCCGCCATACGGGCCCCCGGTGCACGTTCGGCCACGGGTCGTCCGATTGACGACCGGTCATCACGCTCCGGAGACGCTAAGATCACGGCGTGGTCACAGCCCGCGCGCAGCACCTGCCGCCGGCCCGCCGGCCGGCGGGTCTGCTGCACCTGCTCGGGCTGGCCCTGCTGCTGCTCGGCCTGATCTGCACGCACGGCGCCCACGCGCCCGGCGCGTCCGCCCACCCGGCCGCGGCCGCCTCCGTGTCGCAGGCCTCCCCCGCCGACGGCCACGGCCCGTCCCACCCGGCCGACGAGTGCGCGCCCGTGCCGCCCCGGCAGGGTTCGGTGGTGGACGCCCCGGCCTCCCCGTCGGCGGCCGTCACCCGGTGCACCCCCGAGGTCCGCCGGGGTCTGCCCGGGTGCGACCCGGCCGGCGCGTCCGGATCCGCCCCGGCCCGTACGGCGGCGCCGCCGGTCCTGCGGGTGTAGACACCGCAGCCCTCCGTACGGCGACCCGCGCGCCCCGGTAGCCGTACCGGCCGGTCCACGCGCTCCCCACGCGGGGCGCCGTGACCCCGGCCCGTGCCCGGCCGGCCCCTGCCCGCAGCCGGTCCGTTCCCGGTCCGCGTCCGACCGGCCCCGGCCCGTCCCCCGGCCCGTCCCCGCGATCCGCCGCCGCCCCCGCCCGTACCGGGCCGGGGGTGCCCGCCGCACGGAGGAACCGTGTCACGCCGTCCCCGCGTACCCCCGGCCCGTCCGGGCCCGCCATGGGCATCCGCCGTACTCGGCGCGGTGCCCGTCGTCCTGCTCCTCGCGGCCCTCGTCTGCTTCCCCCACCTCCTCGACGGCGCCGGGGCTCCCGGCGGCGCTCGGCACGAGGCCGTCTCCGCCGGGTCGCGGGCCGCTGGAGCCGCGCCGCAGTCCGGGCCGACCGCGCCTGAAGGACGGCCGCATCCGCATCCGGAGCACGGTTCCTCCTGCGCCGCCGTCCCCGGCACGGCACGTACGGCTCCGGGCCCGGCGCCCGACGGCGGCGGGCAGGCGGCGCGCGGCCTGCCGGGCCGGGGTGCCGGAACCCGTGCCGCGCCGACGGCGCCGACCCGCTCCGCGGGTGCTCCGCGGGCCCGTTCCGGCCGCTCCGTCCTGACCAGCGTCTGTCGATGGCGGCTCTAGTCCGCTCCCGTAGTTCCCTTCGCAACGGCTGACGCATGCCCAACGGCCGGGCCCCGCCCCGGCCGAGGTCGGCATCCCCATGAGCGACCACCCGAAGCACCATCGAACGAGAGCGGAACCATGCATTCTTCGGCCACCGACGTGTCCCAACCCGCCGACCCCGCCCGCGCCGGCCTCTCCGGGCTGGTCGGAAACACACCCCTGCTGCGCGTGTCACAGCCCCTCGCCCCGCAGGGGCGCGGCTTCTGGGCGAAGCTGGAGGGCTTCAACCCCGGGGGCATCAAGGACCGCCCCGGCCTGCACATGGTCGAGCGCGCCCGCGCCCGCGGGGAGCTGCTGCCGGGGGCCCGGATCATCGAGTCCACCAGCGGCACCCTGGGCCTCGGTCTGGCGCTCGCCGGAATGGTCTACGGGCACCCCGTCACCCTCGTCACCGACCCCGGCCTGGAGCCTTCGATGACCCGGCTGCTGACGGCGTACGGGGCCCGGGTCAACGTCGTCCGCGAACCGCACCCCACCGGCGGCTGGCAGCAGGCCCGCCGGGACCGCGTGGGCGAGCTGATGGGACGTCACCCCGGCTCGTGGTGCCCGGACCAGTACAACAACCCCGACAACACCACGGCGTACACCCCGCTCGCCCTCGAACTGGCCCGCGAGCTGGGCCACATCGACGTCCTGGTGTGCAGTGTGGGCACCGGCGGGCACTCCGCGGGCGTCTCGCGCGTCCTGCGGCAGCTCTACCCCGACCTGACGCTGGTGGGCGTGGACACCGTGGGCTCCACCATCTTCGGGCAGCCCGCCCGGACCCGGCTGATGCGCGGCCTGGGGTCGAGCATCTACCCCAGGAACGTCGCCTACGAGCAGTTCTCCGAGGTCCACTGGGTCGCGCCGGCGGAGGCCGTGTGGGCCTGCCGTCAGCTCGCCGCCTCCCACTACGCGGCCGGCGGCTGGAGCGTCGGCGCCGTCGCACTCGTCGCCGGCTGGCTGGCCCGCACCCTCCCGGAGGAGACCCGGATCGCGGCGGTGTTCCCCGACGGGCCGCAGCGTTACCTCGGCACCGTGTACGACGACGACTACTGCGCCGCGCACGGCCTGCTGGACTCGCCTCCGGCCGGCGAGCCCGAGGTGATCGGCAGCCTGGACGAGAAGGAGGTCACGCGCTGGACCCGCTGCGCCCGTGTGGTGGACCCGCTCACGCTGCGCGGGGCGGAGGGGCGGACCCGATGAGGACCACCCTCGCGCAGGTGCGTTCGTACGAGCGCAGCGTCCAGCTGTTGATGGTCAACCAGTTCACCATCAACCTCGGTTTCTACATGCTCATGCCCTACCTGGCCACGCACCTGGCCGGCCCTCTCGGGCTCGCCGGCTGGACGGTCGGGCTGATCCTCGGGGTGCGCAACTTCAGCCAGCAGGGCATGTTCCTCGTGGGCGGCACGCTCGCCGACCGCCTCGGCTACAAGCCGATGATCATCGCCGGGCTGGTGCTGCGCATCGCCGGTTTCGCGACCCTGGGGCTGGTCGACTCGGTGCCCGCGCTGCTCGTCGCCTCCGCGGCCACGGGCCTGGCCGGGGCCCTGTTCAACCCGGCCACCCGGGCGTACCTGGCGGCCGACGCGGGTGAGCGCCGCGTCGAGGCGTTCGCGCTGTTCAACGTCTTCTACCAGGCGGGCATCCTGCTGGGGCCGCTGGTGGGCATGGTGCTGACGGGCGTGGACTTCCGCGTCACCTGCCTGGCCGCGGCGGGCATCTTCGCCCTGCTGAGCGTCGTACAGATCCGGGCGCTGCCCGACCGGCGGGGCAACGACGCCGAGGACCGGACGGCCGGACCGCGCGAGGGCGTGCTCGCGCAGTGGCGCCGGATCCTGGGCAACCGGCCGTTCCTGCTGTTCTCGGTGGCCATGATCGGTTCCTACGTGATGACCTTCCAGGTCTACATGGCGCTGCCGCTGGAGGTCCGGCGCCTCGGCGGCGAAGGCGCGTTCGGCACGGCCGCGGTGGCGCTGCTGTTCGCGGTCTCGGGGCTGAGCACGATCCTGTTCCAGACGAAGGTCACCGCCTGGTGCAAGGCGCGGATGGCGCCGGGCCGGGCGCTGACCTGGGGGCTGCTGATCATGGGGACGGCGTTCCTGCCGCTGCTGGCCGCCACCGCGCTCCCGGTGGTGGGGCCGGGGCCGCTCGCACGGCTGCTTGCGGCCGGGCCGCCGGCACTGTCCGCCCTGCTGCTGGCGGTGGGGACGATGGTGGCGTACCCCTTCGAGATGGACACCATCGTCCGGCTCTGCGGGGACCGGCTCGTCGCCACCCACTACGGCCTGTACAACACGGTCTGCGGGGTGGGCATCGCGCTCGGCAACCTGCTCACGGGCGCCGCGCTGGACGCGGCCCGGTCCGCCGGGATGTCCGCACTCCCGTGGCTGGCGCTGTTCGCGCTCGGCCTCGGCTGCTCCGCGGCGGTCTACGGCCTCCACCGCTCGGGCCGGCTCGCACCCCCCGTACCGGCCGGGGCCCGGGCCGGTGCCCTGACCGGCTGACCGGCGCGCGCCCCGGTCCGCCTCCCGGAAAGGCGGTGGACCGGGGCGACCGGGCCCGGGGGCTCCCGCCGCGCGGAGCCCCGGGGCGGCGAGCAGAGGGCTACGCCCTGCGGAGACGGTCGATCATGCCATCGATGTCGCGGATCATCAGGTAGTCGCGGATGATGTGGCCGCCCGGCTCCTCGTACCACTCGTGCGGGATGCCGGCGCGGCCGAGGGCGTCCCGGAACTCCCTCTGTCCGGCCAGTACCTGGGTCTCGTTGAAGGTGTCGAAGGCATTGGTGCGGTCGGGGCTGGTGCCGGCGACCAGGAAGATCCGCTTGTTGCGGTAGCTCTCCAGCCGTTCCATGGGGTTGTCTGCGGTGACGCGTGCCTGGTCCCAGGGCGCGCCGTAGATCGTGCCGCCCGCGAGGTCCTTGACGGCGGCGGACACGTTGGCCCAGTGGACCACCGCGCCGCCGTCGCGGCGCACGCTGGCCGGGCCGGAGTGGGAACTGACCGAGGCGAAGTGGCCCCAGTACTTGGCCGCGTACTTCAGCGCACCGAAGCCGCCCATCGAGAACCCGGAGACGGCGCGGCCGTCGTACTCGGCGAACGTGCGGAAGTTCTGGTCCACCCAGGGGATCAGCTGGTTGATGTGGAAGCTCTCCCAGTTGCGGGGGCCGACGAAGGTGCTGACCGGGTTGGAGTACCAGCCCGCCTGTCCGCCGTCGGGCATCACCACGATGATCGGCTTGCCCGCGGTCCAGGCACGGACTCCGGCGACGTCGAAGGTGATGAAGTCCTGGAGGCCGCCGTGGAGGAGGTAGAGGACGGGGTAGGTGCGGCCGCTGGTGTGGTAGTCGTCGGGCAGCAGGACGTTGACGGCGGGCTGCCAGCCGATCTCGTTGGTGGCGAAGCGGTAGTACCACATGCGGGGGTCGGCCTCGCCGCGGTCGACGATGTGCAGCCCGGCGGCGTCGCCGACGGCGCCGGCCGCCGTGGCGGAGGCGAGGACGCCTCCGGCACCGAGGGCCACGGCGGCGGAGAGTCCGCCGACGGTCCGCAGGACGCTCCTGCGGGTGGGGCGCTGCTCGTTCACGAAATCCTCCATCAGTCGTTGGTGGTCCAGGTGCCCCTGGCCGGGTTCCAGTGGATCGTGGCGTTCTGGAACTTCTGGGCCTTGCCGTTGCCCGCCTCGTCCGTCTCGTCGGTCACCGGGTAGCCGAAGACCCGCTCGTTGCCGCCCGCGCGGAAGGCCTCGTAGATCGCTCCCTGGACCGGGTGCGCTCCGGTCTGCGCGGACCACAGGAACAGCGCCTTCTCGAAGAACTGGTACCTGCCCCGGCTGCCGCCCGGCGACTGGCCGGCCTCCGCCTCGTCCGTCGTCGGGAAGCCCCAGCGGCGTTCCGCGTCGGTGGCCCAGAAGCGCGCGAGGATGTCCCCGTACACGGCGAACGCGGCGTCCGGGTGCCAGATGACGATGCCGTTGCGGAACGCCTGGAAGCGCCCGCCCATCATGGAATCGCGTTCACCGGCGACGGGTTCCCCGAGGGGGCCGCCCGCGCCGCCGAGGGCGGCGAACTTCGCCCCGATGGAGCCGTACGGCATCAGGTCGTCCAGCTGGCCGTACCGGCGCGGGGTGAATCCCCGGAGCCCGTCGTTCCATACGCGTTCCTCGGGAACGTGGCCGAAGTCGTACGTCTCGCGCACCACCGGCCGCGTGTGGGCCTCGTCGGCCCAGCGGACGAAGAGGGCGACGTGGTCGGTGCCGCCCGAGTCACGCAACAGGGCGTCGCCGGGCTGGAGTTCGTTCGCGGGAAGGTCGGAGGTGACGTTCCACAGGGTCCAGGTGGTCAGGGACGAGTCCAGGCGCCAGGCCATCGACACGTAGCCCGAGCAGTCCGGCCGGTAGCAGCCGAACTGGTTCTCGTGACAGCCGCTCTGGCTGTACGGCACCTGCTCGGCGATCCACGACCAGGCCCGGTCCATCACCTCGCCCCGCCCGATGGACCCGCCGCGCGGGGCCGCGACGGCGGCCTGCGGCGAGGAGAAGGAGATCGCGAGGGCGGCCAGGGCCAGTACCATCGCCCCGATCACACGCTGGAGGGTCGACGCTCTCATGGCTGTCTCCCGGTCAGTTGTCGGTGGTCCAGGTGCCCCTGGTCGGGTTCCAGTGGATCGTGGCGTTCTGGAACTTCTGGGCCTTGCCGTTGCCCGCCTCGTCCGTCTCGTCGGTCACCGGGTAGCCGAAGACCCGCTCGTTGCCGCCCGCGCGGAAGGCGTCGTGGATCGCCCCGTGCACCACGTGCGCGCCGGTCTGCGGGGACCAGAGGAAGAGGCCCCTCTCGAAGGTCTGGTACCGGCCGCGGGTGCCGCCCGGCGACTGGCCCGCGTCGGCCTCGTCCATCGTCGGGAAACCCCACTGCCGTTCGGCGTCGGTGGCCCAGAAGCGCGCGAGGATGTCCCCGTACACGGCGAAGGCGGCGTCCGGGTGCCAGATGACGATGCCGTTGCGGAACGCCTGGAAGCGCCCGCCCAGCAGGGCGTCCTCCTCGGCGCGTACGGGATCCCCGAGGGGCCCGCCCGCGCCGCCCAGGGCGTCGAACTTGGCCCCGATCGAGCCGTAGGGCTGGAACGCCTCGTCCCGCATCTGCCGGGCCACGCCCTCCGCCTGGGGGTAGCGCTCGGGGTAGGCGGAGCGCTGGACGGCCTGGGCCAGCTCGCCGGCGCTGCTTCCCTCCATGCCGGGCTCCATCTGCTGGGCCACCTCGAAGAACTTGTTCGCCGCGTAGTCGACGTCGAGGACCTGCTCGGGCGAGCCCCAGCCCTGGGAGGGCCGCTGCTGGAAGACGCCGAGCGAGTCGCGGTCCCCGCAGTTCAGGTTGTTCATGCGGGACTCCACCCAGCCGGTCTCGAATCCGGCGAGCATCACCTTCTCGGACACGCCGCGCCGTTGGCCGACCTCGTACACCTTGCGGGTGACCGCGATGTCCCGCTCGGGCGGTATCGCGCAGAACATCTCGGCGGTCGCCGGGTGCCCGAGGGGTCCCGGCACACCGGGCGGCGTCGGTCCCGCCGCCCGGGCCGGGCCGCCCAGGGTGGTCGCGGTGGTCAGGGCCAGCGCGAGCGCCAGCCCCCGTCCCGCGTGTCGTACGGCCGGTCCAGGCACCTGTGTGCTCCTTCGTGAGGGGATGTCAGGGGGGTCAGAACCAGCTCTGGTAGGGGGTGTCGTTGCACGCCCACGTCCGGAAGCCCAGGGAGCTGTCGTCGATGCACCGGCCGGTGGCCTGGTTCTGCAGGCGGATGCTGCCGTCGCCCCAGACCTTCACCCACCAGCTCTGCTCCGGACTGGAGTTGCAGCTGCCGACGGTGCGGAACCCGTTGTCGGTGTCCTCGACGCAGCGGCCCGTGTTGACGTTGCGCAGCTGCCGGGATCCGTCGCCCCAGACGTGCACGGTCCACATCTGCGGGTTGCTGCCGTTGCAGCTCCAGGTGCGGAACCCGTTGGAGGTGTCGTCCATGCAGCGGCCGGTCGCCTGGTTGCGGAAGCTCTGGACGGCGTCGGCCGGGCGGGCGGGGGCCGCCGAGGCGGCGGGCGCCGCGGCCAGGGCGGTGAGGGAGGCGAGGGCGGTGAGGGCAAGGGCCTTGCCGGGCAGGGGGGTTCGTGTGACGCGCATCGGTGCAGTTCACTTCCATCCGTGAGGGGACCCGCGCCCGCTGCCGACGGGCGTGGGCTCGGTCCGCGGACCGGCAGACGGCAAGCTAGCGGCGGGGCGCGGGGCGGGGGCATCCGCAACGTTCCGGAGTGACGGCGGGGAGCGCGGGCCACAGACTCGGGGCAGCCGCCACCCGCGCGGAGGGCTCCTCGGTGCGGGAACCCGTCAGCCGGCGGGGGTGGGGCCGGGGCATTCGGGGACGGCGGGGCGGTCCTTGGTGCGCACGGCCGGCAGCCAGGCGGTGGGGCGGGCCGCGTCCCCGGGCAGGCGGACGCGGAACCACTCGACGGACACGGCGTCCGATTCGTCGATGATGGGCATCCCCCGGGGGAGCAGGCACTCCACGGCGAGGACCTGCCCGTCCCACACCCGGGTGGCCACGACGTTGTCGGGGGTGTAGGCCTTCAGCGGGTCGATCGCCAGGCCGAGGCTGCACCGCGGGTTCCGGTCCGTCCGGTTCCGGCATCCCTGCTCGGCGTTGAACACCCGCAGGCTGCCGGTGACTTCGGCCCGGGCGGCCGCGGGTGACGCGTCGCGGGCCTGGTGGGGCCAGAGTGCGACGGCCGCCCCGCACACGGCGGCGCCGGCCAGGAGGGCGGCGCGGGCCCGGCGGTGGAGCCGGCGTGCGGGCGGGGGTGGGGAGGCCGGGTCCGTGACGGCCGGTCCCTCTGCCCGCCGGTCGGCGGCGATGCGGCGGAGCAGGGACTCGGCGGTGTGCGCGGCGCGGGCCTCGTGGGTGGGCGCCAGGCAGTCGGCGGCCAGCTCGCGCCAGAACGGCGGTACCGCGTGGTCGGTGCGCAGCGCGGCGCGGCCCTCGGCGTACTCCTGGGCCGCCGCGGCGCGCGCCATCGAGGTGGCGCCCGGGAAGGGCGGGGCGCCGCCCGCGAACACCTCGTGGATCACGATGCCGAGCGCCCAGACGTCGGCGCTGGGCCGGACCTGGACGCCGTGTTCGCCGAGCGGTGCCCGTCGGCGCTCGGGCGGGAGGTAGTCCAGGGTGCCCATCGGGGGCGCGTACCCGTGGGTGCCGTGGGTGCCGGTCAGTTCGGTGGCGAGGCCGAAGTCGGCGAGCTTGACCGAGCCGTCCGGCATCAGCAGGACGTTGTCCGGCTTGAGGTCCCCGTGGACCCAGCCGCTGCGGTGCAGGTGGGCCAGTCCCTCGCAGATCCCGGTGATCAGGCGGGCCCCTTCGGCCACGGTCACCGGGGTGGCGAGCCGGTCGCGCAGGCTGCGTTCGGCCCGCTCCATGACCAGCACGATCGCGCCGTCCAGGTACGGGTGGCCGGGTTCGCTCAGCACGAAGGAGTCGAGCAGGCGGATCAGCCGGGGGTGTCCGGCCCTGCGGGCGAGCTCGACCTCGCGCCGGGCGGATTCGGCGATCGCGCGTGCCTGGCGGGGTGCGAGGCCGCCGGTCGGCAGGACCTTCAGGGCGACCTCCCCGGGCGGGCCTCCGTCCGCCGCGCCCGCGGTGTCGGGGGTGGCGGCCGTGCCGGGCGGGGCCGTCGTTGCGGGCGGGGCCGTCGTTTTCGCGGGAGGGGCCGTCGTCGCGGGAACCGCCGCCATGCGCGCGGTGCCGGGTGTGGCGTCGGCCGCCCGCCGGCCCGCATGGACCGTTGCCCAGCCGCCGGCTCCGATCGGGCCGGTGACCTCCCACGCTCCGACGCGGTGGCCGCGCGGCAGCGCTTCGCCGCGGTCACTTCCCGAGGCGTCGGCCGGGCGCTGCACCCTCTCCTCCTCCGGCCCGGGGCGGCAGCAGCGCGAGGTGCTCCTCCCGCACCAGCCCGAACCGCAGCGCGAGTCCGACGAGCGACTCCCGCTTGCCGTTGCGCCGGGGGCCCCTGCCGGGGCCGGTCTCGGCGGGGGCGCTGATCCGCGTCTTCTCGTCGGCGAGGTAGTCGATGTGCGAGGTGACCGCGCGGGCCGTCAGCTGCGCGCAGCCCGGCAGTCCCGCGAGCCGCTCGACGATCTCGGGGGTGGTGGGCACCGCGACCGGGGACTCGTCACGCAGCCGCGGTTCGCAGAGCGCGACCAGGACGAGGAAGTAGATGGCCGTCTCGTCGAGGGAGTACGCCGTGACCGTGGGGCTCCCCCAGGAGCCGCCCGTACCGGCCGGGTCCAGGTAGACGTGGTCGGGCGCGAACACCTGGAAGGAGACCGTGGCCTCCCCGCGGGTGGGCAGCACGACCCGCGAGAACTCGAAGGGGATCGGTGCCCCGGCCCGTCGCGGCGGCACCCGCAGGTACTCCCCGGCCCCCTCCGGGTTCTCCACCAGGTAGCTCTGGGTCGTGCTGTGGTTGCTGAGCTGCCAGTGGTCGTCCGTCACCCGGATCTCCCCGGCCAGCCGGGAGATCGCCGCGTCGACGAGGCGGAGTTCGACGGGGGTGGTCTCGGAACCCCGCCCGAAGCGCGCCGATTCCCCCGGCCCCAGCCGCAGGGTCACCGCGTCACCGCTCCCCCGCGGCAGGTGGATCAGTACCCCGCTCACTGCCCCCTCCTTGCTCCGTGTCACCGGTCGTCACGCGGCGAAGGGTACACAGGCCGGACGGGGGCTCCCGGGGGCGCTTTGGCTGCTTTCGTAGCCCCGCGTGCCGTCCCGCGCGGCCCGGCCGACCGCGTCCCCGGTGCCCCGCGCGGGCCCGCCGCCGCCCCCGGCGCCGCCCGGCGGGGCCGGGCCGGGGGCCGGTCCCGGCCGGGTCGGGTCGGGGACCGGCCGTCGGCGGCGGGCGGCGCCCCGGCCCGGCGCGGCGCGTCATCGCTGGTCAGGGGCCGGATCGGGGCCGCCCGCCGGTCCGCCTCGGACGCCGGGTCCCGCGCCGGCGGGCCGGGGCGTAGACGGGAAGGGGGCTCGGACCCGTCGGGTGCGCCGTCCCCCTCCCCCGGCCACCGGGCGGGCCGGGCGGCGACCCGGCGCAGGCCCCGGGGTCGGCCGGAACGAGCCCGGGACTGGCGGTTTTCCGGCGGGAACCGCGTCAACGCCCTTGACGTCGAGGCCGGTTCCGGCCCTGCGCGGCCGCCCCTCCGCCAACTTCTGGCCGGAAGACCCGCGGAGCGCTATGATCACCGCGATGACCACCGAAACCCTTCACAGATCGGGGGTCCCGTCCACGCAAGGTGAGCGCTGATGCTCACTCACGACGTGTACGGGGATTCCCGCCTTTCCCTCTGGCTGCGCGTGCGCGAGTTCGCCGTGCCGGCCACCATGATCGAGACCGCCACCACCCGCCGCCGTGCGGGCGACTGGGCGGGCGCCTGCGCCGCCGCGGGCATCGATGTCGACCTGGACCTGCGCCGACTGGCGCGCACCCACGGCCGTGACCTGGCGGCGCGGATCCGTGCGGACCTGCGCCATCTGGCTCCGGACCTGTTGCGCTGGCACCTGCCGCGGGTCGCTCCCGACGGGCTGCTGCGTCCCGGGCTGACCCTCACGCTGGCCCGGTACGAGGGCGCGGGGTACGACGGTTCGTGCCCGGTGCACCTCGTGGTGCGGACGCCTCCCGCCTGGGCGGACGGGGGCCAGCGGTTCAGCCTCGCGCTGTACGACCGCTCCCGCCCCGAACCCGGTGAACCACGCCATCCCCACCCGCGCCCCGACCGGCGGTTCCGCCTCGACCTGCACCGCCACCTCTGGGACGCGCGCCGCAGCGACGAGTTGCGGATCCGCGCCGGAGCGGGCGCGCCGCCGGCCGGTGGTGGTGCCGTCGCGCGTCCGGAGCCGCCGGTAACGGTCCCGGACGGGCACCGCTTCGCCGTCGGCCGGTGGGCGGCCGAGGCCGGGATCCTGCTCCGCGCCGAGGGGCGCGCCGCCGGAGCCGTCACCGTACGGCTCGGCATGCGTCGGCACCTGCTCCTCGACCTGGCTGCGGACGGGGACGGCTCCGGGCCGCCCGCGCTCCGGATCACGACCGTGTCCGGGGACGCCGCCGCCTCCGTGACCGGGGACCGCGACGCGCGCGTCCTGCCCGTCCTGCCCGACGCGGCGACCCGGGTGCCGCCCGACCTGGAACTGCTGCGTGCCGGACTGATCGAGGCCGGCCGGCTCCACCCCCTGGTCGCGTCCGCCCTGGAGCCCGGGTACACGCCGGCCGGCCCTCGGCGGGACCCGTACCCGCCCGGCGGGCCCCGGCTCGTCGAGTGCCGGGGCGCCCGGCACCGGATCGGCCCGGTCGGCGGGGTGCTGACCGCGCTGGACCACGGTCCGGACGAGATCCGGCGCGAGGAACTGCTGGTGGCGCTGGGCGGGACCGCGCTGCCCTGCCTGCGCGCCATCGACGAGGCGCACCGCCGTCCCGACTGCCTCACCGGCGTCCGCGAGCGCCTCGACCACGGGGACACCGCCGGCGCGCTGGCCGTCGTGGAGGGGCTCCTGGGCCCCGACGCGGTGCTGCGGGGCGGCGCCCTGCGGGACGAGCTCCGGGCGGCGGCGCAACGGCGCCTCACGTACGGACTGTTCCGGGCGGGCCTGGCCGGGCCCGGGCCCGGCCGCGTCCTCGACGGGCGGAGCCGTCCGCGCGGCCACCGCCCACGACCCCGTCTCGCGACGGCCCGCTGACCCCTCCGGCCGGGGTCCGCCGTACCAGCCCTCCCCGCCGCACCCCTGCTTCCGCATGCCCGCCCGCCTGCCCGCCCGTCTCCCGCGAACCCACAGGTGATCGATATGTCCGTACTGTCCTCGCACGCCCCCTCCCCCGTCCCCGTCCGCACCGCCCCCGCGGAGACCGGCCCGGCCGCCCCGCCCGCCCGGCTCGACGTCGCCGGTGACCTGCTGGCCCTCCTGCGCGAAACCACCACCGAACCCCGTCCCGACGTGCAACTGGAGGCGCTGACGCTGGCCGTGGCCGCCGACCTGCCCGTGCTGCTGTGGGGCGAGCCGGGGATCGGGAAGACCGCCGCCCTGACCCAGCTCGCCACGGCCCTGGACCTGCCGCTGACCACGGTGATCGCCAGCGTGCACGAGCCGTCCGACTTCTCGGGACTGCCCGTCATCGGCGACGACCCCGCCGTCCAGGGCGTGCCGATGGCACCCCCGGACTGGGCCGTGCGCCTGGTGCGGGCCGGCCGGGGGCTGCTGTTCCTGGACGAACTGTCCACCGCGCCGCCCGCCGTCCAGGCAGCCCTGCTGCGCCTGGTGCTGGAGCGGAGGATCGGCGCGCTGCAACTGCCGCCCGGGGTACGGATCGTGGCCGCCGCCAACCCGAGGGGCTCGGCGGCCGACGGCTGGGAGCTGAGCCCGCCCCTGGCCAACCGGTTCGTCCACCTCCAGTGGACCCACGACCACGAGGTCGTCGTACGCGGTCTCGGCGGGACCTGGCCGCGCGCGACCCTGCCGACGCTGGACCCCGTACTCCTGCCGGAGGCCGTGGCCTTCGCCCGCCGCGCGGTGTGCGGACTGCTCACGGCCCGGCCCAAGCTGGTCCACCTGCTGCCCAGCGGCGAGGCGCGCCGGGGCGGCCCCTGGCCGTCGCCCCGGAGCTGGGACATGGCCCTGTGCCTCACCGCCTTCGCGACGGCCGCCGGTTCCTCCCGGGAGGTGCTCTCCCTGCTGGTCCGGGGCACCGTGGGAGACGGCCCGGGTCTGGAACTGCTGGCCTGGCTGGACCGCATGGACCTCCCGGACCCGGAGACGCTGCTCGCGGACCCGGCCGGCGCCGCGCTTCCGGAACGGGGGGACCTGCGGCAGACCGTGCTCGACGCGGTGGTGGCCGCCGTCCGGGCGCGCCCCGAGCGGTCCCGCTGGGACGCGGCGTGGACGCTGCTGGTGCGGGCGCTGGAGACGGGGGCCCCGGACCTGGTGGTGGTGCCGGCGACGACCCTCGCCTCGCTGCGTCAGGAGGACTGGGACGTGCCACCGGCGATCGAGCGGCTCGCCGGGGTGGTGACGCTGTCCCGGCGCGCCGACCGGGCAGCGGCCCGGGTCGCGGGCCGGGCCGACGCGGAGGCCGGCGCGTGACCGGGGGACCCAGCGGGACGCTGGACCTCGACAAGCTGTTCGCGGCCCGGCTGTACGCCGTACGGGCCCGGCCCTACCTGGCGACGGCCCTGTTCGCCCTGCACGTCGTGGAGTCGCCGCGGGTGCCGACGATGGCCGTGGACCGGCACTGGCGGTGCTACGCCTCGCCCGGGTTCGTGGAGCGCACCCCGGTGGAGGAGCTCGCCGCGGTGTGGGTCCACGAGGTGTCGCACCTGCTGCGCGATCACCACGGGCGCGGTGACCGGCTCGCGCGGGAGCACGGGCTGACCGGGCCCGGGGACCGGCTGAGGATGAACATCGCCGCGGACTGCGAGATCAACGACGACGCCTTCGGTGACGGGCTGGTGGCACCCGAAGGGGCCGTCACGCCGGGGAGCCTGGGGCTGTCCCCCGGGGAGCTGATGGAGGACTACCTCCGCCGGTTCAGCCTCGGAGCGGGCACCCTGCACCTGACCTGGCTGGACTGCGGCAGCGGGGCCGACGGACTGGACCGTGAGTGGGACCTGGGCCCGGACGGCGCGCACGGGCTCAGCGAGCAGGAAACGGACGCGGTCCGCTTCCGGGTGGCCCAGGGCATCGCCGGCCGCCCGGGCAGGGCCTCGCGGGGCTGGCGCCGGTGGGCCGACGAGGCGTTCCACCCGCCGCAGCCGTGGCGGGAGTTGCTGGGGGCGGCGCTGCGTTCGGCCGTCTCGGGTTCCGGCGCGGGCGAGGACTACACGTACGGGCGGCCGTCGCGGCGTTCCGCCGGGGTGCCGGGCGCGGTCCTGCCGAGTCTGCGGCGCAGGCCGCCCCGGGTCTGCGTGATCATCGACACCTCCGCCTCGGTGAGCGACGCCGAACTGGGCAGCGCGCTCCTCGAAGTCACCGCGATCTCCCGGGCCGTGGGCGGCCGCCGCGACCTCGTCACCGTGGTGGCGTGCGACGCGGCGGCCCGGGTGGCGGACCCGCTGTGCCATGCCGAGGGGTTCGCGCTGGTGGGCGGCGGGGGCACCGATCTGCGCGCGGGTTTCGCCCGCGCGCTGCGCACGGCCCCCCGGCCGGACGTGATCGTGGTCCTGACCGACGGGCAGACCCCGTGGCCGGCGGACCGGCCCGGGTGCCGGACGGTGGTGGGCCTCTTCCCCCGGGGGGCTTCGTGGCGGGAGGACGATCCCGACTACGTTCCGGACGCGCCGCCCGCGTGGGCCCGGGTGGTGGAGATCGGCTAGCGCCCCGGCCCATGCGGGGTCGAGCGGCGGAGGAGGGTTTCAGCCGCGGGCGCAGGCGGGGCACAGCCCCCGGTAGGTGACCTGCGCGCCGGACACGGTGAAGCCGAACCGTTCGTCCGCCGGCAGCTGGGCCAGCGGGTCGCCGGTGGGGTGGACGTCGCGGATGAGTCCGCAGCCGGAGCAGACGAGGTGCTCGTGCGGCCGGTGGGCGTTGGGGTCGTAGCGCTTGGCCCGGCCGTCGGTGGAGACCTCGACGACCTCCCCGAGGGAGACCAGCTCGCCCAGGGCGTTGTAGACGGTCGCCCGGGAGATCTCGGGCAGCCGCTCCACCGCACGGGCGTGCACCTCGTCGGCCGTGAGGTGCACGTGGTCGCCGTCGAGGACCTCCGCGACCACCCGTCGCTGGGACGTCAGGCGCCAGCCGCGCTCTCTCAGGCGTTCCAGCAGGTCACTCATGTCGGCTCACCCGTTCGGGTCGGCCGGATGTCCGGAACGTGGCGACGGTCGTCCGGGATCCGGGAGGACAGGGTCTTGGTGTACTTCTTGACTTGGATTCCGTCCATCGTAGGATCGGATTCGTAGATAGCCAAGGGACAGGAAGACTCCAGAGCGGCAGGAGATCGGATCCGTGACGGACCACCGCCGAGGAGCCGTACGGCGTCGGCCCGCAGGTGCGGGCCGCCCGTTCCCCCGCGCTCGACCGTCCGCGCCGTGGCCCCCGTGACGTCATGGCGGCCGACGGGCACGAGCCGGTTACCGGGGCCCCGCGCCCCGGACCCTTCACCCGCATGCAGTTTTCGAGCGTTGTGATCGACCAGGTCCGGAAGGATTCCCATGTCTGAGAACCACGATGCAATCGTCACAGAGGCGAAGTCGGAGGGCCCGGGCGGCTGCCCGGTCGCCCACGACCGCGCTCCGCACCCGACGCAGGGCGGAGGCAACCGCCAGTGGTGGCCCGAGCGGCTCAATCTGAAGATCCTCGCCAAGAACCCCGCCGTGGCGAACCCCCTCGGTGAGGAGTTCGACTACGCGGAGGCCTTCAAGGCCCTCGATCTGCCCACCGTCAAGCGGGACATCGCCGAGGTGCTCACGACCTCGCAGGACTGGTGGCCGGCGGACTTCGGCCACTACGGCCCGTTCATGATCCGCATGGCCTGGCACAGCGCGGGCACCTACCGGATCAGCGACGGCCGCGGCGGCGCCGGGGCCGGCCAGCAGCGCTTCGCGCCCCTGAACAGCTGGCCGGACAACGGGAACCTCGACAAGGCCCGCCGCCTGCTGTGGCCGGTCAAGAAGAAGTACGGCCAGAGCCTGTCCTGGGCCGACCTGATGATCCTGACCGGCAACGTCGCCCTGGAGCAGATGGGCTTCGAGACCTTCGGCTTCGGCGGCGGCCGCGCCGACGTCTGGGAGCCGGACGAGGACGTGTACTGGGGCCCCGAGACCACGTGGCTCGACGACGAGCGCTACACCGGTGACCGCGAGCTGGAGAACCCCCTCGGCGCGGTCCAGATGGGCCTCATCTACGTCAACCCGGAAGGCCCCAACGGCAACCCGGACCCGCTCGCCGCGGCCCGCGACATCCGTGAGACCTTCCGCCGGATGGCGATGAACGACGAGGAGACGGTCGCCCTGATCGCGGGCGGTCACACCTTCGGCAAGACCCACGGCGCGGGTCCGGCGGAGAGCGTCGGCGAGGACCCCGAGGCCGCCCCGATGGCGCAGCAGGGCCTGGGCTGGAAGAACGCGTACGGCACCGGCAAGGGCGCCGACGCGATCACCAGCGGCCTGGAGGGCATCTGGACGAACACCCCGACCACCTGGGACAACAGCTTCTTCGACATCCTGTTCGGCTACGAGTGGGAGCTCTTCAAGAGCCCGGCCGGCGCGAACCAGTGGCGGCCGAAGGACGGCGCCGGGGCCGGTACCGTCCCGGACGCCCACGACCCGTCGAAGAGCCACGCCCCGACGATGCTGACGACGGACCTCTCGCTGCGGATCGACCCGGCGTACGAGCAGATCTCCCGGCGCTTCCACGAGAACCCGGCGGAGTTCGCCGACGCCTTCGCCCGCGCCTGGTTCAAGCTGACCCACCGCGACATGGGCCCGGTCGTGCGCTACCTCGGCGCCGAGGTCCCCTCCGAGACGCTGCTGTGGCAGGACCCGCTGCCGGCGGTGACGCACGAGCTCGTCGACGCGTCGGACATCGCCGCGCTCAAGCAGCAGGTCCTCGCCTCGGACCTGACGGTGTCGCAGCTCGTTTCGGCCGCGTGGGCCTCGGCGTCCTCGTTCCGCGGCAGCGACAAGCGCGGCGGCGCCAACGGCGGACGGGTACGCCTGCAGCCGCAGGTCGGCTGGGAGGTCAACGAGCCCGACCAGCTGGCCGCGGTGCTGCGCGTCCTGGAGGGCATCCAGAGCTCCTTCAACTCCGCCCAGGGCGGCGGCAAGCGGATCTCGCTCGCCGACCTGATCGTGCTCGCCGGCGCCGCCGCCGTGGAGCAGGGCGCCAAGGACGCCGGCTTCGACGTGGTGGTCCCCTTCACCCCGGGCCGCGCGGACGCCACGCAGGAGCAGACCGACGTGGAGTCGTTCGCCGCGCTGGAGCCGGTGGCCGACGGGTTCCGCAACTACCTCGGCAAGGGCAACCGCCTGCCGGCCGAGTACCTGCTGATCGACCGGGCGAACCTGCTGAACCTGAGCGCGCCGGAGCTGACGGTCCTCGTCGGCGGCCTGCGCGTGCTGGGTGCGAACCACCAGCAGACCGCGCACGGGGTGTTCACCACCACCCCGGGGTCCCTGACCAACGACTTCTTCGTCAACCTGCTCGACCTGGGCACGACGTGGACGGCGACGTCGGGCGACCAGAACACCTTCGAGGGCCGCGACGCCTCCACGGGTGCGGTCAAGTGGACCGGCACCCGCGCCGACCTGGTCTTCGGGTCGAACTCGGAGCTGCGGGCCGTCGCCGAGGTGTACGCGAGCGACGACGCGAAGGAGAAGTTCGTCAAGGACTTCGTCTCCGCCTGGGACAAGGTCATGAACCTGGACCGGTTCGACCTGGTCTGAGTCCGAGGTCCGGGCCGGCCCGCCGCGGCCGGCCCGGGCACGGGCCCGGACCCCTCACCGCCGTGGTCACACGGCGGTGAGGGGGGCCGCGCCGAAGGAGACGTCGAAGCGGTCGCACCAGATGGTGACGCTGGTGTACTCGGCGGGGTTCACGCCGGCGGGGATCGCGTAGTTCTGATCGCCCTTGTTCCCCTTGAGCCCGCCCAGGCTCAGGTGCTTCCCGTCGTCGAACACGCGCCAGCCCGCGACGCCCTCCTTCACCGGCGCGTCCGTGATCCAGACCCGCAGGTCGGGGCCGCTGCTCGTGTCCAGGCCCTCCAGGCGCAGGGTGTGGCTGCCGTCGGGGAGACGGATGATCCTGGCCGTGCCCGTGGTGGTGTGCTCGTGGCTGATCAGCGTGCCCCGGGCGACCGTACGGGGTTCCGCGGGAGCGGACCGCGAGGAGGCCGGGGCGGGCCCGGCGACCGGAAGGGCATCGCGGACGGTGTCGTCCTGCCACAGCCTCCACGGCTGGAACCAGTAGAGGCCGGCCCCCAGCACCGCCGTCACCGCGATCAGTACCGCGACGACCGCTCCCCGGCGCCGATTCTTCGTGGCCACCGCACTCCGCCTTCCCTCGCTGTTCCGTCTCCCGCCATTGAACGGCGCCGGCATCCCCGGGGACAGGGGCGCCGCGATGACGGAAGTCTTACGGAGGCCGGCGGGGATCCCGGCGGTCTTCCCGATCGTGCGCCTGCCCCGCCGCAACGGGGACGACCACCAGGGGGACGGCCTCATCGGCCACCCCGGCGCGTACGCGGGTGCCATCACCGTCCCGCCCCGGCTCCTCGGCTTCGGCATCACCCGCGCGGTGCGCCCCGTACGCGGCACACGGGCCCGCCGGAACCGGGCCTGACCCGCCCCCGCCGCAGGGCGGCCCCGCGGAATTCACCCGAACGGCCGCGCTCCGGTGTCCCCCTCCCGGGCGCCGCCGAACGATGGGACTGCCTGCCGGAAGCGGCGTCCCTCGGTCCAAGGAGCATTCAGTGTCCCAACAGAGCACCACCCCCAGGTCTCCCCAGCCCCACAGCGCCAGCGGCGCGTGGGCCGCGGGCGGCACGATGTTCGCCGCCGTGCTGCTGCTGGTGGACGGCGTCCTCGGCGTGATCAAGGGCATCTCCGGAATCGCGCAGGACGAGGTCTACACGCGGCTGGGTTCCTACGTGTTCAAGTTCAACGTCCAAGCGTGGGGCTGGATCCACCTGCTGCTCGGCATCGTCCTGCTCATCGTCGGCGCCGGTCTCCTCAAGGGCGCGGGCTGGGCACGGGTCATGGGTGTGGCGCTGGCCTCCATCAACGTGATCTTCGACTTCATGTGGCTGCCCTACACGCCACTGTGGGCGCTCGTCTCGATCGCCGTCTCCCTCTTCGTCATCTGGGCCCTGTGCACGGACAGCGGCCGCACCAGCACCCGTACCGCCTGACAGTGCCCCGCCGTGCCGCCGATACGGGCCCCGCTCGCCGGGGCCCGTATCCGTGCGCCCCCGGAACACCACCCAGTGGCCGCGGGCTGCCGGCCGCCGCGCGGGACCTGTCCGCCGGAGACGGGGAGCTGCGGGCCGCGGTCGACGCCGTGGAACCGGAACGGTACTGAGGCGCTCGCCCGAGGAGCGGCTCGGCCCCGTCTCGCTCCCGGTCGCGGCGCTCGTCATCACGCCGCTGCAGACCGGGAGCGGTGCGCACGATGTTGTACAGGGTCTGGGGCATGGAAGGCCCCGTGAACGGGGACGCTCCCGTGCATGCCATGACCAGCACCGTCCCGAGGGAGAAGATGTCACTGGCCGGGTCCAGCGGGGCTCCCTGGGCCTGCTCGGGCGACATGAACCCGGGCGAGCCGACCAGCCGGCCCGCGGTGGTCAGTTCGCTGCCGTCCTCGCCGTCGGCCGCCCGCGCGATCCCGAAGCCGATCACGCGGGGCCCGTCATCGGCGAGGAGCGCGTTCGACGGCTTCAGGTCCCGGTGCACCAGGCCGGCCCGGTGGATGTCCCCGAGGGCCGTGGCCAGTCCCGCGGTCATCCGCAGCACCGGTTCCTCGGGCAGCGCGCCGATGGCCGCCACGCTTGCTGGAGTGATGGTCGGGTACCCGCCGACCGTTACCGGGTCGGCCTCCTCCAACCGCTCCATCCTGTCCCCCAACATCAGACGAGCCGTCAGGAGAGGGTCTCCGCTTGCCGGTCGGGCCGGGCAGGACGCCGTGGCGGGGACCCGGAGTTCGTCCCGGGTTCGCCTACCGGGCGCATAGCGCACACCGGTTGGTCTCGCGGGCCGGGGAGACCGGTGCACGAACCCTTCCAGCAGCTCTCGTACGTCGTTGAGGGAGTGTCCATGAACGGACTGGGCCGGCGCGTCTTCCTGACCGCGGCGGGGGCCGTCGGCGTGCGCGCCGTCACGGGTACCGCCGCCGCGGCCACCCGGGCGGCGCTCGACACCGTCAGCGGAGCCGGGTACGTGGACGTGCAACTGCTGAACATCACCGATCTGCACGGCTACTTGAGTGCCCCGCCCGCCCGGGATTCCGTGATCACCGGAGCGGGCGGGCAGACGTACACGGTGGGCGGGGTCGCGTACATGGCCACCCATCTGCGGCGGCTGCGGGCCGGACGCGCCAACTCCTTCTTCTTCGCGCCGGGCGACCTCTTCTCGGGCTGGGAGTTCCCCGCGTTCGCCCTGTCCGACGAGCCGACCATCGAGGCGCTCAACCTGATGGGGCTCGACTTCGCGACGGCCGGGAACCACGAGTTCGACCGCACTCCCGGATTCCTCGTCCGGCACATGGAGCAAGGCCTGCCCCACGAGGGCGAGGGGCGCACGAACACGTTCCCGGACTCGCGCGGCAGGCGCTTCCACGGCGCCGACTTCCGCTACTACAGCGCCAATGCCGTCGCGGGACCGGGCGGGGCGACCGTGCTCCCGCCGTACCACGTCGAGTGGGTGAGCGCCCCTGGCGGACGGCGGTTGCCCCTCGGCTTCATCCACCTCACCGCCCTGGGCACGGAGCGGTTCTCCAACTCCTTCCAGCCGGGCCTGGCCACGCTCGACGAGGTGTCCGCCGCGAACCGCTGCGCCGCCGAGCTCAAGGCCCGCGGGGTCAACGCCATCGTGCTCAGCATGCACGACGGCGCGGTGGCCGGATCCGCGTTCGACTCGGGCAGCGACCCGAGCGGGCCGGCGTACGACCTGGCGCTGCGCGTGTCCGCGGACATCGACGCGATCGTGACGGGGCACTGGCACTGCGCCTTCACGATGATGCTTCCCGATCCCTCCGGGCGGCTGCGGCCGTTCGTCGAGGCGGGCTGCCACGGCCAGATCGTCAACGAGATCACCCTGCGCCTCGATCCCGTGACCGGTGCCGTCGCCCGGGAGCTGACCACGTCGACCAACCACCCCAACACCCGTGACGTCGAGCCCGATCCGGAGATGCGCAAGGTGGTCGACTACTGGCAGGGGTACGCCACCCGGTACGCGGGCACGACGATCGGCCGACAGCGGGCCTCGTTCCGCCGCGCCCTGTCACCGGCCGGGGAGAGCACGATGGGCAACCTGGTGGCCGACTGGGCGCTGTGGGCCTCGGCTCAGCCGGCGGACTCCTTCGACACCAGCCCGCATCCCGAAGGGGACGCCGCGGACCTGGCGTTGATCGCGCTGGCCCCGCGGACCGGCCGGAGCCTCATCAACACGGACCTGCTCCTCGGGTCCGCCACGGAGGATCCCGTCACCTTCGAGCGGGCCTGGCGGGCGGTCGGGTACGGCAGTCCCCTGGTCACGGCGTCGGTCACCGGACGGCAGCTCCACGACGCCCTGGAACAGCAGTGGGCGCAGGACGCGCAGGGCCGGCTGACGTACGCGCCGCTCGCGGTCTCCGCCAACGTACGGTACTCCTTCGACGCCTCGGGGCCGGCCGGTGACCGGGTGGCGCCCGCCGACGTGCTCATCGGGGGCTCCGCGCTGCGCCTGGACAGCACGTACCGGGTGGTGACGTCCTCGTACACGCTGACCGGGCAGGACGGGTACCCGGCGCTCGGCGGGTTCCGGGATCCGGCCCGGCACCGGCGGGACACGGACAGCTTCGTCGCGTACGTCGCCGCCCTCGGCACCCTGCGGGCGGTGCCGACCGGCCGGGTCTCGGCGAAGGGCGGCGCGCTGGCGGCCGGCCGGCCGGGCCGGCTGGTCCCGCTCGGGGAACCGCTGCCGTCGGTGCCGCCTCCCGTGGCGGCCGCCGAGGCCGCAGCGGGCTCCACCGGGGGCCGTCCGGTCTGCTGAGCGCTTCGTAAGGCACGGGTTAGGGGCACGTTATATGCCGTTCCGAGGATGAACGGCATGGAACCCATCGTGAGTCAGACTGACCCCGCCGCCTCCGGCACCGCCGTTGTCCGGGACGTTCCGATCGCCGTGGTCGGACTCTCCTGCCGCCTGCCCGAGGCATCCCACCCCGAGGCGTTCTGGGACAACCTCCGGGCCGGTGTCGACGCGGTCGGCGAGACTCCGAAGGACCGCTGGGACGCCGAAGCCTGGTACGACGCCGATCCGGACGCACCGGGCAAGGCGGTGACGCGCCGTGGCGCCTACCTCGATCAGGTGGACCGGTTCGACGCCGCCTTCTTCGGCGTCTCCCCGCGCGAGGCCGCGGCCATGGACCCGCAGCAGCGGCTGGTGCTGGAGCTGAGCTGGGAGGCCCTGGAGGACGCCAGGCTGCTCCCGTCGGCGGTGCGCGACACGCGCACGGGGGTCTTCATCGGTGCCATCGCGGACGACTACGGGAACCTGCTGCGGCGCGGCGGGGCCGAGTCCATCGGGCGGCACACCCTCACGGGGCTCCAGCGCGGCATCATCGCGAACCGCGTGTCCTACACGCTGGGTCTGCACGGCCCGAGCGTCACGGTGGACACGGTCCAGTCCTCTTCGCTGGTCGCCGTGCACATGGCCTGCGAGAGCCTGCGCCGCAGCGAGTCCACCCTCGCCCTCGCGGGTGGCGTGAGCCTCAACCTCGCGCCGGAGAGCACGGTGAGCGCCGCCAAGTTCGGCGGTCTGTCGCCGGACGGCCGCTGCTACACCTTCGACGCGCGCGCCAACGGCTACGTCAGGGGCGAGGGCGGCGGTCTGGTCGTCCTCAAACCCCTGGACCGGGCGCTGCGCGACGGTGACCAGGTGTACTGCGTGATCCGCGGTGGCGCCGTCAACAACGACGGCGCGACGGACGGGCTGACGGTGCCCAGCGCGAGCGCCCAGGAGGAGGTGCTGCGGCTGGCGCGCCTCAACGCCGGGGTGTCGGCGGAGGACCTGCAGTACGTGGAGCTGCACGGCACCGGAACACCGGTCGGCGATCCCGTCGAGGCGGCGGCGCTCGGTGCGGCGCTGGGCGTGGAGCGCGCCGCGGACTTCCCGCTCCCGGTGGGCTCGGCCAAGACGAACGTCGGCCATCTGGAGGGCGCTGCCGGCATCGTGGGCCTGCTCAAGGTCGCGCTGAGCATCAGCCACCGGATGCTGCCGCCGAGCCTCAACCACGTCTCCCCCCACCCGCGGATCCCGCTGGCCGACCTGAACCTGGCGGTGCAGACGGAGCTCGCGCCCTGGCCGCGCCCGGACCGTCCGCTGATCGCGGGTGTGTCCTCCTTCGGCATGGGCGGGACGAACTGCCACCTCATCGTGGCGGAGGCTCCCGCTGCGGCGACGGCTGCGGAGCCCGTGACGACCGTGGAGCCCGGGGAGTCCGTGGAGTCCGGGGAGCCGGTGTCGCGCGGGGACGGCCCGTTGCCGTGGGTGGTGTCGGCGAAGGGTGAGGCAGCCCTACGCGACCAGGCCCGCCGCCTCCACGAACACCTCTGCGCACACCCCGAGGCCACCCCCGCCGAAACCGGCCGCTCCCTGGCCCTGACCCGGACCCGCTTCCCGCACCGGGCGGGCATCATCGGCAGCGACCGCGAGGAACTCCTCGCAGGCCTCGACGCCCTCGCCCACGGCGAAACCCACCCCGGCCTCACCCTCGGACACACCACCGACCACGACGGCCGGCTCGCCTTCATGTTCACCGGGCAGGGCAGCCAACGCCCCCGGATGGGCCACGAGCTCTACACCACCTACCCCGTCTACGCCCGGACCTTCGACACCATCTGCGAGGGAATGGACCCCCACCTCCCCCGCCCGCTGCGCGAGGCCGTATTCGAGGACACCGAGCTCCTCCGGCAGACCCAGTACGCCCAACCCGCCCTCTTCGCCCTCCAGATCTCCCTCTACCGCCTCATCGAATCCTGGGGAATCACCCCCGACCACCTCACCGGACACTCCATCGGCGAAATAGCCGCCGCCCACATCGCAGGCGTCCTCACCCTCCCCGACGCCACCACCCTCATCACCACCCGCGCCCGCCTCATGCAACACCTCCCCACCGGCGGCACCATGACCGCCATCCAGGCCGGGGAAGCAGAGGTGGCACCCCTCCTCGCCCCACACACCGGGCAGGTGTCCATCGCCGCCGTCAACGGACCCCGCTCGACCGTCATCTCAGGCGAAGACGAAGCCGTCACCGCCATCACAGCCCAGCTGCCCGCCGGCACCAAGACGACCCGTCTCAACGTCTCGCACGCGTTCCACTCCCCCCTCATGGAACCCATGCTCGAAGCATTCCGTGAGACCGCACGCTCCCTCACCTACCACCCGCCCACCATCCCCATCGTCTCCACCCTCACCGGCACCCTCCTCACCACCGAAGAAATCACCGACCCCGAACACTGGATCAACCACGCCCGCCAACCCGTCCGATTCCACAACGCCCTCCACACCCTCCACGCAAACGGCGTCACCACCTACCTCGAAATAGGACCCGACGCCACCCTCACCACCCTCGCCCAACACACCAACACCACCGCCACCCACATCCCCACCCTCCGCAAAAACAAGCCCGAACCCCACACCCTCACCACCGCACTCACCACCCTCCACACCACCACCAACCACCCCATCAACTGGAACAACCTCTACAACCCCAACACCCCCACCACACCCCTCCCCACCTACCCCTTCCAACGCCAACGCCACTGGATCGACAGCGTTCCCACCGCCACCGCCGCCCCGCGCGCGACGGGTCCCACGGCGGGCGGGGAAGAGCCGGCGTCCGTCGAGCTGTCGCTCGCCGAGCGCCTCCGCGCGGTGTCGCGGGCCGAGGGTGAACGCCTCCTCCTGGAGCTGGTCCGTACCGCCGTGGCGACCGTGCTCGGGCATGTGACACCGAACTCGGTCGATCCCACGGAGAAGTTCAAGGAGCTCGGCTTCGACTCGCTGGGCGCGGTGGAGTTCCAGCGGCGGATGAACGCCGTCACCGGGCTGAGCCTCTCCTCGACGCTGATCTACGACTACCCGAGCCCCTCCGCGCTGGCCGACCACCTGCTGACGGAGCTCACGGACGGTTCGGCCGGGACCACTGCCGGGGGCGTGGCCGCCGCGCGGATCTCCGACGAGCCGATCGCCATCGTGGGCATGGCCTGCCGCTACCCGGGCGGGCTCGGTTCGCCGGAGGACCTGTGGCGGCTGGTCGAGGCGGGCGGCGACGCCATCTCCGGTCTGCCCGTCAACCGCGGCTGGGACATCGAGGAGCTGTACGATCCGGTGCCCGGCCGGCCCGGCAAGACCTATGCCCGGCACGGTGGCTTCCTCCATGACGCCGACGCGTTCGATCCCGCGTTCTTCGGCATCTCCCCGCGCGAGGCCGCCGCGATGGACCCCCAGCAGCGGCTGCTGCTGGAGACCTCGTGGGAGGCGCTGGAGCGCGCGGGGATCGCCCCGACCTCGCTGCGCGGTTCCTCGACGGGTGTCTTCGTAGGCGCCATGTCACAGGACTACGGGCCCCGGCTGCACGAGCCGGCGGAGGGGTACGAGGGGTACCTGCTCACCGGCAACACGGCGAGCGTGGCCTCGGGCCGGGTGGCGTACACGCTGGGTCTGGAGGGGCCCGCGGTGACCGTCGACACGGCGTGCTCGTCCTCCCTGGTGGCCCTGCACCTCGCCGCGCAGTCGCTGCGGCAGGGAGAGTGCGGGATCGCCCTGGCCGGTGGTGCGACGGTGATGGCGTCGCCCGGCATGTTCGTGGAGTTCAGCCGGCAGCGCGGGCTGTCCGCGGACGGCCGTTGCAAGGCCTTCTCCGCGGACGCCGACGGCACGGCGTGGGGCGAGGGCGTGGGCGTGCTCGCGCTGGAGCGGCTGTCGGACGCGGAGGCCAACGGCCACCGGGTCCTGGCCGTCATCCGGGGCAGCGCCGTCAACCAGGACGGTGCCAGCAACGGCCTGTCCGCCCCGAACGGTCCGTCGCAGGCGCGGGTGATCCGCCAGGCCCTGGCGAGCGCCCGCCTGGAACCGGCGGACGTCGACGCCGTGGAAGCCCACGGCACGGGCACCCGCCTCGGCGACCCCATCGAAGCCCAGGCCCTCCTCGCCACCTACGGCCAGAACCGCCCCACCGACCGACCCCTGCACCTCGGCTCCCTCAAATCCAACATCGGCCACACCCAGGCCGCCGCAGGCGTCGGCGGCGTCATCAAAATGGTCATGGCCATGCATCACGGCCTCCTCCCCAAAACCCTCCACGCCGACGAACCCAGCCCCCACATCGACTGGACCGCCGGAGCCGTCACCCTCCTCACCGAAGCCACCCCCTGGCAGCCCGACACCGAACGCCCCCGCCGCGCCGCCGTCTCCTCCTTCGGCATCAGCGGCACCAACGCCCACCTCATCCTCGAACAGGCACCGCCCACCGAGGAGGTCTCGGGGACCACGCCCGTCGAGGGCACCGCGATCCCGTGGGTGCTGTCGGCCAAGGACGCACCGGCGCTGCGCGCCCAGGCGGGCCGGCTGCACGAGCACCTCCTCGCGGGGCCCGAGCTCCAGCCCGCCGATGTCGCCCACGCCCTCGTCGCCGGCCGTGCCCTCCTCGACCACCGTGCCGTGGTCCTCGGTGAGGACCGGCAGTCCCTCCTCGACGCCCTGGAGGCGCTGGCCCGCGGCGAGTCCCCGGCCACGGTGGTCGAGGGGGCCTCCGACGGCGGGGGACGGACCGTCCTGGTCTTCCCCGGGCAGGGTTCGCAGTGGGCGGGGATGGCGGTGGACCTCCTCGATTCCCACACCGTGTTCGCCGATTCCATCGCCGCGTGCGAACGCGCCCTGGCCCCGTACGTGGACTGGTCCCTGACCGAGGTCCTGCGCGCGGCCCCGGGCGCTCCGGGGCTGGAGCGGGTGGACGTGGTGCAGCCCGCGCTGTTCGCGGTGATGGTCTCGCTGGCCGAGGTGTGGCGCTCCGTGGGCGTCGTCCCCACCGCCGTGGTGGGCCACTCCCAGGGTGAGATCGCGGCGGCGTACGTCGCGGGCGCGCTCTCCCTCGACGACGCGGCGAAGGTGGTGGCGCTGCGCAGCCGGGCGATCCGCGCGCTCGCGGGGAAGGGCGGCATGGGCTCCGTCCCCCTGCCGCTGGAGGAGACCCGGGCCCGGCTGGAGCCCTGGGGGGACCGGCTGTCGGTCGCGGCCGCCAACGGACCGTCCGCGACGGTGGTGTCCGGTGACCCGAGGGCGTTGGCGGAGCTGGTGGAGTCCTGCCGGTCCGAGGGCGTCGAGGCCAGGACGATCGCGGTGGACTACGCCTCGCACTCCGCGCACGTGGAGGAGATCCGCGAGGCGGTGCTGACGGCGCTCGCCGACGTGACGCCCCGCTCGTCGGGCGTGGCGTTCTACTCGACGCTGCTGGGCGAGCCGGTGGACACGGCCGTGCTGGACGGCGACTACTGGTACCGCAACCTCCGCGGCACCGTCCAGTTCGAGAAGGCGATCCGCGCCCTGGCCGCCGACGGCTACCGGACGTTCATCGAGAGCAGCCCGCATCCCGTCCTGACGACGGGGGTGCAGGCCACGCTGGAGGACGTGGCGGAGTCCGCGCACGCGGCCGGGCACGACGCCGCCGCCCTGGTCGTCGGATCGCTGCGCCGTGACAAGGGCGACTGGCGGGCGTTCCTGAGGTCGCTGGCCACCGTGTTCACGGGCGGCGCCGACGTGGACTGGGCGGCGGTGCCCGGCACGGCGGGTCCGGCCCGGCCGGTGGACCTGCCCACGTACGCGTTCCAGCGCAGCCGGTACTGGATCGAGGCGCCGCCCGCCGGGGCGGACGTGGCCGGTGCCGGGCTCGACGCCGCGGACCATCCGCTGCTCGGGGCCCTGGTCTCCCTCGCCGACGGTGACGGGCTGCTGCTCACCGGCCGACTGTCGCTGCGCGCCCACCCGTGGCTGGCCGACCACGCCGTGGCGGGCACCGTGCTCCTGCCCGGGACCGGGTTCGTGGACCTCGCGCTGCGTGCGGCGGCCGAGGCCGGCTGCGACCGCGTCGACGACCTCACCCTCGAAGCTCCCCTGGTGCTGCGCGAGCACGCCGACGTCCAGCTCCAGCTGACCGTGGGGGCTCCGGACGCGGCGGGGGCGCGGCCGTTGCGCGTGCACTCGCGGCCGGCGCCGACCGCTCCCGGCGCGGAAGCCGGGGAGTGGACCCGCCACGCGACGGCGTCCCTGTCGCCCGACGAGCCGACGGCCGGGGAACCGGAATCCCTCGGGGTGTGGCCGCCGACGGGTGCCGAGCCCGTCGACCTGGGCTCTCGCTACGAGCAGCTGGCGGCGCGGGGCTACGAGTACGGCCCCGCCTTCCAGGGGCTCACCGCCCTGTGGCGGCGCGGTGAGGAGGTGTTCGCGGAGGTGCGGCTCGCGGAGGCGCAGCGGGCGGACGCCGAGGCGTTCGGGCTGCATCCGGCGCTCCTCGACGCGGCGTTGCACGCCGTCGTGCTGCGGGACGGTCCCTGGGAGGGGCCACTGCTGCCGTTCGCCTGGGACGGGGTGCGGCTGCACGCCACGGGGGCGCGGGAGCTGCGGGTGGCGTTCGCACCCGTCGGTCCGGACGCGGTGTCGGTGACGGCCTTCGACCCGACGGGTGCCCGTGTCGCGGAGGCCGGGCTGCTGGCGCTGCGGCCCGTATCCGTCGAGCAGCTGGCCGCCGCCGGGCATGCGTCGGGGCCCGGCCGGTCGCTGTACCGGCTGGACTGGGTCGCGGCGGGGGTCGCGGCGCCCGCCGACGGGGCGGCCCGTCCCACGCCGGTCGTGCTCGGCGCGGACGGGGAGGGGGCCGGGGTCGGGGTCGGCGGCGAGGGAGGAGCCGACGCGGTGCTGCACTGTGCCGGTGGAGACCTCGACGCCACGCTCGGAGAGGTGCTGCGGCGGGTCCAGGACTGGCTGGGCGACCCGGGTTCCGCCCACGCGCGGCTCGTCGTCACCACCCGGGGCGCCGTCGCGGCCCGGTCCGGCGAGGACGTCACCGACCTCGCCGCTGCGGCCGTCTGGGGTCTGCTGCGCACGGCCCAGTCCGAACAGCCGGGTCGTATCGTCCTGCTCGACGCGGACCCGGCCGGGACCACCGCCGAAGCCCTCCCGGCCGCCCTGGCCTGCGGCGAACCCCAGCTCGCGGTGCGTGGCGGCGAGCTGCTGGTGCCGCGTCTGGTCCGGGCCGGGAGCGTCGAGGGCCGGGATCCGGCCCTGGATCCGGCCCTGGATCCGGAGGGGACGGTACTGATCACCGGCGGGACCGGAACGCTCGGTGCCCTCCTCGCCCGCCACCTGGTCACCGAGCACGGAGTGCGCCACCTGGTCCTCACCAGCCGGCGCGGACCCGCCGCCGAAGGCGCCGACGGGCTCACCACCGAACTCACCGCGCTCGGGGCCCGGGTCACGGTCGCCGCGTGCGACGTCTCGGACCGCGAGGCACTCGGCGCCCTGCTCGCCACCGTCCCCGCGGACCACCCCCTCACGGCGGTCGTGCACACGGCGGGGGCCCTGGACGACGGCACCTTCGAGAGCCTGACTCCGGAACGCCTGGCCGCCACGCTGGGCGCCAAGGCGGACGCCGCACGGCACCTGCACGAGCTGACGCGGGACCACGGTCTCGCCGCGTTCGTACTCTTCTCGTCCGTCGTCGCCACCATCGGCTACGCGGGGCAGGCCAACTACGCGGCGGCCAACGCCTACCTCGACGGCCTGGCCGCCCACCGGCGCGCCCAGGGCCTGCCCGCCACCTCCCTCGCCTGGGGGCTGTGGGAGGAGGCCAGTGGGCTGACCGGGCACCTGGCCGCCGCGGACATCGCCCGCATGGCCCGCGCGGGGGTGGCCCCGCTGCCGTCCGACGAGGGTCTGGCCCTCTTCGACGCCGCGCTGACGCGCGAGGAGGCGGTGCTCGTACCGGCCCGGCTGGACCTCGCCGGGCTGAGGTCCCGCGCGGCCTCCGACGGAGTGCCGGCCGTCTTCCGCGATCTGGTACGGGCTCCCGCGCGGCGTGCCGCGCACCTGGCGGACGGTGGTGCGGCCGGCGGTGGCTGGGCCCAGCGGATGGCCGTGCTCCCGGAGGACGAACGCGAACGCGAGCTGCTCGACTTCGCACGCCGCCAGGTGGCCACCGTCCTCGGCCACGACGGCACCGAGGGCATCGCGGCGAACCAGTCCTTCAAGAAGCTCGGTTTCGATTCGCTGATGGTCGTGGAACTGCGCAACCGCCTGAACGCGGCCACCGGACTCCGTCTGTCCAGCACCGTCGCCTTCGACCACCCCACCCCGCACGCCCTCGCCGCACACCTGCGCGAACAGCTCACCGGAACCACCAGCCCTGTCGAACCCGCCACCACCACACCCGCGGGCACCGGGGACGACGACCCGATCGCCATCGTCTCCATGGCCTGCCGCTACCCCGGCGGAGTCACCACCCCCGAAGACCTCTGGCACCTCATCGCCACCGAAACCGACGCCATCGGCCCCTTCCCCACCGACCGCGACTGGAACACCGAAGACCTCTACGACGCCGACCCCGACAAAACCGGCCACACCACCACCCGCCACGGCGGCTTCCTCTACGACGCAGCCGACTTCGACCCCGAATTCTTCGGACTCAGCCCCCGCGAAGCCCTCGCCACCGACCCCCAGCAACGCCTCCTCCTCGAAACCGCCTGGGAAGCCGTAGAACGCGCCGGCATCGACCCCACCACCCTCCGCGGCACCCGCACCGGCGTCTTCACCGGCATCATGTACAACGACTACGGTTCACGGCTGACCACCGCCCCGGAGGAGCTGGACGGGTACCTGCGCAACGGCAGCTACGGCAGCGTGGCCTCGGGCCGGATCTCGTACACGCTGGGGCTGGAAGGGCCCGCGATCAGCGTCGACACGGCCTGCTCCTCCTCCCTCGTGGCCGTCCACCTGGCGGCCCAGGCACTGCGCAACGGGGAGTGCGGACTGGCCCTGGCCGGCGGCGTGACCGTCATGGCGACACCCAACACCCTCATCGAGTTCAGCCGCCAGCGCGGCCTGTCGGAGGACGGCCGGTGCAAGGCCTTCTCCGCGGACGCGGACGGAACGGGATTCTCCGAAGGTACGGGGCTACTGCTGCTGGAGAGGCTCTCCGACGCTCGGCGCAACGGTCACCAGGTCCTCGCGGTGATCAAGGGCAGTGCCGTCAACCAGGACGGCGCCAGCAACGGCCTCACCGCACCCAACGGCCCCGCCCAGGAACGCGTCATCCGCCAGGCCCTCGCCTCCGCCCGCCTCCAGCCGGCCGACGTGGACGCCGTGGAGGCGCACGGCACGGGCACCCGTCTCGGCGACCCCATCGAAGCCCAGGCCCTCCTCGCCACCTACGGCCAGAACCGCCCCACCGACCAGCCACTGCGCCTGGGCTCCCTCAAATCCAACATCGGCCACACCCAGGCCGCCGCAGGCGTCGCCGGCATCATCAAAATGGTCATGGCCATGCACCACGGCCTCCTCCCCAAAACCCTCCACGCCGACGAACCCAGCCCCCACATCGACTGGACCGCCGGAGCCGTCACCCTCCTCGACCGTGCAGCACCCTGGACCACTCCCGACGGCCGCCCGCGCCGTGCCGCTGTCTCCTCCTTCGGCATCAGCGGCACCAACGCCCACCTCATCCTGGAGGCGGCCGAGCCGGCCGCGGAGGGCGCCCGCCCGGAGGATGACAGGCCCGACACCGGCGGCCCGCTGCCGTGGGTGTTGTCGGCGCCCCACCCCGAGGCGCTACGGGAACAGGCGGCGCGACTGCGTGACATGGTCGCCACCGGGCCGGCACCGCGCCCGGCGGAAGTGGGCCGCTCGCTGGTGGTCACACGGACTTCCTTCGATCACCGTGCGGCGGTCGTGGCCGAGGACATCGACGGGTTCCTCGAAGGGCTCGACGCCCTCGCCCTCGGCGCCACACACCCCCGCCTCGTCCAGGCGAAGGCCACCGATCAGGGCCGCCTGGCCTTCATGTTCACGGGGCAGGGCAGCCAACGCCCCCGGATGGGCCACGAGCTCTACACCACCTACCCCGTCTACGCCCGGACCTTCGACACCATCTGCGAGGGAATGGACCCCCACCTCCCCCGCCCGCTGCGCGAGGCCGTATTCGAGGACACCGAGCTCCTCCGGCAGACCCAGTACGCCCAACCCGCCCTCTTCGCCCTCCAGATCTCCCTCTACCGCCTCATCGAATCCTGGGGAATCACCCCCGACCACCTCACCGGACACTCCATCGGCGAAATAGCCGCCGCCCACATCGCAGGCGTCCTCACCCTCCCCGACGCCACCACCCTCATCACCACCCGCGCCCGCCTCATGCAACACCTCCCCACCGGCGGCACCATGACCGCCATCCAGGCCGGGGAAGCAGAGGTGGCACCCCTCCTCGCCCCACACACCGGGCAGGTGTCCATCGCCGCCGTCAACGGACCCCGCTCGACCGTCATCTCAGGCGAAGACGAAGCCGTCACCGCCATCACAGCCCAGCTGCCCGCCGGCACCAAGACGACCCGTCTCAACGTCTCGCACGCGTTCCACTCCCCCCTCATGGAACCCATGCTCGAAGCATTCCGTGAGACCGCACGCTCCCTCACCTACCACCCGCCCACCATCCCCATCGTCTCCACCCTCACCGGCACCCTCCTCACCACCGAAGAAATCACCGACCCCGAACACTGGATCAACCACGCCCGCCAACCCGTCCGATTCCACAACGCCCTCCACACCCTCCACGCAAACGGCGTCACCACCTACCTCGAAATAGGACCCGACGCCACCCTCACCACCCTCGCCCAACACACCAACACCACCGCCACCCACATCCCCACCCTCCGCAAAAACAAGCCCGAACCCCACACCCTCACCACCGCACTCACCACCCTCCACACCACCACCAACCACCCCATCAACTGGAACAACCTCTACAACCCCAACACCCCCACCACACCCCTCCCCACCTACCCCTTCCAACGCCAACGCCACTGGATCAACACCCCGGTGACGGTGGGGAACCTGGGGTCGGCCGGCCTCTCCGCGGCCGAACATCCGCTGCTGGGTGCGGCCGTGGAGCTCGCCGGCGAGGAGGGCCACCTGTTCACCGGGCGGCTGACGCCGACGAGGCAGCCGTGGCTCGCCGACCACGCCGTCCTCGGCACCCCGCTCCTCCCCGGCACGGCGATGCTGGAGCTGGCACTCGTAGCGGGCTCACGACTCGACGCGCCCGTGGTGCGGGACCTGACCCTGGAGGCGCCGCTCGCACTGCCGGACGGCGTGGCAGTGGACATCCAGCTCAGGGTGGGGAGCGCCGACACCGAGGGGACGCGGCCGGTGCGGCTGTACTCCCGCCGCGAGGGCGCCTCCGCATGGTCCCGGCACGCCAGTGGCACCCTCGCCCCCGCGACCCGGACCGCCGCGGGCGGGGGCATCGGGGCCACGTGGCCGCCCACGGGCGCGGTGGCCCTAGACCTCGACGGGGCGTACGAGCGCCTGGCTGATCACGGCTACGCGTACGGGCCCGCGTTCCAGGGGCTGCGCGCCGCGTGGCGGCTCGGCGACGAGACCTTCGCGGAGCTGTCCCTCCCCGGGGAGGCAGGGTCGGGCGACTTCGCGTTGCACCCGGCGCTGCTCGACTCCGCCCTGCACACCGTCGCTCTGGCGGGCCTCGGAGCGGCTCGCGGGGCGCAGCTGGTCCGGCTCCCCTTCGTCTGGTCCGATGTCGTCCTGCACGGCGGCGGCGCCACGCGCCTGCGGGCCCGGCTGGCTCCGGCGGCCGGGGACGACGACGTGGTGCTGACGGTGACCGACGTGTCCGGCCGGCCGGTGCTGTCCGCCGCGTCACTGACGGTGCGGGACGTGGATGCCGGTGCCCTCAGGGCCGGCCGCGGGCCGCACGACTCCCTGTTCCGCCTGGAGTGGTCGGCGGCCGCCCCGGCCCTCGACGCGGCTCCTGCCTCCGCGCCCCCGGTCGTGGTGCACCGCGTGGCGGCGACCGTCGGCGCGGGCGGGCCGGAGCAGCTCCGGGCTGTGCTCGGCGAGGCGCTCGGCGCGGTCCACGACCACCTCGCCGCTGCAGACCCGGATCAGCGGCTGGTCGTGGTCACCAGGAACGCGACCACGGCGGACGCGGTCGACCCGGTGGCCGCCGCGGTGTGGGGTCTGGTGCGTTCGGCCCAGGCCGAACACCCCGGCCGGTTCGTCCTCCTCGACATCGACGGCGACGACGACATCGACTGCGAGCCCTCCCCCGAAGCCCTGCACAGTGCCGTCACCACCGGCGAGACCCAACTCTCCTTGCGGGGAGGTCAGTTCCTGGTTCCCCGCCTGACGAAGGCCGGGGAAGCAGAGGGCTCGATCCCGGCCCTGGCCCCCGAGGGGACGGTGCTGATCACCGGGGGCACCGGAACGCTCGGCGCCCTCCTGGCCCGCCACCTCGTCACCGAACACGGCGTACGCCACCTCCTCCTCACCAGCCGCCGCGGCCCCGCCGCCCAAGGCGCCGACACCCTCACGGCCGAACTCACCGCGCTCGGGGCCGGGGTCACGGTGGCCGCGTGCGACGTCTCGGACCGGGAGGCGCTGAGCGCCCTGCTCGCCACCGTCCCCGCGGACCACCCCCTCACGGCGGTCGTGCACACCGCGGGCACCACCCACGACACCACCATCGAAACCCTCACCCCCCACGACCTCCACACCGTCCTCCACCCCAAAACCGACGCCGCCCACCACCTCCACGAACTCACCCGGAACACAAACCTCACCGCATTCGTCCTCTACTCCTCCATCGCCGGCACCCTCGGCACCCCCGGACAGGCCAACTACGCCGCCGCCAACACCTACCTCGACGCCCTCGCCACCCACCGACACGCCCAAGGCCTCCCCGCCACCTCCCTCGCCTGGGGACTCTGGGACGTGGCCGGCGGCATGGCGAGCGCTCTGGACGCGGGTGACCTCACCCGGCTGGGGCGGCTGGGCATCGCGCCGTTCGACGCCCGGGAGGGACTCGCCCTCTTCGACGCGGCCCTCCGTTCGCGGGACGCGGTACTCGTGCCCGCCCGGCTGGACACGGTCTCGCTCCGCGGTCAAGCGGAGCACGCCCCGGCCGTTCTACGGGGCTTCGTACGGACCCCGGCCGTCCGGCCGACCGGCCGAACCGGCTCCTCGCTGGAGCGGGACCTGGCCGGGCTCACGGAGGAGCAGCGCCAGACCAGGCTGGAGGAACTGGTCCGGGACGCGGCCGGCGGCGTACTCGGTTACAGCGCGGGGCAATCCGTGCAGGCGGAGGCCGAGTTCCACCGGCTCGGTTTCGATTCGCTGATGGTCGTGGAACTGCGCAACCGCCTGAACGCGGCCACCGGACTCCGTCTGTCCAGCACCGTCGCCTTCGACCACCCCACCCCGCACGCCCTCGCCGCACACCTGCGCGAACAGCTCACCGGAACCACCAGCCCTGTCGAACCCGCCACCACCACACCCGCGGGCACCGGGGACGACGACCCGATCGTCATCGTCTCCATGGCCTGCCGCTACCCCGGCGGAGTCACCACCCCCGAAGACCTCTGGCACCTCATCGCCACCGAAACCGACGCCATCGGCCCCTTCCCCACCGACCGCGACTGGAACACCGAAGACCTCTACGACGCCGACCCCGACAAAACCGGCCACACCACCACCCGCCACGGCGGCTTCCTCTACGACGCAGCCGACTTCGACCCCGAATTCTTCGGACTCAGCCCCCGCGAAGCCCTCGCCACCGACCCCCAGCAACGCCTCCTCCTCGAAACCGCCTGGGAAGCCGTAGAACGCGCCGGCATCGACCCCACCACCCTCCGCGGCACCCGCACCGGCGTCTTCACCGGCATCATGTACAACGACTACGCGTCCAGACTGCACTCGATGCCGCCTGAGCTGGAGGGCTACCTCACCAGCGGCAGCGCGGGCAGCGTGGCCTCGGGCCGGGTGTCGTACACGCTGGGGTTCGAAGGCCCGGCGATCACGGTCGACACGGCCTGCTCGTCCTCACTCGTGGCACTGCACCTGGCGGCGCAGGCGCTGCGCAACGGGGAGTGCGGACTGGCCCTGGCCGGCGGCGTGACCGTCATGGCGACGCCGACCACCTTCATCGAGTTCAGCCGGCAGCGCGGGCTGTCGGAGGACGGCCGGTGCAAGGCCTTCTCCGCGCAGGCCGACGGCACCGGCTGGAGCGAAGGCGCGGGCCTGCTCCTGCTGGAGCGGCTCTCCGACGCTCAGCGCAACGGCCACCGGGTCCTCGCCGTCGTCCGGGGCAGCGCCGTCAACCAGGACGGCGCCAGCAACGGCCTCACCGCACCCAACGGCCCCGCCCAGGAACGCGTCATCCGCCAGGCCCTGGCGAACGCCCGCCTGGCGCCCTCGGACGTCGACGCCGTCGAGGCGCACGGCACGGGCACCCGTCTCGGCGACCCCATCGAGGCACAGGCCCTCCTCGCCACCTACGGCCAGAACCGCCCCACCGACCAGCCACTGCGCCTGGGCTCCCTCAAATCCAACATCGGCCACACCCAGGCCGCCGCAGGCGTCGCCGGCATCATCAAAATGGTCATGGCCATGCACCACGGCCTCCTCCCCAAAACCCTCCACGCCGACGAACCCAGCCCCCACATCGACTGGACCGCCGGAGCCGTCACCCTCCTCGACCGTGCAGCACCCTGGACCACTCCCGACGGCCGCCCGCGCCGTGCCGCTGTCTCCTCCTTCGGCATCAGCGGTACCAACGCCCACCTCATCCTCGAACAGCCCGAGTCCGCGCAGGACCCACAGCCCGTCCAGGACTCCCCCGGCGTGACGCCCTGGGTGGTGTCGGCGAAGAGCGAAGCGGCCTTGCGTGACCAGGCCCTCCGCCTGCACGAACACGTCACCGCGCATCCCGGGACCCCCATCGCGGAGACCGGCCGCTCCCTGGCCCTGACCCGCACCCGCTTCCCGCACCGGGCGGGCATCATCGGCAGCGACCGCGAGGAACTCCTCGCAGGCCTCGACGCCCTCGCCCACGGCGAAACCCACCCCGGCCTCACCCTCGGACACACCACCGACCACGACGGCCGGCTCGCCTTCATGTTCACCGGGCAGGGCAGCCAACGCCCCCGGATGGGCCACGAGCTCTACACCACCTACCCCGTCTACGCCCGGACCTTCGACAGCGTCTGCGAACACCTCAACCCCCACCTCCCCCGGACGCTGCAGCACGCCCTCCTGGAAGACACCGAGCTCCTCCGGCAGACCCAGTACGCCCAACCCGCCCTCTTCGCCCTCCAGATCTCCCTCTACCGCCTCATCGAATCCTGGGGAATCACCCCCGACCACCTCACCGGACACTCCATCGGCGAAATAGCCGCCGCCCACATCGCAGGCGTCCTCACCCTCCCCGACGCCACCACCCTCATCACCACCCGCGCCCGCCTCATGCAACACCTCCCCACCGGCGGCACCATGACCGCCATCCAGGCCCCCTACACCGACATCGCCCCTCTACTGACCCCCGACCTCGCCATCGCCGCCATCAACGGACCCCGGCACACCGTCGTCGCCGGCACCGAGGAAGCCACCACCCACTTCCTCGGCCAACTCCCCTCGACCATCAAAACCACCCGCCTCAACGTCTCCCACGCATTCCACTCCCCCCTCATGGAACCCATGCTGGAGGAATTCCGGCACGCCCTGCAGAAACTCACCTACCACCCGCCCACCATCCCCATCGTCTCCACCCTCACCGGCACCCTCCTCACCACCGAAGAAATCACCGACCCCGAACACTGGATCAACCACGCCCGCCAACCCGTCCGATTCCACGACGCCCTCCACACCCTCCACGCAAACGACGTCACCACCTACCTCGAAATAGGACCCGACGCCACCCTCACCACCCTCGCCCAACACACCAACACCACCGCCACCCACATCCCCACCCTCCGCAAAAACAAGCCCGAACCCCACACCCTCACCACCGCACTCACCACCCTCCACACCACCACCAACCACCCCATCAACTGGAACAACCTCTACAACCCCAACACCCCCACCACACCCCTCCCCACCTACCCCTTCCAACGCCAACGCCACTGGATCAACACCCCGGTGACGGTGGGGGACGCCACCGATTTCGGTCTCGGTGCCGCCGATCACCCGCTGCTCGGTGCGGATCTCCAGCTCGGGGACGGACAGGGGCACCTCTTCACCGGGCTGCTGTCGTTGCGCAATCACCCCTGGCTGGCCGACCACGCGGTGCACGGCACGGCCGTACTGCCCGGCACCGCCTACGTCGATCTGGCGCTGTGCGCGGGTGCCCGTACCGGGCACACCCTCGTGGAGGAACTGACCCTGGAAGCACCACTCGTGGTACCCGAAGACTCCTCCGTCCAGCTGCAGTTGCTGCTCGGCGAGCCCGACGACACCGGGCGGTGCCGGCTGACCGTCCACTCCCGGACCTCCGTGGCGGCCGGACCCGACGGAACCGACGGGTCCCCCTGGACCCGGCACGCGGTCGGTGTCCTGCTCCGGCCGGAGGAGGTGGAGCAGGACGCGTCCACCGCCCCCACCCCCTGGCCCCCGGCCGGGGCGACGCGGGTGCGCGCCGAGGAGGTGTACGAGCTGCTGGACGCCCGCGGCCAGGACTACGGGCCCGGTTTCCGTGGCCTGAAGGACGTGTGGCGGGCCGGAGGGGAGCTGTTCGCCACGGTGGAGCTGCCCGAGGCGCTGCGCGGTGACGACGCCCTGTTCGCCGTGCACCCGGCACTCCTGGACGCCGCCCTGCACCCCCTGGGCCTGCGGGCCGCGGACGGCCGTGCCGGCGACGGCGAGGGCGAAGGCGAGGACGAGGACGGTGGCGTGCTGCGGCTGCCGTTCGCGTGGAACGGGATACGGCTGCACGCCGCGGGCGCCGCGTCCGTCCGGGTGCGGATCTCTCCGTTGCCGGCGGGGTCCGTCGCCCTGGAGCTCACGGACACCTCGGGCGCGCCGGTCGTCACGGTGGGCTCGTTGACCCTGCGCCCTTTCGACGCACGGCAGTTGCGCTCGTCCGCGGACTCACACCGGGATTCCCTGTTCGACGTGGAGTGGGTGTCCGTCGACCCGGACGGGCGGCAGTCGCAGGACGTTCCCGAGGCCGTCGTCGTGTCCTTCGGCTGCTCGGCGGAGCCCGGTGAGGACGCGGTCGCCCTGGCGCACCGCAACGCTCAGGACGCGCTGTCCGCCGTCCAGCGGTGGATCGCGGAGGACCGGACCGATGGCGCGCGGCTCGTGTGCGTGACCCGACGGGCCGTGGCGGCGCGTCCGGGTGACGGTGTCGACGGGCTCGGTGCCTCGACGGTGTGGGGTCTGGTGCGTTCGGCCCAGGCCGAACACCCCGGCCGGTTCGTCCTCCTCGACATCGACGGTGACAGCGACGTCGCCACCGGCACCGACGGGCCGACGCCCGAGGTCCTTCATGCCGCCCTCGCCACCGGGGAGCCGCAACTCGCCCTGCGCGACGGGATGTTCCTCACGCCGCGACTGGTCCGTGCCGCTCCGGCGGACACGGCCTCGGACGCCCCCCGCTTCGATCCCGAGGGGACCGTGCTGGTCACCGGTGGCACCGGCACGCTCGGCGCCCTCCTGGCCCGCCACCTCGTCACCGAACACGGCGTACGCCACCTCCTCCTCACCAGCCGCCGCGGCCCCGCCGCCCAAGGCGCCACCGAACTCACCAACGAACTCACCGCACTCGGCGCCCACGTCGCCCTCACCGCCTGCGACGTCTCCGACCGCCGGGCACTCACCACCCTCCTCGACGCCATTCCCCCCACCCACCCCCTCACCGCCGTCATCCACACCGCGGGCACCACCCACGACACCACCGTCCAATCCCTCACCCCCCACCACCTCCACACCGTCCTCCAGCCCAAAACCGACGCCGCCCACCACCTCCACGAACTCACCCAGGACAAGAACCTCACCGCGTTCGTCCTCTACTCCTCCATCGCCGGCACCCTCGGCACCCCCGGACAGGCCAACTACGCCGCCGCCAACACCTACCTCGACGCCCTCGCCACCCACCGACACACCCAAGGCCTCCCCGCCACCTCCCTCGCCTGGGGACTCTGGGCGGAGGAGAGCGACCTCACCCGCTCGCTCGGAACGAGCGAGCGCGCCCGGCTGGGCCGGATGGCCATCGCGGCGATCCCCTCGGCCGAGGGGCTGACGCTGTTCGATGCCTGTCTCGCACGCGGCGCCGCGCTGTCGGCTCCCGTACGGCTCGACATGAGGGAGCTGCGCGACCGCTCGGCGGCGGGCGAACTCCCCGGCCTGTACCGGGGTCTGGTGCGGGCGTCGGCCGCCGGTACACCCGCGGCCACCCGGACCTCCGGCGCCGCGGCCACCGGGGTGCGGGAGCAGCTCATGGGCATGGACGCGGACGAACGCGCCCGGTTCCTGGCCGAGCTGGTGCACCGTCAGGTCGCGCAGGTCCTGGGGCACGCCTCGCCGGCCGCGGTGGAGGCCGGGCGCGGTCTGCTGGACATGGGAATCGACTCGCTGTCCGCCGTCGAGCTGCGCAACCGCCTGAACGGGGCGACCGGGTTGCGGCTGCCGACGACGCTGGCCTTCGACTACCCGACGCCCGCCGCGATCGCCGAGCACCTGCGGGAGAGGCTCGCCGAGGAGGTGCCGAGCGCGGCCCTGTCATCGCTCGACGCCCTGGAGGCGGGCTTCGAGGAGATCTCCGGCGACGCGGACCAGCGGTCCCGCGTGCGGGCCCGGTTGGAGGCGTTCCTGACCAGGCTCGCCACCGCCTCGGAGGGGCCGGACGGCACGCCCGCCCCGGACGGACGGGCGGCCTTCCCCGACGGGCTGGATGCCGCCGCCGACGAGGACCTCTTCGAATTCATCGACAGCGACCTCGACTGACCGGTCCGGTTCACCATGGGGGCGGATCGGCGGCACCGGCCGCCGGTCCGCCCTCCGGCATTTCCTCCCGCACCTCCATTCGCCACCCGGTCCGCTGCCGCAATCCACGGAAATGGCGTACCGGAAAGGAGCGGGTAAGCCGGTGGTTAGCGCGGGCTGTGACGCTGGAAACACCCACGCGCCTCACCATGGTGATGCGGGTCCCTACCGCAAAGGAAGAATCCCGATGACCGCACGGATTCCCGTCCCGTTCACCTTCACCGAGATCAGAGGCCTCGACCTCGACCACAGTTACCGGGAACTCCTGGAGCACGGGCGTCCCGTATGGGTCACCCCTCCGTACGGGGAGAACGCGTGGCTGGTGAGCCGGTACGAGGACATCAAGTCGGTCCTCGGGGACCAGCGGTTCAGCCGGGCCGCCGCCCAGGGCCGTGACGAGGCGCGCGTGGCGCCCGTGCCCATCGGGGGCAGCATCATGGGGGCGGACGGGGCGGAGCACAGCCGGCTGCGCCGTCTGGTTTCCAAGCCGTTCTCCAACCGCGGAATCGAGCAGCTGCGGCCGCGGATCTCGCAGGTGGCGGAGGAGCTGATCGACGACATGGCCAAGGAGGGTTCGTCGGCCGATCTCGTGACCGCGTTCACGAATCCGTTCGCCGCCCTGAACATCTGTGAGCTCCTGGGCGTGCCGTACGCGGAGCGGGACCGGTTCCAGAGCCGCATGCAGTGCTTCTTCGGCCGGACGGAGCTGTCGAACGACGAGATCGCGGTCGAACTGGGAGAGCTGCGCGCCTACGTCCACGAGCTGATCGAACGCCGTCGTGCCGAGCCCGGCGACGACCTGATCAGCGGCATGCTGGAGGTCGCCGCCGACGGCGCCTACACCGACGAGGAGCTCCTCGACCTGGTGTACATGCTGCTGATCGGCGGCTACGACACTCCGGCGTCCCAGCTGGCGTCCATCATGTACACGCTGCTGTCGCACCCCGGTCAGGCGCGGCTGCTCCGGGAGAACCCGGAGATCGTGGCGCAGGCCGTGGACGAGTTGCTGCGCTTCGTCCCGCTCGTCTCGCACACGGTGTTCGCCCGGTACGCGACGGAGGACGTGGAGATCGGCGGGCAGCTGATCAGGGCCGGTGAGCCGGTGCTGTGCGCCACGCCGGCGGGGAACAAGGACCCGCGGGCGTTCGAGAACCCGGACGAGCTGGATCTGCGGCGGGAGGGGAGGACCCACCTGTCCCTGGGGCACGGGGTGCACCACTGCACGGGTGCGGCCATGGCGCGGCTGGAGCTCCAGGTGGCGGTCCTCGCCCTGCTGAACCGTTTCCCCGACCTGCGGCTCGACGTGGCTCCCGAGGACGTGGCGTGGCTGAAGGGCATGCAGATCAGGACCCTCGGTTCGCTTCCGGTGGCGTGGGGCGCCGGCGGCAGCGGGTCCTGAGTGCCCGTACCGACAGCGAAGCCCCGGAGGCCTGGGCCTCCGGGGCTTCGCTGTCGGTACGGGTGGGGGCGGGGGCGGTACGGGTCGGAGCGGGTCGGGGCGGGGGTCGCTACCGGCCGGGGCCGGCGCCGAACGTGATGGCCCGGGCGGGACAGAGGTCCACGGCTTCGCGGACCGCTTCGTGTTCCCCGGGGGCGGGGCGGGGATCCACCACGACGACGTACCCCTCGTCGTCCTGGTCGAAGACGGCGGGGGCGTTGTAGGCGCACTGGGCCGCCCCGATGCAGGTCTCCCGGTCGGCCGTGACCCGGGGGCCGCCGCGCTCCTCGTCGTTCACCACGTCACCGGCATCTCGTTGACGCCCTGGACCGTGCCGCTGCCGGGCGGCCGGGTGGGCAGCCGGTCGGCGGGGACGGCCAGGCGGAGGGTGGGGATCCTCTCGAAGAGGGTGGCGAAGGCGACTTCCAGCTCCATCCGGGCCAGGCTCTGTCCCAGGCACTGGTGGATGCCGTAGCCGAAGGAGAGGTGCCGGCGGCCGGTGCGGCCGGTGTCGAAGACGGCGGGCTCCTCATGGACGCGGGGGTCCCGGTTGGCCATCGTCGCCGACAGCAGGACCCCTTCGCCCGCGCGGATCACCTCGCCGGCGACGGGGACGTCCTCGGTCGCGACCCGTACGCCGGCCAGGTCGGTCACGGCCACGCAGCGCAGGATCTCCTCCACCGCGGCCGGGACGCCGGCCGGGTCCGTCCGCATCCGGGCGAGCAGTTCGGGGTGATCGAGGAGGGTGATGGTGCCCAGGGCGATGGTGGAGGCCGAGGTCTCGTGGCCCGCGACCAGGATGACGAGGGCCATCTGGACGAGGTCGGCGTGGCTGAGCCGGCCGGCCTCGACCTCTTCGCGGGCGAGCAGGCCGATGAGTCCCGGGCCGGGTTCGGTGCGCCGCAGGGCCGCCAGGCGGTCCAGGTAGCCGACGAGTTCACCGCCCGCCTTCTGGGACTCCTCCCGGGTGGTGGCCTGCAGGAGGCACCGGGAGGCTTCCTGGAAGAACTCCAGGTCCTCGGCGGGCAGGCCCAGGATCTCGGAGATCACCCGTGAGGGCACGGGCAGCGCGAAATCGCGTACGAGGTCGGCGGGCGGACCCGTCTCCAGCATCCGGTCGACGTAGTGGTCCACGATGCCCTGGACGACCGGTCGCAGTTCCTCGACCCGCTTCCGGCTGAAGTACGGGTTCAGCAGCTGCCGGTGTTCGTCGTGGGCGGGCGGGTCCATGCCGATGAGCACCAGCCGCTTGGCCACCTCGGCCTGGAAGCGCGGCGCCACGGCCGGGTAGTCGGGGCGCTGCCGGTCGGCGGAGATCCGCCGGTCCGCGAGCAGTTGCCGGGCTTCGGGGTAGCCCGTGACCAGCCATACGACGCGGCCGTCGAAGAGGGTGACCCGCGACAGCGGCCCCTGCCCGCTAAGGCGCTCGTATTCCGGCGGCGGCTGATAGGGGCAGACCCGCGGCTGCGGAAAGGGCGGTGCGTCGGACGGGCTCCGCGTGGTGGTGAATTCCATCGCGTTCCTCTTTCCTCTCGTGTGCGCGGGATTCCTCCCACGGCCGGAAGAAGTCAAGGAGCACCCGGGAGGGAGCCGCAAGCCCGTCCGACCCGGGCGTTAGCGCCGGGTAATGCGGGAGTTCGCGAAAGCTCCGCGTTAGCTGCACGGAAGCGCCCTTTCGGATGATGGCCGCAGAAAAGCCAGGGAAAGGAGCAGACCGTGGACACTCCACACATCCGGATCCTCTCGGTGGGAACGGCTTTGCCGGGCCCTCCCGTCGACAATGCCGCGCTGGCCCGGCGGTTCGGGATGGACGCCCTGTGGGAGCAGTGGGTGGACGCGTTCATCGGGACGCGCCACCGTCATCTGGCGGTCGACATCGAGACCGGTGAGATCGGGGCTTCGCTCTCGGAGCTCGGTGTGGAGGCGGGACGCAGGGCGCTGGAGTCCGCGGGGGTCCGGCCGGAGGAGATCGACCTCGTCGTGATGGCGACGGCCACGCCGGAGCAGCTCATGCCGGCCACGGTGAACGTCATCTGCGACGTGCTGGGCATCGACGACGTGGCCACCTACCAGCTGCAGTCGGGGTGTTCGGGCGCGGTCCAGGCCCTCGACGTGGCGCACCAGCTGCTCCAGACGGGCCGGCACCGTACCGCTCTGGTCATCGGCGGCGACGTGCTCGCCCGGTTCTACGACTGCGACGCGCGGCTGGACCGGCTGCCGCCCGACCAGCTGGTGAACTACGTGCTGTTCGGGGACGGCGCCGGTGCGGCGGTGCTCACCACCGACACCACGGCGGGCCGCTGCGAGCTGGTGTCCGTGCGGACCCGGCTGACCGGGCTGAACCGGCCGGCGGGGGCGACGATGGAATGGTTCGGGCCCGTGGACCGCGACTCGGACCGGCCGGCCGCCACCGAGGACTACAAGGCGATCGAGACGCGCGTCCCGGAGATGTCCGAGGAGACCCTCCAGGAACTGCTGGACGACCTGGACTGGCGTCGGGAGGACGTCACGTACCTGCTGCCGCCGCAGCTGTCCGGCCGGATGACCCGGCGGATCGTGGAGCGGCTGGGGGCTGCCGGCGCCCAGGAGGTCTCCTGCGTCAACGAGACGGGCAACAACGCCAACGCGCTGGTCTTCTTCCAGTTGGAGCGGGCCCTCGACCGGCTGGCGCCGGGCGAGCGGGCGATCGGCATCGCCATCGAGTCGAGCAAGTGGATCAAGGCCGGTTTCGCGCTGGAAGGGGTCTGACGTCCGTCATGTCCTCCGTTCCCGAGGTCCCCGTCCCAGCCCCCTCCTCCGCTTCCCCCAGCGCCCCCGGCACCCCCGGCACCGCCGCCGACGAGTTGCTCGCCCTGCACCGCGGCGGGCGCCTCGCCGCCGAGTTCCCCCGGCTGAGGGCGCTCCTGGCGCGGCTGCCGGAGGCCGACTCCGCACGGGCCGCCCAGTTGCTCTCCCGCGTCGATCCTGCCGACGTGCTGCGCGAACACCCCGCGCTGCCGTCCCTGACCGTCGCCGTCACCGGCCACGGAACGCTGTCGCCGCTCGTCCCGGCCCTCGCCCTGGAGGGTGCCCGGCACGGCATCGTGATCCGTACGCTGGTCTGCGACTTCGACTCGTACGTCTTCGACCTGACCGACCCCGACAGCCCCCTGCACGCCGCCCGGCCCGATCTGGCCCTGTGCCTGCTCGACCCCATGATCGTCGTGGACGAGCTGCCGACGCCGTGGCGTCCGGCCGACGTCGAGGCCGTCCTCGCGGAGAAGACGGCCCTGCTGGACGGGCTCACGATCCGGTTCGCCGCCGCGGGCACCGGCACGCTCGTGCTGAACACCATGCCGCTGCCCCGCACGCTCGCCGCCCAGCTCGTCGACCACCGCTCCCGCGCCCGGCTGGGCGCCCTGTGGCGCGAGGCCAACACCCGGCTGCTGCGCCTGACCGAGACCCACCCGGAGCTGGTCGTCCTCGATCTGGACCCGATCGCCGCCGAGGGCGTGGCGGTCACGGACCCGAGGCTGAGCGTCTACGCCAAGGCCCACCTCTCCCCCGCGATGCTCTCCCGCTACGCCCGGGAGGCCGGACACCTGGCCCGGCTCGTGGCCGGCCGGACCAGGAAGTGCCTGGCGGTCGACCTGGACCAGACCCTGTGGGGCGGTGTCCTCGGTGACGACGGCGCGGAGGGCATCGAGGTCGCCGACAGCCCGCGCGGCGAGGCGTTCCGGGCCTTCCAGAAGGTGGTCAAGCAGCTCTCCTCGCAGGGGGTCCTGGTGGCCGCGGTGAGCAAGAACGACCTGGAACCGGTCCGCGAGGTCGTCGCGGGGCACCCGGAGATGGTCCTGCGGGAGGAGGACTTCGTCCGCTTCGCCGTGAACTGGAAGCCCAAGCACGAGAACCTGAGGGAGCTCGCCGAGGACCTCAACCTGGGCGTCGAGAGCATGGTGTTCGTCGACGACAGCCCCTACGAGTGCGGTCTCGTGCGGCACGAGCTGCCGGACGTGGCCGTCGTCCCCCTGGACGAGGAGCCGGCCGGGCACGTCGGGAAGCTGCTGCGGGACGGCTGGTTCGACACCCGTGAGCTGACGACGGAGGACCGGGCGCGCCCCGCGCTGTACCGCAGCGAGGCCGAACGCAAGGACTTCCTGCACACCTTCGACTCCCTCCAGGACTACCTGCGCGAGCTCGGCGTACGGGTGCGGATCGGCCCGGTCGAGCAGCGGGACGTACCGCGCGTCGCCCAGTTGACCCTGCGCACCAACCAGTTCAACCTGACCACGCGCCGGCTCCAGCCCGCCGCCGTGCAGGAGCTGGCCGCGGCCCCGGACACCGAGGTGCTGGCCGTGCACGCCGCGGACCGGTTCGGCGGCAACGGTCTGATCGGGGCCGTGTTCACCCGGCGCGAGGGCGCCACCGTGCACATCGACAACTTCCTGCTCAGCTGCCGGGTGTTCGCCCGGGGAGTCGAGCAGACCGCCCTGGCGTCGGTGCTGCGGCGGGCGCGGGCCGCCGGGGCGCGGGAGGTGGTCGCCGCCTTCCGCGAGAGCCCGAAGAACGCCAAGGTCCGCGGGTTCTACCCGCAGAACGGCTTCGGGCCGGCGGGCGAGGACGACGGCGAGCCCGACGGCGACCGCGACCGCGACGGCAGTCGCTTCTACCGGCACGACCTGGTCTCCGTACCGCCGACGCCCGGCCACGTGCTGTTGACCGAGACCTACGAAGAGACGCACACGGCGACGCCCGACGGGTCCCGCGTCGAGAGCTGCGTCGAGACATCCGAAGGGAAGACCCTGTGACATCCATCGACGGGTTCATCACCCTGGTCCGCGACGACCTGGGACTGGCCATCAGCGACGCGGACGTGGACCGGCCGCTCGACGAGATCGCGGGCTGGGACTCGATCCACCTCCTCACCCTGCTCGGCGCCCTGGAGCGCGCCGAGGGCCGCTCCCTGTCCCTGCCGGACGCCCTGGAGGCCACCACCCTGCGCGGGCTGTACGACGTGGCGGTGACCGGGTGAGCGGGGAGCGGTCCCCCGTCGCCCGGGAGCGGCGGCACACGCTGTACTTCCTGGAGGAGGCCAAGGCGTTCGCGCCGGTGTTCCTCGACACCGAGGTGGACATGGGGCGGGTGTGGCGCCACCGGGCGGCCTCCGTCGCGGCCGGCCGCCGGTACTCCGTGGTCAGCTACGTGCTGCACGCGGGTGCCCGGGTCATCGCCGCCCACCCCCAGGCCAACAGCGCCATCGGCGGCCGCCTGCTGCCCCGTACCGTCACCTACGCCGGCGCGAGCGCGAAGCTCGCCCTGGACCGGCGTCTCGACGGCCGGCGCGTCGTGCTCGGCGCGGTCCTGCCCGACCTCGACCGGGCGGACCTGGACGAGGTGCAGCGCCAGGTGGACCACTACCGCGACGGCGATCCGGGGGCCATGCCCGAGTTCGCGGGCCTGCGCGCGCTGCACCGGCTGCCCGTGCCCCTCGGCCGCGCGCTGTTCCGCAGGGCGACCCGGCCGCTCGGGGCGCGGGCGGCCAGGACCGGGACGTTCGCGGTCACCTCGCTCGGCCACCGCGCCGTCGACGGCTTCCACTCCGTGGGCGGCACCACGGTGACCCTCGGGGTCGGCCGGGTCGTGGACCGGCCGGTCGTACGGGACGGGCAGGTCACGGTGGCTCCGGTGATGCGCCTGAACCTGGCCTTCGACCACCGGGTCATCGACGGGGCCGAGGCCGCCGACGTCCTCACCGAGATCAAGGAACGCCTCGAAGGCTTCCCGGACACACCCGAGGGAGGGGAGGGGCTGCCCGCCGGCACCACGGCGGACGCCCTCACCGGCCGATGAACGACATCGAAGAGCTCAAGCAGTACGTGGGCGCGCACGCCCTCGCCCAGTCCCTGCCGCCGGACCACTTCGGGGAACTGCTCGGCCGCGTCCACACCGACGAGGACGGCGGCGAGGGATCCTGGGCCGGCGAGTGGTGCCGGGCCGGCGAACGGTTCGAGAGGGAGGGCCGGTACCTGGAGGCCTGCCGCCACTACAACATGGCCCGCTTCCCCTACGTGGACGGCCCCGCCCGCGGCGAGGCCCTGGAGCGCTGCGTGCGCGCCTTCGACCACTGGCGCAAGGAGGCCGGTGGTATCGAACGCATCGAGGTGGACACTCCGGAGGGCTCCGTCGGCTGCTGGACCAGCGGACTGTCGCGCGGTGACCGGCGTCCGCTGCTGGTCTTCATGGGCGGCATCGTCAGCATCAAGGAGCAGTGGGCGCCCCTGCTCACCCGCCTGTCCAGGCTGGGTTTCGCGGGGCTCGTCACGGAGCTGCCGGGCGTCGGCGAGAACACGCTGCGCTACGACGCCGACAGCTGGCGCCTGCTGCCCCGGCTGCTGGACGCCGTGAAGGACTCGGCGGACGTGTCGCAGACCTACTGCATCACGCTCAGCTTCAGCGGGCACATGGCCCTGCGGGCCTCTCTGGACGACCCCCGGATCAAGGGCATCATGACGGTCGGGGCCCCGGTCCACGACTTCTTCACGGACGCCTCCTGGCAGGCGCGGGTGCCCCGGATCACGGTCGACACCCTGGCCCACCTGACCGGCGTCCCCTCCCCCGCGGTGGGCGGACACATCCGGGACTGGGCCCTGAGTGACCGTCAGCTCGCCTCACTGGACGTGCCGTTGGCGTACGCGGCGAGCCTGCGCGACGAGATCATCCCGGCCGCCGACCCGCAGCGGCTGCGCCGGCACGTACGGGACCTGCGCCTCGTCGAGTACGACGACGTGCACGGAGCCCCGCACCACCTGCCCGAGATGCAGATGTGGGGCTTCCAGTCGGTCCTGCGCATGAAGGGCGGGCACTTCCTGCCGCGCGCCGCCCTCGGGTACGCGCTGTTCGCCCGGCGCACGAGCCGCAGGCTCGCCGCGCTCCGCTCCTGAGGCACCCCGCCCGGCCACCCTTCCCGCGCCCGGCCCGCGCCCCGCCCCCCGATGGACCGTTCCCCGAAAGGCTGACACCGCAATGGCAAGCGAGGAAGAGCTTCGCGAATATCTCAAGCGCGCCACGGGCAATCTCGCCCGGGTCAGGCAGCGCCTGCGCGAAGTCGAGACCGACCGGCACGAGCCGGTCGCCGTTGTGGCGATGAGCTGCCGCTACCCGGGCGGGGTCACCTCGCCCGAGGAGCTGTGGCGCCTGGTCGCGGACGGTACGGACGCCATCGACGGCTTCCCCACCGACCGAGGCTGGGACCTCGACGGGCTCTACGACCCGGACCGCGACCAGGTCGGCACGAGCTACACCCGCCACGGCGGCTTCCTCTACGACGCCCCGCGGTTCGACCCCGAGTTCTTCGGGCTGAGCCCGCGCGAGGCCCTGGCCACCGACCCCCAGCAGAGGCTGCTGCTGGAGACGGCCTGGGAGGCGGTGGAGCGGGCGGGCATCGTCCCGGAGAGCCTGCGCGGCAGCCGGACCGGGGTGTTCGCCGGTGTCATGTACAACGACTACGCCTCGCGGCTGACGCCTGCGCCCAAGACCTTCGAGGGATACATCGGGTACGGCAGCGCGGGCAGTGTGGCCTCGGGCCGGGTGGCGTACACCCTGGGTCTGGAGGGGCCCGCGGTGACCGTCGACACGGCGTGCTCCTCCTCCCTGGTCGCCATCCACCTGGCGATCCAGTCGCTGCGCAACGGCGAGTGCGGCCTCGCCCTGGCCGGCGGGGTGACCGTCATGGCCACGCCCAACACCTTCGTCGAGTTCAGCCGGCAGCGCGGGCTGTCCGAGGACGGCCGGTGCAAGGCCTTCTCCGCCGACGCCGACGGCACCGGCTGGAGCGAGGGCGCGGGCCTGCTCCTGCTGGAGCGGCTCTCCGACGCTCAGCGCAACGGCCACCGTGTCCTTGCGGTCATCCGGGGCAGCGCCGTCAACCAGGACGGTGCCAGCAGCCAGCTGACGGCGCCCAACGGCCCGGCCCAGCAGCGGCTGATCCGCGAGGCCCTGGCGAGCGCCCGCCTGGAACCGGCGGACGTCGACGCCGTGGAGGCGCACGGCACGGGCACCCGTCTCGGCGACCCCATCGAAGCCCAGGCCCTCCTCGCCACCTACGGCCAGAACCGCCCCACCGACCGACCCCTGCACCTCGGCTCCCTCAAATCCAACATCGGCCACACCCAGGCCGCCGCAGGCGTCGGCGGCGTCATCAAAATGGTCATGGCCATGCACCACGGCCTCCTCCCCAAAACCCTCCACGCCGACGAACCCAGCCCCCACATCGACTGGACCGAAGGCGCCGTCTCCCTCCTCACCGATGCGGCCCCCTGGCAGCCGGACGGGGAACGCCCCCGCCGGGCCGCCGTCTCCTCCTTCGGCATCAGCGGCACCAACGCCCACCTCATCCTCGAACAGGCACCCCCCACCGAGTCCGGAGCCGAAGCCGGGGCCGAGCGGCCGGCGGGCGCCCCGGTGGTGCCGTGGGTGGTATCCGGCCGCAGCGAAGCGGCGCTGCGCGCTCAGGCGGCGCGGCTGCACGAGCGGCTGACGGAGCTCCCCGAGGCCTCGGCCCCGGCGGTCGGCCGGGCCCTGGCGGGGACCCGTACGCAGTTCCCGCACCGGGCGGCCGTGGTGGCGGGCGACCGCGAGGCGCTGATGACGGGGCTGGCGGCGCTGGCCTCGGGCGGTGGCGCGCTGGAGGGCGTCGCCTCCGCGCGGGGGCGGCTGGCGTTCCTCTTCACGGGGCAGGGCAGCCAGCGCGCGGGGATGGGGCGCGAACTGTACGCCGCGTTCCCGGTGTTCGCCGCGGCCTTCGACGAGGTCTGCGACGCCCTGGAGGCGCACGGGCAGCCGGTGCGCGAGGCGCTGGCCGACGCGGAGGCGGTCCACCGCACGCAGTACGCGCAGCCTGCACTGTTCGCGATCGAGTCGGCGCTGTTCCGGCTGTGGGAGTCCTGGGGCGTGCGGCCGGACGTGGTGGCCGGGCACTCGGTCGGTGAGCTGACGGCGGCCTACGTGGCCGGCGTGCTCTCCCTCGACGACGCGGCCCGGCTGGTGGTGGAGCGCGGGCGGCTGATGCAGGCGCTGCCGGCGGGCGGCGCGATGCTCGCGGTGCAGGCGTCGGAGGAGCGGGTGCTGCCGCTGCTGGCGGGCCTGGAGGATTCGGCGGTGCTGGCGGCGGTCAACGGCCCCGAGTCGACGGTCGTGTCCGGTGACGAGGACGCGGTCGCCGCGGTCGCCGCGCGCCTGGAGGAGCTGGGCGTCCGGACGCGCCGCCTCACGGTCAGCCACGCCTTCCACTCGCCGCACATGGACGCGATGCTGGAGGAGTTCCGGGCCGTCGCGCGGGGCCTGGACTTCCGGGCCCCGACGATCCCGGTGGTCTCGACCCTGACGGGGCGGCGGGCCACGGCGCGCGAGCTGGGCTCGGCGGACTACTGGGCCGACCACGCGCGCCAGGCCGTACGGTTCCACGCGGCGGTGCGCACGCTGCGGGACGAGGGGGTGACCGCGTTCGTCGAGCTGGGCCCGGACGGACCGCTGACGGCGATGGCCCAGGCGGAAACCGAGGCGGAAGCCGGTGCGGGCGCCGGAGCGGGGACCGAGGCGGGCGCCGGGGTCCCGGCGGTGTGCGTGGCGTCGCTGCGCAAGGACCGCCCGGAGCCGCAGGCCGTGATGACGGCCCTCGCGCGGCTGCACGTGCGGGGCGCGGTGGAGGTGGACTGGCAGGGCGTGTTCGGCGGTGACGGGAACGACTCCGTGGACCTGCCCACGTACGCCTTCCAGCGCGAACGCCACTGGCTGGACGCGGCGGAGGCGCGCGGCGACCTGGGAGCGGCGGGGCTGGCCGCGGCCGAGCACCCGCTGCTGGGCGCTGCGGTGGAACTGGCCGGCGGGCAGGGCCACCTGTTCACGGGCCGGCTGTCGCTGACGGCCCTCCCCTGGCTCGCCGACCACGCGGTGCTGGGTTCGACCCTGCTGCCGGGGACGGCGATGGTGGAGCTCGCGCTGCTGGCCGGGTTCCGGCTGGGTACGCCCGTCGTCGAGGACCTGACGCTGGAGGCGCCGCTGCCGCTGGACGGGGTCGAGGTGGACGTGCAGCTGGTCGGCGGCCCGCAGGACGGTGCGGGGAGGCGGCAGGTCCGCCTGTACTCCCGCACGGCGCAGGGCGTCGAGTGGGTCCGGCACGCGACGGGCACCCTCGCCCCGGCGCCGCACGACACGGTCACGGTCGCCGACGCGCCGTCCGCCGGGGCCTGGCCTCCGGCGGGGGCGGTCGCGATCGACACGGACGGCCTCTACGAGCGGCTGGCCGGGCACGGTTACGCGTACGGGCCGGCGTTCCAGTGCCTGCGCGGTGCCTGGCGCGACGGGGACGACCTGTACGCGGAGGTCGTCCTGCCGCGAGGGGCGGCGGGAGCCGGTTCCGGTGAGGACGACGACGCGCTGTTCACCGTGCATCCGGCTCTGCTGGACGCGGCGTTGCACGTGCTGGCCCTGGAGTCGCTGCCGCGGGAGGGCGAGCCGGCGGTCTTCCGGCTGCCGTTCGCGTGGAGCGACGTGCGGCTGTTCGCCACGGGGGCCTCGGAGTTGCGGGTCCGGCTGTCGCGGAGCGGGCCCGACGAGGTGTCACTGGCGGTGTCGGACGGGGCCGGCAACCCGCTGTTGTCGGTGGGTTCCCTGTCGGTGCGGCCCGTGGCGGCGGCCGGGCTCTCGGCCGCGCGGGGCGTGCGCGACGGGCTCTTCGGGATCGACTGGACGCCGCTGTCCACCCGGGTCGAGGGGCCCGTGGTGGCGCCGGCGGTCCTGGGCGAGGACCCGTACGGGCCGGCCGGGGCGGACTCGTATCCGGACCTGTCCGCTCTTCCCGAGCCCGTTCCGCCGGTCGTGGCGCTCTTCGCCGGGGAGTCCGGCGAGGACGTGCCCGCGGCGGTCCACGCGTCGACCGCCGCCCTGCTGGCGACCGTGCGGGAGTGGCTGGCCGACGAGCGGTTCGCGTCCTCGCGGCTGGCCGTGGTGACCCGTGGTGCGGTGGCGGCCGGGGAGGACGACCACGTACGGGATCCGGCGGCGGCGGCGCTGTGGGGTCTGGTGCGTTCGGCCCAGACCGAGTACCCGGGGCGGCTGCAGGTCGTGGACCTCGACGGCACCGGGGCTTCCCGTGCGGCGCTGGCGACGGCGCTGGCCTGTGGTGAGCCGCAGTTCGCCGTCCGCGAGGGCGCGGTGTCGGTGCCGCGGCTGGTGCGGACGGGCGGCCCGGCGGCGGGGCTCGTGCCGCCCGAGGAGGGTGGCGACTGGCGGCTGGACGTGACCGCCAAGGGGACGTTGGAGAACCTGGCGCTGCTGCCCACCCCCCGCACACCCCTGGAACCCGGACAGATACGCATCGACGTCCGCGCCGCCGGCCTCAACTTCCGCGACGTCCTCATCGCCCTCGGCATGTACCCCGGAAACGAAGCCCTCATCGGCAGCGAAGCCGCGGGCATCATCACCGAAACCGGCCCCGGCGTCACCCGCTTCACCCCCGGCGACCGCGTCTTCGGACTCTTCCCCGCCTCCATCGCCAACACCGCCGTCACCGACCACCGCATGGCCACCCACACCCCCCACCACCTCACCCACACACAAGCAGCCACCCTCCCCGTCGTCTACCTCACCGCCTACTACGCCCTCCACGACCTCGCCCACATCCAACCCGGACAAAAACTCCTCATCCACGCCGCCACCGGAGGCGTCGGCATGGCCGCCCTCCAACTCGCCCGACACTGGAACATCGAAGTCTTCGCCACCGCCAGCCCCCACAAATGGCCCACCCTGCGCGCCATGGGACTCGACGACGACCACATCGCCTCCAGCCGCACCCTCGACTTCGAACAACACTTCCTCAACACCACCCACAACACCGGCGTCGACGTCATCCTCGACTCCCTCGCCGGCGACTTCGTCGACGCCTCACTCCGCCTCCTCCCCCACGGCGGACACTTCCTCGAAATGGGCAAAACCGACATCCGGGATCCCCAAACCATCGCCCGAACCCACCCCGGCACCACCTACCAAGCCTTCGACCTCCAAGCCGACACCACCCCCGACCACATCCAGCACATGCTCACCCACCTCACCCACCTCCTCACCCAACAAGCCATCACCCCCCTCCCCACCACCACCTGGAACACCCACCAAGCACCCCAAGCCCTCCGCCACCTCCGCCAAGCCCGCCACACCGGCAAAATCGCCCTCACCCACCCCACCCCCCTCAACCCCAACGGCACCATCCTCATCACCGGCGGCACCGGCACCCTCGGCGCCCACACCGCCCGACACCTCATCACCCACCACAACGCCAAACACATCCACCTCATCAGCCGCCAAGGCCCCCACACCCCCACCGCCCAACAACTCCACACCGAACTCACCAACCTCGGCGCACACACCACCATCACCGCCTGCGACACCACCGACCGGGACGCACTCGCCCGGCTCCTCGACGGCATCCCGGACGAACACCCGCTGACCGCCGTCGTCCACACCGCCGGCGTCCTCGACGACACGCTCCTCGACGGCCTCACCCCCGAGCGGCTGCACGACGTGCTGCGCCCCAAGGTGGACGCGGCCTGGAACCTGCACGAGCTGACCCGCCACGCGGACCTGAGCGCGTTCGTCCTCTTCTCCTCGATCGCCGGCACCCTCGGCAACGCCGGGCAGGCCAACTACGCGGCGGCCAACACCTTCCTCGACGCCCTCGCGGAGTACCGCCGCTCCCAGGGGCTGCCGGGTTCCTCCCTCGCCTGGGGCCTGTGGGACCAGAGCAGCGGCATGACGGGCGCGCTGGACGAGACGAGCCGCGCCAGGATCGGCCGGAGCGGGGTCGCCCCCATGCCGGTCGAGGAGGCGCTGGCGCTGCTCGACGCGGCGCTGGTCTCGGACCGTGCCGTGACCGTCCCGGCCCACCTGGACCTCGCCGCCCTGCGCCGGCGGGCCGACGAGGGCGACCTGCCCGTGCTGCTCGGCTCCCTGGTCAAGCCGCGGCTGCCCCGCGCCGGGGCGCGCCCCGGCGCGGCGGGCCCGGCGGGTGCCGGGAACCAGGCCCTCGCGAAGCTCGTGGAGCTGCCCGCCGCCGAGCGGACCAAGGCGCTGCTGGAGCTGGTCCGCACCCAGGCCGCCACGGTGCTCGGGCACTCCACGACGGAAGCCGTCGACCCCGAACGACCCTTCGGCGAGATCGGTTTCGACTCGCTGACCTCGGTCGAGCTGCGCAACCGGATGAACGCGGCGACGGGCCTGCGCCTGTCGGCGACCCTGGCGTTCGACCACCCCACCCCGACGGCACTGGCCCGCCACGTCAACGAACTGCTCGAAGGAGCCGCGCCCGTACCGGAGGCGGCGCCCACCGCCGCCGCGGCGGCCGGCGCGGCGGACGAGCCGATCGCCGTCGTGGCGATGAGCTGCCGCTACCCGGGCGGCGTCGCCTCGCCCGAGGACCTGTGGCGGCTGGTGGCCGAAGGCACCGACGCCATCGCGGAGTTCCCCACCGACCGCGGCTGGGACACCGCGGGCCTCTACCTGCCCAAGCCCGGGACGCCCGGCAGGACGTACACCCGGCACGGCGGCTTCCTCTACGACGCCCCGCTCTTCGACGCCGAGTTCTTCGGCATCAACCCGCGCGAGGCCACCGCGGCCGACCCGCAGCAGCGGCTCCTGCTGGAGACGGCCTGGGAGGCCTTCGAACGCGCGGGCATCGACCCGGCGACGCTGCGCGGCAGTGACACGGGGGTCTTCGCGGGCACCAGCTCGCAGGACTACACGGCGCTGCTGGACTCCGCTCCCGACAGTGCGGGCGGCTACCGGCTCACGGGCAGCTCGGCGAGCATCATCTCCGGCCGGGTCGCCTACACCTTCGGCCTGGAGGGTCCGGCGGTCAGCATCGACACGGCGTGCTCCTCGTCGCTGGTGGCCATCCACCTCGCGGCGCAGGCGCTGCGCCGGGGCGAGTGCTCGCTCGCCCTGGCCGGCGGGGCCTCCGTACTGGCCACGCCGACGCTGTTCGTGGAGTTCAGCCGGCAGCGGGGGCTGGCCCCCGACGGCCGCTGCAAGGCCTTCTCGGCCGACGCCGACGGCACGAGCTGGGGCGAGGGCGTGGGTCTGGTGCTGCTGGAGCGGCTCTCCGACGCCGAGCGCAACGGGCGCCGGATCCTCGGGGTGATCCGGGGCAGCGCCGTCAACCAGGACGGTGCCAGCAACGGTCTGACGGCGCCCAACGGTCCGTCCCAGGAGCGGGTGATCCGCCAGGCCCTCGCCAACTCCCGCCTGGAACCCACCGACGTCGACGCCGTGGAGGCGCACGGCACGGGCACCCGCCTCGGCGACCCCATCGAGGCCCAGGCCCTCCTCGCCACCTACGGGCAGAACCGGGCCGAGGGGCTGCCGGTGCACCTGGGCTCGGTGAAGTCGAACATCGGCCACACCCAGGCGGCCGCCGGTGTCGCGGGCGTGATCAAGATGGTCATGGCGATGCGCCACGGCGTCCTCCCGCCGACCCTGCACGCCGAGGAGGCCACCCCGCACGTCGACTGGAGCGCCGGCTCCGCCCGGCTGGCCACCGAGGCCGCGCCCTGGCCCGAGACGGGCCGGCCGCGCCGCGCCGCGGTCTCCTCGTTCGGCATGAGCGGCACCAACGCGCACCTGGTCCTGGAGGGCGCGCCGGCCGTGGAGCCGCACCCCGCGGCGGAGGCCGTGGCCGGTCCGGCCGCGACGGTCGCGGCAGCCGGCACCGCGGCACCCGGTGTGGTGCCGTGGCTGCTGAGCGGGCGTTCCGCCGACGCCCTGCGGGCGCGGGCCGGGCAGCTGCTGGACCACCTCGGCTCCGGCCCCGGGGCCGGAGCCGGTGTCGGTGTCGCGGACGTCGCGCACGCCCTGGCGACGACCCGGGCCGCCTTCGAGCACCGCGCGGTACTCGTGGGGGCGGACCGGGACGAGCTGCGCACGGGGCTCGCCGCACTGGCGCGGGGCGAAGCGGCGCCGGCGCTGACGCGGGGCCTCGCCCGGTCCGGGCACCGGGCGGTGTTCGTCTTCCCCGGCCAGGGCTCCCAGTGGCAGGGCATGGCGCTGGAGCTGCTCCGGGACTCCGAGGTGTTCCGGGAGCGGATGCGCGAGTGCGCCGAGGCGCTGGCCCCGCACACCGAGTGGGACCTCTTCGACCTCCTGCACGACAGGCCGGGGGCACCGGCGATGGACACCGCCGAGACGATCCAGTGCGCGCTGTTCGCGGTCATGGTGTCCCTGGCGGCGCTGTGGCGCTCGTACGGCGTCGAACCGGCCGCGGTCATCGGCCACTCCCAGGGCGAGATGGCGGCGGCGTGCGTCGCGGGCGCGCTCACCCTGGAGGACGCCGCCCGCGTCGTGGCCCTGCGCGCCCGGGCACTCGACACCCTGCACGGCAGCGGCGGCATGCTGTCGGTGCCCCTGCCGCACTCCGAGGTCGTGGAGCTGCTGCGGCGGTGGGACGAGCGGCTTTCGGTCGCGGCCGTCAACGGTCCGCGGTCCACCGTGGTCTCCGGTGACGTCGAGGCGCTGCGCGAGATGCACGAGCACTGCACCGCCGGGGGCGTGCGCAGCAAGGTCCTGCCCGTCGGCTACGCCTCGCACGGCCCGCACGTCGAGGCGGTCCGGGAGCGTCTCGCCGAGGTGCTGGCGCCGGTGGCCCCGCTCCCCTGCGCCATCCCCTTCTACTCGACCGTCACCGCGGGCCCCGTCGACACCACCGGCCTGGACGCCGGCTACTGGTACCGCAACCTGCGCGGCACCGTCCGCTTCGCGGAGACCGTCGCCGCCCTGGCGGCCGCGGGGCACCACACCTTCATCGAGGTCAGTCCCCACCCGGTGCTGACCCTCGGAGTCCAGGAGACGCTGGAGGAGCTGGACCCGCGCGCGGCCACCACCGTGATCGGTACGCTGCGCCGCGACGACGGCGGGCCCTCCCGGATGCTCGCCGCGCTCGCCGCCGCGCACGTCCAGGGCCTCGACGTGGACTGGTCACCGGCCCTGCCCGCGGCCACGGGACCGGCCGTCGACCTGCCGACGTACCCGTTCCAGCGGCGTCGGCACTGGCTGGACGCGGGACCCGCGCGGCCGGGTTCCGGGCGGCTGGGGCTGCGGCCGGCCGGTCACCCGCTGCTCGGCGCGGCCCTGCCGCTCGCGGGCAGCGATGGCCTCATCGTCACGGGCAGCCTGTCGCGCGCGGACCGGCCGTGGCTCGCGGACCACGCGGTGACCGGGACCGTCCTGCTGCCGGGCACCGCCTTCGTGGAACTCGCCCTGCACGCCGCCGGGGAGGTGGGCTGTGCGGGTGTCGAGGAGCTGACGCTGCTGGCGCCGCTGCCGCTGGCGGAGGAGGCCGTACACCTCCAGCTGACCGTCGGCGCGCCGGACGGGGCGGGGCTGCGGCCCCTGCAGATCCACTCCCGGCCCGGCGGCGCCGACGCGGACCTGCCCTGGACCCGGCACGTCACGGGGACGCTGGGCACGGCGGTCCGGCCGGAGGAGGACCACGCGCTCGTGTCCTGGCCGCCGGCCGGAGCGACACCGGTGGACGTGGGCGGGCACTACGCGTTCCTGCGGTCCCTCGGGTACGAGTACGGGCCGGCCTTCCGGGGGCTGACGGCCGCCTGGCGCTCCGGCGAGGACCTGTACGCCGAAGTGGCCCTGGACGCAGCCCTGTCGGAGGAGGCCGACACCTTCGGACTGCACCCGGCGCTGCTGGACGCGGCCCTGCACGCCCTAGGCCTGGACGGGCCCGGCGACGAGGACCGGCCGGTGCGGCTGCCGTTCGCCTGGAGCGGTGTGCGGCTGCACGCACGGGGTGCCCGGGAGCTGCGCGTACGGATCTCTCCGGCGGGCGCGGACGCGGTTCGCGTGCACGTCGCGGACTCCACCGGGCAGCCGGTGGCCTCGGTGGACTCCCTGGTCCTGCGGGCCGGGTCGCCGGGTCGGGCGCCCAGCGATGCGACCGGGGCGGACTGCCTGTTCCGGCCCGAGTGGGCGCCCGTGCCCGCGGCGGACGCGGACGCCGCCGCCTGGGCCGTGCTGGGATCGGCCGGCCTGGCCGAAGCCCTGGACGCCGCCCCGTACGCGGAGCTGCGGGCGCCGGCCGGCGAGGTGCCGGCGGCGGTGGTGGTCGAGTGCCGGGAGCCGTCCGGCGGTGACCTCGCCGGGCTCACGCGGGAGGCGACGTGCCGGGCCCTCGGCCTGGCGCAGGCCTGGCTCGCCGACGAACGGTTCGCCTCCTCACGGCTGGTGTTCCTCACCCGGGGCGCCGTGGCGGCCGGGGCCGCCGATCAGGTGCACGACCTCGCGCACGCCGCGGTGTGGGGTCTGCTGCGCACGGCCCAGTCGGAGAACCCGGGGCGCTTCGTCCTGCTGGACGTGGACGGCCGGGAGGAGTCCCGGGACGCGATCCGTGCCGCGGTGGCCACCGGTGAGCCCCAACTGGCACTCCGTGAGGGGGAGGTGCGTGCCGCGCGGCTCGTCCGTGCGACGCCGGGCGACCACGAGCTGGCGCCGCCGGACGCTGCGGACTGGCGTCTGGAGAGCGTGGCGAAGGGGACGTTGGAGAACCTGGCGCTGCTGCCCACCCCCCGCACACCCCTGGAACCCGGACAGATACGCATCGACGTCCGCGCCGCCGGCCTCAACTTCCGCGACGTCCTCATCGCCCTCGGCATGTACCCCGGAAACGAAGCCCTCATCGGCAGCGAAGCCGCGGGCATCATCACCGAAACCGGCCCCGGCGTCACCCGCTTCACCCCCGGCGACCGCGTCTTCGGACTCTTCCCCGCCTCCATCGCCAACACCGCCGTCACCGACCACCGCATGGCCACCCACACCCCCCACCACCTCACCCACACACAAGCAGCCACCCTCCCCGTCGTCTACCTCACCGCCTACTACGCCCTCCACGACCTCGCCCACATCCAACCCGGACAAAAACTCCTCATCCACGCCGCCACCGGAGGCGTCGGCATGGCCGCCCTCCAACTCGCCCGACACTGGAACATCGAAGTCTTCGCCACCGCCAGCCCCCACAAATGGCCCACCCTGCGCGCCATGGGACTCGACGACGACCACATCGCCTCCAGCCGCACCCTCGACTTCGAACAACACTTCCTCAACACCACCCACAACACCGGCGTCGACGTCATCCTCGACTCCCTCGCCGGCGACTTCGTCGACGCCTCACTCCGCCTCCTCCCCCACGGCGGACACTTCCTCGAAATGGGCAAAACCGACATCCGGGATCCCCAAACCATCGCCCGAACCCACCCCGGCACCACCTACCAAGCCTTCGACCTCCAAGCCGACACCACCCCCGACCACATCCAGCACATGCTCACCCACCTCACCCACCTCCTCACCCAACAAGCCATCACCCCCCTCCCCACCACCACCTGGAACACCCACCAAGCACCCCAAGCCCTCCGCCACCTCCGCCAAGCCCGCCACACCGGCAAAATCGCCCTCACCCACCCCACCCCCCTCAACCCCAACGGCACCATCCTCATCACCGGCGGCACCGGCACCCTCGGCGCCCACACCGCCCGACACCTCATCACCCACCACAACGCCAAACACATCCACCTCATCAGCCGCCAAGGCCCCCACACCCCCACCGCCCAACAACTCCACACCGAACTCACCAACCTCGGCGCACACACCACCATCACCGCCTGCGACACCACCGACCGACAGGCCGTGTCCGAACTGCTGGCATCGCTGCCGGTGCCGCTCACCGCCGTCATCCATGCGGCCGGCACCCTCGACGACGCGGTGCTCACCGAACTGACCCCGGACCGGGTGGAGGAGGTGCTGCGGCCCAAGGTGGACGCCGCCGTGATCCTGGACGAGCTGACCCGCGACATGGACCTCTCGGCATTCGTCCTGTTCTCCTCGGCCGCTGCCACCGTCGGCTCTCCCGGCCAGGCCAACTACGCGGCGGCCAACGCCTTCCTCGACGCCCTCGCGCAGCGGCGCCGCTCACAGGGACTGCCCGCGGTGTCGATGGCCTGGGGACTGTGGGCCGAACGCTCCGGGATGACCGCCCACCTGGGGCGGACGGACCTGGGCCGGATGTCCCGCACGGGCATGGTCCCGCTCACCACCGAGACCGGTCTGGCCCTGTTCGACCGGGCCCTGACGGCCGCCGAAGCGGTGGTCGTGCCCGCCCTGCTCGATCCGGCGGCCCTGCGGGAGCGGGCCGGGAACGGCACCCTGCCCCCCGTACTGGGGAACCTGTTCCGCGCCCCGCTGCGCCGTGCGGCCCGGTCCTCCGACGGCGCGGCGCCGGCCGGGTCCTGGGAGCGCAGGCTGCTCGCGCTGTCCGAGGAGGAACGGGACGAGGCCCTGCTCGGCCTGGTGCGTGGCGAGGCCGGCGCGGTCCTCGGACACTCCGCGGCGGACGGCATGGAGGCCGAACGCCCCTTCACGGCCATGGGGTTCGACTCCCTGACCGCCGTCGAACTGCGCAACCGGCTCGCCGGCGCGACCGGGCTGCGACTGCCCTCGACCCTGGTCTTCGACCACCCCACTCCGGGCGCCCTCGCCCGCCACCTGCGGGACGCCCTGCTCCCCGCGACCCCCGCGGCCCCTGATCCGGCCCTCGCCGAACTGGCGGGCGTGGAAGCCCTGTTGAACGGAACCGACCCGGCCGACGACTCCGTGCGCCAGGAGGTGGTCCAGCGACTGGAAGCGCTGGTGGCCACCTGGGGCCGGACGCGGCGCGGCGCCGCGGCGGGGGCCGCCGCCCGGGAGCTCGCACAGGCGTCGTCGGACGAGATCTTCGCCCTGATCGACCGGGACCTAGGCCGGGCGGCGGGCCGCTGATGCCTTCCCGACCGATCGAAGAGGAGGACTCCACGATGACCAACGAAGAGAAGCTGCTCGACTACCTCAAGTGGGTGACGGCCGACCTGCAGGAAACGCGGGAGCTGTTGCGCGAGGCCCGTGCCGCGGCCGGTGAACCGATCGCGATCGTCGCGATGAGCTGCCGCTTCCCCGGGGACGTCCGCACCCCCGAGGAGCTGTGGCGGCTCGTCGAGGCGGGCACCGACGCCGTCTCCGCCTTCCCCGGCGACCGGGGCTGGGACCTCGCTTCCCTATACGACGCCGACCCCGCGCGCAAGGGGACGACGTACGCCTCCGGCGGCGGTTTCCTGCACGACGCCGGCGAGTTCGGCGCCGAGTTCTTCGGCATCAGCCCGCGGGAGGCCACGGCGATGGATCCGCAGCAGCGACTGCTGCTGGAGACGGCGTGGGAGGCCTTCGAGGGCGCGGGGATCGTCCCGGAGACCCTGCGCGGCAGCAACACCGGCGTCTACGCGGGGGTGGTCGGCCAGCGCTACGCACCGCATCCCCAGGAGGCTCCCGAGGAGTTCGAGGGCCAGCTGATGACCGGGACGGCCACCAGCGTGGCCTCCGGGCGGATCTCCTTCACCTTCGGTCTGGAGGGGCCGGCCCTGACGGTGGACACCGCCTGTTCCTCGTCCCTGGTCGCCGTCCACCTGGCCGTGCAAGCGCTGCGACGGGGCGAGTGCGACCTGGCGCTGGCCGGCGGGGTGACCGTGATGGCCACCCCCGACACCTTCGTGGAGTTCAGCCGGCAGCGCGGGCTGTCCGAGGACGGCCGCTGCAGGGCCTTCTCCGCCGACGCCGACGGCACCGGGCTCGCCGAGGGCGCGGGCCTGCTCCTGCTGGAGAGGCTCTCCGACGCCGAGCGCAACGGGCGCCGGATCCTGGCGGTCATCCGAGGCAGCGCCGTCAACCAGGACGGGGTCAGCAACGGCCTCACCGCCCCGAACGGGCCCGCCCAGGAGCGGGTGATCCGCCGGGCCCTCGCGGACGCGGGCGTGGAGTCCGCCGGTATCGACGCCGTGGAGGCGCACGGTACGGGCACCCGTCTCGGCGACCCCATCGAAGCCCAGGCCCTCCTCGCCACCTACGGCCGGAACCGGCCCGCCGACCGGCCCCTGCGCCTGGGCTCCCTCAAGTCCAACATCGGCCACACCCAGGCGGCGGCCGGCGTCGGCGGGATCATCAAGATGGTCATGGCCCTGCGCCACGGCGTCCTCCCCAGGACCCTCCACGCCGACGAGCCCACCCCGCACGTCGACTGGACCGCCGGAGCCGTCTCCCTCCTCACCGAGGCCACCCCCTGGCAGCCGGACGGCGAACGCCCCCGCCGGGCCGCCGTCTCCTCCTTCGGCATCAGCGGCACCAACGCCCACCTCGTCCTGGAGGAGGCGCCTTCGGCCGCGGAGCCGACGGCCGGCGAGCCCGTGCAGGAGGTTCCCCTGCCGTGGGTGGTGTCGGGCCGCACCGCCACGGACGTACGGGCCCAGGCCCGGCGGCTGCACCGCCATCTGGTCGACCACCCGGACGCCGGGGCCGCGGACGTCGGCTGGTCCCTGGCCACCACGCGGACCCACTTCCCGCACCGGGCCGCCGTCATCGGACGCGACCGCGAGGAGCTGATGGGCTCGCTGCGGGAACTGGCGCGGGGCCGGGGCACCGCCGGAGCCGTCCGCGGCTCCGCGGCCCCGGGCGGCGGGACCGCGTTCCTCTTCACCGGGCAGGGAAGTCAGCGCCCGGGTATGGGCGCCGAGCTGGCCGAGGCCTTCCCGGTCTTCGCCAAGGCCCTCGGCGAGGTGTGCGACCACCTGGACGTGCACCTGGACCGGCCGCTGCGGGACGTCCTGTTCGCCGCGCCGGACAGCGCGGAGGCGGCCCTCCTGCAGCGCACCGCCTACACCCAGCCGGCGTTGTTCGCCCTGGAGACGGCCCTGTACCGGCTGTTGCGCCACTGGGGCCTCACCCCTTCCCACCTCATCGGGCACTCCATCGGCGAGCTGAGCGCCGCGCACGCCGCCGGGGTCCTGGACCTGCCCGACGCCGCGGCCCTGGTGGCCGCGCGGGCGCGGCTGATGGACGCGCTGCCCGCCGAGGGCGTGATGATCGCCGTGGAGGCCGAGGAGGCGGAGGTCCTTGCGCTCCTGGCCGGGCACGAGGACCGCGTCGGCCTGGCCGCCGTCAACGGCCCCCGCTCGGTGGTGCTGTCCGGGGAGCGTGAAACGGCCGAACGCATCGCCGGCCGTCTCGCCGAACGGGGTCGCCGGACCACCCGGCTCCAGGTCAGCCACGCGTTCCACTCGCCGCTCATGGAGCCCGCGCTGGAGGAGTTCCGGGCGTTCGCCGCGACGCTGGCCTTCCGCCCGCCGCGGATCCCGGTCGTCTCCAACGTCACCGGCCGCCCGGCCACCGACGCGGAGCTGTGCTCGCCCGCGTACTGGGCCCGGCAGATCCGCTCGGCCGTGCGCTTCCACGACGGCGTGCGCCACCTGTCGGACGCTGGCGTGTCCACGTACGTCGAGGTGGGGCCGGACGCGGTGCTGAGTTCCCTGGCGCAGCGGGGCCTGCCGCCCGGGGAGCACGTGTTCGCGCCGGTGCTGCTGAAGGGCCGGCCGGAGGCACCGCGTGCGGTGGACGCCCTCGCCCGGGCGTGGGCCAACGGGGCGGGGGTGGACTGGGACACCGTCTTCGCGGGCGCCGGCCCGGTGGAACTGCCGCCCTACGCCTTCCAGCGCCGGACCTACTGGCTGGAGTCGGCGGCGGCCCGCGGCGGCCGGCGCGCCGGCGGGGCGGACGCCGGGTTCTGGGACGAGGTCTCCCGCGCGGACCTGGACGGCCTGGCCGGCCGGCTCGGTCTGGACGACGGGCACCGGGCCGCGCTGGGCGAGCTGCTGCCGGCCCTGTCGGCCTGGTGGAGCCGTTCGGATCCGCACGGAGCCGGGGCCGGAGCCGGAGCCGGAGCCGCGTCGCCACCGCTGGTGGAGGACACCGAGCGGCAGGGCTTGCTGACCGAGAGCCTCGCGGGCGCCACCGTCGAGGAACAGGAGCGCGTGCTGCTGGACCTCGTACGCGTCCACGCCGCCGCCGTCCTCGGGCACGACGCCCCGGACGCCATCGACGCTGAGGTGCCGTTCCTGCGCCTGGGCTTCTCTTCCTTCACCGCGCTCGACCTGCGCAACCGGCTGTGCCTGGACACCGGTCTGCTGCTGGAACCGGTCGTCGTCTTCGACCACCCCTCGCCCCTCTCCCTCGCCCGATACCTGCGCACCGTGCTCGGTGCGCCGCACACCAAGGAGTCCGCATGACGACGAACCCGACGGGGCTGCCGGTGGTGGTCTGCGGCGCCGGCCCGACCGGGCTGATGCTGGCCGCCGAGCTGCGGCTCGCGGGCGTGGACGTGGTGGTCCTGGAGCAGCGTCCGGAACCCACCGACGAACGCGAGTCGAGGGCGCCGGGGGTGTACGCGCGGACCATCGAGATCTGGGACCAGCGCGGGATCCTCGACCGGTTCACCGGCAGCCGCACGGGCCGCTACAGCCACTTCGCGCTGCTGCCCGTGGGGATCGACCTCGGCAGGCTCGACAGCCCGCACGCGGTCCTGCTGCTGCCGCAGGCCCGCATCGAGCGGGTGCTCGCCGACTGGGCGCTGGAGCTGGGCGCCACCGTCCGGCGCGGCCACCGGGTGACGGGGCTGCGCCAGGACGCGGACGGGGTGGAGCTGGAGGTGACGGGCCCGGACGGCCCGTACCCGCTGCGGGCCTCGTACGCCGTCGGCTGCGACGGCGGGCGCAGCACCGTCCGGGCGCTCACCGGTGTGGACTTCCCCGGCACGGACGCCACGGCGGACGTGCTGCTGGCCGACGTCTCGGGCGTGAGCCGGGACCTTCCGCAGCTGCAGAGCCGTCCGTTCCCCTTCGTCCGCGGTGAGCGCGGCTGGCTGGCGGCGTCGGCGGTGACGGTGTCGGCGGCGGACGAGGGCGTGATGCGGTTCATCGTCAGCGACTTCTCCCGGCCCCCGGTCAGGCGCGCGGGGCCGCCGGAGTTCGAGGAGGTCTGCGAGGCGGCGGCAGCGGTGGCCGGCATCGACCTGTCGAAGGCGCGGCCGCAGTGGCTGAGCCGGTTCGGGAACACCACCCGGCAGGCTGCGCGCTACCGCATCGGCCGGGTGCTGCTGGCCGGCGACGCGGCGCACGTCCACCCGCCGTTCGGCGGCCAGGGGCTCAACCTGGGGCTCCAGGACGCGGTGAACCTCGGCTGGAAGCTGGCGGCCGAGGTGAACGGGCGGGCCCCCGCGGACCTGCTGGACAGCTACGAGCGCGAGCGCCATCCGGTGGCCGCGCGGGTCCTGCTCAACACCCGTGCGCAGAACGTGCTGATGACGCGGGGGGCGGACATCGACGCGCTGCGCACGGTCGTCACCGAGGCCCTGGAGGCGACGGAGGTGAACGACCGGATGGCCGGGGAGCTCAGCGCCGTCGACGTCCGCTACGACCTCGGCGACGAGCACCCGCTCGTGGGCATGCGCATGCCGCACCGGGAGCTGACCGCCCCCGACGGCTCCCGGATCGGCAGCCTGCGGCTGCTGGAGGGCGGCCGGGGGGTACTGCTGGACCTGGCCGGCGACCCGGAGCTGAAGGCGGTCGCCGACGGGTGGGCGGGCCGGGTGGACACGGTCACCGCGTCCGCCCCCGCCACCCCGGCGGACGGCACGGCGGACGGCCCGGCGGAGGGCCTGGCGGCGGTACTGCTCCGGCCCGACGGTCACGTCGCCTGGGTCGCGCCGCGGGGACGTCCCCTCGACCGGCCGGCGCTGGAGGCCTCCCTGGGCCGCTGGTTCGGGGCGGCCGACGCTTCCGGGCGCCGCTGACTCCCTCACCGAAGACTTCGGGACGGCGCGTCCCGGACACCCCGCTCCCCCTTCCTTCCCCTCACACGACGACGAACGACTTGACGACGAACGACATCCCGAACGAAAGGCATTGACATGCAGCTGATCGACCCCTTCCGTGCGGCCGTGGCGATGTGCTCCGCGTGCGCGGCGGCGATGACCACCGAGCCGACGGCCGTGTCGCAGGAGTCCCCGGGCGACTGCTTCGCGCTGACCGGCCTGACCGAGACCGTCAAGCTGGACTACGAGGCCGTCGTCCCGGGCTCCTTCAGCATCGGCGACCGCAGCACGCACACCGACGAGTTCTTCGACGCGGACGGCGCGTCCGTGGGCCACCTGGTGGGCCACAGCTGGAAGGTCCTGAAGCGGCCCGAGGGCGACCGGCTGATGGCGTTCTACCGCGAGGAGGTCGACCTGCCCGACGGGCAGATCCAGACGGCCGGCTGGATCGACGTCAACGCCATCCTCGCCGGCGAGTGGCAGGCGCTGCACGCGGTCGGCACCGCCGGCCGGTACCTCGGCAAGGTGGGCGTGCGGGAACTGCGCAGTGTGGAGCTGCGCCGCAACTTCCAGGCGAACTTCGTGCTCTGCGGGCTCGCCGGAAAGTGACCGCCGCGGGTGCGGGGGCCGACGGTGCGCCGTCGGCCCCCGCCTCCGTACCACCACTCGTGGTTCGGTCCGTACCGCACCGCAGGCTTTTCCCGATTCGTTGACCCCTTCGACGGCCGCTGGCTAGGTTGGAAATGTGCCCGGACGGCACGAATGGGCGGTTCGACTCGCCGAAGAGATCGGAGCAGCGGTGCGATACAGGATTCTCGGGAAACTTCATGTCGTGAACGAGGGCAAGCGGTTCTACCTCTCGGCCCGCAAGAAGGAAATCGTACTCGCCGCCCTTTTGACCCGGGCGAACCACGTGGTATCGCTCGACGAGTTGATTTCCGAGATCTGGGGGCAGGAATCACCTCTGCGGGCGACCACCGCGATCCATGTCCGCATCTGCGAGCTGCGGAAGTTCCTGAGGTCCTGCGGAATCGCGGAGAGCCCGATCGTCACCCGCTCGCCCGGCTATTTCATCCGCGTCGAGCCGGGGGAGCTCGATGTGGAGAGGTTCGGTCAACTGGCTGCTCAGGGCCGTGCGGCGGCACGGTCGGGGCAGCACAACGAGGCGGTCGAGCAGTTGCGCGCCGCACTGGAACTGACGCAGGACACGCCCTTGGGAGGCCTGCGGAGCGGCCCGATCATCAATGGCTTCGTGACCTGGCTCGACGAAACCATCCTGGATTGCACGGAATTACTGATGGAATCGGAACTCGCCCTGGGCGGACACCGGGAAACGGTCAGCCGGCTCTACGCGCTCTTCGGCCGGCACCCTTTGCACGAGGCGTTCCACCGGCAGCTCATGCTGGCGCTCTACCGCTGCGACCGACGGGCGGACGCCCTGCACGTCTACCGGACCGCCCGCGATGTCCTGAAGGAAGAACTCGGACTCGATCCCTGCCTCGCGACCCGCCGGATTCACCACGCCATTCTCGCCGCGGACAATCCCCGCCTCGCCCGCATGTCGGCGTAGGCCGGCCCGGTCCGCCCGGTTCGTCAGCGCGTTTCGAGGGCCGCCAGCGCCTCCGGCAGTTCGGACCGGCCGGAAACCGTCAGCTTGCGGTAGACGACCGTGAGGTGCTTCTCCACCGCGCGGCGGGTCACGCCCAGTTCGTCGGCGATGTCACGGTTCGACAGTCCCCGCGCGGCCAGCCCGGCGACCTTCAGCTGGATCCGGGTCGGGGCCGCCGCCCGGTCGGCCGCAGGGCCGCCCGGCAGGTTCCGGGCGCGGGCCGCGAGGTCCGGCAGGCCGCACGCCGAAGCGAGGGCGCCGCCCTCCCGCAGCAGGCTCCTCGCCCGGGGGTCGCCCTCGCCGGCCGCCCGTAGGCCGAGCTGTACGAGGGCCCTGGCCAGCTCCAGACGGTGGTGCGAGCCGCGCAGCACGGCCACGGCCTCCCGCAGCAGCTCCGTCCCCCGTTCCCCGTCGGTCAGCACGCCCCGCACGCGCAGCGCCCTGCCGAGGACGGCCGGGGCACCCCAGGCCCGCGCCCGCTCGTACTCCTCGCGCATCAGCTCCCCGGCCGCCTCCACCTCGCCGAGGCGGCGGTGGGCCAGGGCCGCCCAGGGGCGCCAGGGGCCGAGGGCGGGGTTGTGCCAGCCGGCCCGTTCCAGCCGTCTGCCGCAGGCCAGGAAGTGGTCCAGCGCGGTGGCCTCGTCGCGCCGGTGGTAGGCGCGGACTCCCTGGAGCAGCTGGTGGGTGACGTTGCGGTACACCCCTGCGGTGTCCGCGGAGCCGGGGGCCGCCTCCCGGGCCAGGAGCCGGTCGGCCGCGTGCGGGTCCCCGGTCTCGATGGCGACGAGCGCCAGCGCGACGTCCGCCGCAGCGTCGGCCCCCCACCGCTGCCCGGCGGTCTCGTAGGCCCGTAGCGCCAGGGCTCCGGCCCGTACCGCGTCCCCGGACCACAGCAGGGTCACGGCGAGTTCGCTGCCGGCCAGCACCTCTGCCACCGGGGCCCGCTGGCGTACCGCGCGGGCCAGCAGGGTCTCCAGCCATCCGGGCAGGTCGGCCGGTTCGTCCGCCGCGAGCAGTGCGACCGCCAGCAGCGGCAGGGCCGTGTAGGGCAGCTCGGGCACGGCCGGGGTGCGTTCCAGGATCCGCCGGGCGAGCCGCACGGCGTCGCCGCGCTCGATCCGCCCGGCCGCCACCGCGTCGTGCAGCAGTACGGTGGCGAGTTCGCGGGCGGCTCCGGTGTCGAGGGCGGGCTCCGGGCCCAGCCCGCGGAGCCGTTCCACCGACCGGGCGAGCCGTTCGGGCGTGGTGGGTTGCGTGCAGCGGACCCTGGCCTCCAGGCGCAGCGCCACCTCGGGGCAGGCTCCGTCCGGCTCGCCGCCGGGGGCGTGGGCGGCCGACTCCCGCCGGATCAGGTCGGCGGTGTGCGGCGGCGCGGTGTCGAAGAGGGGCGGCGGGATGCGCAGGAGGGCCGCGGCCCGGCGCGCGGGCGAGGGCAGCAGGGGCACCGCCTGGGAGATGTGCCGGGTGGCCATCCAGGGGTCGAGGTTGCGCTCGACGCCCGCCAGGTCGACCAGGACCGCGGCGCGGTCCTCGCCGTCGGTGGACGCGTCCCGCAGGGCCCGGCGCAGGTATCCGACGGCCTCCTCGGGCGCGCCGCGGTCGAGCGCGGCGTCGGCGGCGGCGCGCAGCACGGTCACCGCCCAGGCGCCGTCGGGCGGGGTGGCCGGGGGTGTGACCATGAGGCGGGCCGCGACCTGTTCGGCCGGGTGCCCGCTCCGCTGGAGCAGTGCCGCCGCGCGGCCGGTGAGCCGTTGGAGCTCCTCGGCGAGGATGGTCTCCTCGGCGGCGTCCCGGACCACCGGGTGGACGAAGGCCGACGCCGTCCGGCCGGGGCGGGGGGTGAGCAGGCCCAGGCGTCGCAGCGCCCGTTCGGCGGTACGGCAGTCCACGGCGTCCAGCTCCGCCAGTGAGCCGGTCAGCCCCGGTTCGGCCCGGTCCCCGAGGACGGCCATGGCCCGCGCGAACCCGATGACCGGGGAGGGCAGTTGTTCCAGGCGCAGGGCGAGGCGTTCGCGCAGGACGGGAGGCCGCAGGCGCAGGGCCGCGGAGGCGTCCGTGCCGAACGGCCGCAGACCCGCGTGCCGCATGCTGTCGCCGACGGACACCGCGAGCATCGGGTTGCCCGCGAAGGCCTCGTGGCAGGCCTGGCCGAACGCGTCGTGGACCGGGACGCCGAGGCGGCTCTCCACGAGGGCGCGGATGGCGGCCGGTGACAGCGGTCGCAGGCGCAGCGTGCGCCCGCCGCCCGTGAGGAGCTCGCGCACCGCGGGCCGTTCGGCGCCGGGATCGCCGTCGGCGACGGTCACGACGAGGGTCACCGGTCGGGCGGTGGGCCGTTTGGCGAGGTAGGCCAGCCAGCGCAGGGAGTCCTCGTCCGCCCACTGCAGGTCGTCCACCATGAGCGCCAACGGCTGCTCGGCGGCGATGCGTTCGGCCAGCGCGCGCAGGTCCCGCAGGAGGTGGGGGGACGCCTCCGGGGCCGGCGCGGACACCCCGCCCGCGACGACGGCCCAGGCGGCGGCCCCGCCACCGTCGAGCCACCGGGCGCGGACGGGGGGCCGGGCACCGGCGAGCACGGGCTCCAGGATCTGGCGCACCACTCCGAAGGCGAAATCCCGTTCGGAGGGGGCCGCGTCGGCCCGCAGGACCCTGGTCCGCTCCCGCCCCGCCAGGGGTGCGAGGTGGTCGAGCAGCTCCGTCTTGCCCGAGCCGAGGGCGCCGGTGACGACGACGGGTGCGCCGGCGCCGGCCGCGGGGTCCTTGGCGGCGCGCAGGGCCTCGGCCACCGCGCGCAGCTCGGCGTCGCGTTCGAGGAGCATCCGGCTCAGTCCTTGTCGGGGAGGGGACGGGAGAGGTCCGCGCGGCCGGAGAGGCCGAGCTTGCGGTAGACACGGCTGAGGTGCATCTCCACCATGCGCCGGGACACCCCGAGGCGGAGCGCGATCGCCCCGTTGGTCATGCCCTCGCGGACCAGCCCGGCGGCGCGCGTCTCGGCCGCGGTCAGTTCCTCGCGGACCGGCTCGCCGCCGTGCGCCGCCGGGAACCGTCCCGGGAAGGCCCCCGGGGTCCGGCTCTCGGTTCCGGGCGCCGCGGTGGGGGTGCCGTGCACGCCGGTCAGTGCCCGGACCCGTCGCGCCCGGCGGGGTGCGGCCCACTCGGCGGGGGCGTCCCCGCGGAGCAGCAGCCGCGCCGCCTCGCCCCGGGCCGCACGGGCCCGTTCCCCCTCGGTCACCCGGCCCACGGCGAGCAGGGCCGTACCGATGGCGCCCGCGCTCCCCCACGCCCGCGCCGCCGCGAGTTCCCCGGCGGCGAGGCGGGTGGCCCCGGCCCGGTCGCCGCGGCCCAGCCGGGCCAGGGCCGCGGCCGAACGCCACGGCACGAAGGAGGGGTTGGTCCAGCCCCGGGCCAGCAGCCCGCGTCCGCATTCCAGCAGGTCCGCCAGAGCGGCCTCGTGGTCGCCGGTGCGCAGGCCCAGGCGGCCCCTGGCGTAGAGGAACGTCGGCCACCACATGCCGCTCACCGCCCGTACGGGCAGCTCCGCCGTCGCGGCCCGGCCCGCCTCGTCCACCTCGTCCCGCTCCAGGTGCAGCAGGATCCGCAGGGCGGCGGTCAGCGGCACGGACTTCACGGATCCGGAGCCGTGGGACGCCGCCCATTCGACCTCCGCCAGGTCCTGTTCCGCCTCCTGGAGCCAGCCCCGCCGCAGTGACACCGTCGCGCGTACGGCCAGGGCCGCCGCGACGGCGGTCCGCGTCCCCCGTGCGCGGGCCTGCGCGACGATCGTGTCGAGGCCGGCGGCGGCGTCCTCGTGGGAGTCCGCCAGGGCCAGCGCGTAGCAGGCCGCCAGCCGTGTGGTGAACAGCCGCGGGTGCCCCGGCGCGGGGCGCAGCGCGGCCTCGGCCAGGCTGCGCACGCGGGCGGGCGGCAGCGACCCGGCGAGGGCGCCGCGCAGCGCCGCCACGCCCTCCTGCGCGGGCCCACGCGGCGGTACGGGCAGCGGCGGTACGCGGGCCGCGATGTCCGCGCTCTCCTCCGTGGGCGCGGCGTCCTCGATCAGCCAGTGCAGGGCGAGGAGCGCGTCGTGCTCCGCCCCGCGGGTGTCCGGGTGCGCCAGGGTCCGGGGAAGGGCCGCGCCGCGGCGCACCGTCGTCTCGTGTCCGCAGGTGGTGAGGAGGTCCGCGGCGTGCAGCCGGTCCACGGCCGGGACGTGGTCGTCGGGGCTGTTGAGCAGGCGCCACCCCGCGCGCTCGTCGCAGTCGGGGTCGTCGTCGAACGGATCCGGGCCGACGGGGGCGCAGGGGTCGGCGGGCGGGGCGGTGCGGGGGGCCGGTACGGCGGCGCGCGGGGCGAGTACGGCGGCCCGCGCGTGCAGGGCCGCGCGGTCCGGCCCGGTCATGCCGGCGAGGGCCGCTTCGGCCACCCCCGGTGGGGTGCGCGGGGTGTCCGCGCCCTCGACCAGGCCGGTGTCGGCCAGCAGGCACAGCGCGCGGGACACCGGTACGGCACGCAGTCCGGCCAGTTCGGCCAGCGCGGCGGGGCCGAGGTGCGGCCCTGCGGCGGCGATGGCGCGCAGGAGGCGGACGTGCTCGGCGGGCAGGCCGTCGATCAGTCGTGCGGTGCGGTCGCCCACGGACTCGGCCGCGCGCCACGGCAGTTCGGCAGCCGTGTGCGCGCTCGGCTCCAGCCCGTCCGCGCCGATCCCGTCCACCACCGAGCGCAGCACGGCGGGGTTGCCCGCACAGGCTTCGGCCGCGGCTCCGGCGAAGGCCGGATCCACGGGCCCGTCGAAGGCGGCGGCCAGCATCGCGCCCACGCCGAGCGGGGTCAGCGGCCGCAGCGCGACGCGGGCGGCGGCGGGTGCGCCGTCGGGGCGGCCGTCCGTGCCCGGCCGGGTGGCGGGGACGGCGCCACGGGTTCCGGCGACGAGGACCGCCAGGGGCGCGCCGCGGGCCCGCCGGAGCAGGGCTTCCAGCCAGCGCCGCGAGTCCGCGTCCGCCCACTGCGCGTCGTCGACGGCGAGCAGCAGCGGCCGTTCGCGGGCCGCGGCGAGGAAGAGCTCGCACAGCGCGGGCAGGGGCAGGTCGGCGGGGTCCGGGGCGGCGGGCATGTCCCGCCCGGCGAGGAGCTGGGTGACGATGCCGAAGGGCAGGGCCGACTCCGTCGGGGAGCCGACGGCGTACACGGTGGCGCATCCGGCGGCCCGCGCCCGCGCGGCGGCGTACCGCAGCAGCGCGCTGCGGCCGGTGCCGGGTGCTCCCTCGACGGTGATGACGCGGGAGCGTCCGGCGAGCAGGTCCGCCACGGCCGCGCGCAGGAGCTCCAGTTCGCCGTCCCGCTCGACGAGTGCGTCGGGGGCCCGGTCCTCGCCCGCGGTCACCGGGTGCCCGTCCGCGGGCGGGGCGCGGACGGGGCGGGAGCGTGGGCGAGGGCGTGGGCGTGGGCGGGGGCGGGAGCGTGGGCGAGGGCGAGGGTGCGGAGCGCGTCGGGGAGGTCGGCCCGGCCGGCCAGCCCGAGCTTGCGGTAGACCGAGGTGAGGTGCATCTCCACGGTGCGCCGGGCGATGAACAGGGTCTCGGCGATCTCCTGGTTGGTGGCGCCCCGCGCCGCCGCGTGCGCGACCTGCCGCTCGGTGCCGCTCAGCGGGCAGGGGCGGACCGGCGTCGCCGTGCCGGAACGGGGACCGGGGCCGGGCCCGGTGAGGCCCGCCGCGGCCAGCGCAGCCCGGACCTCGGCCGTCAGGGCGGGCGAGCCGCAGCGCCGCGCCGTCTCGTGGGCGCGGCCCAGGTGGCGGCGGGCGCCCGCCGTGTCGCCGCACCGTGCCAGGTGGCCTCCCAGCAGCAGTTCGGCCCGTGCCCGGTCCAGCCGGGCCTGGGAACGGGAGAGCGCCTCGACCGCGCCGGTCAGGAATTCGGTGCGCCGGTCCCCGTCGGCCGCGGTGCCCGAAGCCAGGAGGGCGTGGCCGATCGCGTACGGAGTGCCCCAGCGGTCGGCCAGTTCCCTCGCCTCGGCGGCGAGTTCGGCAGCTTCCGAGGTGCGGCCGAGCAGGACGAGGGCCGTGGCGGCCAGGGGCCGCCAGGGGGCCCACGGCCGCCGGTCGAGGCCGGCCTCCGCGAGCCCCTGCTCACACCGCCGCGCGCATGCCAGCGCGCCTTCCGCGTCCCCGCGTCCGAGCCGGATCCGGACCCGGGCCATCAGGTACGGGATCCTGCCCAGGAGGGTGTGGTCCAGGTGGCTGGAGGCCACCCGGTCGAGCATCGTCTCCGCGGCCTCGGTGTCGGCCTGCTCCAGCCGGACGCAGCCCCAGGCGACGAACGGCAGCGCGGAACCACCCTGCCCGGGGTGTTCCACGGCTTCCAGGGCGGCGTGTGCGTCGAGGGCGGCGCCGGGGACGTCGCCCAGGCGGTGGCGCACCATGGAGCGTTCCGCCAGCAGCGACCAGCGGGGCAGGCAGCCGCTGTCGTCGGCCATCGCCAGGTCCAGCATCTCCAGTGCCATGCCGGGCTCGTCGGCCAGGTGGAGCACCTGGGCCGCGCGGGCGCGCATCCAGTCCCGCGGCCCGGCGCCCTCGGCCCGTACGGCCCGGCCCACGAGGTCCACGGCCTCGCGGGCGGACTCCCCCTCCACGGCGGCGAGCAGGGCACGGGCGAGCAGGCCTCCGCTCCCGGCCGGCGCCGCGTCCTCCCGCAGCGCCGCCGCGCGGACCCGTTCGCGTACGGCGGGGAACCCCGACGGCCGGTGCAGTCCGGCGGCGAGGACGGCCAGGTCGATCGTCCCCCGCAGGGCGCGGTCCTCGGCGTGCCCGCCGAGCTCCGCGGCCGGCCGGTCGAGCGTCCGGGAGAGCACGGCGAGTGCCGCCGCCGCGTCGCCCGCGGCGAGGGCGGTCATCGCGAACTGCACCGCCACCGAGGCGCGCAGGCGGACGTCACGGGTCTGGTCGAGCAGGCTCCGCAGTGCGTCCAGCGCGTCGGCGGGGTGGGTGGTGGCCAGCGCCCCGGCCAGGTCGAGGGCGGTGCGCACCCGGCCGTGTTCCTCGGGCTCGGCCTCCATCAGCCGCCGCAGGTACGGGGCCGCCGCCGACCGGGGTCCGGTGCGGCCCGCCTGTTCGGCCGCGTCGCGCAGGGCGCCGAGCATCCAGCCCTCGTCGAGCCGGGACAGGGGGAGCAGGTGCTTCGCCACCTCGGCGGACGCGAAGCCCTCGTCGTTGAGGAGCCGGGCGGCACGGGTGCGCAGGCGCACCAGTTCCCCGGCCGGGGTGGCGGCGAGCACGGCCGCGTTGAAGGCCTCCTCCCCGTCGACGGAGACGAGTTCGTCGTCCCGGTGGCCGTCCAGGAGCGTGGAGACCAGGCGGGGGCGCACGCCTGCCAGGGCGCCGACGCGTTCGGGAGAGGCGACCTGGCCGGTGCCCTCCGCCGTCGCGGACGGCGGGCGGTCGCTCCAGTCCAGGACGGCGGCGGCCCGTACGACGCGACGCTCCGTCTCGGTCAGACCGCGCAGGCGGGCCCGTACCGACGCGGTGTGGACCTCCCGCCACGCCGCGTCGACCTGCGCCACGGACCGGGCCCGCGGCGTGACCCCCGCGCGGCGCAGCCGTAACAGGATGCGCTTCAGGAGGAGGGGGTTGCCGTCGGAGAGTGCGGCGCAGCGCCAGGTGAAGGGGGGTTCCGGCGGCTGCCCCAGGACGCGTTCGACGGTCTCGGCCACCTGTTCCTCGGCCACCGGTCCGAGGCCGACGAGGCGGGTTCCCGGATGCTGGGCGATCCTGCCGAGCGCCGACCGTGCCGGAGCGGTACCGGAGGCACCCCAGGCGAGCACGGTCAGCAGCCGCGCGCTCTCGGTCCTGCGGATCAGGGACTCCAGCCATCGCAGGGACGGCCCGTCGCACCATTGGGCGTCGTCCACGACGATCACCAGCGGGCCCCGCGCCATGAGGGTGGAGGCCAGCCATTCGGTGCGGGGCGGTACGCGCTCGGCTTCCGCCCCGGGCCCGAACAGCTCGCGGACCGCGCCGTATCCGGTGGTCGCGCGCTCCGCGCGGCCCGCGGTGTGCAGCACGGTGGCCCCGCGCAGCCGGCCGTCGCGGCGGAAGCTGTCGATCAGGGCCGTCTTCCCGATGCCCGTGTTCCCGCGCACGACGACGCACCCGGCCCGGCCGGCGTTGGCCGCTTCGGCGCACGCGAAGAGGGTGGCCAGTTCGCCGGAGCGACCGGCCGGTTCGTGGGTGCGGCCGGCCCGTAGGGGGGTCCGGCCGGCCGCACCCGGCATGGTGGGCGCCGCGCCCACCGCGGCGCGGGCCGGTCCGCGCTCCCCGCGCGCGGACGGGGGAAACGCTGTCTGCATGGTGACGGTCCTCGGGGTGGATTCCTGTTCGTGCGGCGCGGTCCGGCGTTCGACGGGGCGGGCGTGACGGCGGGCCGGACCGTCGACCGGCGTACGGCGGCCGGACGCTCCCCGTCGTTCGGCGCCTGCCGGTACCGGGCCATCCTGCACCGCTCCCCTTGCGAACACCTTGCCAAGGGCTTGCCGTGGCCGAACGGCCACCTTGGAATACGCCGTTCATCATGTGATGATCCATTTTGTCTGGCGGCGGTCACGCGGTGCGGACCGATTGCCAGCGCAGCCACGTGTGCAAGATGGGGAGCTCCATGCCCGCAATTCCGACGGCGGACCGTCCGGCCGAGCCCCTGCTCAGGGTGCTGGGACCCATGGCGGCCCGCCACGACGGACGCGACCTCCCGCTCGGCCCGCCGCGCCGACGGGCCCTGTTCGCCCTGCTCCTCGTACGTCTCGGACGCGTGGTGCCCACGGAGGTCCTCGTCGAGGAACTGTGGGCCGGGGAGCCGCCGCGCCAGGCCGTCGCGACCCTGCAGAGCCACGTCTCCCATCTGCGCCGGGCCCTGCGGCCGGCGGCCGGGGCGGCCCGGCTGTCGGTGCGCCACCGGGCGCAGGGGTACGTCCTCGACGTCGATCCGGAGCACGTCGACGTGTGCCGCTTCGAGCGGCTGGTCGCCGAGGGGAGGCGGTTGCTGGAGGGCCACGATCCGGCGGGCGCGCGCGACCGGCTCGGGCAGGCGCTGCGCCTGTGGCGGGGTTCCCCGTACGCGGAGTTCGACGCCCATCCGTCCCTGTACGACGAGACGGCCCGGCTGGAACAGGTCCGGCTGACCGCCCTGGAGGTCCACGCTGAGGCCCGGCTGCTCCTCGGCGCGGACGAGGAGGTGGCCGGCGACCTCGACGGGGAGGCCCGCCGTCACCCCACCCGGGAACGCCTCGTAGGCCACCTCATGACCGCCCTGTCCCGGCTGGGACGGCAGGCGGAGGCGCTGGAGGCGTACGAACGCACCCGCGTCCACCTCGCCGAGGAGTTCGGCGTGGAGACCGACGCCGAGCTGCGCCGGATCCGGACCGCGCTCCTGACCCCGGAACCGGAGGCGCAGCCGCAGGCGGGCCCGCTCCCGGCGGACCGGCCCGGCACCGCGGCGCGCGCGTTCGCGCCCCCGCCCGCGCCGGCGGGAGCCGGAGCGGCCGGGCGCCTCGGCCCCGAGGAGCGGGAGCGTACCGGCGGGACCGGGCGGGAGGACCGGAGCGGCGGCACGCCCGTCACGGCGCCGGACGGACCCGGCCACCCGGACGCCGACACGGCCCCGGACACCGACACCGACACCGACACCGACACCGACACCACAGCGTCACCCCGGCGGGTGGCGGCCGAGCGGCCCGAGCCCGACCGCCCGGCCGGCCCCTCGCCGTTCACCGGCCGCTCCCGCGAACTGGACGGCCTGACGACCGCCGTGGCCGACGTGCGCGTGGGCCACGGGCACGTGGCCGGGGTGCTCGGCCCCGCCGGCATGGGCAAGACCCGCCTGCTCCTCGAACTCGCCCCCCGGCTGGAGGCCGTCGGTACGGAAACGGACGGGGAGGGCGGGCTGGAGGTGGTCTGGAGCCACTGCTTCCCCGGCGAGGGCGTCCCGCCCTACTGGCTGTGGACGCAGGTCCTGCGCCGGCTGTCCGCCACCCGCCCCGACGCCTTCCGGGACGCGACACGACCGTTCGGCGCCCTGCTCGCCCCCGTGATGCCCGAACGGACGGCCGGGTCCGGCGCCTCCGCCGGCCCCGGATCCGATGCCGGTGCCGGTGCCGGTGCCGGTGCCGGTGCCGACTGGGCCCAGGCCCGGTTCCTGACCAACGACGCGGTCTGCGAGGTGCTGCTCGCCCTGGCCGCCCGGCGCCCGCTGGTGCTGTTCCTGGAAGACCTGCACTGGGCCGACACCGCCTCCCTGGACCTGCTCCGCCTGCTGAGCACCCGCCGCCACGGCCACCCGCTCGCGATCGTGCTGACCGCCCGCGACTTCGAGGTCGAATCCGACGCCACCCTGCGCCGGACCCTCTCCGAGGTCCTGCGCGGCCCCCGTACCGGGACCCTGCGGCTGGACGGGCTGTCCCGCCGGGCCGTCGCCGCGCTCGTACGGGCGCAGGCCGGGCCGGGCGTGGACGCGGAGGTCGTCGAGGTGCTGCACCGGCGCAGCGAGGGCAACCCGTACTTCGTCATGCAGCTCCTGTCCCTCCTCGGCGATGCCCGCAGCCTGCACCGGTCCGATGCGGTGGACACGCTCCTGTCCCGCGTGCCCACCGGCGTGCGCGAGGCCCTGAACCAGCGGTTCGCCACGCTGCCCGGACCGGTCCTGCGCGTGCTGCGGCTGTGCGCGGTCCTCGGCACCGAGGTCGACACGGACCTGCTGCACCGCACGGTCTCCGGGGAGGAGCCGGTGGCCGAGGCGCTGGAGGCGGCCATCCGCGCCGGTCTGCTCGAAGAGGACCCGCACCATCCCGGGCGGCTCCATTTCGCCCACGCCCTGGTGCAGGAGACGCTCGTCGGCGAGCTCGCCCGCAGGGACCTGCACCGGCTGCACGCCAAGATCGCCGAGGCCCTGTGCGCGCGCAGGCGGGGGCGGGTGGGCGACGAGGAGATCGAGCGGGTGGCCCACCACACCTGGCACGCCCAGCGCGCCCTGCCCGCCGGGGAGGCGCTCCCGCGGATGCTCCAGGCAGCGGAGCAGGCCGAGCAGCAACTGGCGTACGAGCGGGTGGAGACCTGGCTGCGCCGGGCGGTGCACCTGATCGGCTTCCTGCCCCCGGACGAGACCGCGACCGTACGCCTCGAACAGCAACTGCACATCCAGCTCGGCCAGGTCCTGGCCACCACGCGCGGCTACGGCCATCCGGAGGCCGAGGCGGCGCTCGCGCACGGCCGGGCGCTCAATCCGGTGACGCGGGCCCCGGAGAGCCCGTCGGTGCTCTGGGCGCTGTGCGCGGCCTACCTGGTCACCGGCCGCTACGACGCCTCACGGCAGTTCTCCGGCCTGTTGCGGGACATCTCGCGCCGCGGCTCCGAGCCGGTGGCGGTGCTCGGAGCGGCGTACGGGGAGGGCATCGTGCTGCACGTGCGGGGCATGCTGCCGCAGGCCCTGGCCGAGCTGGAGCACGGCGTCGAGATGGCGGACCGGTACGCCCGCGACGGTCATTCCCTGGCCCGGACCTTCCAGCACGACCCGCGCGTCTCCTGCCGGTCCTACAACGCCTTCACCCACTGGCTCCTGGGCGACCGCCCGACCGCCACGGCACGCCGCCGCGAACTGCTGCGCCTGACCACGTTCGACAGCAGACCCTCGGACCGCTGCTTCGCCCTCTACGTGGACGCGGTCGTGGCGGCCTGGGAGGGCGACGCCGGCACGGCGCTGGCCTCGGGTGCCGAGGGGGTCCGGCTCGCGGGCGAGCACGGGCTGCTCTACTGGAAGGCCATGCTCGGCCTGCTCGAAGGCTGGGGCCTGACGCATTCCGCCCGGGAGGCGGAGGGCCTGGCCCTGATGCACGCCTCGATGGACCGGCTGCGCGGCTCCAGGACCCTGCTGCGCCACCCCCTCCACCTGGGCCTGCTGGGCCAGGCACAGCACCACGCGGGACGCCGGGAGGAGGCGCGGGACACCTTCCACGCCCTCCTGGCGGCGGTCGAGCAGCGCCGTGAGGACGTCTACCTCCACCCGGCGCTGCCCGCCACGGGGCTCATCCGTACCCTGCTCGGCCCGGACGGGGCGGTCAGCTCGCCTCGGCGAGGCTCCAGTGGAACTTCCCGCCTCCGACCCACCTGACCTCCCCGGGATCGTCCAGGTCGTGGATCGTGAAACCGGCGGAGGCCGCCGAGAGGAGGACGTCCATCATGGATCTGGCGGTACTGAAGACCTCGCCGTCGATCTCCACGATGCGGAACGGCGGGTCCCCGGGCTGCACACCCAGCACGGTGACGCGCGCCGAGGAGATGTAGGGAATCGTGCCTTCGGTCATCCGAAGCTCGCCTCCACTTCACGGCCAGGGCCGACGCGGGGCAGGGGCCCGTAGCTACCTGTACCCCCCTTCGGCACGACTCATGCGCCCCAACCGTTTCTTGACCGGGTTTTCGGTCAGGTGATCGTCCAGTGCTGGAGGGGCGATCCGGTGTCCGGTTGCTGGGTGACCGGGGAGCCGGCGGCCGTGGAGGCGGTGGTGAGGAGCAGCCCGCTCTTCAGCGATGCGACCGTGTGGGTGCCGTCCCGGCCGCGGACGACGGTCCAGCGCTGGTTGGTGCCGCCGTGGCAGGTCCACTGGATCACCTTGGCACCCGCCTCGGTGGAACCGCCGCTGATGTCGGCGCAGAGGCCGGACTCGGCGTTGACGATCTCGTACGAGCCGTCCGGCTGCCGCGTGAGGTTCCACCTCTGGTTGGCGCCGGTGTGGGGCGTGTAGGTGATCAGCTGGGTGCCCGCGGTGGTGCTGTGGTCGGGGTCGTCGAGGGCCTGGCCACCGGAAACGAGCGTGCGGGTGCCGTCGAGGGAGCCGGGTGCGGGTCCCACTGCCGTGAGGGTCAGGGTCTGTTCGGCCGCCGTGCGCCCGCCGCCCGCCGCGCCACCGGTGTCGGTCCAGGAGCGGACCGGTGTGGTCTCGGCCTGCCGGGAGGCCGTGGCCGACATGGCGATGACCAGTCCGCTGTACCGGTTGACGAGGCGGTAGGTACCGGTGCGCGCGCCGCCGTCGGCGGAGGTGCCGGGAACGACCCACCACTGCCGGCCGACGTCGGGGCCGCCGGATCCGGGTGCGGTGACGGTGGGCTTCGTACCCCAGGCGCGCTGCGCCGTGGAGGTGGAGTCGACGCCCAGCAGTCCCCCGGTGGCCGCGTTGGTGATGCGGTAGCTGCCGTCACCGCCGCTGCTGAAGATCCAGGATTCCAGGGCCGAACCGGTGGCGGTGGCCCGGGACGTGGTGGCGGTGCCGCCCGGGGCGGCCTGGGCGAGGACGCGGCCGGCCGCGCCGATCCGGTAGGCCTTGCCGGTGTCGAGCGGCGCGGCGGGGGTGGGGGTGGTGATCGAGACGTTGACGTACTCGGACGAGGCGCCGTTCGAGCATCCGAACGAGCAGTAGGAGCGGAAGTCCTTGCCGACGATGCCCGAGGCCGTCCTGTTCGCGCTGTCGAGGAACCACCGGTACCAGGACGCGTTGGTGTGGCTCCCGGTGTCGCCGATCAGGCGCCACTTCTGCGTGGCGAGGTTGTCGGTGACGTAGAACTGCTGGGGTGCCGTTCCGTCCTGCTTCACCGCCTGCGGCTCGGCCACGTAGAGGCCGAGGTGGGCGTTGTAGGTGATGTCCATGACGAACAGCGGCGAGGTCGGGGGCATGGCGCCGGCCGCGACCTGCTGGCCCGCCGTCCCGGTGGTGGCCGGATCGTACTCCCGGTCGGCGGGGGTGTATCCGGTGGCGCTCGCGGAGTCGACCGGCACCATGTTGCTCTCGCGGCCTCCGACACCGGGCTGGGACCAGGCCCCGTCGTACCACTTCTGCCAGGATCCGGGCGCCATCCTGTCCGCGATCGGGGCCCGGGCCACGTGCGCGTGGAACGTCTCCCAGCCGCTGCCCTTGTCCACGATCCTCGAACCGTAGAAGACGTAGAAGTAGCCCGAGGCGGTGTCGGTGAACAGGCGCGGGTCACCGTCGCCGTAGTGGTAGGTCTGTTGGGGGAACGCCGTGGTGTCGCCGCGGGCGGTGCTGTACGGGGAGGTGATGACGTGGTCCTTGACGGCCCAGGTACGGCCCTGGTCGGTGGAGACCGCGTAGTCGATCCCGTCGAAGTGGGAGCTGTCGCCGAAGGGCTGCGGGGTGAACTCGTTGTGGACCAGGCCGTACCAGTCGCCGGTGTCCGGGTCGACCCACACGCCCGTCAGGTCGCAGAAGTTGCGCTGTGAGTAGCCCGATCCGGCCGGTGCGGCGGTGGACTCGACTCCGGTGGGGCTGTTGTTGCAGCGCCAGGTGGTGTCGTTGTTCCTGTCCCTGCTGTCGGCGGGGTTCATCGCGTCGCTGATCCGGCCCGACCGGGTGGCCGTGTCGAGGTCCGTGCCGGTGTAGAAGGTCCACTTGCGCGGGTCGGAGGCGCCGTAGAGCGCGTGGGACTGCTGGTAGTAGAAGGTGCCGTCCTTGTCGAGGTAGGGGACGGCGGGGGTGTCGTCCGGCTGGGTCCAGGGCCCCTTCGGACCGACCGTGACGGTGAAGGCGGCGGCCGGCGGGGCCGCCTGCGCGGGTGGGGCGGCCACGGCCGGTGCGCCGAGGCCGGCGCCGGCCAGGGCCAGCGCCGCCGCGACGCACGCGCCCGCGAGTCTGTTCCGAGAGGCTGACACAGCTCCTCCTTCTTCGTGTCGCCGGCCCGCGTCCGTTGCGGGGCTGCCGTGTGTGGGGAATACCGGCCCCCGTGCGGACGGGGCGGACGGCCGGCCCGTCAGTCGAACGTCTCGACGAACTCCTCCGTCGGGCCGAGATCGGACCGGTCGCACAACTCGACGCGTTCACCGAGGTGTTGGAGTTCGAGCACGGTGAGCGTGTTCCGTCCCGCCCGCAGCAGGGGGCGGGGCAGGTAGAGCGTGCGCTGCGGCCCCGCTTCCCAGTAGCGGCCGAGCAGGAAGCCGTTGGCCCAGAGGAATCCCTTGCCGAATCCGGGCAGGGCGACGAAGGTGTCGGCCGGCTCGTCCACGGTCAGCCGGGCGGTGGCGAACCCCGCCGCCGCGCCGGACGCGGACGCCGCGGCGAGCGAAGGGGCCGCGGCGAGCGAGGGGGCCGCGGCGACGTCCGCCGGCGTCCACTCGTCGAGGGGGAGCCGGTGCATGGTCCAGCCGTGGACCATGCGGCGGTCCACGCGCACCCCGCCGAGGATGCCCTTGCCCTGGCCGAGCAGCGGCCCGTAGTTGATCCGCCCCTGGTTCTCCACCAGCAGCTCCAGCCGGACGCGCTCCCCGGTTCCCGCGACGGCGCAGGAAGAGGTCTCCCGGTCCAGGACGGCGACGGGCACGCCGTCGGCGAAGACCTGGGCCCGGTCGTGCAGCCCGAGACCGTCAGTTCGTACGTGCCGGGCGGCAGCAGCGGACGGGCGGTGTAGAGCACCAGGCCCGAGGCCTGGCCGAGGTCCTCGAAGCTGAGCGGTACGGGGGCGCGGACGGGTTCGCCCGTCGCGCGCAGTGCCTCCAGGAGGGCCGCTCCCCGGGTCACCGGCAGGGTACGGGGGGCGAGCAGGGGTGGGTCCGGGGGCACGGGGCGCGACGGGTCCGCGCCGCCGAGTGCGGCGAGCGTCTCGCGCAGGGCGAAGAACTTCGGTGTGAGCCCGCCGTGTTCGGCGACCGGCGCGTCCGAGTCGTAGCTGGTCACGGTGGGCCGCAGACGGTCGCCGTCGTGGTTGGCACCGGCCCAGAGGCCGAAGTTGGTGCCGCCGTGCGCCATGTAGAGGCTGACCGAACCGCCCGCGCCGAGGATGCCGGCCACGGAATCGGCCGCGTCGGCTGCCGGGCGGACGTGGTGTTTCCCGCCCCAGTGGTCGAACCAGCCGTTCCAGAACTCGGCGCAGAAGAAGGGCTCGTCCGGACGGCGCGAGCGCAGCAGCCCGGCAGCGGCGTCGGGGCGCGAGCCGAAGGTGGCGGCGGCCAGTTCTCCGGGCAGGGTGCCGCCGTCGAGCATCAGGGGGGTGGGCCCGTCGGCGGTGTAGAGCAGTTCGGTGACGCCCCGGTCGGCCAGCGCGTCGCGGACCCAGCGGACGTAGGCGTGGTCGTCGCCGTAGCTGCCGTACTCGTTCTCGATCTGTACGGCCACCACGGGGCCGCCGTGGCGGGCCTGGAGGGCCGCGACGCGGGGGATCAGCTCGTCGAACCAGCGGGCGACCGCTTCCAGGAAGGGCGGGTGCGAGGTGCGCGGGCGCATGCCGGGCGTACCGGTCAGCCAGGCGGGGAGTCCGCCGTTGTCCCACTCGGCGCAGATGTAGGGGCCGGGCCGGACGATCACGTCCAGCCGCTCCCGCCGGGCCAGGCCGACGAACCGCTCCAGGTCGCGCGGGCCGTCGAAGCGGACGTCCCCCCGGGTCCGCTCGTGGAAGTTCCACGGGACGTAGGTGTCGACCGTGTTGAGTCCGAGGGCCGCCACGCGCCGGAGCCGGTCGGCCCACTGTTCGGGGTGGACACGGAAGTAGTGCAGGGAACCGGACAGCACGCGGTGCGGTCGGCCCGCGCGCAGGAAGGCGCCGTTTGCGTGGGTCAGCGCGGCCGGGATCCCGCTCGCGGTCGATCCCCGGGATGTTATCGATGCCTTTCCGGGCGCGGACCCGGTTCCCGTACCCGTGCGACCGTCGTCGGCGAGCGGGAGGAGGGCGCCCGCGGCGTCCGCGGATCGGATCGTTTCGCGTTCCAAGGCCCCTCCCGGCGTATGCGACGGGTCGGACTATGGCAGAGAATGTTATCGATGCCAATTGAGTACGCACACATAGCTGGAAGTCCGGCGAGAACCGGCCGGGACGGCATGGGGAGCGATATCATCCGTGCTCGTGACGGGAAGGGGCGCCATGGCGAAGCGGAGCGTCGGTGACCAGGAGCGGCCTCCCGGAATGACGGACGTCGCCCGGGTCGCCGGGGTGTCGGCACAGACCGTGTCGAGGGTGCTGTCGGGCCACCCGAACGTCCAGGAGCGGACGCGGGCGAAGGTGGTGGCCGCCGTGGAACAGCTCGGCTACCGGCGCAACAACGCGGCGCGGATGCTGAGCTCGGGCCGGAGCCGCACCATCGGGGTGGTGACCCTTCAGACCACGTTCTACTCGCGGGCGGCCGTCACGTCCGGCATCGAGTACGCGGCCCGGGCCGCCGGGTACGCGGTCAGCACGGCCACCACGACCTCCCTGGACACCTCCGCGATCGAGCGGGCCCTGGCCGGGCTGGCCGACCAGGGCGTCGAGGGCGTGATCCTGTCGGTGCCGCTGATCCACACCAGCGAGAGGATCGAGCAGCTCACCCGGTCCACTCCCACCATCACGATCGACGGTTCGCGTACCGACGCGACCGGGGTCGTGGCCGTCGACCAGGACCTCGCCGCCCGTCTGGCGACCCGGCACCTGCTGGAGCTGGGCCACGACACCGTCTGGCACGTCGCGGGTCCGGCGCACTGGCTGGAGGCCGTCGGCCGGCTCGCCGGCTGGCGCGCGACGCTGGAGGCCGCCGGCCGGCAGGTGCCCCCTCCGCTGGAGGGCGACTGGTCCCCCGCCTCCGGCCATCGGATCGGGCTCGTCCTGGGCCGCGTCCCGGACGTCACCGCCGTCTTCGTGGCGAGCGACGAGATGGCCTTCGGGGTGATCAGGGCCCTGCACGAGCTCGGCAGGCGGGTCCCCGAGGACATCTCCGTCGTCGGCGTCGACGACATCGAGCTGGCCGAGTACTGCACCCCGCCCCTGACCACCGTCGCGCAGCCGTTCGCCCAGATGGGAGCCCTGGCCGTGGCGCGGCTGCTGCGTCACATCGCGGACCCCGCCGCCATGCCCGCGCCGGCGTCGGTCGAACCGGAACTCGTCGTACGGGCGAGCACCGCCCCCGCACGAGAATTCAAACAAGAATAAACACAAAACCTCACAAATCAACAGATCCGCGTGTTATGTTGGCGCCATGCAACTGGCCCAGCAAAGACGCGCGTTCATCCTGGAGGCGGTGCGCCGCGACGGTGCGGTACGGGTCGCCGAGCTCGTGGAACGCCTCGCCGTGTCCGACATGACGGTCCGCCGGGATCTGGACGCGCTCGCGGCGCGCGGCCTGGTCGAGAAGGTGTACGGGGGCGCCGTCGCGGCTCCCGGAACCCGCGTCGAGGAACCGGGGTTCGACGCCAAGGCCGCGCTGGCCGGGCCCGCCAAAGCGGCCATCGCGGAGACGGCCGCCTCCCTGGTCGAGCCGGGCAGCGTGGTCGCGGTCTCGGCCGGCACCACCGCGTGCGCGGTGGCCGCCCGGCTGCTGGACGTCCCGCGGCTGACCGTGCTCACCAATTCCCTGCCGGTCGCCGAACTGGTCCGGTCCGCGTCCCGCGACCGCGGGGAGGCCGCGGTCCCCACCCTGCTGCTGACCGGCGGCGCCCCCACCCCGTCCGCCGCACTCGTCGGCCCGCTGGCCGAGCTGGTGATCTCCTCCCTCCATGTCGACCTGCTGATCCTGGGCGCGCACGGCGTCAGCGAGGAGGCCGGGCTGACCACCCCGAACCTGGCGGAGGCACAGACCAACCGGACCCTGATCGGGGCGGCCCGCCGGGTGGCGGTCGTCGCCGACCACACCAAGTGGGGGACGGTGGCGCTGAGCGGATTCGCCCCGCTCGACCGCATCGACTGCTTCGTCACGGACGCCGGGATGCCCGCTTCGGGCCGCGAGGTCCTGGCGGACACCGTCGGCGAGCTGCTGGTCGCCGGGGCGGCGTAGGCGGGCGGGCGCCGGGCCTCCGGATCCCTCCCGTGCGGGACCGCGCCGCCCCGCACCGCCACACGGACCGGCGGCTTGTGCACCATTGCGCCGAAATACTCCTTTACCTGGGTGATCGCGGCAGGTTCGGGGTAGGCACCCGGCATGATCACTGTTGGGGTCGAGGAGGAGTACCTGCTGGTCGACCCGGATACGCTCCTGCCCACTCCGCTCGTGCAGGAGGTGCGCGCCTCGGCCCGGCTGGCACCGATCGCGGACGAGCAGGAGGTCCAGGACGAACTGCTCCAGGCGCAGATCGAAGTCGCCACCCCCGTGTGCACGGCCCTGGAGGAGGTGGGCGGTCACCTCCTGCGGCTGCGGCACGCGGTCGCCTCCGCCGCGCAGACGAACGGCTGCCGCGTCGCGATCTCGGCCACCGCGCCGGTCAGGGGCGCCCTCCCCGTGCCGATCACGGGCACGGCGAGGTATCTGAAGATGCGGGGAGAGGCCCGGCTGCTGGTCGACGAGCAGCTGATCTGCGGCATGCACGTCCACGTGGGGATGCCCGACCGGGAGACCGGAGTGGCCGTCCTGAACCGCTTGCGCGTCTGGCTCCCGACGCTGCTGGCGCTCTCCGCGAACGGGCCCCTCTGGGACGGCCGGGACACCGGCTTCGCCAGCTGGCGCACGATCATCTTCGGCCGATGGCCGGTCAGTGGCCCCGCACCGTACTTCGCGGGACTCACGGACTACGAGGCACGGGCCGACGCGCTGCTGGAATCTGGACTGGTCCCCGACCGGGGGCAGCTGTACTGGCACGCCCGTCTCTCGGAGCGGTATCCGACCGTCGAGGTGCGCTGCTGTGACGTGCAGCTGGAGGCGGACGACGCGGTGATGCTGGCCGGGGTGGTCCGCGCGCTCGCCGCCACCGCGATCGCCGAGGAGAAGGCGGGAGCCGCTCCGGCGCTGTGCCGGTCCGAGCTGCTGCAGGCCGCGACGTGGCACGCTGCCCGGCACGGGATGGCGGGCACGCTGATGGACCCGCAGGGCCGGCTGCGGAGCAGCGGCGACGTGCTGTGCATGCTGCTGGGCCACATCGCCCCCGCTCTGGAGGAGAGCGGTGACTACCGCGAGGTGAGCTCGCTCCTCCACCGGCTGCTCCAGCGGGGCACGGCGGCCGACCGCCAGCGCCGGGCGCTGGCCGAGGCCGGCCTGCCGGCACTGGCGGCCCTGATCACCGCCGACGAGAGCACCGAGTGAGTCGTCGGCCGGGGCACGGACCGAGCGGCCTTCAGGTGCGCAGGCGGCTGTTGGTCCCGTCGTGGTCGTCGGCGCTCTCGTCGTTGAACCAGTAGTCGCCCGCGGCCAGGTAGCGGAAGGAGTGCACGCTCTTCTCCGGCAGGGCGACGGTGACGGCGCGCATGCCGTCGCGCCGCGGGGCCAGGGTGTGGGTGCCGGGCTGCCAGTCGTTGAAGTCACCGACCACGCTGACGGGGCCGGGCGGGGTGTTGGCGGGCAGGACGAAGGTGACCTCGGTGCGGTCCTTGCACTGCTTGCGTTCGAGCACGGGGAGGGGCTCCTGACGGCCGGGCTGCTGTGTCTGCCCATGCTCGGACCGCCGACGGTGCCCGGCGCGCGGACGCGGCCGTGGCGCCGCGCCGCCTTCACCCGCCCGGCGCTCCACCGCGGAACGGCGTCGGGGCCCCGCCGCCCGGCGCGCGCGGCGGATCGGGGGCCGGGCGGGCGGTCCGGGCGTCCGTGGCGCGGCGTGCCCCGGGCGCAGGTGCCATGCTGGAGGGAAGTGGAGGGCCGACGCCCGGACCGCCGGGCCGGCCCCGTCAGCAAGGGAGAACGACGTGCCTGGTCTTCTTCGAGGAATCGCGCGGACCGCGGTGGTCGCCGGTACGGCGACGGCGGTCTCCAACCGCGTTTCGCGTCGGCAGGGCGGCCGGTGGGCCGAGCAGGAAGCCCAACAGCAGCAGCAGGCCGCCGCGGCTGCCCCTCCCCCTCCGCCCGCTCCCGCTCCCGCTCCGACGATGGCGGACGACATGAGCAGCAGGATCGACCAGCTCAAGGAACTCGGAGCGCTGAAGGAGCAGGGACTCCTGACCGAGGAGGAGTTCGCGCAGCAGAAGAGCAAGCTCCTCGGCGGCTGAACGGACGGCCGAAACGGGTGCCCACCGGTGGAGGGACGCTCCCTCCACCGGTGGGCACCCGCGATGACGGCCCGCCGCGCGGCTACCCGCCCTCTCCCGCTTCGTCCGCGTCGAGGGAAGCGAGGATGGCCTGCACGGGGATGCGGCCGCTCGCCACCATCTGCGCGCCGGCGCGCCGCAGGGCCCGGGCGAAGGGTGCGGCCCACCGGTTCTCGTAGACGAGGACCGCGGCCGCGTTGCCCGGCTGGAGTGCTTGGCCGGCTTCGTCGAGGTCGTCCTGGCCGAGCAGGTCGGACGAGACGCCGTCGAAGACGGACAGGCTCACGGAATCCGCGTCGTCCTGGTCGAGGCCCTCGATTTCGAGGGCGGTGACGGTTCCGTCGGCGTCCTTCCGCACGAAACGGAGGTCGAGGATTCGGATGAGGCCCTTGTCCACCAGATCGATCAGCAAGGGGAACGCCTCGCCCGTCATCCGGTTTCCGGGGAACTCGACGACCACGTAGTCGACGGGGCCCATGTCTTCGATGTCGTCGTTCATGAATGCTCCTGGCTTCGTCAGGCTGGGGAAACGCATCGATGGCCGGACGTGATCCTGTTCTCATTGCAGCACCCGCCCAGCGGGGCCGCACCTCCGCTCCGTGGCCGCGGCGCGGGGCGTGCAGGGCTCGGATCAGCCCGTTCCGGTGAGCTGGTAGAGGCTCCTGGCGACGAGCCACAGCCCCAGGAGCAGGCAGGTGACGACGATCGCCGGGTCCTTGTGGCGCTCCAGCCAGCCGCGCAGGCCCAGCAGGACGCTCTGGGCCTTCCGGGGTGAGAACACCATGTACAGCTCCATGGCCAGCAGGGTCGAGGTGGCCAGGACGCAGAAGGCCATGAGGGCCAGGAAGGACCGGGCGTGGGAGAGGTCGGCCTGCACGACGGTGGCGGCGGCGGCGCTGACCATCCCCCAGGGCTGGAGGAGCACGGCGAGGCCCGCGGCGGACCATCCGGTGGCCTCGTCCACCCGGGAGGTCACGGACGAATCGGTGGCGGAAACCGTGGCCCCCTCCTGTGCGGCCCCTTGTTCGGCCCCCTGTGCGGCCTGCTCCGGGCCGGTCGCCTTACGGCGGCGGCTCAGGCGCCTCCGGTGTTGGCTGTACACGACCAGGCCCAGCCCGATGACGAGCGTGGCCACGAGCGCTGCGATCGAGGGGGGCGAGCGCGGCGGCGGTGGCTGGCCGCCGGTGAGGAGCAGGACGAGCGCGATCACGGACACCAGGCACGCCAGCCAGGCGAAGATGAACGCAAGGCCGTTGCGCACGCCGCGGGACCCGGACACCACCAGCACGAAGGCCATGATGGGCAGCGGGAACAGCGTCACGGCCAAACCGATGAGGAGCAGGTCGAGCACCATGGCAGCGGCTCTCGGGAATCGAGGACCCCGGCCTCGGCCTGGTCAGACGGCCGCCGGGGTGAAGGGGAACAGCCCGTCCGCTCCGGCCCGCACGATGCCGTAACTGCTCTCCGGTACCTCGTGCCAGGCACCGGGCAGGTCCCCGAGGGGTTCGGAGACGACGAGACGGGTCTCGTCGGAGACCTCCTGGAGGAAGGCGACATCGGGGTGCAGCCGGCGCAGCGCGTCCACCCGGCTGCTGTAGAAGAGGGACCGGGACGCGCGCTGGCTGGAGTAGCGGAAGGCCCACACGGTTTCGCCGTCGGTGACCGCGACCGTCATCTGGAGGGGGAACTCCACCCCGTGGTCGTGTCCGGCACGTTCCACGACCCCCGCCATCCGGGCGACGGCGGTGGGCGGGTCCTGGTCGAGGCCGAAGGTGAGGGCGAGGTAGAACATCACCTCGGAGTCCGTGGTCCCCCCGATGTCGGCGTACAGCGCGGGGTCGACGAGCATCGTGAGGTCACGGCGCATGAGGTGGAAACCGTTGATGGCGCCGTTGTGCATGAACATCCAGCGGCCGTTGCGGAACGGGTGGCAGTTCGACTGCTGCACCGCCGTCCCGGTCGACGCCCGGATGTGGGCGAAGAACAGGTGGGAACGGACGTGGTCCGCCATCTCCCGCAGGTTGCGGTTGTTCCAGGCGGGACCGACGTCCCTGAGGAGCGCCGGACTGGGGTTGCCCTCGGCGTACCAGCCGACTCCGAACCCGTCACCGTTCGTGGTCTCCACACCGAGCTTGGAGTGCAGGCTCTGGTCGATCAGCGAGTGGGCCGGTTTGTACAGGATGGTGTCGAGCAGCATGGTCGTCCCCGAGTACGCGAGCCATCGGCACATGTGTCATCACCTGCGTCCCTACGGCATCGCGGGAAGCGGATACGTCTTCCCGCTCGCCCCCCGGATGTGCGGCCATCCCATTCTGGGGTGCCTCCCCGGGGAGCGCCATGCGGAACCGGGCGTGCCGGGTTCCGCAGCCCTTCCGCCGTGGTCGGACGGGATGCCGTGCGGGGTGCGCCGGGCGGACCTACGGTTGAGGGAGGCCCGGCGCCCGCGGGATGCCCGATGCTTCCCGCAACCAGCCCTCCCGGGCTCGGCGTCGGGGCACACGGGAAGGCACCCGGAATGGCCACTGCATCCGAAACCCCGGTCCTGGACACCCTCGCCGCCATGACGGTCGACTCGCTCGAACGGTGCGGGCTGGCTCCGGACATGCTCATCCTCACGCGTATCGCGGCCCTCGCCGCCTCGGACGCTCCCCCGATCTCCTACCTGGCCCACATAGACCCCGCCGTGAGGTCGGGCGTGACCGCGGAACAGCTGCAGGACGTCCTGGTCGCCATCGCCCCGATCGTGGGAACCGCGCGCGTCATGACGGCGGCCGGCAACCTCACCTCTGCCTTCGGCGTCGCCATCGCGGTCGCCGACGCCGAGGCCGAGGCCGAGGCCCGGCGCTGAGAGCGGCCCCGCCCCCGCATCGGTGACGGAGCGGGGGCGTCGGCGCAGAGACAGGCCACGGCGCCGCTCCGGCCCGTGACCCGAGCGACTCGACGGCCACAGGGCCGGGCAGGAGGGCCTGGATGTCCCAGCAGGCGACCACGGCGATGCGCGCGTCACTTCACGCCACTCCCGAGGAACGTGCGGCACTCGGCAAGGAGGCCCGGCGGCGCTCACCGCGCTCGGGGCACGCCGCGTACGAGCCCGCTCCGAACAGACCGGACCCGCTCAAGATCCTTGAGGCCCAGTCCGCGACGCGGGTCCGGGAACTGGTGCCGATCCGCTACGGCCGGATGACCGAGTCCCCGTTCCGGTTCTACCGGGGCGCCGCCGCGATCATGGCCTCCGACCTGGCCGGCACTCCCGACTCGGGAATCACCGCCCAGCTGTGCGGAGACGCGCACCTGCTGAACTTCCGGCTGCTGGCCTCGCCGGAGCGGGGGCTGATGTTCGACATCAACGACTTCGACGAGACCCTGCCCGGCCCCTGGGAATGGGACGTCAAACGCCTGTCGGCGAGCTTCGTGATCGCCGCGCGGGCCAACGGCTTCGACGACGCCGAGCGCGCCCGCATCGTGGCCGGCACCGTGCGTTCGTACCGCGAGGCGATGATCCGGTTCGCCGGCATGCGCAACCTCGACGTCTGGTACACGAAGATCGACGACGCCCGCCTCAAGGACCTCGTCTCCGGCCGGCTCCGCAAGGAAGGCCGGCAGAAACTGGACCGCGCCCTGGCGAAGGCGAGGTCCCGGGACACCCTCCAGGTCTTCGACAAGCTCACGCGGATGGTGGACGCCCGGCCCAGGATCGCCGCGGACCCCCCACTGCTGGTACCGATCTCCGACCTGCTGCCGGACGCCGAACGCACCGCGCTGGAGCGCCGGTTCAGGGGGCTCATCGAGCGGTACGCGATCACGCTGCCGAGCGACCGGCGGCATCTGCTGGCCGACTACCAGCTGGTGGACGTCGCCCGCAAGGTGGTCGGGGTCGGCAGCGTCGGCACCCGGTGCTGGATCATCCTGCTCCTCGGCCGGGACGGCGGCGACCCGCTGTTCCTCCAGGCCAAGGAGGCCGACAGCTCCGTGCTCGCCGAACACCTCGGGGCGAGCCTCTACCGCAACCAGGGTGAACGCGTGGTCGCGGGACAGCGGCTGATGCAGGCCACGAGCGACATGTTCCTCGGCTGGGAGCGGGTCGACGGGTTCGACGGCAGGCGCCGCGACTTCTACGTGCGCCAGCTGCGCGACTGGAAGGGCATCGCGATGCCGGAGACGATGACGCCCCTGCAGCTGCAGACGTTCGGCGGCGTCTGCGGCCTCACCCTGGCACGCGCGCACGCCCGGTCCGGCGACCGGATCGCGATCGCCGCCTACCTGGGCGGCGGCGACGCCTTCGACCGGGCCCTCGTGACGTTCGCGGAGGCCTACGCCGACCAGAACGAGCGCGACCACCGGGCACTGCTCGACGCGGTGCGCACGGGGCGGCTGCCGGCGGAGGAGGTCCCGGCCGCCTGAGGGGACGCCCGGGGACGCCCGGGGACGCCTCCACCACCTGCTCCGGGGTGGGGAAGGCAGTCAACCAACGGTGCGGGTGTGGACACGACTGGTTGCGCGTACGAAAACCCGGGGCCGGAAGTGGTCTTCCTTCATGGAATCGACCCACGTCAGGCTTGACCGATGAACCTACGGCGTCGTAAATTCGAGCGCAGCGACTCGTGAGCAACCGGAAGGAGGCGAAGTCGGATGTCCACCATCTCCGCAGCGCCTCGCCCCGCTCACCAGGTCGCCTGGGCTCCCGGTCGTGTAGCACACGGCTGCTGAACAGCCCCCCTCCCGGCGTGCCCGATCGCGGCCCCGGATCTCTCCACCTCTTTTCACCCTTTACGGCACGTCGTGCGTGCTGCTCTGCTGCGCTCCGGGTTTTTCGAGCTGCGCCACTGAAATAGAAAGCTCATGAAATGGCGACTAGGATAGTCAGGTCAATCGCGCGCCGAAATGGGGACGTGCCATGGTAGCGGCGCGCATTACGGTCAACGGAAAAGAAACCCCCATCGCACCGGCCGCACCCCACACCACGGTGCTGGATTTCCTGCGCGATCGCGGCCTGACCGGAACCAAGGAAGGCTGCGCCGAGGGTGAATGCGGCGCCTGTTCGGTCCTGGTGGCCCGTCCCGGGGTGAACAAGCCCACCGACTGGGTGGCGGTCAACGCCTGCCTGGTCCCGGTCGCGTCGCTCGACGGCCAGGAGGTCATCACCTCCGAGGGCCTCGCCACCGTCGACGAATCGGGCACGCCGACCGCCCTGCACCCCGTGCAGGAGGAGATGGCCGTCCGCGGCGGCTCCCAGTGCGGTTACTGCACGCCGGGATTCATCTGCAGCATGGCCTCCGAGTACTACCGGCCGGACCGCTGCGCGCACGCGGAATCCTCTGACGCGGCCGAGGCCGAGGCCGACGCCGAGCACGGTCCGAACGGTTTCGATCTGCACTCCCTGAGCGGGAACCTGTGCCGCTGCACCGGTTACCGTCCGATCCGCGACGCCGCCTTCGCCGTCGGCTCGCCCGCCGAGGACGACGTCCTGGCGCAGCGCCGCGACCAGGCCCCGCCGGAGCCCGCGGCCACCGAGTACGAGCAGGACGACAGCGTGTTCCTGCGGCCGGGCACCCTGGCCGAAGCCGCGCGACTGCTGCGCGACCGGCCCGAGGCGGTCGTGGTCTCCGGAAGCACCGACTGGGGCGTGGAGGTGAACATCCGCTCCCGACGGGCGGACTGCGTGGTCGCGGTCGACCGGCTCCCCGAGCTCCGTGAGCTGCGGGTCGAATCCGACCACATCGAGATCGGAGCGGCACTGACGCTCACCGAGATCGAGCGCCGCCTCGACGGCAGCGTCCCGCTGCTGGCGGAACTGTTCCCGCAGTTCGCGTCGCGGCTCATCCGCAACAGCGCGACCTTCGGCGGCAACCTGGGTACCGGTTCCCCCATCGGCGACAGCCCGCCGGTGCTGCTCGCGCTGGAGGCGTCACTGGTACTCGCCGACGCCGACGGCGAGCGCGAGGTCCCGCTGGCGGACTACTTCACCGGCTACCGGCAGAGCGTGCGCCGTCCCGGCGAGCTGATCCGCGCGGTGCGCGTCCCGCTGCCGCTGTCGCCGGTCACGGCGTTCCACAAGATCGCCAAGCGGCGCTTCGACGACATCTCCAGCGTGGCGGTCGCCTTCTCCCTCGACATCGAGGACGGAATCGTCCGCAAGGCGCGCATCGGCCTGGGCGGCGTCGCCGCCACCCCGATCCGCGCCCTCGCCACCGAGGCCCTCCTGGAGGGCGAGCCGTGGACGGCGGAGACCGTCGAGGCCGCGGCCGAGGTGCTGAAGGCCCAGGGCACCCCGATGAGCGATCACCGCGCAAGCGCGGGCTACCGCTCCGCGATGCTCGGCCAGAGCCTGCTGAAGCTGTACGCAGAAACCACCGAGGCGGTGTCGTCGTGAGCCATTTGTCCGAGATCCCCGAAAAGCCTGTCGTCGGCGTTTCCATGCCGCACGAGAGCGCCACCCTGCACGTCACCGGCACCGCTCTCTACACGGACGACCTGGTGCACCGCACCAAGGACGTGCTGCACGCCTACCCGGTCCAGGTCATGAAGACCCACGGCCGGATCACCGCGCTGCGCACCGAGCCCGCGCTGGCCGTACCCGGTGTGGTCCGCGTGCTGACCGAGGCGGACGTGCCCGGTGTCAACGACGCCGGCATCAAGCACGACGAGCCGCTGTTCCCCGACACGGTCATGTTCCACGGCCACGCGGTCGCCTGGGTGCTCGGCGAGACCCTGGAGGCGGCCCGGCTCGGTGCGGCGGCCGTCGAGGTCGAACTCGACGAACAGCCGTCCCTGATCACGCTGCAGGACGCGATCGCGGCCGAGAGCTTCCACGGCGCCCGGCCGCTGATGGTGGCCGGAGACATCGACGCCGGCTTCGCCGATTCCGCGCACGTGTTCACGGGTGAGTTCCAGTTCTCCGACCAGGAACACTTCTACCTGGAGACGCACGCGGCGCTGGCCCACGTCGACGAGGCCGGGCAGTTGTTCATCCAGAGCAGCACCCAGCACCCCTCGGAGACGCAGGAGATCGTCGCGCACGTCCTCGGCCTGCACAGTCACGAAGTGACCGTGCAGTGCCTGCGGATGGGCGGCGGCTTCGGCGGCAAGGAGATGCAGCCGCACGGGTTCGCGGCCATCGCCGCCCTCGGCGCGAAGCTGACCGGGCGGCCGGTGCGGGTGCGGCTCAACCGGACCCAGGACCTGACGATGTCCGGCAAGCGCCACGGCTTCCACGCCACCTGGAAGATCGGCTTCGACGCCGACGGCCACATCCAGGCCCTGGACGCCACCCTGACCGCCGACGGCGGCTGGAGCCTGGACCTGTCCGAGCCGGTGGTGGCCCGCGCGCTGTGCCACATCGACAACACGTACTGGATCCCCAACGCCCGCGTCGCCGGTCGCATCGCCAAGACCAACAAGACGTCCAACACCGCCTTCCGCGGCTTCGGCGGACCCCAGGGCATGCTGGTGATCGAGGACATCCTCGGCCGGTGCGCGCCGCTGCTCGGCCTGGACCCGATGGAGCTGCGCGAGCGCAACTTCTACCGGCAGGGCCACTCGACGCCGTACGGTCAGCCGGTCCCCCAGCCGGAACGGATCTCCACCATCTGGCGGCAGGTCCAGGACGACGCGGCCGTCGCCGACCGCAAGCGTGAGATCGCGGCCTTCAACGCCGCGCACCCGCACACCAAGCGGGCGCTCGCGCTCACCGGGATCAAGTTCGGCATCTCGTTCAACCTCACCGCCTTCAACCAGGCCGGCGCACTGGTGCTGGTCTACAAGGACGGCTCCGTCCTGATCAACCACGGCGGCACCGAGATGGGACAGGGCCTGCACACCAAGATGCTGCAGGTGGCCGCGACCACGCTGGGCATCCCGCTGCACAAGGTGCGGCTGGCTCCGACGCGCACGGACAAGGTGCCCAACACCTCGGCCACCGCGGCCAGTTCCGGGGCGGACCTCAACGGCGCCGCGGTGAAGAACGCCTGCGAGCAGATCCGCGGGCGGCTGCTGCAGGTCGCCGGCACCCAGCTGGGCGGGAACGCCTCGGACGTGCGCATCGTCGAGGGCGTGGCACGGATCCTCGGCAGCGACAAGGAGCTGGCCTGGGACGACCTGGTGCGCACCGCCTACTTCCAGCGGGTCCAGCTGTCGGCGTCCGGCTTCTACCGGACCGAGGGTCTGCACTGGGACGCGAAGGCCTTCCAGGGCTCCCCGTTCAAGTACTTCTCCTACGGCGTCGCCGCGTGCGAGGTCGAGGTGGACGGCTTCACCGGCAAGTACAAGATGCGGCGCGTGGACATCGTGCACGACGTCGGCGACAGCCTCTCCCCGCTGATCGACATCGGTCAGGTCGAGGGCGGCTTCGTGCAGGGCGCGGGCTGGCTCACGCTGGAGGACATGCGCTGGGACACCAGTGACGGTCCGAACCGTGGCCGGCTGCTGACACAGGCGGCGAGCACCTACAAGCTGCCGAGCTTCTCGGAGATGCCCGAGGAGTTCAACGTCCGGCTGATGGAGAACGCCACCGAGGAGGGCGCGGTCTACGGGTCCAAGGCGGTGGGCGAGCCTCCGCTGATGCTGGCGTTCGCGGTGCGCGAGGCGCTGCGGCAGGCCGCAGCGGAGTTCGGGCCCGCCGGAGCGAGCGTGGAACTCGGCGCTCCGGCGACGCCGGAGGCGGTGTACTGGGCGATCGAAGCGGCCCGCAAGGGCGGCGCGCTGCACGAGGGTCACGCGCCCGACGGCAGCGAGGTCCCCGCCGACGCAAGCGTTTTGAGCAATGCCTGACATGACGTGGGTGGCCGCGGTCGCGCGGTTGCGGGCTCGCCGGGAACCCGGCGTGCTCGTGACCGTCGCGACCGTGCGCGGCCACGCGCCCCGCCGGGCCGGTGCCAAACTCGTCGTGGGACTCACCGACACCTGGGGTTCGATCGGCGGCGGCAACATCGAGGCCGTCGCCATCGACCGGGCGCGCGAGCTGAACGGCGCGCCCGACCCGGAGCCGGAGCTGATGGAGTTCGCCCTGAACGACAAGGTCACCGGCCGCCACGGCGTGCAATGCTGCGGCGGGGCCGTGACCGTACTGCTCGAACCACTGCCGGTGGTCCAGGCGGTGGCGGTCTTCGGCGTCGGGCACGTCGGACTGGAGCTGGCGCGCATCCTCGCCCGCCAGAACCTCGATCTGTACCTGGTCGACAGCCGCGCCGACATGCTCACCGACGAGCGGCTCGGCGTGCTGGGGGACGCGATGGCGCAGGTCCACGTGCGCCACACGCCCCTCCTTCCGGAAGAGGTGCTCGCGGAGCTGCCGCCCGGCACCCACGTCCTGATCATGACGCACGATCACGCCGAGGACGCGGCCCTGTGCGACGCCGCTCTGCGCACGCCCGGCCTCGGCTCGATCGGGCTGATCGGCTCGTCCGCCAAATGGACGCGGTTCCGGCAGCGCCTGTCCACCGAGGGCGGTCACGACGCCGCCACCATCGACAGGATCAAGACCCCGATCGGACTGACCGCGATCACCGGCAAGGAACCCGCCACGATCGCGGTGAGCGTCGCGGCGGACCTGCTCCTGACCTTTGAGGCGGACCGCCGTCGGGCGGTGCCGGAGGCGGATGCGAACCCGAGCGGGCAGGGGCGGCCGGACACGGCGGCGGCTTCGCCCGCACCGTCCGTGCCGGCCTCACCGCCCGTGCCGTCCTTCGCGGCCCGGGCCGGCCTTCCGGCGCTCGACGCCCCGGCGGACGGGACTCCGTCGGCGGACCAGCGGGCCACGGCGGCCCTTGAGGACACGGCGCCGTTCCTCAGACACCTCGAACCGGAAGTCCGGACGCGCCCGCGGCGCCCGGCCCGCGGCCGCGTGTGACACGGGCCGGCGGACGCGGCCGGCGTCGGGACTCCGGGCCCTTCCGGATTCCCGACGTCAGCCGGCGTGGACGTGGGGGCGGCGGCGGGAGAGAAGCGAGAGGGCCATGATGCCGCCGTGCGCGCCGAAGAGGGTCAGCAGCACGAGCACGATGGTCGCCAGCACGCGCGCAGGCGCGAGGAGCGGGCGGGGGACGCGCCAACATCGCGTAGCCGTCCCGTCAGCGGCGCGTCAGGGCCCGGTGCCAAGCCCCCCGCCCCGGGGCGGCCGGGCCGGACCTCCGCTTGCAAAACGGACTAGCGGTCCGCATACTCTCTTCATGCGGACCGCTGGTCCGTTTGCGTTCGGCGAGCGGTGCGGGGGACCGCCCGCGATCGCCGAGGCTCCGAGCAGAACGGAAGGCCCGATCGTGACCGACCCCACGGAACCCGCCGACCTCTACCGCCACGGCCTGCGCCTGCTCCTGGAGAAGGACATCTCCGGCTGGGTCGCCCTGTGGGACGAGGACGGCGTCATGGAGTTCCCCTTCGCACCCGAGGGGTGGCCCGTCCGGCTGGAGGGCCGCCGGGCCGTCGCGGACTACATGCGCGACTACCCCGACCACATCGACCTCCACGACTTCCCCGACGTGACGATCCACCGGACGACCACCCCCGGGACGATCGTGGTCGAGATGCGCGGAGTCGGCCGCCTGGTGAAGACCGACAGCCCCTTCGAGATGACCTACATCGCCGTGGTCACCGTGAAGGACGGCCTCATCACCTCCTACCGCGACTACTGGAACCCCCTCGCCGTGGCGCGGCCCGGCCTCGGCCTCGTGGGGACGGACCGATGAACGACCGCGACGACATCCTGGTCATCGGGGCCACCGGCACCACCGGCCGCCGCGTCACCGCCGGGCTCCTCGCCGAGGGCCACCGGGTCAGGGCCGCCGGCCGCGGCGCCACCCCCGTCGAGGGCGCACGGGCCGTCCGTTTCGACTGGAACGACCCCTCGACCTGGGACGAGGCCCTCGACGGCATCGGCCGCGCCTACCTCGTCCCGCCCATCGGCTCCTCCGACCCGGCCGCGGTCATGCTGCCGTTCCTCCGCCGGGCCGGCTCCACGGGCCTGCGCCGCGCCGTGCTGCTCAGCTCCTCGGCGATCCCCGCCGGCGGTCCGGCCGTGGGCCAGGTCCACCGGGAACTGCCCGCCCTGGTCGAGCAGTGGGCGGTCCTGCGGCCCTCCTGGTTCATGCAGAACTTCACCGGCGACGCGCCCCACGCCCGCGGCATCCGCGAATCCGGCGCCATCCGGACGGCCGCGGGCGACGGCCGCGTCGGGTTCGTCGACGCCGAGGACATCGCCGCAGTCGCCGTACGCGCCCTGACGGACACCCGGTCCCCCGACACCGACCTGGTCCTGACCGGCCCCGAGGCCCTGAGCCACGACGACGTCGCCGCGATCATCAGCCAGGTCACCGGCCGCGCCGTCGCGCACCGCCACCTGACCTTCGAGGAGTTGCGCGACCGCTGGGCGGCCGAGATCCCGCTGGAGTTCGCCACCATGCTGGCCGGCATGGACCGGGCCATCGCGGCCGGCGCCGAGGACCGCACCACGGACACCGTCCTGCGCCTCACCGGCCGCCCCCCGGGCACCTTCCGCGCCTTCGCGGAGAGGGAGGTGCCCCCGCGCGGCTGACGCTCCGCCGAGGAGGAAGGGTCCGGCGCCCGCCGACACCCGGGCGCCGTCCCGCCCGCGACAGCGCGTATCTTCGACTGGCCCGCCGACACGATGCGGCCCGCCCCGCACCACACGGGCCGTCGGACATCATGAACCGGTCAGGGGCCCGGACGGGCCGCAGACCAGGAGGAGGACCCGTGACCCAGCGGCCGGAGCGCGCGGACGCCCTGCGCAACCGAGAGGCCGTACTGGCCGCCGCCGACGCCCTCTTCGCCTCCAGCAGCAGCCCCCACAGCGTGTCGATGGACGACATCGCCACGGCCGCGGGCGTCGGCAAGGGCACTCTCTTCCGGCGCTTCGGGGACCGCGCCGGCCTGATCGGTGCCGTGATCGCCTCCCGCCTCGAACCCCTCAAGCGCGACGTGCGCGAAGCACGGGACGCGCCCGGGTCCGCGCCGCGGCAGCGGGTGCTGGACCTCCTCGACGCCTCGCTGCGCTTCAAGATCGAGAACCGGAACCTGATGTCGGCCGCGGAGGACGCCGGGATCAGCAGCCCCTACCGGGCCGACCACTACGGCTGGTGGCACGACATGCTCCGGGCGGAACTCGACGGGGTGCCCACCGTCCACGACCCGGACTTCACCGCCCACGCGCTGCTCGCCGCCCTCCGCGCCGACCTCGTCGCCCACCTGATCGACGAACGGAAGATGACGCCGGAACGCCTGCGGTCCTCGCTCGCGGCCTACGTCGACAACGCCCTCGGCACCGGCCGGAACGCACCGGGGTGAACCGAGCCGGGCCTGGTCACGCCGAGGCCGGCCATGGACCGGTCGCCTCAGGCGTACGGGTCGCCCAGCGCGGTGAGGATCTCGCCGACGGTGCCCTCGAAGAGCGGCCCGGGGTCGGTGAGGGCGAAGTCGAGGTGCCCGAAGACCTCCACCGCGACGGCCCCGTACAGCCGTGCCCAGCAGGCGACGAAGACGTAGATCGCCTCCAGCGGCACCGGCTCCCCCGCCAGGTGTTCGCGCACCTCCTCCAGTTGCGCCGCCCAGACCGGGTCCAGAGCGGCGGGAGTCCGGACGGCGCCGCGCCGCCAGAGCTCGACCATGAGACCGAGGACCACGCCCCCGAAGCGCCAGCCGGGGTCGTGGGCGGCGGACCCGGGCGCGGTGTCGGTGTCCGCCACGGGCCTGGCGAACAGCAGGGCGAACTCCCGCGGACGGGCCAGCGCCCAGCGGCGCAGCTCGCCGCAGACCTCGCGCAGCCGCCGCCCCGGCTCGTCGGCGGGCCGCCGCTCGCGCGCCGCGGCCAGGGTGTCGGCCAGCTCGTCGTACAGGTGTGAGACCAGGGCCTGGACCAGCTCCCGGTGGCCGGCGTAGTAGCGGTACAGACCCGGCGCGGTCAGGCCCATCTCACGGGCGACGGCGCGCACGGTCACCGCCTCGGGGCCCTCCTCGACCAGCAGCCGCCGCGCGATGCGCATCGCATCGGCGAGCGCCTCCTCGCGCACGCGGTGGCGCCGTCGGCCCGCGGCCGTTCCCGGGATGTCCGTCATCTGCGCGGGCCCGCCTTCCACTTGACAAAGTTAACGGGTATCACTTTAGCTCTCCACAGGAGTTAACACTGTAAACAATTGCTCGGGGGACTCATGAAGTACGGCATCGTGCTGACCTACACGCTCACTCCGCGCTGGCTGGCGCTGTCGCGCGAGGAACGCAACCGGATGCGCAGTACGTACATCGAGCCGGTCTTCGCACGGCACGCGGACCGGATCACGGCCCGGTTCTTCGACGCCGAGGCCTTCGGCGGCAGCGGCTTCTCCGACTTCGCCGTACTGGAGACCGAGGACCTGGGCGCGTACTACTTCCTCGTCGAGGCCCTGCGCGACACCCCCCTCATCAGCGACGGCCACCTCGTCCTCGGCGAGGTCCTCCTCGGGGTCCGGGACGGCTTCCAGGCGTACGAGCACGCCCTCTCCCCCGCCGCCGCGACTCCTGCCGCCCCGGCGTGAGCGGACCCGCCCGCGCCGGGGCGGCCCGTGTCGCGCAGGCCGGTCCCGCCCGGCTCCGGCCGCTCCGGTACGGGATCGGGACCTCGTCGTCACGTCGCGGGGATGGACCCGGTGGCCGAAAACTGGCTCAGTGGGAGCAGCCCGTCGTCACGGTCCATGTCCGTGGCAGCGGGGCCCTGTTCCGACCGGCCAGCATGTGACCCCAGGGGGTTTCGCGCCATGAGCGACGGCAGAGGTGGACCGGACGTGCCGCGTCCGGAGAACGACGCGTCGGTCCCGTCCCACGGGACCGCCCCGGACGTCGGCGGAGGGTTCACCGACCCGGCCCCGGGCGGGGACGGCATCATCGTCCAGGGAGGCCGCACGGCTTCCGGCTCGCCCGACCCGGCGCGGGCGATCGGCCCGAAGCAGGACGACCCGCGAGCCATCGGCCCCAAGCAGGACGACCCCCGGGCCATCGGCCCCAAGCAGGACGACCCCTGTTCGATCGGCAAGGGCATCATCGTCCAGGGCGGGCGCACCGAGCACCCGGACAAGAAGGCGCGTCAGAAGCGAGCCAAGAAGAAGACGAAGACCATGGCGCTGATCATCGGCGGTGCCCTGGTGGTCGCCGCGGGCGGGGTCTTCGTCGGACAGCGGCTCGGCCACGACCCGGCCGTCCTCCAGCCCCAGGCGGTGGCCACGCCCTCCGGCGCCACGCCCTCCGGTGCCGCGTCGGCCGACGCGCCCGGCGGCGCCCCCGCCCCCACGACCTCCTCCGACAGCGGCGGCCCCGCTCCCGCCACCGGCCCGAGCACCCCCGCCTCGAAGGCGGGCACACCGACGCCCGCCGCCTCCAACCCGCCCGCCCGCGGCGGCAACAGCCCCTCGCCGGCCCGTACGTCACAGCCGCCGAAGCAGTCCGGCGCACCCGCCCCGGCCGCCCCGCCGGTCCTGTCACTGCGTCCGACCGGAGTCCAGGAGTACTGCGCGAACGGCGAGTGGCCGAACACCCTGGTGGTCCGCAACAGCGGTGGCGGCAGCCTCGTCTGGTCGGTCGGGCAGCTGCCCGCCGGGGTCACCGTCAGCGAGGAAGGCGGGTCCCTCGCCGCCGGCGCCTCACAGGTGATCACGCTGGGCGGCCGGGCCGAAGCCCCGCCCGCCAACGGCCGGTTCACCATCGGCTTCTCCGGCAACGGCGGCAGCGGCCGGGTGACCGTCACCTGCGCATGACGTGAGGGGCCGCGGCCGGGGCCCGCGCCGGAACCGGTTCCCGCCCGGGTCTGGCGTGAAGCAATGAATCACTGCTTCAATCCTTCCCATGCCCTACCGCCGACCGCCCGCCGTGCAGGCCCGCCTCGACGCCCGCCGCGACCGGGTCCTGGAAGCCGCCGTCCGCCTGCTCTCCCGGGAGGGGTACGCCGGCTGCTCCGTCGCCGCGATCGCGGCTGAGGCCGGTATCTCCACCGGGAGCGTCTACCAGTCGTTCTCCGGCAAGTCCGAGCTCGCCGCCGCCCTCTTCCGGACCCTCGTGGCACGGGAGGTGGAGGCGGTGACCGCCGCCGCGGACCGGCCAGGGACCGCCGCCGAGCGGGTGGCCGCGGCCGTCGAGACCTTCGCCTCGCGGGCGCTCCAGGCACCCCGGCGGGCCTTCGCCCTGTTGGCGGAGCCCGCGGATCCGGCCGTCGACACCGAACGCCTCGTCTTCCGGCGGGCGTTCCGCGACGTGTTCGCCCGACAGGTCGCCGCGGGCGTGGCCGTCGGCGAACTGCCTCCGCAGGCGCCCGAACTCACGGCCGCCGCGCTGGTCGGGGCGATCGCCGAAGCGCTCGTCGGGCCGCTCGCCGACGGCGACGCGGCCCCGGGCGAGATCATCCCCGGCCTGACCACCTTCACCCTGCGTGCCCTTGGAGGACACGATGCCGCAGACGCATGAGGTCACCAACCAGGTACCCCCGCACCACGGTTACGACGCCGCCGCGGACCCGGCCCTGCTGGAGGCCCTCGACCGCGAGGGAGCCGGCCGGGCCGCGCCGGAGCTGCACCGCCTCGGCGTCCTCGCCGGCTCGGAGCAGGCGGCGGAGTGGGGGCGGCTGGCCAACGAGAACGAGCCCGTCCTGCACACCCACGACCGCTACGGCCACCGGGTCGACGAGGTCGAGTTCCACCCGTACTGGCACGAGCTGATGCGCACCGCCGTCTCGCACGGGCTGCACGCGGCCCCCTGGACTCAGGACGAACCGGGCGCGCACGTCGCCCGCGCAGCGAAGTTCATCGTCTGGAGCCAGGTCGAGGCGGGCCACACCTGTCCGGTCTCCATGACGTACGCCGCCGTCCCGGCACTGCGCGCCGCGCCCGACCTGGCCGGGTGGCTGGAGCCGCTGCTGGCGTCCCGCACGTACGACTTCGGGCTGCGCCGGCCCGACACCAAGCGCGGGCTGATCGCCGGCATGTCGATGACCGAGAAGCAGGGCGGCTCGGACGTCCGCGCCAACACCACGACCGCCGTACCGGCCGGGGACGGAACGTACCGGCTGACCGGGCACAAGTGGTTCACCTCGGCACCCATGTCGGACGTCTTCCTGACCCTGGCGCAGGCCCCGGGAGGACTGTCCTGTTTCCTGCTGCCCCGGGTCCTGCCCGACGGCACGCGCAACCGGCTGCTGCTCCAGCGCCTCAAGGACAAGCTGGGCAACCGCTCCAACGCCTCCTCCGAGATCGAGTACGACGGGGCGTTCGGCTGGCTGGTGGGCGAGGAGGGGCGCGGGGTCGCGACCATCATCGAGATGGTCAACACGACCCGCCTCGACTGCGTCCTGGGCGGGGCCTCCGGGATGCGGCTCGGTCTGATCCGGGCCGTCCACCACGCCACCCACCGGCGGGCGTTCGGCAAGGCCCTCATCGACCAGCCCCTGATGCGCAACGTCCTGGCCGACCTGGCCCTCGAATCCGAGGCCGCGACGGCCGTCGCCATGCGCCTGGCGGGGGCCACCGACCGGGTCGCGCGCGGGGACTCGGACGAGGCGCTGCTGCGCCGGCTGGGCCTGGCCGTGACGAAGTACTGGGTGTGCAAGCGCGCCCCCGGGCACGCCGCCGAAGCCCTCGAATGCCTGGGCGGCAACGGCTACGTCGAGGAGTCGGGCATGCCGCGCCTGTACCGGGAGGCGCCGCTCTCGTCCATCTGGGAGGGCTCGGGGAACGTCGCCGCTCTGGACTCGCTGCGCGCCATGGCGCGCCAGCCGGAGACCGTCGAGGCCTTCTTCGCCGAGGTGGGCCGGGCGGCCGGCGCCGACCGGCACCTGGACGCGGCGGTGGCCGGGCTCCACAAGCAGCTCGCCGATCCCGCCGAGGCCGAATACCGGGCCCGGCAGCTGACCGAGACCATGGCCCTGGCCCTCCAGGCCTCGCTGCTGCTGCGGCACGCCCCGGCCGCGGTCGCCGACGCCTTCTGCGCGTCCCGGCTGGGGGGCGAGCACGGCGGCGCGTACGGCACCCTCCCGACGGGAGTCGACACCGAGGCCGTCCTCGCGCGGGCGGTGACGGCCGCCGTGTGAGCCGGGGGCCGGCCCGGGGCCGGAAGCCGGTGGCCGGCTCGGCCTTGAGCTCCCGGTGGCGAAGAGGTGGTACTTCGCCTCGCCCTTTCCGTGGTGCATCCAATCGACTCGCCACTGCAACCGGGGCACCCTCCCGGAACGTCTGGGCCGCTGACGGCAGGCAGCCGGGGCGCGGCGGCGGGCGACGGAACGGGGACGGGACATGAGACGGGCGTACGGCAACACGATGCTGGTCACCGCCGTGGCGGCGGCACTGGGACTCTCGGCCTGCACCCCGTCCGGGGAGCCCGGCTCCGGGGCGCCCGCACGGCCCACCGGCGGATCCGGGACCGCTCAGGCGTCCCCCTCCGCCCACGCGCCGGGCACCGGCGGCCCGTCCGGGGCTCCGCACCCGACGTCCCACCCCTCGGGAGCCACCCCGGGAAGCCCCGCGCCCTCGGGGCACGCGGGCGGGTCCCCCCTCGTGCGTACGGGTGTCCCGTGGAACCTGGACCGGCTCGACCAGCGCACCCGCCCCCTCGACGGCCGCTTCACGACGGGCACCGACGGCCGCGGGGTCCACGTCTACGTGCTGGACACCGGCATGGACCTCAAGCAGCCCGAGTTCACCGGACGCGCCACTCCCGGCGCCGACTTCATCGGGGTCCCGGACGAGGGCGACTGCTACGGCGGGGACGGACTGGGCCACGGCACGTTCGTGGCCGGCATCATCGGCGGCCGTACCTACGGGGTCGCCCCCAAGGCCGAACTCGTACGCGTCCAGGCCATCGGCTGCGAAGAGGGCGGCAGCAGCGGGCCGGGCAAGGACAGCCCGCCGGCGGGCGAGACCTCCGTCATCAAGGCCGTCGAGTGGGTGACCGCCCACGCCCGGCGCCCGGCCGTGGTCAACATGTCCCTCAACCTCAAGACCCGCTCGCCGGCGCTCGACGCCGCCGTGCAGCACCTGGTCGAGTCCGGGATCCCGGTCGTCGTCGCGGCGGGCAACTTCAACGACGACGCCTGCGGACACTCGCCGGCCGGCGCCCACGGCGCCATCGTCGTGGCCGCCTCCACCGCCGACGACCGCCACTGGCGGGACACCGAGGGCTTCGGCTCCGGGTACGGATCCTGCGTGGACCTGTACGCCCCCGGGGACAAGGTCACCTCCGCGGTGGCGGGCGGCAGCGGTACCGCCACCAGCGACTCCGCCGCCACCTCGTGGGCCACCCCGCACGTAACGGGCGCGGTGGCCCTCTACCTCTCGGCGCACCCCGGAGCCACACCCGCCCAGGTGCGCACCTGGGTCACCCAGCAGGCCACCCGGGACGCCCTGACGGCCGTCCCACCGGGAACCCCCAACCGGCTCCTGAACACCTCCGCCCTCTAGGAGCGAACCATGACCTCCGTCCTCACCAGCACCTCCGGGTACGCCGAGGCCTCCGACGCACTCGCCGAGCAGTACGAGAGCGTGACGTTCGAGGACGTGCACGCGGGTGTACTGCACCTGCTGCCGCCCCCCGGCGCCCGGGTCCTCGACATCGGCGCCGGCACCGGCCGGGACGCGTCGGCGCTGACGGCGCTGGGCCACACCGTGGTCGCCGTGGAGCCGACCGACGAACTCCGCGCCCACGCCCGGCGGATCCACGCCGCCGACCCGATCACCTGGCTCGACGACGCGCTGCCGGACCTCACGGCAACGGACCGGCACGGCCCGTACGACCTGATCGTCATCTCGGCGGTCTGGATGCACCTCACCGCCCCCGAACGGGAACGGTCGATGGCCCGCGTCGCCGCGCTGCTGGCCCCGGGCGGTCTGCTGGTCCTCTCGCTCCGGCACGGCCCGGTGCCGGCGGGGCGGCGGATGTTCGAGGTCACGGCGGCGGAAACGATCGCACTGGCCGGGTCCCGGGGGCTGGCCTGCGTCCGCCACGGGGACAGCGCGGACCCGCTCGACCGGGGCGGCGTGCACTGGAGCGACCTCGCCTTCACCAAGGGCGACGACGAAGAGTCCTGACGGGACCGGGATCCCGCTGCGGCTCACTCCTTGCCGAGTGTGGCCGCGTGATCGGGCACGACGGTCCGGAGCTCCTTGGGCGGCCTCTCGTATCCCGTCGACGGGGGCCGGGACGGCAGCACGAGCGAGGGTACGACCACGTCCCCGTAGGGGACCGAGGACAGCAGGTGGGCGATCATGTTGACCCTCGCGCTGCGCTTGTCGTCGCTCTCGACCACGTACCACGGGGCGTCCGCCGTGTCCGTGTGGACCAGCATGTCGTCCTTGGCCCGCGAGTACGCCTCCCAGTGCGTGAGCGACTCCAGGTCCATCGGGGAGAGCTTCCAGCGCCGCAACGGATCCTCCGCCCGGCGGCGGAACCGTTCCTCCTGCACCGTGTCGCTGACGGAGAACCAGTACTTGCGGAGCAGGATCCCCTCTTCGACCAGCATCCGCTCGAAGACCGGACACTGCCGCAGGAAGAGCCGGTGCTCCGCGGGCGTGCAGAAGCCCATGACGTGCTCGACTCCGGCGCGGTTGTACCAGCTGCGGTCGAACAGGACGATCTCCCCGGCGGCCGGCAGGTGCGCCACGTACCGCTGGAAGTACCACTGCGTGCGCTCCCGCTCCGTCGGCTTCGGAAGGGCCGCGATACGTGCCACGCGGGGGTTGAGGTGTTCGGCGACACGTTTGATCGTGCCGCCCTTGCCCGCCGCGTCGCGCCCCTCGAAGACGACGACCAGTCGGGCGCCCTCCTCGCGCACCCATTCCTGGAGCCTGACCAGCTCCGTCTGGAGCCGTAGCAGTTCGGCCTCGTAGACCGCCTTGCCGAGTCCCATTACCGTCCTCTCCCCATCGTCGTCGGACACTTCGATCAACTCAGTCACGGCCGGCGTCCACGCGCAACGATGTCCCCCGGGCCCCGGCGTGTCGATACGCTGGCCGCGGGTCGGGGCATCGGGCGGCAGCCGGAGGGGAAACGAGTGGGTGTGGGGAATCCGTTGACGCAGGTACCCAGGATGCGACTGGACGAGCTGCTGGACGAGCTCCAGGTCCGCATCGACGAGGTGCGCGGTACCCGCGACCGGGTGCACAGCCTGTTGGAGGCCGTCGTGTCGGTGGGGCGGGAGCTGGACCTCGCCCAGGTGCTCCGGCGCATCGTGGAGGCGGCCGCGCTGCTGGTCGACGCCGAGTACGGCGCCCTGGGCGTCATCGGCCCCGACGGCCGCACGCTCGCCCAGTTCCTGACCGTGGGGCTCACCGACGCGGAGATCGCCGACATCGGTCCCCTGCCGGCCGGTCACGGCCTGCTCGGCGAGGTCATCCACCACCCGGAGCCCCTGCGGCTGACCGATCTCGGAGCGCACTCCTCCTCGCACGGGTTCCCGGCCCATCACCCGCCCATGCGCACGTTCCTCGGCGTGCCGATCCGGGTCCGTGACGAGGTGTTCGGAAACCTCTATCTGACCGACAAGCGGGGCGGGGTCGACTTCGACACCGAGGACGAGACCGTGATCTCCACCCTCTCCGTGGCGGCGGGCGTGGCGATCGACAACGCGCGGCTCTACGAGGGCGCGCAGCGCCAGCAGTTGTGGCTCAGGGCCAACGCGGAGATCACCGAGAGCCTGCTGTCCGGCAGTTCGCGCCCGGCGGTGCTGGAGCTCATCGCCCGCCGCGCCCAGGAGATCACCGGGGCGCGGCTCGCGAACATCGCCGTGCCGGTGGACGGCGTCGACGGTCTGGTCGTGGAGTTCGCCGCCGGCGTGGACAGGGCCGCGTGGCAGGGCCTCGTCGTGCCCTTCGACGGCACGCTCTCCGGAGCCGCGCACCGGGCGGGCAAGCCCGTGACGGCCATGCAGGCCTCGGGCGACGGGCGCTACCCGGCCGAGGACCGGATACGGGGGCGGGACGGGCTCGGACCTGCCGTCGCGGTGCCGTTGGGCACTGCGGGCGGGGAGAGCCGGGGCGTCCTGCTGCTCTCGCGCTCGGCGGGCGATCCGGCGTTCGGCGAGGGTGAGCTGGAGCCGATCGTCGCCTTCGCGGGTCAGGCGGCGATCGCTCTGGAGCTGGCGGAACGGCGTCGGGACGCCGAGCAGATAGCACTGCTGGAGGAACGCGACCGGATCGCCCGCGACCTGCACGATCTGGCCATCCAGCGGCTCTTCGCCACCGGCATGACCCTGCAGAGCGCCGCCCGGCTGGTGGAGCACGAAGGGGCTGCCGAGCGGGTCGGCCGGGCGGTCGACGACCTGGACGAGACCATCAAGATCATCCGCTCGACGATCTTCGGGCTCCGCACCAAGGACCGCGAGAGCGGCCCCGGGCTGCGGGCCCGCGCCGCCCGGGCCGTCGGCGACGCGGCGACCTCCCTGGGCCATCCCCCTCGCCTGAGCATGGAGGGGCTCCTCGACACCGACGTACCCGTACAGATCGCCGATCACGTGGTGGCGGCGCTGGGCGAGCTCCTCAGCAACGCGGCCCGCCACGCGCGGGCGACCCGGGTCGGCGTGACCCTCAAGGCCGGACGGGGCGAGATCGTACTGACCGTCTCGGACAACGGCACGGGCATTCCCGCGCAGGGTCGCAGGAGCGGGCTGCGCAACCTCGACGAGCGGGCACGGAGCTCGGGCGGGACCTTCACCGTGGAGACTCCCGAGGAGGGCGGCAGCAGGCTGGTGTGGCGGGCGCCGCTTCCCGGCAGCGGCTGAGGAAGGCGGCACCGGGTCAGCGGCGGACCATCAGGGCGGGTGGCGGCGGTGCGGCCTCCAGGCGGAAGCCCGTGACGAGATCCGGGCGGATCCGCAGGGCGCCGGTCATCGGCCGTCCCACCCAGGGGCGCAGCAGGTCCGCGTACCGCTCGGCGTCGGCCACCGGTCGCGCGTAGCCGGTGACGACCACGCTCCAGCCGAGATGCGTGTCGGGATCGATGACGTCCGCCTCGTAGGCCACCACCACGCCGGGGGCGGCGGCGGGTTCCGCGAGGGAGGCCAGTGCCCCGCCTTCGTGGATCCGGACGATGACGTCCTCGCCCTCGACGAGGTGGTTCACCGCTCGAACGGCGGGCAGCGCGTGCCGCGTGAAGACGATGCGTCCCAGCGACACCGTGGCGAGGAGCCCGAGGGCCTCCGCCCTGTCCAGCTCCCGCATGTGCCGGGCGGCCGTGGTACCGGCGGTCCGGCCGGCGGGCCGGCGCATGCCTTCCCGATCCATGACGGGCGCCTTCGTCCGTTCCCGCTCGGCCCTTCCCGCTCCGACCGGCTCCGCGATCACGAGACGACGAACTTCAGGTCGTGGTCGGCGGCGAGCACCCGCATCGACTTGACCACCAGGGGTGGGACGTCGCACAGGAGGAGCCGCGTTCCCGCCGTACGGCAGTGGCGGTCGAGACGGGTCAGGAGGTCGATGCCCGCGCTGTCGCAGAAGGAGAGGCCGCACAGGTCCAGGACGATGTTCCGGTGGCCGGACGCGGCGAGTTCGCGCAGGCGTGGCCCCACGTGCCCGGCCGTGTAGAAGTCGAGCTCTCCGGCCAGGGACATCCGCAGACCGCGGTCGTCCCGGGCCACGGTCTTCAGGTCGATCAAGGCGGTCGTCATGACGTCCTCCGCGCTGCCTGCGGCTCCGTGGAGTCGCGCCGTTCCCCGTACCCCGTCAGTCCATCCGGTGCCACCCGCGCCCGGAAAGGCCCGGCAGGCCCTCGGGGCAGGGCCGAAGGTCCCTTTTCCGGAGGGCCGGGCCGGGGCCCGTCGTCCGGGGCCCCGGGCCCCGGGCCGATGAGGGCCGATCGGCCCTGGCCGTCCGGCCCGTCCGACGGGCAGGATGCCGGTGTCCGTGCGTCCGGGACGAACCCATGCGAAGGAGTTGCTTCATGACCGGCAGCAGTGCCCCCTCCCCCGCGACGGAGCCCATCCGCGTCTTCCTGCTCGACGACCACGAGGTCGTCCGCCGGGGAGTGCACGACCTGCTGGACGCCGAGCCCGACCTGACCGTGGTCGGCGAAGCGGGCACGGCGGAACAGGCACTGGTCCGCGTTCCGGCGCTGCGTCCCCGGGTCGCGATCCTGGACGTACGGCTCCAGGACGGCGACGGGGTGAGCGTGTGCCGTGAACTGCGCTCGCGGATGCCCGAGCTCGCCTGTCTGATGCTCACGTCGTTCGACGACGAGGACGCGCTGCTGGACGCCGTGATGGCGGGGGCCTCCGGGTACGTCCTGAAGCAGATCACCGGCACCGACCTGGTGACCGCCGTCCGGACGGTGGCCGCCGGCCAGTCGATGCTCGATCCCGGGGCCACCACACGGCTGATGGCGCGCATGCGGGGGGACGTGCCCGAAGAGGAGCGGGTCCCGGGGCTGCCCGGCTTCACGGACCGGGAGAAGGAGATCCTCCTCATGGTCAGCGAGGGACTCACCAACCGGGAGATCGGCAAGCGGCTCTACCTCGCGGAGAAGACCGTCAAGAACATCATCTCTCGGCTGTTCGTCAAGCTGGGGGTGGAGCGGCGCGTCCAGGCCGCCGTGATCGCCAGCCACGCCCTGACCCCGCCCGGCCGGCACCCGGCCTCCGCCCCGGCCCCGACCCCGGAGTAGGCCCCGGAGTAGGCCCTGTCCCTCCCGGGCCGGCACGCGCGTCAGGGGCCCGTCCCCCTCCCGGGGAGCGGGCCCCTGACGGCCGTTCGGGCGGGCGTCAGCGCGTCACTTGACGTTCACGGCCTTCCACGCGGCCGCCACCTGCTGGTACTCGGTGCCGGTCGAGCCGTACAGGTCGGCCGTCGCCTGCAGGGTCGCGGTGCGGGCCCCCGCGTAGTTGGTGGTCGACGTCATGTAGGTCGAGAGCGCCTTGTACCAGATCTTGTAGGCCTTGGTCCGGCCGATCCCCGTGACGGTGGAACCGTCGTAGGTGGGCGAGTTGTAGGACACCCCGTTGACCGTCTTGGCACCACTGCCCTCGGAGAGCAGGTAGAAGAAGTGGTTCGCGACGCCGGAGGAGTTGTGGACGTCGAGCCGCCCGACGGTCTTCGACCAGTAGTCGGCGGAGGCTCCGTCCTTGCTGGGCTTGTCCATGTAGCGCAGCGGCGTGCCGTCGCCCCGGATGTCGATCTTCTCGCCGATGAGGTAGTCACCGACGTCGGAGGAGTTGTTCGCGAAGAACTCCACGGAGGTGCCGAAGATGTCGCTGGTGGCCTCGTTGAGGCCGCCGGACTCGCGGCTGTAGTTCAGCTTGGCGGTGGCGGCGGTCAGGCCGTGGCTCATCTCGTGGCCGGCGACGTCCAGTGAGGTGAGCGGCTTGAGGTTGCCCGCGCCGTCGCCGTAGGTCATGCAGAAGCAGCTGTCGTCCCAGAAGGCGTTGACATAGGCGTTTCCGTAGTGGACACGGGAGTACGCGGCCTTGCCGTCACCGGCGATGCCGTTGCGGCCGAGCTCGGACCGGTAGAAGTCCCAGGTGACGGCGGCGCCGTAGTGGGCGTCGACCGCGGCCGTCTGACGGTTCGCCGGCGAGCCGTCGCCCCACGCGTCGTCCGCGTCGGTGAAGAGGGTGCCGGTCGCGGTGGACGTCGCGCCGTTCAGGTCGTAGGTCTTGTGGCCGCCGCGGGCCCCGTCGGTCAGGCTGTAGGCCGACCCGCTCGGGCTGGTGCCGAGCGCGACGGGGCCGGAGTACTCGCTGGTGCCGGTACCGGTGTCGATGGCCTCGTACGAGTAGATCTCGGCGCCGGTGGCGGCGTCGGTGATGACGTGGCGCTCACTGGGGGTGCCGTCGGGCTGCGTGCCGGTGACGACGGCCTCGTAGGCGAAGACCGGCGTGCCGGTCGCGGCCCAGACCACCTGACGGGCGCCGGCGGGCGCGGCCTTCAGGGTGCGGGCCGCGGACGGGGCAATGCGCGCCTCGGTGCCCTTGGTGGTCTTCCGGCTGCCGTCCTTCTTCTGATGGACGACCAGATCGCCGCCGAGGACGGGCAGTCCGCCGTAGGTCCGCTCGTAGCGGGTGTGGACCGTGCCGTCGCCATCCTTGATCACATCGCGGGCGACGAGGCCTTCCTGGTCGGACAGGCCGATGGCACGCGCGGTACCCGCCGCTCCGGTCTGCGCGTCGGCTATCGCCTGGGTGCGCGCCGAGGCCGGCAGCGCGAGGGCCGTGGCTCCCGCTTCGCGCTCGGCGGCCGCGCTGGCGGACCCGCTCTGAACGGAGATCGCGACCATCGCCGCGGACGCGACGACGGCGGCGGTGCGCAGGGCTCGGGTCCGGCTGCGGGCGGTGGGGGATGAGGACATGTGGTGGGGCACTCGTTCTCCTTCGTTGCCGTGGGGGCGGCTGTGAGACTGCCAGGAAGGAGGGAGTGTTTGACAGGTATGCAACAAGTATTTGACCTGTTGTTATCCGGAGAGAGGACTTTCATGTCCGCTCAACGGTCAAAAAGGGAACATTCCGCTTGGCCCCGGGCAGTTGAGCCCGGGGCCGAGCGGACGTCCGTCACATGCCCGGGATCTGACGGGCCTTGAACGCTGCGCGGACGGCGTCCGCCGCGGTTCCGCCGTACATGCGCTGAGCTGTCGCGACCGTCGTCAGCGCCGCGTCCTGGAAGCTCGTGCCGGGCGCGAAGCCGAACTGCGCGTTCACGATGACGCGGTCGGCGGTGCGGGACCCCAGGGCGCCCCGGATGTCGAAGAGGGCACGGGACCAGATCTCACCGTCGGCGTGGACCTCGCCCACCCTGTCCGCGTAGACCTTGGTCCCGTCGATCCGGCGCAGGCAGTGCGGGGCGGTGCTGTAGGACGTCGAGTCCCAGTCGGCGACGCACGCCGGGTCCGTCTTGCTCGGCCAGCCGCGGACGGCGTCCGCGTGGGCGCCGACCTCGACGGCCAGGTAGTCGCCGAAGGCCTCGCCGATCGCGCCGGCCTCCGGGGATGTGCCGAAGCCGGGTACCTGTGCGTTGTGCACGGCGTGCCCGTACTCGTGGACTATGACCTCGGCGTCCTCGGCGTCGTCGACGCCGCCCTTCCCGAAACGGATCTCGGCCTTCTTGTCCGTGAAGAAGGAGTTGTCGGCGCCGTACTGGTTGATACGGACCGGCTGCGCCCGGTCGTTGGCCCCGGGCAACTCGCTCCCGAAGCCGAGGCCCTGCAGGTACTCCTGCGCCTCGTTGACCCAGAAGTAGGCCATGACCTGGCCGAACCCGTCGTCCGCGCGGTCGTACCGGGCGGCGTCGGCTACCGTCGCGGGGGCGCCGGTCTCCGACCGGACGTACGCCCACTTCCCGGACAGCCCGCCGCTGCCGTCCAGGTTGTGCAGGGCGGCCGTGGTGTAGGCCGAGGCGGGCACGGCGTCCGCGGCGTCCTTGGCGTCGACGAGGGTCTGATCGCCCGAGGACTGCACGGGGTTGACCATGAAGATGCGCCCCTGGGGCAGGGAGGCGGCGGGGGCGGACCCGGTCGCCGAGGCCGGGCCGGCCAGGGTGAACAGGGCCACGGCGGCGGTGGCCGCCGCGGTCAGGCCGCGAGGGGAACGGCGGGGCATGAACATCCTCCTGTGATGGATGTGATGTGCCGGAGATTCGTCGGCGCAACGGTGCGGACGCGATCCTCGCCCAACCGGCCCCGCTTTGACCAGGCCTTGCGCCGGGCAATCCGTCCGCACCGTCACCACCGCCGCCGCCACCGCCACCGCCACCGCCAACCGCCATCCTCCCGGCCGTCAGCTTCCGGCAGCCGCGCCGAACTCGCCGCCGGCCGCGGTCGCTCCATGGACCCCGGGCCGGGCGTGGGAGGCGAACGGCGTGGAGCGGTCGGCCGTCGGGGCCACGTCCGAGGGCACGTCCGAGGGCACGTCCGAGGGCACGTCAGCGCGGCTCCGCGGTGATGCGGAACCTCAGCCGGCAGATCACCGCGTCGGTGTCCCGGCGTACCGCGTGGGCGACCAGCGAGCCACGCTGGTTCTGCAGCATCCGCTGCCAGAGGCGTTCCGGCTCGGTCTCCGGGATCAGGACGGTCACCTGGGTGTCCGGCTGCCGTTCCGTCAGCTCGCGGACGTAGCCCGATACGGGACGGCCCAGCGAGCGGGTCGGCGAGGGGAGTTCGACCAGCTCGATGCCGGGGTTCCACAGCTCCCAGTCGCGGCGCAGCGCTTCGGCGGCCCGCCGGTCCTCGGGCGCCGGGTGGGTGACGGTCACCGCCAGGACCTCGTCGCCGAGCGAGCGGGCAGCGGTCAGCGCCCGGCAGGTCAGCAGGGACAGCCCCGACACGGGGACGACGACCAGGGAACGGGAGCGCTCCGGGGGCTGCGGGATCCGGCCGAGCTCCAGGCGTTCACCGATCCGCCCGTAGGCGCGGTGCACCTTCTCGAAGGCGAGGACGATCAGCGGCAGGGCCACGACGATCAGCCAGGCCCCCTGGGTGAACCTGGTGGCCGTCACCACGACCGCGGACACACCGGTGAGCAGCGCGCCGAAGCCGTTCAGCGCGGCTTTCGCCCGCCGGCCGGCGGGGCGTTCCAGCGACCAGTGGCGGACCATGCCGACCTGGCAGATGGTGAAGCCGACGAACACCCCGATGGCGAAGAGCGGCACCAGGGTGTTGGCGTCTCCGCCGGAGAAGACCAGCAGGGCGGCGGACACCAGGGCCAGCCAGACCACGCCGTGCCGGTGGACCTGCCGGTCGGCCTTGAGCGCGAACACGTGGGGGAGGTAGTTGTCCCGGGCCAGCAGGCTCATCAGGACGGGCAGCCCGCCGAAGGAGGTGTTCGCGGCGAGGGCCAGCAGCACCACGGTGGCGAACTGGACGACGTAGAAGGCGGCGTTGTGGCCGAAGGAGGCGTCCGCGAGCTGGGCGAGGACGGTGACGCCCTCGACCGGCTGGAGGTGGAAGCGCCCGATGAGGATGGAGAGGCCGATCAGCATCACGCCCAGGAGCGCGCCGAGGGCGACCTCGGTGCGCTGGGCCCGGCGGGCGGCCGGTGCCCGGAAGGAAGGCACGGCGTTGGCGACGGCCTCGACACCGGTGAGTGCGGAGCAGCCGGCGGAGAAGGCCTTGAGCAGGAGCAGGGCGCCGACGGTGGTGGCGCCGTCGCCGAGAGCGGAGGCGTGCCCCGCGGCGGTCTCGGTGGACACCGGTCCGTCCCGGAACAGACCGACCGTGATCATCGCGAGGATCGAGCCGACGAACACGGCCGTGGGCACGAGGAACGCCTTGGCCGAGTCGACGACGCCGCGCAGGTTCACGGCCGTGACCAGCACGAGCACGCCCAGGCAGAGCCAGACCCGTTCCCCGTACAGCGAGGGGAAGGCCGAGGTCAGGGCGGCAACACCGGCGGTGACCGACACGGCGACGTTCAGGACGTAGTCCAGGATCAGCGAGGCCGCGGCGACCAGGCTCGTACGCGGGCCGAGGTGCCGCCTGGCCACCGCGTAGGAGCCGCCGCCGTCGGGGAAGGCTGCGATGACCTGTCGGTACGAGGCGACCAGTACGGCCAGCAGCGCGGCGATCGCCAGGGTCACCGGGAGGGTGAAGCCGAGGCCGTACCCCCCGGCCGCGGCGAGCACGAGCACGATCGACTCGGGGCCGTACGCGACGGAGGCCATGGCGTCCAGGGAGAGGGCGGCGAGGCCCTGGAGCGCGGTCAGCCTGTGCCGGTCCCCCGGCTCGGCCGCCGACCCGGCGCCGGTATCAGGGGGCTCCTCCTGGCCCGGCCCCTGGTCCGGTCCCTGGCCGGCAGCGGTCGGTTCTCCTGTGTGCATGGCCATGTCGCCGTTCCTCCGAAGTGGGCAGAGTGAGGACAGCGTCGGAGGCGCTCACCGCTGCCGTCGGCCACCTTGGCGAGATCCATACGCCGACCGGACCACTCTTCACGCGCTCCTTACGCCGAACCCGGCAGATCCTATGAGACGCGTCAATGCCTCGCCGGGGCGCGTGGCGCCGGGGACGACCGGAGGCGCTGCGGACATCGAGAACGGGGCCGGGCCGATCGTCGCGCCGTGCCTGCCCGGCCATCCGGGGACCGCGCTGGTCAGGCCCGAGAGGTGCTGAACCCGAGACCCCGCGTCAGGGCTGCGTCAAGGGTTGCCCCGCGACCGTATGGACCCCGTCAAGGTCGCTTAACGCGGAGGGCCACTCGCGCTTTGCTCGGTCTCGGCCACTCCGGCCGATTCCACTTCCACTTCATCACTTCATCAGGAGCTCACGATGGCCGATCTGGCCTTCGTCGTCACCACGGTCGCGGTGTTCGCGCTGGTGGCTCTCATCGCCCGAGGGGTGGCCAAGCTGTGACCGTCGAGAACATCGTCGGCCTCGTCGTGGCCGTCTCCCTGCTCGGATACCTCGTCCTCGCCCTCGTGTACCCGGAGAGGTTCTGAGCCGACATGAGTCCCCGGATCGCTGGTGTCCTCCAGCTCCTCGCTCTGGTCGCCGCGCTGGCCCTGGCCTACCGTCCGCTGGGCGATCACATGGCCAAGGTCTACTCCTCCGAGAAGCACTACAAGCCGGAGAAGTGGATCTACAAGGCCATCGGCGCCAACCCCTCCGCCGAGATGCGGTGGCCCGCGTACCTGCGCGGCGTCCTCGCCTTCTCGGCCGTGGGCGTCCTGTTCCTCTACGTCCTGCAGCGCCTGCAGGGCGTCCTGCCCGGCTCGCTCGGCTTCTCCGCGATCGACCCCGACCAGGCCTTCAACACCGCCGCGTCCTTCGTGGCGAACACGAACTGGCAGTCGTACGCCGGTGAGCAGGCGATGGGCCACGTCGTGCAGACCGGCGGCCTCGCCGTACAGAACTTCGTCTCGGCCGCGGTCGGCATGGCCGTGGCGGTGGCCCTGGTACGGGGCTTCGCGCGCTCCCGCACCGGTGAACTCGGCAACTTCTGGGCCGACCTGGTCCGGGGCACCGTCCGGATCCTGCTGCCGATCTCGGTGATCGGCGCGCTGGTCCTGGTCGCGTGCGGCGCGATCCAGAACTTCGCCGGCATCCACGAGGTCGGCCAGTTCCTGGGCGGTACGCAGCAGTGGAACGGCGGGGCGGTGGCCTCCCAGGAGGTCATCAAGGAGCTGGGCACGAACGGCGGCGGCTACTTCAACGCCAACTCCGCCCACCCCTTCGAGAACCCGACTCCGTTCTCCAACCTCTTCGAGATCTTCCTGATCCTCGTCATCCCGTTCGCGCTCACCCGCACGTTCGGCCGGATGGTCGGCAACCTGCGCCAGGGCTACGCGATCCTGGCGACGATGGCCGTCATCTGGCTCGGCTTCACGGCCCTGATGATGTGGACCGAATTCGCCCACCACGGACCGGCGTTCGAGGTCGCGGGCGGGGCGATGGAAGGCAAGGAGACCCGGTTCGGGATCGGCGGCTCGTCGATCTTCGCGGTGGCCAGCACCCTCACGTCCACGGGTGCCGTCAACTCTTTCCACTCCTCCTTCACCGGCTTCGGCGGCGGCATCGCGATGCTCGGCATGCAGCTCGGCGAGATCGCCCCCGGCGGTGTCGGCTCCGGTCTCTACGGCATGCTGGTCATGGCGATCATCGCGGTGTTCATCGCCGGCCTCATGGTCGGCCGCACCCCGGAGTACCTGGGCAAGAAGATCGGCACCCGCGAGATCAAGTTCGCGGCCTGCTACATCCTCATCACCCCGGCGCTGGTGCTGTGCTTCACCGCCGCGGCGATGGCCCTGCCCACCCCGGGCAACTCCATGGCCAACACGGGTGCCCACGGGTTCTCCGAGATCCTCTACGCCTACACCTCGGGCGCCAACAACAACGGCTCCGCCTTCGCAGGCCTGAACGCCGACACGCAGTGGTTCAACACCACCATCGGCCTCGCCATGCTGCTGGGCCGGTTCCTGCCCATGGTCTTCGTCCTCGCGCTGGCCGGCTCGCTCGCCGAACAGAATCCCGTCCCCGAGACGGCGGGAACCCTGCGCACGGACAAGCCCCTCTACGCCGGCCTGCTCGTCGGCACGATCGTCATCATCACGGGTCTGACCTACTTCCCGGCGCTCGCGCTGGGTCCGCTCGCCGAAGGGCTGGCGTCATGACCTCCGACACCAGGAAGCAAGAGGACGTCATGCCGACCGTGACTCCGACCCGCCCTCCGCACCAGGACGCGCCCACCGGCCAGAAGCCGGAAGGCGGCCGCGTCGGCACAGGGCTGTTCGACCCCGCGCAGTTGCTGAAGTCCTTCCCGGATGCGGTGAAGAAGCTCGACCCCCGCGTCATGATCAAGTCGCCGGTCATGTTCGTGGTCCTCGTCGGCTCGGTGGTCACCACCGTGCTGGCCATCAAGGACCCGACGGACTGGTTCGGCTGGGCGATCACCGCCTGGCTGTGGCTGACCACCATCTTCGCCAACCTCGCCGAGGCCGTCGCCGAGGGCCGCGGCAAGGCCCAGGCGGACACCCTCCGCAAGGCCAAGACCGACACCGTCGCCCGCCGCCTGACCCAGGACGGCCCGGGCGAGGAGCAGGTCCCCGGCACCGATCTGCGCATCGGCGACCTCGTCGTCTGCGAGACCGGTGACGTCATCCCCGGCGACGGAGACGTCATCGAAGGCGTCGCCTCCGTCGACGAGTCCGCGATCACCGGTGAGTCCGCCCCGGTGATCCGGGAGTCCGGCGGCGACCGCAGCGCGGTCACCGGCGGTACGAAGGTCCTCTCCGACCGGATCGTCGTCAAGATCACGACGAAGCCGGGCGAGACGTTCATCGACCGCATGATCGCCCTGGTGGAGGGCGCGGCGCGGCAGAAGACGCCGAACGAGATCGCGCTCAACATCCTGCTCGCATCCCTCACGATCGTCTTCCTGCTGGCGATCGTCACGCTTCAGCCGTTCGCGATCTACGCGGGCGCCGAGCAGTCCATGATCGTGCTGACGGCGCTGCTGGTCTGCCTGATCCCGACCACGATCGGCGCGCTCCTGTCGGCCATCGGCATCGCGGGCATGGACCGCCTCGTGCAGCGCAACGTCCTGGCCATGTCCGGCCGCGCCGTCGAAGCCGCCGGTGACGTCTCCACCCTCCTCCTCGACAAGACCGGCACCATCACCCTCGGCAACCGGCAGGCCGCCGAGTTCGTCCCCGTCAAGGGCGTCACCGAGGCCGAACTCGCCGACGCGGCCCAGCTCTCCTCCCTCGCCGACGAGACTCCCGAGGGCCGCTCCATCGTGGTCCTCGCGAAGGAGAAGTACGGACTGCGCGAACGCCACCAGGGCGAACTCGCCCACGCCGAATGGATCGCCTTCACCGCCCAGACCCGTATGTCCGGTGTGGACGTCGACGGCCGCAACGTCCGCAAGGGGGCGACCGGTTCGGTCATCTCCTGGGTGAACGAGCGCGGAGGCTCCGTCGCGGACGACGCGCAGGCGCTCACCGACACGATCTCGCAGGCCGGCGGCACTCCGCTGCTCGTCGCCGTCGAGGACGGGAAGGGCGCCCGGGTCCTGGGCGTCATCCACCTCAAGGACGTGGTCAAGGAGGGCATGCGCGAACGGTTCGACGAGCTGCGCCGCATGGGCATCAAGACCGTCATGATCACCGGTGACAACCCGCTCACCGCCAAGGCCATCGCCGAAGAGGCCGGTGTCGACGACTTCCTCGCCGAGGCCACCCCCGAGGACAAGATGGCCCTCATCAAGCGGGAACAGGCCGGCGGCAAGCTCGTCGCCATGACCGGCGACGGCACCAACGACGCCCCCGCCCTCGCCCAGGCCGACGTCGGCGTGGCCATGAACACCGGCACCTCGGCCGCCAAGGAAGCCGGGAACATGGTCGACCTGGACTCCAACCCCACCAAGCTCATCGAGATCGTCGAGATCGGCAAGCAGCTCCTCATCACCCGCGGCGCCCTGACCACCTTCTCCATCGCCAACGACGTCGCCAAGTACTTCGCGATCATCCCGGCCATGTTCGCCGTGGTCTACCCGGGCCTGGACAAGCTCAACATCATGGGCCTGACCTCCCCCGAGTCCGCCATCCTGTCCGCCGTCATCTTCAACGCGCTGATCATCATCGCCCTCGTCCCGCTCGCCCTCAAGGGCGTGCAGTACAAGCCGACCAGCGCCGACAAGATGCTCCGCCGCAACCTGGGCCTGTACGGCGTGGGCGGTCTGATCGCCCCGTTCATCGGCATCAAGCTCATCGACCTGCTCATCACCCTCATCCCCGGAATCGGCTGATACCCGCCATGAACAACTCCGTAGGCAACACAGCACGTCTGATCGGTGCGGGCCTGAGGGCCCTGCTCGTCCTGACGATCGTGTGCGGCGTGCTCTACCCCCTCGCCGTCACCGGGATCGCCCAGGCCCTGTTCAACGACAAGGCCAACGGCTCCGAGATCAAGGACCAGAGCGGCAACGTCGTCGGATCCTCCCTCATCGGACAGCGGTACGACCTGCCCAAGAAAGATCCGAACGACGCCGACGAGGCCGCGAGGCCCGACCTGAAGTGGTTCCAGCCGCGCCCCTCGAACGGCCTGGGCAGCAACAGCGTCAACACGCAGTACTCCCTCCTCCTCTCCGGCGCCACCAACAAGGCCGGCGACAACCCGGACCTCGTCAAGCTGGTCGAGGACGCCAAGGAGGCCGTGGTCGCCGACAATTCGACGGCGACCCACAAGGTCGATCCGCGGGACGTGCCGGCGGACGCCGTCACCTCCTCCGGCTCCGGCCTCGACCCGAACATCTCCCCCGAGTACGCCAAGCTCCAGATCCACCGGGTCGCCGAGCGGCACGGCCTCGACACCAAGCAGGTCGAAAAGCTCGTCGCCGACCACACCCGGGGCCGCACCCTCGGCTTCATGGGGGAACCCCGCGTCAACGTCCTCGAACTCAACACCGCCCTCAAGGCACTGACCGAGAACTGATGGTCCGCCTCACACGAGCCGAGAGCCGGCGGAGTGCGCACCGTTCGCACCCCGCCGGCTCCTCACCGTTCCGCTCACGAAGAAGGAAGGCTGCACACCGATGACCCGGGTGCTGGTGGTGGAGGACGATCCCCAGCTCGTCCGTGCGCTCAAGATCAATCTTCAGGCGCGCAAATTCGAAGTCGAGGAGGCTCCCGACGGCAGCTCCGCCCTGCGGCTCGCAGCGGCCCGCAGACCCGACGTCATCGTCCTCGACCTCGGCCTGCCCGACATGGCCGGCATCGACGTCATCAAGGGGGTGCGGGGGTGGAGCCGGGTCCCGATCCTCGTCCTGTCCGCCCGGCACACCTCGGAGGACAAGATCCGGGCGCTGGACGCCGGTGCCGACGACTACGTCACCAAGCCCTTCAGCATGGACGAACTCCTGGCCCGGCTCCGCGCGGCCACCCGGCGGCAGGCGGATCCCGAGCAGCGGACCAGCGACATCACGCTGGTCACGACCGACGGGTTCACCCTGGACCTGCTCGCCAAGAAGGTCCGGCGCGGCGACCTCACCGTACGGCTCACCCCGACGGAATGGCACCTGCTGGAGATCCTCGTCACCCACCCGGGTCACCTCGTCTCCCAGGGCCGGCTGCTGCTCGAAGTCTGGGGCCCGACCTACAGCGACAACACGAACTACCTGCGCGTCTACATGGCCCAGCTCCGGCGGAAGCTCGAAGCGGACCCTTCCCACCCCCCGGTACCTGATCACGGAACCGGGCATGGGCTACCGCTTCGAACCCTGACCCACCCGGACCCGCCCGACCCACCCTGGACCGCGCGGCGCCGGCGGTGGCCTGACGATGGTCCTCACCCTGCCCGCCCGCAGGAAGCGGTCGTACGCCGCGCCCTGCCGTCAGCAGATCTCGCCCGGGGCTGCCGCGACGGCCCTCAGCAGGTCTCGCACCAAGTCGAAATCGATGTCCCCCGGCTTGCGGAACCGCAGACAGCCCTTGCCCATGTCCTGCCCGGCCAGCCGCTCCTCGAACGCCTCCCTCACATCGCTGCGCATGAGGTAGAAGGAGACGTACTGCTTCTGACTCGCGAAGGCGATCTCGGCGGCGCCCTCCCGCTCGTAGGCGGGCATTCCGTACGCCATGACCTCGTCGAACCCCTTGAGTTCGGCCCGGCACAACCGCCTCAGCCTGGTCAGGGCCTCCCTGCGCGCGTCCGGCACCTCGGCCAGGTATCCGTCGACGTCGCCCGCTCCGCTCCGCACCATGCGGTGAGCCTAGTCCAGCCTCCCGGTGCCGGTCCCTTCGAACACGGCCCGGGGCGGGTCGGGCGCGGGCGGAGCGTCCGGGGCGGGCTCGGCCGGCTCCGTCACCGCCATGGCGGGACCTCCGCCGGCGGCGCCATGTGCCGGCGTTGCGCGCGGTAGACCGGCAGGCCGCACAACAGGGCCGCCGCGGCCAGCAGGAAAGGGGCCCAGTAGCCCCACGAGGTGCGGCTGGTGTCGCGCGAGTACCAGATGAAGAGGATCGAGAACGCCAGCGAGACCACCGCGATCACCATGTCGCGGGCGAACCGGGCACCCTGCGCGTGCCGCCGGTCCGCCAGCCTCCACTTGATCTGCGCTCCGGCGGAGAGCGCGTACGGGAGGGCGGCCGTGATGCCCGTCATCAGCACCAGCGTGGTGAACACCGAGGTGCCGCCGGACCCGGAGTAGTTCACGATCACCGCGACCGACGCGAGCACGGTCGAGGCGACCACCCCGAATGCCGGCACGCCCTTGGCGGACAGCTGCTGGAACCGCGCCGGCAGCAGCCCGTCGTGCGCCGCCGCGAGCGGCATCTCCGCGCAGATCATCGTCCAGCCGTTCAGCGCGCCGAGCCCGGAGATGATCACGGCGACGGCCATGACGTTCCCGGCCCAGGTCCCGCCGAAGATCACGTTCGCGGCGTCCGAGAACGGCGCGGTGGAGTCCTTCAGCCGCGCGGCCGGCAGGATCCCGAACACCGCGACCAGGGAGAGCATGTACACCACGGCCGTCGCCAGCGTCCCGGTCACGGTGGAGCGCGGGATGTTGCGATCCGGATCGCGCACCTTGCCCGCGGCCACCGCGACCGTCTCCACCCCGAGGTAGCTGAACAGGCCGATCGCCATGCCGCCGCCGATGGCCGCGACGGTGCTCTCGCCGCTGATGTTCGCCGGGCTGTAGTTCGCCCCGTCCACGAAGAACAGTCCGACGGTCGCCATGAAGGCCAGCGCCGCGAACTTCAGCACCGTGGTGACCACCTGCACGAGGCCCATCTGCCGCACCCCGACGAGGTTCACCAACGCGGACAGCCACAGCGCGGCCAGCACCAACAGGACCGAGAGGAAACGGTTGTGCCCCTTGTTCAGAAACACTTCGACGTACAGCACCCAGCCGACCGCGATCGCCGCGTTGCCCGCCCACGCGGTGATCCAGTACGACCACGCGCTGAAGAACCCGAGCGTGTTGCCGTACGCGGTGCGCGCGTACGCGTAGGGGCCGCCGTCCGCGGGCAGCCGCCGCGAAAGCGCGGCGAACAGAAGCGCGAGCGCCAGCGCGCCGATGGTCGTCAGCCCCATCGAGTACAGGCTGATCGGCCCGTAAGTGGCCAGCGAGGTCGGCAGGTTGAAGACTCCGACACCGATGATCGTGCCGATGATCAGCGCGGTGGCGCCCCGCAGCCCGAAACTGCGCTGAGCCGGGCCGGCGGGCCGCGGCGATCCAGTGCCGTCGTCCGACGCGTTCGGAGCCGCCATGGCTCCCTCCCGTCGCTCCGAGGACGTCGGGCCGCCTCGACACGGGCGATCCAGGCCATGCGCCGAGCCTCAGCGCGCCACGCGTGCCGCGCAACAGCAGGAGGAGGGGGCGTGGCCCGCCCGGGTGAACCCGTACGGCATACGGATGAGCCGCCCGAACCGGCCAGGAGCGTTTCACAGCCCAGGTGATCTTGGAGTTTGGCGGCGCTCAGCGGGGGGCGGCGGGTGCAGAGCGCGGAGATGCCCGCCGCCCGCCTGCCGGCCGTGATGCTTGCGGACGCCGGACCATCGCCCGGCTGCGGGTCTCTGACGAGGCGGCCTGTGTCTTATCGACGCTGGCGGCCCTGGAAGGCAACCGCGGACAGGTCAGCAGCCAGTTCGACCGCCTGGTAGCCGTAGGTATCCGCCGCGTCGACCCGCAGCATGAGGCAGAACCGATCGACCGATGCGACCGTCTTCGACAGACGCCGGTAGTCGCGCTTGAGGAGGTACACAGCCGCCTGGTTCGCGATCGACGACTGCCCCATGATGACCAGGACCGGCTGTGTGGACTGCGGAGGGGTGAACTTCGCGACCAGAGCATGGTCCCTCCGCCCCTGCTCGTGCACGAACCGCTGCTCTCCGACCGTGAAGTCACCAGCCGGGTTGACCTTCACACCCGGCAGGTGCGAGGCCACGTACTCGACGTTGCGCTGGTTCGACCCCAGTCCGCCGACGCTGAGCTCGGTGCGATCCCCGTTGAGTTCACGCGCGTCAGCCGCGACAAGGGAGAACGGACACCCGGCCTCCTCGGCGAGCATCGCAAGCTCGATGATCGCGTACACGTCGCTGTGGTCGGTGACAGCGGGCATTTGCCAGTGACTGTTCAGGATGATGACGCACGGCACGCCGGGCTGCAGACCGAGAAAAGCCTGCTTCTGATGCAGGAGGCGGGTCGTGCTCGCCCTTTTCCAAGCCCATACGGATCCGCCGCTGACAATGCTCGTGACGAGCCCGATCACGATGTTCAGCACTGCATCCGACACGAACGCCCCCCAGCCTCGTCGTGATGGCACGATCAGATCAGCGGCTCAGCTTACTGATCGACTGCCCGGCGCGGCGGGCGAAGGGCGCTATCGGTCAGGGCGGTTGGCAGGCCCGTTGCACGGCAGGGCGATCGGACGGGCGGAGCGGCTGCGAAGCCCGGCCGATCCGCGGCGGCGGCGCGGAAGGCGTCAACCCGTTGGTGAGCGTCGCGCTGATCGCCGCGTCGGCAGTCCGACCCCGCCGGAACGGACACCGTGGCGGTGGACGGCAAGAGCGCACGCGGCTCCCGCACAGGCGATATGCCGGCCGCCCATCTGCTGGCCGCGATGACCGGCGACGGCCAGACCGTCACCCGCCCTACGACCCGGCCGGCATCACCCTCACCGCGGACGCCCTGCACACCCAGCGCGACCACGCGCACTTCCTGGTCGAAGAGAAGAAGGCCCACCACCCGCTCGTGGTCAAGACCAACCCGCCCGAACTCCTCCGCCGGCTGCGGTCACCGCCGTGGAAGGACGTCATCGCCCACCGCTGCGGTTGATGCGGTGCGAGAGGCGAAAGAGCGAGGTCAAGCCTCCGTGGACCCTTCGGGGCTGTCCTTGCTTTCGGCTATCACCTTGCCGCCGACAAAAGCCACACCCAGGGCGGCTACCGCACCGACGCCAACCACCACCTTCTTGAGCATCCCGTCCAGGAACCGCTTGTTCTCGCTGTCCTTCTCGAACTCCATCCTCCCGGTCTCCTGGATCCGCTCGATGATGTATTTCCTCTCCTCCCAGCCCAGGTCACCCCTGTCGAGTTCGCGCTTGAGGATTTCCCTTATTTCCTGGCAGGCCCGATGGAAATACTTCTGGCTCTTCTTGTTGGCCGAGAGCGTGGACTCGTGCGCCTTCTCCATCACGCCCACGATGCCCATGGCGAAATCCTTGAACACGGGGAACTGTTCGACGATTTTCAGAGCCACTTCGGTGTCCATGTCAGGCATCATGGCTGCGAACCTGATCATCTTCTCCTTGGAAAGGTTCCTCCAGGAGTCGATTCCCAGCGCCTGCTTGACATCGTCTTCGTTCTTGTATCGCATGCTGTGGTTCCGTCCGCCGTCCTGTGTCATTTTCCCCAAACCCTTACGACGACCCCTGAAGGCCGGCGGCCCAGCCCGGCGGCGCATTCCCGTCTGGGTCCCCCCGGCGTCCGCCCGCTCGGATGCGGCCCGGGCGGACCGCCACCCCGCGATCTCCCCCACCACCAGACGAGGATGAGCTCCTCGACGCAATGGCACAGGAGTTGATCACCGGGTGTCAGGCTCGGTCGACTTCCCCCCTCGGCGTGGGAGGCGAACGACCCAACCTGCCGGGCCACTTCATCGCATGGCGCAGAGCGTAACCCCCTCGTTCCGGTTCGAGTCCTGCCACGTCACGGATTCGGTGCCGGGCGACGTGCGACGTGCGACACTGCGGCGGCCGCTGGGCGCACGACGGTCGTCCAGTGGTCCAGGACCGAGGGACCCCCGCCGGCACGAGACGCGTCCGACCCGCAGCGGGTCGTCCCGTTCCACGCCTGCCGGCAGTCCGCCGACTGCCGGCAGGCGGGTCCGGTGTGGCGGGAAGGCGAGCCCGGCCCAGAGTGCGGCATCCATGGGTACCGGCACCGCCCGGCACCCGGCTGCCACATGTCTCCGGTCTGCGGACGGACCGGCACCAGCACCAGGTCAGCGACCGGCTCGCCGAACCCCGGTCCTGCCAGGTCCAGCCGCTTCGCGCCTTCCCCGGCGGGCAGCAGCGCACCAAGTGCCCGGCCGAGGAGCTCCACGACCGGTCCGGGCGCCACCTCGACGGGCGCGCCCCCGGCGGCCACCACCACCCGGGCAGCTCCGCCCGGTCCATGACCGGCCGCTCCGGCGGGCCGAGCAGCCGCACCACCGCCTGCGGGACGAGCCGGACGACCTGCCAGCATCCGCAGTCGTCCATCCTCGTTCCGACCGGCAGGTCGCAGCCCAGGCAGGCGAGGTTCGGCCCGTCCCTCCCGTCGATCCCCATGCAGTAGCCCCCCGCCCGCTCAAGGATCAGCCTGGTGCCGCGCATGTCGCCGGGCGCGAGGAGGACGGTGCCCGACGGCCCCTCGGACAGTGCACCGAACGGCGCGAAGCGCCCCAGCTCCGCCGCCTCGCGCGCCCCGACCTCGTCCCACTGCCGCCACGGCGGCCCGTACGGCGCGGGGTCGACGGCGTAGGACCCAGCCTCCATCAGTGGCGGGTGCAGCTCCTCCCAGTGGGTGTCGGCCAGGTGGATCGGCAACGCCACCTCCGACACCGCCTCCGTCAGGACCGCACCGCAGCCCGCACACCCGAAAACCGCCAAGCCGTCCCTCCCGCCGTCGAAGCCTCTGCATCCCACCAAGCAGGCGGACCTGGGAGCTCTCACCGATCTTGTAGCAGGTCACGTCATCGACTGGCCAGCCTCGTCCTCGCCGGCCAGACGGCCCCCTGGAGGTCACGCCGGCGTGGCCGTTCTCGCGCCACTGGCGCCGACGCTGTCCGGCGAACAGACCGACATCACCCCATCAAGTTCAGCAGTAGCAGGTCGGAGGCTGCCCCGTGCGAGAACCGTGCTGATCACGCCGAGCACGGTCACGCCGTGCCAGCCTGACCCCAACTCCGGCATACCGACGCACCAACGAAGAGAGGTCGGATGGCAGCCCGTCACGAGGTCGGTCGATACCTCTACTGGTCAGATCGAGCAGTCCGGCAAGTCGCCGAGGAGAACGGCATCGAGCTCACGGGACGGCGAGCCTGGACCTTCGGCCTCTCACTCATCGGCCTCCAAGGAGGCATCGGGCCCCGGCAGCGCGTGACGCGGAACCGGCTGGAGGAGGCGCGCCGGCTTGAGCGTCACCTCGGGTCCGCGGCCACGGAGAGCCTTGACCTGGAACCTCCGGCCTCCTACGTCAAAGGTGTCGGCAAGGTCGAGTTCGCCGAGTTCGCCGCGTGGCACACACGGGGAGCCGCAGTCATGCACGTTCAGCTTCGAAACGTGCACGGCCGGAGGGTCGACCTCTGTCTGTTCGGAAGCAAGGACAACGTACGCGGCTTCGGTCCGAGCGACGGCTTCGTCGACGGCTGGACGTCCTCGGCGGCGCCGGCGGTCGAGGAGCTGTTGCGCACCAGGGGCAGGCGGAACACGTCCCAGTGGGACGACCCGCAGTCCCGGTCCGTGGAGGCATTGGAGATCGCTCTCGACCAGGGGTTCTCCAGCACCACCGAGCACAGGGGACACCCCGAGACCCGCGGGTTCACCATGGGGCACGGGGGCCACTGCGAGTTCGTCGCCGAGATCTACACCGACGTCGTACTCGACCCCACGCGGTGGAACCTCGACGGCGAGTCGGCCGGTGCCGAACGCATCATGGTCGGAAGGCCGCTGTGGATCCGGACGATGACCCCCGACGCGGTCGTCCGGTACACCGATCTGCGCAACGGACCTGGCTGGGCCCGCCGACGCAGGCTGCGGCCGTTGCGCTCCCTGAGCAGGCGGCCACAGACCGGGATCACTGTGCCGGAAGTCGCGTCAGTGGAGCTTGGGACAACGGAAGCCGGCTCGCTCAATCCAACTCGGCGGCGGAGGTTCTCCCGGGCCCAGGACTGACGTCCACAGCCTGTCATCCACCCCACCGCATCCGTCCCGAGGGGGAACGACAGCAGGCAGCCTGCCCAGCTGACGGTCTTGGGCGGGACCGCGTCAGGCTGCCGGCGAGCGCTGCCATCGCAGCAGAACCGCTGTGGCGACAGCCAGGCCGCACAGGATCCAGCACGGAACCCGCCAGGGCGAAGTCGGCCCAGACGGGCCATCCGTCGCCGGATCCGGCGACCATGGGCCACAGGAGCAGGGTCAGGGACCGGACGGCGCAAGCGGCGCAGTCGGTGGACCGGGCTGCCGCCGTGGATCTTTCCTCGGACGGAGGGCGGCCGTATCTGCTCCTGGGCATCGACGGGGTCGACCTACCCGGCCACCTGTGCGGTCCTGCTGACCTTGCTGGCGGAGGTGGTCCCTTCGATGCGATGCATGGCGGCCGACGGCGAACTGCTCGTTCACTGGAGACCGCCAGGGGCAGGCCGAGGCTCGCAGCAGAACGGCAACCCCATCGGCGTCGCCGGACCCACGGCGCCGGCGACACCTCCGGATGTCCCCCGCGATCTGTTCCCCGCACACACAGAGACCGAAGCCTCCGCGTAGCGGAAGAAGACCGGTCCTCTTCTCGAGCATGACGCTGTCGGCCGCGACGCGTCCATCAAATGAGTACGAGGGGTGTCCGCAGTCCGGAGGCCTGCCACCTCACTTGAGTTGGCAGTGGACGTCCACGATGCCCTCCACGGAGTGGGTGAGGCGTGCGGCCAGGGGGATCAGGTCGCCGTCGCGGACCTCGCCGGTCAGGGTGGCGACCCCTTGGGTCACGGTGACCTTGACGGCTCCGCGGGAGAGGGGGAAGAGGTGGTCGACGACGGTGCGGCGGATCTCGGCGGCGAGTTCCTCGTCGGTGCGGAGGAAGACCTTGAGGAGGTCGGCGCGGCTGACGATGCCCTTGAGGGTGCCGTCGGCGTCGACGACCGGGAGGCGCTTGATGTGCCGGTCGGCCATGAGGCGGGCGGCCTGGGGAAGTGTGGAGTCGGGGTGGATCGTGACGGCCGGGGTGGTCATCATGTCCTCGGCGCGGGTGGAGCCGGCCTTGGCGGTGTCTCCGAGGCGGCGCATCTGCTCGACCAGGCCCGGGCGGTGCTCGTGGAACTCCTCCTTGGGCAGGAGATCGGCCTCGGAGACCACGCCGACGACGTGGCCCTCGCCCTCGATAACGGGTAGGGCGGTCACCTTCCAGCGCTCCATCGCGGTGGCGATGTCCTTGAAGCCGGTCGAAGGGGTGACGGCGATGACCTTGGTGGTCATGACATCGGCGACGGTATAGGGGGTGGAGGTCATGGCGAGGTCCTCAGCGTGCGTAGTTGAAGATGCGGGTGCCGGCCGGGAAGGTCACCTGGTGGGAGTGGGCGAGCAGGGCTTCGCGGGCTTGGGGTGCCATCGCTTCGAGGATGCTGTGCACGGTGCTCATGGAGTGCCTCCAACCCTTCGCGTCCACCCTGCTCGGCGAGCCGCCGTGTCCGGGAGGGCCGCGCGGTGCACACCGTGGGGCCCGTCCGGCCCCGGTCAGCGGACCAGGACGGCCTCCCCCGACTTGGGTACGACGGCCGTCCATCCCAGTTCGTGGTCGATCCGGTCACGGAGGGCCTCGGCCGCGGTCTCCTCGCCGTGGACGAGGTAGGTGGCGTGCGGGGCTGGGGCGGCGCGCATCCAGTCGATGATCCGGTCGGCGCCGGCGTGCGCGGAGAAGTGCGGTACGTCGGCCACTTCGGCGCGTACGGGGACGTACTCGCCGAACATCTTGAGCGTGCGAGCGCCGTCCGCGAGGTCGCGCGAGCGGGTGCCGGCGGCGGCGGAGCCGACGATGACCACGGCGTTGCGGGGGTCGGGCAGGATCCGGTGCAGGTGGTGCCGCACGCGGCCTCCTGTGGCCATGCCGGCGGACGAGACGATGATCGCCGGGCCGGTGGTGTTGTTGATGTCGATCGATTCCTGGACGGTACGGGCGGCCGGGGCGGCCGAGGTCGCCGCTGACGGCGAGGGTGTGGCCGTCCTCCAGGGTCAGGTGCGCCCAGGCGGAGCCGAGGATGTGACCGCCGTGGTGCAGCATCAGCTTCGTACCGGCGATGATCTCGATCTCGCTGCCCACCGGTACCGGATCGAAGTACTTGATCGTGTGGTCGACGTCGTCATCGTCGTAGAGCGGCTTGGCAGGCCGGTGCTTGGACCAGCCGTGCTGGTTGGCGTGCTCGGCCGCTTCCCTCTGCAGGCGGGCGCTGTCGCGGAGCACGATCTCGGCGAGGCGGGCGGTGTTGGCGCTGGTCAGGATCGGTCCGCGAAAGCCGTGCCGGACCAGTCGCGGCAGGTATCCGCAGTGGTCCAGGTGGGCGTGCGTGCGACAACGGCGTGAATGCCGGAGGCGTCACAGGGCGGCTTGTCCCGGTTGCGGCGCCGTAGGTCCGCGACACCCTGGAAGAGTCCGCAGTCGACGAGGATCCGGCATGGTCGCTCTCGACCAAGAACTTGCTGCCCGTAACCGTCCGCACTCCGCCGAGGAACCTCAGCAGGGCCGGGCGGGCGGTAGCAGGGGGGCTGACCGGGACATGGCAGCAGCCCTCCTTTCGGAACGGATGCCGGTCTCCACCCTCGCACCGGAACGCCCTGTCCGCCGGGGACCCATCGGTCCCGGGTAGGGGCCGACCGGCCCAAGCGGGACGGAGGGATTCGGGCACAGCCTGACGGTGACACCCTCTCGCACAGCCCACAGAGAGAAGGCCGCGCCATGAAGGCACTTGTCTTCCACGGGCCCGGGCAGACCTCCTGGCAGGACGTCCCGGACCCCTCGGTCAAGGACACCGCCGACGCGATCGTCCGGGTCGCCGCCGTCACCATCTGCGGCACCGACCTGCACATCGTCAAGGGCGACGTTCCCGGAGTGGCTCCCGGCCGGATCCTGGGCCACGAGGCCGTCGGCACCGTGGTCGAGACCGGCGGCGACGTCCGCAGTGTGCGTCCGGGCGACCGTGTCCTGATCTCCTGCATCTCCGCCTGCGGCCGTTGCCGTTTCTGCCGCGAAGGGCACTACGGTCAGTGCCGCGGGGGCGGCGGCTGGGTCCTGGGCCACACCATCGACGGGACCCAGGCCGAATACGTACGCGTCCCCTTCGCCGACCTCTCCGTCCACCCGCTGCCCAGCGCTCTGGCCAGCCACGACGCCGTCCTGCTCGCCGACATCTTCCCGACCTCCTACGAGGTCGGCGTGCTCAACGGCAAGGTGCGCCCGGGCGACACGGTCGTCGTGGTCGGCGCCGGCCCCATCGGCCTGGCCGCCATCGCCACCGCACGGCTCTACAGCCCCGGGCGGATCATCGCCGTCGACCTCGCGGCGTCCCGGCTCGCCGCCGCACGCGACCTCGGCGCAGATGCCACCGCGAGCGCGGACGAGGAGCCGGAGCGGCTGGTGGAGGACCTCACCGACGGACTGGGCGCCGACGTGGTCATCGAGGCCGTCGGCGTACCCGAGGCGTTCGAGATGTGCACCCGCATGGTCCGTCCGGGTGGCCGGGTCGCCAACATCGGCGTCCACGGCAAGCCCGCCACCCTGCACCTCGAAGATCTGTGGATCAAGGACGTCACCATCACCACCGGCCTCGTCGACACCCACTCCACGCCCATGCTGCTGCGCATGATGGCAGCCGGCCGCCTTCCCGGGGCCGCGATGGTCACCCACCGTTTCGAGCTGGATCAGATGGGAGAGGCGTACGACGTCTTCTCCCGCGCCGGCGAGACGGGCGCCCTCAAGGTCGTGCTCGGCGGACCCCAACACGACACGGTCGCCGTGCCGGCTCAGGAGCAGTGAGTACCGTGAAGAGCATGCCGAGCACCCATCCCCAGCACTCCGGCGAGGCGGCCGGACGCACCGATCTGGGCCGCCGTCTGGCGGCTCGCCGCGAAGCCCTCGGCCTGAGCCGCGACGAACTGGGCCGGCGGTGCGGCGCCGACGCTACGTACATCGCCTACCTGGAGGAGCACGCCGCCAGTCCTGCCATCGGCACTCTCGTCCGGGTGGCCGACGCTCTCGGTCTCACCGTCGGCGACCTGACCGGCGCCGGCGCCCACCGGGTCGCCGGGCGATCCACCGCCCGGCGCGACAGTGCGCTCGTACCGCTGGACGAGACCGAATGCCGGCGGCTGCTGAATACGCACGGCGTCGGCCGCATCGCCATCTTCACCCCCGAAGGCCCCGCCGTGCTTCCCGTCAACTACCTCTCCGCAGGGGCCGACATCGCCTTCCGTACTTCTGCGGAAGCCGTCACGGCCAGAGCGGCAGGTACCGAAGTCGCCTTCGAGATCGACAACATCGACGACGTGACCGCCACCGGTTGGAACGTGCTGGCCGTGGGTGAACTGGCCTCCGTCACCGACCCGCACGAGATTCAGCACCTCAACACCACTGCCCGCTCCCAACCTTGGGCCGGCGGCCCGCGCAGCCACTGGATGAAGCTCACCCCCTTCCGAATCACCGGCCGTCGTGTGGTGCACGACTCATGAGCGACCTGCGCGCGGTCGTCTTCGACACCGACGGAGTGCTCCTCGCCACGGCGGACCGCCACGCGGCCGCCTGGAAGGAGACCTTCGACCGCTGCCTCCCCGAGTGGGAGCCATCGCACACCGGTGCACGATCGCGCCGGTTCGACGCCGTCCGCGAGTACCGGGACCTGGTGGACGGCAGGTCCCGTCTCGACGGCGTACGCGCCTTCCTCAGTGCCCGTCACATCGGCCTCCCACCCGGAACTCCCGAGGATCCGCCGGGGTGCGCCACCGTCCACGCAGTCGCCGCCCGCAAGGAAGAGGTCTTCTCCATGATGCTGCGGACCGACGGTGTCCGTGCCTTCGACGACGTGCGGCCGGCGCTCCGGGAGCTGCGGCAGAAGGCGATCCGGTGCGCAGCCGTCTCTGCCTCCCGGCACGCCCGCTCCCTTCTGGAATCCACAGAGCTCATCGGCTACTTCGGCGCCCTGGTGGACGGCCAGGACGCGGCCGCACTGGACCTTCCGGGCAAGCCCGCCCCTGCCCTCTTCCTCGAAGCCGCCAGCCGTCTTGGCGTACCCCCCGACCACACGGCTGTGGTGGAGGACGCACTGGCCGGCGTCGAGGCGGGGCACCGGGGTCATTTCCGCCTGGTGGTGGGACTCAACCGCGAGGACGACCCGCACATGAGGGATGCGCTGGGCGCGCATGGCGCCGATCTCGTCCTCCCCGACCTCGGGGGCCTACCTGCCGCACTCGAAGGCCGGCGCACGTGACCACCGCCTGGCGCTGGGAATACCCCCGCTACGACCCCAAGACCGAGCGGCTGGTGGAGTCCCTGTGCACCCTGGGCAACGGCCGCTTCGCCACCCGCGGTTCCGCCCCCGAAAGCACCGCCGACGACATCCACTACCCGGGCACTTACCTCGCCGGCTGCTACAACCGGCTCGCCTCCACCATCGACGGTCGAACAGTCTCCAACGAGGACATGGTCCGACTACCCGACTGGACCGCCCTGCGGTACCGCTGCCTGCCCGAAAGCGCACCGCCCGGCGACTGGCTCACACCCGACCACCGGACCCTGCGCCACAGCCACGTCTCTTTGGACTTCCACGCCGGAACGCTCACCCGCCGCATGCTCTTCCACGATCCCGAAGGCCGCCGCCTGGGCGTCACCCACACCCGCCTCGTCCACATGGGCGACCCGAACCTGGGCGCGCAGAATACGGTGTTCAGAGCGTACGGCTGGAGCGGCAGCATCGAGATCGAGTCCGTACTCGACGGAGACGTCACCAACGCGGGAGTCGACCGCTACCGCGCCCTGGCCGGGCGCCACCTCGTCGGGCACCGGGCCGGAGTGGAGGCGGAGGGCACCGCCTGGCTGTCCTGCACCACCACCACCTCCCGGGTACGGATCGGGCTCGCAGTCCGGACCTCAGCACGTCCTCTGGCGCCGGCAGCCCGGGCATGCACAGCCGCCACCGCCACACAGACCCTCATCCTGCCGATCAAGCGAGCCGCCCCAGTGGTCGTCGTGAAGACCGCCGCCCTGTGTACTTCGCTGGACCGCCCCTCGGCCGATCCCCTGCGGCGGAGCGTCGACTGCGCCACACATGCCCCGGACTTCCCCTCCCTGCTGGCCTCCCACCGCGCATCCTGGCGGCGCCTCTGGAGCGAAGGAGAGTTGAAGGTACCCGGTGAGACCGGCAAGGTTCTGCGCCTGCATGCCTTTCACGTGCTGCAGACCCTCTCGCCGCACACCGCGGAGCTCGATGCCGGGGTCCCCGCCCGCGGTCTTCACGGCGAGGCTTACCGGGGGCACATCTTCTGGGACGAGCTGTTCGTCCTGCCCTACCTCGCCCTTCATGTCCCCGAGACAGCTCGCGCCCTGTTGCTGTACCGGCACCGACGACTCCCCGCGGCACGGGAGGCTGCTCGGCGAACCGGGGCGAAGGGCGCCATGTTCCCCTGGCAGAGCGGTAGTTCCGGAGCCGAGGAAACGCAGCGGCTGCACCTCAATCCGCGCTCCGGCCGCTGGCTGCCGGACCACTCCCACCTTCAGCACCACATCGGGTCGGCCATCGCCTGGAACGTGTGGCAGTACGGGCAGGCCACCGGCGACGCCGGCTTCATGCACGGCCCCGGAGCCGAACTTCTCCTGCAGATAGCCCATTTCTGGGCCGACGCGGCGACGTGGGACGCCGGCCTCGGCCGCTACCGGATCCGCGGCGTCGTCGGACCCGACGAGTACCACGACGCCTATCCGGACGCCGCCGCTCCGGGCATCGACGACAACGCCTACACCAACGTCACCGCCGCGTGGGTACTGTCCCGCGCCCTCAACCTGTATACGGAACTCCCGGCGGCCCGACGCGCCGAACTCCTCACGCAGCTCGGCATCGGCCCCGAGGACCTCGGCGTCTGGGAGGACGTCTCCCACCGCCTGTACGTGCCGTTCCATCGCGATGTGATCAGCCAGTTCCACGGCTACGGGGACCTCGCCGAGCTCGACTGGGACGCATACCGAGCCCGCTACCACGACATCCGCCGCCTGGACCGCATCCTGGAAACCGAAGGCGACACGCCCAACCGCTATCAGGCGTCCAAGCAGGCCGACGCCCTCATGCTCGGGTACCTCATGCAGCCCGCAGAACTCGAACAATTGTTCCTTGGGCTCGGATACCGCCTCGACGACGCCCTGTGGCGCAGGACGGTGGACTACTACCTGCGGCGCACCTGCCACGGCTCCACGCTCAGCAGCCTCGTCCACGGCTGGGTACTGGCCCGCGAACAGGGCCCGAACGCCTGGCGCTATTGTCAGGAAGCCCTGCTCAGTGACATCACCGACGTCCAGGGCGGCACCACCGGTGAGGGAATCCACCTCGGCGCCATGGCCGGCACCCTCGACCTCGTCGAGCGGGGCATCGTCGGACTCGAACCCCGCGACGACGGCCTGCACGTCGACCCGGTGCCCCTCTCCGAAGTGCCCGGATCGTCGTTCTCGATTTCCTGCCTCGGGCACCGAGATGTCCGCATCCGGTTCCGGCCCGGCCGACTCGGCGTCAGCGTGCCCTCGTCGCTCCTGGGACCGTTGCCCTTGGTCCTGCCTGGTGACCGGTACGAAGGCATTGCCCCAGGCCAGGAGCGGTGGTTCCGGCTCCCCAAAGGCTGAGATCGAAACCACCGCATGCCCGCGTGGCGGTGCGTTCGCGAAGCGCACACTGTGGATGTATCAGCAGTTTGGAAGGGTGAACGGAATGGACAGGCAGCATGAGGCTCCGCGCATCGTTGTGGGCGTCGACGGATCACCCTCGTCCCAGGCCGCGCTGCGCTGGGCGGTCCGGTACGCGGGGCTGGTGAGCGGGCGAGTAGAGGCGGTCGCGGCGTGGGACCTGCCCGGTGCCGCATCGTGGTCGGCTCCGGCGGTAGACGCCACATTCGACGAGGAGGACGCAGAACGCCGCCTGGTCGAGGAGGTCCGCACGGTCCTCGGTGAGGGCAGCGCCTCCGTGCACCAGCGTCTGGTGCGCGGCAATCCGGTCGATGTCCTGGTGGATGCGGCAAAGGGTGCGGACATGCTGGTCGTGGGCAGCCGCGGTCGCGGCGGCTTCAGCCGGGCCCTGCTCGGTTCGGTGAGCCAGCAAGCGGCGCTTCACGCTCCGTGCCCGATCACCATCGTTCGGGCGGACGTGCCCGTTGAGTAGCCCCACCGCAGGCGCCGGGATATCGAGACGGAGCCACGGTCAGGCCCTGCGCGATCGCGTTTGCCGGCCAGAGGCAGTACAGCTCCTTCTATCGTGAAGAAGTCTCAGCGGCCCAGACCGGACAGCGTCACCGTGCTGTTGGTGACCATGAACCGTCTGGCGGTGTCCAGGACGTTGCGGCGCGCTGCCCTCCGGCGAGATGGATGCCGACGGCTCCCGGCACGGTGCAGGAGGCGATGAGCACGAAGACGGCGACCGCTACGGCGAGGCCGACATCGTGGACGCCTGCCTCGACGATCGAGGCTGCGGCCGATGCCGTCAGGACGAGGTTCTTGGGGTTGGCGCCCGACAGCAGCGCACCGAGAAGCAACGCCCGTCCGGCCGTGGCGTCGTCGAGCGAGGCCATCCAGCGTGGTGGCTCTGCCTGCTCACTGGCGCGCGGGCGCTTCCACCACTTATGTGCCCCGAGCACGATGAGAGCTCCTCCGGCGGGCTGCCGCACGAGTAGCACAGCCTCCGTGGACTCCGCGGGCCGACGCTTTTCCTGCCGCTCGATGCTGCCCGAGCCCGAGCAGGAGTCCTGGCGCCTTCCGGACTCGCCGCTCTCATGCGTCTGCCGTGCTCGCCGACCTTCCGAGCCGTGACTGGCCCGGCAGCCTGCCGCACGGCGACGAGGATGCGCCGGCAGTCAGGCTGCGCAGTCTTGTACGGCTCGGGCGGGGGCCCGGCGAGACGGTCGGCAGCGGGCAGACGGACCCCGACGAGTACACCGTCTTCAAGCCCGGCCTCAAGGACCCCGGCCTGAACCCCGTCATCGACGTACGGATCGGCGCCAAGCGTCGCAAGGCCGTCTGCGGGGAGGACCGAATGGTCCCCGCAGGGATCCGTCCGGCCCACGCGCGGGAGCCGTCGGCCGAGTGACAGTGGCATCGGCAACGCACCATGGAACCGAGGAGCACCCGCCATGAGCACCAAGCGAGTCCTGGTCGCCTACGGCACCAAGCACGGCGCCACCGCAGGCATCGCCGAACAGATCGGCAAGACCCTCCGCGAGGACGGTCTCGACGCCGTCGTGCTGCCCGCAGACGATGTCCACGACGTCCGCGCCTACGACGCCGTCGTCCTCGGCGGCTCCCTCTACGCCGGCCACTGGAGCAGTAAGGCCAGGCACTGCGCCGAACGCAACGCCGACTCCCTGCGGCACCGCCCGGTGTGGATGTTCAGCAGCGGCCCTCTCGACCGCTCGGCCGAGGAACACGACATCCCCCCGGTCTCGGCGGTCGCCCGGGAGATGCAGCTGGTCGGAGCGCGCGAGCACATGACCTTCGGCGGCAGCGCGACAGCCCACACCCCTGGATTCCTCGCCAAGGCGCTGACCCGTCAGGGCAAAGGCGGGGACTTCCGCAATCCCGAGCGGATCCAGAAGTGGGCCCACCACATCGGCGCCGAGCTCGTCGCCGCCTGAAGGGACGGCCCGGCTCGGCACGCACCAGCACGGAGGCGTGCCATGCACCACCGGACGAAAGTGACGGGGGCCAACCCGCTCAGGCGGGATGCCGACCGTACCCGGACCCGTATGCATACCGCCTTCGCGCTGACCTGCCTGCTGGCAGTGGTCGCCGGTATCGCCCTCGGGCGGGCCGCCTGGACGGACGGCCACCGCGCCGCCGAGAACATCGCACGCCACCGGCACAACGTAGCGGCCACCACGATCACCGGGACCGGCTACCGAACGGGAGACCAGCCGAGCAGTCGGCCGGTAACCGTGGCGACCGCGACGTGGCACTACCCCTCGCAGCGCCCGCACACCGACACCATCACCGTTCCGGCAGGGACCCGGAACGGTGACACGGTCCGAGTGTGGGTGGACGGAAAAGGCAGTTCGGCCGCCGCGCCCCCCGGCCAGGGAGCCGGCGGTGACTGAGACCGCCGACGGCCCGGACCTCGCACCGGACACCGTCTCGGATCCCCTGGAACCTCTTCCCCTGCTCCGCCGCGAACTGCATACGGGCCCCCTGGGCCTGTCGAGCCGGGAGGCGGCACGGCGGCTGTCCGTCCACGGCCCCAACGAGGTCCGCCGCACCGCCCGGACGAGCGTCTTCAGAGAATTGCTGCGGCAACTGGTCCACCCGCTGGCTCTGCTGTTGTGGGCCGCTGCAGCACTCGCGTTCACCGCCGCCATCGCGGTGCTCGGCTGGGCGATCGTCGCGGTCATCCTCGTCAACGTCGGCTTTGCCCTCGTACAGGAACGGCAGGCCGAGAAAGCCGTCGAGACCCTGGCCCGCTATCTTCCCTCGCAGGCCCAGGTGATCCGCGACGGACAGGCACAGCACGTCCCGGCCCGTGACCTGGTCCCCGGAGACCTCATCGCCCTCGACGAAGGCGAGCGGATACCCGCCGACGCCCGCCTGACGGAGGGAGGAATCGAGGCCGACCTCTCCATGCTGACGGGCGAGTCCACCCCGGTCGAGCGTCTTGCCGGCCCGGGGCTGGAAGGCCTTTCCCTGCTGCAGGAGCCCAACCTCGTCTTCAGCGGTACCACTGCCACCGAGGGGCAGGCACAGGCGATCGTCTTCGCCACCGGCGACCACACCGAGCTCGGCCGGATAGCCGCTCTCAGCCAGCGCACCCGCCGAGAGCCGAGCCCACTGGAGCAGCAGGTCAAGAAGGTCGCCTGGCTGATCGCAGCGGTCGCGGTCGCCATGGGGGCCGTGTTCCTCGTGACCGGAGTCGCGGTCGGCCTGCCGTTGACCGACTCGCTGATGTTCGCCATCGGCCTGCTCGTCGCCAACGTGCCCGAAGGACTGCTGCCCACCATCACCCTCGCCCTCGCCGTGGGCGTACGGGTGCTCGCCCGGCAGGGCGCGGTGGTCAAGCGGCTGAGCGCCGTGGAAACCCTCGGATCCACCAACGTCATCTGCACCGACAAGACCGGCACGCTCACCCGCAACCAGATGCGCCTCCACTCCACATGGACCCCGCCGTACGAGGCGGCAAGCGGTTCGGAGACCGCCGAACTGGTCCGGGCCGCCGCCCGGTGCACCACCGTCACCCGTGAGAGCGACGGCACGCTGCAAGGCGACCCGACCGAAATCGCGCTGGTGGAGGGAGCCGCACAGCACACTGCGCCCCTTGACCTGGCCGACCGGGACGCCCACCGACGAGCCTCCTTCCGCTTCGACCCGCGCCTGCGGCGCATGTCGGTCATCCACGACGGGAAACGCGGAAGGCCACGGGTGACCGTCAAGGGCGCCCCCGAAGCCGTCCTCGCACTGCTGGCCGAAGGAGAGCCGACCGGCGAGGCCCAGGGGGCCGCCGACACTCTGGCGGCGGACGGCATGCGGGTGCTGGCCGTCGCGGTACGCGAACTGCCGCCCGGGACCGGGGCAGAGCCTTGGCGGCGGCAGGACGTCGAGCGGGACCTGCACCTCCTCGGGCTCGTGGGCCTGTACGACCCGCCGCGCCCGGAAGTCGCCGCCGCGGTCCGGCGCTGCCACGAAGCGGGCCTCACCGTCCACATCGTCACCGGTGACAACGGAGCCACCGCCGCCGCCGTGGCCCGCGCCGTCGGCATCGGTACACCGAACCTCCAAGTGGTCGCCCAGTCCGAGGCGATCGACGACCACGAGCTCGACCACCTCCTGCGCCAGGACGGTACGGAGATCGTCTTCTCCCGTGCCTCGCCCGAGACCAAGCTGAAAGTGGCGGATGCCCTGCGGGCACACGGCCAGATCGTGGCCATGACCGGCGACGGAGTGAACGACGCGCCGGCCCTGCACCGCGCTCACATCGGCGTGGCCATGGGACTCTCGGGCACCGACGTCGCCCGCGAGGCGTCGACCATGGTCCTGACCGACGACAACTTCGCCACGATCGTCACCGCGATCGAGTCGGGCCGCCGTGTCTACGACAACGTCCGGAAGTTCATCGTCTACATCTTCGCCCACCTCACCCCCGAGGTCGTGCCCTTCCTCGTGTTCGCCCTCTCCGCAGGGTCCGTACCGCTACCGCTGACCGTCCTGCAGATCCTCGCCATCGACCTGGGGACCGAGACCCTGCCGGCCCTTGCCCTCGGCCGTGAGCGCGCCGAGCCGGGGATCATGTCCCGACCGCCCCGGCCCGGTTCCCAGAGCGTGATCAACAAGGACATGCTCGTGCGCAGCTGGGGCTGGCTCGGCACCGTCTCCGCCGCCCTCGTCATGACCGCCTTCTTCTACGTGCTGTGGCGTGCGGGCTGGCACCCCGGCGACCCCACCGGACCCGGAACCCCCCTGCACCACGCTTACCTCACCGCGACCACCGCCACCTTCGCGGGAATCGTCACCTGCCAGGTCGGCACGGCCATCGCCGCCCGCACCGACCACGCGGCCCTGCACGACATCGGCTTCTTCACCAACCCACTGCTGCTCGCCGGCATCGCCTTCGAACTCGTCTTCACCGCGACGCTCGTGTACGCGCCGCCACTCCAGAACCTCTTCGGCACGGCCGCCCTCCCGCTGGACGTCGTCCTCCTCATCGCTGCCTTCCCGCCGCTGGTCTGGGGAAGCGACGAGATCCGACGCTGGGCGCGACGCCGGCACCACCGCTACTCCTGATCCGACCAGAGGCACACCATGTCGCACACGTCTGAATGGAAGACCCACGTCTACCTCTTCGAGGAAGAGCACACGACCAAGGTCCGCGTCGAGCTCGACACAGGCACCACTCGTCTCACGGGCCATGGCACCGCTCGCTGCAACCCGACGGACAAGGACGTGCCCGAGATCGGCGACGAACTCGCGGCCGCCCGGGCGCTGGAGAACCTGGCGGAGCAGCTCAGGCGGACCGCCTACGGCGACATGGCAGCAGCCGGGGCCGCACCGCAGCACGCTCCGCACACGGCGTACGCCCTTGAGTGAGCGGGCGGATCTCCGGCAGAGAGCCCGGCAGCGAGCTCAGACCGGACCCATGGGCGACGGGCCGGCGATCGAGCTGAGCGGCCTGACCAAGAGGTACGGGCCGGCTCGGGCTGGTGCGGGCGATGCAGCACGATCCGCAACTGGTGGTTCTTCTGGCTCACATGGTGCTCCGGCGCAGAGACCTCGCGCCCTGAGCGGGAGCCGCCGACCATCTGCACGTGTCCCATGGCGGCGACCGGGTCGCGCACCGTCCACCGCAGTTCCGGCCATTCCAAGGGATGGGAAGTCATCGAAGTGGCGAGACCGTCTCGAACACGGCCCAGCCGCGATCCGGTATCGGGTTGGCCCAACCGAAGTCGCGTACGGGGGTGGGACCGCCGGAAGCCTTGGATCCGGATGCGGCCGCGGGAATGCCGTCCGGACGTGTGCCCGCATCGCTCGACCGACCGGCCCTGCGGGCCGCTCAGCTTTGATCGGCCACGGCGCAGGTGAGTCCGTTGTCGACGTCGACGACGCCATCGACGCTCTGGCAGAGGTGAACGATCACGGGCAGCAGTCCGGGCTGCGGCACGGTGCCACTGAGCCTCACCAGGCCGTCGTCGACTTCGACGGTGATGGCGGGCCTTCAGGGGGTGAAGTGGGCGGTGAAGTCCGCCTTGACGTCGACGACGCCCGGTACGGTGCCGGCGGCGCGTACGACGATGTCTTCCATCGCGGGGTCCGGCAGAGACCCGCTGAGGTAGGCGATGCCGTTGGCGACGTGGACGTGCACCTCGACGGGACCGTGCGCGCGGACGTGCCCTTCGGCGGGAACGTGCGGCATCAGCTGGAGCATGATCAGTTCGCGGATCTCGGCGCCGATGTCCTCGTCCGGGCGCAGGAAGACCTTGAGCAGGTCGCCGCGGCTGACGACGCCGACGAGGCGGCCGCCGCCGTCGATTACGGGAAGGCGCTTGAGGTGCCCGCGGGCCATCAAACGCGCCGCGGTAGGGATGGTGGCGTCCTTCGTCACCGTCACGGCCGGGCGGGTCATCAGCTGCTCGGCGGTGGTGTCGTGGGCCGTGTCGGTGCCTTGGGGCCTGAGCAGCAGGTCGGCCTCGGAGACGACACCGACCACCTGTCCGTCCGGGGCGAGGACGGGGAGCGCGCTGACGTTCCACATCCGCAGCGCTTCCACGATGTCCTTGAACGCGGTCCCCCGGTCGATGGAGATCACGGCGTGCGTCATCACGTCCTCGACGTTGCGCAGGTGTTTCATGGTCTTCCTCCTCGATGGAACGGCCGTTCACCGCTTTCCGCTCCTTCAGTCGTGGGCGATGACGGCCACGGGGGCCGCCGCGTGGTGCAGGACCGCGTGGGCGACCGAGCCGAGGTGCACACCGAGGGGGAAGCGGCGCACGTGGCGTCCCACGACGACGAGTCCCGCGCCCTGCGAGGCCCGGACGAGATGCTCGCCCGCCGATCCCCTGAACACGGTGTGGCTGACGTTCACGTCGGGGAACTTGTGCTGCCATGGCAGCAGCATGTCGTCCATCATGTGGGTGACGCTCCTGCCGATGTCCCGTTCGTTGTCCGGGTCGAAGAAGGGGACGTAGCTGTAGGCGGCCGGCATCTTCCAGCCGTGCACGGCTCGCAAGGGGCTCTCGCGCCGGGCCGCCTCTTCGAAGGCGAAAGCGAGTACCCGGTCGCACGCTTCGTGGATGTCGACGCCTACGACGACCTCGGCACCGGAGCCGGTGCGCGGCCCGTCCGGGTCGTCGGCGATACGAACGAGGACGACCGGCGTGTCGGTCGCGACCAGGGTGGACATGGCCACCGAGCCGACTGTGAAACCGACCAGGCCGCCCAGGCCACGCGATCCCAGGACGAGCAGCCCGGCGTCGGCGGCCTCTGCCGCAAGGGCGGCTGCCGGCCGGGCCTTCAGGCAGCGGGTCGTGACCTCCAGGTTCGGGTGGCGCCCGTGCAGCTCCTGCGCGGCTTCGGTCAGGGCCTGGTCCGCCCAGCGGTCCACGTCCTGGCGGCCCAAGCCGGGGAACACCGGGTCCAACGGCCAGTCAACGGCGTGCACGAGGCGCAGCGGAACCTCCCGCAGGACGGCCTCCCGCGCGGCCCAGCGTGCTGCCGCACGGCTCTCCGGAGAGCCGTCGACGCCGACGGTCACGTGGTCTTTCATGGCTGCGATTCCCTTCGTGCGGTCCGGCGTTCATCACCACGGCATTGCGCGCCGCGCCTGGTCCGCGTGTATGCCTGCCGTGTCGTCGGTGCGGGCGGTGACGTGTGCTGCCACAGCGACGACCCCGTCCAGCTGTTCGACGAGGCTGAGCAGTGCAGGGAGCTGGCTCCGGCGCCCGACCTGGCCGTCCAGGGTGACGATGCCGTCCACCACATGGACCTCGACATCGCCGGCCGGCACACCGAGCACCTCCGTGAGGACCTCGCCGGTGACACGTCGGCTTATCTCGGAGTCCGGGCGCAGGAACATGCGGAGCAGGTCCCGGCGGGTGACGATGCCGACGAGCCGGTCCTCCACGTCCACGACGGGGAGCCGTTCGATACCCCGGCGGGTCATCAGCCTGGCGGCGTCAGCCACTGTCTCTTCGGCGTGGACGGCGACCGCGGGCGCGGACATGACGTCACCCGCGGTAGGGGGCCCAGTCGCTGCAATGCCCTGCTCAGAGAGATCGGACCCCGGCACTGTGTGGGCCAGCAGGTCCGTCTGCGATACGACGCCCACCACGCGGTCCTCGTCGTCCAGGACAGGGACACCGGAGATGTCGTACTGGGCGAGGAGCTTCGCGACGTCCTTGAAGCCGGTGCCCGGAACCACGGAGACCACCTCGTCAGACATCAGGTCCGCCACCTTGAGATGCTTCATGAGACCCTCCTCCTGCTCCGCCGTGCCGCGAGGCTGATGTCCGGTGCGGATGTGCCCACCATCCCCCGACGACCACCGGCGGATCGAGGGCCGAACGGGCCCGCCCGGGGGCCCGGAGGGGCCCGAGGTGCCGGGCCGCGACGATGGGGACCTTTGGTCCCGTCGGCGGTCCCGGGCGGCCCTCTTCCCAAAGCGGCGATGGTGCCAGCGTGAGGGGTGCCCCTCATCGGCTCCTCGGTTGGGAGGAATCGTGGAAAGCACATTCCGTACCCCGGATACCAGCTCGGTCACCGTCGGCGTGGACGGGTCGCAGCCGGCGCGCGTCGCTGCGCTGTGGGCCGCCAAGGAGGCCGTACGCCGGGACCGTCCGCTGCACATCGTCTACGGCGCCGACACCGATGGCAGGGCCCTGTACCTGTCGGCGGAGTCCATCGAACGGGTCCGCGTCAACGGTCAGGCGCTCCTGGACGAGACGGCGAAGGCCGTGTCGGCCGAGTACCCCGGCTTGTCCGTGACCACGGAATTCAGCCGCGCGGGCGCCGTCGACAGTCTGCACCGGGCCGGCGGACTCCACGGCACGGTCGTGGTCGGCAACCGCGGCCTGGGCGGGTTCAACTCGCTCATGCTCGGCTCGGTCGGGCTGGGCACCGCGGCCACCGCCATGACCCCCGTCGTCGTCGTCCGGGGCATCGACGGGGCCGAGGAGACCGGAACGGTTCTCGCGGCGATCCGCGACGAACACGACCTCCTGATCGCCCGGTACGCCGCCAAGGAAGCCGAGCTGCACAAGGCCTCGCTGCGGCTGCTGCACGTGTGGAACGTGCTCCAGTCCGTCGGCGAAGTGGTCAGCATGCTCGACGGCGTCGACGAGATCGCGAGCGGGCACGCAGAAATCCTGACGGCCGTCACGGACGTGGTCGGTGGCGAGTTCCCCGACCTGGAGATCCAGGCCGATGCGGAGAAGAGCATCTCCGTGGCCGGTGTCCTGGTCGAGGCTTCCCGTCACGCAGACCTGCTCGTCACGGGCGGCCGCCGGGTCCCAGGGCCACTCGGGCTCGCCCCCAACCTGGGCAAGGCCACGCACAGCCTGCTGCACCACGCCCACTGCCCCGTCCTCCTCATCCCCCGGACCGGCAGCGACTTCGGGAGCCAGTCATGACCCTCCACCCGGCAGGAAGCCGTGACGTCGTCGTGGGCATCGACCCGGACAGGGACTGGCACCTTGCCCTGGCCTGGGCAGCCGACGAGGCACAACGGCGCCGCCTCCCGCTGCGCCTCGTGCTCGCGGTACCGCCACAGCACGACACCCATCACGTCGATGACACGCCCCGCCAGATGGCCCTGAGGCGGGCAGGATCCGACAGACTCGAACAAGCGTGCAACTGGGTGCGGGACCGCCACCCCGAGGTGGGTGTCACCGGTGACCTGCTCGGCGGCCTCCCCGCCCCTGTCCTGGGCGGCGCGGCGCGAGAGGCCCGCATGATCGTCCTCGGCTCCCGGCACCTGAGCCGCACCGCCGAGTTCTTCAGCGCCGGTTCGCTCGTGGTTCCCGTCACCGCCCAGGCCCGTTGCCCGGTCGTCGTCGTGGGCGACGCCGAGCACATCAGCCAGCAGCCTCCCTATGTAGTCGCGGGTATCGACGGCAGCGCGTCCGCCACCGCCGCGCTCGGCTTCGCCTTCGACGAGGCCGACCTTCGCGGAGCGGGGCTGCGGGTCATCTGCGTGTGGCAGCCGCCGCTGATCATGCCGGACGACGAGGAGGTGGCGCTGCGGGCGCAGCGCACCCTGCTCTCAGAGGCCACCGCCGGCCTGTCCGAGAAGTACCCGGACGTGCATGTGACGCACGAGGTCCTCACCGGCCACCCGGTCGAGGAACTGGCCCGGGCCGCCGAGCACGCCCTGTCCGTCGTTGTGGGCCGCCGCGGTCGCGGCGGATACACCGGCATGCGGATCGGATCCGTCGTCCACGGCCTCCTGCACCGTGCGCACTGCCCGGTGATCACCGTCCCCACCGGATGACACCGCGATGACCAGCCGCGCGATCGACACGCCGTCCGTCGGCTCCTCGGCCCCGACAGGGCTGACGCAGGCCGAGGCCGAACGCCGACTGGCCCGGTATGGCCGCAACGAAGTGGCACCCCCGAGGCCCACGCCCTTCCACCGTCGGGTGCTGGCGCAGCTGCGCGATCCGCTGATCATGGTGCTGCTCGGCGCCGCACTCCTGACCATCGCGATCGGTGACCACCCGGACGCCGTCGTCATCGGTCTGGTGGTCGTCTTCAACACGACCGTGGGAGTAACCCAGGAAGTCCGGGCGGACCGCGCGGTCGCGGCGCTCTCCGCTCTCTCGGCCCCTCACTCCCGGGTACGGCGTGACGGTGCCGCCTACGAGGTCGCGGCAGCGCTCGTAGTGCCCGGTGACAGCCTGCTGCTGAGCGAGGGGGACATCGTCGCCGCGGATGCCGAGCTCACCGAGGCGTCCGCTCTCCTGATGGACGAGTCCATGCTCAGCGGAGAATCGGAACCCCTCGCGAAGACTGCCGGTGACACGGTCAGCGCCGGCACCGTCGTGGTGCGCGGTCGGGGTGTCGCAACGACCGTGGCAACAGGAACCTCCAGTGCCCTCGGCCGGATCGCAGCGCTCCTGGACGGGGACCACGGGCCGACCCCGCTCCAGCGCCGCCTCGCCTCCCTCGGCCGCGTTCTGGCCGCCGCCACCCTCGCCCTGTGCGTGCTGTTCTTCGCCATGGGCCTCGTACGCGGCCTCGGCGTGAGCACGATGGCCGTCACCGCCATCAGCCTGGCCGTCGCCGCGGTGCCCGAATCCCTGCCCGCCGTCGTCACCCTCGCACTCGCCCTCGGGGCCCGTCGCATGGCTGCTCGCGGCGCCCTGGTCCGACGCCTGCCGGCGGTCGAGACGCTGGGCTCGGTGAGCGTGCTGGCCACAGACAAGACCGGCACCCTCACCGAAGGCCGCATGGTCGTCCAGCACGTGTGGACGCCGTCGGGAGCAGCAGCCGTGTCCGGCAGCGGATACGACCCCCACGGAACCCTGACCCGTTCCGGACGCTCCCTGACGCCCGAGCAGCTTCGCCCGCTGCAAGAGCTGCTCACGACGGCGGCCCTGTGCAACGACGCGAGCCCGGAACCGCCACGGAGCGGCCATGACGTGTGGGCGGCCGTGGGCGATCCCATGGAGGCCGCCCTTCTGGCAGCCGCTGCCAAGGCGGGCTGCCCGGACCCTGCCGAGCTGCACCGGGCCTGTCCCCGGATCGGAGAAGCACCATTCGACAGCTCGCGTAAACGGATGAGCACCCTCCACCATCTGCCCGACGGCAACGTCCTGGTCTGCCTCAAAGGGGCGCCCGAGGCGGTCTTGGCTCCCACGGTGCTCGCCGAGCCGTCCGAGGTCCTGGGCCAGGCCCGCCGGCAGGCCGCCGAGCTGGCCGCACACGGTTTCAGGGTGCTGGCGGTGGCAGGGGCCGAACGGCTCCACTGGAGCCTGCCCGCCGCGGACGCGGAACACGGACTGGGCCTTCTCGGCCTGATCGCCATCAGCGATCCGCCGAAAGCGGCAGCCGCAGGCACCCTGGCAGCCTGCCGAGCCGCCGGCATCACTCCGGTCATGATCACCGGCGACCACCCCGCGACCGCCCACGCAATCGCCGTACGCATCGGGCTCGTCGAGGACGGTCCCGCCGATGCGGTCGTCACCGGGCCCGAGCTGGCCGCAAAACCGGACACCGACCTGACAGGGGTCCGCGTCTTCGCCCGGACCGATCCGCAGCAGAAGCTGGACATCGTCCACGCCTGGCGTGCCCGGGGCGCCGTGACCGCCATGACCGGGGACGGCGTCAACGACGGCCCCGCCCTGCGCCAGGCCGACATCGGCGTCGCCATGGGCGCCGAGCCCGCCGCACCTGCGGCAATGCGGCGCCCGCCCCGACCGCCGGAACAGCACATCCTGGCTGCGGGGGCATGGCAGCGGCTGCTGCTCCTGGCCTCGGCCGTGACAGCCGCCAGTCTGCTCGCCGCCCTTGCCGCGCGCGCGACGGGCCTGCCCTGGCAGAGCGTGCTCTTCCTCGCCCTCCTCGGCGCCCAGCTGGGAGCGGCCTTGGGGCTGCGGACCCGGCTGCTGACCAGGAAGAACCTCTTCCTCCCCGCCTCGGTGGCGGGCTCCGCCCTGCTGGCCCTGGCAGCCCTGCACGTCCCCGCTCTGCAGTCGCTGCTGGAGACCGAGGCCGTGGGCCGGTCCGGAGTCGGGCTCGCCACCGCCGCTGCCCTCGCCGCATTCGTCACCGCCCGGCTCCTGCGGGGCGCATTCCACAGAAAGGCATGACCATGAACGCGCACTCACCTGCGTACGGGCACGGAATCCACGCCGAGGTGGGCGACCGGATCGTCGTGGGCGGCCCGACCGTCGGCACGCCCGGCCGTGACGGCGAAGTCATCGCCCTGCACCATGAGGACGGCACGCCGCCGTACGACGTGCGCTGGTCCGACACCGGCCGCACCACCGTGTTCTTCCCCGGCCCGGACGCCCACATCAGGCACCCGCACGACGGCCCCGGTACGTCGCGCCACGATGCGAGGCCGTACGGCGCAATCGCCTCTCGCTGAGTGGGAAGGCTCCCCGGCCGGAGATACCGTGGAAACGGTGGCCCTCTCGCCACGTCGCCGGCCGGAGGTGGGGCATGAGCCCAGGTGATCCGCCCGCCCGAAGTAATGTTCCGCGGCTGCGGCTGGACGAGCTGCTCGACGAACTCCAGGTACGCATCGATGAGGTCAGGGGCACGCGGGACCGGCTGAACGGTCTGCTCGAGGCCGTCATGTCGGTGGGCCGGGAACTCGACCTGCCGCAGGTGCTCCGCGGCATCGTCGAAGCCGCGGTGGTGCTCGTGGACGCCGAGTACGGGGCCCTCGGCGTCATCGGGGACGACAAAAGGCTGGCCGAGTTCCTTCCCGTCGGCATCAGCGACGGTCTCCGCGCACAGATCGGGGACCTGCCCTCCGGCCACGGCATCCTCGGCGAACTGATCCGCCACCCCGAGCCGCTGCGGCTCTCGGAGCTGTCCGAGCATCCTGCCTCGTACGGGTTCCCGGACCACCACCCCCCGATGCACTCCTTCCTCGGCGTCCCGATCCGGGTCCGCGAAGAGGTCTTCGGCAACCTCTACCTGACCGAGAAACGCGGCGGGGCCGAATTCGACGCCGAGGACGAGGCGGTCCTGTCCACCCTCGCCGTCGCGGCCGGCATCGCCATCGAGAACGCCCGGCTCTTCGAGGAGGTCCGGCTGCGCGAGCGCTGGCTGGAAGCCAGCTCCGACATCACCAGCGCTCTGCTCTCCGGAGCGGCCGAGGACGAGGTCCTCCAGGGCATGCTGGAGCGGGCCAAGGACATCACGCGCGCGGACATGGGCGCCTTCTACCTGCTCGGCCCCGGCGGTGAACTCAGGGGCTCCCTCGCTCTCGGAGAGGGAGCCGAGGCGCACCGCGGCATCATCCTGCCCAGCGTCCAGGGCACTCTCGCCGAGGCCGCGCTGGCTCGCGACGGCTTCATCACGGTCACCGACGTGGCGACCGACGAGCGCGTCACCGTGCAACCGGAGAGGTGGACGGGCTTCGGCCCGGCGGTCGCCGTCACCGTCGGCACCAAGGAAAGACTGAGCGGCGTCCTGATCCTGGCCCGCAGCCACGGTCGCCCCGTGTTCGCAATCGCCGAAGTCGCCGCGCTTCCCGGGTTCGCGGGCCAGGCCGCCCTCGCGCTGGAGCTCGCCGACCGCCGCCGCGACGCCGAGCAGATGAGCCTGCTGGAGGACCACGACCGCATCGCCCGTGACCTGCACGACCTGGCCATCCAGCGCCTCTTCGCCACCGGCATGACCCTCCAGAGCGCCCAGCGCTTCGTCGACCACCCCCAGGCGTCCGAGCGCCTCGCGCGTGCCGTGGACGACTTGGACACCACTATCAAGATCATCCGATCGACCATCTTCGGACTTCGCGAGCACGAGGCCCCCGGCGAGGCGTCCAAGATGCGCTCCCGTCTGGTCCAGGCCCTGGACGAGGCCTCGGCGGCGCTCGGCTTCGCCCCGGCCCTGCGGACGGAGGGACTGATCGACACCGACGTACCGCCGTCCGTCGCGGACGAGGCCCTCGCCGTGGTGGGGGAAGCACTCACCAACGTCGCCCGCCACGCCGAGGCCACGCGCGCGGAGGTCTCGATCGCCGCAGCCGACGGAAACCTGACCGTCACCGTGACCGACAACGGCATGGGCCTGCCTGCGGGCGGCCGGCGCAGCGGACTGCGGAACCTGGCAGAACGCGCTGCCGGACTCCGCGGTCAGATGGACGTCGCAGCGCGGGGCGGCGGGGAGCCGGGCACTCGCCTGGAGTGGCGGGTACCTCTCGTCCAGCCGCCGCAGTGACCGGCCCCGGCGTGCCTACGCTCTGGTCGTCCCGGCGTCGTGCTCGTGGACCTGGGCGGCGATCACGGCTGCCTGAACCCGCCGCTCCACTCCGAGCTTGCCCAGCAGTCGGGAGATGTGGTTCTTGACCGTCTTCTCGGACAGGTAGAGCTGCTTGGCGATCTGCCGGTTCGTGAGTCCCTCGCCGATGAGTTCCAGGACGGCCCGCTCCCGTTCGGACAGAGCCGCCAGGCGGGCGTCCTCCGGGGCCTTCGCCGCCTCCGGGTCGCGCAGGGAGTGCATCAGGCGGGCGGTGGTCGCGGGGTCGAGCATGGACTGGCCGGTGGCGACCGTTCGCACCGCCGAGACGAGGTCGGATCCCTTGATCTGCTTCAGGACGTAGCCGGCGGCCCCTGCCATGATCGCGTCCAGCAGGGCGTCCTCGTCGTCGAACGAAGTCAGCATCAGGCAGGTGAGACCCGGCATGCGTGAGCGCAGCTCGCGGCAGACGCTGATGCCGTCGCCGTCAGGCAGCCGCACGTCCAGTACGGCGACGTCCGGGCGGAGGGCCGGCCCGCGGGCGAGCGCCTGCTCAGCCGTGCCGGCTTCGCCCACCACGGTGATATCCGGCTCTGCGTCCAGAAGATCTCGCAGCCCGCGCCGGACCACCTCGTGGTCATCGAGGAGGAACACCGTGATCGGCGCCTCAGCGGAGGCGTTCGGATCGTCGGACATGATCGCCCCCGGCTCGGTCCGGTCCATAGCGTTCACATCAGAATTGTCGCAGGAAGGCTCACCACGCACCCGGTGGCCGATGAGAAGACCGCTGTATGCGTCATGACGTCACTGACGGTGTAGCGGAATGCGGGCATGACCAGCTCCTTCGGCGTAAGGACGATCAGAGGAAGCTGCCGCTCCCATAGGGTGCGTACAGATCGAGAAGGCGCACGCGGGCGGCCTGCAGCCGGTTGGCGAGGACCTGCCCGACCCAGTGGCCCAGGGCAGAGCCGAAGGCGGCGTCCTCGTCCATCAGCATCCGTACGCGCGCCGCTTCGAACTCGTACGCGCGGACGGGCGACATAGCCTCGGCGCCCAGGCGCCAGGCGTACGGCTTGAAGAGCCACGAACAGCCGACCAGCTGACCAGCGCCGAGGCTCTCGATGACGGCGGCACGCCGCCCGGGCACGTGGACGTCCAGGGCGACGGTGCCGGTCCGGACGATCCAGAACCGATCGGCGCGGCCGCCCTCGCGGAAGAGGCGCGCGCCCTCGGCGAAGTCGACCTCCTGGGCCAGTTCCATCAGCCGGGAACGGCAGTCGGCAGGCAGCGCCTCGGAGATGCGGGTGGGTGAGGGGGTGCTCATGAACGGCCTCCTGTTCGAGTCCGTCTTCAGTCTTGGCGATCCGCCGGGTCGTGGGCATGGGCCCTGTGGTCCCGTGTGTGGGCCGACCGGCCCATGCCGGAGTCCGGTGCAGACGCAGATCCTGGCAGCAGATGGCCGACTCGCGGCCGTCGGCCCCGCCCGACCGGGAGGTGCGCGATGTATTGGAATGGACATGACATGGGGGCCTGGGGATGGTTCGCCATGTCCCTCACCACGCTGATCGTCTGGACCCTGATCATCGCAGCGGCCGTCCTCGTGGTCCGCGCCCTCAGGCAGGACGGTGCGGACGGGCCCACAGCCCCTGCGCCGTACCCAGCCTCCGACAAGGGCGCCGAGAGGCTCCTGGCGGAACGGTTCGCCAAAGGCGAGATGGATGACGAGGAATACGGCCGGCGGCTCGCGGTGCTGCGGAGCCATACCCCTGGGTCCACGCCCCTGTGAGAAGCCGACAGCGGGCGACGGCACCGGCGTCCCGCCCGCTTGACCAAGGATGCCCACGATGAAGAACGACCCGGCCGGTACGGCCACCAGCTCACCTGCCGTCACCATGCCGGGACGGCACATGGAAGAGCTCAGTGCCGACGAGGCGCTGCACCTGCTGGGCACCGTCGAACTGGGCCGGATCGTGTTCACCCGTCACGCGCTGCCCGACGTGCGCCCGGTCAACCACCTCCTCGACGACGGCGACATCATCGTCCGTGTCCAGGACTATTCGACACTGGCATCCTTGCTCGCGGCCCAAGGGGCTGCCGACGTGGTCGTCGCCTACGAAGCCGATGTCATCAATCAAGGCGAGCAGCTGGGGTGGAGCGTGGTCGCCACCGGCTACGCCACCGCCGTAACCGCCCCCAGCGAGGTCGAACGTTACGCGCACCTCCTCCAGCCGTGGGTCGAGGGCGCCGCATCGGGCGCCATCCGGATCAGGCCCGACCTGGTCACCGGCTTCCGTCTTCGGGAGAGCAGCCGGTAGCGGTCCGCCCACTCGCGCCCTTCACCGCCCTGCGGCCCTCCGCCCGGCACGATGGTGAGGCACAAGCCCGCGTGAGTCCCGGAGGTGCCATGCCGAAGCACGGCCGGATCACTGCGATCCCGCCCGCCTTCCGCGGCTACCGGACGGGCTGGCTACGGGGCGATGTCCTGGCCGGGGTTACGGTCGCCGCCTACCTGGTGCCGCAGGTCATGGCTTACGCAGGTGTGGCCGGGCTACCTCCGGTCGTAGGCCTGTGGGCCGTCCTGCCGGCCTTGGTCCTCTACGCGCTGAGCGGCACCTCGCGCCTGCTGTCCGTCGGACCGGAGTCGACCACCGCCCTCATGACCGCTGTGGCCGTCGGGCCGCTCGCAGCCGGCGACCCCACGCGCTACGCGGCGCTCGCCGCAGCTTTGGCCGTGATCGTCGGCCTGCTCTGTCTGGCCGCATGGGCGGTCCGGCTCGGCTTCCTGGCCGACCTTCTCTCCAGGCCCGTGCTCGTCGGCTATCTGGCCGGTGTCGCGTTCATCATGATCGTGGATCAGCTGCCCCGCCTCACCGGGACCAGCGGGAGCGGATCGGGGTTCTTCCCCCAGCTCTACTCGTTCCTCCGTCACCTCGGCAACCTGCACTGGCCCACGACCGCGATGGCCGCGGGCTGCCTGCTCTTGCTGTTCACCCTGCCTCTGCTGTGGCGGGCTCTTCCCGGACCGCTCGTCGTCCTCGTCCTCGCCACGGCGGTGGTGGCGGTCTTCGCACTGGACGAGGACCGGGGAATCGACGTCATCGGCGCGGTCCCGACCGGCTTGCCGGGCTTCGCCCTGCCCCGGCCGGCTGACCTCGCCGGCCTGGTCCTGCCTGCTCTCGGCGTTCTGCTCGTCGGCTACACCGACGTCATCCTGACCGCACGCGCCTTCTCCCGGCACGACGATCCACACCCCCTGAACGCCAACCGCGAGCTCCTGGCCCTCGGCACGGCGAACCTCGGCGCCGGAATCCTGCACGGCTTCCCGGTCAGCAGCAGTGCCAGCCGCACCGCCCTCGCGGACTCCACCGGAGCCCGTACCCAGGTGTACTCCCTCGTCGGCGCCGCCTGCGTGGCCGCCGTGCTCCTCTTCCTCGGCCGGCTGCTCACCCACACCCCCACCGCCGCCCTCGGCGCCATCGTCGTCTACGCCGCCGTACGCCTGGTCGAGGTGGGCGAGTTCCGCAGGCTGGCAGCCTTCCGTCGCCGCGAGTTCCTGCTCGCCCTCGGCTGTGGTCTCGGCGTACTCGCCCTCGGCATCCTGTACGGCGTGCTCCTCGCCGTGGCGCTGTCCGTCGCCGAACTACTCACGAGGGTCGCCCGGCCTCACGACGCCGTCGAGGGAATCGTCCCGGGCTTGGCCGGTATGCACGACATCGACGACTACCCGAGTGCCCGCACGATTCCCGGTCTCCTCATCTACCGCTACGACTCACCGTTGTTCTTCGCCAACGCCGAGGACTTCCGCCGCCGGGCCCTGGCCTCGGTCGCAGCCCAGGACGAACCGTTGCACTGGTTCATCCTGAACACCGAGGCCAACGTCGAGGTCGACATCACCGCCCTCGATGCCGTCGAGGCCCTGCGCGCCGAACTCAGCCAACGGGACATCGTGTTCGCCCTCGCCCGCGTCAAGCAGGACCTGCGCCGTCCTCTCGACGCCTACGGGCTGACAGCGAAGATCGGCCCGGAGCGCATCTTCCCGACCCTCCCCACCGCTCTTGCCGCCTACCGAGAATGGCAATGTGCCACAGGCCACGATCCAGCCCTCTGATCAGGTCGCTGGCGACGAAATACCGGAGCTGCGGCGGTGGGCCGCTTCCTACGTGGCCTGGAGCGGGGACGGGGGTACGGTCAGCACGGGACAGGGCGCGTGCGCGAGGACGTAGCGGGCTGTGGAGGGGCGGAGCGGTCCGCGTGGGCCCGAGCCGACCGCGAGCAGGTCGTCCGGGTCGCGTGCGACGTCGACGAGCACGGCTCCCGCCGTCCGGAGCCTGCCACGCCGGCACGGCGCACAGCTCGACCCTCCGAAGCCGCTCCGCCGCGGTCGGCCGCGATTCTGACGCGTTGCTGACGCCTCGCGTCCCCGGCCGTCAGCACTCCCTATGAACCGGCCTGCACCGTCAAGATCCCGTCAGAGGCGGACCACGGGGACAGCTTTCGAGTGGCCGCCCCGGGCCGCCTCCCCGCACCCGGGGCACCATCCTTCTCCGCTCACGGCTCCCCCAGGAGGGCCCCATGTGCCTGTTCCAGTACGACGACGACCCCGAGCCCGAGGAACGCGTCCCGGCCGGACTGCTCCACGTGCCCGTCCGGCCGGGAACTGCCGAGGTGGTGGTCCGCCTGTTCCGCACCCCGCTGGGTGCGCGGACCGCGGTCGGGTTCACAGACCCTGACCGACTGACGGCCACGCTCGGCGCGGAGCACCCGTGGATCAGGATCTCCGAGCGGGCGCTCCGGGCGATGTCCGAACCGCTCGGGGTGGAACTGCTGACCGTGGATCCGACGTTCACCGCACCCGCGGTCACCCGGTCCGTCACCAGTGGTTCCCCCGCGCTCGCCCCGAAGCCTCGGCGAGCCTCTTCGGCCTCGGCCGCGTGAGAAGGGAGACCCCGTGCGATGACCACCGCTGTCATTTCGGCCTCGGCATCGGGTACGGAAGACCTCTCCGTCTGGCCGGCTTCCACGACCCGGCTCGCGGCCGGCGGCCGCCTGGGGGGCGGCCGGATCGTGATCGACAGCCCTTCGGAGATCGCCCGCATCGCCGCCACCATCGGGCCGGACGGCCGCCAGAAGAACCCCGGCTGATCGGCCGCGCCTCCGCGGCCGCACCCCGTACGACCACGTCCTGTCGGCTTCCTTGCGCCGCCCGTCAGCCGGCGTGCACGTGCGGGCGGCGGCTGCGGTCCGGTTCGGCTTCGCGGATGACCTCGCGGGTGACGGGGGCGACCTCGCCCTGGCCGAAGAGGAAGAACCGGAAGAAGTTGGCCATCGGGTTGCCCTCGGTCCACTCGAAGTAGATGTGGGGCCGTTGGCCGGTCTCGTCGCGGACGTGGAGCAGGAGGGCGGCAAGGGCGTTGGGGATGCTGGAGCTCTCCAGGGTGAGGACTCGGTAGCGGTCGTGGAGGACTTCGCCGCGTACGCGCATGCCGGACTCGAATTCGGAGGCGTCCAGGACCGTGACCTCGACGAACACGACGTCGTCCTCGGCCGGGATGTCGTTGTCCGCGCGGATCTGTGCCTTCTTCTGCCGGTACTCCTCCAGGTCCCGATTGTCGGGCTCGTTGGCGATGAACCGGATCGTGCGGTTGGCGGTGTCGCGGATGAACCGCTGCGCCATGTCGTCGAACTCGATGTGCGTGACGCGCAGCTCGAAGACCCGGGCCAGGCGCGAGAGGAGGGAGAGCGCCATGATGCCGCCGATGAAGCAGGCACCGATCTTCACGCCGTCCGGGCGCTCCACGACGTTGACGGCGGTGGTGTAGATGAAGACGGCCGAGATGATGCCGAAGCCGATGGTCCAGCCCCGTTCCCCGGCCCGGCGGGCCGCGATGGTCACCGCGACCGCCGCCGAGGTGATCAGGACCAGGACGCCCGTGGCGTAGGCGCCGCCCTGGGCGTCGACGTCGGCGTTGAAGATCCAGGTCACGAGGAACGCGACGAGGGTGAAGACGATGACCATGGGGCGCAGGGCGCGGGCCCACTGCGGGGCCATGCCGTAGCGGGGCAGGTAGCGCGGCATCAGGTTGAGCAGGCCGGCCATCGCGGAGGCTCCCGCGAACCACAGGATGCAGATGGTCGAGATGTCGTAGACGGTGCCGAAGGCGGAGCCGAGGTACTCGTGGGCCAGGTAGGCCAGGGCGCGGCCGTTGGCTTCGCCGCCCGGCTGGAACTGGGCGGCCGGGATCAGCAGGGTGGTGATGAGGCTGGAGCAGATCAGGAAGACACTCATGATCACGGCCGCCGTGGTCAGCAGCTTCTTGGCTCCGCGGATCCGTCCGGCGGGCTTCTCCTCGGTGTCCGCGGGGTCGCCCTCGACGTGTGGCATGACCGCGACGCCGGTCTCGAAGCCGGACAGGCCGAGCGCGAGTTTCGGGAACACGACGAGCGCGATGGCGATCATCATGAAGGGGTTGCCGTGCTCGGCGGTCAGCGCGGTCGTCCAGTCGGTGATGACCTGCGGCTCCGTGAACACGTTCCACAGCCCGACCGCCACGACGATGACGTTCAGGCCGAGGTAGGTGGCCACCAGGACCACGGCGACGCCGATGGCCTCGCTGAACCCCTTGAGGAAGACGCCGCCGAGCAGCGCGATCAGGATCAGGGTGATCAGGACCTCGTGGCCGTGCAGGGTGCTGGTGAGGTGCGGGTTCTCCACCATGTGCGCGGTCGCGTCGGCGGCGGAGAGGGTGATGGTGATGAGGAAGTCGGTCGCCGCGAACCCGAGCAGGGTCAGGACGAACAGCTTCCCCTTCCAGAACGACAGCAGCTTCTCCAGCATGGCGATGGATCCCTCGCCGTGCGGGCTCTCCTCGGCCACCCGTCGGTAGACGGGCAGCGCGCCGAAGAGGGTCAGCAGCACGAGCACGATGGTCGCCAGCGGCGACAGCAGACCTGCCGCGAGGAACGCGATGCCGGGCTGGTAGCCGAGGGTGGAGAAGTAGTCCAGACCCGTCAGGCACATCACCCGCCACCACGGCCGGCCGTGCGGCTGGGCCGCCGCCTCCTTGGCGGCGGGCGAACTGTTCTCGGCGGTCAGGCCTTCCAGCATCCACGCGCGCAGGCGCGAGGAGCGGGCAGGGGTGGCCATGATCGGGCGCTCCTGTCGTACGGCGTGGATTCGGCCATCGGAGTCGACGGCTGGGCCAGCGTACGCAGCGAGAACTCAGCCAATACGTCTATAGCCCCGCCTGACGGAATCCTGACGCCCTCTTAACGCCTTTCCTTCCGATGGCGTAGCGAACGCGCTCACGCTTGGAGGCGGAACCCGCACGTCGGGTGAGGAGACAGGCAGGCGGCGAAGACGCGAACCTGGTCGAGGCCTTCCGTGGAGATGTGCCGGGGCGACCTCGACCAGGTCGACAGGTCAATCGTCGATCGCCCGGTAGAGGGTGGTCCAGAAATCGTTGATGGCCCACGCCGAATCAGGAGTGGACATCCCGGTCTGGGTGAGGAGGATGCCGACGAGCCCGTTGGCCGGGTCGGCGTACGTGGTGGTGCCCGTTCCGCCGTCCCAGCCGAACTGGCCGACGGGCGCGTAGTCACCTCGGTACGTGCGCACCGCCATACCGAAACCCCAGCCTCCGTGCTGCCCCTGGCCGTGCGACAGGTGGACGAGGTCGCGGGCGCGCTCTTCCCGGTCGGCCAGCTGCGCGGCGGGGAGGCGGTTGGTCGTCATGAGCTCGACGGCGGGCCGGGACAGGATCCGCCGGTCGCCGTGCGTCCCGTGGCCCAGCAGCATCCGGAAGTAGGCGTGGTAGTCGTCGATGGTGGAGTCGAGTCCACCGCCGCCCGACTGGAACGCGGGGGGCCGGCTGTGGTGTCCCCCTTCGGCCGCGTCCGCCACGACGAACTCGCCGGTCTGCGGATCGGGAGCGTACAGGGGCGGCAGCCGGTCGATCTTGTCGGCGGGCACGTGGAAGCCGGTGTCCTTCATCCCCAGCGGCTCGAAGACGCGCTCGCGCAGGAATGCCTCGAACGACCGGCCGGTGACCCTGGCCACCAGCACTCCGAGCACGTCGTCGCCGACGTTGTACAGCCACCGCTCCCCGGGCTGGTGCATCAGCGGGAGCGTGCCCAGGCGTCGCATCCACTCGTCCGGTTCCGGGGCCGGCAGCAGCCACCCGTCCTCCTGGCCGTACACGCCCCGCTCGAAGAATGCGCCCATGATCGGGGAGGTCGGCGCAGTCATGTCCAACCCGAGCCCGAGCGTGGAGGTGAGCAGGTCCCGCACCGTGATCGGGCGCCGGGCCGGCACAGTGTCATCCAGGGGGCCGTCGGCCTTCTTCATGACCTGCCGGTCGGCGAGCTCTGGCAGCCACCGGTCCACCGGGTCGTCCAGCCGTATTCGGCACTCGTCGAGCAGGACCATCGCCGCGGCGGACGCTACCGGTTTGGTCGTCGAGGCCATCCGGAAGATCGTGTCCCGGCGCATCGGCGGGCCTCCGCCGTGGCGCATCGTCCCGATCGCTTCGACGTGGGTCTCCTCGCCCCGGCTCACCAGGGCGACGAGTCCGGGGATCTTCCCGGACTCCACGTGCCCCCGCAGCACCTCGCTCAGTCTGCGCAGTCCTGCTTCGGAGAAGCCGTTGTTGCCTTGTCCCACCGTGAAACCCCCTGTTGGATCCTGCGAAACCATTCCGGTACGGAGCTCGTGTGCGTGCCGTCGCCGTCAGACCGCCCCGTCCGCGTCGACTGCGGCCTGCTCGATGTCCTCGGTGAGCCGCTTGCGCGCACGGGCGGGGACGTAGCCACCGTCCGAGTAGTTCTGCGCGAAGGTCTCGGCGAACTCCACCGGGTCCTCCCCGACGATCTCGCGGATCGACGTGCCGTCCGCGGCGGCCTGTTCGAACAGGTCCGCGAGGTCCTCGAACATCGACGCGTTGCTGTCGGCGTCGACCGGCACGAAGTACATCAGGTGCCGCTCGATCGCCTCGACCGCCGCGCGGTGACCGCCGGGCAGCTCCTTGACGCGCGCCTTGTACGCCCTCCACCGCTTCTTGGGCCCGATCACCCTCGCGATGATCCCGCTCTTCTCGACGTCGGACATGACTACTCGCCCTCCCCTTCGCGCAGCTGTTCCAGTCGTTCCGCGAGGAAGCTCCAGGTCCTCCAGAACTCTTCGAGGTATTCCCGCCCCCGGGCGTTGAGGGAGTGCACCTTGCGCGGTGGCCCCTTCTCCGAGGCGACCTTCTCCACATCGACGAGACCACGCTTCTCCATCCTGACGAGCAGCGCGTAGACGGTCCCTTCGGCGATGTCCGAGAAGCCCTGCTCCCTCAGGCGTGCCGTGATCTCGTACCCGTAGGCGGGCCTGCCGGCCAGGGACGCGAGGATGATGCCCTCCAGCGTGCCCTTGAGCATCTCGGTCAGCAGCTTGGCCACGGAACGCCTCCCCTCTGAGCTATCAAGCGTCGTTGAGTACCGGTACACCGTAACGCTGACTACCGGTACTTAGCAAGACGCACTAGCAGCGGGAAGGAGGCGGCCCGGAACTCATCCCATGCCGGGTATGTAGGAGACCAGCAGGTCGATGAGCTTGATCCCGACGAACGGCAGCACGAGCCCGCCCACGCCGTAGACGCCGAGGTTGCGGCGCAGCAGGTCGTGAGCGGAGGCGGGCTTGTAGCGGACACCGCGCAGGGCGAGCGGGATGAGGGCGACGATGATCAGCGCGTTGAAGATGATCGCCGAGGTGATCGCGGACCGGGGGCTGCTCAGTCCCATGATGTTGAGGGCTTCGAGGCCCGGGTAGGCAGAGGCGAACATCGCGGGGATGATCGCGAAGTACTTGGCGACGTCGTTGGTGATGGAGAAGGTGGTCAGGGCGCCGCGGGTGATGAGGAGCTGCTTGCCGATCTCGACGATGTCGATGAGCTTGGTGGGGTTGGAGTCCAGGTCGACCATGTTCCCGGCTTCCTTGGCAGCCGAGGTGCCGGTGTTCATGGCCACGCCCACGTCGGCCTGGGCGAGGGCAGGGGCGTCGTTGGTGCCGTCGCCGGTCATGGCGACGAGCTTGCCGCCGGCCTGCTCCCGCTTGATGAGGGCCATCTTGTCCTCGGGAGTGGCCTCCGCCAGGTACTCGTCGACGCCGGCCTCTTCGGCGATGGCGCGGGCCGTCAGCTCGTTGTCGCCGGTCACCATGACCGTGCGGATCCCCATCTGGCGCAGCTCCTCGAACCGCTCCCGGATCCCCTCCTTGACCACGTCCTTGAGGTGGATGATCCCGAGCACCCTCGGCCCGTCCCAGTCGTGGACCGCCACCAGCAGGGGCGTGCCCCCGGACTCCGACACGGTGGCCGACCAGGCCACCGCTTCCGCCGGTACGGTGCCGCCGCGCATCGCCACCCAGTCGCAGACCTGCGCCACCGCGCCCTTGCGGATGGCACAACCGGCACCGTTGTCCCAGCTCAGGTTGACGCCGCTCATCCGGGTCCGGGCGCTGAACTCGGTGAACCGCGGGTTGCTGAGGTCATCGGCGGTGGCCGGTCGCAGTCCGTACTGCCGGGCGAGGGCCACGACGGATCGGCCCTCGGGCGTCTCGTCTGCGAGCGAGGACAGCTGAGCGGCGTCCGCCAGCTTGATGTGGTCCACGCCGGGCAGGGGGACGAAGGCCGCGGCCTCACGGTTGCCGAGGGTGATGGTTCCGGTCTTGTCGAGCAGCAGGGTGTTCACGTCCCCGGCGGCCTCGACGGCGCGTCCGCTCATGGCGATGACGTTCCGCTGGACGAGCCGGTCCATGCCCGCAATCCCGATCGCCGACAGGAGGGCGCCGATCGTGGTGGGGATGAGGGTGACGAGGAGGGCGACCAGGACCGTCGTGGACTGCGCGGCGTGCGCGTAGGCGGCCATCGGCTGGATGGCGACGACCACCAGGACGAAGATGACGGTGAGAGCGGCCAGGAGGATGTTCAGCGCGATCTCGTTCGGGGTCTTCTGCCGGGTGGCGCCCTCGACGAGGGCGATCATCCGGTCGATGAAGCTGTTGCCTGGACGTGAAGTGACCCGTACTACGATCGAGTCGGACAGCACGGTCGTGCCGCCGGTGACCCCGGACCGGTCACCGCCCGATTCCCGCAGTACGGGCGCCGATTCGCCGGTGACGGCCGACTCGTCCACCATCGCGGCCCCGTCGACCACGTCACCGTCGGCCGGGATCGGCTCTCCGGCCTCGACGAGCACGAAGTCGAAGGGTTGGAGCTCGGCCGGCGTGACCACCTCCGTCTCGGACCGGTGCAGGTTCGCCCCGTACGTCCAGTGGTTCAGCCGTACCGCGACCGTGTCCGTACGCGCCTTGCGCAGCGACTCGGCCTGAGCCCGGCCCCGGCCCTCGGCAACGGCCTCGGCGAGGTTGGCGAACAGGACCGTCAGCCAGAGCCAGACGCTGATCACCCAGGTGAAGACGGACGGGTGGATGAGGGCCGACAGCGTGGTCAGAACGGATCCGACGGCGACGACGAACAGCACCGGCTTCTTCACGAGTTCGCGGGGATGGAGCTTGCCCACGGCCTCCCGCGCGGAGGCGGCGAGGAGCTCGGGGTCCACGACGTTCACCTGGCCGGAGCGTTTCCGGGACGGTCGGTTGGTCGGGGTGCGCGGAGGTGTCCCGAGACCCGGAGGAACGTGCTGCGCGGCGGCGGGAGGCATGAAGCGACCTTCTGGATGGGTTCGAGGTGGCAGCCCTGGCAGCTCGTGGCCAGAGCGCGGGAGGGGGTGTCGCCGCCGGGGACTTCCTCCATGGACCCCCTCGGCCGTCATGTGAGTGTTTGCGAGGTCCCCGGCGGCGCAACAGGCAGGAAACTACTGCCCCTCTCACCTCAAGCGCCCATCCCGGCACGGGATTTGCCACCTCCTTGACGGCGGGCGCACGAGACCCGTCAATCCGCCGTCAGAGGCGCGTCAACGCGCCTCGGCCGTAAGGCGGAAGCGCAACCGGCAGATCACGGCGTCGGTGTCGCGGCGGACCGCGTGGGCGACGACGGAACCGCGCTGGTTCTGGAGCAGCCGCTGCCACAGGTGGGCGGGTTCGGTCTCCGGGATCAGGACGGTCACCTGCGCGTCCTGACGTGTCTGGGTCAGCTTCCGCACGTAGGCCGACAATGGACGGCCGAGCGAGCGGGTTTCCGAGGCGAGCTCGATCAGTTCGACGCCGGGCTTCCACAACTCCCAGTCACGCCTCAGGGCTTCAGCCGCATCACGGTCCTCGGGAGACGGATGGGTGACGGTCACGGCGAGGACTTCGTCGCCGAGTGAGCGGGCGGCCGTGAGGGCCTGGCTGGTCAGGCGGGACAGGCCGGAGACCGGGACCACGACCACGGAGCGGGACCGGTGCGGGGGCCGCGGGATCCGGCCGAGCTCCAGGCGTTCGCCGATCTCCGTGTACGCGCGGTGGATCTTCTCGAAGCCGAGGACGAGCAGCGGCAGCGCGACGACGATCAGCCAGGCGCCCTCGGTGAACTTGGTCGCGGTGACGACGACGGCCGAGACACCCGTCAGGAGAGCGCCGAAGCCGTTGAGCGCCGCCTTGGCCTGCCAGCCGCGCGGCCGCTCCCCGTACCAGTGCCGGACCATGCCCACCTGGCAGATGGTGAAGCCGACGAAGACACCGATCGCGAAGAGCGGGACGAGGGTGTTGGTGTCGCCGCCGGAGAAGACGAGCAGGAGGGCGGAGACGAGGGCCAGCCAGACCACTCCGTGGCGGTGGACCTGGCGATCGGCCTTGAGGGCGAAGACGTGGGGCAGGTGGTTGTCGCGGGCCAGCAGGCTCATCAGCACGGGCAGACCTCCGAAGGAGGTGTTCGCGGCCAGCGCCAGCAGCACCATCGTGGCGAACTGGACCACGTAGAAGGCGGCGTTGTGCCCGAAGGAGGCGTCCGCGAGCTGCGCGAGGACGGTGACGCCCTCGACCGGCTGGAGGTGGAAGCGCCCGATGAGGGTGGAGAGGCCGATCAGCATCACGCCCAGGAGCGCGCCGAGGGCGACCTCGGTGCGCTGGGCCCGGCGGGCGGCCGGCGCCCGGAAGGACGGCACTGCATTGGCGACCGCCTCGACTCCGGTCAGGGCCGAGCACCCGGCGGCGAAGGCCTTCAGCAACAGGAGCGCCCCGACGGCGGTCGCGCCCTCGCCGAGGGCCGAGGCGTGCCCGGTGGCGGACGCGGTGCTGACGGGACCGTCGCGGAAGAGCCCGACGACGACCATCGCGAGGATCGACCCGACGAACACGGCGGTGGGCACGAGGAACGCCTTGGCGGATTCCACGACCCCGCGCAGGTTCACGGCGGTGACCAGCACCAGGACGCCCAGGCAGATCCATACCCGTTCCCCGTACAGCTCGGGAAACGCCGAGGTCAGGGCGGCCACACCGGCCGTGACGGACACGGCCACGTTCAGGACGTAGTCCAGGATCAGCGAGGCCGCGGCGACCAGACTCGTCCGCCGGCCCAGGTGGCGCTTGGCGACCGCGTACGAACCGCCTCCGTCCGGGAACGCGGCGATCACCTGCCGGTACGAGGCCACCAGCACCGCCAGCAGCGCGGCGATCGCCAGGGTGACGGGGAGGGTGAAGCCCAAACCGTAGGCACCGGCCGCGGCCAGGACCAGCACGATCGACTCCGGCCCGTACGCCACGGACGCCATCGCGTCCAGGGACAGCGCGGCCAGCCCCTGGAGAGCGGTCAGCCGATGGCGGTCGTCTGCCGCCGGTGTCCGTACGCCGGTATCAGGAGGTTCCTCCGTGCCCGGGGCCTGTCCTGCCGCGCTCGGCTTTCCCATGTCTATCGACATCTTTCGCTGTTCCTCCGTTGGACAAAGTGAGGACAGCGTCCGAACGCCATGGCCGGATCGCCAGTGTTCTTGGCGTTATCCATACGACCGCCACGCCAGTCTTCACGCGCCCTTGATGGCCGGCCGGGAAAGTCGTATGAGGTGCGTCAAGACCTCGCAGGGGCGGGTGGCTGCACCTCCAACGGGGGCAGGGTTGAAAGGGGCATCACCCCACCCCCTCGGAAATGGGGGAAGGTTCAGATGGATGCGGAGAACGTGGTCGGAGGGAACCGCCCGGCTGGCCGAGGACGGCCGCTCGCCGGAGGCGGTGGTCGAGTACGTGCGCAGGGAGCTCGTCGGGCTGCTGGAGCTGCGCGGCTGCCGCTTCGAGTACGGATCCCTGATGGGCAACCTGCCGCGTCTGGAGCATGACGGCGGCGTCTGGCTGCACCGCCCGGGCCGGGTGACGGAGTACACCGACTGGCCGGACGGCAAGACCGAGCTCCGGGTCGTGGGCGGCGGACACTACTACGGCCGCTTCCTGCTGGATCCCCACCCCGGGCCGCTGCCTCCGGAACAGGACCGCTTCGTGGCCGTCGCGCTGGCCGCGCAGGCCGGCTCCGCCCTGGACACGGCCGGCCTGTCCCACCAGGCCTGACCGGTCCTTTTCAGGCACTTCCCGTAAGGACGGCGTCAAGAGTTCCCGCGGGCCCGTATGGACCTCATCAAGGTGTCTTAACGCCGGGATGAAGACACGGTTATCTCGTCATCGGCCATCTGGCCGATTCATTTCTTCCCTCTTCATCCAGGAGCTCACGGTGGCCGATCTGGCCTTCGTCGTCACCACGGTCGCGGTATTCGCGCTGGTGGCTCTCATCGCCCGAGGGGTGGCCAAGCTGTGACCGTCGAAAACATCGTCGGCCTCGCCGTGGCCGTCTCCCTGCTCGGATACCTCGTCCTCGCCCTCGTCAAGCCGGAGAGGTTCTAGCCACCGATGAGTCCCGTTCTCGCTGGTGTGCTCCAGCTCCTCGCACTGATCGCCGCGCTCGCGCTGGCCTACCGCCCCCTCGGCGACTACATGGCCAAGGTCTACTCCTCGGAGAAGCACTACCGCCCGGAGAAGTGGATCTACAAGGCGATCGGCGCCAATCCGACCGCCGAGATGCGCTGGCCCGCCTACCTGCGCGGCGTCCTCGCCTTCTCCGCGGTGAGTGTGCTCTTCCTCTACGCCCTCCAGCGCGCCCAGGGCATCCTGCCCGGCTCGCTCGGCTTCTCCGCGATCGACCCCGACCAGGCCTTCAACACCGCCGCCTCCTTCGTGGCCAACACGAACTGGCAGTCGTACTACGGCGAGCAGGCCATGGGCCACGTCGTGCAGACCGGCGGCCTCGCCGTACAGAACTTCGTCTCGGCCGCGGTCGGCATGGCCGTGGCGGTGGCCCTGGTACGGGGCTTCGCGCGCTCCCGCACCGGTGAACTCGGCAACTTCTGGGCCGACCTGGTCCGCGGCACCGTCCGCATCCTCCTGCCCATCGCCGTCCTCGGCGCGATCGTCCTCGTCGCGTGCGGCGCGATCCAGAACTTCGCCGGCATCCACGAGGTCGGCCAGTTCCTGGGCGGTACGCAGCAGTGGAACGGCGGGGCGGTGGCCTCCCAGGAGGTCATCAAGGAGCTGGGCACGAACGGCGGCGGCTACTTCAACGCCAACTCCGCCCACCCCTTCGAGAACCCCACCCCCTTCTCCAACCTCTTCGAGATCTTCCTGATCCTCGTCATCCCGTTCGCGCTCACCCGCACGTTCGGCCGGATGGTCGGCAACCTGCGCCAGGGCTACGCGATCCTGGCGACGATGGCGACGATCTGGCTCGGCTTCACGGCCCTGATGATGTGGACCGAATTCGCCCACCACGGCCCGGCGTTCGAGGTCGCGGGCGGGGCGATGGAGGGCAAGGAGACCCGCTTCGGCGTCGGCGCCTCCGCGATCTTCTCGGTCGCCACGACGCTCACCTCCACCGGCGCGGTCAACTCCTTCCACTCCTCCTACACCGGTCTCGGCGGCGGCATCCAACTGCTGGGCATGCAGCTCGGCGAGATCGCCCCCGGCGGTGTCGGCTCCGGTCTCTACGGCATGCTGGTCATGGCGATCATCGCGGTGTTCATCGCCGGCCTCATGGTCGGCCGCACCCCGGAGTACCTGGGCAAGAAGATCGGCACCCGCGAGATCAAGTTCGCGGCCTGCTACATCCTCATCACCCCGGCGCTGGTGCTGTGCTTCACCGCCGCGGCCATGGCCCTGCCCACCCCGCCGCACTCGATGCTGAACTCCGGGGCGCACGGCTTTTCCGAGGTCCTCTACGCCTACACCTCGGGCGCCAACAACAACGGCTCCGCCTTCGCGGGCCTGAACGCCGACACGCAGTGGTTCAACACCACCATCGGCCTCGCCATGCTGCTGGGCCGGTTCCTGCCCATGGTCTTCGTCCTCGCGCTGGCCGGCTCGCTCGCCGAGCAGAAGCCCGTCCCCGAGACCGCGGGCACGCTCCGTACCGACAAGCCGCTCTACACCGGCCTCCTCGTCGGCACGATCCTCATCGTCACCGGTCTGACCTACTTCCCCGCCCTCGCGCTGGGGCCGCTCGCCGAAGGGCTCGCATCATGAGCACCGCCACTCCGACCCGTGCCCCGCACGAGAACCTGCCCACCGGACACAAGCCGCCCGCCGGCCGTGTCGGCGGGGGCCTGTTCGACCCCAAGCAACTGCTGAAGTCCTTCCCGGATGCGGTGAAGAAGCTCGACCCCCGCGTCATGATCAAGTCGCCGGTCATGTTCGTGGTCCTCGTCGGCTCGGTGGTCACCACCGTGCTGGCCCTGAAGGACCCGACGGACTGGTTCGGCTGGGCGATCACCGCCTGGCTGTGGCTGACCACCATCTTCGCCAACCTCGCCGAGGCCGTGGCCGAGGGCCGCGGCAAGGCCCAGGCGGACACCCTCCGCAAGGCCAAGACCGACTCCGTCGCCCGCCGCCTGACCACAGACGGCATGGGCGAAGAACAGGTCCCGGGCACCGAGCTGAAGATCGGCGACCTGGTGGTCTGCGAGGCCGGTGACGTCATCCCCGGCGACGGAGACGTCATCGAAGGCGTCGCCTCCGTCGACGAGTCCGCGATCACCGGTGAGTCCGCCCCGGTGATCCGGGAGTCCGGCGGCGACCGCAGCGCGGTCACCGGCGGTACGAAGGTCCTCTCCGACCGGATCGTCGTCAAGATCACGACGAAGCCCGGTGAGACGTTCATCGACCGCATGATCGCCCTGGTGGAGGGCGCGGCGCGGCAGAAGACGCCGAACGAGATCGCGCTGAACATCCTTCTCGCATCCCTCACGATCGTCTTCCTGCTGGCGGTCGTCACCCTCCAGCCCTTCGCGATCTACGCCGGCGCCGAGCAGTCGATGATCGTGCTGACCGCGCTGCTGGTCTGCCTGATCCCGACCACGATCGGCGCGCTCCTGTCGGCCATCGGCATCGCGGGCATGGACCGCCTCGTGCAGCGCAACGTCCTGGCCATGTCCGGCCGGGCCGTCGAAGCCGCGGGTGACGTCTCCACCCTCCTGCTCGACAAGACGGGCACCATCACCCTCGGCAACCGGCAGGCCGCCGAGTTCGTCCCCGTCAAGGGCACGACGGAGGCCGAGCTGGCGGACGCCGCCCAGCTGTCGTCCCTCGCGGACGAGACCCCCGAGGGCCGCTCCATCGTCGTCCTGGCGAAGGCTAAGTACGGGCTGCGCGAGCGCCACCAGGGCGAGCTGGAGCACGCCGAATGGATCGCTTTCACCGCCCAGACCCGTATGTCGGGCGTGGACGTGGACGGCAAGCTGACCCGCAAGGGCGCGGCCGGATCGGTGATCACCTGGGTCAAGGAGCAGGGCGGCCAGGTCTCCGACGACGCCGACCTCCTCGCCAACCGCATCTCCGAAGCCGGCGGCACTCCGCTGCTCGTCGCCGTCAAGGACGGGAAGGGCGCCCGGGTCCTGGGCGTCATCCACCTCAAGGACGTGGTCAAGGAGGGCATGCGCGAACGGTTCGACGAGCTGCGCCGCATGGGCATCAAGACCGTCATGATCACCGGTGACAACCCGCTCACCGCCAAGGCCATCGCCGAAGAGGCCGGTGTCGACGACTTCCTCGCCGAGGCCACCCCCGAGGACAAGATGGCCCTCATCAAGCGGGAACAGGCCGGCGGCAAGCTCGTCGCCATGACCGGCGACGGCACCAACGACGCCCCCGCCCTCGCCCAGGCCGACGTCGGCGTGGCCATGAACACCGGCACCTCGGCCGCCAAGGAAGCCGGGAACATGGTCGACCTGGACTCCAACCCCACCAAGCTCATCGAGATCGTCGAGATCGGCAAGCAGCTCCTCATCACCCGCGGCGCCCTGACCACCTTCTCCATCGCCAACGACGTCGCCAAGTACTTCGCGATCATCCCGGCCATGTTCGCCGTGGTCTACCCGGGCCTGGACAAGCTCAACATCATGGGCCTGACCTCCCCCGAGTCCGCCATCCTGTCCGCCGTCATCTTCAACGCGCTGATCATCATCGCCCTCGTCCCGCTCGCCCTCAAGGGCGTGCAGTACAAGCCGACCAGCGCCGACAAGATGCTCCGCCGCAACCTGGGCCTGTACGGCGTGGGCGGTCTGATCGCCCCGTTCATCGGCATCAAGCTCATCGACCTGCTCATCACCCTCATCCCCGGAATCGGCTGATCTGCGATGAACAACTCTGTAGGCAACACGGCGCGGTTGATCGTGGCCGGCCTGCGCGCCCTGCTCGTCCTGACGATCGTGTGCGGCGTGCTCTACCCCCTCGCCGTCACCGGCATCGCCCAGGCCCTGTTCAACGACAAGGCCAACGGCTCCGAGATCAAGGACCAGAGCGGCAACGTCGTCGGATCCTCCCTCATCGGACAGCGGTACGACCTGCCCAAGAAGGATCCGAACGACGCCGACGAGGCCGCGAGGCCCGACCTGAAGTGGTTCCAGCCGCGCCCCTCGAACGGCCTGGGCAGCAACAGCGTCAACACGCAGTACTCCCTGATCCTGTCCGGCGCCACCAACCGTTCCGCCGACAACGGCGCCGTGAACGGCCAGTGCACCAAGGACGCCGAGGAGGGCACCCTCTGCGCACAGGTCACCGCCGCCAAGGAGGCCGTCATCGCCGACAACTCCACCGCCGGCTACACGGTCAAGCCGGAAAACGTGCCGGCCGACGCCGTCACCTCCTCCGGCTCCGGCCTCGACCCGAACATCTCCCCCGAGTACGCCAAGCTCCAGATCCACCGGGTCGCCGAGCAGAACACGCTCGACGTCGAGCAGGTCGAGAAGCTCGTCGCCGACCACACCACCGGCCGGACTCTCGGCTTCATGGGCGAGCCCCGCGTGAACGTCCTCGAGCTCAACACCGCGCTCAAGGCACTGACCAAGAGCTGATGTTCCCCATCGCACGGACCGGGAGCCGGCAGGGCGCGGAATGCTCGCGCCCTGCCGGCTCCTTACCTCTTGCTCTCAACGAAGGAAAGGCTGCACGCCAATGACCCGGGTGCTGGTGGTGGAGGACGATCCCCAGCTCGTCCGCGCGCTCAAGATCAATCTTCAGGCGCGCAAATTCGAGGTCGAAGAGGCTCCGGACGGTGGCTCCGCGCTGCGGCTCGCGGCCGCGCGCAAGCCTGACGTCATCGTCCTCGACCTCGGCCTGCCCGACATGGACGGCGTCGACGTGATCAAGAGCGTTCGCGGCTGGAGCCGCGTGCCCATCCTGGTGCTGTCCGCCCGCCACACCTCGGAAGACAAGATCCGGGCCTTGGACGCGGGCGCCGATGACTATGTGACGAAACCGTTCAGCATGGACGAGCTCCTCGCCCGGCTGCGTGCGGCAGCCCGCAGACAGGAGCCGGCCGGCGCCTCGCAGGCCGACGAGGTGTCCGTGGTCACGACCGACGAGTTCACCGTCGACCTGGTCGCGAAGAAGGTATACCGGGGCGAGCGCACGGTACGGCTGACCCCGACCGAGTGGCACCTGCTGGAAATCCTCATCGCCCACCCGGGCCGGCTGATCACCCAGAGTCGGCTGCTGCTGGAGGTCTGGGGACCGAGCTACGGGGAGAACACCAACTACCTGCGCGTCTACATGGCCCAGCTGCGGCGCAAACTGGAACCGGACCCCTCGCACCCCCGATACCTGATCACCGAACCCGGTATGGGCTACCGCTTCGAACCCTGATCGCCCACCCGACCGTCAAACCGTCAAACCGTCAAACCAAGAAGAAGAGTCTGAACATGGGACGCGGCAAGCTCCGCATCTACCTCGGTGCGGCACCGGGCGTCGGCAAGACGTACGCGATGCTCTCCGAGGCGCACCGCCGGATCGAGCGGGGCACCGACTGCGTCGTCGGCTTCGTCGAGCACCACAACCGTCCGCGCACCGAGGTGATGCTCCACGGCCTCGAACTCGTCGAGCGGCGCGAGATCGAGTACCGGGGCTCCGTCTTCACCGAGATGGACGTCGACGCGATCCTCGCGCGGCGCCCGGCCGTCGCCCTCGTCGACGAGCTCGCGCACACCAACGTGCCGGGCTCGCGCAACGCCAAGCGCTGGCAGGACGTCGAGGAGCTCCTCCAGGCCGGCATCGACGTCGTCTCGACCGTCAACATCCAGCACCTCGAATCCTTGGGCGATGTCGTCGAGACGATCACCGGGGTCCGGCAGCGCGAGACCGTCCCCGACGAAGTCGCGCGCCGGGCCGACCAGATCGAGCTGGTCGACATGTCCCCGCAGGCCCTGCGCCGCCGGATGGCCCACGGCAACGTCTACAAGCCGGACAAGGTCGACGCGGCGCTGTCGAACTACTTCCGGCCGGGCAACCTCACCGCGCTGCGCGAGCTCGCGCTGCTGTGGGTGGCCGACCGGGTCGACGAGTACCTCCAGGAGTACCGGGGCGAGCACAACATCCGCTCCACCTGGCAGGCCCGCGAGCGCATCGTCGTCGGGCTGACGGGCGGGCCCGAGGGACGCACGCTCATCCGCCGCGCCGCCCGCCTCGCCGAGAAGGGCGCCGGCGGCGAGGTCCTCGCCGTCTACATCGCCGCCAGCGATGGCCTGACCTCCGCCTCGCCCAAGGAACTCGCCGTCCAACGGACCCTGGTCGAGGACCTCGGGGGCACCTTCCACCACGTCATAGGCGACGACGTCTCCGACGCCCTGCTGGAGTTCGCCCGCGGCTGCAACGCCACCCAGATCGTCCTCGGCGTGAGCCGCCGCCGCTCCTGGCAGTCCGTCTTCAGCCCCGGCGTCAGCGCCACCGTCGCCCGCGAGTCCGGACCCGACCTCGACGTCCACATCGTCACCCACGACGAGGCCGCCAAGGGCCGCGGCCTGCCCGTCGCCCGCGGCGCGCGGCTCGGCCGTTCCCGCCTCATCTGGGGCTGGCTCACCGGCATCGCCGGCCCCGCCGTGCTCGCGGTGCTGCTGAGCCAGCTCGTCCCCGAGCTCGGTCTCGCGAACGACATGCTGCTCTTCCTCACCTTCACGGTGGCGGCGGCCCTGCTCGGCGGGCTGCTCCCCGCGCTCGCCTCGGCAGCGTTCGGATCCCTGCTGCTGAACTACTACTTCACCCCGCCGCTGCACGAGTTCACCATCTCCGACCCGAAGAACATCGTCGCCATCGCGATCTTCGTCGGCGTCGCGGTATCGGTGGCCTCCGTGGTCGACCTCGCCGCGCGACGCACCCACCAGGCCGCCCGCCTGCGCGCCGAATCCGAGATCCTCTCCTTCCTCGCGGGCAGCGTCCTGCGCGGCGAGAACTCCCTCGACGCCCTCCTGGAGCGGCTGCGCGAGACCTTCGCGATGCAGTCGGTGGCCCTCCTGGAGCGCACCAGCGAGGTCGACCCCTGGACCACGGCGGCATCCGTCGGCACCGGCACGGTCGCCCGCCCCGAGGAGGCCGACGTGGACCTGCCCATCGGCGACGACATGGCGCTCGCCCTGACCGGCCGGGTCCTGCCCGCCGAGGACCGCCGTGTCCTCGGCGCGTTCGCCGCTCAGGCAGCCGTCGTGCTCGACCGCCAGCGCCTCGTCGACGAGGCGGAGAAAGCCCGCGAACTCGCCGAGGCCAACCGCATCCGTACGGCCCTGCTCGCCGCCGTAAGCCACGACCTGCGCACCCCGCTCGCGGGCATCAAGGCCTCCGTCACCTCCCTGCGCTCCGACGACGTCGAATGGTCCGAGGACGACAAGGCCGAACTGCTCGAAGGCATCGAGGACGGCGCCGACCGCCTCGCCGCCCTGATCGGGAATCTGCTGGACATGTCCCGTCTCAACACCGGCACGGTCGTCCCGCTCATCCGTGAGACCGACCTCGACGAGGTCGTGCCGATGGCCCTGGGCGGCGTACCGGAGGACAGCGTCGAACTCGACATCCCCGAAACGCTCCCGATGATCGCCGTCGACCGCGGCCTGCTGGAACGGGCCGTGGCCAACATCGTCGAGAACGCGGTCAAGTACAGCCCCGGCGGACAGCCCGTCAATGTCTCCGCGAGCGCCCTGGGAAGCCGCGTCGAGCTCCGGGTCGTCGACCGCGGACCCGGCGTCCCGGACGAAGCCAAGGACCGCATCTTCGAACCCTTCCAGCGCCACGGCGACGCCCCGCGCGGCGCCGGCGTCGGCCTCGGCCTCGCCGTCGCCCGCGGCTTCACCGAGGCCATCGGAGGCACCCTCACGGCCGAGGACACCCCGGGCGGCGGCCTCACCATGGTCATCACACTCCCCATAGCGGGCGACGGTCCTCCGGTGTCGCCGGAGCTTCCGACGTCTGCCGTCACGTGACATCAAGGTGATCGGCCCTATCACTCGGCCCGCCGAGTACGGGAGGACGGCCGAAGCACGCGAGCCGTCCGGCCCCGGTATCCCCACACCGGAAAGCCGGACGGCTCATGTGTTGTGCGACGGGTGACCGACACGCGGTCGCACAGGTCCGTACCCCCACGGTGGGACCATGCGCGGATTCGGGGGGTGTTCAGGTCACCGCCCGACAGCCGCATGCCGCCGGTCCGTCGTCCGGCTCCGTCGCCACACCAGTCTGCGCCCGGCCGATGGCTCTGGCACCACTCCTTGACGGGTTCCTTCCGCATGGAAGTCGATCTTTGACGCGGTCCTGATGGACGGGCGTCAGAAGGCCGTCAAGGAGCCCATCGGGCACTTGCCCCCGCATCCCCGATGCGCTGGGATTGCGCCATGAACAGCGGTCCGCGCTACGAAGACCGGCCACCGAATCAGGTGCTGCCGACGGCGCCCGCTGTCTGCCCGGCCCTCTGACTTCGGCCGCGCGTCTTCCCGCGTACCTGCCACCAGCCCCTGAAGGGCGCTGCCCGCGGCTCCCTGCGCGTCCTCACCTCCACCGCATGACCTGAGCCCACGCCCCTGCCTCACGCAGGGACGCCGGGCACGTCAGCCATGCCTGTTTTCGGGAATCCGCCATGTCTTCATCTCTGTCCGGCCGTACCGTCCTCGTCACCGGAGCCACCTCCGGCATCGGCTACGAGACCGCGCGCCGGCTCGCCGAGCACGGCGCCACCGTCCTCCTGCACGGCCGTACGCCCGAGGAGGCCCAGGCCGCCACCGACCGGCTCATCGCCACCACAGGTGTGGCCGGCGCCCGTCTCCGGCCGATCGCCGCCGACTTCGTCCGCCTGGAGGAGGTAGAGAGCCTGGCCCACACCGTCGTACGCGACCACCCGCGCCTGGACGTACTCGTCAACAACGCGGCCATCGCGGCCCCTGAACGCCACACCCTGACAGCCGACGGCAACGAGATCTCCTTCCAGGTCAACTTCCTGGCCCACTACCTCCTCACCAACCTCCTGGAGCCCGCCCTCACCAGCGACCTCGGCGGGCGCGTCGTCAACGTCTCCTCCGCGCTCCACCGCTCGGGCGCCATCCAGTGGAACGATCCGCAGCGCGTGCGGCGCTACTCCCGCCTCGCCGCGTACGCCCAGTCCCAGCTCGCGCTGACCGTCTTCGCCGCCGACCCGCGCGTCACCGCCGTCTCCGTCAACCCCGGCGTGTGCGAGACCGGACTCCTCCCGCTGTACGGGCACGAGGGCGCCCCCGCCGCCGAGGGCGCGCAGCACGTCGCACGGCTCTGCGACCCGGCCACCGAGATCGTCAACGGCGCCTACTACGACCGCTCCGAGCGCGTCGCCCCGGCCCCCGCCGCCACCGGAGACCGCACCGTCAAGCGCCTCAACAAGCTCGCCGGCCTCCTCGTCGGCCACACCGCCTGAAGGGATCCACCGACATGTCCAAGCGCGCACGCAAGAAGAGGGCCCGCCGCAAGAAGGGCTCCAACCACGGCAGCAAGCCCAACTGCTAGCCATCGGCCCACCTCGTGGGGGCGGCCCTCCGAAGGGCCGCCCCCACTCCCCTGCCCCGCGAGGAACAGGAAGGCCACGGTGCCGTTGACGGCGTGCAGCCGTATCCGTATGCGTGCGTTGGTCAAGCGGTCGGCCCGGCCTCCGAGCACGACGCCCGCCACGACGACGGAGGTGACTCCCGACGCGTGCACCGCCTCCGCCGGCACGTACGCGCCGTACGGGGTCACGAGGGCGACACGGAAGAGCACGAGCGAGGTGGCGTCGTCCCGGCACACCGCCTTCACCCTGTCGACGCAACGGCCGTCAACACGCCGTCAAAGTCCCACCCCGGAGCCGTTAGGAGTCCATCAGGGACGTTTCGTTCCCGGCTTCCCCGCTGTTGGCTGGTGAGGTTGAGGACGCGTGGAGGAGTCGGGTGCGGGTGAGCACGGAGAACATCGTCGGCATCATCATTGCGGTCAGCTTGATCGGGTACCTCGTCCTGGCTTACCTCTTCCCCGAGAAGTTCTGAGCATGACGACCATGGACGGGACAGGGCTGGACGCAGTGGCTGAGCCGGTCCTGCGGCCCGGAAGGCTCAAGGTCTTCCTGGGCGCGGCCCCCGGCGTCGGCAAGACGTACCGGATGCTCGACGAGGCGCACCGCAAGGCGGCCCGTGGCGCGGACGTGGTGGCCGGATTCGTGGAGTGTCACCGGCGCACGCACACCGAGGCGAAGCTCCACGGCCTGGAGGCCCTTTCCCTGGCCGAGCACGACTACCGCGGGCGCACTTACGCGGAGCTGGACCGCCAGGCGCTGCTGTCCAGGCGCCCGCAGGTGGTGCTGATCGACGAGCTCGCCCACACCAATGTCCCGGGCCGTGGCCGGCACCTGAAGCGCTGGCAGGACGTCGAGGACATCCTGGCCGCGGGGATCGACGTCGTCACCACGCTCAACATCCAGCACCTGGAGTCGCTGAGCGACGTCGTCGAGAAGATCACCGGAGTGCCGCAGCGCGAGACGGTGCCCGATGAGTTCGTGCGCCGCGCCGACGAGATCGAGCTGGTCGACATACCCCCCGAGGGACTTCGGCGCCGGATGGCTCACGGCAACATCTATCCCCCGGAACGGATCGACGCCTCCCTCGCCAACTACTTCCGCACGGGCAACCTGATCGCCCTGCGGGAGCTGGCCCTCCTGTGGCTGGCCGGGCGGGTGGACGAGGCCCTCCACACATACCGCGTCGAGCACGGCATCGGGGATGTCTGGGAGACCCGGGAGCGGGTGGTGGTGGCGCTCACGGGCGGCCCCGAGGGCGAGACCCTGATCCGCCGCGCCGCCCGCATCGCCGGCAGGTCCGCCGGCGGCGAGCTGCTGGCGGTGCACATCGCACGCAGCGACGGTCTCGCCGCCGGGGTGTCGCACGCGGCGCTCGCCGCGCAGCGGGCCCTCGTCGAGGACCTGGGCGGCAGTTACCACTCCGTCGTCGGCGACGAAATCCCCACTGCACTGGTGGACTTCGCCACGGCGGAGAACGCGACGCAGCTGGTCCTCGGTACGAGTCGGCGCCGAAGGCTGGAACGTTTCCTCACCGGCCGGGGAATCGGCGAGACCGTGGTGGCGCTGTCCGAGGACATCGACGTCCACATGGTCACGCACGAGCGGGCGGGCCACGGCCGGCTGCTGCCGTCCCGCCGCCGCACCCTCCCCACCTCCCGGCTCATCGCCGGGCCCGTGGCCGGCGTGCTGCTCCCGGTGCTGCTCACCCTCGCCCTCGACCGGATACGCGGCACGTTCAACCTCACCAGCGAAGCACTGCTCTTCCTGGTGACCGTGGTCGGAGTGGCCTGCATCGGCGGAGTGGCCTCCGCCCTCGTCGCGGCGCTGACCGCCGCGCTGCTCCTCAACTACTGGTTCATGCCGCCCATAGGCGAGTTCACCATGAGCGACCCGGACAGCGTGCTGGCACTGGTGGTCTTCGCCGTCGTCGCCGCCACCGTGGCCGCCGCGGCGGACCGGTCCCTGCGGCTGTCGCGCCGCTCCGCCCGGGCCACCGCCGAGGCGGAGACGATGTCCGCGCTGGCCGGCAGCATCGTCCGCGGCGACCAGGCGGTACCGGCACTGCTGGAACGCGCCCGGGAGACCTTCGGCATGGACACCGTCGACCTGACGTCCGAGCCCCCGGACCCACATGCGCAGAAGCACGGCGGACACCGCACGCGAACGGAAACCGGCCCCGCCCTGGTGGTTGCCGCCGGAACCGGATCCTTCCTCGTCCTGCGCGGGCGTACCCTGCCCTCCTCCGAACGCCGCGTACTGGCCGCCTTCGCAGCACACGTCGGCGCCGCGGTAGAGCGGGCCCGCCTGGCGGAAGCCGCCGCCGAAGTCGAACCCATCAGGGCCGCGGACCGCCTGCGCACCGCCCTGCTGCGCGCCGTCAGCCACGACCTGAGGACCCCGCTGGCGGGGGCACTGGCCGCGATCAGCTCACTGCGCGCCCCGGACGTGGACTTCTCGGACGAGGACCGCTCGGAGCTGCTCGAATCCGCTGAGACCTCCTTGAACCGGCTGAACCGCCTGGTGGAGAACCTGCTCGACCTCAGCCGCTTGCAGGCCGGCGCCCTCACCCTCGCACTCCGGGCCACCACCCTGGAGGAGGTCCTGCCGGCCGCCCTGGAGTCGCTGGAACTGCCGACCACAACGGAACTCGCCGTCAACGTACAGAACCTGGAGTCGGTACCGGCGCTGCGGGCGGATCCTCCGCTACTCGAACGCGTACTGGCGAACCTGGTCGGCAACGCGGTCCGCCACGCCCCCACCGACCGCCCGGTGCTGGTGACGGCGAGCGCCCTGGCCGGCCGGGTCGAAGTGAGGATCGCCGACCGGGGCCCCGGGATCGCCCCCGACGACCGCGAGCGCGCCTTCGAGCCCTTCCAGCGCCTCGGCGACCGCGACAACACCACCGGCCTCGGCCTCGGCCTGGCCCTGGCCCGAGGGCTCACCGAGGCGATGGACGGCACGCTCACCCCCGAGGACACCCCGGGCGGAGGCCTGACCATGGTCCTGTCCCTGCCCGCAGCCGCCGATGCGCCCGCAGGGCGGCCCTGACCCCTTGACCCGAGGGCCGTCCCTCTGAGGCAATGCGGGTCGCAGAGAACCTTCAACCGAGGAGCCAGCCTGTGCATGACGACGACGAACCGGTCTTCAGACGGAGCAGATGGGGTACCAACCGCTACTACTACAACCCCCGCAACCCTCTCGGGCTGGCCCTCATCGTCGTCACCCTGCTCTTCGTCGGCACCATGCTGATCCTCGTGACGAACCGGGCCGGCCCGTTCGAACCCGCGCCGGATCCTGCGCCACTGAGCCCGCCGCCGTACGACTACTCGCGGCCATCGCCATGGAGCAGCAGCCCACCGGGCCCGTGAGGCCGATGGAGCGCCACCCGGTATGAAGCCCGTCAACATGGCGTAGCCGGCACATCAGAGGTGCGTCAGGGTCCGACCACGACGCCACTGCCAGCCCTAACGTCGTCCTCATGGGACGACGTTTCACACATGCCGCGCCCGGCGCACCAGGCACCGCAGCGGATCCTGCCGGCCCCTGGACGCACGACGTCCACTGGGCTGCAGAGGTGCGCTCGGCGATCGGCGTCGCGTCCCTCCTGTTCACGGCCCTGTTCGTGGTGGACGCCGCTTCCGGAAGGCTCGATCTGACGCGCGGCCTCCTGTGGAGCGGCCTGGCCTTCCTCTTCTTCGCGATCATGCTGCCGCGCCGGGTCTCCGTTCGCCCGGGACGGTTGAGCGCCCGCGGGATGCTGACGACGGACACGGTCCGTACCGACTCCCTCGTCTCGGTCCGCTGGTGCGACGGGGTGGCACAGCGGCTGGTCCTCCAGGACACGCGGGGAAGCCGGGTCGAGATCGACCCGACGGTCCTGAGCCGCAATCCGGCGATGTGGCACTTCCTCGATGCGGACAGCCGCACATCGATCCGGGGCGGCACCCTCCGGCACGGCACGACCGCCCTGCAACAGCTGGCGCAGCGCATCGACCGCGAGACGGCCCACAGCGTCTTCGAGGTCTCCGGATTGCAGTGACTGACGACTGAGGCCGGGGCAACCTCCCGACGGCCACGCCAGCCGTCAGATCACGTCGCGAGCACGTACGCCAGGAGCAGCATGAGGGAGAGGGTCACACACATGAAGACCACATAACGCGTCGGGACGGCGGGCCCTTCGCCCTCCGTCTGCCCGCCTCCGGCTCGGAGGTGGTCGCGGAGCAGCCTTCCGCAGGGGATCGCGCCGATGGTGAACCCGACCCACGTGAAGGAGTACATGACCATCATCTGCCGTGCATTCCACGGCACGGCTCCCAGGCCGCCCATCCCCGTCATCACGAGAAGGAACACGACGGAAAGACCGGCCGCCATGGCGGTCGGTCTGGGCATCCTCAGGCAGCGGTGCACACCGAGGCAGAGGACGGACGTGGCGAAGACGGCCATGGCCAGCAGCCAGCCGATGGGGAGTCGCGCGAGGATGTCGGGTCCTTCCTGACCGGGCCAGGGGGCCGCCGGCGTGGCTTCCCCCTGGCCCGGTACCGGGTCTCAGGCCGTTACCGTCGGCGCCGTCAGCCGAAGAGGGACGACAGCGTCGAGGTGACCGGCGAGATCAGGTCGTGGCCGAACTGCGTGATCTTCGTGGCCACAGGAGCCACGACCTTGCCGCCCACCTTACTCAGGGAGCCGATCCACTGGGACTGCCCGAAGGTGATGACTCCCAGAGCGGTGCTGCCGGCGGAGGCCCAGAACTGGCTGCTGTTCCATCCGTAGGCGAAGCCGGTGAGCACCGTGCTGATCCCGGAGACCGCCATGGAGGCGATGCCCAGGCCGAAGGCCAGGGGTTCCAGGACGATGGCGGCGGGCGGGAAGATCAGACCGCCGATGCCGGCGAGAGCGCTCGCGAAGCCCAGGCCGGTGCTGAGCCAGCTCGTGGCGTTGGCCCACCACTTCAGGTCCTTGTACCAGGGGACGTCGCCGCCGTTGACGGTGTCGTTGTCAGCGGTGTCGGCCGGGGACTTGCCCGCGTCCCTGGCGGCCTGCGCGTCGGCGGCCGCCTGCTTGGCCGCCGCGACGAGCTCCTGCTGCCGCTTGTCCGCGGCAATCTGGTGGGCCTGGCTCGCGGCCTCGGCCGCCGTCTTCGCGTCCTGGCCGGCCTGCGTGGCTGACGCGTGGGCCGAAGCGGCCGACGCCTGGGCGGCGTTGGCGGACGCCGACGCGCTGCGCGCCGATTCGAAGGCGCGGTTGGCGGAGTAGTTCGCCGAGCGCGCGGCGGTGCGGGCCGTGGCCGCGGCCTGGCTCGCCCTGTCGGCCGAGGCCTGCGCGTCCTTGGCCGACTGGTCGGCCGCGTCGGCGTTCGCCTTCGCCTGCTGCGCGGAGTTCGCCGCCTGGACGGCCCAGTCCTTGGCCTTGTTCGCCCAGTCGATGGCCTCCGCGGCCGCGTTGCGGGCGACGGCCGCCGCCTGCTGGGCGCGGGCGGCGTCCTCCTGCGCCTTCTGCGCGATCTTCGCGGCGGCGGCGATCGCGCCCTGCATGGCGGCGATGTGGCTGGCCGAGTCGTAGTCGAGCTGAGCCGTCTTGTACTGGACCGAGCCGATGAAGTTCCGACGCATCCACGTCGGGCCCTCCATGGCCGCCTGAGCGTGGGCCCTGGTGTAGGGACCCGCCTTGTCCGAGGAGAGGAGGGCGGCAGTGGCGACCGTGTCGTCCTCCCGCTGCGCCGCCTCGCCGGTGACGGTGAGGAACGCGTACAGGGCCTCCGGAGTGCCGGCGTCCAGCGCGGCGTTGGCGGCCTTCGTGACCGCCTTGCCCGGGTTGGCGGCGAGGGCGCGCGTCACTGCCACGCGGGCTTCCATCGCGGAGGCCTGGACGAGCCCGCCGTCCAGGAACTTGCCCACGGCGTCCGGGTCGCTGCTCCCCAGAGCCCTGGCCGCGGCGTAGCCGATGTCCGCGGGCAGGGTCCGGGCGAGGTAGAGGCTGGTCTCCCGGTCGTCCTGCCGCTGGGCGAGGTTCCGGTCGGTGTCGATCCAGACGTGGATGTCGGAGTCGGCGCCGGACAGGGCGAACCGCGCGGCCTCGTGCGTCCAGGTGCCGTGGGAAGTGCCCATCACGGCGACGGCGGCCTTGCGGCCCAGCCCGGCCGCCAGACCGGTGTCGCCCGCCTTGAGAGCCGTCTCGGCCTGGCTTATCAGGTCCTTCGTGGCCTGTGCGGCCTGCTCGGCCTGGGTGCGCTTCTCGGCGTACGCGGCCCGTTCGCTCTGCTCGATCTGGGCGAGCAGCCGGACCTCCTGGATCGCCCGCTGGGTGTCCTGGTCGAGCCGCTGCCACTCGGCCTCGCGGGCGGCCTTCTCCACCTCGACGGCCTTGGCGACCGCTTCGGTGGCGGTGTTCGCGGCCTTGGTGGCCTCGTTGGCGAACTCGGTCGACTTCTTGGCGTACTCCACGGCCTGGCCGGCGTACTGGGCGGCCCACTCGGCCGCCGCGGCGGCGTTGTCCGCGTGTGTGGCGGCGCTGTTGGCCGCATCGCGAGCGGTACGTGCCGCCGCCGCGGCCGAGTTGGCCAGGGCCTGGGCCGTGCCGGCGGCGTTGGTGGCGATCGTGGCGTTGGTGCTGGCGATCTGGGCCTGGCGCTTGGCCTCGGCGGCCTCGGCCTGGGCAGCCCCGGCGGCACTGGCGGCGGCGGCCGAGGCGTTGGCGGCGGCCGCGGCGTTGCGGGCCGCGGACGCGGCGGCGTCGCCGGCGCCGGCGGCACTGGCGGCGGCGTTCGCGGCGCTGTCGGCGGCTGCGGCCGCGCTGCGTGCCTGGGACGCGGCGGTGCGGGCGACCAGGGCGGCGTCCTTGGCGGCCTGCGCCTGGGAGGCGTCCTTGGAAGCGGCGATGGCCGCGTTGTAGGCCTGGGCGGCGGCGGAGCCCGCGTTGGCGGCGGCCTGGCCCGCGGCGGTGGCGGCGTAGGCTGCGCGCCGCGAAGCCTGGATGGCGGCGTGGGAGGCGACGGTGGCGACGCGGGCCGCGTCGGCGGCGCCGGAGGCGGCCTCGCTCGCCTTGCGGGCCGCCCTACCGGACTTGATCACGTCCTCTTGCGCAGCCTGGGCCTCGGCGGCGGCCTTCTCGGCCGCGTCCTTGGCCTTGGCGGCGGCCTCGACGGCACGGGCCGAGGCCTCCTCGGCCTGCTTGGTCATCGCGTCGGCCTTCTTGCCCTCGCGCTGGACGACCGCGACCAGTTCCTGGATCTTCATGGCCTCCTGATCACGGGCCCGCGCGATGTGCTGGCCGATCTCCAGGAACCACTCGACGTCCTTCGCGGTCCCGGAGAGCGCCCGGGTCGCGTACTTCTGCACTTCGGGGCCCGCCTGGAAGGAGAGCTTGGAGACCTCGACCCGCATGTCCTCCAGGCGGGCGGTGTACTGGCCGTCCAGCAGGAACGTCTCCAGCGCTGTCTGGGAACCGTCGTTCAGGGCGGTGTTCCCGACGCGGTTGACCGCCTTGCCGCCCACGGCCATCACCGTGCTCGTGGCGACCCGCAGGTCCTCCATGATGGCGCCCTTGAAGCCGCCGGCCAGATAGGCGGCGATGGCGGAGTCACCGCCGCTGATCGCGGCGGAGGCCTCGCGCCGGCTCCCCTTACCGCCGCCGGCGAGCGAGCTGATGATCGCAACGCGGTTGTCCTCGGCGGTCTCAGAAGCCAGGCTCGTGGCCAGGAAGTTCTGGACGTCCGTGTCGGTGCCGGTCAGGGCCGCCGCGGCGGCGGCCCGGACGGCCCTGCCTCCCAGCAGCCACGCCTTGACGACCTTGGCCCGGTCGGTGTCGGGGAGACGGAACGGGTCGCCGTCGGCGCCGTCCGGCGGAGGAACCGTGGCGGCCAGGGCGGCCACGGGGTTGAGAACGAGACTCGATGCGGTGACGGCAAGCGTGGTGGCGGCAACGGCACCGAGAACCCGACGCCGGCTCCAATAGATGGTGTCCAAAACGGCCCTTCGCTATCGGCGCCCGATGGCGCACGTTTTCCATCGCCAAGGCAGGGGTGTGCCCGACGAGTTCCGAGAGCTTTGCTCCGCGACCCTATGCAGCGAACGACTGATTGACCACTAGTCAAAATGCCAAAAAGTGCCGGTTCGTTGGCACGGCCGCGTCACTGAATCACGCATTCCGTAAGCGATCGATAGGCCTGAAGACGGCCTTCGTGCATGAATCCATGATTCCGCAGTCGCGGCACCCAATGAGTGAAGTGACGCAAGTCACCCGACGGCTGCTCTGAGTACCGCGTTCCGTGCGCTAAAAGATCATCAAGTTTCTTTGTGACAGCTTGAGTTGCCAGCTCGGTGTTCAGCTATGCTCCCGGTCGGAAGTGGGGGACTTCCGGGGGATGCACGTCTGTCGACGATCATGTCGCCCATTCGGAATGAGGCCTCCACATTCGTCTTGACAGCCGTTCCGGGCAGCTATCCGGAACCAATGACGGGGGCAGTGATGAAGGCACGGAGTGCGGTAGTCCGCACTGTCGGCGCAGCTCTGGGGGCGGGTGCCCTGGCGTGGCTCGCGGTCGCGGGCGGAGTCGCCGGAACGGGCGCGCCGGTCGGCGCCTCGGCGATGGGTTCCGTCGCGGACGAGGGTCCCGGTTACGCGATCGAGGACTTCGGTTATCCGAACGCCGACAAGATCCTGGCGGAGCGGGGCATCACCCTGAAGCGAGGTGACGGTCACATCGTGCTGGCGGACTGTGCGAGCGCGACCGACCTGCTGGAGGTCTGGTCCCGTGCAAACGACAAGATCTGTTTCCGCGTCACCGGCGCCAGCGGTTACCTGACCCTGGAGATCCCCGCGGTCTTCGCGGTCAAGGGCAACAGCTACTCGGCCCAGGTCGACATGACCACGGGTACCGAGCAGAAGAAGTTCGACGTGAACAAGAACGCCTGGACGCCGGTCGGCGAGAGCGCCGACGAGCAGGGCCGCGACTTCATGCTCATGGAGATCCGCACCACCAAGTAGCAGCGGAGCCGCCCGCGCTAGGCATCCGTCCTCATGCCGGCGCCCATGCCGGGCGACGGACCCGTCGCAAGGCGCCCGTACCGCCTATCTGGCAGCACTCCCGTGAACCCGTCGGCCGAGTGGCCGAACCGCGTTGCGGGCGTCCGCGAGGCCATGCCCGCGCACCCGCGCTCTGCCCGCGAAGGGAACTCGCATGTCCGCACTCCGTCCGCGCACCGCGCGGATCTCCAGCCTGCTGGCCACCTCCGCCGTGCTGTCGGCGGGCCTGATATCGGCGACCCCCGCCGCCGCGGCCTCCGGCCCCGAGGCCGCCACGGGCGCGCAACCCTACGCCGTCCGGCTCAACCTCGGCGACGAGGCCAACTCCCGTGCTTGCACCGGCACTCTGGTCGACCGCTTCTGGGTCCTCACCGCCGCGAGCTGCTTCGCCACCATCCCCGGCACCCCGGTCCCGGCCGGCGAGCCGGCCCTGAAGACCACCGCGACGCTCAGCGACGGCAAGGCGGTCGAGGTCATCGAGATCGCGCCGCGCACCGACCGGGACGCTGCCCTCGTACGACTTGCCACCGCGGTCACCGGAATCGCACCCGCCCCCCTCGCGACCGCCGCCCCGTCGGCCGGTACCGACCTGACCGCGGCCGGATTCGGCCGTACGAAGTCCGAGTGGCTGCCGGACAAGCTCCACACCGCCACCTTCACCGTCAACTCCGTGACATCCACGACGCTCTCCGTCACCGGTAAGGGCACGGACGTGCTCTGCAAGGGCGACACCGGCGGACCACTCCTGAACTCCGCGGGCCAGATCGTCGCCGTCAACTCCCGCTCCTGGCAGGGTGGCTGCCTCGGCACCCCCGCGACCGAGACCCGTACGGGCGCCATCTCCACCCGCACCGACGACCTCGCCGGCTGGCTGCGGGACGTCCGCTTCACCACCGCCTCGATCCAGAACGCGCTGAGCAACCGCTGCGCGTACGTCGGTTGGCGCACCCCCGACAACGGCGCCCAGGCCCAGCAGGTCGACTGCGATCCGCAGTACGCCGACCAGCTCTGGAAGCTGGAGCCGGTCCCGGGCGGCTACCAGATCCGCAACCAGTACAACAACCGCTGCCTCCTGGTCTCGTGGCGCACCCCTGAGGACGGCGCGCCCGTGACGCAGTACGACTGCCACCCGGAGTACGCCGACCAGGTGTGGAAGCTGGAGCCGGTCGCCGGCGGCGGCTACTCCATCCGGAACTCGCTGACCGACAAGTGCATGTACGTCTCATGGCGCACGCCGGAGTGGGGAGCGCCCCTGACGCAGGTCGGTTGCGACTCCCGGTATGTCGACCAGGTCTGGAAGATCTGAACGGCCTGACCAACCGAAAGAAATGGAGGCTGCCCTCGGCGCCCCGCCGAGGGCAGCCTCCATTTTTCGTCTTCACCGTGCGGAATGAAACCTCGGGACGACCCGGCAGTGCAATCTGTCAGTTGTCACCGACTTGAAGCCGCTATCAAGCAAGGACTGGAATAGCAGCCAATGAAGGCACACAAGAAAATGCTCCGCGCTGTTGGCGCGGCCCTGGGCGCGGGCGCCCTGGCATGGATCGCGGTCGGTGGCGGAATCTCCGGAGCTCCTGCCCGAGTGAACGCCTCGGCGATGGGTTCCGTCGCGGATGAAGGCCCTGGTTACGCGATCGAGGACTTCGGTTATCCGAACGCCGACAAGATCCTGGCGGAGCGGGGCATCACCCTGAAGCGAGGTGACGGTCACATCGTGCTGGCGGACTGTGCGAGCGCGACCGACCTGCTGGAGGTCTGGTCCCGTGCAAACGACAAGATCTGTTTCCGCGTCACCGGCGCCAGCGGTTACCTGACCCTGGAGATCCCCGCGGTCTTCGCGGTCAAGGGCAACAGCTACTCGGCCCAGGTCGACATGACCACGGGTACCGAGCAGAAGAAGTTCGACGTGAACAAGAACGCCTGGACGCCGGTCGGCGAGAGCGCCGACGAGCAGGGCCGCGACTTCATGCTCATGGAAATCCGCACCACCAAGTAGCAGCGGAACCGCCCACGCCGCTCCGCCCGCACCACGCCATTCCCTTGAAACCGTCGGCCCGAGCGGGCCGGCATGCGCCCTGGCATGTGTGTGGACGTTCCCGCATGCCCGCGCTTCGATGCCGAAGGAAGAAGCATGTCTGCATCCCGTCCGCGCGCCGCGCGGATCTCCGGCCTGTTGGCCGCCGCCGCCGTGATGTCGGTGGGCCTCGCCGTTCCGGCCACTCCCGCTCTGGCGGTGTCCGGCCCCGAGGCCGCCGCCGGCCAGCTCCCGAACGTCGTGAAGCTCAACCTCGGCGATGAGGCCGACTCCCGTGCGTGTACGGGCACACTGGTCGACCCCCTCTGGGTGCTGACGGCCGCGAGCTGTTTCGCGGCCACGCCCGGTACGCCGGTCCCGGCGGGCAAGCCGGCCCTGAAGACCACCGCGACGCTCAGCGACGGCAAGACCGTCGAGATCACCGATATCGCCCCGCGCGACGACCGTGACGCGGCCCTGGTCCGGCTGGCCACCGCCGTCACCACCATCAAGCCGGCTCCCCTGGCAACTACCGCACCGGCCGCTAACACCGAACTCACCGCGGCCGGGTACGGCCGCACCAAGACCGAGTGGGTACCGGACAAGCTCCACACCGGCATCTTCACCCTCAACTCCACCACGTCCACCACCCTCGCCATCACCGGCAAGGGCACCGACGTCCTGTGCAAGGGCGACACCGGCGGACCGCTCCTCAACGCCTCCGGCCAGCTCACCGCCATCAACTCCCGCTCCTGGCAGGGCGGCTGCCTCGGCACCCCCGCGACCGAGACCCGCACGGGCGCCACCTCCACCCGCACCGACGACCTCACCCAATGGATCAGGACCACGACCTACCGCGCTCCGGCGACGTCCAGCGACTTCAACGGTGACGGCAAGACCGACCTCGCCCTCACCGGCGGCCCGGACTGGACCTGCCTGCCGGTGGCGATGTCCAAGGGCGACGCCACGTTCAACGTCTCCTGCAACGCTCCCGGCATGGACTGGGGCAACTGGGCGGCGACGCCGAACGTGAAGGTCGTCAAGGGCGACTTCAACGGCGACGGCAAGACCGACCTCGCCCTCACCGGCGGCCCGGGCTGGACCTGCCTGCCGGTGGCGATGTCCAAGGGCGACGGCAGCTTCAACGTCTCCTGCAACGCTCCCGGCATGGACTGGGGTGGCTGGGCCGCGACGCCGAACGTCAAGGTCATGTCCGGTGACCTCAACGGCGACGGCAAAACCGACCTCGCCCTCACCGGCGGCCCGGACTGGAACTGCCTGCCCGTCGCGATGTCCAAGGGCGACGGCAGCTTCAACGTCTCCTGCAACGCTCCCGGCCTGTCCTGGGGTGGCTGGGCGGCTGAGACCGGCGTGAAGGTCGTCTCCGGTGACCTCAACGGTGACGGCAAGACCGACCTCGCCCTCACCGGCGGCCCGGGCTGGACCTGCCTGCCCGTCGCGATGTCCAAGGGCGACGGCAGCTTCAACGTCTCCTGCAACGCTCCCGGCATGGACTGGGGTGGCTGGGCCGCGACGCCGAACGTCAAGGTCATGTCCGGTGACCTCAACGGCGACGGCAAAACCGACCTCGCCCTCACCGGCGGCCCGGACTGGAACTGCCTGCCCGTCGCGATGTCCAAGGGCGACGGCAGCTTCAACGTCTCCTGCAACGCTCCCGGCCTGTCCTGGGGTGGCTGGGCAGCTGAGACCGGCGTGAAGGTCGTCTCCGGTGACCTCAACGGTGACGGCAAGACCGACCTCGCCCTCACCGGCGGCCCGGGCTGGACCTGCCTGCCCGTCGCGATGTCCAAGGGCGACGGCAGCTTCAACGTCTCCTGCAACGCTCCCGGCATGGACTGGGGTGGCTGGGCCGCGACGCCGAACGTCAAGGTCATGTCCGGTGACCTCAACGGCGACGGCAAAACCGACCTCGCCCTCACCGGCGGCCCGGACTGGAACTGCCTGCCCGTCGCGATGTCCAAGGGCGACGGCAGCTTCAACGTCTCCTGCAACGCTCCCGGCCTGTCCTGGGGTGGCTGGGCGGCTGAGACCGGCGTGAAGGTCGTCTAGTTGGCACACCGACACACCGATGAGGAGGCCGCCCCTCGGCTTGCCGAGGGGCGGCCTCCGGTACGACCGCGAACGAGGGGACGCTACGTGCTACGGAAGCTGGATCGCGTTCCAGTCCCAGCCTGCGCCGGCGGGGACGGTAGTGCTGGAAGTGAAGGGCTGGATGTGGCCGGCGCCGTCCGCGAGGCCGGTGAACATCTTGATCGAGCCGTCGCCGAAGCGGTACATCATCGCGAGGTCGGTGCGGCGGTCCCCGTTGAAGTCACCCGAAACGACCTTCATGGAGGCACGGTCCCAGCTGCTGGCGGGGACGGTATAGCCGACCGTGAAGTCGCCGAAACCACCACCGGTGTTGCCGAGAGCGGTGTAGAAGCCAATCGAGCTGTCGGCGTGGTAGTAGGTCATGATCGCGTCGGCTCGGCCGTCACCGTTGGCGTCGCCGGCGTGGAGCTCGATGGCGTTCCAGTCCCAGCCTGCGCCGGCGGGGACGGTAGTGCTGGAAGTGAAGGGCTGGATGTGACCGGCGCCGTCCGCGAGGCCGGTGAACATCTTGATCGAGCCGTCGCCGAAGCGGTACATCATCGCGAGGTCGGTGCGGCGGTCCCCGTTGAAGTCACCCGAAACGACCTTCATGGAGGCACGGTCCCAGCTGCTGGCGGGGACGGTATAGCCGACCGTGAAGTCGCCGAAACCACCACCGGTGTTGCCGAGAGCGGTGTAGAAGCCAATCGAGCTGTCGGCGTGGTAGTAGGTCATGATCGCGTCGGCTCGGCCGTCACCGTTGGCGTCGCCGGCGTGGAGCTCGATGGCGTTCCAGTCCCAGCCTGCGCCGGCGGGGACGGTAGTGCTGGAAGTGAAGGGCTGGATGTGACCGGCGCCGTCCGCGAGGCCGGTGAACATCTTGATCGAGCCGTCGCCGAAGCGGTACATCATCGCGAGGTCGGTGCGGCGGTCCCCGTTGAAGTCACCCGAAACGACCTTCATGGAGGCACGGTCCCAGCTGCTGGCGGGGACGGTATAGCCGACCGTGAAGTCGCCGAAACCACCACCGGTGTTGCCGAGAGCGGTGTAGAAGCCAATCGAGCTGTCGGCGTGGTAGTAGGTCATTACGGCGTCCGACCGGCCGTCACCGTTCAGATCGTTCTGCACGCCAGGGCGGACCGTGTCCTGTATCCACTGGGTGAGGTCGTCGGTGCGGGTGGAGGTGGCGCCCGTGCGGGTCTCGGTCGCGGGGGTGCCGAGGCAGCCGCCCTGCCAGGAGCGGGAGTTGATGGCGGTGAGCTGGCCGGAGGCGTTGAGGAGCGGTCCGCCGGTGTCGCCCTTGCACAGGACGTCGGTGCCCTTGCCGGTGATGGCGAGGGTGGTGGACGTGGTGGAGTTGAGGGTGAAGATGCCGGTGTGGAGCTTGTCCGGTACCCACTCGGTCTTGGTGCGGCCGTACCCGGCCGCGGTGAGTTCGGTGTTAGCGGCCGGTGCGGTAGTTGCCAGGGGAGCCGGCTTGATGGTGGTGACGGCGGTGGCCAGCCGGACCAGGGCCGCGTCACGGTCGTCGCGCGGGGCGATATCGGTGATCTCGACGGTCTTGCCGTCGCTGAGCGTCGCGGTGGTCTTCAGGGCCGGCTTGCCCGCCGGGACCGGCGTACCGGGCGTGGCCGCGAAACAGCTCGCGGCCGTCAGCACCCAGAGGGGGTCGACCAGTGTGCCCGTACACGCACGGGAGTCGGCCTCATCGCCGAGGTTGAGCTTCACGACGTTCGGGAGCTGGCCGGCGGCGGCCTCGGGGCCGGACACCGCCAGAGCGGGAGCCGAGGTGATCAGGCCTGCGCAGACCGCAATGGCGGTGACGAGCAGGCCGGAGATCCGCGCCGGGCGCGGGCGGGAAACGGGCATGGAGGTTCCTTCGGGTTGCACTGCGCGGCCGCAGGCGGCCCCCTGCGGCGCCGGAGGCGTCACGGGGGGTCGGCCCGGGTGTCAGAGGGTGCCAGCGAGGGAGATGGAGCCGAGGGTTCCGGTGACGCTTCGGGCGGTGACCGGCGCGGTCGGGCCCCAGGTGCGGTCGGTGTGGCGGATCGTGTGCACGATCCGGTTGTCGGTGGTGGTCACGGCTACCTGGAGCTCTCCGTCCACCGTGCCGGCGGCGACGGACTTGGCCGTCACGGCGCCGAGGTAGTCCCGCAGGTCACCGAACGGCGCCCACGTGCCGTTGCCGTAGCGGACGGAGTGGTACTGCCTGGTGCCGTTCTCGGTGGCGACGACGATGTGCGCGTCGCCGCCCGCACCGGCCATGGCCACGGAGCTGATGGAGCCGGTGGTACCGGCGACACCGGCCACGTCGCCCCAGCCGGTCCAGTGGCCGGTGGTGGCGCGGACGGTGTGGAAGGCCTTGCCGCCGCTGACGGCGACGAGCTGCAGCTGGCCCCCGGCGCTGGCGGTGGCCACCGACGTGACGGCGCCGATGGGACCGACCGCGCCGGCGAGGTCCCCGAACGGGGTCCAGTTGCCGGCGGCGTTGCGCACGGTGTGGAACACCTTGCCGCCCGCGATGGCCACGACGTGGAGGTCGGTGCCGATGGACACCGTGGAGACCTGGGTGATGCCACTCAGGCTGCTGGCCGCGGCGTTGACGTCGCCGAAGACGCCCCACGTTCCGTCCGCCTTGCGGATGGTGTGATGAAGGCGTCCGTCGCCGCCCAGCGCCACCACGTGGGTGTCGCGGTCGATGCCGGCGACGGCAGCCGTGCGTACGCCGCCGATGTTCCCCGCTTTGGACTGGACGTCGGTGAAGCCGGTCCAGGAGCCGTCGTTCAGCCTGATGCCCTGGTACAGCGTCGAATCGGCCTGCACGAGGGTCTCGGCCTTCCAGCCGGACGTCAGAGCCCGCACCCCCTGCACCCAGTCGGTGAGGTCGTCGATGCGCGCGGTAATGGCGCCCGTACGGGTCTCCGTCGCCGGTGCGCCCAGGCAACCACCCTGCCAGGAGCGGGAGTTGATGCCGATGAGCTCGCCGGAGGCGTTGAGGAGCGGGCCGCCGGTGTCGCCCTTGCAGAGCGCGTCGGCGCCCTTGCCGGTGATGCTGTACGTGGCGGCGTCGGTGGTGTCGAGCGTGAAGGTGCCGGTGTGGAGTTTGCCCGGCACCCAGTCGGACTTCGTACGGCCGAACCCGGCCGCGGTCAGCTCCGCTCCGGCGGCCGGGGCGGCGGTGGCGCGCTTGATGCCCGCGATGCCGGCGGCCGGGGTCGCGAGGCGGGCGAGGACCAGGTCGCGGTCGGTACGGGGTGCCAGGTCGACGACCTCGACGGCCTTGCCGTCACTGAGGGTGGCGGTGCTCTTCAGCGCGGGCTTGCCGGCCGGAACCGGCGTACCGGGGGTGGCGGCGAAACAGCTGGCAGCGGTGGCGATCCATGTCTGGTCGACCAGGATTCCGGTGCAGGCGCGGGAGTTCGCCTCGTCGCCGATGTTCAGCTTCACCACGGAGGCGAGTTGTCCGGCCGCGGCTTCGGGACCGGTCACGGCGAAAGCGGGCACTGCGGTGATCAGGCCGGCCGAGACCGCGGTGGCGGAGAGGAGCAGGCTGCTGATTCGCGTGGTACGCGAACGAGAAAGGGACATGCATGTTCCTTCGGTTGAGCAGGTGGGTGGGAAACCGACCGAAACTCTGTCTCGATTGCTTCACCGGCCGTATGGAACCGCCGTGCGCGCTGCCGGATTTCACGGTCGCCAAAAGACCGGAGACGAGGTGACGAAAGGGGCTTCATCTCGGCGAGGCATATGCGCCTCGGTGTGGCGCGGATATTACTTTGCCGTGCGGATTTCCATGAGCATGAAGTCGCGGCCCTGCTCGTCGGCGCTCTCGCCGACCGGCGTCCAGGCGTTCTTGTTCACGTCGAACTTCTTCTGCTCGGTACCCGTGGTCATGTCGACCTGGGCCGAGTAGCTGTTGCCCTTGACCGCGAAGACCGCGGGGATCTCCAGGGTCAGGTATCCGCTGGCGCCGGTGACGCGGAAACAGATCTTGTCGTTTGCACGGGACCAGACCTCCAGCAGGTCGGTCGCGCTCGCACAGTCCGCCAGCACGATGTGACCGTCACCTCGCTTCAGGGTGATGCCCCGCTCCGCCAGGATCTTGTCGGCGTTCGGATAACCGAAGTCCTCGATCGCGTAACCGGGACCCTCGTCCGCGACGGAACCCATCGCCGAGGCGCCGACCGGCGCGCCCGTTCCGGCGACTCCGCCCGCGACCGCGAGCCACGCCAGGGCACCCGCCCCCAGAGCCGCGCCAACAGCGCTGAGCATCGTCTTCCGTGCCTTCATCACTGTCCTATCCGTCGGTTCGGGAGAGCCCCGAAGCAATGGGTCAAAGCGGAAGAGAAGGCCGCCGTACGGCGCGGATGGATGAACGCGTACATGAGTCCATCGCCCCGCGGAAGCCCCCCGCTCCCGGAATGAGCGTAACTGCACGTTCGGTTTTCGATAACCCCGGAAGAAGTCGGGGTTACGGACTCGGCGGCGGTAAGGGCGGCCGTCGAGAGCCCTCCATATGTAAACACTCGGCTTGAATTTTCGTCCAACGACATCGAAGTGACGTGCGCCACATCTGGGATTGCAGAGGCCTCGGAGCGTGGGGTTCCGAAAGTGTCATTCCGGAGCATCGGAATGCCTTATTCCGAAGCATCTGCATAAATTGTTTCGGAGTGCCGTATTCCAGGAATGCAGCCCGGCCGAATGATTCCCCAAGATGGGCATGGCGGCGCGAGTCCCGGGAGGCCGGACCCCAGCCATGCGGTGAAGCCGGTTCCGAGGCCCACGGGGAGCCCGCCCCGGTACGAGCACTCCCGGCCGGATCCTTCGAGCAGCCCGCCAGGCCGCTGACGACGACGGGGTCCCTGTCGGGCGGGGACCCCGTCAAAATCTCATGGCCGTCGCATCAGCAGCACATCAGGGTCCCGCACCAGCGCTTCAGTCGGCCCAACGTGGCGCTCATGGAACGAGGCTTCGCACAAGACACCCACTGGGCCGGTGAGCTGCGCTCGGCGATCGGGGTCGCGTTCCTCCTCTTCACTGTCCTGATCACCCTGGACGCGGGCCTGGGCGAGCTCGACGTGACCCGCGGCCTGCTCTGGACCGGCCTGGCCGGGCTGGTCTTCGTGATCCTGGTTCCGTCGCGGGTCTCGGTGCGTCCGGGCTGCTGAGCAAGCGCGGAGTACTGGTGGAGGAAACAGTCCGTACCGACTCCCTGATCTCGGTCCGGTGGAACGACGGGGTGGCCCAGCGGATGGTCCTCCGCGACACGGAGGGAAGCCGGGTCGAGATCGACCCGACCGTCCTGATCCGGAACCCCGCGATGTGGCACCTCCTCGACATGGACGCCCGCACATCGATCCGGGGCGGCACCCTGCTGAGCGGCGCGGCCGCCCTGCGTGAACTGTCGGAGCGCATCGACGGCCGTGCGTGGGGAGCCCGCTCCGCTTCGTTACGCCGGTTCAGAGCGTACGCGGGCATCACCGAGCTGAAGGCCGCGCGGGCAAAGGGCTTGAAGTCGCCGGGCCGCGACCGGTCCCGCCCGGGCACCGCGTGGCAGGCGTCCACGACGAGGTACGTCAGCGGCATCGCCTGCCTGACCTTCGCCGGCGGGAAGATCTGCCACCTCGCGGCCGTGATCGACCTGCGCTCACGCCGCCTGGCCGGCTGGGCGATCACCGGCCGCACTGCGTACCTCGCAGGTCATCGACGCCCTGACGGCGGGCCGAGAGGCCCCGCGGCAGCCCCTCCGGGGCGATCATGCACACCGCCCACAGAACCCAGTGCACGAACGGGCGCTCGCAGAAGCCTGCCGCACGCAGGCTCCCCTCGCGCCGGGCCCGACGCGTCGTGCTGCAGGCCTGGCCCGCACGAAACCTGACCCACGCCGCCCACCGTGTTTGAGATGCGGCTGCGGTCAAAGGCCGACGCATCAGCTTGAGTGCTCTGGGCCTACTGTCCGACCTCCGGATGATCGGATCGAGCGCAAAGTATGACGCATCGGGCATCTCGGTGCAGTCATGCTGGTGTCAGTTGAGGTTGCCCAACCGGCGAACTCTGAGGACCCCCAGCACGAGGAAACAATGATGAATCCGCAGCTTGCACACCAGATGACACTTGCCGCTACGGGCGAGAACGCGGTTGGAATCGCAGCCGTGGTCGTGGTCGTGGCCGTCGGTATCGCCTACGCGGTGTTGTTCATCGGGGCCCTGGTCAGCATCGCCAGGTCTGGTCTCACCGGAGCGATGAAGCTGGCCTGGGCCGCTTTCGCCGTCGTGGCCCCCTTCCTCGGGAGCGTGATCTGGTTCCTCATTGGCCGTCGCGACGCCCAACGCCAGCCGCGTACGGTCTGATCCCGGGTGATGAGTCTCGTCTCCTTGGCGAAGGCCGCGGGCTCTGCCCTCGGATCCTGGGCACTCGCATCACTTGGATCTTGAGTCCAGGAGAACGACGGTAGCCGCTGACCTGCGGGACCGTGGTGCAGGACGCGCCCGTCCTCGCGACCCGGTTGCCCTGGTCGAACAGGTCCTGAACGCCCCGGGTGGGCAAGGCCGCTTTCAGGTCGGTCACGTGGCGGCTCAGAAGCCGTATCTCAACCGCTCATGGAACGTGCAGGTCGAACAGGTTTCCCGCTGGGGTGATCTTCCCGTGGTGCGCGCATGAAGTCAGGGCCTCTCGGTAGCTCGGGGATGCGAATCCGACCGAGCAGTACCGGGAGGCCCTGCTGTCCTTGTTGTACGCGTCCGAGTCCATCCAGTTCGACTCGGCCGCACCATCGGTTGATTGCCTCGCGCACGTGTACGGCAACGCGGCCGACCATCCCGATCGGGTGCGCCGGTATCCGTCGGACATGACGGACGGGGAGTGGGCGGCCGTGCGGCCGTTGTTGCCGGTGCCGGCCTGGCTGCAGGGGCGGGGAGGGCAGCCCGAGGGCTACTGCCACCGGCGGATGTTGGACGCGATCCGGTACCTGGTCGCGGGCGGGATTTCCTGGCGGGCGATGCCGGCGGACTTCCCCGCCTGGGGCCGGGTCTACGCCTTCTTCCGCCGCTGGCGCGAGCACGGGCTGAGCGCCGAGTTCCACGACCGGCTGCGCGGGAAGGTCCGGATGCGCGAGGGCCGCGAGGCGGAGCCCACGGCAGGGATCACCGACGCGCAGTCGGGGCGGGCCGCAGCGACCGTGCCGGCCGCTTCACGCGGCTACACCGGCGGCCTCGTCGACTGGCCGGAGGCCGTCGCGGCACGTCCGGCAGCCTGAGATGAGGAGCCGGAAACGGAGGGCCGTCGTAGCCCTTCACCTCGCCCAATCGGGACCCGTTCATCCAGTCTTCCCGGGCTTGCGCGATATCGTCGTGTGACCGTCCGATCCAGTTCCAGAACCATTGGATCCTTCGGCATTGCCGCAGGTCAGAGCGTTACGAGTCCCTGGAAGTCAGCAAAAGTCAGCATCGGAGCACTCAACCACGGGTCTGACCAGGGGGATTTATTCCTTCCGGAACTGGATCGGCGTGGTTCCGCCGCCCCGCTTACCCGGCGACAGCCCATGGCTGCATTCGTGGCAGCCTGGGCGGATCTGGCCAGGCCCGGCAGCGTCGATGGTCACCAGGACGTCGCCACATAGTCGCGCCCATCCGCCACCAGCAGGCCCCGTTCGGGTGTGGGCGGGTCGGCGCCGTAGCCGAGGAAGCTCAGGCCGGAGACCGGGAGGATCCCGATGCCGAGTTCGAGTGCCAGCGGGGAGAGCAGCGGGCCCTGGGCGTGCGGCAGGACGTGTCGGGCGAGGATCCGGCGGCTGGCGCCCAGGGACCGGGCCGCCTCAACGAAGCCAGAGCGACAGGCTCGCAGCGTCTCGGCTCTCGTCACCCGGGCGAATGCAGGGGCAGGAGGCAGCTGTTTTGTCGACGCGCATCTCGCATACCGGCATGGAGGCGTCGTGCGGGGCCCGGTCGGCGGTGATGAGCACGCTTGCGGTCAGTGGCGTGCCGCCGTATTCGGATGCCGCCGCCATCAGACGTGCTGCTGCTTCCGGGCCGGTCTTGGGCGGGATCACCAGCAGGTCCCAGCGGCCGGTGCCGTAGGACGGCAGCAGAAGCTTGTGCGGGTCGATCTCCGGGGTGAACCAGCCGACCTTCACCTTGTGCGGGATGACCGGCCAGTGCTCGGGGTTGACGGCGGCATGGGTGATGCGGCCCCACAGGGGGTCCAAGACATCAGTCTCCCGGGCGCTCTCGCGTGCGCCAGTGACGGATGTCGCGGAGCGGGCTGTTGCGACGCCGACGCTCACCGCGGCCACCAGGTCACCTTGGTCTCTGGGTCGTCAATGCCGGGTCCTGCTCAGCCGGTGCTTGTGACCCGGCCTGCGGCCGCTGACCCGGCGGTGACGGCCTCCTCCGTCCCTTCGCCGTTCGAGGTCGATCTTCCGATCAGTTTCAGAACCAAGTCTCAAGGGGCCAGGGTGAGGTCACCATGGTTGGACTTGGCGAGCGACCGCCCGATGACCATGCGCTGAATCTGGTTCGTGCCTTCGAAGATCTGAGTCAACTTGGCCTCACGCATGTACCGTTCGACCGGGAACTCGCGCGTGTAGCCGACCCCGCCGAGGACCTGAACCGCATCAGTGGTGACACGCATCGCGTTGTCGGTCGCGACGAGCTTCGCGATCGACGCCTCACGGCTGAAGGGCAGTCCCGCGTCCTTCAACCGGGCGGCATGGAGGGTCGCAGCACGCGCTGAAAACACCGCGGCCTCCATGTCGGCGAGCAGGAACGCGACTCCCTGGTGGTCGATGATGCGTGATCCGAACGTCTCCCGATCGCGTGCATAGGCGATCGCGTGGTCGAGAGCGCCCTGGGCGAGACCGACCGCGACGGCCGCGATACCGAGACGGCCGGAATCCAGGCTCGCGAGAGCGATACGCAGGCCGCCGCCCTCGGCACCGATACGCCGCTCGACCGGGACACGGACGTCCCGGAGGACCATGGTCGCCGTCGTGGACCCGGTCAAGCCCATCTTCCGTTCGGGTACATCAGCGGTGAGGCCCTCGGTGCCAGCGGGGATCATGAAGCACGAGATACCCGTGCGGTCCTCCGAGGTGCGGGCCATGACCTTGTAGTAGTCTGCGTGGCCACCGTGGGTCGTCCAGGCTTTCGCACCGTTCAGGACGTAGTGATCGCGGTCCAGACGGGCCCGGGTCCGCAGCGCGGCCGGGTCCGAGCCGGCGTGCGGCTCCGAGAGGCAGTAGGCACCCAGCAACTCGCCACCGAGCATCGCGGGCAGCCACTCCTGCTTCTGCTCCTCGGTGCCCGTCGTCGCCAGGCCGAAACACGACAGCACGTGCACGGAGACACCTACGCCGACCGAAGCCCACACGGACGCGATCTCTTCGACAACCTGCAGGTACACCTCGTAGGACAGGCCGCTGCCGCCGTACGCCTCGGAGTACGGCAAACCGAGCAGGCCGACGCGTCCGAGGAGCCTGAACACGTCACGAGGGAATGCCTCGTTCGCCTCATCGGCATCCGCTCGCGACGCGAGTTCATCGGCCGCCAGCTTCCGGACCAGCCTGATGAGGTCAAGGGATTCATCGTTCGGTAGCAGACGACGCGCGCTCATGGCACCTTCCAGCTGGCGGGGCGAAACATCGTTCGGAGACGTCTGCGGGCCAAGGCACGCAAGACGCTCTTCATGGACAGAGATCGAGACGCTCAGGGAAGGCCGGCCGCCGCGTGGGTCTCGGCGGTGGCGCGGGTGGTGTCCCTCAACCCGGACGGGATCATGTTCACGCCGGTGGCGTCACAGGTGAGCACCAGCAGCTCGGCGGCGTCGTTACGAGCTGCCGGGTACGTGCAGGTTCGGCGCCGGCGAGCGGTACGCGACCCGTGAGATGTCCACGCGTTCGACGGTGGTGGCCAACTGCCGCGCATGCCCACGCTCCGCGCGCGTGCGCGCCCGCCCGTCCGCGCCGTCACATCCCGGCGGCGCCGCGGCAGCACGAATATCGAGCCGGTCCTGCACCAGCACCCGCCCCGCGAACGTGACGTAGTCCTCGTGAAGGCATCGGCGGAGCTCGGACACTTAAGGCGCCACCAGGTCTTCTTCCTTGCGCGGTCAGGCAGATCAGCCCGGCCGACGAGGAGAAGACCGTCCTCTTGCCACACGTTCACCCGCTCGCCGCGACGGCCTTCTTCGAACGGTGTCGGATCACTTCCGTCCGGCGGGGCAGCACCTTCGGACCAAGCCCCTCCACCGCCTGCCGACAACACACCGGACCGGCATACCGGGCCTCCCGCACCCGGAGCAGCCGCAGCACCTCATCACAGCTCATCCGACCCACCTCTCGCGCCAGCTGATCAACCAGCTACCGCAACGAGACGGGCATCACGCCGGACACGGGCGACCCCGCTAACCTCACCCAACGGGGACACGCACCCGAGGTGAAGAACGTCCCCGGCCGGCCCGACACCGACAAGCTGGATACGGTCCGGCTGCCCAAGGTCGCCTGCGGCATTTGGCCAGTGCGGTGATCGAGTCGATCGAGCGTGCGGCGGGGACGGTCGCGTTCTGTGTGTACTCCGCAGTGCCGACGGCGAGGTGCTCAAGATGAGGAGTGGTGTCGCGGCGTGTGCACGGCCGATGGGCACGCCGGCTCGCTGACGTGCGCGTCGAAGGAGTCCCGGCGGGCGTCGAACTCGTGGTGCGCGGTCGAGATGGCTCAATCCGCCGTGTCCGGCGACGACGTTCGCCGAGCAGGTCGAGGGGCCGACGAGCCCGCAGCATCCGGTGGTATCTGATCGTCAAGGTCATGGAGGCTCACACCGACGCCGTTCGGGTGGTTCTGTATGCCGAGCGGTCACTCAAGGCGCGCTGCAACTGCCCGGCGGCACCTTGCGGGAGTGGGATCGGGGGACCCGTCAAGGGCCCTCTGCCTCCCCAGTGTCGGCAAACATGTTCGTGCAGTACGCGTTCGACACCTGGTTGGACCGGGCGTTCCCCACCGCCCAGTTCGAGCGCTGTACCGATGACGCGGTGGCGTGCTGCGTCAGTGAGCGGCAGGCCGGACAAGGGCTGGCCGCGCTGGGAGACAGGCGTGATCGTCGGCCTTTGCGTTGGTCAGCGCGAAGGTGGCAGGCCGCGCAGGGTGCAGAGCAGGTGCAGGTGCACGCCGCGGAAGTGCATAGAGTGCGGGCGTGGAGGGAGTCCAGGTCAGGCGTCACAGCCGGCCTTTGGACTCCCTCGCTTCATCTCATGCGTGCCAGCAGGCCCTTGGCATCATTCATCCAGTCGGAGCGGGAGTTCACACGTGAGGCTTCAGACCACTGACGTGCGCCAGATCGCCGAACCGCGTCGGACGGCCGACCATGGCAGAACCGGCCACCGCGCCCCGACCGCGCAGGCCACTGTCCACGCATCCACCGCGCCCCTCCGCGACCACCCCGCCCTGCGCGCCGCGCTCGCCGCCGCCATCGAGGACACCATCATCTACGACCTGGACGGCATCGGTCGCCAGTACGCCGCCCTGTGCGCCGAACTGCCCGGCGTCGCCCTCCGGTTCGCGATGAAGGCCTGCCCGGTGGACGAGGTGCTCGGCCACCTCGCCCGGCTCGGCTCCGGCTTCGACGCGGCGAGCCCGCAGGAGATCGCCCAGGCGCTGCGCACCGGGGTGGCCCCCGGGCTGATCCACTACGGCAACACCGTCAAGTCCGACCGCAACATCGCCGAGGCCTACCGGCTGGGTGTACGCGACTACGCCACCGACTGCCTGGAGGACGTCGGCGCGATCGCCGAACACGCCCCCGGCTCGCGGGTGTTCTGCCGACTGGCGACCACCGGCGAGGGCGCGCTGTGGGGCCTCAGCCGCAAGTTCGGCTGCTCGCCCGAGGACGCCCTGCGGGTGCTCGGCGCCGCCCGGAGCGCCGGGCTGGTGCCCTCCGGCCTGTCGGTGCACGTCGGCTCCCAGCAGATGACCGCCGAGGCCTGGGTTGCGGCGGTCGACTCGCTGGCGGCGGTCCTGGAGGCGCTCGGCCGGCGCGGCATCACCCCGGACCGCATCAACCTCGGCGGCGGACTGCCCGCCCTCGGCGTCCTCGACCGGCGCGGCCGGCCGTTGGAACCGCCGCTGGACAAGATGTTCGTGGTGATCCGCGAGGGCATGGAACGGCTGCGTGCCGTCAACGCCGCCCCGCTGGACTTCCTGCTGGAGCCCGGTCGCCACCTGGTCGCCGACCACGGAGCGATCCGCGCCCACGTCGCCCGGCTCTCTTCCCGACATCGGCTCGACGGCACCCGCGAGGACTGGCTCTACCTGAGCTGCGGCAAGTTCAACGGCCTGTACGAGATGGACCAGTTGCAATACCGCCTGGAGTTCCCCACCCATTCCGGCGGGCAGTTCGTCGACGCCATGGTGGCCGGCCCGACCTGCGACAGCGACGACGCGTACGCCCAGGAGGACGGCCTGGTACGGGTCCCGTGCGCGATCACCTCCGGCGACCCGGTGTGGGTCCACTCCTGCGGCGCGTACGCCGCCGCCTACGCCACCCGGGGGTTCAACGGCTTCGCGCCGCTGCCGTACACCTGCGTCGGAGGCCCGGCTCCGGACGGAGGAGACGCATGACCGACACCCGGCTCCGGCTGTTTCGGGAGGAGGACTGGGACGAGGTGGTCGCGCTGGAGGAACGCGCCTACGCCGCGAGCGGCCTGTCCGAAGGGCGGGAGGCGCTCCGCTCCCGACACCGCGCCTCGCCCTCGACCTGCTTCGTACTGGAGCACGCGGGTGGCTTCGGAGGCTATCTGCTCGCATTGCCTTACCCACTGTTCCGCTGCCCGGACCTGAGCCTGGCCGAGGAAGGCGCGGCACAGGAGAGCAACGGGGGAAGCAACCTGCACACCCACGACCTGGCGATCGTCGAGCGGGCGCGCGGCCGGGGCCTGGCCCGCCGGATGCAGCGGCATCTGGAGGAGACCGGGCGGGCGGCCCGCTACCGGACCCTTTCTCTGGTCGCCGTGCGCGGCTCCGAGGCGCTGTGGTCCCGGCTGGGCTACCGTGCCCGGCCCGAGATCGGGCTGCCCGCGAGCTACGGTACCGAGGCGGTCTACATGGCGAAGCCGCTGGAACCCGCTGATACCGGTTCGACTCTCGGATCCTCTCCCAGAGCCGAAGTGGGCTGATGCGGATGTCCTCCGTATCCGACGAGTTCCGCCGCTCTCAACCGGCCGTCAGGGCACTGCTCTTCGTCCACGGATTCCAGTACGCCACCTGGGTCTTTGGACACTTGCCGAGTCGTGAACGCGTTCGTCCTGCCCGGACAGGCCGGCCGCAGCAGCAGCAGCAGCACAGCTGATCAAAATGCCGGGGTAATCGCCGGTCTCGGCAGCAGTACCGCCGACGCCACCGCGACCATCCCCGGCGCCCTCGCCACCGTCGGCACTCCACCCGAGGCCACGGCTGTCTTTCGCCGAGGACCTGCTCGACCACCCTGCCGGGACGGTGAGACGTGGTACCTCGAAGGAGCTGACTCCCCTCTCGGTGGGGTCGGCACCACTACCCACGCCGGAAGTCCCACCGAACGCACGAGTCGTCGAGCGCTGACAAGCGGGCCTCGCCTCTCGCCACGCGCGACAAGCGTCCACACACCGAGGTGGCCGGCAGTCGCCTCGGGCAGGAACGTGGCGAGGGTCGTACGAAATGAACTTCGCCATGTGGAGCGGCCGTCGCTCACGCGGTCCGGAGCGTGGGCGCCACGTGTGGTGGGTGCGGGGCTGCCGCCGCAGAACGCCTGGTGTGTTGCCCGGTACCGGGGTCTGGTGCACACGTACGATGCCCCCAGCTCGCGCAGGTTCCCCGCGGCCTATGTCGGCAGGTGTGGCGCTCGACGGCAACGGCGCGTGGCCCGATCCCCTCACCTCGGATGACGCCGTGCCTGCGACCACTTCGCCACAGGCACAGGCACGGTCAAGGATCTGCTCCGCGCCATCCGGGGCCGCATCCTGCTGAGCCCCGTGAAGCTTGACGGCGACCAGCAGGCCTTTGACCAACTCATGGACCAGGAGCCGAGGAGCAGAGCCCGTGCTCGTCAGTAGCGCCAGCGGACGGCCTCGATGACGTCCGCATCCGTGTGCATCGCGAACAGCTCCGCCTCCGCCCGCCGGACGGCCAGCACGGCCTCGTACAACTCGGGACCGAGAGCCTGCCGCAGCAGTGCGGACTTCTCGTAGGCGTCGATCGCCTCCGGCAGGCTCGCCGGGAGGCGCTCGGCCGCGCCGAGGGAGGCGGGGTCGCTCGGGGTTTCGGGCGGGAGGGGCAGGCCGGCGTCCAGGCCGGCGAGTCCGGCGGCCAGCACGCCGCCGATCTCAAGGTACGGGTTGGCGGCGGCGTCGAAGCACTTGAACTCGGCATTGGCCTGCCCGGCGGCGGAGCCGGTGATCAGGCGCAGCGCCGCCTCACGGTTCTCCAGACCCCAGCAGCGGTAGGCCCCGGCAAAGCGGGAGGGGACCAGCCGCAGGTAGGAGGCGACGCTGGGCGCGCCGAGGGTGAGCAGGGCGGGAAGCTCGGCCAGTACGCCCGCGAAGAACTGCTCGGCGTCGGGGTGCAGCCCGTGACGGCCGGGGCCGCCGTGCCCGAGGTTCCGGCCCTCTCGCCAGAGGCTGAGATGCAGGTGGCCGCCGTTGCCGACCGAGCCCTCGGTGAAGACGGGCGCGTACGAGACCCGCAGGCCGTGCCGGGCGGAGACGGCCCGGATGGTGTGGCGCACCAGCATCGTGGTGTCGGCCGCCTCGACCGGCCCCTCGGCGGCGACCGAGACCTCGAACTGCCCGGCGGCGTACTCGGGGTGGAGCTGGAGTACGGCCAACCCCTGGGCGGTGAGGGCGCGCAGCACCTCCCGCAGGTAGTCGGAGTGCTCGATGAAACGGGTCATCCCGTACGCGGGCCCGACCGACGCGGGGGCCTCGGACGCGTCGGCCACCACCCACTCGACCTCGATCCCGGCTCGCACCGACAGCCCGCGCCGCTCGACGGCCTCGGTGACCTGGCCGGCGAATCGGCGCTGGCAGCCGGGGTGCGGGGTGCCGTCCTGGGTGTAGCGGTCGGCCGGGGCCCAGGCCCAGCCGGGCTGGGCGGCGAGCGGCGTGAGCCGGTCGAGGTCGGGGACGAGCCGCAGGTCGCCCACCGGGCCGGTACTCGAAGGCGCAGTGGTGATGGAGTCGTCGACCAGGGCGACGTCGAAGCAGGGTACGGCGCCGACGCCGTACTCGGCGGCGTGTTCGAGCTGGGCGAGCGGTACGGACTTCACCCGGGTCAGCCCGGCGTTGTCGACCCAGCCGAACACCACCCCGTCGATTCCGTCGGCGGCGAGCTGGGCTCCGGCCGCCCGGGCCTGGGCGGCCCGCTCAGCTCGGGGGTACGTGGTGGCCATGCCGATCATGCTGGCGTTCGCGGCAGCCGGTGCGCCAGTGGCCGGCCGGGAGTTCACTCGTCCGTGAACGGTCGGACCTGCGACGTGACTCAGGACGCGTGCGCGGGAAGTCTCTCCGGTCGCTGAGCTTTTCAGGGCGGGCTGGGTGAGGTGAGTCGGGGGGCAGTGCGGTGGCGGTGAGGCAACCGCCGACAGGTGGGGCCGGAGGTGGATCCTGCGTAACGCGCGGCTGTGCGGTCGAGGCCGTCGGGTGTGTCGGAGGCAGTGTGGGTCATTGCTCTGCGCGTGAGTGACCGGACGGCGGCCTCGACGGGGTTCAGGCCGGGCGCGTACGGCGGCGGCCGGACCACGGTGAGTGCCGGGGCCGGGACGTGCGGGCCTTCCGCGAGGCGGTGCTGGGAGGAGTCGCGCCGGCTTTTCCCGCCCGGCGCCGGAGGGTGGCGCGCGAACTCGGAAGTCACCATGAAGCAGATCACCGGTAATGGGTAAATCAGAAAAGAATTTCGCTCGGTGAGTTCGCCTCTGCAATTCGTAGCGGTCAGAACAGGGATGGCACTCGCATGAGTGAAACCCGCCGAGACCGTTTGGCCTCGGCAGTCATGACTGGGCTACGGTGATCGACGAGCGGACGGTTTACCTCATCGACAAGGAATTCAACCCGGCGGGGAGTCCGGCACGGGATATCGAGGATTCCGGAAATGGGTGCTTCCGCCTTCCCCGCTGTGCGTGCTCCGGAGTGCGCAGTGCCCTGGGTCCTCTGTCATACATCTGCGTAGAAGTTGGAGCATCATGCCGCCCGTCGTTCCGCCGTTCCTGATCGGTCTCATCGTCGCGCCACTGGCCAAGCGTGTCCTCAAGCCACTGATGCGCGGTGTCGTCACGACGTCCGTCGGTCTTGTCATGGAGGTGAAGAAAGCGGCCCGAGAGGCCGGAGAGAACATCCACGACCTCGCGGTCGAGGTGGCTGCCGAGATGGTGGCGGCGCAGATCGCCTCCGGCGACGACCAACGGCCTGCCGAGGGTGCAGCCTCGAACGCCGAGAAGGACGAGGCCAGGACTCCGAAGATCCGCGCGACCGTCGGTGCCGCGAAGGCGTAGTGACGCCCTGATGCCCGCCCGCCGCCTGGGCGCGTCTTCCTGCCGACCTCGGAAGACGGGTCCTCGCGGCGGTCGGCCGTGGGCCTTCCGGCCGCGCCTCTTCCTCTCTCTCGGACTTTCCGCTCCGTCGCAGTGAATCCGTCGTGCGCCGAATTCCGTCGCGCCCGTTGACGGATTATCCGCGACCTCCGCAAACAGGTGATTGTACGCATGTCATCGCTACTGGGTGCCGCAGCCGGATTCCGGTCCGCGGAATGGGATGTGAACCCGCGCTCGGTCACTCCGGGCCGTCAGCGTTGGGACGTCAAGCTGGTGCTCGGACGGCCACGGACGGCCGAGTTCCTCGCCGCCGCGCTGCGCCGCATTCCCGGGATCACCGAGGCCCGGGCCAACCCGGTCACCGGTGGGGTGCTGGTCCGGCACGATGCACGGCTGCGCGCCACGGACGTCGGCCGGATCGTCCGCAAAGCCGTCACCCTGGTCGCGGAGGATCCGACCGGAGCGGGACGTCCGACACCGGTCCGACCCGTCGCCGCCCCGGCCCCGCAGGCGGACCGCGGCCTGGTCGTGCGACCGGTGCTTGCCGTCGGCGGCGGGGTCGCGGCCGGGGTCGCGCTGATCAAGGGGTCGGCGCTGAGCAGGCAACTGGTGGCAGTGGGCGGGGTGGCCGCGTTGACCACGGCCGTCCTCCGGAAGGCCTGGCGCGGAACGGTCGACGCGCCCCAGGAAGCGGCCGGGCCCGGCGTCGAACGTCATCCCCTGCTGGAGATCGTCGGACCGCACCGACGCCGTCTCTACGGGGCCGTTGCCCTGTCCGTCGCCTGCCAGGTCTCGGAGATGGCGCTCGGTACCTTCCTCGGCTGGACCGGACTGGTCCTCATCAAGGGTGAGGCAGCTCCACTGGCTCGCCTCGGCCTGACCACCGCGTCCACCCAACTCTTCGGACTGGCCGGGCTGATGGCCGCCGCCTGTGCCGCCGTGGCGGGCCTCTCGTACGCCTCGAACCTCCAGTGGCGCCGACTCGGCCAGGACATCGAGCACGACTGGCGCAACCGGACGTACGCCCACGTCCAGCACCTCGAACTACGGCACCTGGAAGGCGAGCGGACCACCCGGATCGCCGGCGCGCTCACCGACGACGTCCGTCAGCTGGGCACCTTCTTCGCCACCTCGGCGGGCGACCTGCTGCACCTCGGCACCAGCCTGGCCCTCCTGGTGCCACTGTTCCTGCTGCTGGCGCCACAGATCGCCTGGATCGCGTTCCTGCCCATCCCGGTCATCGCCTGGCTGTCGTTCCACTACCAGGACAAGGTCGCGGCCGACTACGCAGTCTCCGGCGAGCACCGGGCCAAGCTGCACAGCCAGCTGGTGAACACGCTGGACGCCGGTGCCACCGTCAAGAGCTTCTGCACCGAGGATTACGAGGCCGAGCGCATCGACCGGCTGAGCGGGGAGGTCCAGGACAGCAGCCAGCGGACCGACCGGAGCACGATCCGCCACGCCGAGATCGTACGGGTCTGCACGACCAGTTCGATGGCCGGAACCCTGCTGATCGGCGGCCGGTCGGTACTCAACGGCAGCCTGCCGTTCGAGGTGTTCAGCCCGCTCATCGGGCTGCCCCAGATGGTGTTGCTGCGGATGAACCGGCTCGGCGGCATCGTCGACCAGTACCAGCGCACGCTTGTCGCCTACGACCGGGTCCGGCGGCTGCAAGTCCTCCCCCGCGAGGCCGACGGCGACGGCGGAGCGCTCGACGCCCGCAAGGTGCGCGGCGAGATCGTCCTCGACGACGTGACCTTCGCCTATCCCGACCGGCCGCCGGTGCTGGAGGGGCTCTCGCTGGCCATTCCCGCCGGGCAGGTCACCGCCCTCGTCGGTTGCACCGGCTCCGGCAAGACGACCGTCGCCAAGCTGCTGATGCGCTTCCTGGAAACGGAGTCGGGCAGCGTGCTGCTCGACGGGCGGAATGTCCGCGACCTGCCGAGGCAGGATCTGCGCCACGCGATCGGGTTCGTCGCGCAGGACCCTTTCCTCTTCGACGGCACCATCGCCGACAACATCCGCTACGGCAGCTTCGGCGCCTCGGACGAGGCCGTGGTCGAGGCGGCCAGGATGGCCGAGGCCCACACCTTCGTCGCGACGCTGCCGGACGGCTACGACACGGTGATCGGCGAACGCGGCGCAGCCCTCTCGGGCGGCCAGCGGCAGCGGATCGCGCTGGCGCGCGCGATCCTCAAGGACGCGCCGGTGGTGATCCTCGACGAAGCCACCTCCGCCGTGGACAACGAGACCGAGGCCGCCATCCAGCGCACGCTCCGTGTCTTCGCGGCCGACCGGACGATGGTGATCATCGCCCACCGGCTCTCCACGGTCCGCCACGCCGACCGGATCTACGTCATGGACACGGGCGGCGTCGTGGCCGAGCAGGGCACCCACGATGAACTCCTCGCCCTGCACGGACTCTACGCATCCCTCTGGCAGCTCCAGGCCGGAGAGCTCGTCGCCTGACCCCACCAGCCGTACCGCCGGCCGCCCGCCACGTGACGTCACCGCGGCCGGTGCTCCCTGGCGCGCCCTCCCCCCACCCTCCCCCCACGTCTGTCCCACTCCCGGAGGTATTCCCCCCCATGCCCCGTCTCGACGGCGACTCCCTTCCCCTGACAGCGGCCCAGCGCGAGATCTGGCTTGCCGAGCAGAGTTCCCGGACGCCGATCCCGGGCTACCGCGTCGGCGAGTGCCTGGAGATCCACGGGCCGGTGGACCGGGAGCTGTTCGAGACCGCGCTGCGCCGGGTGGTCGGCGAGGTCGACGCCCTGCACGTGACCTTCGTCGACGGCGGCGAGGGCCCGCGCCAGGTCCTCAGGGAGAGCTGGGACTGGGCTCCGGCCCACCTCGACCTCAGCGGGGAGCCCGACCCCCGGGCGGCGGCCGTGGAATGGATGGAGCGGGACCTGCTGCGCCCGCTGGACCTCGCTCGTGACCCGCTGTTCGGCCACGCGCTGATCAAGGCGTCGCCGACGGAGTACCTCTGGTACCTGAACTACCACCACGTGGTGCTGGACGCGATCAGCAGCTCCATGCTCCGGCAGCGGGTCGGCGAGGTCTACTCGGCACTGGCCGAGGGCGGCGCCGTGCCGCCCTGCCCGTTCGGCTCGCTGCGGGACCTGGTCGACAGCGACGCCGCCTACCGCGCCTCCACCGACTTCGCCGCCGACCGCGCCTACTGGACCGAGCGCTTCGCCGACCTGCCCGCCCCGACCCGGCTCACCGACGCCTCCGCGACCGACCCGCACCGCGCCCTCCGGCTGGCCGAGGAGCGGGAACTGCGCCGCCCGGACGCCCTGCGGGCGGCGGCTGGACGTTCCGGCGTCCGGTGGTCCCGGCTGGTGGTCGCGGCGACGGCGCTCTACGCCCACCGGCTGACCGGCAACCAGGACGTGGTGCTCGCCCTGCCCGTCACCGCCCGTCGGGGCGCCGACCGCGACCTGACGGCGGTGCCGGGCACGACGTCCAACGTGGTGCCGCTGCGGCTGGCGGTGCGGCCGGACATGCCGTGGCGCGAACTCGTCGCCCAGGCGGCGCGGGAGGTCGAGACGGCCGTCGCGCACGAGCGCTACCGCAGCGAGGATCTGCTGCGGGACCTCGGCGCCCCCGGCAGTATCGGGACGGCGTTCCCGCTGATCGTCAACATCATGGCCTTCAACTCCAGGCCGAGCTTCGCCGGGCACCCGGCCTCCGTGCACCACTTCGTGTCCGGGTCGACCACCGACCTCGCCGTCTGGGTCTTCGACTACCGGGACGGCAACCCGCCGCTGCTCCGGCTGCACGGCTCGCCGGAAGCGTACGGCGACGACGACCTCGCCGCGCACCAGCAGCGGCTGCTTGCCCTGTTCGACGCCGTCGCGGACTGCGACCCGGACGAGCCGGTGGGGCGGATCGAACTGCTCACCGCCGAGGAGCGCCGCGAGCTGGCGGTGCTCGGCGCCGGCCCGGTGGCGCCGGCCCCGGCCGCGAGCCTGCCAGAGCTGTTCCGGGAGCACGTCCGGGCGACTCCGGAGCTGGTCGCGCTGGTGTGCGGCGACGTCTCTCTGACCTACGCGGAGTTGGACGCGCGGGCGAACCGGCTGGCGCACGCTCTGATCGCGCGGGGTGCGGGGCCGGAGCGGCTGGTGGCGGTGGCGCTGCCGCGCTCGGCCCAGCTGGTGGTGACGATCCTCGCGGTGCTGAAGACCGGCGCCGCGTACGTTCCGGTCGACCCCGAGTACCCGGCCGCGCGGATCGCGTACCTGCTCGACGACGCGCGGCCGATGCTGGTGGTCACCGACTCCCGCAGCGGGGACCGCCTGCCGGACAGCGGTCCGGTCGACCGGCTGGTGCTCGACGCCCCTGAGACGGCCGCCCTGGTGGCGGATTGCCCGGCGGCCGACCCGATGGTGGCCGTCGACCCGGGTCACCCGGCGTACGTCATCTACACCTCCGGTTCCACCGGCAGGCCCAAGGGCGTGCTGCCGACCCACGGCGGCCTGCTCGACCTGCTCGCCGACCTCCGGCAGGTGCACTTCGCGCCGGTGCTGAAGGCGCGGCAGCGGCTGCGGGTGGCGCTGACCACCTCGGTGTCCTTCGACGCCTCCTGGAACCAGTTGTTCGCCCTGTTCGAAGGCCACGAGCTGCACGTCCTGGAGCACGCGACCTGGACCGACCCCGACGCCTTCGTCGGTTATGCGGCGCGTTGCGGACTGGACTACATCGAAGCCACCCCGTCCTATCTCCACGTGCTCGTCTCCCACGGGCTGTTGAATGACCCGCAGTGGCGCCCGGCACTGGTCGCGGCGGGCGGCGAGGCCGTACCGGAGCGGCTGTGGGAGCAGCTGCGGGCGGCGGAGGGGGCATCCTGCCTCAACCTCTACGGGCCGTCGGAATGCACCGTCAACTCGGTGGTCGGGCAGATGGGTTCGAGCGCACGCCCGGTGATCGGCCGGCCCGTCACCAACGCCCGGCTGTACGTGCTCGACGGTGCCCTGCGGCCGCTGCCGACCGGCGCGGCGGGTGAGCTGTACATCGCGGGCGCGGGGCTGGCCCGCGGCTACCTCGACCGGCCGGGGCTGACCGCCGGGCGGTTCGTCGCCGACCCGTTCGGGCCGAGCGGGTCGAGGATGTACCGCACCGGGGACCTGGTGCGGTGGGGGTCGGACGGGAACCTGGAGTTCCTCGGCCGCACCGACGACCAGGTCAAGATCCGCGGCTTCCGGGTCGAGCTCGGCGAGATCGAGGCCGTCCTCGCCGAGCACCCGCAGGTCGCCCGGGCCGCCGTGATGGTGCGCACCGAGGGAGAATCCCGGCTGGTCGCCTACGCGGTGCCCGAGCCCGGTGCCACCGTGACCGACACCGCCCTGCGCGACCACCTGCAGGACCGGCTGCCCCGGCAGCTGGTGCCGGCCGCGTACGTGCTGCTGGACGCGCTGCCGCTGACCCCGAACGGCAAGCTCGACCGGCGGGCCCTCCCGGCGCCCGAGCGAGCGCCCGCCGCGCCGGGCCGGGCACCGCGCACCGCGACCGAACACCTGCTCGTCGGGCTGTTCGCCGAGGTGCTCGGGGTGTCCGAGCCCGGGCTGGACGACAGCTTCTTCGACCTCGGCGGGCATTCCCTGCTGGCCACCCGACTGGTCGCCCGGGCCCGCTCGATCCTCGGCGTGGAGCTGCGGCTCGGCGACCTGTTCGACGCGCCGACGGTCGCGGAACTGGCGGCGGCGGTGGACGTCGCGGGCCGGGCGCGGCCGGCTCTGCGGCGGTGTGAGCGGCCCGAGGCGGTTCCGCTGTCCTTCGCGCAGCGCCGGCTGTGGTTCCTGCACCGCATGGAGGGCCCGAGCGCCACGTACAACATCCCGCTGGCGCTGCGGCTGTCCGGGAACCTGGGCCAGCGGGCCCTGGAAGCCGCTCTGGCGGACGTGGTCGAACGGCACGAGAGCCTGCGCACCGTCTTCCCGGTGCTCGACGGCGTGCCCTGCCAGCGGGTGCTGGACCCGGGCGCGGCACGGCCGCGGCTGCGGGTGACCGAAGTGGGCGAGCGTGACCTGCCGGAGCGGCTGGCGGAGGCGGCCCGGCACGGCTTCGAGCTCTCCGAGGAGTCGCCGCTGCGCGCCGAGCTGTTCCGGCTCGGCGCCGAGGAGCACGTGCTGCTGCTGGTGGTGCACCACATCGCCGGTGACGGCTGGTCGACGGGGCCGCTCCTGCGGGATCTGACGAGTGCCTACGCGGCCCGTGCCGAGGGGGCGAAGCCGGAGTGGTCGCCGCTGCCGGTCCAGTACGCCGACTACGCCCTCTGGCAGCGGGAACTGCTGGGCGACGGCGCGGACCCGGGCAGTCTGCTGAACAGTCAACTCGCCTACTGGCGGGATCAGTTGGCGGATCTTCCTGAGCAGGTCGAGCTGCCGTTCGACCGGCCCCGGCCGGCGGCGATGTCCTACCGGGGCGCCCACCTGCCGGTGCGGATCGACGCCGAGCTGCACCAGGGCCTGCGCGCGCTCGCCCGGGACGGCGGGGCCAGCCTCTTCATGGTGCTCCAGGCCGGACTGGCCGCCCTGCTGGGCAAGCTGGGCGCGGGCACCGACGTACCCGTGGGCACGCCGATCGCCGGACGCACCGATGAGGCCGCGGACGACCTGGTCGGCTTCTTCGTCAACACCCTGGTGCTGCGCACCGACCTCTCCGGCGACCCGTCGTTCACCGAACTGCTGGGCAGGGTGCGGACCGACGCGCTGGCCGCGTACGCGCACCAGGACGTGCCCTTCGAGCACCTCGTGGAGGCGCTGAACCCGACCCGGTCGCTGGCACACCACCCGCTGTTCCAGACCATGCTCGCCCTGCAGAACGCGCCGCTGGGCACGTTCGACCTGCCCGGACTGCGGGTGGCGAGCGACCTGGTCCACACCGGGACGGCCAAGTGCGACCTGACCTTCATCCTGGCCGAACAGCCAGGTGAGGACGGCCTGTCGGGCGTGGTCGAGTACAGCACCGACCTGTTCGACGAGGCCACCGTGACCGGGATCGTCGAGCGGTGGCTGCGACTGCTGCGCGCCGTCGTCGCCGACCCCGGCCGGCGGATCGGCCAGGTGGACGTGCTGTCCGCCGACGAGCTCCGCGCGCTGTTCCCGGCGCGTACCGACCGGAGCGAGGGGGCGTCGGAGAGCGGCCTGACCGCGCTGTTCGAGCGACAGGTACGGGCGAACCCGGCCGCCGTCGCCCTCACCGACGGCGAAGTCACCCTGACGTACGGCGAGTTGAACGCCCGCGCGAACCGGCTCGCGCACGCCCTGATCGACCGGGGGGTGAGGCCGGAGCAGCGCGTGGCGCTGGCCCTGCCGCGCTCGGCGGAGCAGGTCGTGGCGGTGCTCGCCGTGCTGAAGGCGGGCGGCGCCTACCTGCCGGTGGACCCGCAGTACCCGGCCGCCCGGATCGCCTACTTGCTCCAGGACGCCCGGCCCGCGCTCCTCGTGACCACGAGCCGGACCGGCGACCTGCCGGGCGCGGACCCGGTGGACCGGCTCCTGCTGGACACCGCCGACCTGGACGGGCTGCCGGACACCGACCCGGAGGTCTCCCTCGACGCGGGCCACCCCGCCTACGTTATCTACACCTCCGGGTCCACCGGCAACCCCAAGGGCGTGGTGGTCACGCACCGGAACGTGGTGCGGCTGTTCGGCACGACCGAGGAGCTGTTCGGCTTCTCCGCAGAGGACGTCTGGACGCTCTTCCACTCCTACGCCTTCGATTTCTCGGTGTGGGAGTTGTGGGGCCCGCTGCTGTACGGCGGCCGTCTGGTGGTCGTGGACCACGAGACCAGCCGCTCGCCCGGCCGCTTCCTGGAGCTCCTCGCCCGCGAGCGGGTGACCGTGCTCAACCAGACGCCGTCCGCGTTCTACCAGCTGATGCAGGCGGACGCGGAGGCCCCGGAGACCGGCCGCCCGCTCGCGCTGCGCACGGTGGTGTTCGGCGGTGAGGCGCTGGAGCACGCCCGGCTGGCGAGCTGGTACGAGCGGCACCCGGACGACGCGCCGCTGCTGGTCAACATGTACGGCATCACCGAGACCACGGTGCACGTCACGTACGCGGCGCTCGACCGGTCCGGCGGCGCCGTCGGCGGGATCGGCACGGCCATTCCGGACCTGCGGACGTACGTGCTGGACGCCCACCTGCGGCCGGTGCCCCCGGGCGTGCCCGGCGAGCTGTACGTGGCAGGCGCCGGGCTGGCCCGCGGTTACCTGAACCGGCCCGGCCTGACCGCCGGGCGCTTCGTGGCCGACCCGTTCGGACCGCCGGGATCGCGGATGTACCGCAGCGGCGACGTGGTGCGCCGCGCGGCGGACAACAGCCTGCACTACGTCGGCCGGGCCGACCAGCAGGTGAAGGTGCGCGGCTTCCGGATCGAGCTCGGCGAGATCGAGGCGGCGCTGGCCGAGCACCCCGGCGTCGCCCAGGTCGCCGTCCTGGCCCGGCAGGACCGGGCCGACGACACCCGGCTGGTCGCGTACCTGGTGCAGGCCACGGGCCGCGTACCGAGTCCGGCCGACCTGCGTGGGCACCTGTGCGAGCGGTTGCCGGAACACATGGTGCCGTCGGCGTTCGTCGTGCTGGACACGCTGCCGCTGACCGCCAACGGCAAGCTGGACCACCGGGCCCTGCCCGCCCCCGACCTCGCCCCGCCGGCCACCGCCCGCGCTCCGCGCACCCCGCAGGAGCAGGTCCTCTGCGAGCTGTTCGCCGAGGTCCTGGGCGTGGCGTCGGCCGGCGTCGAGGACGGCTTCTTCGACCTGGGCGGGCACTCTCTGCTGGCCACCCGCCTGGCCGCCCGGATCCGCGCGACGCTCGGCGTGGAAATGCCGCTGCGCACCCTGTTCGAGGCGCCGACCCCGGCCGGCCTGGCCGCCGCACTGGTGGCGGCCGGACCGGCGCAGACCGCCCTGGCACGGCGTGAACGCCCCGAGGCGATCCCGCTGTCGTTCGCGCAGCGGCGGCTGTGGTTCCTGCACCAGCTGGAGGGCGCCGGCGCGAACTACCACATCTCCCTGGCCTGGCGGCTGTCCGGGGATCTGGACCGGCGCGCCCTGGAGTCCGCCGTGGCGGATGTGGTCGAGCGGCACGAGAGCCTGCGCACCGTCTTCCCGGCGGTCGACGGAGTGCCGCACCAGCAGGTGCTGGACGTCGAGGCATCCCGCCCGCGGCTGCTCGTCAGCCGGACCACTGAGTCCGAGCTGCCGAACGTCATGGCGGAAGCGAAGGCCCGTCGGTTCGACCTGGCGGTCGATGTGCCACTGCGTGCCGGGCTGTTCGAGCTGGCGGCGGACGAGCACGTGTTCCAGGTGGTCCTCCACCACATCGCGGGTGACGGCTGGTCGCTGGGCCCACTCGCGCAGGGCCTGACCAGCGCCTACGCGGCGCGCCGCCGCGGCGAGGAGCCGCAGTGGGAGGAGCTGCCGGTCCAGTACGCCGACTACACCCTGTGGCAGCACGAGCTGCTCGGCGACGCGGCCGACGGGGACAGTCTGTTCGCCCGCCAGGCGGCCTACTGGACCCGGCAGCTGGCCGATCTGCCCGAGCAGCTCCAGCTGCCCGGCGACCGGCCCCGCCCGGCGGTCGCCTCGCACCGGGGCGGTTCCGTGCGTGCAGGGCTGGACGCCGAGCTGCACCGCGGGCTGCGCGAACTCGCCCGCGCCCACGGCACCAGTCTGTTCATGGTGCTTCAGGCCGGGCTGGCAGTGCTGCTGAGCAAGCTCGGCGCGGGCGACGACATCCCGGTCGGCAGCCCGGTCGCGGGCCGTACCGACCAGGCGCAGGACGAGCTGGTCGGCTACTTCGTCAACACCCTGGTGTTCCGTACCGACACCTCGGGCGATCCGACGTTCGCCGACCTGCTGGGCCGGGTCCGGGAGACCGCGCTGGCCGGGTACGCGCACCAGGACCTTCCGTTCGAGTACCTGGTCGAGGCCCTCAATCCGGTCCGGTCGCTGGCGCACCACCCGCTGTTCCAGGTCATGCTGGTGCTACAGAACGCGCCCCGGGCCGACTTCGCGCCGTCCGGGCTGCGCGTCGGCGACATGCCGTCGACGTCGACCACCGCCAAGCTCGACCTGATCTTCACCATGTCCGAGCGGCACGCGCAGGACGGCTCCCCGGAGGGGATCGACGGGTGCGTCGAGTACACCGGCGACCTGTACGACCCGGCCACCGTCGAGACGATGATCGAGCGGTGGGAGCGGCTGCTCCGCGCCGTGGTCGCCGACCCGCAGCGGCGGCTCAGCCGGTTCGGCCTGCTCACCGCCGAGGAGCACGGTGAGTTGGCGGCGCTGGGTACCGGCCCGGCGGCCCAGGCCTTCACCGAGAGCCTGCCGGAGCTCTTCCGGGCTCAGGTGCGTGCGACTCCGGACGCCGTCGCGCTGGTGGGGCCGGAAGCATCGCTGACCTACGCGGAGTTGGACGCGCGGGCGAACCGGCTGGCGCACGCTCTGATCGCGCGGGGTGCGGGGCCGGAGCGGCTGGTGGCGGTGGCGCTGCCGCGCTCGGCCCAGCTGGTGGTGACGATCCTCGCGGTGCTGAAGACCGGCGCCGCGTACGTTCCGGTCGATCCGGAGTACCCGGCCGCGCGGATCGCGTACATGCTCGACGACACCCGACCGGTCCTGGTGGTGACCGACACCCACACCCGGGGCCGGCTGCCGGACACCGGCCCCGCCGGATGGCTGGTGGCCGACGACCCGGAGACGACCGCGCTGGTGGTGGGGTGCCCATCGACGGACCCTGCGGTGGCCATCGACCCGTGCCATCCGGCCTACGTCATCTACACCTCCGGTTCCACCGGCACGCCCAAGGGCGTGGTGGCGACGCACGGCGGCTTGCGCAACCTGTTCGCCGACCAGTGTCCGCTGGTCTTCCGGACGGGGAAGCGGATGCGGATGGGGCTGACCACGTCCGTGTCGTTCGACGCCTCCTGCGACCAGATGTTCGCCCTGTACGCCGGCCACGAGCTGCACGTCCTGGACGAGGCGACCTGGACCGACCCGGACGCCTACCTCGAGTACGCGGCGCGGGCCGGGCTGGACACGGTCGGCGGTACCCCGTCCTACCTGCAAGTCCTCGTCGACCACGGCCTGTTGGACAATCCGCGGTGGCGTCCGTCGCTGGTCGGGCTGGGCGGGGAGACCGTTCCGGACCAACTGTGGGAACGGTTGCGGGCGGCCGACGGGGTGTTCGCCCTGAACTACTACGGGCCGGCCGAGTGCACGGTGGACTCGACCTTCGCACCGCTGGAGTCGAGCCCGCGCCAGGTGATCGGCCGCCCACTCGGCGGTGTCCGGTTGCACGTGCTCGACGCCGCGTTGCAGCCGGTGCCCGCGGGTGTGCCGGGCGAGCTGTACATCGCCGGTGCGGGGCTGGCGCGCGGCTACCTGAACCGGCCGGGCCTGACCGCGGGACGGTTCGTGGCGGACCCGTTCGGTCCCGGCGGTTCGCGGATGTACCGCACCGGTGACCTGGTGCGGTGGGGATCGGACGGGAACCTGGAGTTCCTCGGCCGCATCGACGACCAGGTCAAGGTCCGGGGATTCCGGATCGAGCTCGGCGAGATCGAGGCGGCACTGGCGGAACACCCGCAGGTCGCGCAGGCCGCCGTGACCGTCCGGCAGGACCGGGCGGGGGACACCCGCCTGGTCTCCTACCTGGTGCCCGCCACCGGGGCGGAGCCTCGGCCGGAAGACCTGCGGGCCCACCTGCGCGAGCGACTGCCCGACTACATGGTGCCGGCCGCGTTCGTCTCCCTTGACGTACTGCCGCTGAACGCCAGCGGCAAGCTGGACCGGCGCGCACTGCCCGAGCCCGAGTACGCGGGGTCGCGGGCCGGCCGGGCCCCGCACACTCCTCAGGAACACGTGCTGGCCGGGCTGTTCGCAGAGGTGCTGGGCCTGCCTCAGGTCGGTGTCGACGACGACTTCTTCGACCTCGGCGGGCACTCCTTGCTGGCCACCCGGTTGGTGGCCCGGGTCCGTGCGGCCCTGGGCGTGGAACTGGCGCTGCGCACCCTGTTCCAGACCCCGACGGTGGCCGGGCTGGCCGCCGGGCTGGGCGGCGCGGACCGGGCCCGGCTCGCCCTGGGGCGGGCGGAGCGGCCCGTGGGGGCACCCCCGGCCGAAGGCCGGGGGATGGTGCCGCTGTCGTCCGCTCAGCGGAGGCTGTGGTTCCTGCGCCAGCTGGAGGGCGCCGACTCGGGCTACAACATGCCGCTCGCGTGGCGGCTCTCGGGGCCACTGGACCTGGCTGCCCTGGAGGCGGCGCTGGGCGACGTCGTCGACCGGCACGAAACCCTGCGCACGGTCCTCCCGGCCGTGGACGGAGTGCCCCACCAGCAGGTGCTGGCCACCGCAGAGGCGTGCCCGAGGCTGTCGGTCACCACGGCCGACGAGACGGTCCTGCCGGAACTGCTGGCGGAAGCCGCGGCGCGCGGATTCGACCTCGCGGCCGAACCTCCGCTGCGCGCCGAGGTGTTCGAGGTTTCGGCGGACGAGCACGTGCTGCTCCTGGTGATGCACCACATCGCCGGTGACGGCTGGTCGCTGGGCCCGCTGGCCGCCGACCTGGCCACCGCGTACGCGGCACGCCGACAGGGCGAGGAACCGGGGTGGGCACCGCTGCCGGTGCAGTACGCCGACTACACCCTGTGGCAGCAGGAGCTGCTCGGCGACCCGGCCGACCAGGACAGCCTCTTCGCCCGCCAGCAGGCCTACTGGACCGAGCAGTTGGCAAACCTGCCGGAGCAGATCCGGCTCCCCGCCGACCGCCCTCGCCCCGTGACCCCCTCCTGCTCCGGCGGCCACCTCGCGATCGAACTCGACGCCGAACTGCACGCCGGGCTGATCCGGCTGGGCCGGGAGCGCGGCGCCAGCGTGTACATGGTGCTGCAGGCCGCCCTGGCATCGCTGCTGGACAAGCTCGGCGCGGGAACGGACATCCCGGTCGGCAGCCTGATCGCGGGCCGGACCGACGAGGCCCTGGACGACCTCGTCGGATTCTTCGTCAACACCCTGGTGCTCCGCACGGACACCGGTGGCGACCCGACCTTCGCCGAGCTCCTTGGCCGGGTCCGCGAGGGCGCGCTGGCCGCGTACGCGCACCAGGACCTGCCGTTCGAGCACGTCGTCGAGGCCCTCAACCCGTCCCGGTCGCTCGCCCGTCAGCCGCTGTTCCAGGTGCTGCTCGCGCTGCAGAACGTGCCCCGCACCGAGTTCGCGCTGGACGGTCTGGCCGCTGAGATCGTCCTGGTGCGGACGCCGACGGCGATGTTCGACCTCGGTTTCCACCTGCTGGAGCGCGGCGGCACCGGCGGGCCGGCCGAGGGCATCGTCGGGCGGGTCGAGTACAGCACCGACCTCTTCGACCCCGCCACGGTGGAGGCACTGGTCGCCCGGTGGCTGCGTCTGCTGGCGTCGGTGGTCGCCGAGCCGGACCGGCCGCTGAGCCGGATCGACGTCCTCACCGCCGAGGAACGGCACGAACTGCTGGTCGTACGCAACGACACCGCCTGCCCGGCTCCCGATGCCGGCCTGCCCGCTCTGTTCGAGGCGCAGGTACGGGCGACCCCGGAGGCTCCGGCGGTGGTGTTCGAGGACACCGTGCTGACCTACCGGGAGCTGAACCGAAGGGCCAACCGCCTGGCGCACGGACTGATCGCGCGCGGGGTGGGGCCGGAGCAGGTCGTCGCCCTGCGGCTGCCGAGGTCGACCGAGCTGGTGGTCGCCGTCCTCGCGGTCCTCAAGACGGGTGCGGCGTACCTGCCGGTCGACCCGGACTATCCGGCCGCCCGCATCGCGTACATGCTGGACGACGCCCGGCCTGCCGTGGTGCTCGACGACCTCGCGGCCGTCACACCGGACGGGGACCTGCCGGAGCACGATCCGGCCGTCGCCGTGGACCCGCGGCACCCGGCCTACGTCATCTACACCTCGGGCTCCACCGGCAGGCCCAAGGCCGTGGTGATGCCCGCCGCCGGGCTGCTGAACCTGCTGGCGTGGCACCACAGGTCCGTCGGTGGCGGACTCGGCACGCGTACCGCGCAGTTCACCGCGATCAGTTTCGACGTCTCGGTGCAGGAGACGCTCTCCGCGCTGCTGTACGGCAAGACCCTCGTGGTGCCGACCGAGGAGCAGCGCCGCAGCGCCGAGCTGTTCGCCCGCTGGCTGGACCGGCACGGGGTCGAGGAGCTGTTCGCGCCCAACCTGGTGGTCGAGGCGCTGGCCGAGGCCGCGGAGGAGGCCGGGCTGGAACTGCCCGGCCTGCGGCTGGTCGCCCAGGCCGGTGAGGCGATGCGCCTCGGCGGTGCCGTGCGCCGCTTCCAGACCCGCCGGCCGGGCCGGGAACTGCACAACCACTACGGGCCCGCCGAGACCCATGTGATCACCGCCTACCCGCTGCCGGCCGACCCCGCCGACTGTCCGCTGCCGGTGCCGATCGGCCGGCCGATCGCCAACTGTCAGACATACGTGCTGGATTCGGCGCTTCGACCGGTCGCCCCCGGCGTGCTGGGTGAGCTGTACCTCGCCGGGGCGGGACTCGCCCGCGGCTACCTGAACCGGCCCGGGCTCACCGCGACGCGGTTCGTCGCCAACCCGTACGGTCCGGCCGGCGCGCTGATGTACCGCACCGGTGACCTGGTCCGCTGGCAGGCCCACGGCGAGCTGGAGTTCGCGGGCCGGGTGGACCACCAGGTGAAGATCCGCGGGTTCCGGGTCGAGCCGGGCGAGATCGAGGCCGAGCTGGCCGCGCACCCGGGTGTCGCCCAGGTCGCGGTGCTCGCCCGGGAGGACCGGATCGTCGCGTACGTCGTCCCGCCGGCCGGGGCCGGGGCGACCGCGGCGGCGCTGGCGGCGTACCTGCGCGACCGGGTGCCGGACCACCTGGTACCGTCCGCGTTCGTACTGCTCGACGCGCTGCCGCTGACGCCGAACGGGAAGCTGGACCGGGCGGCGCTGCCCGCGCCCGAGCCGGGCCCGGCCGCCGGCGGCCGGGCGCCGCGCACGCCGCAGGAGCAGATCCTGTGCGAGCTGTTCGCCGAGGTGCTGGGCGTGCCGCGGGTCGGGGTCGACGACGGCTTCTTCGACCTGGGCGGGCACTCCCTGCTCGCCACCCGGCTGGTCTCGCGGGTCCGGGCGACCCTCGGGATCGAGCTGGAACTGCGCAGCCTGTTCCAGGCGCCGACACCCGCCGGGCTAGCGGCCGGGCTGCACGACGCCGGCACCGCGCGGCAGGCCCTGGTACCCCGGCCCCGCCACGATCCGATGCCGCTGTCGTTCGCCCAGCGCCGGCTCTGGTTCCTCCAGCAGTTCGGGGCGCCGAGCGCGACCTACCACATGCCGCTCGCCCTGCGGCTGTCCGGCGACCTCGACCGGGCCGCGCTGAGCGCCGCGCTCGCGGACGTGGTGGCCCGGCACGAGACCCTGCGCACGGTCTTCCCGCACACCGCCGGAGTCCCGTACCAGCGGGTGCTGGACGCCGGCGAGGCAGCCGTCCCGCTGACCGTACGCGCGGCCGGCGAGGCGGAGGTGCCCGCCCTGCTGCGCGAGGCGGCGGTACGGGCGTTCGACCTGACCTCGGAAGTACCGCTGCGGGCGGAGCTGTTCGCGCTCGCGCCGGACGAGCACGTGCTGCTGCTGGTGATGCACCACATCGTCGGGGACGGCTGGTCCATGGGCCCGCTGGCCCGTGACCTGGCCACCGCCTACACCACCCGGCAGGGCGGTGGGGCTCCGGCATGGCCGCCGCTGCCGGTCACCTACGGCGACTACACCCTGTGGCAGCACGAGATCCTCGGCGACGAGCACGACACGGACAGCGTGTTCGCCCGCCAGGTCACCTACTGGACCGAGGCGCTGGCCGGGCTGCCCGAGCAGCTGCAGCTGCCTGCCGACCGACCGCGCCCGGCCACCATGTCGTACGGCGGCGACCTGCTGGAACTCCGGATCGACGCCGAACTGCACGCGGCACTGCTGGAGTTGGCCCGAAGGTCGGGTGCCACCCTGTTCATGGTGCTGCAGGCCGCGCTCGCCGCGCTGTACACGCGGCTGGGTGCGGGCACGGACATCCCGATCGGGTCTCCGATCGCGGGGCGTACCGACGAGGCGCTGGACGGGCTGGTCGGGTTCTTCATCAACACGCTGGTGCTGCGGACCGACACGAGCGGTGATCCGAGTTTCGCCGAGCTGCTGGGTCGGGTGCGGGAGACGGCACTGTCGGCGTACGCGCACCAGGACGTGCCCTTCGAGCACCTGGTGGAGGCGCTGAACCCGTCCCGCTCGCTGTCGCACCACCCGCTGTTCCAGACCGGGCTGGTCGTACAGAACGCGCCGGGCGGCGACTTCGAGCTGCCGGGTCTCCAGGTCTCCGCGGTGACCGTGCCCACCGGGACCGCGCGGCTCGACCTGACCTTCGGGTTCGCGGAGGAGTACGGGACCGACGGCGCGCCGGCCGGGATCGGCGGTGCGGTCGAGTACAGCACCGACCTGTTCGACCGCTCGACGGTCGAGGCGCTGGTCGCCCGGTGGACCAGGCTGCTGGCCGCGGTCGCCGCCGCGCCCGACCAGCCGATCGGCGGGATCGACCTGCTGTCCGCAGAGGAGCGCTGTGAGCTGCTGCCCGTTGTCCAGGGCGGGGCGGCCGGGGTGAGCCTGCCGGAACTGTTCGCGGCGCAGGTGACGGCGACGCCGGACGCGGTCGCGCTCGTCTGCGGTGGTGTCGAGGTGACGTACCGTCAACTCGATGTTCGCGCGAACCGGTTCGCGCACACGCTGATCGCCCGGGGCGTCGGTCCGGAGCAGACCGTGGCCGTGGCGTTGCCGCGGTCGGTGGAGTCGGTGGTGGCGGTCCTGGGCGTGCTGAAGGCCGGGGCCGCGTACCTGCCGGTGGATCCGGGGTACCCGGCGGCGCGGATCGCGTTCATGCTGGACGACGCGCGGCCGGCCGTGGTGGTCGACGATCCGGCACTGGTGACCGAGGCTTCCGGTCGGCGGGAGACCGATCCGGATGTCGTGGTGGACGCCCGGCACCCGGCCTACGTGATCTACACATCGGGCTCGACCGGCCGGCCGAAGGGCGTCATGGTGAGCCACACCGGCGTGTCGGGCCTGGTGGCGGCGCAGGTCGACCGGCTCGGCGTGGCGCCGGGCAGCCGGGTCCTCCAGTTCGCCTCGCCCAGCTTCGACGCGTCGTTCTGGGACCTGTGCGGCGCCCTGCTCACCGGTGCCGCCCTCGTCCTGGCCCCGTCCGAGGCCCCGCTGGAGGCCCTGACGGACCGCCGGCTCGACGTCACCCACGTGACGCTTCCGCCCTCGGCGCTGGCCGCGTTGGAGAGCTCCGACCTCACGGCCACCACCCTGGTGGTGGCCGGTGAGGCCTGCACGTCGGAGCTGGTGGCCCGGTGGGCGCCGGGCCGGCGGATGATCAACGCGTACGGTCCGACGGAGACGACGGTGTGCGCGACCATGAGCGACCCGCTGTCCCCGGGGCGCGGTGTACCGCCGATCGGCCGATCGGTCGCGGGCTTCCGGGTGTACGTCCTCGACGAGCGACTGCGCATCGTGCCGCCGGGAGTGGCGGGGGAATTGTACGTCGCCGGCCCCGGTCTGGCGCGCGGGTATCTGAACCGGCCCGGGCTGACGGCCGGGCGGTTCGTCGCCTGCCCGTTCGGGGCCGGTGAGCGCATGTACCGCACCGGAGACCTGGTGCGCTGGCTGGGCGACGGCGAGCTGGAGTACGTCGGCCGTGCCGACGACCAGGTGAAGGTGCGCGGCTTCCGCATCGAGCCCGGCGAGGTCGAGGCGGCGCTGGCCGAGCACCCCGCCGTCGCCCAGGCCGCCGTGCTCGCCCGGGACGACCGGCTCATCGGCTACGTCGCGGCCCGTCCCGACGTGGCCTCCCACAGCCCCCTGCCGGGGGGACCCCCAAGCCCTGCGGAGCTGGCGGCGTACCTGCGTGGCAGGCTGCCCGAGTACCTGGTACCGGCTGTCTTCGTGGTGCTGGACATGCTGCCGCTGACGCCGAACGGGAAGCTGGACCGGGCGGCGCTGCCCGCGCCCGAGCCGGGCCCGGCCGCCGGCGGCCGGGCGCCGCGCACGCCGCAGGAGCAGATCCTGTGCGAGCTGTTCGCCGAGGTGCTGGGCGTGCCGCGGGTCGGGCTCGACGACGACTTCTTCGACCTGGGCGGGCACTCCCTGCTCGCCACCCGGCTGGCCGCGCGGGTGCGCTCGGTGCTCGGAGTGGAGGTGGCGCTGCGCGCGCTGTTCCAGGCGCCCACCGTGGCCGGCCTGGCCGAGGCGCTGGGTGGGGCCGGCCACGCCCGCCCGGCGCTGACCACGCACGAGCGGCCGGAGGCGGTGCCGCTGTCCTTCGCCCAGCGCCGGCTCTGGTTCCTGCACCGCATGGACGGCACCGCCGCGACGTACCACATCCCGCTGGCGCTCCGGCTGACCGGGACGCTCGACCACGCGGCGCTGGACGAGGCGCTGGCCGACGTGGTGGCCCGCCACGAGAGCCTGCGGACGGTCTTCCCGGAGGTCGACGGCGTACCCCGCCAGCTCGTCCTCGACCCGGCCGAGGCCCGGCCCCGGGCGCGGCTGACCGAGATGTCGGAGGCCGAACTGTTCGAGCAGCTGGCCGAGTTCGCACGACAGCCCTTCGGCCTGGAGGCCGAAGCGCCACTGCGGGCGGAGCTGTTCGTACTCGCGCCGGACGAGCACGTGCTGCTGCTGGTGATGCACCACATCGCCGGTGACGGCTGGTCCACCGGTCCGCTGGCCCGCGACCTCGCCGAGGCGTACGCCGCCCGGTGCGAGGGGCGCGCGCCGCAGTGGCCGGTCCTGCCGGTGCAGTACGCGGACTACACGCTGTGGCAGCGCGACCTGCTCGGCGACGCCGCCGACCCTCAGAGCCGGTTCGCCGAGCAGCTCGACTACTGGAAGCGTCAGCTGTCCGACCTGCCGGAGCTGCTCCAGCTGCCCGCCGACCGGCCGAGGCCGGCCGTCGCCGGCTGGCGCGGGGACCACGTCGGCCTGGAGCTGAGCCCCGAACTGCACGCAGCCCTGGTGGAGTTGGCCCGCAACTCGGGCGCGAGCCTGTTCATGGTGCTGCAGGCGGCGCTGGCGGCGCTGTACACGCGGCTGGGTGCGGGCACGGACATCCCGATCGGGTCTCCGATCGCGGGGCGTACCGACGAGGCACTGGACGATCTGGTCGGGTTCTTCGTGAACACGCTGGTGCTGCGCACCGACACCAGCGGCGATCCGAGTTTCGCCGAGCTGCTGGGTCGGGTGCGGGAGACGGCACTGTCGGCGTACGCGCACCAGGACGTGCCCTTCGAGCACCTGGTGGAGGCGCTGAACCCGTCCCGCTCGCTGTCGCACCACCCGCTGTTCCAGACCATCCTGGCGGTGCAGAACGCTCCGATGGGCCGATTCTCCCTCCCCGGTCTGGACGTCGCCGCCTACGCGGTGGCCACCGGAACCGCCAAGTTCGACCTCGGTGTGAGTCTCGTCGAACAGTTCGGTCCGGACGGCAGCCCGGCGGGGATCGTCGGCGCGGTGGAATACGCCACCGACCTGTTCGACCGCTCGACGGTCGCGGCGCTCGCCGGGCGCTGGACGCGCCTGCTGGAGGCGGTCACCGCCGACCCGGACCGGTCGATCGGACGGATCGAGCTCCTCGACGCCGACGAGCGGCACCGTTTGCTGGAGCGGGGCAACGCGACCGCCCGCGAGGTGGCGGCCGTCCCGGTGCCGCAGGCGTTCGCGGCTCAGGTCGCGGCGACCCCGGACGCCCTCGCGCTGGTGTGCGGCGACGCCGAGTTGACGTACCGGCAGCTGAACGTCCGGGCGAACCGGTTCGCGCACGCGCTGATCGCCCGGGGCGTCGGCCCGGAGCAGACCGTGGCCGTGGCCCTGCCGCGCTCGGTGGAGTCCGTGGTGGCCGTCCTGGGCGTACTGAAGGCCGGGGCCGCGTACCTGCCCGTGGATCCGGCGTACCCGCCGGCGCGGATCGCGTACATGCTGGACGACGCCCGGCCGGCCCTGATGGTCGACGACCCGGCGCTGGTGACCGAGGTGTCCGCCTGGCCGGACACCGATCCCGTGGTCGCGCTCGACGTCCGGCACCCGGCCTACGTGATCTACACCTCGGGCTCGACCGGCCGCCCCAAGGGCGTCGTGGTCGGCCACGGCGGCGTCGCGAGCCTGGTCGCCGCACAGATCGAGCGGTTCGCGATCGAACCCGGCAGCCGGGTGCTCCAGTTCGCCTCGCCCAGCTTCGACGCCTCGGTGTCGGAGATCTACACCGCCCTGCTGCGCGGCGCGGCCCTGGTGCTGCCCCCGACGGCGGACCCGGTGGCCGCGCTGGCCGACCGGGACCTCGCCGTCACCCACGTGACCGTGCCCCCGTCCGTCCTCGCCGCCCTGCCGGAGGGCTCGGTGCAGGTGCCGACGCTGGTGGTGGCGGGTGAGGCGTGCCCGCCGGAACTGGTGGACCGCTGGGCGCCCGGACGCCGGATGATCAACGCGTACGGTCCGACCGAGACCACGGTGTGCGCGACCATGAGCGCCCCGCTGTCCCCGGGGACGGGCGTCCCGCCGATCGGCCGTCCGATCGCCAACACCCGGGTGTACGTACTGGACGAGCGGCTGCGGCCGGTGCCGACGGGCGTGGCGGGTGAGCTGTACGTCGCGGGCGCGGGACTGGCGCGCGGCTACCTGAACCGGCCGGGCCTGACGGCCGGACGGTTCGTCGCCTGCCCGTTCGGGTCCGGTGAGCGCATGTACCGCACCGGAGACCTGGTGCGCTGGCTGGGCGACGGCGAGCTGGAGTACGTCGGCCGTGCCGACGACCAGGTGAAGGTGCGCGGCTTCCGCATCGAGCCCGGCGAGGTCGAGGCGGCGCTGGCCGAGCACCCCGCCGTCGCCCAGGCCGCCGTCCTCGCCCAGGACGACCGGCTCGTCGGCTACGTCGTCCCGCACCAGGACGAGGCCCGGGACAGTGGCCTGGAAGCGGACCACGTGGGCGAGTGGCAGGACATCTACGACGCCCTGCCCATCACCCCCGAGGAAGCCGGCTTCGGTCAGAACTTCGTCGGCTGGAACAGCAGTTACGACGCGAGTCCGATCCCCGTCGAGCAGATGCGCCAGTGGCGGGACGCCACCGTGGCCCGCATCCTGGCCCTGCGCCCCCGCCGGGTGCTGGAGGTCGGCGTCGGCACCGGACTGCTGCTCTCGCAGATCGCACCGCACTGCGAGACCTACTGGGCGACGGACTTCTCCGCCACGGCGGTCGACGCGCTGACCGCGCAGGTCGGCCGACAGGACGACCTGGCCGAGCGTGTCGTGCTGCAGACCCGCCCGGCGCACGACACCGAGGGCCTGCCGGCCGGGTGGTTCGACACCATCGTGATCAACTCGGTGGTGCAGTACTTCCCGTCCGCCGACTACCTCGCGGACGTGATCGGGAAGCTGATGCGGCTGCTCGCCCCCGGCGGCACGCTCTTCGTCGGCGACGTCCGCAACCTGCGGCTGCTGCGCCCGCTGGCCACCGCGGTCCAGCTGCACCGCACCGGTGCCGACGGTGACCTCGCGGCGGTGCGCCGCGCGGTGGAGCAGGCCGTCAGGGTGGAGAAGGAACTCCTGGTCGACCCGGACTTCTTCACCGTCCTGCGGGAGCACGGCACGGACATCGGCGCGGTGGCCGTGGAGGTCAAGCGCGGCCGTCACCACAACGAACTGATCCGCTACCGCTACGACGTGACGCTGCACAAGGCCCCGGTCGTTCCGGCGGCCCCGGGCCGGACGGTCGAGCTGGAGTGGGGACACCGGCTCGCGGGACTGGCCGAGCTGCGCGAACTCCTCGCCCAGCCGCCCGCCGACGTGCTGCGGATCACCGGAGTGCCGAACCGCCGGGTGCTGCGCGAGGCCGCCCTTTCCCGGGCACTGCAGAACGGCGACAGCTCGCTCGCCGAACTGCTGGAGCGGCTGCACGGACCGGAGGAGAGCGAACTCCCCGACCCGGAGGACTTCCAGGTCATCGGGCTGGAGTTCGACCGCTGGGTGGGCGTCACCTGGTCGGCCACCGTGGCCGACGCCTTGGACGTCGTCTTCGCCGGCCCGCGGGCGCATCACGGCTCCCCGGCCGAGCCGTACCGGTCGGCCCGGACCACCAGCACGCCGCTGTCGTCGCTGACCAATTGTCCGACCGGCAGCCGGGGCACCGGCGCACTCATCGGCGAACTCCGCGAATGGCTGCGCGGGCGACTGCCCGACTACCTGATCCCGTCGGCGTTCGTGGCGCTGGATTCGTTGCCGCTGACGGCCAGCGGCAAGCTCGACCGCCGCGCGCTGCCCGCGCCCGACCTGGGGCAGGCCGGAGCCGGGCGGGCGCCGCGGACCCCGCAGGAACAGCTCCTCGCCGAGCTGTTCGCCGAGGTGCTCGGCCTGGCCCAGGTCGGTGTCGAGGACAGCTTCTTCGACCTGGGGGGACACTCACTGCTGGCGACCCGCCTGGCCTCCCGCGTCCGGGCGACCCTCGGCGCGGAGCTCGAGGTCCGGACTCTGTTCGAGACGCCGACCGTGGCCGGACTGGCGGCCTGCCTCGACGGCTCCGGCACGGCCCGGCCCACGCTGACCGCCCGGCCGCGACCCATGGGGGCACCCCCGGCCGAAGGCTGGGGGAAGGTCCCGCTGTCCTTCGCCCAACGCCGCCTGTGGTTCCTGCACCGGATGGACGGCCCGAGCGCCACCTACAACATGCCGCTCGCGCTGAGCCTGACCGGCGAACTCGACCGCCCAGCCCTGCACGCCGCGCTCGCGGACGTGATCGCCCGGCACGAGAGCCTGCGGACGGTCTTCCGCGAGACGGACGGTGTGCCGTACCAGGTCGTGCTGAGCGCTTCACAGGCGCACCCGGAACTGCCGGTGGTCGAGCTCGACGAGAGCCGGCTGGCCGAGCGGCTGGCGCAGACGGCCCGGCGCGGCTTCGACCTGGCAGCGGAGCCGCCGGTCCGGGCGGAGCTGTACGCGCTCGCCCCCGACCGGCACGTGCTCCTGGTCGTGGTGCACCACATCGCCGCCGACGGCTGGTCGATGGGGCCGCTCTCCGACGACCTCGCGGCCGCCTACACGGCGCGCTGCCGTGGCGAGGAGCCGCAGTGGTCCCCGCTGCCGGTGCAGTACGCCGACTACACCTGCTGGCAACGCGACCTGCTCGGCATCGCTGCCGACCCGGACAGCCTGTTCGCCCGGCAACTGGCCTACTGGAAGGACGAACTGGCGGGCATTCCGCAGCAGGTGCGGCTGCCCGCCGATCGGCCCCGGCCGCCGGTGGCCTCCCAGCGGGGCGGCCGGGTCGTGGTCCGGCTGGACCCCGAACTGCACCAGGCACTGCGGGACCTGGCCGCCGAGCGCGGCGCCAGCATGTTCATGGTGCTCCAGGCCGGCCTCGCCGCGCTGCTCACCCGGCTCGGTGCCGGTACGGACATCCCCGTGGGCAGCCCGATCGCCGGCCGTACCGACCAGGCGCTGGACGACCTCGTCGGCTTCTTCGTCAACACCCTGGTGCTGCGCACCGACACGAGCGGCGATCCCGGCTTCGCCGAACTGCTCGGCCGGGTGCGGCAGAAGGCGCTCGCCGCGTACGACCACCAGGACGTGCCGTTCGAGTACCTGGTCGAGGTGGTCAACCCGGCCCGTTCGCTGTCGCACCACCCGCTGTTCCAGATCATGCTGGCCCTGCAGAACGCGCCGGTGGGCGAGTTCGCCCTGCCGGGCCTGGAGACCGGCCACCTGGAGGCGTCGACCGGGACCTCGCGGGTCGACCTGACGTTCAGTCTGACCGAGCAGTTCCGCCCGGACGGTCCCCCTGGGCCTGGCGGCCCGGGAGGTGCCCCCAGCCCCGACGGCCTGGTCGGCGCGGTGGAGTACGCCACCGACCTGTTCGACCCGGCCACCGTGGAGCTGCTGTTCGAGCGCTGGGCGCGGCTGCTGCGCGCGGCGGTCGCCGACCCTGACAGGCCGATCAGCCGGATCGACATCATGTCGGGCGAGGAACGCCGCCGGCTGCTGTCCCGGTCCACCGGCGCCGCGGTCGAGCTGCCCGAGGCCGCGTTGCCGGAGCTGTTCGCCCGCCAGGTGCGCGCCACCCCGGACGCGGTGGCCGTCGTGGCGGGCGCCACCGAGCTGACCTACCGGGAACTCGACCAGCGGTCCAACCGCCTCGCGCGGGCACTGATCCGCCAGGGCGTACGACCGGAGACACCGGTCGCGGTGCTGCTGGACCGCTCGGCGGACCTCGTCGTGGCGCTCCTGGCGATCATCAAGGCGGGCGGCGCCTACACGCCCCTCGACTCGCGCTTCCCGCAGTCCCGGATCGACCTGATCCTCCAGGAGGCCGGGGCCGCCCTGGTGCTCACCGAGGACGTGCTGACCGCCTCGATCGAGGGCGAACCCGACGCGTCCGACATCCAAGTACGCTGCGACCAGCGGCAGTTGGCGTACGTGATGTACACCTCCGGCTCGACCGGCCGGCCGAAGGGCGTGGCCGTCACCCACCGAGACGTGGTGGGCCTCGCGCTCACCCCTGAATACCACGGCGGCGGACACGAGCGGGTGCTGATGCACTCCCCGACCGCCTTCGACCTCTCGACCTACGAGCTGTGGGTGCCGCTGCTGGGCGGCGGCCGGGTCGTGGTCGCACCGCCCGAGCGGCTCGACCTCGACCTGCTGCAGCACACGATCAGCACGCACGGGGTGACCGGACTGTGGCTGACGGCCGGGCTGTTCCGCCTGGTCGCCGAGGAGCGGCCGGCCCTGCTCGCGGGGGTCCGCGAGGTGTGGACCGGCGGTGACGTGGTCTCCCCGGCCGCCGTCGCCCGGGTGCTGGAGGTCTGCCCCGGCATCGAGGTGGTCAACGGCTACGGGCCCACCGAGGCCACGACCCTGGCTACCCGCCACCCGGTGCACAGCCTCCCCGAGCACGCCGCGACCGTGCCGATCGGCGGGCCGATGGCGAACATGCGCGCCTACGTCCTCGACGACCGCCTGCGGCCGGTGCCCACGGGCCTGGTCGGCGAGCTGTACCTCGCGGGGACGGGCGTGGCCCGCGGCTACCTCGGCCGACCCGGCCTGACCGCGGAGCGCTTCACCGCCGACCCGTACGGGCCGCCCGGGAGCCGGATGTACCGCACCGGCGACCTGGCGTGGTGGCCGGCCGAGGGCACACTGGAGTTCGCCGGACGGACCGACCACCAGGTCAAGCTCCGCGGTCTGCGGATCGAGCCCGGCGAGATCGAGGCGATCCTCGCGAGCTGCCCGGGCGTCGCCCAGGCGGCCGTCGTCGCCCGCGAGGACCGGCCCGGCGACAAGCGGCTCGTCGCCTACCTGGTGCCCGGCCCCGAGAGCACGCCCGAGACGGGCGAGCTCTCCGGGCGACTGCGCCGTGAACTGCCCGACTACATGGTGCCGTCGGCGTTCGTCACCCTGGACACGCTGCCGTTGACCGCCAACGGCAAGCTGGACCGGGCCGCCCTGCCCGCCCCCGAGTACGGGGCACAGGGCACCGGACGCGGCCCCCGGACGCCGCGGGAGCAGCTGCTGTGCGGCCTCTTCGCCGAGGTCCTCGGCCGGGAACAGGTGCACATCGACGACAACTTCTTCGATCTGGGCGGGCACTCGCTGCTGGCCGCCCGCCTGGCCTCCCGCGTCCGCGAGACCCTCGGCCTGGAACTTGGCCTGCGCATGCTGTTCGAGGCGCCGACCGTGGCCGGACTCACCGAGCGCCTGGTCATGGACGACCCCGCCGACGCGCTGGACGTGGTGCTGCCGCTGCGTTCGACCGGGACCGGCACGCCGCTGTTCTGCATCCACCCCGGCGGCGGCATCAGCTGGTCGTACAGCGGGCTCCTGAACCACATCGGCCCCCAGCACCCGGTCTACGCGATCCAGGCGCGCGGCCTGGGCCGGCCCGAACCCCTGCCGACGTCCTTCGAGGAGATGGCTGCCGACTACGCCGACCAGATCCGCAAGATCCAGCCCGAGGGCCCGTACCTGCTGCTCGGCTGGTCGGCCGGCGGGCTGATCGCCCACGCGATCGCCTGCGAGCTGCAGGCGCGCGGCGAGCGGACCGCGCTGCTGGCCATCCTCGACGCCTATCCGGTGAAGGACGTGCAGTTCGAGGAGATGCCCGTGCCCACCGAGCGGGACGTGCTCGTCGGTGTGCTCGACGTCGACCCGGACGAGCTGGGCGACCGGGAGCTGACCTACGCCGAGGTCGCCGAGGTCCTGAACCGGCGGGGCAGCGCGCTGCAGGGCCTGACGGAGCAGCAGATCGAGGTCATCGTCCACATCATGATCAACAACGCGAGGCTGGCGGTCGACTTCGTCCCCGCCGGGTTCGACGGCGACCTGCTGCTGTTCAACTCCACGATCGACCGTGACGGGGACGACGCCGGGCCCGCGACCTGGCGCCCGTACATCGCGGGCCGGATCGAATCGCACGAGATCACCACCCGGCACAACCGGATGACCGAAGCCGGCTCACTGGCCCAGATCGGACCGGTCCTGGCCGCCCGCCTCGCCGAGGTCACCGGTGACACCCCAACCCACCACCAGGAGGACTGATTCCCATGACCAACCCGTTCGACGACGAAAACGGCACCTTCCTCGTGCTCACCAACGACGAGAACCAGCACTCGCTGTGGCCGCAGTTCGCGGACGTCCCCGACGGCTGGAGCGTCGCCCACGGACCCGACACCCACGCCGCCTGCCTGGAGTACATCGAGCGGAACTGGACCGACATGCGGCCCAAGAGCCTCGCCGACGCCATGAACGCCCAGCGGTAGCGCGTCTCGCAGTGAACCTGACCGACACCACCGACGAGGCCCGCGCCGGCGCGGGCCTCGCCCGGTCCGATGACCTCGCCGCGGCCCTGCTCACGCCCGAGGCCCGCCGGGACCCGTACCCGTTCTACGCCCGCATGCGCCGCGAGGACCCGGTCCACCGCAGCACCCGGGGCATCTGGTACCTCACCCGGTACGCCGACGTCGAGGCGGCCCTGAGCGACCTGCGGCTGTCCAACGACCGGGACCGGATGACCCGCGCCTACAGCGCCCTCGGCGGCGACCTCAAGGCCTTCAGCCGGCTCACCGACCGGCTCGGCCGGGTGATGAGCAACACCGACCCGCCGGACCACGCCCGGCTGCGCAGGCTGGCCAACCGTGCCTTCACCGCGCGGCGCGTCGAAGCCCTGCGCGACGGCATCCAGCGGATCGTCGACCGGCTCATCGACGAGGCGGTCGCGGCCGGGCCGGCCATGGACCTGATCGAGGCGGTAGCCTCCCCGCTGCCGCTGTCCGTCGTCTGCGAGCTCTTCGGCATCCCGCCCGAGGACCTCCCGCAGGTCAAGACCTGGTTCCACCGCTTCGGCCGGCTGAGCGAGGACATCGACAAGTCCGAGGCGGCGATCGAGCAGTACGAGGAGTACCTCGCCCGGCTCGTCCGCCGCCGCCGGGCCGACCCCGGCGACGACCTCATCAGCGCCCTGGTCGCCACCCAGGCGCAGGACGACCGGCTCACCGACTCCGAGCTGCTGTCCACCTGCTTCGTCCTGATCACCGCCGGCGACGAGACCACCACCCACCTGGTCGGCAACGGCATGCTCGCCCTGCTGCGCCACCCCGACCAGCTGGCCCGGTTGCGCGAGGACCCGATGCTGATCCGCACGGCCGTCGACGAACTCGCCCGCTACGACACGCCGACCCAGGCGATCGTCCGGGTTGCCGCCGAGGACGTCGAGATCGGCGGGCGGACGCTGCGCGAGGGCGAGCTGGCCTACCTGTTCCTCGCCGCGACCAACCGGGATCCCGAGCGCTTCGAGGACCCCGACCGGCTCGACCTGACCCGCCCGGGCAACCGGCACCTCAGCTTCGGCAACGGCCCGCACTTCTGCCTCGGCGGCCCGCTGGCCAAGCTCCAGGCGGAGGTGGCCGTCGGCACGCTGGTCCGTCGGCTCCCGCACCTGCGGCTCGCTGACGGCGCGGTACTCGACTGGCGGCCCAACCCGCTGCAGCGGCGGCTCACCGCGCTTCCGCTCACCTACTGACCCATGAACGACGAAGGAGAAGTGACCATGGCCCGAGAGCTCAAGGTCCGCCGGGAACAGGACCTGCCCGCCACGCCCGAACAGGTCTGGGACGCGGTCGCCACCGGCGCCGGCAACCTCGGCTGGCTCTACCCGATGGAGGTCGAGCCGCGCGTCGGCGGAAAGGCCACGCGCGGCGACAGCACCGTCGTGGCGTGGGAGCCGCCGCACCACTTCGCGGTTCGGGCCACCCAGGACGGCGGGTTCTCCAACACGCTCACCTACCGCATCGAGCCGGCCGACGGCGGCGCGAGCCATCTGCGGATGGGAATCCACTGGGTGCACACGGGCGTCGTCGACGACACCTGGAACTGGGACACGAAGGCGGACGCGGCCGAGAAGCACGTCGACTTCTACCAGCACTCCCTCCCCGAGTACCTGAGGCACTTCGCCGGCCGCCCCGCCGTCTACGTCAAGGCCGCCCGTGGCAAGTCCACCGAAGACCCCGCCGACTTCGCCGCTCTGTGCCGACGCCTCGGCCTCGACGACGGCGCGGCCGTCGGCGACCGGTTGTCGCTCGACCTCCCGGGTACGGACGGCGGTTCGACGGAGGTGGTCGTGGACTGGCTGAGCCCTGACTTCGTCGGCCTGCGAGGCCCGGACGCGCTGTACCGGTTCTTCAACGGCAGCTCGTGGAACTGGCCGATCTGGCTGGGCCACCACCTGTTCGCCGAGGACGTGGACGAACAGCAGGCCACCAAGGCGTGGACCGCCTGGCTCAACGGCGCCTGACCCCTCGCACGACACAACTGAAGGACCACTGGTGGAAACACTGCTCTACGCCGCCGAACTCGTCCAGGAAGACGGCACCTACAAGCTCGTCGTGCAGGACGTGGTGCGGGACACGGTCCAGGTCACCCCTGTCCCCAAATCCGCGGTCGACCGGCTCCCGACCTTCCTGTCCGTGCTGACTTCCAAGCTCGGCTCCACACCCGCGCGCGGCCGCTGGTAGATCTCTTGCGACGTCACGCGGCCGGTGCCGTCCGGTGCGGCAACTCCCGGACGGCACCGGCCCCGGCGCATCATGCGTCAGCCCATGACGGTCCGGGAGGCGGCCCCCTCGGCCATGGGCCGTTTACGGGAGAAGGCACCGAGGTTGACGACGATGCCGGTGTGTTCGCCGGTGTACCGCAGCGGATCGCGGTCGTGGTCGTGGCCGGCCTCGACGCGGTCGACCAGGGTGGCGAGGAATCGGCCCGCCAGCGGAGCGTTCTTGAACTGGTTGCCGCTCGTGCCCATCGCGACGTAGAAACCGGGCAGATCGGTGCGGTCGTAGAGGGGGGCCCAGTCGTCGGCGGCGTCGTAGACGCCGGCGATGCCGGTCGGCCGGTTCGGAACGCGGAGAAGCGGGAATCGGCGTGCGGCCCTGGTCACTTGGGTGTCGAACCTGGTGGGCGTCGGGTGCGGGCTGCACAGGTCGGGGTCGTCGAGCCATTCCCTCGGGTCGCAGGCGGGCAGCGTGCTGCCGATGAGAAGGTGTCCGCCGCGGGGGCGCAGGTAGGTCCCGAGGTCGGTATCGGCCACGATCAGGCCGGGCGTGGTCCCGGCGCCGCCTTGGCCGGACGAGGCTGTGTCGCCCTGGTCAACCGGTGCGGCCACCTGGTGGACTTCTTGGCGCAGCGGGCGCACTCCTACGGTGAACTCGGCGCCGACCTCGGCCATCCGGTTGAACGCGCCCGACCAGGGCCCGGCGGCGTTGACCACCACCGGTGCCGTGATCGCGGTGCCGTCGGCGAGCCGGATGCCCGCCACCCGGTCTTCGCGACGCAGGACACCGACGACCGCGCGACGGAAGAGGAAACGCGCTCCGAGGCGGCCCGCAGCGTCCGCGAGATTCTGTGCCGCGAGCTGTGGATCGTCGACGAAGCCCGCGTCGGGTGTGAACAGCGCGCCGAGTTCACCTTCGGGGCCGGAGAAGAACGCCTCGTCCCGCAGCGGCTTGGGAGGGCCGTAGCGTCCCGCGTCGATGCCGGGGATCCGGCTGCGCAGCGTCGCGGCATCCCAGCGCTCGTACGGCACGCCGGCACGCTCGAACAGGGCGATCACCTCCGGCGTCCCGGAGTCCGGCGCGTCGAGGAACACCGCTCCGGTCCGCCGGAACGCCGCCAGGCCCGGGCCGCGCACGGTGCCCAGGTACTCCTCCCATCGTGCCCAGCAGTGCTGGGACTCCCAGGCGGTGGCGACACCGTCCCAGGTCGAGTAGTTGAAACGGATGATCGCGCTCGATGCGCTGGTGGATCCGTGGCCGACGCCGCCGGCTTTGTCGATGACCACGACGCGCCGACCGGTGCGCGCCAGCTCCAGTGCCACCGCGGCACCGATCACACCGGCCCCCACGACGACCGCGTCGGCGCCGGACGGAAGCCTGTCCGGTTCCCTGGCCGTCATGACGGCAGGTCCCCGGGGGTTCGCGGAGCCCGGTCACCGTTCGCGTCCTGGTGCGCGCTGACGGCGTGGGGCGGGCAGGCGTCGGCGGGATACGGGAAGTGGCACGCGGCGCGGTGCGGCTGTCCGGCCGCCTCCTGCTGGGGGTCCCGCGCGGTGCAGACATCCCGTCCCGGAAGCCGGTTCGGCCCGACGGGGCAGCGCGGATGAAAGCGGCATCCGGTCGGTGGCGACGCGGGATCGGGTACCTCTCCGGGCAGAAGCGGCTCCCCGACCGGTCGTCGTCCGGGGTGCAGGCTCGGCACGGCGGACAGCAGCGTCCGGGTGTAGGGATGCCGTGGGCTGCGCAGCAGGTTCTCGGTGGCGGCGGTCTCGACGATCCGGCCGAGGTACATCACGGCGATACCGTCCGACACATGGCGGACGGCTGCGAGGTCATGGCTGATGAACAGCATGGCGAAGCCCATGCGCCGCTGCAGGTCCCGGAGCGTGGTCAGGAGCGCCGCCCGGACCGACACGTCGAGAGCCGAGGTGACCTCGTCGGCGATGAGTACCGCCGGATCGACGGCGAGCGCACGGGCGACGGCCACGCGCTGGCGCTGGCCGCCCGAGAGCTCCCGCGGCACCCGGTCGGCGCAGCCGGCGTCGAGACCGACCAGTTCCAGCAGTCCGCCGATGCGCTGTTCGCGGCTGCGGCGGTCCAGCCGGACGAAGGCCCCGGCCGCTTCGGCGAGCGACTGACGGACCGTCATGCGGGGGTCGAGTGCCGTGTCCGGGTCCTGGAAAACCAGTTGGACCTGTTGGCCCAGCCGGCGTCGACCGACCGCCCGGCGGCCTCGGTACTCCCGTCCGCCGATCGTGATCCGCCCGGCGCACGGGCTGTCCAGCCCGACGACCGCACGTGCCAGAGTGGACTTTCCCGAACCGGACTCGCCGACCAGGCCGACCGTCGCGCCCCGGGGAACCTCCAGTGACACCCCGTCCACCGCCGTGACCGGCCCGAACGGCCCGTGGTGGCGCACGGTGACGTCGTACAGCGCCAGCCCTGCCTCTTCCCTCACTGCTCCACCTCTTCGGTCTCACGCTGTCCGCGGAACGGTGCCGGGGCCAGCGGCCGCCAGCAGGCGACCTCGTGCTCCGGGTCGAGCGGGGACAGCACGGGGCTCTCCACGGCACACCGGTCCACTCGATGCGGGCAGCGGTCATGGAACGGGCAGCCCGGGGCCGTGCCGCACGGATCGGGCGGCCCTCCTTCGATGGTGTGCAGGGGGTGGTCGCGGTCCGTGGCCAGGTCCGGGACCGAGGCGACGAGCATCCGCGTGTACGGGTGCTGTGCGCCGGTCGCCAGCTCACGGGCCGGAAGGTTCTCCACGATCGTTCCCCCGTACATGACCAGAACCCGGTCGCAGGCGCCGGCCACGAGGGCGATGTCGTGGCTGATGATGAGGATCGCGGTGGCGTCGTCGCGGCGGATACGGCGGAGCAGGTCCATGATCTGCCGCTGCACGGTGACGTCCAGGGCTGTCGTCGGCTCGTCCGCGACGATGAGGTCGGGCCGCATCATCGAAGCGGCGGCGATCGCCACTCGCTGGCGTTGACCGCCGGACAGCTGGAAGGGCCGGGAGCGCAGCAACCGGCGCCCGCCGGGGAGCGCGACCCGGTGAAGCTGGGCCAGGGCCTGCTCGACGGCCAGGGCACGAGGGGTGCCGTGGTGTGCGCGTACGGCCTCCATCATCTGCGTTCCGATGCGGAGCGACGGGTTGAAGGCCGAGGCCGGATTCTGGAAGATCATCGCCATTCCCGTCGCCAGCTGCCTGCGTCGCTCTTTGCGTGACAACGACTCGGCGTCCGCGCCGAGGAACCGGTGGGTGCCCCAGGTCGTGCAGGCGCCGTCCGGCAGCAGGTCGGCGATGGCGAGCGCCGTCAGTGACTTGCCGGAGCCGGACTCGCCGACCAGGCCGACCATCTCACCGCGCCGCAGGGCGAGGGAGACACCGCGGACGGGCCGGACCACTCCCTCCGCCGTGGGAAGGGTGACCCGTAGATCTTCCACCTTCAGCACGTGGTCCGCGACTGCCGGAAGGCCGGTGCGTGCCGGGTGTGGCGCGGATTCTTCCGGCTGCCGTGGGCGGACGCGTCGCGCGGCGGCTCCGGCCAGCATCTCGCCGAGCAGTTGGAAGGCCACGGCTGCGTAGACGATGGCGATGCCGGGTGCCACGGCGGCCAACGGTTCGGTGTAGATGCGGTCCAGGCCCTGGCTGAGCAGGAGCCCCCAGTCGTACGAGGGGGGCTGCACCCCCAGTCCGAGGAAGCTCAGTCCCGACAGGGCCACGAGTGCCGAGCCCGCGGCGACCGTGATGTTGAGCATCAGCGGTTCGGCGATGTGGGGCAGGACATGACGCAGGAGGAGCCGGTGGCGGCTCAGGCCCAGCACGCGCGCCGCCGCCATGAAGTCGGTTCCGGCCACTTTGGCGGCAAGGGTCTGGGTGATCCGCGCGAAGCCCGGAGCACAGGCGACGGCGAGTGCGCACACCGCCCCGCCCGCGCCCGCGCCGAAGAGGGCCGCGAAGAACATCGCGACGAGGAGCGCGGGGAAGGCCAGCAGGAGGTTGATCAGGGCTCCCAGCAGGCGGCGGGCGCGTCCGCCGACGACGGCGGTGAGCGCCCCGAGTGTGATCCCGGCCGTCGCGCCGAGGAGTGTGGCCGCGACGGCCGGCAGCAGGGAGAGCCAGGTCGCGGAGAGCAGCCGGGCGAGCAGGTCGCGCCCGAGGTGGTCCGTACCGAGCAGATGACTTGCCGTGGGCGCCCGCAGCACCGCCGACGGGTCCGGACGGTCGGCGGCCTGCCCCCACAACACCGCCCCCGCGACGGCCAGTACGGCGAGTGATCCGAGCATCGCCAGGGTGATCACGCCCATCGGTGTGGACCAGCCCGACCGGGTCGCACGAGACCGGCCGGCGGTGGCACGCGGCGTGCGCGGAGAAGGGGAGGACAACACCATCGGATCACGTCTCCCGGATGACGGATCGGGGGTCGAGCAGCGCAAGGGCCAGATCGACCAGGAAGTTCACCGCGAGGACGGCCGAGCCCAGCACCAGGACCGACGCCTCGACGACGGCGTAGTCCTGCGCGGCCACGGACTGCGCCATCGCCGACCCGATGCCCGGCCAGGCGAACACCTTCTCGACCAGTACCGTTCCGGCGATCAGGGCTGGTAGCAGGTTCCCGGCGACCGTCAGCGACGCGGTCAGCGTGTTCGGTGCCACATGGCGCAGGTAGAGCGGGACGGCGGGCAGCCGTTTCGCACGGGCGGCACGCAGATAGTCCGTCGCGAGCACCTTGAGCGTCTCCACCCGGACGATCCGCAGGAGTACCGCGGTCGGAGCGAGGGCCAGCGCGAGCACGGGCAGCACGTAGGACTGGGGACCGAGGTCGCCGGCCACCGGAAAGATGCGCAGGGCGACCGCCAGTCCCGCGGTGAGACCCGCCGCGAGCACGAAGTCCGGCACGCCCGCCATGACGGAGGTGGTGGCGGTGAACGCCAACTCCGCCCGGGGCCGCCGTCCTCCGCGTGTCCACACCGCCGCGAGCAGCCCCCCGGGGAGGGCGACGACGAGTACGCAGGCGAACGCCAGGACAGCCAGCAGCAAGGTGGCCGGCAGACGTGCCCTGATCAGCTCGGCCACCGGCTCGCCGGTCACCAGGGAGACCCCGAGGTCCCCGTGGGCCAGATGCCTCAGATACCGCCAGTACTGTGCCGGCAGGTCATGATCCAGGCCGAGGTCCTGTCGTTTCGCCGCTACCAGGTCCGGCGGGGCGTCCACGCCCAGCGCGGCCCGGACGGGGTCACCGGGCACGAGCCGGATCATCGCGAAGGAAGCGGTGACGACCACGAAGAGGGAGACCGTCAGCCGCACCGCGCGCCGGCAGCAGAACACCACCCACGGGTGGCGCCGGGCCAGGGCACCGAGCCGTGTGGACACGGTCGTCATGGGAGACCTCCTCGACTGGTGGTGGGGCCGTGTGCCGCTTCCGCCGCCGCTATCTGTGCAGGCGGATGCTGGTCGGTACGACCTGGCCGCCGGGTGCGACGGCGAAGGTCGTCCGGTAGCCGTACACCGTGCTCGTGCCGTCGGCGACGGGCAGCGCGTCGGCCGAGCGGAACAGCGCCGCGGCGGCCCTGTTCCAGTCCGCGCAGCTGGCCGTGCCCGGCGCGCGCAGCGCGAGGGCGACGAAGCGGTCGTAGGTGCGGTTGACGACGTGTGCGAAGTTCAGTCCCTGCGAGGGCGGCGGACCGGAGAAGTACGGGACGAGTTGCGCGGGCAGCGGCGGACCCGGCGAGCTGCCGACCACGACGTCGAAGTCCCCGCTCTGGTACATGGCCTGTACCACCGCGTTGCGGCTCTCGCTGACGAGGTCGACGTCCGCGCCCAGCGCCTCCCAGGTGGCGGCCATCAGTTCGGCGACCGACGGAAGGGTGGAGCCGAAGTCGGCGCTGCTGAGCAGCCGCAGCCGTAGCGGCCGGCCCTGTTTGACCAGCCTGCCCCGTGCGTTCTTCGTCCAGCCCGCGGTGCCCAGGGCTTCCACGGCACTGTGTGGAGGCAGGTTCCGGGCGGCCACGTCGGTGTGGCAGACGGAGCCCGCGGCGGTCAGATGACTCGCGGGCGTTCCGTCGCCGCCGATCGCCACATTGGCGAGGCCCTTGCGGTCCAGGGCTCCCACCAGTGCCTGACGCAGCACGGGATCGCTCAAGGGGCGGCCGGACCGTTCGTTGAAGAAGGTCAGCCCCACCACGGTCGGCACCTGCGCGGTGGCCAGGCCGTGGCCGGTCAGCCGCGCGCGGTCCGGGCCGGTCACCGTCGCGATGTTGACGCCGCCCGTGAGCAGCAGATTGGCCACCGTGGATTCCTGCGGCACCACCGACACCACGATCCGCTCAGGCTGGCCCGCAACCGCGTTCGTCGCTCCGCCCGGTCCCCACGCATACCCCTTGCGCCGGGTGAAGAGGTACGGGCCACCCGAGGAATAGCCGCTCAGCATGTACGGCCCGGTGCCCTGCGTGCTCCTGTCCAGCGCGCCGGGATCCGCCAGCCCGGCGGGGCAGACGACGGGCAGCATTCCGATCGTCCGCACGACGAAGCTGTAGGGCGACGCCATCCGCAACGACACCGTCCGGGCCGCGTCGTCGGCCGACACCGTGAACGGCACACCGGGCAGTGCCGCCCGGGCGCCGACGAGCCGGTTACGGGGATCGCTCGCATAGCTCAGTGACCGGGCCACCCCGGAAGCCGTGAGGATCGTCCCGTCGGAGCAGGTCACACCCCTGCGCAGGGTGAAACTCGCCGAAGTGGCTCCGGCCCGCCACTTCTCGGCGAGGCCCGACACCACCTGCCCGTCCGGCGCCATGGTGACCAACGAGTCGTAGGCATAAGGAGCCAGGGCAGAGCCGAACTGCGAGTACGGGTGGAAACTCGGAGTCTCGGATGCGGTGGCGATCGTGACGGTTCCCCCCACGACGACAGGGGTGCGGGTCGATGACACGTCGCCACCACCGCAACCGGCCAGCACTGCTGACGCGACGGCTGCGGACGCCACCGCGGCCGACCGGGCCCTGGGAAACGACACGGTTCGGCGGTGCATGGCGTTCATCGTGCCATCGGGATCGACGGCGTCGGACCGCCTTTTCCCGGCCGGACACGAACGGGGCGGACGAATTCCCCCGTCCGAGTGAGACCCCCGAATCCCGGTTGATCTCCGTGCCCGATGTGGCGTCACCCGGCGCGCACACTGGCACCATGGTGAACCATTCATCGGACCTCCCGGACGGCTCGGCAGCGCAGGAGGTCGACCGGCTCGCGACCTCGTACTGGGACTTCCTGCTCACACGTGAGCCGTCGTTGCGGACCCGCCGCGGGCTGCCGGTCGAGTCGCTGCCGGGGGTGTCCGCCGCGGAGGCCGACGAGCGCGCCGGGTTCGCGGCAGGGGTGCTGGACCGGCTGGACACGCTGCGGCCCGCGGTGCTGCCCGGTCCCTCCGCCGACACCGCGGGCTTCCTCCGGGCGCTGGCCGAACAGGAAGCGGAGGCGGGACGGTTCCACTGGCTCACGCCCACCGCCACGCCGTACCAGCTCTTCAGCCTCCAGCAGTACGGTGACACGGTCTTCCGCCCGTACCGCTTCGAGGACCGGGCCGACGCGGACCGGTATGTGTCCCTCGTACGGGACCTGGCCCGCTGCGTCGCGACGGTCGGTGACAAGGCCGCCGGGCAGGCGGCACGGGGCTTTCGCATCCCGGCCCCGGCGCTGGCCGGGGTCCGCACCACCCTCACCCGGCTGCGGGCGTCGGCGACGCGGTACGTCCGGGCGGACGCCGAGCGGCTCACCCGGCTCGACGCGGCGAGCCGGGGCCACCTGAACGACGCGGTGGCGGGGCTCGTGGCCGCCGAACTGGAGCCGGCGTTCGACTGCCTCCTCGCCCTCGTGGACGACCCGGACTACCTCAGGGAGGCGCCGGAGACCGTCGGATGGGCCCACTACCCGGAAGGCGAAGCGGCGTACCGGGCATTCGTCAGGACGTACACATCCGGCGACACACCACCCGAACGCCTCCACGAACTCGGCCGGGAGCACTGCCGCGAACTCAGCGAGCGGATGCGGGAGATGCGAGCCACGCTCGGCTTCGCGGGGACGGAAGCGGAGTTCCACGAACGGCTCGCGAGCGAGCCCCGCCTGTACGCCGCCACCCCGGAGGAGGTCGAGGCCCGCTACCGCGGACACCTCGACGGCCTCACGCCGCTGCTGCCACGCTGGTTCACGGTCCTGCCCGATGCCCCGTACGGCGTGGCCCGCCTCGACCCGGCGCTGGAGGCGTCGATGACGTTCGGCTACTACGACCCGCCGACCGCCACGCAACCGGTGGGCCGCTACCGCTACAACGCCTCGGACCTGGCACACCGGTCACTGCTCGGCGCGGCCGCGCTGATCTACCACGAGCTCGCGCCCGGACACCACTTCCACCTCGCCCGTCAGACCGAGAACATCGCGCTGCCCGACCTGCGACGCGAACTGGTGGCCTTCGCCGGGTTCCAGGAGGGCTGGGCGGAGTACGCGGCAGGGCTCGCCTGGGAGATGGGGCTGTACGACGACCCGTGGGACGCGTACGGACGCCTGGCCCATGAACGGTTCACCGCGCAGCGCCTCGTCGTCGACACCGGCCTCAACCTGGGGACCATGACGCTGGAGCAGGCGCGCACCTTCATGCGTGCCCACGCGGCGGCCGAGTCCGAGGAGCAGATCGCGACCGAGTTGCTGCGCTACGCGACCGATATGCCGGGACAGGCGCTGACGTACCGGGCGGGCCATGCGGAGTTCACGGCATTGCGGGCAGCGTGTGAACGCGGCTCCGACGCCGCGTTCGACGTGCGCGCCTTTCACGAGGCCGTGCTGGCCGGCGGCACGCTGCCGTTTCCCGCGCTGCGCCGACGGGTGGCGAGAGAACTGCACAGCGCATCCGGCCGTCAGCAGAGGTACACGTGGTCACCCGAAGAAGGCGGGTGACGTCGGGTTCCGGCCGTCGAATGGTCTGAACAGGCCGTTATGGGCAGGCCGTTCTACTCGAATGAGTGAAGGCCACGGCGGAACCGGTAGCCGTGCATTCACCCTGGATACTCTCTGTAATGAGGGGTGCGGGTTCGATGATGCGGAATCCATGCATCTCATCGCACTTTCCCTGTTCACCTCCAACTGCCTTTCCGCCATCGTTTTCTCGGCAGAAGAGAAGGATGCCCTGCCATGCTGCCTGTAGTACCTCCTTTCCTGATCGGCCTGATCGCCGCGCCCCTGCTCAAAAGGCTGGGTAAACCCCTCATGCGAGGGATCGTCAAAACGTCGGTGGGCCTGGGAATCGAAGTCAAGAGGGCCGTCCACGAAGCCGGCGAGGGAATCCAGGATCTCGCGGCCGAGGCGACCGCCGAAGTGCTTGCCGTCCAGATGGCGCACGGAGCCGAGCACGGCACCGACACCAGCGCCCCGCAGGGCGGTATCGCGGGCCGGGCCGAGGCGGGCACCGGGTCGGCGCCCCCGGCCGCGGCGGCCGCAGCGGCCCACGCGGCGCAGGCCGGCAGCGAGAGCAAGGCCGCCGGCAAGGTCCGCAGCGCCGGTTCGACCGCCGCCAAGGTGCACTGAGTCGCCATTCCCGGCACGCCGGATGTCACGGTCCGCCGCGACATGAGTGTTCTCCGCGTGGCGTCGGCTGCTCTGCGGGCATCTCCACGCCGCCTTTCGTCTGCGCACGCCGTTCGGCGGCGTGGAAAGCATGGCTGGAGAAGAAGGACCCTGATGGAGGCTGGTCAGATGTCTGCGACCGGAACACCCCTGTATTCCGCCGAACTCATCCAGGAAGGCAGCGACTGCACACTCGTCGTGACCGATCGCCTGGGTCACACCGCGCAGACCGCATATGTGTCCAGAAGAGTGGTGGAGCAGCGTCCCACTTTCCTCTCCAAGTTCAACTCCTCACAGCTGGGTGGTCTCCGGCGGCCATGACGACATACGACGCCAAGAAGTGGTTCCGTGTCCACCGGCGCGTGGCGGACCCCAGGCTCCGACTGGTGTGCTTACCGCACGCCGGCGGCACGGCACAGCTGTTCCACGGCTGGCCCGCGCTGCTGCCGGAGGACGTCGAGGTGCTCGCCGTGCGGTACCCCGGCCGCCAGGACCGGCTCGCGGAAGCCTGCATCGACGACATGGCCACCCTGGCCGACGCGATCGAGGACGCGCTGCGGCCCTGGCTCGACCGGCCGCTGGCGCTCTTCGGGCACAGCATGGGCGCCTGCGTCGCCTACGAGCTGGCCCTGCGGCTGGAAGCCCGAGGCCTCGTCCCCGAGCACCTGCTGGTCTCCGCGCACGAGGCCCCCCAGCGGGCCGAACGCACCGCACTGCACAGTGCCGACGACGAGACCCTGATCACCCGCGTCCGGCACCTCGGTGACCTGCACTCCGAGGTCTACGACATCCCGGAGCTGCGTGACCTGCTGCTGCCCGCCCTCCGGGCGGACTACCGGCTCATCGAGGGCTACCACCTCCCGCATCCGACTCCGGTCAAGGCACCGATCACCGCGTACATCGGTCAGGACGATCCGAGTTGCGTGCTCGACCGGGTCCTCGCCTGGTCCGACCTCGCCGCCCCAGGTTTCTTTGAGCTGCGCTCGTTCCCCGGGGACCACTTCTATCTCGTGCCCCGGGAGACCGAAGTGGTCGCGGACGTGGCAGCACGCCTCGCGCGCGCGTACGGCGCGGGCCAGGCCTGACGGTGGTACGCCCGTATCGGGAACCTGGACGGCCACGGCACACACACGGCAAGGGCCGGACGCCGTGTGGGGCGGTACCCGGCCATGCTTGCACCCCGGGCCCTGGCGGCTGCCGTACCGCTGTGGCGGAAGGCGGGGCCCGGCATCGCGCATGGCGCCCGCGGGGTTTTCAGGGGACGATGCTTGTGCCGGGCGCTGAGACGCGCGATGTCCCTGGCAGCGTCCACGAAGGCTGGGACGGTGAAGAAACATGCGACCGGGCACACATGTCACCGACGCGATACTCCGGCTGCTCAGCCGAGACTGGGCCGGGCTGGGCATCGCCCTGCTGCCGGCGGCCGCGGGCGCATGGTGCGTCACCCTGGGAACCGGCTGGCGGGTTCTCGGCGGTGTGCTCTGCGCCGTGGCCCTCGCGCTCGGTCTCGGGTCTCTCCGCCATCTGGTGCATGTGGCCCGGGTGCGGGTGAGGTATCCGCCACCCGGGCGAATGATCGACGTGGGCGGCTACCGCATGCACGTCCTCGCCGAGGGGGATGCCGGACCGAAGCCCACCGTGGTCTGGATGCCGGGCGGCCATGCCGGTGGCTACGCCATGTACCGGCTGCACACGCTGACACGGGAACGGACGCGTTCGGTCCTGGTGGACCGTCCGGGCTCCGGCTGGAGCGACCCGGGCCCGTTCCCCCGCACGACGGCAGCCGAAGCCGTCGAACTGCTCACGGCGCTGGAGCAGGCCGGCGAGAGGGGACCCTACATTTTCGTGGGGCACTCCTTCGGGGGACTGCTCATGGCCAACGCCGCCAGGCGTCGTCCCGACCTGGTGGCCGGTCTGGTGCTGCTCGATCCCACTCCGCCCGATGCCGTCGCCTTCGGCCCTTCACTTGCGACCCTGCGGCATGCCGCGAGGGACCAGACCGCCCTCGCGCTGCGCCACCTCTTCGGCCTCCACGCCCTCGCGCCCAAGAACGAAACGCACTCTCCCGAGGACCCGGCGCGGGTTCTCGCCATGGTCGAGACCAGGACCAAGGCGAACTGCGCCGCGGCATCGATCCTGCGAGAGCTGTCACCAGGTGGCATCACCCGAGTCGGCTGGCAGACGGTCGTACACGACGGCGAGCTCAGCCCGCTCCCCCTCCTCCTCGTGGCGCCACGCGACCTGACGGGCGGTGACAAGATCTTCGACACGGTCGACGATCCGGAGGAGAGCGCCCGAGTACGGCACTTCTTCCTCACCGTGAGAGAACGCTTTCTCTCAGCATCAAGCACTGCCCGGAGGGTCTACACCCCGGAGGGAACCGGCCACGATTTTCCGGACCACGTACCCGAATTCGTTGTGCAGGTGGTGGGCTCACTGCTGGACGAACACGCGCCGGGCGCACCGGACCCGCTGTGATCCCCTTCCGCAGCCGTGGATCTGCTCCGGCGGGCCTCCGCCCGAATGAATGAAAGGCGTCGGCCTCCTCGGGCATATCGGCCGAGGTCCGACTACAGTGCTTTCGGTGGGGTGAAATTCAGGCCCAGCGCCACCGGCCGGTGGTATTGGCACACGCGGCGGCAGCCGTGCTGTGTAAACAAGAGAGGCTTCGCACATGCTCCCTGCAGTTCCTCCCTTCCTCATTGGCCTGATCGCTGCCCCTCTGGTCAAGAGAGTGGCGAAACCGCTGGTGCGGGGCATCATCAAGACGTCGGTCGGCCTGACCATCGAAGTCAGGCGCGCAGCCATCGAGGCGGGCGACGAGATCCAGGACCTCACCCGTGAAGTGGCTGCCGAGAAACTGGCGAGTTCGGCTCGCGTGCGTCGTGCGAAAGACAACGGCGAGGTAACGACGCAGGGGGTCATGGCCGGCTGAGAACTGGTGGTCCTCGAACAGCCGGGTACGGGCCGCCCTGGTATTTCCGTGAGACTCGAAGTGACCGACCCAAGAACTCGGCCACAGGATTCCGTGCACAGGCGGATGCGCGACGAACGCAGCTTTCGCACCGCGCGGCTCGGGGCCAGGGTCACCTCGGCAGCGACGGCTGAGTTTCAGTCAGCCGTCGTGCCTCTTTGATCTTTTCGTTTCTCAATGGAACACACCCGCCATCAGCTCGACTTCTCGCGAGGACCTTCCCGAGTTCAGTCAATGTCTCTCCGTCGAGCAACGGAGGATTTGTCTCAAGCAAGCCCTCGTGCCCGCCGCCCGCGCAATACCCAGGCCCCGAGACCTTCTACGTAACCATCGGGGCTGGCGCTACGCGATCCGCGCACGGGAGTCCCCTGTCCGGATTCCCGTCTCGCCCGCTCCTGACGCATCACCAGGCCGCCGTCGACCGTGAGCACCTGGCCCGTGAGGGCGGCGGCGTCCTCGCCGACGAGCATCGCCACCACAGCTGCGGTGTCGTCGGGGGTGAGCGGCCGGGGCAGCGCCTGGCGCGCCGCGATCTCCTCGAACTCCTCCGCCGGCACGAGGCCGGTAGCCGGAGTGCGGGTCAGCCCCGGGGCCACGGCCGTGACTGCGATCCCGTGGCCGCCGAGCCCGACGGCGAGGGCGTGGGTCATGCCGATCAACGCCCCTTTGGACGCCACGTACGCGAGCATGTGCGGGCCCGGGGGACGCCAGAACGTGTTGGACACGATGAAGACCACCCTGCCGAAGCCCCGCTCACGCATCCCCGGCGCGAACGCCTGGGTGAGCAGCAGCGCCGACTCGACGTTCACTGCCTGGACCTGACACCACAGGCCGAGTTCGAAGTCCTCGAACGGCCCGAAGGCGACCATGGCAGCCGATGGACCAGAACATCGCACCTGCCGTAGCGGTCCAACACCAGTTGCGCGGCCCGGCGCACATCGGCCGGATCACCCAGATCGACCGGGTCGTCGCCCGTGCGGTCGACCGCGCGGGCGATCGCACCAGCGCCGCCGGTCACGACCGCGACCCGCCGGCTCCCAACCGTCTCAGTGGACACTGCTCAGCGCTCCTCTCACTGCCGTACCCATCGGCACCCAGGCTGCCCACCTCAACGACCAGCCGCCACAGAGAACCCGTCCGCTGACACAACAAGCCAAGCCTCTTCACGCCCCATCGTCCAAGACCTGCTGCCGGCTCCAGCGATTGCCGCCCGCCATCAAGCTGTTCGGCTCGCAACCCGAGCTGGTCGTGCTCAGGCGGCCGCTTCGATGGGCTCGAGGACGGCCTCGACGTCGACCATGACCCGGGATCTGCTCCTGAGGCATCCGCTGCGCCTCCCTGGCGAGGCTTCGCTCAAATGCCGTTTCGGACGGGGTTTCGGCACTTGGAGCCGAAGTCGAGACGGTTGAACCCGTTCCTCCACCGTAATCGGCGTGGATCAGGCTCGCAGGTCATGGCAGCAGCTCAGTGCAGCGGACCCGCACTCCTCGTCCTCGTGCACAACCCGCCCGTGCGGCAGGTCTGGACTCTGGCCGAGGTGTGCCAGGCCTGCGCCTCGCAGATCCCCCACACCTGCATCCGCACACCAGCTTCCACGACAGACCGACAGCGGGCTGCGGCCTCGGAGGAGCACCTACCTGGAGCTGCCCGCGGCAGCCGAAAAGTCCGGGGACCAGACCTCTCGGCATGAGGTTCCCCTGCCGAGAGGCGCGCCCACGCTCCCTCTCCAGGAATCTGACCACTCGTCAGTAGAGTCAGCAAAGGGTCAGCATTCGTCCGACTAGACCTGACCACAGCCTGCTTCACATGGCACTCGACCTCAAGACCAGGAAGCACTCCCAGAGGCCTCGCCAACGTCCGACGAGCCTCCGGAAGCGGAGTGGCGTCATGACCACTACACCGAGCCCCGCCTACAGGACGTACATGCAGTTCAGCGCACTCTTCCCCTAGGCTTCAAGCGAGTTGGAGGAAGCTCAGGGGCCGGAATCGGAGGGCCGTCGTAGCCCTTCACCTCGCCGTAGCGCGTCCCGTTCATCCACTCCTCGCGGAAGCCTGCGATATCCTCTTGGGACCGTCCGATCCAGTTCCAGAACATGACGATCTCCTCCTCGAACGGCTCGCCCCCCAGCAGCATCAGGCCCGCGTCCGAGAGGGCGCGCAGGGGGAGTTCGGTGCGGCCGCAGCCCAGGTAGAGCATCGAGCCCGGGAGGACGGGGACGTCGTCGACGCGGGCCTCGCCCGACATCGACAGGACCGCGTACTCGAAGTCCGGGTCCAGGGGGAGGCGGGTGTCGGTGCCGGCCGCGAGGGTGAGGTCCGCGCCGACGATGGGGGTGTACGCCGTGCCGGGCGAGGCCGCCGTGTCGAGGGTGCCCAGGATCACGGTCGCGGTGAGGCCCGGGGCCGTGACCGTCGGGAGGTCGGCGTGGTGCTGGAAGTGGGGGTCCACGTCCCGGTGGGCGTCCGGCAGGGCCACCCACAGCTGGGCGCCGTGCAGGAAGCGGGCGTGCGGGCGGGGGCTCTCCTCGGAGTGGCTGATGCCCCGGCCCGATGTCATCAGGCCCAGCTCGCGCGGGCGGATCGTGGCGAGGCTGCCGACGCTGTCGCGGTGCAGGACCTCGCCCTCGTGCAGCCAGCTGACCGTCTGGAGGCCGGTGTGCGGGTGCGGGGCGACCTGCATGCCGGGCTCGTCCGCGATGTCGTCCGGGCCGTAGTGGTCGACGAAGCACCAGGCCCCCACCATGCGGCGGCCCAGGTTCGGCAGGAGGCGGCGGACCTCGGTGGCCTCGCCGAGCTTGACCGTGCGCGGGCTGAGGAGTTCGCGGACCGGTTCGGCGACGACGAAGCCGCGGCCGCCGCAGGTGGCGAGAGCGGGCTGGCGATCGAGATTGCTCATACGCCACAACTTAACGCCGACAGGCCCGGCGGCTCCCGTTCCGCTTCCCGGAATGTCCGCGCCCGCGACGGTGTTGCAGCCGCCGATGACCGGCAGCGGCCACGAAAGCGAGCGGAAGGAGCCTGCGGGCATGGACGTGAGGACGGGGAAGATGACGGCGGGCACCGGCGGGGACGCCTACCACCTGCACGGGAGTGCCGCCGAGCGCTGGGCTCGCGGGCAGCTGTTCTTCGAGGCCCGGGAGTACGCGACGGCCGCCCGCGTGCTGGTGTCGGTCGCCGAGGAGGCCCCGGAGCAGCTCGCTCCGCGGCTGCTGCTGGCCCGCGCCTACTACCACTCCGCGCAGCTCTCCCGCGCCGAGTCCGAGCTGCGCGCCATCCTGGAGCGGTGGCCGGTGGAGGAGTACGCGCGCCTGATGCTCGGCCGCACCCTGGAGCGGCGCGGCCGGGCCGACGAGGCCCGCCCGCACCTGCGGCTGGCGGCGGCGATGGCCGGCGAGTTCCCGCAGTAGTGGGCCGTCCGGCCCCGCGTGTGCGGGGCCGGGGGGCGGCCTCGGCTAGCCTGGGTTCCATATGAACCGCCTGACCACGCCTTTCGGCTCCTACGAACTCACCCGTTTCCCCGTCGACCCGCGCGACCAGCTCCGCGCCTGGGACGCCGCCGACGAGTACCTGCTGCGTCATCTCGACGCCGGTACCGGCGAGCGCGGCCCGGTGGACCTGGCCGGCGCCGGGCAGGTCACCGTGGTCGGCGACCGCTGGGGGGCGCTGACGACGGCCCTGGCCGCGTACCGTCCCACGCAGATCACCGACTCCTCGCTGACCCGCGCCGCCACCGAGGCGAACCTGGACCGGGCCGGCATCGGCACGGCGAAGTCCACGGTGACCCTGCTGACCACGCAGGACGCGCCGCCCGAGCGTATCGACGTCCTGCTGATCAGGGTGCCCAAGAGCCTGGCGCTGCTTGAGGACCAGCTCTACCGGCTGGCCCCGCACGTGCACGCGGGCACCGTGGTCATCGGCGCCGGCATGGTGAAGGAGATCCACACCTCCACGCTGCGCCTGTTCGAGAAGGTCCTCGGGCCGACGAAGACCTCCCTCGCGGAGAAGAAGGCCCGCCTGATCTTCTGCACCCCCACCGCCCCGGGCGCGGCCCGGCCGGCGGGCACGGACCCGTGGCCGGTGACGTACACGGTGGACGAGGACGGGGGCTCGGGCGCCGGGCTGACCGTGGTCAACCACGCCGGGATCTTCTGCGCGGACCGGCTGGACGTCGGCACGCGCTTCTTCCTCCAGAGCATCCCGACGAACACGGACGGGGCCCGGGTCGTGGACCTGGGCTGCGGCAACGGCGTCGTCGGCACGGCGGTCGCCGTCGCCGACCCGGACGCCGAGGTCGTCTTCACGGACGAGTCGTACCAGGCGGTCGCCTCGGCGCGGGCGACCTACGAGGCCAACGTCCGGCCGGGCCGGCGCACGGCGGAGTTCCGGGTCGGCGACGGGGTCGCGATGCTGGAGCCGGGTTCGGTGGACCTGGTGCTCAACAACCCGCCCTTCCACTCGCACCAGGCGACGACGGACGCGACGGCGCTGCGCATGTTCGCGCAGTCCCGCAAGGTGCTGCGCACCGGCGGCGAGCTGTGGGTGGTGGCCAACCGCCACATGGGTTACCACACGCACCTGCGGCGGCTCTTCGGCAACAGCGAAGTCGTCGCGAGCGAGCCGAAGTTCGTGGTCCTGCGGGCGGTCAAGCGGGAGGCGCGGCAGCGCCCCATGTGACCTGCCGGTACGTCCTACACTCGGCCGCGTGAGCAACGGGGCGCGGACGGACACGGGCGGTGAGCGGCGCTACCGCCGCGAGGAGGTGGCCCGGGCGGCGGGCGTCAAGGTGCGCAACCTGCGCTACTACCAGGAGCGCGGGCTGCTCCCGCCGCCGCGCCGCGAGGGCCGGATCGCCTGGTACTCCGACGACCACCTGACCCGGCTGCGCCTGGTCAGCGACCTGCTGGGGCGCGGCTACACCGTCAACGGCATCGCGGAGCTGCTCTCCGCCTGGGAGCAGGGCGGCGGCCTGTCCCAACTCCTGGGCCTGGAGCGGGAGATGACCCGGGACTGGGTGCAGGAGGACCCGGTGTCGATGACCCGGGCCGAGCTGCGCGAACTCTTCGGCCCGGCGGCTTCGGCCGGCGACACCCGGCGGGCGGCCGAGCTGGGCTACGTACGCCTGGACGGGGACCGGGTCACGTACCCGAGCCGGCGGCTGCTGGAGGCCACGGTGGCGCTGGTGCGGCAGGGGGTGCCGCTGGCGGAGATCCTGGACGCCGGGGAGTTCGTCCAGTCCCAGGCGGCCGCGCTCGCGGACCGGTTCGTGGGACTGTTCCGCCGGCATGTGATCGGCCCGGACGGGCTGGAGCATCTTTCGGCCACCCAGCTGGATCACATCCGGGAGGCGGTGGCGGCCCTGCGGCCCGTCGCGGGTGAGGTGGTGGCCGCGGAATTCGCGCGGGCGATGGCGCGGCGGGTGGAGGCGGAGGTAGCCGAACTGCTGCGTACGGAGCAGTAGGAGTCGGCCGAAAAGGTGCGCTCACGCAACCTTGCCAACCACCATTGGCACTCTTACATTCAACTCGTCGGTAACAAAGGTGCACAGCCGAGATAAGGGACGATCTCATGGCAAGCTCACCGAACTTATCCGAACCGCCCGGCGGGGAAGGCATGGCCTCCCCGGACGCCGCGGACGCCGCCGACAGAGGTGAGGGCCGGGTCCGCTGGCGCCGCTTCGCCCTGTTGACCCTGCCCGCCGTGGCGGTGACCGCGGGGCTGGGCATCGCCCTCGCGCAGGGGGCGCTCGCCGCCTCCTTCGCTGTGTCGGGGCAGCAGTTCAAGGTGTCGGCGACGAGCCTGGAGGGCGAGGGCTTCGCCCAGTACGGCAGCGTCGACGTCAACGCCCGCGAGGAGCTCATCCCGGTGGCGGTCACCGCCATCAAGGAGGCAAAGCTGCACAGCCTCTGCCAGTCGGTGGTCACCACCCTCCCGGTCATCGGCGACATCTCGCTCAACCTGACCGCGGGCAAGAAGGACCCCGTCGAGGCCAGCAACCTGTTCGTGGACGCGACCCAGCTCGCCGGCGACGCGGTCTTCAAGAACATCGAGATCGGCCGCGACGCCTCCACCCTCGACAAGGGGCCGGCCGAGGCGGTCGGCATGCAGGACCTCTTCGCCCAGCAGGCCGACACGGTCACCATCTCCAACCTGCAGCAGACGGCGTGGGCGACCAACGCCGGCACCTTCAAGCTCTCCGGGCTGAGCATGAACATCAGCAAGGGCAAGAAGGAATGCTTCTGAGCCGCTGGCGGCGGTGGCGGCGCGGCCGGCCCTTCTGGGGCGGGCTCTTCGCGGTCCTGGCCGGGGCCTGGATCTGCGTACTGCCGCTGGCACCGCTGAAGATCATGCTCCAGCAGGGAGTGGCGGGGATCCCGTCCGTCCTGATGGGGATCATCATGATCGTCCTCGGTCTCACCGCCTGGTTCTCCCCCCGGCAGCGCTCCCTCGCCGGGGTCCTCACCACGCTCATCGCCACCGCCGCGCTGGTCCTGTCGAACCTCGGCGGGTTCCTGATCGGCACCCTGCTCGGCATCCTCGGCGGCGGGCTGATGTTCGCCTGGCAGCCGAACGCCGCCCCGCGCACCGGGGGCTCCGCCGCCCCCGCCCGGCCCTCCCCCGCCGGGGACTCCCCCACTCCGCACCCCGATCCCCAAGGAGCACAGCCATGAGCCGTACGCGTACCGCGCTCGCCCTCGGCATGGCGGCCGCGGCCGCCCTGACGGTGGCCTCCGCCACCGCCACCGCCGCGCCGTTACCGCTGGCCGGGTCGACGACCGTCACCCCGGCCGGGCACGCCTTCCAGGCCACCCTCAGCGGGAAGGCCACCCTCAAGGCCGGTTCGGTCACGGTGACCTGCACGGTCTCCGTCTCCACCGGCGCGGTGCCGGCCGCCCCCGGCAACCACAACGCGGCCGGGCCCGTCTCCTCGCCCATCTCGCCGCCGACCTACAGCTCGTGTACGTCGAGCCTGCCGGGCGTGACCCCGACCGTGACCACCAGCGGCGCCTGGTCGGTGTCCATGCAGAACGGCTCCCCGATCACGGCCACCATGACGGTGCCGACCGGCGGTCTCGTCGTGCACACGACCGGACTCGCCACCTGCACCGTCACCGCCGCCCCCGGCGGCCCGGCGGCCGTCCCGGGCACCTGGGCCAACGGCGCCCCGTCGAGCCTGACCTTCACCAACGCCTCGGTCCCGGTCACGGTGACCGGCGGCTTCGGCTGCCCGACGAGTGCGACCTCGTCCACCTTCAACGCCGTCTACAAGGTCACCGACACCACCGACCCGGCGCAGCAGATCACCGTCGCCCCCTGACCGGGGCCGCCCCGCGCACCGCCGTCCCGCCGTTGCCGGAACCCCCGGCGACGGTGGGACGTGCCGTTGCGGCTACAGCCGCGGCTACGGCGCCGGCCTGTCGACGACCACCCGGTAGTGCGTCGTCAGCCGCCCGTCGTCGCCGATCACGTGGAAGGCGACCGCCGGCGGCTCGTCGAGGTGGACGTGGTGGTCGGGATCCGTCTGCACCTCCCAGGGCAGGCGCAGGGTGGACACCACCCCGGGCGCCACCAGCAGCGGGCGGCCCGCGAAGGTGGTCACGGCCGCCGTGTGGGCGTGCCCGCACAGGAAGGCGAGCAGGTGGGGGTGGCGCTCCGCGAGGGCCGCGAGCCGCTCCTCACCGAACTGCCTGATGTCGTCCACGTACGGGGTGTGCAGCGGGACCGGCGGATGGTGGAAGGCGACCAGCACCGGGACCTCGTGCGGGGTCCCGGCGAGGATGCCGTCGAGCCAGGCGAGCGTGGAGTCCTCCAGGTAACCGTGGTCCTTGCCGGGGACCGAGGAGTCGCACACGGCCAGGACGAAGCCCTCGCCGCGCAGCACCTGGTTCACGGGCTCCGCGGACGGTTCCTCCTGACCCAGCAGGACCCGGCGGAACGCGCCGCGCTCGTCGTGGTTGCCGGGGCAGACGACGGCCGGATGGCGGGAGGCGAGCGCCCTGCGGGCCTCCTCGTACTCGGCGTCCGTCCCGTGGTCGGCTATGTCGCCGCTCATCAGGACCGCGTCCAGGTCGTACGGGAGGGCGTCCAGGTACTCCAGTACGGCGCGGGTGCGCTCCGCTGCGCGGGTCCCGCCGTCGAGATGGACATCACTGAGCTGCGCGATCACGATCACGAACGGTGGCTCCTTCGTCGCCGGTGCGTGGCCGTCACCGGCGTCGCGCGTGACGGTCGGTCACGGCCCCGCCGGGGACGGCTCGTTCGGCCCATTCAACAGGGTGTGCGGGGAGCCCCCGCCCCCGCCCACCGGGTGCGGCCGCGCCCCACCGCCCGGGGCCCGCCGCTACCCCCGGTACGTCTCCAGCAGCCGAAGCCACACCTCGCTGATCGTCGGGAAGGACGGAACCGCGTGCCACAGCCGCCCGATCGGCACCTCGCCCACCACCGCGACGGTCGCCGCGTGTACCAGTTCGGCCGCGCCGGGCCCCACGAAGGTGGCGCCCAGGAGAACCTCCCGGTCGAGGTCGACGACCATCCGGGCCCGCCCCCGGTACCCGTCGGCATACAGGCCCGCGCCGGACACCCTGCCGAGGTCGTAGTCGACGGCGCGCACCCGGTGACCCGCCCGCTCCGCCTCGGCGAGGGTGAGGCCGACCGCGGCGGCCTCCGGGTCGGTGAACACCGCCTGGGGCAGGGCCTCGGTATCGGCGGTGGCGGCGTGCGCGCCCCAGCGGGCGGTGTCCGGGGCCGGCGATCCGGCCGCGCGGGCGGCGATGGCCGCGCCCGCGATCCGGGCCTGGTACTTGCCCTGGTGGGTGAGGAGCGCCCGGTGGTTGACGTCCCCGACGGCGTACAGCCAGTCGTGCCCGGGGACCCGGCAGCCGTCGTCGACACCGATCCAGCCGCCCGGGGTCAGCCCGACCGTGTCCAGCCCGATGTCCTCGGTCCGCGGCGCCCGCCCGGTGGCCATCAGCAGCTCGTCGCCCTCCAGGGTCTCGCCGCCCTCCAGCACCACGGTCACCGGCCCGGTCGGACCGTCCCGTACGACCGCCTCGACCGCCACCCCGGTGCGCACCACCGCGCCGGCCTCGGTCAGCGCCTCGACGACCAGCTCGCCCGCGAAGGGTTCCATCCTCGGCAGCAGCCCCGGCCCCCGGACGAGGACGGTCACCCGGGATCCGAGGGCCTGCCAGGCCGTGGCCATCTCGGCGGCCACCACGGAACCGCCCACGATCAGCAGCCGGCCGGGCACCTCCCGGGCGGAGGTCGCCTCACGGCTGGTCCACGGCCGGGCCCCGGCGATGCCGGGGAGGTCCGGGACCACGGCCCGGGTGCCGGTGGCGACGACCACGGCGTGCCGGGCGGCGAGCACGTGGTGCTCCCCCTCGGGACTGGTCACGGCGACCTTGCGGACCCCGTACAGGCGGCCGTGGCCCCGGTAGAGGTGGGCTCCGATGGAGTCCAGCCAGTCGAGCTGGCCGTCGTCCTTCCAGTCACCCGTCCAGTAGTCGCGGTGCGCGAACACCGCCTCCGCGTCGAGCGGCCCCCGGACCGCCCCGGCCAGGCCGGGCACCCGGCGCGCCTCCGACCGGGCGAGCGCCGGGCGCAGCAGGGCCTTGCTGGGGACGCAGGCCCAGTACGAGCACTCCCCGCCGACGAGTTCGCTCTCCACCAGCGCCGTGCTCAGCCCGGCGGCGCGGGTCCGGTCGACGATGTTCTCGCCGGCCGGGCCCCCACCGAGCACCACGACGTCGTACTCCACCGCTTCAGTCATGCGGTCCAGTGTCACCGCAGCGCGGGGGGCACGTCCCGCAAGGTCAGGCCTCCGGCGTGCCGGGGGCCCCGTCCGCGCCCCCGCCGGGGGCGGACTCGGCGATCTTCGCCCGGACCTCGTCCATGTCCAGGGCGCGGGCCTGCCCGATGAGGTCGGTCAGCGCCGCCTCGGGCAGCGCTCCGGGCTGCGCGAAGATGGCGACCTGGTCCCGGACGATCATCAGCGTCGGGATCGAGCTGATCTGGAAGGCCGCCGCCAGCTCCTGCTGCGCCTCGGTGTCCACCTTGGCGAAGACCAGGTCGGGGTTGGCCTCGGCGGCCTTTTCGTAGACCGGGGCGAACTGCAGGCAGGGGCGGCACCAGCCCGCCCAGAAGTCGATCAGCACGAACGGGTTCTCGCTGACCGTCCGGTCGAAGTTCTCCTTGGTGAGTTCGACTGTAGCCACGGTTTCCGGACCTCCTGATCGCAGTGTGTCCTGCTGGAACGATCGGCCGGCGCCCTGAATTCCGCCGGCGCGGCGGGGTCGCTAGAACGGGTGGGCCGGCGGGGTGGTGCGGGCCGTGGTCCAGCGCAGCTCGGTGAAGGCGTCGAGGTTGGCCTCGCCGCCGAAGCGGGCGCCCGTACCGGAGGCGCCGACCCCGCCGAAGGGGGCCACCGCCTCGTCGTTCACGGTCTGGTCGTTGACGTGGGCGATACCGGTCGGGATGCGTCCGGCCAGCTCCAGGCCGTGTCCCGCGTCGCGGGTGACGATGCCCAGGGAGAGTCCGTAGGGGCCCGCCGAGGCCAGCTCCACCGCTTCGTCCTCCGTCGCGAAGGACCGTACGGGTGCCACCGGACCGAAGACCTCCTCCGCGTAGGCGGGGGTGTCGTCGGCCACCCCCGCGAGCACGGTCGGCCGGTAGAACAGGTCCCGGTGGGTGCCGCCCGCGACCAGCTTGGCGCCCTGCTCCACGCTGGCCTCGACCAGGCCGTGGACCCGCTCCAGCTGGGTCCGGTCGAGCAGCGGGCCGAGGTGCACGGGCTCGCGGTACGGGTCGCCGACGGCCAGGGCCTCGGCGCGGGCGGCGAGCCGTTCCACGTACTCGTCGTAGAGCGAGGCGTGGACGAGGTGGCGTCCCGCGGTCATGCAGATCTGGCCCTGGTGGAAGAAGGAGCCCCAGGAGGCCTGAGCGACGGCGGCCTCGACGTCCGCGTCGGCGAGCACGACGAGCGCCGAGTTCCCGCCCAACTCCAGGTGGGCACGGGTGAGATGACGGCCCGCCAGTTCGCCGACGGAGCGCCCGGCGGCGGTGGAGCCGGTGAAGGACACGACCCGCACGCGCGGGTCGGCCACCACCGCGGAACCCGTCCGCGCCCCGCCGGGCAGGACGTGCAGCAGCCCGGCCGGCAGTCCGGCGGCCGCGAACACGGCGGCGAGGGCGAGGCCGCCGCAGACGGCGGTGCGGCGGTCCGGCTTGAGCAGGACCGCGTTGCCGAGCGCGAGCGCGGGCGCCACGGAGCGGATCGAGAGGATCAGCGGGGCGTTGAAGGGGGCGATCACCCCGACCACCCCCGCCGGCACCCGCCGGGTGAAGGAGAGCCGGGGCGCCTCACTGGGCAGCACCTGCCCGACCGGGCGGGAGGCCAGCGCGGCGGCCTCGTAGCACTCCTGGGCGGCGACGTGCAGCTCGAAGTCCGCCTTGCCGGGAATCGAACCCGACTCCCGGACCAGCCATTCCCGCAGTTCACCGGCGTGGGCCGTGAACAGGTCCCCGGCGCGGCGCAGCACGGCCGCGCGCTCCGGGTGGCCCGCCCGAGCCCAGTCGCGCTGGGCTGCGCGGGCCCGTACGGCGGCCTCCCCCACGTCGGCGGGCCCGGCGAGGTCGACGGTGGCGAGGGTACGGCCGGTCGCGGGTTCGACGACCGGGGCCGTGCCCCCGGTGAGGGTGGGTCCGTCCTGCCAGAGAGTCGGGTCGAGCAGTGGCATGACGCGGGGCCTCCGGATGGGGGTGGGCGGGGCGGGGGGCGGCAGCACGCGCCATCGTGCCAGACCGGGGGCACCACTTCTGTTCAGTTATTGGGCAGTTGACGGGATCCGGTGACCGGAAACGATCGACTCCCCCGGGGCGTGGGCGGGTTCAGCGCTCCAGGACCAGCGCGATGCCCTGCCCGACGCCGATGCACAGCGCCGCCATACCGGTACCCGAACCGGCCGCCGCCAGCTGGTGGGCGACCGAGCCCGCCAGCCGGGCGCCCGAGGCGCCGAGCGGGTGGCCGATGGCGAGGGCCCCGCCGCGCGGGTTCACCGTGGCCGGATCCAGCTCGGGCCAGGCCCCGAGACAGCCCAACGCCTGGGCCGCGAAGGCCTCGTTGAGCTCCAGGACGGACAGGTCGGCCAGTCGGCGGTCCGCCTTGGCGAGCGCCCGCGCGACGGCGTCGACCGGTCCGAGGCCGAAGAACTGCGGCTCGATGCCGGTGACGGCGGAGGCGCTGATCCGGGCCAGCGGCTCGCGTCCGGTGGCGGCCAGCCCCGCCTCGTCGGTGAGCAGCAGGGCGGCGGCCCCGTCGTTGAGCGGGGAGGCGTTGCCGGCGGTGACGGTGCCGGAGCCGTCGCCGCGGAAGGCGGGCTTGAGGCGTGCCAGGGACTCGGGGGTGGACCCCTCGCGGACGGACTCGTCGCGCACGAGGTCCACGCCCGGGTAGCCGACGACCTCGCCGTCGTAGAGCCCGGCGGCCCAGGCGTCCGCGGCCTTGCGGTGGCTCTCCAGGGCGAACAGGTCCTGTGCCTCGCGCGAGATGCCGTGCTTCTCCGCGATCAGCTCGGCACCCTCGCCGAGGGAACCGGTCCACTCGGGGGGCATGGCCGGGTTGGTCATCCGCCAGCCGAGGGTGGTCGACCACATCTGCTGGTGCCCGGCGGGGAAGGCGCGTTCGGGCTTCTGCACCACCCAGGGGGCGCGGGTCATCGACTCGACGCCGCCCGCGATGGCGACGGAGGCGTCACCGACCGCGATGGCGCGGGCGGCCTGGATGACGGCTTCGAGCCCCGATCCGCAGAGCCGGTTGACGGTCACGCCGGGCACCGTCACCGGCAGTCCGGCAAGCAGTACGGCCATGCGGGCCACGTCGCGGTTGTCCTCGCCGGCGCCGTTGGCGTCGCCGAAGACGACGTCGTCGATGCGGGACGGATCGAGGTCGGGCGTACGGTCCACCAGGGCGCGCACCACGTGCGCGGCCAGGTCGTCCGGCCGGATCCCGGCGAGGGCCCCGCCGAACTTGCCGATCGGGGTGCGGACGGCGTCGACGACGTACACGTCGCGGACGGTGCGGATGCTCATGGGGTCGCTCCTGGGCGGATCCGTACGGGCGGGCGGCGCGTTCGGTGCCGGTGTGGGCACCGGGACGCACCCCCGGGGCACGCCCGGTGGGGCGCGCCCGCAGTCTCCGCTCCCGCGTCGCCGCCTGTCAACGGCCCCCGGCCACCCCTCGGCCGCCGGGCCGGGGGGGGCGGCCGGGGGCGGGCCCGCCGTCAGGTGGATTCGCGGTGTACGGCCGTCGCGGACATCAGGTCGTGCCGCCCGGTGATCTCGGACGGCTCCCGCACCGCGCGGTCCACGAGCGAGGCCAGGTGGTCCCCGGTCGGCAGCTCGATCTGGACGGTGCTGAGCCGGGGGCGCAGCAGCCGCCCGATGAGCAGGTCGTCGGCGCCCATGACGGCGACGTCCCCGGGGACGTCCAGCCCCTCGTCCTGAAGGGCCCGCATCAGCAGCATCGCGTACTCGTCGTTGTACGCGAACACGGAGTCCAGGCCGAGCGAGCGCCAGCGGCCCGCCAGCTCCGCCGCGGACCGCTCCGTGTAGGCCATCGGCAGGACCTCGGTCCGCGCGCCCTCCACCGACCGGGCTCCGGCGAGCCGGGGTGCCGAGAACAGCTCCAGGCCTTCCTCCTCCGGGACGATCACGCCGATCCGGCTCCGGCCGCGTTCCACGAGGTGGGCGGCGGCCCGTGCCCCGACCTCCGCCTGGTCCATCACGAGGGCGTGGGCCCCCGGTACGCCGACCGGGCCCAGCGTTATCACCGCGCGCGCCCCGGCCCGCTTGAGGGTGGCGACGTTGCGCGCGGACAGGCTGATCTCCCCCAGCGAGATCACCGCGACGGGCCGCAGTTCGGCCCACGCCCGCGTCGCCTCGTCACCGCTCAGGCCGAGGCTGCCGTACTGGACCACCGTGTAGTCGAGACGGCGCAGGGCCCACTGGAGCTCGTTGAGGAAGGCGCTGTACATCGGGCCGACCGGGACGTGCGAGGCGGGCAGCAGGACGATGCGGGTGTGCCCGGCGCGCAGGCTGCGGGCGGCGGCGTGCGGGACGTAGCCCAGTTCCTCGGCGGCCTCGCGGACCTTGCGGCGCGTGGGCTCGCTGATGCGTACGGCTTCCGCGTTGTTCAGCACGTACGAGACCGTCGCGCGCGACACGCCGGCCAGGCGGGCGACATCGGCGCTGGTCGGGACGGGTGCGGGCGCCGGCTCGGGGGGCGGGGTGGCCGGGGCCCGGCGGCTGCGCGGCTTCGGCGAGCTCGGGGGGATCGGCGCGTTCGATGAGTGAGACATTGCCGAGGCATCCTTCCAGACCGATCACGTCCGGGGTCTGGCGGATGGCCGGAAACGGGTGCCAGACAGTGGTTACACGTTAATTGACACGTGTAACGCGCCCGCCGTCACCCCGGCACCCGGGCGTCACCCTCCCCGCTCCGCAGCCCCGTCGCGCCCCATCGCACCCCCGCCCTCGCGACGGGCGGCGCGCACCCCCTCCCCCGCTCACCCGCTCGCATTCCCTGCCCAGGAAGGCACCCTCGCCGCACATCGGCGTCGGCGGCATCCTGCTCGCCCTCCAGGTCGAGCATGTCGACCCGGTGCACAAGGTCTCCGACTTCGGCCTGATCGCGGGGGTCTCGGCGATCTTCGCGACGGTCTTCAACCCGGTCGCCGGCGCCCTGTCCGACCGCAGCGGACGGCGCAACGCCTGCATCCTCGGCGGCGGGCGCGCTGGCGGTACGGCCGATCCGCGGCGTCCGCTGACGGCTCCCCCGCCCACCCCTCCCCCCTCGTCTCCTCCCCGCCCACCTCCCTCCCTCCCTACCTTCGGGAAAGGCTCCACCGCGCAGCTGCGCACCCAGACCTGGGGCGAGGGCGACCGCCTCGCCCTCTGGGACGAGGCCACCGCGCTCGGCCTCACCGCACTGGCCGGCCGGGACGGAACACCCGATGACGCCGCCGGCGGTCCCTTCCGGATCGGGGCCGCGTCCCCTTACCGTCGGTACTACCGATCGGTAAGGGGGGTCCGATGGCGGGCTCGTTGCATGCGGCCAGTACGACAAGGACGTTGAGGGGGCACGCCCCACAAGGCCCCTCAGGTCTGCGGGAGATGGCCGAGGCGCTGGCCGAAGGAAGGGTCACGGCACGCCGGCTGACCGAGCGTTCTCTGGAGAGGATCACCGCGTCCCAAGGCTCGCTCAACGCCTTCCGGATCGTCCGGACCGAGGCGGCCCTCGCGGAGGCGGACGCGGCGGACGCGCGGCTGGCCCGCGGTGAGCGGCTGCCGCTGCTGGGCGTGCCGGTCGCGGTCAAGGACGACATGGACGTGGCCGGGGAACCCACCGCCTTCGGCTGCCCGGGGGACTTCCCGCCCAGGACCGCCGACAGCGAGGCGGTACGCCGCCTGCGCGCGGCCGGCGCCGTGATCGTGGGCAAGACCCAGACCCCGGAGCTGGGGCAGTGGCCGTTCACCGAGGGTCCGGCCTTCGGTGCGACCCGCAACCCGTGGAACCCGGCCCACACCCCCGGCGGTTCCTCGGGCGGCTCGGCCGCCGCCGTGGCCGCGGGGCTGGTGCCGGCCGCGCTCGGCTCCGACGGCGCGGGCTCGGTGCGGATCCCCGCGGCCTGGACCCACCTGGTGGGGGTCAAGCCACAGCGCGGGCGCATCTCCACCTGGCCCGAGCCCGAGTCCTTCCACGGCCTCACGGTCAACGGCGTGCTGGCCCGTACGGTGGCCGACGCCGCGCTGCTGCTGGACGCGGCCAGCGGACCCGCCCCGGGGGACCTCCACCGCCCGGCACCGTTCTCGGCGGTGGAGGCGGCCGGCCGGCCGCCGGGCCGGCTGCGGATCGCCCTGTCCTACGGGACGGCCTTCACCGCCTCGGCCACGCCCCTCGACCCCGTGGTCCGTGCGGCGGTGGAGCGGCTGGCCGGGCGGCTGGAGGCGCTGGGCCACGAGGTGATCCTCGAGGATCCGCGCTACGGCCCGGTCGGGCCCGCCTTCGTGCCGCGCGCGACGGCGGGCGTACGGGAGCTGGCGGCGCGGGTCCCGGACCCCGGGCTGCTGGATCCGCGCACCCACGGGGCGGCTCGTACGGGCCGCCTGCTGGGCGGGCTGGCGCTGCGGCTCTCACGGCGGGCCGAGGGACTGCTGCGCCGCCGGACCGGGGAGATCTTCGACCGCTTCGACGTGGTGCTGACCCCGACGACGGCCACCCCGCCCCTGCGGATCGGTGCTCTGGCCGGGCTGGGGGCGCTGGCCACGGACCGGTCGATGATCGCCGCGTGCCCGTACGCCTGGACGTGGAACGTGCTGGGCTGGCCGGGTGTCGGCGTCCCGGCGGGGTTCACCCCCGACGGACTTCCGCTGGGCGCACAGCTGTTGGGCCCGGCGGAGTCGGAGACGAGGCTGCTGGCGCTGGCGGCGCAGCTGGAGGCGGCCGAGGACTGGGCACGGCACTGGCCTCCAGGGAACGTTTGCCCGGAGTTGGGGCGTCCTTGAGCCGCCCCGGACAACCGCCCGCTTACGCTCGCGGCGACTTGAATTCGATCTTGTACTACGGGGGAGCGCCGCCATGGACACCGAGACCAACAAGCAGACCATGAAGGGTTTCTTCGAAGCCGTGAACGAGCGGCGGGCGGACGACCTCCCGCTCTTCATGGCGCCGGACGTCATCGACCACAACCAGATCATCCACGGCGAGCCCGACGAGCCGGGCGCGGCCTTCGACGGACTGCGTCAGCAGCTGGACGCCTTCGACCCGTTGACCGTCCGGGTCGAGGAACTGCTCGCCGAGGACGACCGCGTGGTCGCCCGGGTGGCCCAGCTCGGACGGCACACCGGGCGGCATCCGCGGATGCCCGAGCCCACGGGCCGCGAGTTCGAGGTCGAGGCCATCTGGCTGTTCACCCTGGCGGAGGGGAAGATCTCGCAGATCCGCGGGGTCAGCGACCGGCTGGGGCTCTTCATCCAACTGGGCTGGGACTGGCCCGAGGTCGGCTGATCCGGGCGGGCCACCGGGGCCACGGAGAAGAGCGCGACCGCATTATTCGGCCACCTGTCTCATTCGCATATGATTCGGCACGCCCGGCTCGCGGCGCGATCCGGACTTCTCCAACTCCTTGCAGAACAGGTGGCTTTGCCATGCCCAGAAACCTCAAGTTCGCCTCGGTCGCCCTGGCCGGCGTCCTGGCCGCGACCGGCCTGACGGCCGCGACCGCCTCGCCTGCCGCTGCCGCGCAGACCTGCCCCTGGCCGTACGTCTGCTTCCTCGACGGCAACGAGAACATCCTGACGATGTACAAGGACACCGGCTGGCAGCCCACCAGCGCCAAGACCCGCACCGCCCGCTGGGTGACCGACGCGCGCAACCAGGACTGCGCGTACCTGAAGTACGCCAGCGGCTACGTCGACCAGATCCGCCCCGGCCAGAGCTTCGGCCTCGGCTCCGGCGTCGTCGAGATCAACATCACCAACGGCTGCCCCTGATCCCGCGGGCCCCGCCTTCCCCGGCCACCGCGACCGTGGCCGGGGAAGGCCGGATCCCCCTCCCCTCCCGCGCGCCCCTGAGTAACGTCACGTCACATGATGTTCTTACGCCGCGCGGCCCTCGCCGCCGCCTTCCTCGGCGTCACCGCCGTCCTCCCGCCCGCCGCCGCGCACGCGGCCCCCTCCCCCGCCTGCCAGGACTCCCCGGCACCGGCCGCCGCCCCCGCACCGGACCCGGAGCAGGCCCGCCTCGCGGACCCGCGGACCGCCGCGTTCCCGGAGCGGGCCGGACTCGACTCCTTCGTACGGCGCTTCCCCGCCGCCCTGTGCACCACCCGCGACGCCGCCGGGGCGCAGCGCCTCCTCGACACGTGGGGCGAGGCGCTGTGGCAGGCCGCCGTGGACCGCGCCCAGGGACACCGGACCGGCGGTGACCTGCCCGCCGGCGACGACCGGCCGCTCTACTGGGCCAGGCTCGCGATGACCGTCCGGCTCGCGCGGTGGCAGCCGGAGTTCCCCGTCGACCGCGCGGCCCTGAAGTCCCGGTTCGAGGACGCCTCGCGCGGGCTCACCTCCAACGGGTTCCGTCCGGCCCCGGGCGTACGGCGGATCTTCGTCAGCGGCTTCGACCCCTTCGGGCTGGACGCCGAACTGCGCCGGGCCAATCCCTCCGGCTCGGCGGCGCTCCGGCTCAACGGCCGCCGGATCACCCTCGCGGACGGGACGACCGCCGAGGTCCGGGCCGTCGTCCTGCCCGTCCGCTACGCCGACTTCGACGCGGGCATCGTGGAGCGCGCCTACGGACCCCGGCTGGCGGCCGGCCCGCGCTCCGCCGACATGATCACCAGCATCAGCCAGGGTTACCCCGGGATCTTCACCCTGGAGGCCTGGGCGGGCCGGGCCCGTTCGGCGGACCCGTACCCGGACAACGCGGGCGCCCTCTCCGGCGGTACGTACGAGCACCCCGTCACGGCGCCCGGCCTCGGCCCGGGGGCGGAGTTCCTGCCCACCAGTCTGCCCACCGGGGCCATGACCGGTGTCCAGGCGCCCCATCCGGTCCGCCTGAACACCGCCGTCACGGAGATACCCGCCGGGCAGCAGGGACCGGTGGACCGGGCGGACGGACCGACCCCCGGATCGCGCGCCGTGGCGGGCGGAGGCGGCGGCTACCTCTCCAACGAGGTGGCCTACCGCTCCAACCGGCTCCGCCTGGAGCTGCGCCCGGACCTGCCCGGCGGCCACCTGCACACCCCGGTGCTCACGGGACTTCCCGCCGACCCCGGCCGGTTGACGGGGGCCGAGTTCGAGCGCAACGAGGACGCGATCACGCAGGAGGTGCTGGAGGTGCTGCGCGCCTCTAACGCAGGGCGCTGAACGCCTTGGTGAAGGCGAGGGGCTGCTGGAGGACCGAACTGCACGTGGCGTCGGCGTGGTTCACCGCTCCGGCCGCGCACTGCTTGTCGCGGGCCGCCGACCACATGGCCAGGCGCCCGATCCCCTTGGACGCCGCGAACTCGACGAGCCGCGTCGCGTCGGAGACCGAGAAGACCTCCGTCGCGACGTCGTTGACGCCGATCATCGGGGTGACGGCGACGGCCTTCCAGGCCGCCTGGTCGGAGAGCCCGAGCACGCCCTTGAGCTGGGCCTGGGTCGCGGTCGCGGCCTGGATCGCGTACTGGCCCATGTCCCCGCCGTACGCCGGTCCGTAGTCCATCGCCATGATGTTGACCGCGTCGATCCGCACGCCGTTCTTCCTGGCGTCCGCCAGCAGCGCCACGCCCGGCTGGGTCAGCCCCTCGGGCATCACGGGCAGGGTGAACGCCACGTCCAGGCCGGGGTGGGACTTCTGCAGCCGGGCTATGGCCTGGGCGCGGCGCGCGTTGGCGGCGGTGTCCGGCAGGGCGGCGCCCTCGATGTCGAAGTCGACCTTGGTGAGCCGGTACTGGTCGATGACCTTCCCGTACGCGGCCGCGAGGTCGTCGGCGCTCGCGCAGTTCAGGGCCAGTTCGCGTCCGGTGGCGCCGCCGAAGGACACGCGGACGTCGCCGCCCTTGGCACGCAGCGCGCCGATCTGCGCGGCCACCTTGTCGCTCGCCAGGTCGGTGACACCGCCCCACAGCGGGGAGCATCCGCCCCCCGAGGTGACGAAGGCGAGGTGGAACTCCTTCACGCCGGTCCGGGCCACGGTGTCGAGCAGGTCGTAGGCCGGGTAGAGGGAGGTGTCGACGTACGGGGCGAAGCGCGCGCCCGCGCCCGGGGCGGGCGCGGGGACGGTCGGGGTCGCGGTGGCGGTCGGGGTCGCGGTCGCCGTGGGGGCCGTGGTGGGGGTCCGGGTCGGAGCCGTCGGCACCGGGGTCGGGCCGCCGGTGGGGCCGCCCGTGGGCCGGCCGCTGGGCTGCGGGGTCGCGCCCTGGTCGACGGAGCACTTCACCCCGTTGATCAGGCACCCCGTCGGAGCGCCGGGGGCACCGGACCCGCTCGCGACGAAACCGACGGTGACGGCGGCCCCGGGGGCCAGGGTCCGGTTCCAGCTCGCGGGCTTCACGGTGACGCGCTGACCGGCGACCGTGTGGGTTCCGTTCCACAGGGAGTCGATCTTCGTGCCGGCGGGCAGGTCGAACTGCAGGGTCCAGTCCTCCCGGGCCCCGGCCGTGTTGTTGGTGACGACGTACTGCCCGGTGTAACCGCCGCTCCAGGAACTGGAGGTGGTGTACACCGCGCCGACCGAGGTGGCCTGCGCGGTCCCGGTGAACGCGAAGGCGGCGCCACCGATCACCGCCGCCGCCACGATCGCGCCCGTGATCTTCGCCTTGCCGCTGGTCGTACGGCGGTGACCGACTGTGCTGCCCATGGCGTGCCTGCCTCTGTGTTACCGGGGAGTTGGGGTGCGGCAGCACGCTAGCTTCACGGAATCGGACATTCCCCCCTTCCCGTCCACCGGCCGCGAACCTTAGGTTCCGCTTAAGGTGGCGGTAAGAGGGGGATGAGGAAACGGACTTCCGTGCGTACGTCACCGCGCGTCTGAAGCGAAACGTCCGCGCGGGTGCCGGTTCGGGCGGGGCCGGGGCCCGGCCCTCCACGGCCGGTGAGCAGGGGCTTCACCCTCGGCGGGGACACGTCCCGGCGCGGGACGGGCTGCGCGACAGGGGCCGCGAAACCCAGTAGCCTGCGCCGGATGACGGCTCTTTCGCATCACGGCAACAGTCACGTCGAACAGCCCGGCCGGGACGGCGACACCGCCACCGCCGAGGCCGATCCGCGCGCCATCGGCCCCGTGCGCACCGAGTACGCGCCCGATCCGGACGGGGATCCCGACCCCGGGGAGATCGTGTGGACCTGGGTCCCCTTCGAGGAGAACGACGGCCGCGGCAAGGACCGTCCGGTGCTCGTGGTCGCGCGGGAGGCGGGCGGGCACACGCTGCTCGCCGTCCAGCTCTCCAGCAAGCGGCACGACGCCGACCGCGAGTGGGTGGCGATCGGCTCGGGACCCTGGGACGGCGCGGGACGGGAGTCCTGGGTGGACCTGGACCGGGTGCTGCGGGTCCACGAGTCGGGCATGCGCCGCGAGGCGTGCGCGCTCGACCGCGGCCGCTTCCGGCTGGTGACCGACCGTCTGCGGGAGCGCTACGGCTGGCAGTAGTCCGGCACCCCGCGCACCCCGCGATCGGGGCCGTCCCCGCCGCCCCCGGGCCCGGAAGCACGGGCCCGCCGCGCTCCGCGACGGGGAGGCCGGGCCGGGCCGCCCGCGGGCCCGGCCGGCGCCCTCAGCCCGGGAAGGCCCGTTCGAAGGCCTCGCGGGGTTCGGGGGAGCGGTCCAGGATCCCGAACACGATCTCCTCGAACACCCCTGCGAAACGGCCGGTCAGCAGCCCCCGGAAGGCCTCCGCCACCTGCGCCGGGTCGTTGCGGAACACCCCGCACCCCCACGCCCCCAGTACGAGCCGCCCGTAGCCGTGCAGGGTCGCGACCTCCAGCACCCGCTCGGCCCGCCGGGCCAGGGCGCCGGGGATCTCGTGGGCCCGCTCCGGCTCCTGGCGGCGGATCGTGCCGGCGTTCGGGGCCGGGGAGGTGAGGAAGCCGGCACGGAACGGCACCTCCAGCAGCTCGCCCCGGTCGTCGCGGAAGACGGGCACCCCGGGCGAGTGAATCACCCGGTCGGTGTAGAAGGTGCTCTTCCCCTCGCGGTGCACCTCGTAGTACTCCGGGGCTTCCAGGAGGGTCTCGTAGAGGGCCGACGCGCGGCACAGGGCCTCCTCCTGCGCCTTGGCCCCGCGCACGTATCCGCCCCCGGGATTGCGGGCCGAGGCGAAGTTCAGGACCGCGACCGGACCGCGCCCCGCGAGGCGACGGGCTGCGACCGTGCTGCTCTCCCCCGTCACCTCGAAGACCGTTGCGGCGGCACCACCGATGGACTCGCCGCCTGGAATGACCTGGTTTGGCCCATATATTCTGGTTCCGGCCTTGGCTTCCGCCAGGTCGGCGGCGAGGGAGATCCGCCGCCCCGACCGCGTCCGGTATCCCCCGGCCGCCAGGATCAGCGCGTTCTCCCGCGCGATTTCACGCAATCTGCTGCTCACGTCGCCATCCTCGGTGCGGACCACCGGGACGGCAAAGGCATTTGTGCCCCGGGCACGGGTAGGCACCGGTGACATCACTGCCGACGACAGGAGGCGAGGTTCCGGTCATGACCGAGGACTCACCCGCTCCGCCAGCGCAGGACTTTGCCCACCCGCCGCTCACCGAGGCGGCCGCCGAGGACCTGGTCCACGGCATCTGTTTCAAGACCGGCCCGCCCCGGCTGGTCGGCGCCGAACTGGAATGGCTGGTGCTCGACGCCGAGCGGCCGTGGCTGCCGCTGCCGCCCGAGCGGCTGACCGCGGGCCACGAGGCGGCCCGCGCCCTGTCCCTGCGGTCCCGCCTCACCGTCGAGCCGGGAGGCCAGCTGGAGCTCAGCTCCGCCCCGGCCGCCTCCCTCACCGACTGCGTGGACGGCCTCCAGGCCGACCTGGCCGCCGTCCGCGCCGTCCTCGGCGACCGCGGCCTGGTGCTGCGGGGCCTCGGCCTCGATCCGCGCGGACCGCAGCGCCGCCTGCTGGCCAGCCCGCGCTACGAGGCCATGGAGGTCTACTTCGACCGGACCGGCCCCGCCGGCCGCGCCATGATGCGCGCCTCCACCTCCGTCCAGGTCTGCGTGGACGCGGGCCACGAGGAGCCCGGCCCGCTCGGGCACGGCCGGCGCTGGCGGCTCGCGCACCTGCTGGGCGCCGTCCTGGTGGCCGCCTTCGCCAACTCCCCGGCGCACGAAGGCCCGTACCGGGGCTGGAAGTGCGCGCGGCAGGGCGTCTGGAGCGACATCGACACGCGCCGCTCCCTCGCCCCACCGCTGGACGCCGAGCCCCGCGCCGCCTGGACGCGGCACGCGCTCGACACCGAGGTGATGTGCGTACGGGCGTACGGGGACGGGACCTGGGCCGTGCCGCGCGGGCTCACGTTCCGCGACTGGCTGCGCACCGGCGGCAGCCGCCACGGCCTGCGCCGGCCCACCGCCGAGGACCTGGAGTACCACCTCACCACCCTCTTCCCGCCGGTCCGGCCCCGCGGCCACCTGGAACTGCGGATGATCGACGCGCAGCCGGGCGAGGACGGCTGGCTGGTGCCCACGGCCGTCACCCACGCGCTCTTCGACGACCCGGAAGCCGCCGAGACCGCCTACCGGGCCGTGAAGGCCCTGGCCGACGCCTACGGCTGCGCGCGCGCCCCGCGCAACGCGCTGTGGCACACCGCCGCCCGGGCGGGACTGGCCGACCGGGACCTGCGCACGGCCGCCACGGCCTGTTTCGCGGCGGCCGGCGAGGCACTGCCGCGGCTCGGGGCGAGCACGCACGTACGGGACACGGTCGGCGCCTTCACCGAACGGTACGTACGGCGCGGCCGCTGCCCGGCCGACGACGCCGGGGAACACGAACTCCTGCACACCGCCGGGAAGGGACAGCGCCCGTGACCACCGAGACCCACGCCGAGACCGGTACCGGGCGGCTGCGCGAGCGGGCCGTCGCCGCCCTGACCGCGGCCCGCGCCCGGACGGCCGGGCTGACCGACGCCGTCGACGACCGGGACCTGACCGCGCAGCACTCCCCCCTGATGTCCCCGCTGGTCTGGGACCTGGCGCACATCGGGAACCAGGAGGAGCTCTGGCTGCTGCGCCACGTGGCCGGCCGCGCATCGATGCACCCCGAGATCGACCCGCTGTACGACGCCTTCGAGCACCCCCGCGCCGAGCGGCCGAAGCTGCCCCTGCTGGGCCCGGAGGCGGCCCGGTCGTACACGGCCGAGGTCCGCGGACGCGTCTTCGACCTGCTGGAGCACACCCCGCTGGAGGGAACGCCCCTGCTCGACGGGGGCTTCGTCTTCGGGATGATGGCCCAGCACGAACAGCAGCACGACGAAACGATGCTGATCACCCATCAGCTGCGGGCGGGCGCACCCGTACTGACCGCGCCCGACCCCGAGCCGCCGCTGGGCCCGCCCCCGGCCTCGGCCGAAGTCCTGGTACCAGGAGGCCCGTTCACCATGGGCACCTCCGCCGAGCCCTGGTCGCTGGACAACGAACGGCCCGCACACACCCGGGAGACCGCCCCCTTCTGGATCGACACCGCGCCGGTCACCTGCGGCGCGTTCCAGGCCTTCATGGCCGACGGCGGCTACGGGGAGCGCCGCTGGTGGGCCGCGGCCGGCTGGGACCAGATCCGCACGCACGGCATCGGGGCCCCGCTGTTCTGGCACCGCGAGGGCGGGCAGTGGCTGCGCCGCCGGTTCGGGGTGACCGAGCCGGTGCCCGAGGACGAGCCGGTGCTGCACGTCAGCTGGTACGAGGCGGACGCGTACGCCCGCTGGGCGGGCCGGCGGCTGCCCACCGAGGCGGAGTGGGAGAAGGCCGCCCGGTACGACCCTGCCACCGGCCGCTCCCGCCGCTACCCCTGGGGCGACGCCGACCCCACCCCCGCGCACGCCAACCTGGGCCAGCGCCACCTGCGCCCGTCCCGCGCGGGCGCCCATCCGGCCGGGGCCTCCCCGCTCGGGGTGCGCCAGCTGATCGGCGACGTGTGGGAGTGGACGGCGTCGGACTTCCTGCCGTACCCGGGGTTCCGCGCCTTCCCGTACCGCGAGTACTCGGAGGTGTTCTTCGGGCCGGAGCACAAGGTGCTGCGCGGCGGCTCCTTCGCGGTGGACCCGGTGGCCTGCCGGGGCACCTTCCGCAACTGGGACCTGCCCGTGCGGCGGCAGATCTTCTCCGGCTTCCGTACGGCGAGGGATGCCTGATGTGCCGTCACATAGCCTATCTGGGCCCGCCCATATCCCTGGGGCGGCTGCTCATCGAGCCCGAGCACGCGCTGGTCCGGCAGTCCTGGGAGCCGCGCCGGCAGCGGTTCGGCACCGTGAACGCGGACGGCTTCGGCGTGGGCTGGTACGCCGAGGGCGATCCCGTCCCGGCCCGCTACCGGCGGGACCGGCCGATCTGGGGCGACCCGGGGTTCCAGGACCTCGCCCGGGTGGTGCGCAGCGGGGCCTTCCTCGCCGCCGTGCGGGACGCCACCGTCGCCGGGTCCGACGGGGAGGCGGCCGCCGCCCCCTTCGCCTCGGGGCCCTGGCTGTTCAGCCACAACGGGAGACTGCGCGACTGGCCGGACTCGGTCGCCGAGACCGCCTCCGCGCTGTCGCCGCAGGAGCTGCTGCAGCTGGCCGCGCGCACCGATTCGGCGCTGGTGTGGGCGCTGGTGCTGCACCGGCTGCGGCAGGGCGACGACCTGGGCACGGCCCTGGCGGAGCCCGTCCGCGAGCTGGCCGACGCCGCGCCGGGCTCCCGGCTGAACCTGCTGGTGACCGACGGCGCGGCCATCGCCGCGACGGCCTGGGGGGACTCCCTCTGGTGCCTCTCCGATCCGCCGGCGGGGCGGGTGGTCGTGGCCTCCGAGCCGTACGACGACGATCCCCGCTGGTACGAAGTGCCCGACCGCACCCTGCTGAGCGCCACCCCCGCCCGGGTCACCCTGACCCCCCTCAAGGAGACCAGCCCGTGAACGACTTCCAGATGACCCGGACCCTCGACGAGCACGCCGCCGAGGCCGCGCTGCGCACCGATGTGCTGAGCGGACTGACCCGCTTCCCCAAGGAGCTGCCGCCGAAGTGGTTCTACGACGCCCGGGGCAGCGAGCTCTTCGAGGAGATCACCCGGCTGCCCGAGTACTACCCGACGCGTGCCGAGCGGGAGATCCTGCTGGAGCGGGCCCAGGAGATCGCCTCCGTGTCCGGGGCGCGCACCCTGGTGGAGCTGGGTTCGGGTTCCTCGGAGAAGACCCGGCACCTGATCGAGGCGATGCCCGCGCTGGAGACGTACGTGCCGGTGGACGTGAGCGAGAGCGCGCTGACGGGCGCGGCCGAGTCGCTGCTGGCGGAGCATCCGCGGCTGCGGGTGCACGCGCTGCTGGCGGACTTCACCCGGCCGCTGCGGCTGCCGGAGTCGGCCGGGCCCCGGCTGGTGGTGTTCCTGGGCGGCACCATCGGGAACCTGCTGCCGCCCGAGCGGGCGGTGTTCCTGGCGTCCGTACGGGCCATGCTCTCGCCCGGCGACGCCCTGCTGATGGGCACGGACCTGGTCAAGGACGAGGCCGTGCTGGTGGCGGCGTACGACGACGCCCGGGGGGTGACGGCGGAGTTCAACAAGAACGTGCTCGCGGTGATCGACCGGGAGCTGGGGGCGGACTTCCACACCGCCGACTTCGCCCACGTGGCGGTGTGGAACCGGGAGCACGAGTGGATCGAGATGCGGCTGAGGGCCCGGGAGGCGGTGACGGTGAAGGTCCGGGCGCTGGACCTGGTGGTGCCGTTCGAGGCGGGTGAGGAGATCCTGACGGAGATCTCCGCGAAGTTCCGTCAGGAGGGGCTGCGAAAGGAACTGGCAGAGGCCGGACTGGAGTTGACCCAGTGGTGGACGGACTCGGCGGGACGTTTCGCACTGTCCCTGTCCGTGGCGGACGGGGTGGTCGCCGGCCCGGCCGGCTGATGCGGCACGGGTGAGGGGCGCTGCTGTGCGGGTACGCCCGCCAGCAGGTCCCGCCCGTCCCGCGGCCGCGGCTCCCGCTCGCGGCCCGGCTCCCGCGCCCGGCCGCCTTCCCCGCCGCCTTCCCCGCCGCCTTCCCGGTCGCCCTCCCACCCGCGGCCGCGGTCCGGCTCGGCTGCGTCGAGTACGGCCAGCCGGGCCGCCGCGGCGAGTTCCCGCCGGTCCGGGTGACGGTCCGGCGGGATCCGCGGGAGCAGCCACACCTCGGCGCGCACCCCGCGGGCGCGGGCGATCCGCCACAGGGAGGCGGTCAGCGGGTCCTCCCCGACGAAGGCGGGCGCCCCGGCGACCTCCCCGTCCGCCAGTCGGTAGCGCAGCCGCACCGGCTGTACGGGAACCCGCGCGTCGAGCGCCGCCTGGAAGGCGGCCCGCCGGAAGGGCCCCTGGGCACGCCCGCACCAGGTGGAGCCCTCGGGGAAGACGGTGACCCGGTCCCCGGCCAGCAGGGCCCGGGTGACGGTCGCGACGGTTTCGGGCAGGGCCCGGATCCGGTCGCGTTCGATGAACAGGGTCCCCGCCCGGGCGGCGAGGGCGCCGAGCACCGGCCAGGCCCCGATCTCGCTCTTGGCCAGCATCCGGGACGGCAGGACGGCCGTGACCAGCGGGATGTCCAGCCAGGAGATGTGGTTGGCGACGATCAGGCGGCCCCCTTCCCCGCCGGGGGCGCCGTGCACGGTGATCCGTATCCCCAGGGCCCGCAGGAGCGCGGCCGACCAGACCCTGATCAGGGCGCGGCGGGGGCGGACGGGGAGCATCCGCACCGGTGCCGCGGACGGGACGGCGAGCAGGAACAGGGCGAGGGCGGTGGCGAGCCGGAGCACCGCCCTCGGGATCCCCGCGGCCCGTCCCGGGTGGTCCGCGCAGGCCTGCGGGGTGCAGGGCGCCGTGGGCAGCCAGACGCTCATGCGCCCGGGGCGAGCGAGAGGAAGTGGTTCAGGTAGCGCGGGTTGGTCCGGCGCAGGGAGAGCAGTACGTACAGGTCCGCGCAGCCGAACCCGGCGTCGAGGGCGGGCTCGCCGCAGACCCAGGCGCCCAGGCGCAGGTAGCCGCGCAGCAGCGGCGGGAGCTCCATGCGTCCGGGAACGGTGACTCCCTCGGGGCTCCAGGGGAGGTGGGGGGTGACCCGGTACTCCTGCGGGGCGAGGTTGCGGGCCAGGACGGTCTCACGGGTGGCGGCGGCCAGCACGCCTCCGTCGGCCAGCGGGATGGAGCAGCAGCCGGCGAGCCAGTTGTGGCCGGAGCGCTCCATGTAGCGGGCGAGCCCGGCCCAGATCAGGGCGATGACGGCGCCGTTGCGGTGGTCGGGGTGGACGCAGGAGCGGCCGACCTCGACGAGGTCGGGGCGGATCGGGGCGAGGGTGGAGAGGTCGAACTCGCCCTCGGAGTAGAGGCGGCCGGCGACGGCGGCGCGTTCGGGCGGGAGCAGCCGGTAGGTGCCGACGACCTGCCCGCTCTCCTCGTCGAGGACGAGGAGGTGGTCGCAGAAGGCGTCGAAGGAGTCGGAGTCCAGGCCCGGCTCGGGGCCGTCGAGGCGGGCGCCGAGCTCACCGGCGAAGACCTGGTGGCGCAGGCGCTGGGCGGCGCGCACCTCGTCCTCGTCGCGGGCGAGGCGGACCGCGTACCGGGGTCCGGCCGGGGCGGGCTGCGCGAGGGGGGACGGTGCGGGCGGGGCGAGGGGGGACGGTGCGAGGGGGGACGGGGACAGGGGTGCGATGGTCATGGCTGCTCCTGATCCGGGCACGTGGGGCCGGGCCGCAGGTGGGCGGGCCCGGCTCCTTTACTTCTTCCGTGACCGGCTGGATTCGACATGACCGCTCAGCGGCACTTGGATGTGCGGACGCTGAACTCGGCGGACCGGGGTTCCGGCGTACGGGTGTCAGCGGTCGGAGCTGAGGACCCTGCTGACGGTGTCCGAGGCCGTCTTGGCCGCCGCCGCGGCGTCCTGGCCGTTCAGGACGGCCGTCATGTACGCCTTGATGGGGTTCTTGGCCTCCACCTCGGCCCAGCGCGCGGACTTGGGGGTGGCCCGGCCCTGGGCGGCGCCGGGGGCCATGGCGGCGGCTCCGTCGTTGCCGGCGACGACGTGCGCGAGGGTGGTCTTGTTGGGGACGTAGCTCATCGTGCGGGCGAGTTCGGTCTGCCACTTCTCGCTGACCAGCGCCGTGATCAGGTCGACGGCGTGGGCGCGCTGCCCCGTCTTCTCCGGGATGATCAGGTCGGAGCCGCCGGTGAAGACGGCCCCGGGCTTCTCGGGGGTCTTGCCGGGTATGGGGAAGAAGCCGAGCTTGCCCTTGAGGGCGGGGTTGGCGGCCTCGATCTGGGCGGCCTGGCCGGGCGGGGCGATGATCTGGGCGACCTGGCCTCGGGCGAAGATCTCGGACTGCGGGGGCGTCTCCTCGTCGGCGCCCCTGGGTCCGTCGCCGAGGCCCTGGAGCTGCTTGTAGAAGTCCATTCCGGCGAGGGCGTTCCCGTCGTCGAGGGTGCCGACCCACTGGCCGCTGGTCTCCACGGCGAGGTCGCCGCCCTCGTCCCAGATGAACCCGGCGAGGACGTACCAGTTCTGGCCGGGCAGGTAGATGCCCTGCTGGTCGCCCTTGTCGAGCTTCTGGGTGTCGGCGATCCACTCCTGGCGGCTCTTGGGCGGGGTCTTGATCCCGGCGCCCGCGAACAGGTCCTTGTTGTAGATGACCACCCGGTTGGCGGCGTACCACGGGACTCCGTACTGGGCGCCGTTGATGCTTCCGGGGTCGGAGAGGCCCTTGAGCCAGTCCTTGCTGCCCCATTCGCGCAGGCCCTCCAGGGTGAGCTCGGAGAGGCCGCCGGTCTCCACGTACTGGGCGACCTGGGTGTTGCCGACCTCGATGACGTCGGCGCTCTCCCCGCCCTTGCCGGCCAGGACGGCGTTGACCTTGTCGCCGATGCCCTTCCACTCCTGGATCTTCACGTCGAGGTTGATGCCGGGGTGCTGCTTCTCGAAGTCGGCGGTGAACTTCGCGATGAAGTCGTCGGAGGCGCTGCCCTTCATCAGCCAGAGGGTCACCTTCTCGGAGCCGCCGCCCGAGCCGGCCGACTGGCCGCCGCAGCCGGTCAGTGCGGCGGCCGCCGCGAGGGCCGTACACACGGCGAGGAAGCGCGTCTTCACGAGGGTCACGGGGGTCACCTTCTGGGGATGGATCTCAGATGGCTTGAAATTGGCATAGACCAATGGGTGGGTCAACCCCCTTTCACCCGGGACTGTTCACGCAAAGTTCGCGGACCCGGCCGTACTGGGGCACCGTGGAACAAGGCAACAGCGACGACTGGCGGGAGAGCACCGTGTCCAACCACACCTACCGGGTGACCGAGATCGTCGGCACCTCCCACGAGGGCATCGATCAGGCCATCCGGAACGGTCTGGCCCGCGCGGGCCAGACCCTCCGGAACCTGGACTGGTTCGAGGTCACACAGATGCGCGGGCACATCGAGAACGGGCAGATCGCGCACTACCAGGTAGGGCTGAAGGTGGGCTTCCGCCTCGACGGCGAGGACTGACGGGCGCGGGAGCCCGGATCGACGGCGACGGCTGCGAGCACGACGAGGCCGCCGCGGGCGCGGGCGACGGGGGCGCGGGCGACGCGGTGGTTCCACCCGGGCAGGTCTGCGCGGGCAGGGCGGAGACGGGTGGGGCGGAGACGGGTGGGGCGGAGACGGGTGGGGCGCGGGTGAGTGGGGCGGAGGCGGCCGCCGCGGCGTGTGGCGGCCGTCGGCCGCCGGCGCTCAGGTGCGGCCCTCGCCCTCCTGGGCATCCTTGAGCTCCGGTGCCTCCGCCGCCCAGTCCGCGAGGACCACCCGGAAGCCGGCCGCGCGGGCGGCCTGGCAGACGAGTTCGTCGTCGTCGACGAGCATGCGCACCTCTCGGCCCCGGGCGAGCCGCTGGAGCACCTCCAGCTTGGTCTGCCGGGCCGGCCGCCGGTCCTGGTTGCCGCGCATCCAGATCCGGCCCCCGGGCAGGCCGTGCCGGACCAGCCAGTCCTCGGTGTCGGCCCGGCACCGCTCCGGCCGGCCGGTCAGGTACACGACCTCGCAGTCGGCCGCGCTCTCCACCGCGAGCGCGATGCCTCGCGCCAGCGGGGGATCGGCCGGGGCCGCGCCGAAGAACCCCTCCCAGTCACGCGGCCGGCCTTCCAGGAAGTGCTGGCGGTGGCCGGTGTCCGCCAGGGTGTTGTCGATGTCGAACACGGCCAGCGGGCGGCGGGATGCAGTCTCGGTCATGACGGCAGCGTAGGCGCCGCCACCGACAGCGGGAACCGAGCGGGCGGGACCGGCCCCGGAGGGGCTCCGGCCGTCCCGGGCCGGGAATCACCACCGGCGCCACGCGTTGAGACCGGTGTGATCACAAGAATCTCGATCCTGGACCGCTCCCGCACCCGCGAAGGGCACCCCGCCCCCGAGGCACTGCGCGACACCGTGGAACTTGCCCGGGCGGCGGAGGAGCTCGGCTACCACCGCTTCTGGGTGTCCGAGCACCACAGCGTGCCCGGGGTCGCGGGCTCCGCCCCCACCGTCCTGGCCGCCGCCGTGGCCGCCGCGACCCGGCGGATCCGGGTCGGCACCGGCGGGGTCATGCTGCCCAACCACCAGCCCCTGGTGGTCGCCGAACAGTTCGGGGTCCTGGAGGCGCTGTTCCCCGGCCGGATCGACATGGGCCTGGGCCGTTCGGTCGGCTTCACGGGCGGCATCCGCCGCGCCCTGGGCCGGGACACCGGGGACGCCGACCGCTTCGAGGAACAGCTGACCGAACTGCTCGGCTGGATCGACGGCACCCAGCGGGCCCACCCCGAGGTGCACGCCCGCCCCGCCGAGGGGCTGCGCGTACCGGCGTACGTACTGGCCACCGGCGAGGGCGCGGGGATCGCGGCCCGCGCCGGACTGCCGCTGGTGGTGGGCGACCTGCGGGCCCGCGCCCGGGTCACGGAGGCGGTCGAGCGCTACCGGGCGGAGTTCCGGCCCTCCGCCCGGCGCTCCACCCCGTACGTCGTGGTGTCGGGGACCGTCGCGGTCGCCGCCACCGAGGAGGAGGCGCGGCGCATCCTGGTCCCGGAGGCCTGGTCGCTGGCCCGCTCCCGCACCCGCGGCGCCTTCCCGCCCCTGCGCCCGGCCGCCGCGATCGAGGCGACGGAGATGACCCCCAAGGAACGGGAGCTGTACGAGGGCGCCCTCGCCGGGCACGTCGCCGGCACCGAGGAGCAGGTCGCGGCGGAACTCGCCCGGATCGCGGAGAGCACCGGGGCGGACGAGCTGCTCGTCACCACCTCCACGTACGACCGCACGGCCCTGCTGGACGGCTTCACCAGGCTGGCCCGGATCGCCGGGCTGTCGTAGGGCCCTAAACTGGGGCGAATGCGCCACTCCCCCGATGCCCCCGGCCCCGATGCCCCCGGTCCCGCCGCCCCCGGTTCCGGTTCCGGCCGCGACGCCGTCGACCCCTGCGTACGGGTGCGGGGTGCCCGGGAGCACAACCTGCGCGGGGTCGACGTGGACATCCCCCGCGACACCCTGACCGTCTTCACCGGGGTCTCCGGCTCCGGGAAGAGCTCCCTCGCCTTCGGCACCCTCTACGCCGAGGCGCAGCGCCGGTACTTCGAGTCCGTGGCCCCCTACGCCCGGCGCCTCATCCACCAGATCGGCGCCCCGAAGGTGGACGCGGTGACGGGGCTGCCGCCCGCCGTCTCCCTGGAGCAGCGCCGCTCCTCCCCGGGCTCGCGCTCCTCGGTGGGCACGGTGACCCTCCTCTCCAACTCCCTGCGGATGCTGTACTCCCGGGCCGGTACGTACCCCCCGGGCGCGCCGCGCCTGGACTCGGACGCCTTCTCCCCCAACACCGCCTCCGGGGCCTGCCCTTCCTGTCACGGGCTCGGGCGGATCCACCGCACCAGCGAGGAGCTCCTCGTACCGGACCCGTCGTTGTCGATCCGTCAGGGAGCCGTCGCGGCCTGGCCGGGCGCCTGGCAGGGCAAGAACCTGCGCGACGTCCTGGAGGTGCTCGGCCACGACGTGGACCGGCCCTGGCGGGAGCTGCCGGCGGCGGAGCGCGAGTGGATCCTGTTCACCGAGGAGCAGCCGGTGGTCACCGTGCACCCGGTGCGGGACGCCGACCGGATCCAGCGCCCCTACCAGGGCACCTACATGAGCGCCCACCGGTACGTGATGCGGACCTTCTCGGACACCAAGAGCGCGACCCTGCGGGCTCGGGCCGAGAAGTTCCTGACCGACGCGCCGTGCCCGGTGTGCGAGGGCCGCAGGCTGCGGCCGGAGGCCCTGGCGGTGACCTTCGCGGGCCGCACGATCGCGGAGCTCGCGGGGCTCGCGCTGAGCGAGCTGGACGGCGTACTGGCGTCGGCGCGGAACGGGGGCGAGGCGGCCCGGGTGCTGGCCGAGGACCTGCGCGGGCGGATCGCGCCCGTCGTGGAACTCGGGCTGGGCTACCTGAGCCTGGACCGGACCGCGCCGACCCTGTCCGCGGGCGAGCTCCAGCGGCTGCGGCTGGCCACGCAGCTGCGGTCGGGGCTGTTCGGGGTGGTGTACGTCCTCGACGAGCCGTCGGCGGGGCTGCACCCGGCCGACACCGAGGCGCTGCTCGGCGTACTGGACCGGCTCAAGTCGGCCGGGAACACCGTCTTCGTGGTGGAGCACCACCTGGACGTGGTGCGGAACGCGGACTGGCTGGTGGACGTCGGACCGCTGGCCGGGGAACACGGGGGCCGGGTGCTGTACAGCGGACCGCCGGAGGGGCTCGCGGGGGTGGCGGAGTCGGCGACGGCGCGCCACCTCTTCCCGCGGCCGGAGGGGGCGGCGCACGCCCGGCCGGTCCGTACGGCCACCGGGACGGTCCGGGTCACCGGAGCCGACCGGCACAACCTGCGCGATCTGACGGTGGAGTTCCCGCTCGGGGTGTTCACGGCGGTGACGGGGGTGTCGGGTTCGGGCAAGTCCACGCTGGTGGGGCAGGTGCTCGCGCGGGAGGTCGACGGGCGGCTGGCGGAGGCGGACTTCCCGGTGCGGCGGCTGGTGGAGGTGGACCAGAAGCCGATCGGCCGGACGCCCCGCTCGAACCTGGCCACGTACACGGGGCTGTTCGACGTGGTGCGCAGGCTGTTCACCGCGCTGCCGGAGTCGAAGGCGCGCGGCTGGAAGGCGGGCCGGTTCTCCTTCAACGTGCCGGGCGGACGCTGCGAGACCTGCCAGGGCGAGGGCTTCGTCTCCGTCGAGCTGCTCTTCCTGCCCAGTACGTACGCCCCCTGCCCGGTCTGCGCGGGCGCCCGCTACAACGCCGAGACGCTGGAGGTCCGGTACGCCGGGCTGGACATCGCGCAGGTCCTGGGGCTGACCGTGGAGGCGGCGGCCATCTTCTTCGCGGACGTCCCGGCGGCGGCGCGCAGCCTGCGGGCGCTGGTGGACATCGGCCTGGGCTACCTGCGGCTGGGGCAGCCGGCGACGGAGCTCTCGGGCGGCGAGGCGCAGCGGATCAAGCTGGCGACGGAGCTGCAGCGGCTGCGCCGCGACCACACCCTGTACCTGCTGGACGAGCCGACGACGGGTCTGCACCCGGCCGATGTGCGGGTGCTGCTGGGGCAGTTGCACGGGCTGGTGGACGCCGGGCACTCGGTGGTGGTCGTGGAGCACGACATGGAGGTGGTGGCGGGCGCGGACTGGGTCGTCGACCTGGGTCCGGGCGGCGGCGCGGAGGGCGGCCGGGTCACGGCCTGCGGCCCGCCCGCGGAGGTGGCCGCCCGGGGCGAGGGCCGTACGGCCCGCTACCTGGCCCGCGCGCTGTCGTAGGCCGGGTGCCCTACGCGTCTCCGGGCAGCAGGTGCTGCGGGAGTTCGCGGAAGGCCCACTGGCCGCGGGTGCGGGTGAGGACCCAGACGAGGTCGTAGCGGTCGGGCCAGGCCGCGGGGAGGCCGCGGACCCGGTCCGCGCCGAGGGCGTGGAGCAGCCGGGGGATGCCGCTGTGCTCCCAGCAGACGAGGACGGGCATCCGGGCGGCCAGCACCTCGCGGGCCAGGTCCGCTTCGGCGCCGAGGGCGAATCCACCGCGTACGGGCATCCGCAGGGCGGCGGCCAGGGGCTCCAGGGTCTGCCTGCTCCGGGCGGGGGCGCTCGCCGGCCCGCCGGTCGCGAAGAGCACGGCGGGCCGGGGCAGCAGGGCGCCGGCGGTCGGCGCGAACAGCAGGTGCAGCTCTTCGGCGCGGCGCACGCCCCGGCCGGCGAGGTAGCCGGGGTGCTCGACGCCGTCGTCGTCCTCGCCGGTGTCCCCGGCGTAGGGCTTCTCCGCGTGCCGCATCACCATAACAAGGGCGTCCTTGGGGGGCGGCTGGGGGCCGGGCGCCCCGCTGCGCGAGGTGTCCTCGGCGGAGCATCCGGCCGCCGCCAGGGGGGCGAGGGCAGCGGCGGCCAGCACGCTGCGTCGGCGCGGTCCGGACCCGGCGGGGGCTTGTGGCATGCGGTCCACTGAACCGCACGCCCCGGGCGCGCCCGGGGCGCGGCGCGGCGCGGGGCCCGTACGAGCGCCCGGTCGGCCGATCGGATCAGCCGATCGGATCAGCCGATCGGCCCACCGCCCGAACGGACGATGGGCCCACCGGTACCGGCCGCGGGGCCCACTGGCGCCGGCCGCCGGGCCTCAGCTCTTGCGGACCGCGCGGAGCCATTCCTTGTTCATCGCGGCGATCGACGGCAGCGGGATGCCCTTGGGGCAGGCCGTGGCGCATTCGCCGGTCAGGGTGCAGCCTCCGAAGCCCTCGTCGTCCATCCGGGCCACCATGTCCAGCACCCGCGTCTCGCGCTCGGGGGAACCCTGCGGGAGCACGTTGAGGTGGTTGATCTTGGCGGAGGTGAACAGCATCGCGGAGCCGTTGGGGCAGGCCGCCACGCAGGCACCGCAGCCGATGCACTCGGCGTGCTCGAAGGCGGAGTCGGCGTCGGGCTTGGGCACGGCGGTGGCGTGTGCCTCGGGGGCGGATCCGGTCGGCGCCGTGATGTAGCCGCCGGCCTGGATGATCCGGTCGAAGGCGCTGCGGTCCACGACCAGGTCCTTGACCACGGGGAAGGCCGAGGCCCGCCACGGTTCGACGTCGATGGTGTCCCCGTCGGCGAAGGAGCGCATGTGCAGCTGGCAGGTGGTGGTGCGCTCGGGTCCGTGGGCGTCGCCGTTGATGACGAGGCTGCACGCTCCGCAGATGCCCTCGCGGCAGTCGTGGTCGAAGGCGACCGGGTCCTCGCCGCGCAGGATGAGGTCCTCGTTGAGGGTGTCGAGCATCTCCAGGAAGGACATGTCCTTCGAGATGCCGTCGACCTCGTAGGAGGCCATGGCGCCGGGGGCGTCGGTGTTGCGCTGGCGCCAGACGCGCAGGGTGAGCTTCATGCGTAGCTCCGCTGGGTGGGGTGGACGTACTCGAAGACGAGGTCTTCCTTGTGCAGGACGGGTGCGGCCGCGGTGCCGCGGTACTCCCAGGCGGCGGCGTAGCCGAACTCCTCGTCGCGGCGGGCCGCTTCGCCGTCCGGGGTCTGGGACTCCTCGCGGAAGTGGCCGCCGCAGGACTCGGCGCGGTGGAGGGCGTCGAGGCACATCAGCTCGGCGAGTTCGAGGTAGTCGACGATGCGGTTGGCCTTCTCCAGCGACTGGTTGAACTCCTCGCCGCTGCCGGGGACCTTGATGCGTCGCCAGAACTCCTCGCGGATCTCCGGAATGCGGTTCAGTGCCTTGCGCAGACCCTCCTCGGTGCGGGCCATCCCGCAGTACTCCCACATGAGTTCGCCGATCTCGCGGTGGAAGGAGTCGGGCGTGCGGTCCCCGTCGACGGCGAGCAGCTTGGCGAGGCAGTCGCGAGTCTCGCGGACGGCGGCCGCGGCCTCGGGGTGGCTGTCGTCGACCTCCTCGTGGTGCGGGTGGCGGGCGAGGTAGTCGTTGATGGTCGAGGGGAGCACGAAGTAGCCGTCGCCGAGGCCCTGCATGAGGGCGGAGGCGCCGAGGCGGTTGGCCCCGTGGTCGGAGAAGTTGGCCTCGCCGATCGCGAACAGGCCGGGGACGGTGGTCTGGAGGTCGTAGTCGACCCACAGTCCGCCCATCGTGTAGTGCACGGCGGGGTAGATCCGCATCGGGACCTCGTACGGGTTCTCGGCGGTGATCCGCTCGTACATGTCGAAGAGGTTGCCGTACTTCTCGGCGACCTTGTCGCGGCCCATGCGGCGGATGGCGTCGGCGAAGTCGAGGTAGACGCCCTGCCCGCCGGGGCCGACGCCGCGGCCCTCGTCGCAGACGTTCTTCGCGGCGCGGGAGGCGATGTCGCGGGGCACGAGGTTGCCGAAGGAGGGGTAGATCCGCTCCAGGTAGTAGTCGCGCTCCGCTTCGGGGATCTCGGCGGCGGGGCGGGTGTCGCCCTTGGCCCTGGGAACCCAGATGCGGCCGTCGTTGCGGAGGGACTCGCTCATCAGGGTGAGCTTGGACTGGTGGTCGCCGGTGCGCGGGATGCAGGTGGGGTGGATCTGGGTGAAGCACGGATTGGCGAAGTACGCCCCGCGCCGGTGCGCCCGCCAGACGGCGGTCGCGTTGGAGTTCATGGCGTTGGTGGAGAGGTAGAAGACGTTGCCGTACCCGCCGCTGGCCAGCACCACGGCGTCGGCGTAGTGGGTGGAGATCCTTCCGGTGACCAGGTCGCGGACGACGATGCCGCGGGCGACTCCGTCGACGGTGATCAGGTCGAGCATCTCGGTGCGGGCGTGCATCTCGACGTTCCCGGCGGCGATCTGCCGCGACAGCGCCTGGTAGGCGCCGAGCAGCAGCTGCTGACCGGTCTGGCCGCGGGCGTAGAAGGTGCGGGAGACCTGGACGCCGCCGAAGGAGCGGGTGTCGAGGAGGCCGCCGTACTCGCGGGCGAAGGGAACGCCCTGGGCCACGCACTGGTCGATGATCTCGACGGAGATCTGGGCGAGGCGGTGGACGTTGGACTCGCGGGCGCGGAAGTCCCCGCCCTTGACGGTGTCGTAGAAGAGGCGGTGGACGGAGTCCCCGTCGTTGCGGTAGTTCTTCGCGGCGTTGATGCCGCCCTGCGCGGCGATCGAGTGCGCGCGGCGCGGGGAGTCCGAGAAGCAGAACTGGACGACGTGGTAGCCCTGCTCCGCGAGGGTGGCGCCGGCCGCGCCGCCCGCCAGGCCGGTGCCGACGACGATGACGCGGTGCTTGCGGCGGTTGGCGGGGTTGACGAGCTTGGCCTCGAAGCGGCGGCGGTCCCAGCGCTCTGCGATCGGGCCTTCGGGGGCCTTGGTGTCGGCGATCGGGTCGCCGGTCGTGTATTCGGCGTAGGCAGTGTGGGCGGCGTGATCACAGTGGTCCGTGTGATCGAAGTGATCGGTGTGGTCGGTGTGGTCGGTGTTCACGGTCAGCTCACCATTCCGGTCATGACGGCGACGGGGACGGACACGAAGCCCGCGAAGAGGACGAGGGCCAGGGCGTTGGCCAGGAACTTCAGCGTCCGCTCGCGCCGGGCGCCGCCCGCGCCGAGGGTCTGGGCGGCGCTCCAGAAGCCGTGGCGGACGTGGAGGCCGAGGGCCGCCATCGCCACGATGTAGATGGTGTTCCCGTACCAGGTCGAGAAGGTGGCGAGGACGTTCTCGTAGGGGTGGCCGGCCCAGGCGCGCTCGTTGACGGTGAGGGTGGTGAGGTCGAGGAGGTGCCAGACGATGAACAGGGCGAGGATGATCCCGCCCCAGCGCATGGTGCGGGTGGCGTAGCTCGCGCGCCGGCGCTTGTGTGCGTACTTCACCGGGCGCGCCTTGATGTCACGCCGGCTGAGCTGGTAGGCGCACACGGCGTGGGCGACGACGGCGGCGACCAGGACCACGCGCACGATCCACAGGGCCCACTCGTGGTGCAGGAACGGGGAGCCGAGGGTGCGCAGCCAGTGGGCGTAGGCGTTGAACTCGTCCGCCCCGAAGAAGATCTTGAGGTTGCCGAGCATGTGCACGACGAGATAGCCGAGCATGATCAGGCCGGATACCGCCATCACGGACTTCTTGCCGACGGTGGAGTCCCAGATGGTGCGCGTGGTGGACGGCCGTCGATCCGTCCGCGTTGCCAGAGCCATGCCATCGACCGTAAGGACCAAGGTCCCGAAAGGTCCAAGACATGGTGGAGCTGATCGCGATAGGCAGTACCTATCGTAGGCGCTAGCCTGGCGGTATGCAGTTCCAGCAGCTCGTCTATTTCGTGGCCGTCGCCGAGACCCGGCACTTCACCCGCGCCGCCGAGCGTGAGCACGTGGCGCAGCCGTCGCTGTCGCAGCAGATCAAGGCGCTCGAACGGGAGCTGGGCGCCGAACTGTTCAGCCGCGCCCGGGGGAACATCACGCTCACCGACGCGGGCGAGGCGCTGCTGCCGCTGGCGCGGCGGATCCTGGCCGACGCCGACACGGCGCGGCTGGAGGTGCAGGAGCTGGCGCAGCTCCGGCGCGGCCGGGTGCGGCTGGGCGCGACGCCGAGCGTGTGCACGGGCCTGCTGCCGGCGGTGCTGCGGGCCTTCCACACGGCGCACCCGGGGATCGAGCTGCTGATCGAGGAGAGCGGTTCGCTGGACCTCGTGCGGGAACTGGCGCGGGGGGTGCTGGACCTGGCCCTGATCGCGCTGCCGCTGCCGCCCTCGGCGCCCGCGCTGACGACGGTGGAGCTGCTGACGGAGGACCTGGTGGTGGTCTCGTCGGCCGACCTCCCGCCGCCGGCGGGCGGGCGGGAACCGGCCATCGCGGACCTGCGCGACGAGCCGATGGTGATGTTCCGCCACGGCTACGACCTGCGGGACCTGACGGTGGCGGCCTGCCGGGCGGCGGGCTTCGAGCCGGTGTTCACGGTGGAGGGCGGCGAGATGGACGCGGTACTGGGCTTCGTGCGGGCGGGTCTGGGCATCGCGGTGGTTCCGGCCATGGTCGTCGACACCGCCGGCCCGGGCCTGCGCGCCACCCGGCTCGCCGGCTCGCCGCTGCGCCGCACGATCGCGCTGGCCCACCGTACCGACGTGGCACCCCCGCGCGCGGCGCGCGAACTGAAGCGCATGCTCGTCGGCTGAGCGGCCCGCGCCGGGCGCGTCCCGCACCTTCCCCGGCCCCAGACCTTCCGCGCGGCGGCGCCGTCACCACGCCGGTGCGTCGCCCCCCTCGCGCCGTGAGCGGCACGATCCCCCCGGGGGACCCCGAGGGCTCGTCCGGCGGATCACGGGCCGAGCCAGGGCCGGACCGGGGCGACGGCCGGCCGGTGCCCTCATCGTGTTGACCGCCCCCGGCAGGCAGTGCTGGAGTCGACGCGTGGACAGCATCCCCGCCAACCGGCGGCTCTGGAACCGGATCAGCAGCTCCTACCAGCACAGGCACGACCCGCGAATCGGCGCCACACCCCGGCTGTGGGGCATGTACTCCATCCCCGACGCGCACCTGCGCGCCCTGGGCGACGTCACCGGCAAGCGCGTCCTCGAACTCGGCTGCGGCGCCGGCCAGTGGTCCAGGGCGCTCGCCGCCGAGGGCGCCACCGTGGTCGGGCTCGACCTGTCCGAAGCCCAACTCGCGGCAGCGGCCGACGCGATGGGAGCGGCCCCCTACCCGCTGGTGCAAGGTGCCGCCGAACAACTCCCCTTCGCCGCCGACAGCTTCGACCTGGTGTTCTGCGACTTCGGTGGGCTCAGCTGGGCGCCCCCGCACCTGGCCGTCCCGCAGGCCGCACGCGTCTTGCGCCGAGGCGGGCGCCTGGTGTTCAACGTCGCCAGCCCATGGTTCGAAGCCTGCTACGACGAGGCCGCCGGCCGCGTGACCACGACGCTGCAGCAGGACTACTTCGGGCTGAACACCATCGCCGAAGGCGACGGCGCGACCAGCTATCAGCTCACCTACGGCGGCTGGGTCAAGGTCCTGCGCGGCGCGGGTCTCATCATCGACGACCTCATCGAGCCGCGGCCCGAACCCGGAACACGCAACGGCTACAACGAAACCGACCCCCCGGAGTGGGCACACCGCTGGCCGGCGGAACTGCTCTGGGTAACCCGCAAACCGTAAGTCCCGCCGCGCCGAGACGTGGAGGCCTCCCCCCGCCGGGCAGGCCTGGTGCCGTGTTCCTTCAAGGCAGTAGGTGAGGCACCCCTCTCCTGCCGGCCGCCGGCCGTCCTGTCCCCGCGCTCCATGGGCCGCCGCACAGCGTCAGTTCGGACGTCTGGGCGGGAGCAGCGCCCGGTCGAAGCCGTCGGCCAGCATGCCGAAGGCTTGGTTCGCCTCGGCCACGGCCGCCGGTTGGATCGCGTCGACGGTGGCGCCCGCCGCGAGGCGGCGCCAGTTCTCCCGGCCCAGCTCGTGGCGGACCGCCACCAGGTGCGTGGCGGCGAGCCGGGCGGCGAGCGGCGGCACCGACTCCGCCTCCAGGGCGGCGGCGAGCAGCTCCACCTCGCGGGCCGTGTAATGGGCGATCCGGGCCTCAAGGCTCGTGGTGGAGTAGAGCAGCCCCTGGAAGGCGAGCACGTCCGGGTGGTCGCAGAGTCCGGTGATCGGGTCGCGCCCGGCGAGGGCCGCCAGGAAGTGCGCGTGCACCGCCCCGACCGGAGTGAGGCCCGCGTCCCGGTCGCGCACGATGCGGGCCACCTCGTCCTGATGGTCGGCGAAGCGGTCGAGCACCAGGTCCTCCTTGCTCGGGAAGTACCGGAACAGGGTGGGTTTGGACACCTCGGCCGCGGCGGCGACATCGGCCACGGACACGGCGTCGAAGCCCCGCTCCAGGAAGAGTTCCAGCGCCGTGGCCGCCAGCAGGCGACGCGTACGCAGCTTTTTGCTCTCGCGCAAACCCGTCGTGTTGTCCATGCGTCCACCGTACCACAGAATCGTGACCGAGTTAATTTCGTGACCGGGTTGCATTTTCTTCCCCGAGGCGCTTCCCTTGTGTCATCGACGACGGAAGGACATCCGATGACAGACGTACTGGTCGTGGGCTCCGGCCCTACGGGACTGACCCTGGCCTGTGAACTCGCCCTGAGTGGAGCCGCCGTCCGCGTCATCGAGGGACGCGGCGCAGCGCACCGCGAGTCCCGCGGCAAGGGGCTCTGGCCGAGCAGCATGGACGTCCTCCGAGGGCTGGGCGCCGCCGAGCCCTTGACGGCCATCGGAAACAGCGAGGTGGTCCTGCGCAAATACTTCGACGGAGCACATGTCAACGACACCCCCATGCCCGGCAGCGGCCTGCTGATAGGGCAGTGGCAGATCGAAGAGGCACTGCGCGACCGCCTCGCCGACCTGGGCGTGCGGGTCGAGTACGGGGCCCGGCTCGCCGGGATCACCCAGGACGCGGCGGGGGTCCGCGCGGAGCTGGAGGACGGCGCCACGATCGGAGCCGGCTATCTCGCCGGGTGCGACGGCGGGCGCAGCACCACGCGCAAACTCCTCGGCATCCCCTTCGAAGGCAGCGGGGAGGAGGAGCCCGCGATGGTCATCGGGGACGTCCGTGCCCCCGGGCTCAGCCGGGACTTCTGGCACCAGTGGTTCACCTCGGAAGGCGGCGGGATCCTGCTCTGCCCGATGCCGGGGACGGATACCTTCCAGTTGCAGGCCGCGCCCGAGCAGGACGGGCGGGGCGGACTGCTGCCGGCGTCGCTGGAGAGCTTCCAGCGGCTCTTCGACCGGCATGCCCGGATGCCGGGGATCCGGCTCGCGGATGCCACGTGGCTCTCCTCCTGGCGGGTCAACGTCCGCATGGCCACCCGGATGCGGGAGGGCCGGGCCTTCCTCGCCGGGGACGCCGCGCACGTCCACTCCATAGCCGGCGGGCTGGGCATGAACACCGGCATCCAGGACGCGGCCGCCCTGGGCCGGACGCTGGCCGCAGCCCTCGCCGGGCAGGCCGGTGAGGAGGTGCTCGACGCGTACGGGGCGGAGCGGTTGCCGGTGGCCGCCGAGGTCCTGGCCGACACCTCGCGGCGGTACGAGCGGGTCTTGGCTGCCGTCCGGACGCCCGGCCGGGGCACGGAGGCCAGCCTGGACTGACCGGCCCGGACCGACCGGCCCGGACTTACGGGACCGGCCGCCACGGCGACGCCGGGCTCCGGGGGCTGGCTCCCGGGGCTCGGCTCCCCGAGGGCCGGCTCCGAGGTCCGGCTCCCCGAGGGCCGGCTCTCCCGCCGTGGGCCCTGTGGGCGTCAGGAGGGTGTGGGCACGGCGTCCGAGAGGGAGAGGGCGTGGATGCGGTCCGGGGCTCCGGGGCGGGCGTAGTACCAGCCCTGGGCGGTGTCGCAGCCGAGGGCGCGGAGCTGGGCCGCCTGGGCACCGGTCTCCACTCCCTCGACCGTCACAGCGAGTTCGAGGCTGTGGGCCAGGGCTACGATGCCCTCCACGATCTTGACGTCGACGGGGTTGGCCGGCTGCTGCTGCATCCCCTGGGTGAAGGATCGGTCCAGCTTCAGGACGCTGACCGGGAGGCGGCGCAGGTTGGCCAGGTTCGAGTAGCCGGTGCCGAAATCGTCGAGGGCGATGTCCACGCCGAGGGCGGCGAGTCGGCGCAGCGGCTCCAGGAGTTCGTCATCGGCTCCGATCAGCGCCGATTCGGTGACCTCCAGGCACAGGGAGCCCGGGGCCAGGCCGGAGCTCTCCAGCACGCGCACGGTGTCGGCGACCAGGCCCGGGTGGTGGAGCTGGGTCGGCGAGAGGTTGACGTTGACGCGCAGGGTCGCCCCGCCGTGCTGGCGCTGCCAGTTGCGGGCCTGGCGGACCGATTCCTCCAGGACCCAGCGGCCGAGCGGCACGATCAGTCCGGTCCGCTCCGCGAGCGGGATGAAGCGGTCCGGGCCGAGGACCCCGTACTGCGGGTGCGACCAGCGCACCAGCGCTTCGGCGCCGTGCACGCTGCCGTCGTGCATGTGCACCAGCGGCTGGTACTCGATGAAGAACTCGCCGCGTTCCAGCGCGGCCGGCAGGGCGTTGGTCAGTCCGTGCCGGGTGATGGCGCGGGCGTCGGCCTCCGCGTCGGCGAACTCGAAGCGGTTGCCCCCGGCCGCCTTGGCCCGGTACATGGTGATGTCGGCGCTGCGCAGCACTTCCGCCGCGGTGCGTTCGCCCGCCCGGCCCTCCACGATGCCGATGCTGCCGCGCACCGTGAGCTCCCGGCCCTCCAGCCGGATGGGGGTGGACAGTGCGGAGAGGATCCGGACCGCCAGGTCCGTCACCTTCTCCTCGCTGTCGGCGGCGGGCCCGGTGGTCAGGGCGACGAACTCGTCGCCGCCCAGGCGCGCGACCACCTCGCCCGGTCCGGTCGCGCAGCTCTGGAGCCGGTCGGCCACCTCCACCAGCAGCCGGTCGCCCGCGGAGTGGCCGAGGCTGTCGTTGACCGCCTTGAACCCGTCGAGATCGAGGTAGCACAGGCCGAAGCGGGTGGTGGGCGCTCCGCCGAGGGCCTTCTCCAGCCGCTCGAAGAACAGCGTGCGGTTGGGCAGCCCGGTGAGCGCGTCGTGGGTGGCCTCGTAGCGCAGGCGCAGGTTGAGCAGGCGGCGTTCGGTGGTGTCCTCCATCAGGGCCAGCTGGTACTGGGGGACGCCGTCGGCGTCGCGCAGCAGCGACACCGTCAGGTTGGTCCACAGGACGGTCCCGTCGTGCCGGTAGTAGGGCTTCTCCACCCGGTAGTGCTCGCGCTCCCCGCGCACCAGTTCCCCGTACATCCGCCAGACGTGCGGGGTGTCGTCGGGGTGCCCCCATTCACTGACGTTGCGGCCCCGGACGTGGCCTTCGAGGCCGCCGAACATCTGGAGCAGGGTGTCGTTGACCTCCAGCACGTTGCCCTGCAGGTCGGCGATGCCGATCCCGACGGCCGCGCCCTCGAAGACCGCCCGGAAGCGTTCCTCGCTCGCGTGCAGGGCCTGCTGTGCGTCGATGCGGGCCGTCAGGGCGGAGCGGGCGATGGCCTCCTGCTCCCGCAGCGTCCGTTCGCGCAGGGCCCGGGCGAAACCGGCAGCGATGCCGTGCTGGAGCCGCGCGCAGCGGGAACGGTACTCCTCGGTCCCCTCGGTCCCGGAACCGTCCGGCCCGCAGTAGAGGACCAGGTAGGACTCGACCACGCCCAGGGTGCCGGCGAGCGCCTCGGGGTCGGTGCAGTGCACGGCGACCAGTTCGGCGCCGACGCGCTGGGCGACACCGGCGTCGAAGGGCCGGGCGTGGAGGGCCTCGGTGAGGGTCCGGGTCAGGGGTACGAGGTGCCGTTCGAACTCGGGCCGGGTCAGCGAGGTGGCCGTGACGGGGAAGATGGCCCGTCCCCAGATCGTCGCGAAACGCCCGATCCGGTCCTCAAGGCCGCTGCGCAGCTCGCGCAGCGGCGCCCGGCCCGAGTGCGGGCCGGGCGTTTCGAGGGGTGCCTGCGGGTCCTGCGGGTCCTGCGGGGACGTCGCCCGGCCGATGTCCGCCGCGCGGGACGGACTCGGGGTGGCGGGTGGCGGGGTCGGAGCGGGGAATCTCACGCCTTGCGTCCCACGCCGCCGTAGCCCGAGAAGGCGTACGGGTCCTCCGGAGCCTCGCCCTCCGCGAGCGGACCGGTGCGGTCCGGACGCCAGTCGGGCATCGACACCAGGCCCGGCTCCAGCAGTTCGAAGCCGTCGAAGAAGCCGCTGATGGCGTCGTGGTTCCGCATGACCAGCGGGTTGCGGATGTCGCGGTAGACGCCGACCGTGCCGGACGCGACCTCCTCGGCGAGCGGAATGCCCTCGTAGGAGGCGTGGGTGAGGATCAGCAGGCTGCCGGGGGCCAGCGCTTCGCGCAGCTGCGCGACGGCGGCGTAGGGCTCGTCGGTGTCCTCCAGGAAGTGCAGGACGGCGACCAGCAGCAGCGCGACGGGCCGGTCGAGGTCCAGCAGCCGTTCGGTTTCGGGGGCGGACAGGATGTCCTGCGGCTTGCGCAGGTCGGCGGCGACGACGCCGGAGCGCTCGTCACCGGCCAGGACGGCCTGGCTGTGCGCCACGGCCACCGGGTCGTGGTCGACGTAGACCACGTGGGCCTCGGGGCTCGCGGCGTGGGCGACCTCGTGGACGTTGCCGAAGGTCGGGATGCCGGAGCCGATGTCGAGGAACTGCGTGATGCCCTCGGCGACCGCGTGGCGGACGGCGCGGCGCATGAATGCCCGGTTGGCCTGCATGATCTTGGGGAGCCCCGGCATGAATTCCATGGCCCGGCGGGCCGCCTGGCGGTCGACCTCGAAATTGTGGGAGCCGCCCAGGTAGTAATCGTAGATGCGGGACACGCTCGGCACCGATATGTCGATGCCTGGCGGGGCCCAGGCGGGGCGTTCCATCGGGGTCTCCAAGCCGTCGTCGTGCCGGTCCGTCCGGGGGGTGGGACGGGGGTCGGACTCCTGTCCGAGCCGAATGTACTGATCATTTGCCAACGGAGCGAGTGAAAGCGGAAATTGGCGGTCCGTTCTTGGTCACACACCAAAGGCACGTGCAGGTCCGGACAGCCGTGGCGAAGAAACCGACAAATACCTTTTGAGATTTGACCGGAGGGCGATCCGAGGCGCTCCGGAGCTGGCTCAAACCTCTACGGTGCCAACTCCGCCCGTTCAGGCGAACCGGTTCCGTGCCCCGCGCGCGCGGGCGCGCGCGGCCGCATGCTCCCCGGGTGAACAGAGCCTGTGCCAGGCGCTTGCTGGCGGTTCCGGTCCTGCTGTGGGCGGCGCTGTCCGCCTCACCGGCCGTGGCCGATAGCTGTGCTTACGCGACGATCGACGCCGGGGACGGCCGGACCGTCCTGGAGGCGTTCGCTGCCGCCGGCGGCGGCGCGGACGGCGCCGGCCGGGGTGGCGGACATCACCACGGCGGAGGGCACGGCGGCGGCCACCACTGCCCGCCGCCGCCTCCCCCGCCCTGCCCGCCGAAGCCGACCCCCACCCCGACGCCCACGCCGACGCCGCCACCGCCGAAGCCGACCCCGACGCCCACCCCGACGCCGCCTCCCCCGCCACCACCGAAGCCGAAGCCCGCCCCGCCACCGCCCGCGCCGCCCCGGCCGGCCCCCGTACCCGTTCCCGCACCGCCCCCGCCGCCGCCCCGGGTGTACCGGGCTCCCGCACCGGCCCCGCCGGCCCCCCGGCCGACGCCCACCCCCACCGCGACGCCGTCGCCCGCGCCGAAGAAGCACGTGGCCCGCCCCGCGTACCGGTCCACCGTCCGCAAGCCGGCCGAGCACCACATCTCGCCGGTGACCTTCACCCTCATGACCGCGGCCCCCGCCGTGCTCGCGATCGTCGCGCTGCGCCCGCGCTAGGCCGTCCCCCTCCGGACCGCGCACGAACCGACCGCACAGCGCGATCCGCCGATTCACCGAACGGGAGTCATCTTGTCGGAATGGCTCGTCCTGTCCCTCGCGATGGCAGCGGCATGCGCCGTGGTCCTGGCCATCGTCTTCTTCCAGCACCGCAGGATCGGCGAGGACGACGATCCCAACGAGACCCCGGACGTCATCGAGTACATGACGATGATGATCGGAGTGATCTACGCGATCGTGCTGGGCCTGGCGATCGCGGGCGTCTGGGAGGGCCGCGGGGCCGCCCAGGAGTACGTGCGCCAGGAGGCCCAGGCCCTGCACGAGATCAGCGTCCGCGCCCAGGTCTACCCGGAGCCGGTGCGCAAGAAGATCCGCGCCGACGTCGACGCGTACGTGACGTACGTGGTCGACACCGAATGGCAGCGGATGGCCGACCACGGCACCCTCACCGACCGGAGCGGCGAACTGCTCGAACGCGTGCGCCGGGACGTGACGGACTACGAACCGCAGACCGACCACGAGGGACAGGCGTACCAGCCCCTGGTGGACCAGGTGGGGGCGGTCGACGACGCCCGCAACGCACGCGGCCAGAGTGCCGGGGCCACCATGCCGGGAGTGGTCTGGTTCGGACTGATCGCCGGGGCCCTGGTGACGGTCGGACTGATCTTCACCCTCCAGATCCGCCGTTCCTTCCGCGAGTTGCTGCTGGCGGGCCTGTTCAGCGCGCTGATCGCCTTCCTGCTCTTCCTGATCTGGGACTTCGACGCCCCCTTCGGCCGGGGGATCGCCGCCACCGCCGAACCCTTCTTCGCACAGTTCCCGCACCTGGGGCTGAAGAACTAGGCGCACCCGCCGGGCCGGCCCGGCGCGGGCCCACCGCGGCCACCCGCCGGGCCGAACCGGGGGCGGCACTCCCGTCCCCGGTTCGGCCTACGGCCGTGCCCCATTCGCCCGTTCCTGATCGCGGGTCACCGGGCCCGCACCTAGCGTGGCGGACATCGAGGTGCACGACCCCCCACGTGCGGAAACGCTGCGCGACTGCTCCTCGGGGAATCCGGAGGACCGCCATGGGCGCGATACGCAGCTCCGCCATCGCCCTGCTGAGCGCCGGCGCCACAGGGGCCGTACTCGCGCTCTGCGCATCCGGCGCGCCCGCCGCCCTCGCGGCCGAGGCGGCGCCCGTCACCTCCTTCGGCTTCGCCATCACCCCGTCGACGGTCGCGCCCGGCGGGCAGGCGGTGCTCTCCGTCAGCGGCTGCGGTGCCGCGTACGCCACCGCCTCCTCCGGGGTCTTCGACACCGTGAGCATCGCGCGGGGGCAGACCGCCCGGATCACGGTGGACCGTGACGCCAGGCGCGGAGCCCTGTACTCCGTCTCCTTCACCTGCAACGGGGAGACCGGCTCCGCGGACCTCGTCATCGCCGGGGGCACGTCGAAGCCCACCACCAGCTCCACCAGCGGCCCGCGGCCCAGCCCGAGTACGCGCACCACCACCGCCCCGGCGCCCACGCCCTCGCGCCCCGCGGCCGCCGTCGCCCCGCGCGTCACCGTCGTTCCCCCGGCCCCTCGCACCACGAAGGCCACCGCCCCGCGCGGTGTCACCACCACCGCCGCCTCGCTCGGAGTGCGCGGCGGGCTCGGCGGCAGCGTGGCCGGCTCGGATCCCCTGGAACTCGGCGCGGGAGCCGTGCTGTTCCTCGCCGCTGCGGGCGGGGTGGCGTACGCCCTGCGCCGACGCGGCACCGCGCGCCACCACTGACCCTCCCGAAGGGCCCGGCAGCCCCGGCGACCGCCGGCCGCCTCGGGTCCTGAGCGGGACCCGGGGCGACCGGCGGTCGACCGGCCAGGCGCACGTACCGGCCAGGCGCACGTACCGGTCCGGCGGACGTCAGGGCCGGCGGACGTCAGGGCCGGCGGACGTCAGGGCCGGCGGACGTCAGGGCCGGCGGACGTCAGGCCCGCGAGCCGACCGGCTGGCGGCGCCGGATCACGTGCACGCCCGCGCCGAGCGCCGCGACCCCGACGAGACCCGCGCCGATGGCCGTCTCGGCGGTGGACGGGCCGAAGGAGCCGCCGATGCCGCCCTGCGCTCCGTTGCCCTCAAGGATCGTGAAGCGGTGCGTGGCGACCAGGCTGTTGTCGTGGCACTTGACCGAGAGGGTGTGGTGTCCGGGCGAGGCGTGGTTGAAGATCCGGACGGTGGCGAAGCCGATGGAGCCGGCCGACAGGTTGGTCTGCGGAAAGTTGCCGTGCGACCAGACCGTACCGCCGTGGCCACAGCCGGCCGCGCTGACCTGCATCGAGGCGCCCTGGTGTACGGAGTACGGGTTGACCGTCACGTTGCTGGGCCCGTTCCCGCTACCCTGCGGGGAGTTCGCGCTGGCGAACGTGGCACTGAGCCCGATCGCGGCACAGGCGGCCGCGGTCACGGTGAGAGCGCGGAAAGCACGCATGGTGGAACCTCCAACGGGAAGCGCCCCGGGAGCGGTGGCCCGGGCAGATCGACGAGAACGCCTCCCATCACGAACCCTCGGGGCGGCACGCAACCAGCGCATTTCCGCCTTTGGGCCGCCCGGTTGAGCGACACGCCGAAGCGCGGTCCGATCATCTGACGGATCCGCAGGTCACGAGCCGTCAGGCATTTATGTGACGATTACCTGGATGGGCGCACCCCTTACGGCCGCACCACCCGTTCGCCCCTCCCCGATCGCCGTCTCGCCGACGTGGCCTTAGCGTGCGGGAAGAAGGGCGTACCGGGGAGGGACTGGAACGCGGGTCGGGACCCCCGCGTCGGGAAGGGAGAGCCATGACCGAGGACGAGAGCGAGCAGAGACCGAGAAGGCGCTCCCCCTGGGGCGTACTCGCGCTGGTCATGCTCAGCGGCCTCGCCATGATGCGGAACGGCGCGAACGTCGAGGACGGACCGCCGCAGCCGACGGCGGCGGCGGCCGTCGCCGTGCACGCCGACCAGCTGCCGGCGCGTCCGCCGGCACCGCCGTCGGACATGGAGGTGCTGGAGCACTCGTCGGTGCAGCGCATCCGGATTCCGACGATCAACGTGGACGCGCCGGTGATGACGGTCGGCCTGGACGCGCAGGGCTGGATCGACGCTCCGCCGCCGCAGGACCGCAACCTGGCGGGCTGGTACCTCAACGGCATCTCGCCGGGCCAGCAGGGCTCCGCCGTGATCGTGGGCCACGTGGACAACGCGCAGGGCCCGGCGGTCTTCTACGGCCTGGGCTCGCTCAAGCCGGGCCACCGCATCGAGGTGGAGCGCTACGACGGCCGCACGGCCGTGTTCGAGGTGTACGGGGTCGAGGTGTTCGCCAAGGACGCCTTCCCCGGAGCCCGCGTGTACGGGGACACCGGGCACCCGGAGCTCCGGGTGATCACCTGTGGTGGCGGCTACTCGAAGGCCAAGGGCTACGACGGCAACGTGGTCGTCTTCGCCCGCATGGTCGAGGCCCGCTGAGGAATCGTTCCTCCGCCCCCTCCGCCCCCTCCCCCGGTCCGCCGCCCGGTGGACCGGGGCGGCGGACCGGGGCGGCGGGGGACGCCGCGCCGACGCGGCCGTTCAGCGGGGCGGCAACGTCGGCAGCGTCATGCGGTAGCCCCGGGCGAGGAGTTGGGGCAGGTACGTCGCGACGGCCTGGACGCTCTGCGAGCGATTGCCGCCGGCGTCGTGGTTGAGCACGATCGCCCCGGGCGCGGCTCCGTCCAGCGCGCGGGAGACGATGGCACCGGTACCGGGTTCCTTCCAGTCGAGGGTGTCCACGGTCCAGGCCATGGGCTCCATCCCCAGGTCGGCACCGATCTCGAAGGCGGCCCGGTTCCAGGCCCCGTACGGCGCCCGGAACCATACCGGAGCCTCCCCCACGCAGCTCTGGACCACCTCGCTCGTGCGCCCGATCTCCGACTCCAGGGCGCCGCGGCCCAGCGAGGGGATCAGCGGGTGCGTCCAGGTGTGGTTGCCGATGACGTGCCCCTCGGAGGCCATCCGGCGCAGCAGGTCGCGGTTGTCGGTGGCCATCTCCCCGCACACGAAGAACATCGCGCGGACCCCGTGGCGGGAGAGGGTGTCGAGGATGGCCGGGGTGTAGCGGGGGTCCGGGCCGTCGTCGAAGGTGAGCACCATCGCCCTGCCGGACCGCTCCTCCACGGGCAGTTCCAGGATGGGCCGGGTCCGGACGGCCGGCTTCGCCGCCGGCGGCCGGACGGGGGATTCGGCGGTCATCGGCCGCAGGCGGTAGGACTTCTCGGGGAGGCCCGCGCCCAGTCCGCGCGGGCCGGCCGCGCCCGGTCCGGCGGCCGGGGCGGGACCGGCGGGTGACCGCGGCGCCGGGGTGTCGGTCTCGCCGCCGGTGAGCATCGCCGAGGCGGCGGCGACTCCGAGGAAGACGGCGGTACGCAGGAGCACGCGTCGCCCTACTGTCGGCTCGTCATTTTTCATTATTACTACGTATCAACGACATCGCCGAAGAAGTCGAGAGGCGCGGACGCGCCCCGCCCCCCTCACCCGCCCGGACCAGCCACCCCGCCGGTCAGCTCCGGCGCACCAGGGGGAACGGCAGCGTCTCCCGGATCGTCAGGCCCGTGAGGAACATGACCAGCCGGTCGACGCCGATGCCCAGGCCGCCGGTCGGCGGCATCGCGTACTCCAGTGCGTCGAGGAAGTCGTTGTCGAGTTCCATCGCCTCCGGGTCGCCCCCCGCCGCGAGCAGGGACTGGGCGGTCAGGCGGCGGCGCTGCTCGACGGGGTCGGTCAGTTCCGAGTAGGCGGTGCCCAGTTCGGTGCCGAAGGCCACCAGGTCCCAGCGTTCCGCCAGCCGCGGGTCCTTGCGGTGGTGGCGGGTGAGGGGGGAGACGTCGGTCGGGAAGTCCTTGTAGAACGTGGGGAGTTTCGTGCGTTCCTCCACGAGCCGCTCGTACATCTCCAGGACCACGTCGCCCCGGGTGTCCTCCGGTCCGTGCGGGACGCCGGCGCGGTCGCACAGCCTGCGCAGGACCGGCTCCCCGGTGTCGGCGTCGACCTCTTCTCCGAGGGCTTCGCTGATCGCCCCGTACATCGTCTTGACCGGCCAGGTGCCGGAGATGTCGTGGACGACGAGCTTGCCGTCCGCGTCGGCCTTGTGGGCGACGGGCGAGCCGAAGGCGGCCGTGGCGGCGCCCTGGATGAGCTCGCGGGTGAGGTCGAGCATCACGTCGTAGTCGGCGAAGGCCTGGTAGGCCTCCAGCATCGTGAACTCGGGGTTGTGCTTGTAGGAGACCCCTTCGTTTCGGAAGGTGCGACCCATTTCGAAGACCTTCTCCATGCCGCCGACGCACAGCCGCTTGAGGTACAGCTCGGGCGCGATGCGCAGGTACAGGTCCAGGTCGTAGGCGTTGATGTGGGTGCGGAAGGGCCGGGCGTTGGCCCCGCCGTGAATCTGCTGGAGCATCGGGGTCTCGACCTCCAGGTAGCCCCGGTCGAGCAGCCCCTGGCGCAGGGCCTGCACGGCGCTGGAGCGGGCTCGCACCACGTCCCGCGCGCCGGGGCTGGCCACCAGGTCGAGGTAGCGCCGACGGACCCGGGCCTCCGGGTCCGCCAGGCCCTTGCGCTTGTCGGGGAGCGGGCGCAGGCACTTGCCGGTGAGCTGCCAGGAGCCGACCACCACGGACAGTTCGCCGCCGCGGCTGGATCCGACCTCACCGCTCGCGACCACGTGGTCGCCGAAGTCGGCCTGGGAGGTGAAGGACTCCAGGACGTCGGGCCCGCTCTCGTCCCGGGTGAACATCAGCTGGGTGTCGCCGGTCCAGTCGCGCAGTACGGCGAAGACCACCCCGCCGAGGTCGCGCACCACCATCACCCGTCCGGCCAGGGTCACCTGTTCGCCGGTGCGGCTGCCGGGCGGGTAGCCGGGGTGGGCGGACTTGAGCGCGGCGACGGTGTGCGTCCGCTGGCGGATGCCGACCGGGTACGGGTCGGTGCCCGCGGCCCGGATCCGTTCGAGCTTGGCGTGCCGGACGCGCACCTGGTCGGGCAGCCGGTCCTCGCGCGCCCCTTCCCCCTCCTCCCCCACGACGTCCAGGCCCAGGGAGTCGATGGAGGGCAGCCCGGCGGTGTTGGCAGGAGCGGTGAGGCCCCTGGGGTGGCCGTTGCCCCACAGGGTGCGCAGGCTCGGTACGGAGACGAAGCCCTCGGCGATGCCGGAGGCGAGGCTGACCCGGGCGAGCGAGCCGGCATCCTGGTAGCAGAGGAAGCGGGGGAACCACTCGGGCCCGTACTTCACGTTGGAGCGGTACAGGGCCTCCAGCTGCCACCAGCGGGAGAAGAAGAGCAGCAGCTTGCGCCACATCTTCAGGACGGGGCCGGCGCCGATCCGGCCGCCCTCCTCGAAGGCGGAGCGGAAGACGGCGAAGTTGAGCGAGATCCGGCGCACGCCCAGGCCCGGGGCGGCGGCGCACAGCTCGGCGACCATGAACTCCATGACCCCGTTGGGGGCGGCGCGGTCGCGGCGCATCAGGTCGAGGGAGATGCCGTCCTTGCCCCAGGGGACGAAGGACAGCAGGGCGATCAGCTCCCCCTCTGAGTCGAAGGCCTCCACGAGCAGGCAGTCGCCGTCGGCACGGTCGCCGAGCCGGTCCAGGGCCATGGAGAAGCCGCGTTCGGTCTCGGTGTCGCGCCAGGTGTCGGCCCGGTCGACGATGATCTGCATCTCGTCCTCGGAGAGGGCCGAGTGGCGGCGGATGAGGGTGGTGGCGCCGGTGCGCCGGACCCGGTTGACGGCCTGCCGGGTGACCCGCATGTCCCGGCCGTCGAGGTCGAAGTGGGCGACGTGCAGGATCGCCTCGTCACCGAGCTGGAGGGCGCTGAGCCCGGAGCGGGCGTACGCGGTCGCGCCGTCCTCGGAGGCGCCCATGACGGCGGGCTGCCAGCCGTAGCGGCGGGCCACGGCCAGCCAGGCGTCGATGGCGGGGGTCCAGGCGGCGGGATCGCCGACCGGGTCGCCGCTGGCGAGGCAGACACCGGCCTCGACGCGGTAGGTGACGGCGGCCTTCCCGTTCGGGGCGAAGACGACGGCCTTGTCGCGCCGGGTGGCGAAGTAGCCGAGGGAGTCGGCCCGCCCGTACGCGCCGAGCAGGGCGCGGATGCGCGGCTCCTCGTCCCCGTGCAGGGCCGCCGTCAGCCGCTGGGAGCGGAAGAGGGTGGCGGCGGCGTTCAGCAGGGCGAGGGCGCCGAAGAGGCCGAGCAGGAAGTACAGCGGGCGGGGCGGGTGCCCGTCGAACTGCCGGGCGGAGAAGAGGCCGCCGAAGACCTGCTTGGCGGCCCAGTCCAGCCACTGCCCCTTGGGCAGGGTGCCGGGGAAGAGGGCGACCAGGCCCCAGCCGAGGAGCACGGCGGCGAGCATCCCGAGGCCCAGCACCAGCATGGCCCGCCAGACGGCGCCGGGGCGGGAGGCGGCGTAGAACTCCTTGCGGGAGGCGATCAGGATCACGAAGGCCGCGACCGCGAGGGCCATCGAGGGGCCGCCGACCCACAGGTCCCCGTCCGCGATGATCAGTACGTCGACGAGGACCAGCAGGGCCAGATAGGTGACGACGATCCACCAGGCGATCTTCTTGCGCATGCCGAGGGCTGCGGCCAGGAGGAAGAGGAAGACGGCGTACGCGAGGTTCGCGCTGACCGGCACCACGAAGTCGTCGAGGAAGTCGACCACGGCCCGTAGCAGCCTGCGCAGGGTCGGGGAGAGCGCCAGCAGCGCGCAGAGCAGCCCGAGCGTTCCGAAGAACGCCCCGAAGGCGTCCGGGACCCGGTTCAGGAAGCGGTTGCGGGTCCCCCGCGTCTCCTCCAGCGTGGCACTCATGCTTGGCACTGTAGGGAGGGGCGCGCCGGTCCGCGCGCCGAACCCCATAGTCTCGGGAGGGTGACGGAGCATGTGAACACGGGTTTCGAGCGCGGTACGGACGGCCCGAAGGTGATCCTCGCCGGGATCGACGGATCGGAGTCCTCGCTCCGGGCCGCGGCCTACGCGGCGGGGCTGGCCCGGCGGCAGAACGCGCTGCTGGCGCTGGTCTACGTCCAGCCGGTGATGGCCGCCGGAGCCTCGCTCGGGGTGCCGGTGGGAGAGACGACCGGGGAGATCGCGGAGGGCATCATCGCCGAGGTCCGCGCCTCCGCGGAGCGCCTCAAGGGGATCTTCGAGGTCCGCTGGCAGTTCCACACCTTCCGCGGCGACCCGTACCAGGGGCTCATGGGCGCCGCCGAGGAACTGAAGGCGGACGCGGTGGTGGTCGGCGCGTCGGAACGGGCCGGCCACCGCATCGTCGGCTCGGTGGCGGTACGGCTGGTCAAGGCGGGACGGTGGCCGGTGACGGTGGTGCCGTGAGGCGTCGGTGATGCCGTGAGGCGTCGGCGCGCCGGTGGTGCGGGCGGTACGGCGGGCGCGGGCGGCCGGCGCGGGCCGGCGCGTCAGCGGGCGCGGGCCGGCGCGTCAGCGGGCGCGCGTGAGGCCGTCCTTGGCCGCGCCCCGGCTCAGGACGGCCTCGGTGACGGCCTCCTGCGCGGTCTCGTACTCGTTCTGTCCGGGTTCCTCGGCGAGGGCGGCCGGGAGGTTGACGATCCGCCCGCTGGAGAGGTCCATCATCTGCGGGATGAACTCGGCCTTGGTGACCTGCCAGCGCCCACCGGGCGCGGCGGGCGGGGCGAAGGTGAAACGGCCGATGGAGCCGTAGTTGCCGCGCATGTCGCGGGCGCCGGAGTGGTTGAACATCTCCCCGGCGACCTGGTCGCCCATCCCGTAGACGATCCAGGTGCCGCCGACCTTCTCGTAGGCCTGCGGGATGTGGGCGTGCGTGCCCAGGATCATGTCCACGTCGGGGCGGCCGCCGGTCCGCGAGGCGGTCAGGGTCTTGCCGAGCGAGAGCTGCGTCTCGTCCGGTTCGGTCTGCCATTCCGTGCCCCAGTGCAGGCTGACCAGCACCACGTCCGCGCCCGCCTGCCGGGCGAGCCGGGCATCGGCGATGATCTTGTCGGGTTCCATCAGGCCGACCGCCCACGGCTGCCCGTCGGGCATCGGGTAGCCGTTGGTGTCGTACGTGTACGCGAGGTGCGCGACCTTGGCCGAGCCCGCGGTGTAGAAGGTGGTCCGGGCCGCCTCCGCCGCCGTGCGCGCGGAGCCCGCGTGGCCGAGGCCGACCTTGTCGAAGCGGTCCAGGGTGCGCTTCAGCCCGTCGGCGCCGTCGTCGAGGGTGTGGTTCGAGGCGGTGGAGCAGCCGTCGTAGCCCGCGTCCTTGAGCGCGTCGGCCACCGCGGGCGGGGAGACGAAGGCGGGGTAGCCGCTGAAGGGTCCGCCGTCCTCGCCGTAGATGGTCTCCATGTGGCACAGGGCCAGGTCGGCCGCCGAGACCACCGGTTTGACGCCGGAGAACATGGGCCGGAAGTCGTACCCGTCGCCTCCCGCGTCGGCCGCCGCACGCTGGATGATCGAGGTGTGCGGCAGCACGTCGCCGCTCGCGACCAGGGTGAAGCCCTTGGCACCGCCGGGCGCGGTGGGCCCGGTGCTGCCCTTCGGGGCTCCGGCGGGCCGGGAGCCGAGGTGCGCGGGGGCCGGTTCCCTGCCGGTGGAGCAGCCTGCCGCCGCAGCGGAGAGGAGGAGGGCCGACAGCAGGGCCGCGGCCTGCCGGGTGCGTTGGGTCATCTATCCCAGCCTTCACTTGTAGGACTGTCGGATAATCCGAAATCCTGAAGAGAAGACTGCTCAAGTCAAGGAGCGGCACCGTCCGCCGGCGCTTTCCCACCCCTACGGCCCAGGGCCGTTCGCCGTGCCGTTCGACCGTTCGTCGCCCGCCACGGCCGCCCACCGGACGACCCGGGTGCTTGGGCGCAACGGCGTCACCGGACGGTTCCCGGGGGGGCTCCGCGCAGGTGAGGGTGAGGACAACCCAGCGGACCGGAAGGAGCCACTCGTGCCGCCCACCCCCACTCTCCAGCGCACGGAACCCGAGGCGCTCGCCGAACTCCAGCGCGAACACGGGCGGGCCCTGTTCGGTTTCCTGCTCGGCCTGACGGCAGGCGACCCACAGCGCGCCGAGGACCTCGTCCAGGAGACCCTCGTACGGGTCTGGCAGCACCCGGAAGTGCTCCACACCGGGCACGAGTCCATGCGGCCCTGGCTGTTCACCGTCGCGCGCCGGCTCGCGATCGACGCGCGCCGGGCCCGGCTGAGCCGGCCGCAGGAGGTGGACCCCGACGGGCTGGAGCAGGCGCCCGCGCCCGAGGACGCGGTGGCGGGCTCGGTCACCGCGATCGATGTCCGGCGGGCGGTCGGCAGCCTGGGACAGGAGCACCGGGACGTGCTGCTGCAGGTCTACTTCCGGGACCGCTCGGTGGCGGAGGCGGCGGCGGAGCTCGGCATTCCGGCCGGAACGGTCAAATCCCGCACGTACTACGCCCTGCGCGCCCTGCGCAAGGGGCTCCAGGGGTACGGACTGGGCGCCTGAGCCGGGGAGCTCGGGACACCGGAACGCTCGGGGACCGCTGGAGAAACACTCAGGGAACGCCCGCCGGGCACACGAACCGGACACGGACCGCATCGATATCGGCACCAGTCCGTTCAAGTTGAGTAAACATCCCCCGCTCCGCGAGTCCGCCGGTGAAGGCTCGGGGGTGACGACGGGACGCTCACAGCGCGGGAGAAGGTGGAACGGTGCAGCCCGAGGGTTTGAACGGCACCAGTGACGGCGGACTGGCAGTGCCCATGGCGTGGCTCTACGCGGAGTACATCGCCGACGAACTGCTGCGCACGGGACGCCTGATCCCGGTGAGCACACTGGAGTTCCGTGCCGGACGGGACACGCTCGCGCTGACGATCTACCTCTCGGACGCGGCCGGTGAGCTCTCGGGGATCCGGGTGGTCTCGCAGCTGGAGGAGTGGCTCTCGCTGACGGCGTACGGGCACCCGTGGCGCGACTGGGTCCACACCCGGTTCCTCGCGCTCGGCGAGGAGGCCCGGGAGCGCGGCCGCGGCGACGACCCCGACCTGGAACTGGCGCGGGCGGCGTGGCGCTGGCTGGACCACACCGAGCTGTTCGCCACGAACATCGACCCCGGCCGCCTCGGACACCCCGACACCTCGGCGGGCCTGGACGAGAACGCCCGCGTCTGGACCCCGGCCTGGCAGCTGGGCCTGCCCTTGGGCCACCTCGCGATGCACCTGTTCTGAGCCCGCTCCCCAGACCCCGGGGCCGGCCCGCGTCGGACACCGGTCCGCCGGTGCCGGCGGCGGGTGCGACGAGCGGAACCGCTCAGGGCGCGGTCCGCCGGCCGGCCGTGGACGGGGGTTCCGCCGGGTCGGTGACCAGGCCGGTGAAGGCGGCCTCGTTGCGCTCCGCCCGGGCCACGTACCAGCGGGCGATCAGCCACATCACCGGGTACGCCACCAGGCCGAGCGCGACCCAGACCACCGGGCCCGCGACCGTCCGGGGCAGCAGGAAGCCGAGCGGCAGCAGACCGAGGAGCAGGGCCAGCAGGGTCAGGGCCACCAGCCCGGCGCGGAGCTGGCTGCGCATCAGGGCCCGTACGTAGGTGGCGCCCAGGGTGGTCTGCTCGGAGATCTCCGAGCGCGCCGGGGTGTGCGCGGGAGGCCTGCGGCGCGTGCCCCGGGGAACCCCCGTGACGATCTCCCGCCGGGGCTGCGGCCGCTGCTGGTCCTGAGCCATGGTGCCGGAGTCTACGCAGCGAACGGGCTATTTGAGGAGACGCGAGAGCCTGCGGTCGGCGAGCGGCTTGCCTCCGGTCTGGCAGGTGGGGCAGTACTGGAGCGAGGAGTCGGCGAAGGACACCGAGCGGATGGTGTCCCCGCACACCGGGCACGGCTCCCCCGCCCGGCCGTGGACCCGCAGACCGCTCTTCTTCTCGGCCTTGAGCTGCCCGGCGGCCACGCCGTGCGCCCGCTCGACGGCCGTGCGGAGCGTGTCCCCGACCGCCCGGTAGAGGTGGGTGACCTGGTCCTCGTCGAAGGAGGAGGCCAGTTTGAAGGGGGAGACGCGGGCCGCGTGCAGGATCTCGTCGCTGTAGGCGTTGCCGATGCCCGCGATGACGCTCTGGTCACGCAGCACGCCCTTGATCTGCCGGCGCTCCCCCGCCAGGAGCGCGGCGAAGGCGTCCCGGTCGAAGCCCTCGGCGAGCGGGTCGGGGCCGAGCCGGGCGATGCCCGGGACCTCGCGGGGGTCGCGCACGACGTACGCGGCGAGGCGCTTTTGGGTGCCCGCCTCGGTGAGGTCGAAGCCGCCGCCCTCCTCCAGTTCGACACGGAGCGCGAGCGGCCCCTTGCCGGGACCGGGCGGCCGGGCCGGCAGGGTGTCGTGCCAGCGCAGCCAGCCTGCCCTGGCCAGGTGGGTGACCAGGTGGAGGTCGCCGATGCCGAGGGCGAGGAACTTGCCGTACCGGGCGACGGGGCCGGCCCGCCGGCCTTCGAGGGCGCTGAGCGGGGGATCGTAGGTCTTGAGCACGCTGACGGCGAGCGGGAGGACGCGTCGCACCACCCGCCCGGCGAGGCGTTCGTCGAGGAAGCCCCGCAGGGCCTCGACCTCCGGCAGCTCGGGCATCCTCCCAGCCTGCCCCCGCCCGCGGCGGAGCGCGAACCGATGGACCGGCGCCGGGCCGGGCCGGCCGGCCGGCCGGGGTCAGTCCACCACGAACTCGCACCAGACGCACTTGCCGCTGCCGCGCGGCTCCACTCCCCAGACGTCCGCCAGCCGGTCGACCAGCATCAGGCCCCGCCCCGAGACTCCCGAGTGCCCGGCCTCGCGGCGGCGCGGGAGGGCGCTGGAGCGGTCCTCCACCTCCACCCGCAGCCGCCGCTGGGTGCCGGCCAGGACGCGCAGGGTCACGATCGCGGGGCCGTCCGTGTGCATCAGGGCGTTCACGATCAGTTCGTCGGCGACCAGTTCGATCTCGTCGGCCCGGCCCCGCGCGCCCCACGCCCGCACGGCGGCGCCGATCATGTGCCGGGCGGCGACGAGCGCCTCGGGGTCCCCGGGGGCCACGTGCTGCTGGAGCCGGCCGCCGCCCTGCGGGACGTCCTCGCCCCGGCGGCGGAGCAGGATCAGGGCCATGTCGTCGTCGCCCCGGTCGTCGACGACCTCGCACAGCCGGTCGGCGAGCAGTTGGAGGTCGCCCGGTCCGCCGCGCACCAGGTCGGTGAGGAAGCGGATGCCGTCGTCCAGGTCCGCGCCGGGCTGCTCCACCAGACCGTCGGTGCACATCAGGAGCGTTTCTCCCGGATCCAGTTCCACCGTGGTGACCGGGTACTCCAGGCGGCCGAACTCGGCGGACAGCCCGAGCGGCAGCCCGCCCTCCACCGGCAGTCGGCGGCAGTCGCCGTCCCGGGTGCGCAGCAGCGGGTCGATGTGGCCGGCGCGCACGATCTGCAGGACCCCGGTGGTCAGGTCGGCCTCCGCGTAGGTGCAGGTGGCGAAGCGGTCGGTGTCGAGTTCGTGCAGGAAGACCGAGGCGCGGGCCATCACGGTGGCCGGGGAGTGCCCTTCGGCGGCGTAGGCGCGCAGCACGATGCGCAGTTGTCCCATCACGGCCGCCGCGTGGGTGTCGTGTCCCTGGACGTCGCCGATGACGGCGCCGACGCGGCCTCCCGGCAGCGGGATGACGTCGTACCAGTCCCCGCCGATGTCCTGGCCCATCCGGGCGGACCGGTAGCGGACGGCGATCTGCGCTCCGGGGACGGAGGGGATCCGGCGGGGCAGCATCGCCTGCTGGAGGCCTTCGGCGAGGTCGTGCTCCTGTTCGAGCAGCATCGCGCGCTGGAGGCTCTGGGCGATGCTGCTGCCGAGCGCGACCAGCAGGTTGCGTTCGTCCTGGGTGAAGCCGTCCTTGTCCTGGTAGAGGAGGCCGATCGCGCCGATGGGCCGGGCCTGGGCGATGAGCGGCAGGTAGGCGGCGGCCGAGATGTCCATCGAGGAGATCCGCGACCAGAGGCCCGGGTAGCCCTCGGCGAACTCGTCCGCCGAGTCGAGGAAGCGCGGCTGGAGCGAGCGCACGACCTCGCTCATCGGGTACTGCTCGTCGATGCGCGTGTAGCGCGTGCCGGGGACGAAACTCCCGGGCGGGCCTTCGGCCACCAGGTGGATCCGGCCCGCCTCGACGAGCCCCATGACCATGCCCATCGAGCCGAGCCGTTCCAGGCCGTGGGCGTCCCCGAGGGCGTCGATGACGTCCTTGACGGTGCGGGCGTGGGCGAGGGCGGCGGTGGTGCTCTCGACCACGGAGGTCTGGCGGCGGCGTTCGTCGTCGAGACCGAGGCGCTCGGCCGAGTGGCTGAGCTCCTCGGTCGCGTCGCGGACGATGCCGATGATCCGGTACGGGCGGCCGTCGACGTCGCGCATGACGCGCCCCTGGGTGTGGGTCCAGCGGAGCCGGCCGTCGTGGCAGCGGATGCGGAAGTAGGCGCCGTAGCTGTCGAGCCCGCTCTTGAGGGCACTGGAGACGAGGGCGTCCAGCCGGGCGCTCTCGGCGGGCGGGACGCGGGGGCCCAGTGACTCGGGCCGCCCGTCGTACGCGTCGGAGGTCGTGTCGAAGACGTCGAGGGCGGCCGAGTCCAGGTGCATGAGCCCGGTGACCAGGTCCCAGTCGAAACTGCCCATCCGGTTCAGTGAGAGCGACCGGTCCGGCTGTGCGGGCCAGTCCTCCGGTGGAGATGTGGTGCTCGACACCGGTCCACCATGACACAGGGGCCGGTCAGGCGCTCTCCAGATTGATGGCGGAGTCGGTGGGCGCCTGCTGCTGGTCCGGGAATCCGAAGGGGTCGGCCGGATCGGTGGGCACGGCCGGGTCGTGCGTCGGCACGTCGTCCGGGGGGAGGGGCGCCCCCGGGTCGGCGGGGGGCCGGACGGGCTGCGAGGGCAGGTCCTGGAACGGGTCCGGCGGGAGGGCTCCTTCGGCGGGCCGGTCGGCGGGTACGTCGGCGGGGGGCTTCTGCGGGGTGGCGGGCGCGTTCGGGGCGCTGTCGGCGGCCCGGCCGGGGACGCACGGGGGCGCGGAGGGGGCGGCGGGGTCGGCCGGGTCCCCGGGGGCGGCGGGCATTCCCGGGGGGCCGGCGGGCGGGCCGAGGGGCGGGGCCGTCTCGTCGAGGGGTCCGGCGGGCAGGTCCAGGAGCGGCGCCGTCTCGTCCAGCGGCGGGGCCGTCTCGTTCAGGGGCGGGGCCGTCTCGTTCACGGGAGGCGCCGTCTCGTTCAGGGGCCCGGACGACGGGCCGAGGAGGGGCGCCGGGGCGTTCACGGGCCCGGCCGGCAGGTCCAGCGGGGGCGCCGTCTCGGCCAGCGGGGGCGCGGTCTCGTCGAGGTGCCCGGCGAGCGGGCCGGTGGGGGCGGCCGGCTCCCCGGGAGGGCCGGCGGGCGGACCGCCCGGGAGGTCGGACGTGGTCCCGGAGGGCGGCGGCCCGGAAGGGGTGCCGGGCGGGGGCGCGGACGGCGGGGTGGACGGGGCTTTCGGCGGGGTGGTCCGGGCCAGGCTGTTCGGGTCCGGGCCGGCGCAGGGGTCTGAGGGATCCGGCGGGGTCGCGGGTCCGTTCGGGATGCCCTCGGCCGGATCGTAGGGGGGCAGGACCCGGGGGACCTTGTCCTGGGCGCCGTCGTCGCCCGTCTTGCGTTCGATCCAGGTGTTGTCGGCGATGTTCACGATCACCAGGCTGTTGATCGCCTGGGCCGTCGGCTCGATGACGATGACCTGGTTGGGCTGGTAGCCGTTCCACTGGTCGCCCTTGAGCACCGGGCTCCCCTTCGCCCCGAGCGGTGCGGCCAGCGGGTTCCCGCAGGCGCAGCGGACGCGCGGCATGCCGTGGGCGTCGACGAGGACGGCCGTGCCGGCCTGGAGGACGGCCTGGTAGCCGTCGGCACGGCCGTCTCGGAAGGCGTGGTTGGTGATCCGGGTGTCCGCGCGCAGGACCACCGGGGTGAGTCCGCGCAGGAACTCGGGGATCTTCTCCCGTTCGACGCCGGCGACCTCGGCGAAGGCGCGGGACTTGGCGTCGTCCGAGGTCAGGAGGGTGACCTGGCGTTCGACATCGCAGCTGCCGAGCCGGTTCGTCCCGCCGTACAGGCCGGGGGTGGCGGCGCCGACCGTACGGATGCCCCGGCCGCTCGCGTTGGGCAGCGGCGGCTGGACGGGCGCCGACTCGGCGGTGGCCGACGAAGGGGTGAAGGGGTCGGGGCCGGGGGCGCCGACGGGCTGGAGGGCGAGCTCCATCCGGTCGGCGGCGGCGCCCTTGGTCTGTTCGGGGGCCGAACCCGAGCAGCCGGCGGCGAGGAGGCCGACGACCGCCAAGAGGGCCGCGCAGGCCGGTACGTGACGGCGCGGCGCCTGACGGTGTGTCGGTGCGGGCACGTCATTCGCGTCGTTCACGCTGCTCTCCCTTTTCGCCCCGGTTGCTCCTCTCTTGTCTGCCGCATCTCCCCCGACACCGCAACCGGAGCGCCCGTCAGATCGTATTGAACATGTTCAACGAAAAGCGTAGGGTCACGACCGTGAGTTGAACGCGTTCAAAGGAGCGGACCTTGACCGTCCTCGTGAACCTGATCGTCGCCCTGGGGATGGGCTGCGCCGTCCCCCTGGGCCTGCGCCTGATCGACCCGGTCCGGTTGCGCCGCGCGGCCCGGCTGTGGCCCCTCGCGGCCGTGCCGGGGGCGCTGTGCCCCTGGCTCCCGCGCGGCCCGGCGGCCACGGCCCTCGCCGCGCTCTACGCGGCGGCCGCCCTGGCCCTCGCCTGCTCGGCCGGGGCCCGGCTGCGGCAGGTGCTCGCCCGGACCCCGCCCGGGGGCCGGCGACTGCCGGACCCGGCCGAGGCGGCCGTGCTCACCGCCCTGGTGTCGCCCTCGGTCGCCGCGACCGCCCTGGTCGCCGAGCGGGCCGGCTACCGGCTCTTCGGCTTCGACCTGGACGTCCTGGCGCTGACCGTCCCGCACTTCCACTTCGCCGGGTTCACCGCCGCCCTGGTCGCCGGTCTGGTGTGCCGCTCGTCGGGCACGCGGCGCGGGGCGCGCTGGGCCGCGTACAGCGTCCCGGCGGGGACCCTGCTGGTCCTGCTCGGCTACTTCGTCGACGACTGGGCCGAACTGCTGGGCGCGGTGGTGCTGACCACGGGGATGTGGGCGGTGGCCCTGGTGACCTGGCGGGACCTGCGGCCCGCCGCGCGGGACCGGACCACCGCGACGCTGCTGGCCGTGTCGGCGGCGGTCCTCGTGGCCACGATGCTGCTCGCCCTGTGGTGGGCGGCGGGCGAGGCCACCGGGATCGTCCACCCCACCCTGACCTGGATGGCCGCCACGCACGGGCTGGGCAACGCACTCGGTTTCGCCCTGTGCTCCCTGCTGGCGTGGCGCCGCCTGACCCCGGCGGCCCCCGTGTCCCCCACGGCCCCCGCGCCCGTAGCCCTCGCGGCGGCGCCCGCACCCCGCCCCTGATGTCCGATCGAACGGAGAACACGCCATGACCCGCCTCATCAGCGCCGGCCGGGACACCGTCAACTACCCCGACCGGGGTGCGACGGCCCGCCGGCCCCTGCCCGCCGGATACAACCACCTGCACCACCGCACCCGGATCGGCCGGGGCCGGGCCGCCTTCGAAGCCGCCGGGGCCGCGGTCACGACCTTCCACGCCCACCGGGCCTCGGGCCTCAGCGTCCGTACACCCGGGGGCGGCGGCGCCGTGCGGCCCGGTCTGCGCGCGGAGGTGGGGATCGGCCTGGGACCGCTGCGGATCACCGCTCCCTGCCAGGTGGTCTGGACCGCGTACGAGCCCACCCGCACCGGCTTCGCGTACGGAACCCTGCCCGGGCACCCCGAATGCGGGGAGGAGTCCTTCCTGGTGGAGATCGACGCCGACGGCGCCGTGTGGTTCACGGTCACCGCCTTCAGCCGCCCGGACCGCTGGTACACCCGGCTCGCGGGTCCCGTGGTCCCCCTCCTCCAGCACGGCTACGCGCGGTGGCTGGCCCGCCACCTGCGCGCCCTGGCCGCCGGCGCCTGATACTGGAGGGGATGGACTGGTTCACGGCGCCCGGATACTGGCTGGGCCGGCTGGTCTTCCAGCGGGCCCTGGCGGGCGTCTACGTCTTCGCGTTCGTCGGGGCCGCCCTGCAGTTCCGGGCCCTGATCGGGGCGCGCGGCATGCTGCCCGTCCCGGACTACCTGCGGTACATGCCCTTCCGCCACGCCCCGAGCCTGTTCCAACTGCGCTACTCCGACGGACTCTTCGCCGGCTGCGCGTGGGCCGGGGCGGCCCTCGCGGCGGCGCTGGCCGCGGGCGCGGGCGACCTCGTGCCGCTGGGCGCGGCCATGGGGATGTGGACGGTGCTGTGGCTGCTCTACCTGTCGATCGTGAACGTGGGGCAGACCTGGTACTCCTTCGGCTGGGAGTCCCTGCTGCTGGAGGTCGGGTTCCTGGCCGTCTTCCTCGGCAACTCCCGGACCGGGCCGCCCGTGCTGGTGCTGTGGCTGCTGCGGTGGGTGCTGTTCCGGGTGGAGTTCGGCGCCGGGCTGATCAAGATGCGCGGCGACGCCTGCTGGCGCAGGCTCACCTGTCTCTACCACCATCACGAGACGCAGCCGATGCCCGGTCCGCTCAGCTGGTTCTTCCACCGTCTGCCGCGCCCCGTCCACCGGGTGGAGTGCGCGGCGAACCACGTGACCCAACTGATCGTCCCGGTCCTGCTGTTCACGCCGCAGCCGGTGGCCTCGTACGCGGCGTGCGTCATGGTGGCCACCCAGCTGTGGCTGGTGCTGTCGGGCAACTTCGCCTGGCTGAACTGGCTGACGATCACGCTCGCGCTTCCGGCCGTCGACTTCACCGCGCTCGCCGGTACCCCGCCCGCCGCCGCGTCGGGCGCGGCACCGGTCTGGTTCGTCGTCCTCGTCTGCGCGGTGACGGCGCTGGTCCTGGTGCTCAGCCGGCATCCGGTGGCCAACATGATCTCGCCGCGCCAGGTGATGAACCGGTCCTTCGACCCGCTCCACCTGGTCAACACCTACGGGGCGTTCGGCACGGTCGGGCGGATCCGCGACGAGGTCGTGGTCGAGGGGACCGCCGACGCGGTGCCCCGCGAGGACGGCGCCTGGCGGGAGTACGGCTTCAAGGGCAAGCCGGGCGATCCGCTGCGGATGCCGCGCCAGTTCGCCCCGTACCACCTGCGGCTGGACTGGCTGATGTGGTTCGCGGCCCTCTCCCCCGGCTATGCCCGGGACTGGTTCGGGCCGTTCGTCGAGCGGCTGCTGGCGGGCGACCGGGACACGCTGCGGCTGATCCGCCACAACCCCTTCCCGGACGCCCCGCCGCGGTTCGTGCGGGCCCGGCTCTACCGGTACCGGTTCACCACCTGGCGGGAGCTCCGCGAGACGGGCGCCTGGTGGCACCGCACGCCGCTGCGCGAGTACCTGCCGCCGACCCGGCTCGCCGGAGCCCGCGCCTCAGAGCCCGAGTAGGTCCGCCTCCCGCTCGGCGGAGATGCCCGGCGCGGGCCGGTCGGAGCGCTGGGGGGCGACGCCGCCGAGGGAGCGGAGCCAGGCCCAGGTGTCGGCGGCCGTCTCCTCGACGGGGCGGCACTTCAGGCCCGTTTCCAGGGCCCGGGTGGCGTCGCCGCCGAACATGTGGGCATGACCCTCGCCCTCCGGGATCCAGACGGGCAGTTCGGTCCAGGGCTGGATCCCCGCCGCCTCGATCACGGCCTGGTCGGTCCAGCGCGGCTCCAGGGGTACACCGGCGGCGGCGGCGCAGGCCTCCAGGAGGCTGCCCATCGTGGCGTGGCCCAGCGGGGAGATCAGGTCGTAGGCGCCGCCGTGGCCGGCCTCCGCCGCGTCCAGGGTCCAGTGCGCGAGGTCGCGCACGTCGATGTACTGGAGCGGGAGCCCGGGGCGTCCGGGGGCCAGGAGGGGGCCGCCGCGCGCGACCCTGTTCAGCCACCAGGGCAGTCGGCCGACGTTCTCGTACGGACCGAGGATCAGCCCGGCGCGCACGAGCAGCGCGCGCTCCCCGAAGGCGTCGACGGCGGCGATCTCGGCGCCCCTCTTGTCCTCGGCGTAGGCGACGGAGTCCGCGTCGGGCGATCCCTCGACCAGCGGGGCGTCCTCACCGGGGCCCGCGGTCGGGGGGTAGGCGTAGACCGAACGGGTGGAGACGTACACGTACCGGCCGACCCGGCCGGCCAGCAGGCGGGCACTGTCGCGGACCGCGGTGGGGGCGCCGCCCCAGGTGTCGACGACGAGGTCCCACTCCCCCTCGGCGAGGGAGTCCAGGCCGCCGGGGAGCGTACGGTCCCCGTGGACGGCGGAGGTTCCCGGCGGGGGCGCGTGGTGCCCCCGGTGGAAGACGGTCACCTCCCAGCCCCGCTCCAGGGCGTCTTCGGTGATCGCGCGCCCGACGAATTCGGTCCCACCCAGCATCAGTAGCTTCATGGGTCCGACCTTGCCGGGGCGGATCCGCCGGGGGAAGTCATGATCGCCCATAGCGATGACGCTCACGGCGTAGGCCGGACGGGAACCCCGCGCGGACGGCGGGAACGCGGATCCGCCCCGCGACGTGGCGCGCCCCCGTCACCCTCGGGTGCGGGGGCGCGTCGGGCTCCGGCCCTAGTCGATGCCGGGCAGGATGTGCGGTTCCGCCAGGTCGTCCTCGTAGCCGGCGAGCCGGATGGGTGCGGAGCGGGCCCAGACCTCGAGGCTGCCGAGTTCGTCGGACCGCGTGCTCGCCCTCCAGCCCGTGCGCTCCATGGTCGGGTCGGTCTTGGTCATCTCAGTCACCGCGCACTCCCTTGTGTCGCGTAACCCGGCGGGCTCGTCCGCGCGCCGGAATAGGGATATAGAAGGTCTTCCGGACGCGGTGGCGCCATGGTGGAGCGGGGCCCGGGTGAGGCTCCTTGCGCTTCAGGGTACACATATGAGCGGGGGCCCGCTCGATGGAACGGTAAAATCCGCGCTGGACCGCTTGTTTTCTCCCCGAGTTCAGGAAGTCGCCCACCGGCGTGTCCGCCGGGACTGATCTGCTCGGGTGCGGAGGCACGCGAGCGGAGACGACAGAGGGAGTCACGGTGGCGAGGTCAGGAGTACCCGCGTTCGGCAGTGTCGACGAGCTGATGGACCTTCTGCACGCCCATCACGAGGCCCCGGACGCTTCCGACCGCGACCTCGGACTACAGACTGCGGCGCTTCTGCGCCGCTCGCATCCGTTCGACAAGGAACTCCAAGTGGCCGGCCTGCTCCACGGCCTGGGGCGGCTGCTGCCCCCGGAAGGCGGCCCGGGGGCGCCCGCGGACCCGGACGGGCGCACTGCGGAGGCGGTCCGTCCGCTGCTGGGCGACCGAGTGGCCCGGCTCCTGCGCCCGCCCGCCCCGGGCGCCGAGCCGGAGGCGGAGACACTGCGCCAGGCGGCCCGTGCGGGCCGGGCGGCGGGGCTGGAGGCCGGGGTGATGGAGGACTGGCGCCCGGTGCTGGAACTCGTCGCGGCCGGGGCCTATCAACTCTGAGGCGCGATGCGCCCGAACGGGTGAGGAGGGGGCGGACGGCCCGTGCCGTCCGCCCCCTCCTCACCCGTACCGCCGCGAACGCGGCGGCGGTCCTACCAGTTGGCGGGCGCGTAGTCCTTCAGGAAGACTCCGTAGAGGTCCTCGCCGGCCTCGCCCCGGACGACCGGGTCGTAGACGCGGGCCGCGCCGTCCACCAGGTCGAGGGGCGCGTGGAAGCCCTCCTCGGCCAGGCGCAGCTTGTCGAAGTGCGGGCGCTCATCGGTGATCCAGCCGGTGTCGACCGAGGTCATGAGGATGCGGTCGGTCTGGAACATCTCCTGGCCGCTGGTCCGCGTCACCATGTTCATCGCCGCCTTGGCGGCGTTGGTGTTCGGGTGACCCGCGCCCTTGTAGCCGCGGCTGAAGACGCCTTCCATCGCGGAGACGTTGACCACGTACGCCCGCCCGCTGGACGCCTTCCGGGCCGCCTCGGCCATCGACGGCCGCAGCGCGCTGATCAGGATGAACGGCGAGGTGTAGTTGCACAGCTGGGTCTCCAGCAGCTCCACCGGGGAGATCTGGTCGATGGTCTGCACCCAGGTGTTGGAGTCCACGACGTCGGGCAGCAGGCCGCCCGCGTCGATGGCCGTGCCGGCGAGGTGCCGCTCCAGGCTGGCGTTGCCCGCGACGAGGGCGAGGTCGGCGACCTTCTGGGCCTCCAGCCCGCTCACGCCGACGGGCAGCGCCGCCAGGCCGTCGACCGCGCCGGAGTTGAAGGCGCCGATGACGTGGTGGGCGGGGAGCTCGCCGGCCGGCAGCGGGGCGCTCTCGCCCTCGACCAGCGCGGCGTACGCGGTGGGCAGGCGGCGCACGGTCTGCGTCGCGTTGTTGATCAGGATGTCCAGCGGACCGGCCGCGGCCACCTGCTCGGCGAGCGCCACGGACTGGGCCGGGTCGCGCAGGTCGATGCCGACGACCTCCAGGCGGTGCATCCAGTCCGCGGAGTCCTCCATCGCCTTGAAGCGGCGGATGGCGTCCTTGGGGAAACGGGTGGTGATCGTGGTGTGGGCACCGTCGCGCAGCAGCCGCAGAGCGATGTACATGCCGATCTTGGCCCGGCCGCCGGTGAGCAGCGCGCGCTTGCCGGTCAGGTCGGCGCGGGCCTCCCGCCTGGTCCGGTTCTCGACGGCGCACTCCGGGCAGAGCTGGTGGTAGAAGAAGTCGACCTCGACGTACCGCGTCTTGCAGACGTAGCAGGAGCGCGGGCGCTGGAGTATTCCGGCGATCCGGCCGGCTTCGGTGACCGAGGAGGGCAGGATGCCCTCGGTCTCGTCGTCGATGCGCTCGGCGGAGCCGGTCGCGGTCGCCTCGGTGACGGCCTTGTCGTTGGCGGTCTTGGCGGCGCGGCGCTCCTGGCGGCGGCGCTGCTTGACCGTGCGGTAGAGGCCGGCGGTGGCGCGGCGTACGGTGATGGCGTCGGGGTGGTCGACGTCGATCTTGTCGAGTTCGTCGAGCACGCTGAGGCAGAGGGCCAGCCGCTCGGGGTCGATGCCCGGCCCGTATGCGTGGTTGTCTTCGGTCACCGTCATGGCCGCTGCCGTTCCCTGTTCGCTCGTCCGCGTCCGCCTGCTGCGGAGGTCCCAAAACCGCCACTGTACGGAGCCGACACGCCCGGGACCAAACCCGTATCCGTGCGCCTCACCGACCGCGAGCCCCCTGTCACGGTATGGATGGGTTCGCAACGCTCCGTGCGCTCCGCGACACGGCCACCGCCCACGGGGCGCCGCGGATGCCGCGCTCCGTGAACGACCGCAGCGTGGCGCGGCAGTTCGCGACGGACCCCCGCCCGAAAACGGTAGGTACTCCTTCCGGTGTATGCCAGGAGGATGACTCGCTCGCCGATCAAGGAGCCCGTGGGCGGATGAAGAGCGGCCCCGGGTGCGGCATCGTGGAATGCATGAGCGCCCTGGCCCTGTCGGTCCTCCTCTGCCTGGTCTCCGCCGTCGCGTACGCGAGCGGTGCGATCGTCCAGGAGCACGTCGCGGCGAGCTCGCCGGACGGCTCCTACGCACCGCTGCGCCGGGCCGGCTGGTGGGCGGCGGTCGCCCTGAACGGACTCGGCGCCACGCTGCACGTACTGGCGCTCGCGTACGGGCCGCTGAGCCTCGTCCAGCCGCTGGGTGCGCTGACCATCGTCTTCGCCCTCCCGATGGCCGCCTTCTTCGTGGGACGCCGGGCGGGCGCGGCGGCCTGGCGCGGGGCCGTCCTGGCCACCGCCGGCCTGGCCGGGCTCCTCACCCTGACCGGCGGGGACAGCGCGGGCCGGGAGGCCCTGGCCGGCACGGAACGGATCCTGCTGCTGTCGGTGACGGCGGGCGGGGCGGCGGTGCTGTTCCTGGCGGCCCGGCGGGCGCACCGGACCGTGCTGCGCAGCGTGCTGCTGGCGGCGGCCGCCGGTACGGCCTTCGGGATGGCCTCCGTGTTCACGAAGTCGGTCGCGGAGAACTTCGAGGCGGGCATGTCGGCCGGGCTGTGGCCGGACCTGGCGGCGATCGCCGTACTGGCGGCCGGCGGGCTGCTGCTCTCGCAGGCCGCCTACCGGGGTGCCGGGCTGACCGCGCCGCTGGCCACCGTGACCGTCGTCAATCCGGCGGTGGCCGCGGCGGTGGGCATCTCCTTGTTCGACGAGGGCTTCCGCTACGGCACCGCGGGCGCCGTGGCCGCGCTGGCGAGCGCCGTGGTGGCGGCGGCGGGCCTGGTGCTGCTCACGGCCGTGCCGCCGCACGTGCGGGGGTCAGATGCCGACGCCCCTTCCACGGAGGTACTTGAGCGGGTCGATGTCGGAGCCGTAGCCGGGGGCGGTGCGCATCTCGAAGTGCAGGTGGGGCCCGCTGGTGTTGCCGGTCGAGCCGGAGCGGCCGATCCGCTGGCCGCCGGAGACCTGCTGGCCGGCCTTGACGCCGAGCGCGGAGAGGTGGGCGTACTGGGAGTACCGGCCGTCGGCGTGCTTGATGACGACCTGGTACCCGTAGGCTCCCGCCCAGCCCGCCGACTCCACCGTGCCCGGACCCACGGCCTTGATGCTGGTGCCGGTCGGCACCGGGAAGTCGACGCCCGTGTGGTAGCCGCTGGACCAGGAGGACCCCGCGACGTGGTAGGCCGTTCCGAGGGCGGCGTCGACGGGGGCGGTGAAGCCGCCCGAGGCGGGCTTCTGCTCCGCTGAGGGCTTGGCGGCGGGCTTCTCGGCAGGTTTCTCCGCCGGCTTCTCGGCGGGCTTGGCGGCGGGCTTGGCGGTGGGCTTCTCCGTGGGCTTCTCCACCGGTTTCGCCTGGCCGGCGGGCTCCACGGGTTTGACCGGCTCGGCGGTGCGCGGCGGCTTCTCCGGGTTCTGCGCGGGGGGCGCCGCGGGAGCGGTGGTCACCCGGAGCGTGAGCCGCTGCCCCGGGAAGATCATGTCGGGGTTGCCGCCGACCGTGCTCCGGTTGGTCTCGTAGAGGGCCTGCCAGCCGCCCTCGACGTGCTGCTCGACGGCGATCGTCGACAGCGAGTCCCCGGGCGCGACGACGTACGGGTTCGGCAGGACGGAGGTGCCGGTCGGGCGGGGCATGACGACGGGCGTCCCGGTGGTGGCCTTGGTCGCCTGGAGCCGGTCCATCGGCGCCTGCGTCCGCGCGGGCTCGGGCCGGGCCGGCTCGGGCTGCGCCGACTTGGCCTGGTCCGGCTTGGCCTGGGACTGCGCCGGCTTCGGCGACGCCGGCCCCGCGGTGGCGGGCGCCGGACCGCTGCGGCTGAGTCCGGACTGCGGGCCGCAGACGGGCCAGGCCTGCGGGCCCTGCCCCCTGAGCACCTTCTCCGCGACCGCGATCTGCTGGTCCCTGGTAGCCAGGTCGGCGCGGGCGGCGAAGGCGGTGCCGCCGAAGTCCCGCCAGGTGCTCTGGCTGAACTGGAGCCCGCCGAAGTAGCCGTTGCCGGTGTTGATCTTCCAGTCGCCGGTCGCCTCGCACTCGGCGACCTTGTTCCAGGTGTCCACGGAGGCGGCGTGCGCGGCCCCCGCCCCGATGAGCGGGAGCGCGATGCCCGCGCCACCCGCGGTGACGGCGAGCGAGGCCCGGTTGATGCTGCTCGGCTGGTACCGGCGGTGCCGGCCCCGTACACCCATGGGAGCCCCCTTGAAGACATCAGGAACCGCACAACCTAACGCCGCCCCACATCGCTGACAAGGGCCACAACCGGCCGCCGCGCGGCTGGAGTTGGGCACATGTCGAACAGTGGGACGGCGTTCGCGCGGACTGACGTACGGGTTCACCCGCCCGAGGGGGCTCGGGCCGCGCGGACCCTCAGCCGAGCGGGCCCGGCTGCGGGACCGGAGCGGGGCCGGGCGGCGCGGGCACCGGATCGGGCTCGGGGAACGGCGCCGGAACCGGCGGCACCGGCCGCGGCACGGGCTCCGGGTCCGGGAGCGGCGGGAAGGGCGCCGGAACCGGGTCGGGCTCGGGCGGCGGGGGCTGTGTCTGCTCTGCTTTTCGCTCCATGAGTCCCACTTTCCCCCGATCCCTTCCGCCATGCCCCCGGACACGGCGGTGCCCCCGGCGGGCCGCTTCCGCCGGGGGCACCGTCCCGCGTGGAGGCCGGTCAGGCCGGGGATGCGGGGGTGCTGTCGGCTCCGGGCAGCCGCAGGGCCGCGGCCAGGCCGGGTCCGGGGCTGGAGAGGACGGGTACGCGGGTGCGGGCCGACCGGGTGGCCCCGGCCATGGAGGCCTGGGCCAGGACGATGACGTCGGCGTCCGTGACGGCGTCCACCGCCGCGGCCACCGCCGCGAGGTGACCGGCGGTGTCCCCGGCCGCGAAGAGTTCCCAGGCCCCCTCGACGAGCCGCGTAAGGACGGACACCGCTCGGCCGGCGGCCTCCTCGGCCAGCAGTTCCGCGGTCGGCGCGAAGGTCGACTCGACGGTGGCCAGTACGGCGATCCGCGGGCCCGTACGGACGGCCTCCGCCGCCATGGGCCGGTCCACCCGGAGCACCGGGACGCCGAGGGAGGGCCCCAGGGCCTCCGCGACGGCCCCGAGGGTCGAGCAGGTGACCAGCACCGGCCCGCCCGCGTCCCCGAGCGGTCCGCGCAGGTCCTCGGCCACCGACTCCGGGCCGTCGGCGCGGGCCCGCTCCAGCAGCTCCGGGTACACCAGGTGCCGCAGTACGGCTCCCGGGTGGTCCCGGTCGCGCAGCGCGTCGAAGACCGGGACGTGCGCCGCGGAGGTGTGGAGCAGCGTCAGCCCCGTCACCACTGGCCGGAGTCGGCGTCCAGCTGCGCCTTCGCGGCCTCCACGAGACCGGCCGGGGCCACGGGCGCCCGGTCGGGGTGCTTGGCGGCCCAGCTCGCCGCGTAGGGGCAGAGCGGGACGACCGGGACGCCCTCGGCGGCGGCGATCCCGTAGAAGGTCCCCACCAGGTCCCCGGCGATCCCGCGGCCCTCGTGGCCCGGCTCGACCACCGTGTGGACCGCGACCAGCGCGTGCGGCTCGGCGGCGAGGACGAAGTAGGCGATGAACCCGACCACCGCCCCGTCCTCGACGGCCAGCAGACGCCCGGCCTTCCGTTCGTCCAGCAGTTCGATCGCCATGTACCCGATTCCCCTCAGACAGCAACCGCGTGGGGGCTGCGCTCCTGGTCCGTGCCCGGCACCGGGGCGGACGGGTCCGACCCCAGCTCGATGATCCTGTTGTCCGCGTCGACGTGGACGACACGGGGAGAGAACGCCCGCGCCTGCGCGTCCTCGATCTGCGCGTAGCTGATCAGAATGACCAGGTCCCCGGGGTGCACCAGGTGCGCGGCGGCCCCGTTGATCCCGATGACGCCCGAACCGCGCTCGCCCTCGATGACGTACGTCTCCAGCCGCGCGCCGTTCGTGATGTCGACGATGTGCACGAGCTCCCCCGGCAGCAGGTCGGCCGCGTCGAGGAGATCGGAGTCGATCGTCACGGAACCGACGTAGTGCAGGTCGGCCTGGGTGACGGTGGCCCGATGGATCTTGGACTTGAACATGGTACGAAACATGAAGAAACTCCCGAAATGTCTGCTCCCTGCCTGCTTCACGCAGGTCAAGGGCGGTCTCCGGAGCCTACAACGATTCGCATCTCTGGCCAGCTGTCCCCAAGTATTCCAGGACTCATTGACCACTTGCTGACTTTCCCGACGCACCATCAGGCCAGTCGGGCCATCCCGAACATCCAGTGGTGAGCGGTTCCGTTCCGGTTGAATGAATGCCGTGACACATGCTCTGGGTTTCACCGAGGAAGACCTGCGCCGGTTGGCGGGGGCGCGCTCGTTCGAGCGGGGGCTCGGCTATCTGCCTGCGGTGTCCCGGCTGGACATCGGGGACGCGGTGATCACCGCGACCGTGGACGGCACCGACGCCTACGAGGTCGAGCTGACTGAGGGCGAGGACGGCGGGCTCACCGGCTGGTGCGACTGCCCGTACGGGCAGGAGGGGAACTTCTGCAAGCACTGCGTGGCGGTGGGCCTGACCGTCTTGGGGCAGGCTGAATCCGTGCCGCAGCAGCGGTCGGCGGCAGCCTCGCGGACCCGGCTGCTGGACACCTGGCTTGAGTCCCGCACCCGCGAGGAACTGCTGGGCCTGGTCCAGGAACAGCTCGCCGGCGACCGTGACCTGCGCCGCCGCCTCGAGCTGCGCGCGGCCACCGCCGGGGAGGACACCGGCATCGTCCGGGAGCGGATCCTGAGTCTCCTCGACACCCGGCCCTTCGCCCGCTACGGGTACGTCGAGTACGCCGACGCCCGCGCCTACGGGCAGCAGGCGGCGGAGGCGGTCACCGCCCTGCGGGCGCTGACGGCGACCGGCCGGGCCGCCGAAGCGGTGGAGGTGGCCCGCGAGGCTCTCCGGGTTCTGGGCCGCACGTACGGGGAGATCGACGATTCGGACGGCCTGATCGGGGATGTCGCCACCGGACTGGCCGAGGCCCACTTGAAGGCATGCAGGACTGGCCGCCCTGACCAGGCGGAGACGGCCGAGTGGCTGGTGGGCCACCTGCTGCACGACCTGAACGACGCCACCGACATGGATCTCTTCGACTACCGGGAGGTGCTGGGAGAGCCGGGCCTGGCCCGGGCCCGGGAACTGGTGGTGGCCGCTTGGCGGGCCAATCCCAAGGGGTGGGCGGAGAAGCTCCTCATGGAGCGCCTCCTGAAGGCGGACGGCGGCAGCGTGGACGCGCTGGTCGCAGTTCACGCGGCGGACCTCGCCCCGAACGGCCACACCCATCTGGTGATCGCCAGGGAGCTGGAGGCAGCGGGTCGCGCGGCCGAGGCCCTGGAGTGGGCCGAACGCGGCCTGCGGGAGGCCGTGTCCGACTGGGGGCCGGACGACGAGCTGGTCACCTTCGTCTGCGAACGGTACGCGGGGGCCGGCCGCCTGGCCGACGCCGCCGCGGTCCGGCGGAAGCTGCTGTGGACCCGCCCCTCACTGGCCGCCTACCAGCATTTGCGTACGGCGGCCCGTGCGGCCGACGCCTGGGAGCGCATCGAGCGCGACGGTGCCCTGGAGGTACTGAAGGCCGCTGCCCAGCCCGACAACGGCCGCTGGTACGGCGGTTCGGCGCTGGTCGACGCGCTCATGGACGATGCCGACCTTGAGGCCGCCTGGCAGGCTGCCTCCGACGGGTACGCCGACCAGCGGCAGTGGCTGGCCCTGGCCGACCGGATCCGCGACCAGCGACCGGCCGACGCGCTGACCGTCTACCTGCGCTGGATCGAACCGCTGCGCAAGCAGACCGGTGACAGCGTGTACGAGCGCATGGCGGAGCTGCTGCTCAGCGCCCGGGCCTGTCACCACACGCTGGGCACCGAGGCGGAGTTCGCCACCTACCTGACCGCCCTGCGCGTCGACCAGAAACGCAAGCGGAAGCTGATGGCGACGCTCGACCAACACGGACTCTGAGCGGTCCGCTCAGGGCAGCGCGCGACGAACCCCCGCCAAGCGGCAGGCGACGTTCCTCGGCTTGGAGGCCCGATTCTCGGAAGCCGCGGCCCTGCTCTCCTCGCTCGCCGACAAGACCTCCCGAGGGCCGCTCGATCGTCCAATTCGCCGCCACGAGTACCAGTTCACCGAACGAGTGGTGGCCGGGGCCGAGTGGGTGCCGTTCACCGCGACCACCCGGATGCCGGGGGTCGACCTCCCGGACGGCAAGCGGCTGCGCAAGGGCGCGATCTCGGCGGTCGCGGCCTGAGTGCGCGAGCACGGCGGTCAGGTCGGGCGGTCGGTCACCTGGTCGCGATGACGGAAGACGGCACCAACGACGCCCCCGCGCTCGCCCAGGCGGATGTCGGCGTGACGATGAACACTGGTACGTCGGCCGCCAAGGAGGCCGGCAACACGGTCGGCCTCGACTCCGACATCCACGTCGCCAATCCCGTCGAACATGAGCGAGTCCCAGAACGATGCATCGGTCTGCCTGCCCAGCACCATCACCGTCCACAGTCGGCAGCGGCGGCGACGGGCAGAGACCTGATGGAGTGTCATTCCCGGCTGGCGAACGGCAAGGCGTACGCGGTCTCACGCAAACCCGCCCCCTCGCAATCGAACACCGATGTGACCGCTCACGCAGCCACGGGCGAGGCCGTGCGTAGCGGCGTGAGCGCGGTGCTCCAGGCGATGACCTGGTCGAGCATTGCGTTCGGGGCGGGCAGGTTGTGGGCGCTGGGCTTGAAGAGGCTGAAGTTCTCGAATTCGGTGATCATCGACAGTCCGACCTGCTGGCGCACGTCGGCCCCCGTCGTAGGACACGAAGCCGAGCGTTGTTCCACTCGGCATAGAGGAAGTCGATGGCGTTCTTCAGCACGCCGGGGATGCTGTACGGACAGTGGTCGGCACCCGGCAGCGCGGATGACGGGCCCGCTCAACCGCTGACTCGCGTCTCGGAGAACTCCGCCGCGCTGCTCCCTTGAAGCCGCACCGCCGCCGGGCCGGTGGGCCTTGTCGAGGTTACGCGTCTCCGCATCTCGGGGCCGCCCGCCGCGCGGGCGTGGACCCCGGGCTGGCATGGGAGCCCTTCGCCGAGGGGGGACCGGCGGTGGCCTTGACGCGTTGTGCGCTGCCGGCGGGCCGCCGGCCCGAGGTCACGGTGGCCAGGGCCAGGACGGCCAGTCCGCATCCGGTGATGGCCCACCAGGCCGCCGACCGCGCCCCGGAGGCTGCGGCGGCTCCGATCAGAGCGATGCCGAGGGCCGCGCCGACCTGCCGGCTGGTCGCGGCGATCGAGGCGGCCACCCCGGCCTGGGCGCTCGGGAGGCCGACTACCGCCGTGTCGGTGACGGGCGCGTTGACGAAGCCGAAGCCCAGCCCGAACAGCGCGTACATCAGGGACAGCAGGAGTTGAGAGGGGTGGGTCGAGCGGGTGACCAGTGCGGCCAGCGCGCCGCTGGAGGCGATGCCCGCCCCCGCGATCAGCAGCGGAACGCGCGGGCCGCGGCTGCCGACGATCCGCCCGGACAGCGGCGGGCACAGCAGCGACAGCGCCGCCATCGGCAGCAGCCGCAGCCCGGCGTCCAGGGGACTCAGCCCGAGATCGCCTTGCAGGTAGACGGTGTTGGCGAACAGGAAGCCACTGAGCGCGGCGAACGCGAAGACCGCGGTCGCCGTGGCTCCGCTGAAGGGCGCGCTGCGGAACAGTCTCGGGTCGATCAGCGATTCGTCACGCCGCCTCTCGTACGGTACGAGCCAGGCCAGCGCGCCCGCCGCGGCGAGCAGACTCGCCACGACCAGGGGCGATGTCCAGCCCGCGCCGCGCGCCTCGATGAGGGCGTACGTCAGCGTGCCGAGCAGGACGGCCACCAGGATCTGTCCCCCCGGGTCCGGCCGACGGGGATGCGGCGCCCGGGACTCGTGGATGTGGAGCGTGGTGAGCATGAGCGCGGCCAGACCGATCGGCACGTTCACCCAGAACACCGACCGCCACCCCGCCGACTGTACGAGGAGGCCGCCGAGGACCGGTCCGGCGGCCATGCTCAGGCCGACGACCGCGCCCCAGGTGCCGATCGCCCGCGCCCGCTCACGCGGATGCGGGAAGGCGTGCGTGAGGATGGCCATGGCGACCGGGGTGAGCATGGAACCGCCCGCCGCCTGCACCGTGCGGAAGGCCACGAGCCAGTCCGTCGTCGGTGCGAGGCTGCACAGCGTCGACCCGACGGTGAACAGCATCAGCCCGAGTCGGAAGACGCGCTTGCGCCCGAGGCGGTCGGCGGTGGAACCGGCAGATGTCAGCAGTGTGGCCAGCACGATGGTGTAGGCGTCCAGGGTCCATTGGAGGCCCGTCACGGAAGAGTTCAGGTCCTGCCGGATCGCGGGAAGGGCGACGTTGAGGATGGTGGTGTCGAGGCTGACCAGCAGCACGCTCAGGCAGCAGATGGCCAGCACGAGCGACTGCCGGCCGCGGCCCGGCTCGGGGGCGCGGGTGTCTTCCACTCAGCGCCGGGCTTCGGCGAAGTCCGCTACGGCAGACAGGAGTTGGCCGGGGGTCTCGATCTGGGGCATGTGCCCCGTGTCGGGGAGGAGGCGGAATTCGGCGTCGGGGAGGGCCGCGGCGTAGGCGCGGCCGTAGTCGGCGTCGACGACCTGGTCGCTGGCGCCCCACACGACGAGCGCCGGAACCGCGACGGCGGCCAGCCGCCCGCGCAGGGTCGGGTCGGCCATCACGTGAGGGCCCGAGTAGACCTCCAGGGCGGAGCGGTTGGCGGCCATGACGGCGCGGGCGGCCTCCGGGAGGGTGGCGGGGTCGACGGCGAACGCGGCCGGGTCGTGGAAGGCGAGCTTGGACAGTTCGGCGGGCGTCAGGGAGAAGGTGTCCGCGATCGGGTGGCCGGGGACGTGGATGCCGGCCGCGTTCACGAGGACGACGGCGCCGATCCGGTCGCTGCCGACCAGGGCCAGTTCGGCGGCGATCCAGCCGCCGATGGAGTTGCCGACGACGGTGACCCCTGTGAGGTCGAGCCCGTCCAGCAGCAGGGCGTAGCTCTCGGCCAGGGCGGTGACGTCGGTCAGCCAGCCGGGGCGGTGGGTGCCGCCGAAGCCGGGATGGACAGGGGTGATGACCCTGGCGTGGCGCTGCTCGGCAAGTAGCCGGGCGAACGGGGCGACGGTCTGGGGGCCGCCGCCGCCGTGCAGCAGCAGGTAGGTGCGCCCCTGGCCCTGGTCCTCGACGGTGAGGTCGAGCGTGCCGGAGGGGTGGGCGAGGGTGTGGACGGTGCTGGTCATGGGGAGTCCTCCTGGACGGTAGTACCGGGGGGGTTAGGCGAAGTCGGTGGCGGGCACGGTGGCGTAGCGGCTCATCGCCTCGACGGTCGCCTGCGGGGTCAGCTCCCCGGCGCCGGCGATCATGTCCCGCAGATCGCGGAAGTACTGCACGTAGAGATCAGGCGTGAAGGTGTTGATCATCACCGCCGGCTCGTCGCCGAGGTTGGCGAAGGTGTGCGGGGCGCCGGGCGGGATCATCGCGAGAGTGCCGGGCGGGGCGACGTGAACCGTTTCCCCGACGGTGAAGTGCACGGTGCCGGAGACGACGTAGAAGCCCTCGTCGTGCTGGGCGTGCCGGTGCTGCGGGGGGCCTTCGGTGTGGGGGGCGAGAGTGATCTCGCCGATCCCGAGCCGGTGGCCGGTGGTGCTTCCGTCCTCGAGGATGCGCATCTGGGCCCGCCCCAGGCGGATCGTCTCGCCGCCGTCCGGGCCGACCACGGAAACCTCTGACATCCCTGCCTCCTTCGTGAGAGTTCGCTCTCACGAGATTAGAGAGTTGGCTGTCGTCATGCAAGTGGACTCTCACAATGAGAGGGTGTTGATAGGGTCGGCAGGCACGGACACGCAGGAATGGGGACGTAGTGATGACGACGGGGACCGGGGCGGGCCGCAGCAATCAGAAGCAGCGCACGCGTACCGCGATCGTCGAGGCCGCCCGCGCACTCATCGGTACGGGCGCGGAGGTGACCATGCCCGCGATCGCCCGTGCGGCGCTGGTCTCCGAGGCCACTGCCTACCGGTACTTCCCCGACCTCCCCTCGCTCATCGGAGAGTCCCTGGCCGGAGTCTGGCCCGCGCCCGCCGACGCTCTGCGGCCGGTCGCCCGCTCCACCGACCCCGTCGAACGGGTGGCCTTCGCCTGCGAGTTCCTGCTCCGCGGGGTCCTCGTCCGCCAGGGGGCGGTGCGCGCCATGATCGCGGCCACCGTCACCCGGCCCGAGACGGCCTCCGCCCGGCCCGGCATCCGCTTCGGCCTGATCGACCAGGCGCTGATCCCGCTGAGGGACACACTGGGGGCGACGGAGCCGGAAGCGTTCGCCCAGCTCGAGCGGGACCTCGCCGTGACCGTCAGCGCGGAGGCCCTCTTCTGCCTCATGGACCTGTGCGGACTCGCCCCCGACGAGGCCGTGGCCAGCGCCGTGCACACCGCGAGCACCCTCACCGAGGCCGCCGTACGCCGGGCCGCCCACCGCTGACGACCGGCCGGGGACCGCACTGCCGGCGGCGGCCTGGTGGACGTCGGCGGCGAACCGGCCCGCGACCCCCGGCGGGCCGGGCGGCCTTCGACCTGGCCGAGCCGAAGGCCGGGGCCGTGGTGCAGACCCTCGTGAACACCGCGGTCCGCGCCATGCCCGGCAAGCCCGTGCCGGGCGGGGAGCACGGGGCCGGCTGATCGTCGGCCGCGGTCAACCGACTTCGGGCCGCCTCGCCCTACCGCCACTTCGCCGGCTAGGACGCTTCTCGCCGCGGCATCCGATCACGGTTATGCCACACGGCTCGACAGCCTCAAGCGGGTGGCGGCGGACACCCCTGAGGCGAGGGAGCAATTGCTGGGTCTGGTCGGGTCGGCGGTGTCCGGACTCGGCCGGAGAGTGCCTTCTTACGCCTCCTTGCGCGTGCCTGGCCGATCGGAACTGCTGCCGAGGGCGTTGTCGATGTAGGCCGCGAGCGAGGACCGCAGGCCCTCGGGCGTCATCTTCTGATCGTCGATCAGGTGCGCCACGAGGTCGGCGCGGATGGCGGCCAGCAGTGCGTGGGCGGTGAAGTCCGCGCCGTGGACACCGGGCACTTGATCGAGTTCGGCACGGAGGATTTCGTACCACCAGCCGTAGTGCTCGGCCTGGTAGGGGCTGCTGAGCCCGGCGTCCTCCGCGGCCGACATCAGGTGCCGGTTCTCGATCTTGAAGCGCAGCAAGGCGTCGAGGAGGTCCAGCACCCGCTGCCGCGGTGTCGACCCGGGTATGTCCTGCGCTTCCCGCACGGTTTGATGCAGGGGTTCGAGGCGGGCGGCGATTACAGCGCCGATCAGGCCGGCACGGTCACCGAAGCGGCGGAAGAGAGTGCCCTTGCCCACGCCCGCGGCGGCGGCGATGTCGTCCATCGACACGCTGTGGGGGCTGCCGCTGGCGGCGAAGAGGGCGTCGGAGGCGGCCAGGACGGCCTCTCGGTTGCGCAGGGCGTCTGCACGCTCCGCGCGCTCGCTGCGCTGGGCCACGGGCCCTCCTCGATCATCGGCCTTCTTCGGCCTGTCCCGGCCCCGGGAATGATATTCGGTGGGGCGCGCCCGCGCGGCTCGCACCCGGCAGCGCCCGAGGCGCATCCAGTCGCCCCCTTCCGTCCGGCAACGGATCCCCGCATCGCCGAAGCCGTCCGCCACCTCAGCGAGCGCCTCGCGCCACTCACGGCCGGGTGACGGGACCTGAACCCGATCAGCACCCCCACAGCGCGGCTCGGCTCCTCAGGGCGGCGAGCCGGGTAACCCCGAACGGCGCGATGAGTTCGGCGATGGCGGCCCGCAGCGACCTCGCGTCCATCCGACAGGCGGCTTGGCACGGATTGCCCCGAGGAGGAAAAGGGGGTGGCTCATCCGGTTCGCGCACCACGGCAATGCGGATGAGCTATCCCGTTAAACTTCTCCCATGACGACCGCCCCCTACGCAAGGACGCAGCCCGCAACTGGGAACGGATCGTCGCCGTGGCCCGCGATCTCGTAGACGAGGGCACGCCACTCCAGCTCAACGACGTCGCCCGCCGCGCCGGGCTGGGCGTCGGCACCATCTACCGCCACTTCCCCACCGCCGAGGCGCTCTTGGAAGCCGTCGCCACCCCTTGCCTGGAGGCACTGGCCGCCCACGGCGAGAAGGCGCTGGCCGACGACAATCCCGGGCGCGGCCTGGCTGACTTCCTGACCCGCACCATCGAAGCGCAGGTCACCGACGCTTCCCTGGCCACGGTCACCGCCTCGGCCACGGATGCCTTGCCGCGCACCACCGAACTGAAGCGGACCCTGTGGCCGGTCGGCGGACGGCTACTCGACCGCGCCCGCGACGCCGGGGTCGTGCGCCCCGACCTGACCTCCGACGACCTGGTGCCGCTCATGTGCGGAGTCGCCTACGCAGCCAACGTCCACAGCGTCTCCACCGCCCGCATCGAGTCCGCCCGCCGCTATCTGACCGCGCTACTGGAAGGCGTGTGCGTCCCGGCTCACGACGGTGCCGGAAAAGATCCGGGTCCCGAAACTCGGGCCGGGCAGACTCCGTAAGAAGCCCGGCAGCCAGCGGCCGACAAGGCGTACGGCTGGCGGCACGCCAGGCGAGTCGCCTCTACCGAACGACTCTCACGCCGCTGCGAGTTGGCATCTCAGGCAACCGTTCTCGTGTTCATCGCAGTTCCTGCGTGACGGGCCGCGCGCCCAGTTGCTCCATCAGGGAGAACAGGTTCGCCACACCCCAGTACTCGGCGATCTTTCCGTCGACCACGCGCATCGCGTCGACGGTCTCGAAGCTGATCTGTCGGCCGGTGGGGGCGATTCCGAAGAACGCGGGGCACGCAGTCGCGTGGGCGGAGCGTCCCTGGGGCTGGAGGCCCGGAAGTCAGCCGCGGACGTGCGTGCGGACCGCGCGCAGGGCGTGGCGTTGGACCAGTTTGATGACCGGGCTGCTGACCCAGAGCAACGGGGCGACCAGGGGGGTCGGCTGGATCGCCATCGTCCAGGTGAGGCGTGAGCCGGAGGGCGTGGGCTCGACGGTCCAGTCCTCCGCCGCGTGGCGCAAGCCGGGACGAGACGCCTCGTAGACGCTGAAGGTGTACCGGCGCCCTTCGTCCCAGCGGAAGAAGCGTTCTCTTGCGGTAAAGAACTTCAGCAAGGTGACATCGCGTACCGTGCCGACGCCGAATGGGCGAGACGAGTTCCAGTTCAGGCCGGTGAATGCCCACACCCAGTCGACCAGCTGTTCGCCGGTCAGGATTTCCCATATCCGCTCGGCCGGCGCTGTGGTCTCTACCGAGCGTTCGTAGCGGAAGGGCGCCGAGATGAGGAAACTGTCTCCGATTTCGGCGAGCGGGTACCAGTGGCGAGCCATCAGGTGCGTCCTCCCCTCGACAGTTCAGATCGAGGCAGGCGCGAATCGGGCGGCAGACATGCCGCTGTGCGAGGATGCGCCCGCATCAAGGTGTGTTCCTGGCGGCATTGGGAGGGTTCGATTATGCCGCATTATTCTTCTTCAGGTCTTCAAGGACCACCCATTCGTCGGATTTCGTGTACATGGAGCCTTGCAGGACGAATGCGCCCAGTACGGCATTGCACGGCAGGAGTCGGCCGATCGGATCCTCTTCGGACGGGTAGATTTCCATGCTGGCGGCGTCGCCGGCGTAGACGTCCGCCTGCGTGATGTGCCAGGGGGTGCCTACGAGCTGGAGCACTTCGGCTCCGGCGTGGCCGTTCGGTCCCGGCCCGACGCCCGGGAAGCGCTTCAAAGCGACTGTCGGCAGAACGTAGTCCTGAGGTTCTCCCGTCGAAGGGGGCAACGGCAGCAACAGATTGTAGGGATAGGGTAGTTCGTCTGTCCTGTCGGCCGGCAACGGTACCGAGAACAGCTTGTTGCCCTTGGTGACGCAGGAGGAGGCCAGATCATTGAAGTTGGGATCCACGGTCTTCGTCTGGATCGAGCCGCGAGACATTTGACTCAGGAAAAGATTTCCGTAGTTGCGCATCGTGATCCGGGCCATCTTCTTGGGGTAGCCGCCCAGTTCACGCCCGGCCAGCAAGGCCGCGTCGTTGTCCACGTAGATGGCGGGGACGTACCCGTAGGGGCGGCCTTGATGGAGGACCGAGATCGAGATGATCACCTCCATGTAGGGGCCGAGGTCACATTCGCGATACTTGGCGAACACGAGGTTCGCCGACGCCATTCCGGGCAAGGCTGGAAATGCGATGAGTTCCAGCTCTTTCGGGATCAGCGCGGCTGCCTTTTCAGCATCGGTCGCAAAGGCTACCGACACGTAGTCCATGGCCCTATAACCGGCCATTGCCCCGTCGTAGGTCTGCCCCCAGTGAGGCATCGTCTTCGTCGTGTACTCCTCCGGTGGCAGAGTACCCTTCAGGCCGGGCTCGATAGCAGGCGTAGTCATGTTCTCTTCCTTTGGATTGCGAAACGCCGCACGGAAGGCGGGGATTTGGCGAATCTCTGAATGCCGTGCCTGTAATCGCCTCGATCGGCCGTTTGATCAGGCACCGGAATTTCGCACCTGGGCAGCCATTGACGAGCATTCGGAAGGTCCAGTGGCGGCCATCTCTTGATGCACCTACCATAATTATGGTGCTCTACGCGTGGTCGGCCAGCAACTGGACCTCCACTTCGGCCGCAGGGCCGCATAAGCACATCCTCACGCGGGTTCGCGTCACTGAAATTCTGACTTCGGAGTCCCGCAAACGGTTCTTCGGGGTGCCACGAGTCGCCGGTGGAGCGGTCTCGAAACGGCTCAAGGGGTAGCCGAGAGCGCGCATGGAACCCCTGCTGTGGCAGCCGATCTGTGGTGGACACCGCCGGAGCCGGAATCGACCGGCGGGACTGCGCAGCCGCCCGCCGCTCCGTGCACATCGGCCCAGCTGCCGAACCGTCCGCACGGGTCGGCAGGAAGGAAGGACGGGCACGATGCCAGTGAACGAGTACAAGCCGGGGAGCGCCTTCTCCGGAGTGATCGGGCGGACCACGGACGTCTCCAGCCCGGCATGGCCCGAGCCGCCGGGGGCGGTGCCGGGATCACCCAACGTGCTGACGATCGTGCTCGACGACACGGGTTACGGACAGCTGGGCTGCTACGGAAGTCCGATGCAGACGCCCCGCCTCGACGGTCTGGCCGCGGGCGGACTGCTGTACAACAACATGCACACCACGGCACTGTGCTCGCCGTCGCGTTCGTGCATCATCACCGGTCGCAATCACCATTCCAACGCGATGGCGGCGATCACGGAGCTGGCCACCGGCTACCCCGGTTACAACGGCAACATCCCGTTCGAGAACGGGTTCCTGTCCGAAATGCTGCTGGAGCACGGATACAACACGTACATGCTCGGCAAGTGGCACCTCATGCCCTCGGCCCAGGAGTCACCCGCAGGACCTTACAACCGCTGGCCGCTGGGCCGCGGCTTCGAGCGGTTCTACGGATTCCTCGGCGGCGACACCAACCAGTGGTATCCGGAACTCGTGTACGACAACCACCAGGTCGAGCCCCCCGCCTCGCCGGAACAGGGCTACCACTTCACCCCGGACCTGACGGACAAGGCCAAGCTCTTCATCTCCGACGCCAAGCAGGTCGCTCCCGACAAGCCGTTCTTCCTCCACTTCTGCCCCGGCGCCACCCACGCGCCGCACCACGTACCGCGGGAGTGGGCCGATCGCTACCGGGGACAGTTCGACGACGGCTGGGACGCCTACCGCGAGGTGACCTTCGCCAACCAGAAGCGGCTCGGTGTCGTACCCGGCGACGCCGTCCTCTCGCGCCACGACCCGGACGTCCCCGAATGGGAGTCCCTGTCTCCCGACGCCCGCCGCCTCGCCGCGCGCATGATGGAGGTCTTCGCCGGCTTCCTGTCCCACACCGACCACGAGATCGGTCGGCTGCTGGACTTCCTCCAGGAGATCGGCGAACTGGACAACACGCTGATCATGGTCGTCTCCGACAACGGGGCGAGCGCCGAGGGCGGCGTCACCGGGACGGCCAACGAGGCGCAGTTCTTCAACAACGCTCCCGAACCGCTCGGGGAGAGCCTGAAGGCGATCGACGATCTCGGCGGTCCGACCACGTTCAACCACTACCCCTGGGGCTGGACCTGGGCGGGCAACACGCCGTTCCGGCGCTGGAAGCGGGAGACCTACCGCGGCGGCGCCAGCGACCCGTTCCTCGTCCACTGGCCTGCCGGCATCAAGGCACGAGGGGAGGTGCGCACCCAGTACGCACACCTCGTGGACATGGTGCCCACCGTGCTCGACATCCTCGGCATCGAACCGCCGGACACCATCAAGGGCGTCACCCAGTCCCCCCTGCACGGTGTCAGCTTCGCCCATACCTTCGACAACCCTGCCGCACCGAGCCTCCACCGCACTCAGTACTTCGAGATGCTCGGGCACCGTGCCATCGACCACGACGGCTGGCGCGCCGTATGTCCCTGGCCGGGCCCGTCGTTCACCGAGGCGAAGCAGCCGTTCGGGACGCCCATCAGCGCGGAGAAGCTGTCCGAACTGGACGCCACAGCCTGGGAGCTTTACCACATCGACGAGGACTTCGCGGAGACCCGTGACGTCTCCTCGGACCATCACGCCAAGACCATCGAGCTGATTTCCCTGTGGTACGTGGAGGCCGGAAAGTACGGAGTGCTGCCGGTCGACGGAAGCGCGCTGGCGCGGATGGCAACGGAACGTCCACAGATCGGCAAGGCACGGACCAGCTACACGTTCCGGCCCGGCACCCAGTCGCTGCCGCCCTCCGTCGCCCCCAGGGTCCTCAACCGTCCGCACAGCATCACCGCCGATGTGGAGATCCCCGCCGACGGCGCCGAAGGCGTACTGATGAGCCAGGGGTCGATGGCCGGCGGATGGAGCTTCTACATCAAGGACGGCAAGCTGACGTACGTTCACAACTACGTCTCGCGCGCCCTCTACACGGTGTCCACGACGGACCCGGTACCCGCGGGCCGGCATGAACTGCGCTTCGAGTTCGAACCTACGGGCAAGCCCGATCTCGCCGCGGGCAAGGGCGCACCGGGGCGTGCTGAGCTCTACATCGACCGTCACCTGGTCGCGGTGGCCGAGTTCCCGGTGACCACGCCCGTCATGTTCAACCCGGGCGGGATGACCTGCGGTGCCAACCCCGGCCAGCCGGTGACCCCCGACTACCCGTCACCCTTCCGGTTCACGGGCGAACTCCACACCGTGACCATCGACCTGTCGGGCGAACTCATCACCGATGCGGACAGCGAGATGCGCATGCACATGGCCCGGCAGTGAACCAGGGGCATGCCGCGTGACCGATGGCTCCGCATCAGCCGGAGAAGGGCGGCACTACGGCTCACGGCCGAGTCGGCGCCGCTGATGAGGAGAACGCATCACCGGCTCCTGGTGTGCGGGCCGCGCCCGATTCCATGTCAACTGGTGAGCTGATAGATGCTGTTGCCCACCAGCCAAAGACCGATGAGCAGCGAGATCGCGACGATCGCCTGATCCTGGTGGTCCTCCATCCAGGCGCGCAGCCGGCCGAGCCTGTCCTGTGCCGCCTGCGGGGCGAACGTCGCGTAGAGCTCCATCGAGAGCAGGCTGGCGGTGGCCAGCAGGCAGAACCCGAACAGGGTGAGGACCGTGGTGGCCTCGGACATGTCGGCGTCGACGACGGTGGCGCAGCCCGCCGCGACCAGGCCCCACGGCTGGAGGAGGACAGCCAGCCCGGCGGCGGTCCAGTACGAGACCTCGTTCAGACGGGCGGCCCACGCCGGGGGCTTGCGGGGCCGGGTGCGGGGGCGCCGGAGCGAGCGGCGCTTGTGCTCCCCGTAGGCGACCAGCCCGACGCCGATGACGAGTTTGCCCGCGAGGGCAACCGTCGACGGGGCGCTCTTGGGCGGAGGAGGTGTACCGCCCGTCGCGAACACCACCAGGGCCAGGACGACGACCAGGCAGGCGAGCCAGGCAAGGATGAATACCAACCCCTTGCGTACGCCGCGGTCGGCGGACAGCAGGAGGATGAACGCGGTCACGGGGATCGGATCCAGGGCGATGCCCAGGCCGATCAGGAGAAGGTCAAGAGCCATGTCGGCGACCACTCCGGAACACCGGCGCCGCGCCCGGTCCCTCGATGCTGCTGTTCTCCCGGATCCGCCGGGCGAGGGTGTCGCCCGTCCCGCTCCGGCGCGACGCCCCGATCTCCGGCCTGTCCTCCCAGGGGGCAGCCCTTCCCACCTCTGAGGTCGCGCTCACCGGTCCCTCCTGCCTTCCCGGCACAAGGGACGGCACCGCGCGCTCGTCCGGTGGCAGGCTCACCACTGCCTCCTGTCGTCGTCACGATCCTCGCCGAGGGCACAACCATCCCCGCTGAAACCCAGGAGAGCGGCGGCGCCACGCGGCCTGTCACCCGTCCGCCCATCCAGCCCAGTGGTGAGGCTCTTTCGAGGGGCACCGGAAAGGGCCGGGCTGCGGCGCTCATGGTCCGCTGGCCCGCCCGCCCCCCGTTGTCGTGCCCGGAGGGCAGCATCGGCGGACCGGGGTCCGGTCACATGCTGGGCGTTTGCTGACCTGCGCCCGGCCATCATGGCTCTGACCTGCACAGATGACGAGATGTCAGCTGTTGGACTTGAACATGGTGCGAAGCAATTTGAGCTCCTAGAAGACGGCTCCCTGCCAGCTTTCTGCAGGTCAAGGGCGTTCCGCACTCTACTCCGGCAGGCGCCGGATCTGAGATCATAAGGAAGAGCGGCGCCGTCACTGCTCGCCGGTCCGGCCGGGTGTCGTAGGAGATCCGGCCGTCGGTGAGAGCACGAGGATCCGGTCGGGGAGGGTGATGGCCTCGTCGATGTCGTGGGTGACCAGCAGGACGCAGGGGCGGTGGCGGTCGCACAGCTGCCGGAGCAGTGCGTTCATGCGCATGCGGGTGAGGGCGTCCAGGGCGCCGAACGGCTCGTCCGTCAGGAGGAGTTCCGGTGCCCGGACCAAGGCGCGGGCGAGCGCGGTCCGCTGGGCTTCGCCGCCGGAGGGGGTGGTCGCGGCGAGCCCGGCGCCCAGGACCCGCACCGCGTCCGGCGGCAACGGGCCGGACCGCAGGACGGCGGCGGACAGCGAGGGCCCGGCGACGCAGCCGGTCGCCACCCACGGCTGCCCGCCCTCGGTGTCGGCGGCCAGTACCGGGGCGGTCCAACGGCCGCGCTCGCCGCGCACGGCCTGCTACCGGCCGCTCTCGAAGACGGGGACGGCGCCCGGATCCGGCTCCGTGAGGTCCTCGGCCCGCGCGGCTGACGCCTCCCGGCCGCGGTCTGAGCTGCACCCCGAAGGCACGGACCTGACCTGCGGGGATGCCCGGATCACGGGTGCCGGGCCGGTCGCCGCCCGCTGCCGACGGACCGTAGAGGTTAGAAGATGGACTATGAGCAACTACCTGGGAGGCCTCCGGCGCCGGCTGCTCCGCTCGGCTCCGAGCCCCTCGGCTCCCGCTCGGCCCTCCCCCTCGGGAAACCGCCGGGAGCAGGAGGGGCGGCGGGAGCGGGCCCCGTCCCCCAGGGGAGGGGCGCGGCGGCCCCAGCGCCTGTCCTCCCTCCTGAGCGCGCGCAGCGTGGCCGGCGAGGTGTTCCTGCTCCAGCTGGCCGTCGTGGTCCTGCTCGTCGCCGCCGCGGTCCTGGCGCTCGTGGTGCAGGCCCGGAGTTCCGCCATGCTGGACGCCCGGCACCGTACCCTCGCCGCCGCCGGAACGTTCGCGGAGTCCCCGGGGATGGTCGCCGCCCTGCACAGCGCCCATCCCAGCGCGGTGCTCCAGCCGAGCGCCGAGGCGGCCCGGAAGATCGCCGGGGTCGACGGCCTGAACGTGTACACGCTGGACGGGGTCACCCTCGCCCACAGCGACCCGCACCAGATCGGCAAGCGCGTCGTCGGCCCCTTCGCCTCGGCGGCGGCCGGCAAGTCGTTCACCGAGACGTTCGCCGGGTCCCTGGGGCAGTCCGTGGTCTCCGTGGTCCCCGTCAAGGACGCCCGGGGCAACGTCATCGCCGTCGTCTCCTCCCCGGTCACGGTCCAGAACGTCCAGAGCATGGTGAACGGGCAGCTGCCGGTCGTCCTCGGCAGCGCGGCCGCGGTGCTCGCCCTGTCGGCGGGCGGCACCGCTCTGGTGAGCCGCCGGCTGCTGCGCCGGACCCACGGCCTGGGGCCGGAGGAAATGACGAGGATGTACGAACACCACGACGCGGTGCTGCACGCGGTCCGGGAGGGCGTGCTGATCGTCGGGGACGGCGGACGGCTGCTGCTGGCCAACGACGAGGCGCGCCGGCTGCTCGCTCTGCCGGGGGACGCGGAGGGGCGCCCCGTCACGGACCTGGGTCTGGAGGAGGGGATCGCCGAGCGGATCACGTCGGGCCGTTCCGCGACCGACGAGGTGCACATGGCGGCCGATCGGCTACTGGCCGTGAACATCCGGCCCACCGCTCCGTACGGCTCGGCCGGTACCGTCGTCACGCTGCGCGACACCACGGAGCTGCGGGCGCTGTCCGGCAGGGCCGAGGTGGCCCGCGAGCGGCTGAAGCTGCTCTACGACGCGGGCGTGCAGGTGGGAACGACCCTGGACGTGGAGCGCACGGCGCAGGAACTGGCACAGGTGGCGGTCCCCCGGTTCGCCGACGTGGTCACGGTCGACCTGCTGGAGCCGGTGCTGCGCGGCGAGGAGCCACCCGATGTGAACACCGAGATGCGCCGCACCGCCGCCGAGGGCCTCCAGGGCGACCACCCGCTCTACCCCGTCGGCCGGCTGATCCGGTTCGTTCCGACCAGCCCGATGGCCGCCGGGCTGGCCCGCGGCCACGCGGTGCTGGAAGCGGACCTGCACGCCACCCTGCACTGGCGGGACCAGGACCCGGCCAACGCCGAGCGGATCCTGGAACGCGGCATCCACTCCATGATCGCCGTACCCCTGCGGGCCCGGGGCGTCGTGCTGGGGATGGCCGGCTACTGGCGGGGGAAGGACGCCGCGCCGTTCGACGAGGAGGACGTGTCCTTCGCCGAGGAGCTGACCGCACGGGCGGCGCTGTCCGTCGACAACGCCCGCCGTTACACCCGCGAGCACACCGTGGCCGACACCCTGCAGCGCAGTCTGCTGCCGCGTGGCGTCCCCGAGCAGTCCGCCGTGGAGGTCGCGCACCGCTACGTGTCCGCGCAGGCCGGTGTGGGCGGCGACTGGTTCGACGTCATCCCCCTGCCCGGCGCCCGGGTGGCGCTGGTGGTCGGCGACGTCGTCGGGCACGGTCTGTACGCCGCCGCCACCATGGGTCGCCTGCGTACGGCCGTGTACAACTTCTCCACCCTCGACCTGCCTCCGGACGAGCTCCTGAGCCACCTGGACGAGCTGGTCGCCCACATCGACACCGACCAGCAGGAGTGGCAGGGCATCACCGGAGCCACCTGCCTGTGCGCCGTCTACGACCCCGTCTCGGGGCGGGTGACGGCCGCCACCGCCGGCCATCCGGGCCCCGCCCTGGTCCACCCCGACGGCAGCGTGTCCTTCCCCGAGGTGCCGGTCTCCCCGCCGCTGGGCCTGGGCGAGGGCCTGCCCATGGAGACCGCGGAGCTGAGCCTGCCCGAGGGCTCCCTGCTGGCGCTCTTCACCAACGGGCTGATCGAGGGCCGCGACCGCGATCCGGACGCGGGCCTCGCGGCGCTGCGCGCCGCCCTGTCCGGGCCGGCCCGTACCCCGGAGGAAACCTGCACCGCGGTGATCGAGGCGGTGCTGCCCACCCGGCCCAGCGACGACATCGCGCTGCTGGTGGCACGGACCCGCCGGCTGGACCCGGCGCGGATCGCCGAGTGGGACGTACCGCCCGACCCGGCGCAGGTGTCCCGGGTGCGCAACGCGTGCGCCCGGCGGCTGGCCGACTGGGGCCTGGACGAGATCGCCTTCACGACGGAGCTCATCCTGAGCGAACTGATCACCAACGCCATCCGCTACGGGAGCGAGCCCATCCGGGTGAGGCTGCTGTACGACCGCGGCCTGATCTGCGAGGTCTCCGACGGGTCGAGCACCTCCCCGCACCTGCGCCGGGCGGAGGAGACCGACGAGGGCGGCCGCGGCCTGTTCCTCGTCGCGCAGTTCGCCCAGCGCTGGGGCACCCGCTACACCGCCCGCGGCAAGATCATTTGGAGCGAGCAGGCCCTCCACGAGGCAGTGGTGGGGGGTGTGCCGCCCGCAACGCTTCCGGGGGAGGCGCTCCTGGCCGGCTGGGACGACGAGCCCCTCTGACGGGCGGCGGGCGGCGCGAACGGCAGCGGACACCACCGGCTGGAACTGCGCTGCCGGGGGCATCGAACGTACGCTGGTCTCGACCGGTACGCGCCCGCCCGCCATGGAGCCTTAGTGCCCGCACCTCGTCTCCGGACAGCCGCCGTCGGAGTCTGCCTCGCCCTCGCGGCGGCGCCCCTCGGCGGCTGCGGGGACAAGCCGACCGCCGTGCCCAGGACCCCCGCGGCGGCCACCTCCGCCGCGGACGCCGGCGGCATGGCGGCACTGACCGCGGCGGCGAAGAAGGAGGGGGCGCTCAACGCGATCGCGCTCCCGGACGACTGGGCCAACTACGGCGCACTGATCGACGGCTTCGAGAAGAAGTACGGGATCAAGGTCTCGGTGGAGCACCCGGAGGGCAGCAGCCAGGACGAGATCAACGCCCTGAAGGAGCACAGGCGCGACGGCCGCGCCCCCGACGTGATCGACGTGGGGGGCTCCTTCGCCCAGTCCGCGGCACAGCAGGGCCTGCTCGCACCGTACAAGGTCGCCCCGTGGAACAGCATTCCCGAGGAGCAGAAGGACCCGCACGCCCTCTGGTACAACAATTACGGCGGCTACGTTTCGATCGGCTGCGACGCCAAGCGCGTCAAGAACTGCCCCGCGACCTTCGCCGATCTGCGCAAGCCCGAGTACAAGGGCAAGGTCACGCTCAACGGCGACCCGACCAAATCGGGCTCCGCCTTCGCCGGCGTGTACGCGGCGGCCCTGGCGAACGGGGGGTCCTTCGACGACATCCAGCCCGGTATCGACTTCTTCGCCGAGCTGAGAAGGAACGGCAACTTCGTCCCGGTCGAATCCACCCCGACGACGATCGAGAAGGGACAGACCCCGATCAGCATCGACTGGGACTTCCTCAACCTCGGATACGCCGACGAATTCCGCAGGAAGGGCGCGGACGTCGACTGGCGGACCGCCATCCCCTTCGACGGCAGTTTCGCCGAGTACTACGCCCACGGGGTGAACAAGGACGCCCCGCACCCGGCGGCGGCACGCCTGTGGCAGGAGTACGTCTTCAGCCCGGAGGGCCAGAACATCAGGCTCGGCGCCTACGCACGCCCCGTGCTCATGGACGCCATGGCGAAGGACGGCACCCTCGACAAGGCCGCCGCGGACAACCTGCCGACGGTCGAGGGCACGCCGACGTTCCCGACGGAGGCGCAGCGGGAGAAGGCGAAGGAGACCGTCAACCGCAACTGGGCCGAAGCCGTTCCGGGCTGAGGGCCGGGCGGCCCATGCCGGTTCCGGTCATTGCTCGCGGCGCAGCTCGTCGAGCCGCTTCTCGAAGGCCTTCGTCTCCGCGATAAGACGCTCGCGCGCTTCCTTCTGCCGCTCGTCGCCCCGGCGCTTGAACGCCTTGGTGAAATGCGGCTGCAGCTGGGTCCACCAGCCGTGGTCCAGCATCGCCCAGGACTGCGGGCACAACGGGGCACGGGTCTTGGGCAGGTAGCCGGCGGCGACCAGGGGGGCGTGGAACTTCTTCGGGTCGCTCCCCTCCAGGTAGCACAGGAAGTTGAAGACCCGTTGCTGGGTGACGGGGTGATCGCCGGAGAGCCCCTCCAGCGTCAGCCGGCCCTCCCTGCGGGCGATCTCGTCGAACAGGACCGCGGCTGCCAGCGTCGGGCCGGCTCCCACCTGGTTGATGGTGGAGAACGACGCGTACCCGTCGGCGGCGTCCTCCTCCAGGCCGAGGTTGGCCAGCATCAGCTGACGCTGCAGGGCATGGCCCAGCTCGTGACCGAAGATGAACCGGGTCGAAGCCGCGGTCAGGTCGTCGGCGTTGAACTCGTCCGCGGGGAGCGGGGCAGGACGCTTGACGGTCTTGACCACGTCACCGAGGGCCTTTTCGATCTCGGTCAGGAACGCCGCCGTCATGAAGATCGTCCTGCCGTCGGGCTGGGTGACCGCGTCCGTGACCCCGGGCGGGACCTTGTCGGTGACCTTCACGACCAGGTCGTGCGGGAGGACGAGCGCCTCGTTCACCCAGTCGGCGGCCTGCTCCAGCACGCCGGACCTGCGGACCACGTCCACGGCGTGCCGGTCCTCGGGCTTGATCGTGTCATCCTCGTAGACCACGGTGACCTCGCCGCCCGTGGCGGCCGCGCCGCCGTCGGCGCCGCACGAGACGGCTGCGAAGCCGACGGCGAGCAGCGCCCCCACGGAAGCGGTCCGCAGCAGGGCCGTGTACCCACCGGCGCTCGACACCCCGGCCGGCTCCTCTCGTTCGTCACGACGTGGCGGCGGGCAGGTGCGCGCCCGCAGGGGACCCGAGCCCGAGAACCCGCCACGCGGATTATGATCGAAGTGGCTTTTGTCTACAAGCACCCGCTTGATGCTATTTCCTTCCCTCGATTCGGGGCATCCGCGCGGGCACCCGGACGGGGTCCGGTGCGACTACGTGGCGGAGGGCGCCCGGGGCCTCCGCGCGTCCCGCCGACCGGAGGAGAGAAGCCATGACCGAGCAGCGCTACCGCGTGACCGGCATGAGCTGCGGGCACTGTGCCGAGCGGCTCACCCGCGAAGTGGCCCTGGTTCCCGGGGTGAGCGGCGTCGCCGTGGACCTCGGCGCCCAGACCGTCACCGTGAGCGGCGAGCCGCTGGACGAGGTCCTGATCAGGGACGCGATCACCGGGGCCGGCTACGGCGTCGCGGCGGTGCTGTGACCGCACGCCGGGACAACAGCCCTGCAACAGGCGGCTGTTGAAAGGTCGAACGCCGCAAGATAGCAGCCTTTCGAGGAGTTGCCCGGATGTTTATCCGATGGTGATGGTCCTTCCTCCCTGACGCCACACCGGGCACTAGCGTCCCGTGGCACCCCAGGAGAGCCGGATGTGCGGGTGTGAACCGCACGGCACGCGCCGGCGGCCGGCACGGCCCCGACTCTCCTGCAGGACCACGGAGCAAGGAGGCAATGTGCTGTCATTCCGGCGGCGATCCGGCAGCGGCTTGTCGGTGGCCACGAAGTACACGATCGGAAGCGGCCTGGTCATCAGTGCCCTGGCCGTCACGCTGATCGCGCTGCTGATCCCCGTGGCCAAGTACGGCGACCGCGCCTCGGCGGCCACCACGGGAGCGGCGGCACCGGCAGCGGGGATCGTGGACGACGGCGCCGGGATCATGAGCACGGCGTACGGGCCGCTCACCCCCACCGACCGGGACTTCGTCCGCAAGGTGCGGCTCGCCGGGCTCTGGGAGCTGCCCGCGGGGCGACAGGCCCAGCAGCGCGGGACGCGCCCCTCCGTGCGCACGGCCGGGGAACACCTCGTCATGGGCCACACCGACCTCGACCGCCAGGTCCTCCAGGTCGGCCAGGCCCTCGGCATCGACCTCCCCGACCGGCCCAACGCTCAGCAGCAGGGCTGGCTCGACCAGATGACGGCCGCCCAGGGCAACGAGTACGAGCGGCTGTTCGTGCAGCTGCTGCGGCGGGCGCACGGCAAGGTGTTCCAGCTGGTGGCGCAGGTCCGGGCGCAGACCCGGAACTCCATGGTGCGTGCCCTGGCCACCTCGGCCAACACCACGGTCCTGGACCACATCTCGGTCCTGGAGGAGAGCGGGCTCGTCGACTTCGACTCGCTCTCCGACGCGAGCCCGGCCCCGTCCTCCCCCTCCTCCCCGGTCCGCCAGGGGGCGTCGTCCCCCTCATCCGTCCGATCGACGAAGTGAAGTGATCACATGAGTCAAAAGGGCCACAGGCGCCCCCGGTTGAAACTCCTGGCCGCGGCGTGCGCGCTGGTACTGGGCGGCGGCGGGGTCGCCGTCGTCGCGGGCAACGCGAACGCCGGCCAGGACGCCGGCCGCACCGGCGAGGTGACCGCGACCATCGACTGTCCGGACGTGGGCGACCGGCTCACGGACGTACCCGACCAGGCGCGGGCCGAGGTCGACCAGAACCTCGCCCAGCTCGACGGCCAGGTCGCCGACGCCTACCGGCAGCTCGCCGCCGGGCAGGTGAGCAAGAAGAAGGTCCAGAAGGACGCGCTCCTGGGCCGGCTCAAGGACCAGCGCTCCACCACCATCCGGCGCGTGTCCGACGTGATCGGCCGTTCCGCCGGACGCCCCGAGGGGCTGGACGCGCTGAGCGGATGCACCATGAAGGAGGCTCCCGCGGAGGCCGACCCCGGTGTCGGCGCGGCGGCCGACGCGGCGGTCGCCGCCGCGGCCGACCCGGCGCGCGATCCCGACGCGGCGCGCAGCATCGGGCAGAAACGGGGTCCCGCCCAGAGCGACTTCGTCAACATCGCCAAGGTGCGGCCGAACGTGAACGCCCCCGCCGCCGGGCGCGGCGCCTCCACCGGCTCGTTCTCCTCGCAGTGCGGGCGCAACGAGAACGGCCACTTCAACCCCGACAACGTCATCGTCGCCCCCGGCGTCTCCAACGGCGCCCACCACATGCACGACTACGTGGGCAACAAGACGACCAACGCCTTCTCCTCCAACAACAGTCTCGCGGCCTCCGGAACGACCTGCGGCAACGGCGACCAGTCCGCCTACTACTGGCCGGTGCTGCGGCTGCGCGACGGGAAGGCGGAGCGGGACGCCAAGGCCCCGGGCGGCGGACAGGACGCCAACGTGGGCACGATCCTGCGGCCGAAGCAGGTCACGATCGACTTCAAGGGGAGCCCCGTCGGCCAGGTCAAGGCGATGCCGCGGTTCCTGCGCATCATCACGGGTGACGCCAAGGCCTTCACCAACGGCACCGCCAACGCCAACGCCTCGTGGAGCTGCACCGGCTTCGAGGACCGGCAGCTGAAGGACAAGTACCCGATCTGTCCGAAGGGCAGCGACGTGGTGCGCACCTTCACCTTCCAGAGCTGCTGGGACGGCCGCAACACCGACAGCGCCAACCACCGTACGCACGTGGCCTTCGCGGACAAGGCGGGCCGCTGCCCGAAGGGTTTCGCCGCGATCCCGCAGCTGGTGCAGCGGATCACCTACGGGGTCGCGCCCGGTGCCCGCTTCGCGGTCGACAGCTTCCCGGAGCAGCTGCACAAGCCGGTGACCGACCACGGCGACTTCATCAACGTCATGTCGAACGGGCTCATGGCCAAGGCCGTGAGCTGCATCAACGGCGGGCGCACCTGCCGCTGACGCCGTCCGGGACGGGCGCCGGCCCGGGGCTCGTCCCGGGCCGGCGCCCGTACGTCCGTACGTCCGTACGTCCGTACCCGTACGCGTCCGGTGCCCGCGGCCGCGCGTACGGGTGCCGAAAGCGGCGAGGAGGAGTGCGATGCCCGGATCACGCGACACCGCGGACCGTCCGCGGACATGTTCACGTCCACGTCCACGCCCACCGGAGGAGGAGCAGGTCCCTCCGCCCCCCGACGCGGAACTCACCCGGCGCCTGCGCCTGCCCGGCGGCGATGCCGAGGAGGCGGCCGTGCGTGAGCTCCTCTACCGGCGGCACCGGCGTGCCGCCCTCGCCTACGCGCGCACCTGCTGCCGTACCCCGCAGGACGCCGAGGACCTGGTGTCGGAGGCGTTCTTGCGGACCTTCCAGGCGGTCCGCTCCGGCTCCGGGCCCCGCGGGCCCTGGCGCGCGTACCTGCTGGCGGTGGTCCGGCACACGGCGATGGAATGGCGCGACCGCGCCGGACGGACCCTGCTGACCGCGGACTGCGACTCCTGGTGCCGGCAGGCGCCCGGCGGCGACCCCCAGGGACAGGTGATGGCCGACGAGGACCGCCGGCTCGTGGCGCGCTCCTTCCGGGCGCTCCCGGTGCGCTGGCAGACCGTCCTGTGGCACACGCTGGTGGAGGAGGAGTCCCCGCACCGGATCGCGGCGCGGCTGGGCATCACCCCCAGCGCGGTGAACTCGCTGGCGTTCCGGGCACGCGAGGGGCTGCGGGAGGCGTACCTCGGCGCCCATCTGGACGCGGCGGCGGGCGGCGGGCGGTGCGGCCACTACAGCGGCATGCTCGGCACGGCGGTCCGGCGGGGCGGTACGCAGCGCCCGCGGGGGCTGGTCCGCCACCTCGCGGGGTGCGGCCCGTGCGCGCGGGCCTACGCGGAGCTGCTCGACCTCAACGCGACGCTGCGCGGCGCCCCGGCGCCCGCACCGGCGTAGGGCCGCTCGCCCTTCCGTGCGCGAACGGCGTCCGCCCGGCCTCCCCGTGGTACGGGAAGGCCGGGCGGTTCCGGTTCACGGGCGGCGCGTCCGCGCGGTGCTCAGAGGCCGTTGACCCGGGCCATCCGTCCGACGACCAGGGGGGTGAAGTCGGCGGTGACGACGCGTGCCGTCCGCCGGCCCACCCGCGAGTGCTGGCGGCGCACCTGGGCCATCAGGCGGCGGCTGCGCAGGGCCATCTCCAGTTCGAAGCGGGTCCGCGGATCGCGCAGACCGGGTCCGAAGAGCTTCTCCAGCTGCCGCATGCGGTAGCGCACGGTCTGCGGGTGCACGCTCAGGGCCTTGGCCGCCTCGGGGGCCCCGCCGCCCTCCAGCCACGCCAGCAGGGTGACCTCCAGGCGCTCGCTCTGGCGCGGGGTCAGGTCGGCGAGGGGGCGCAGCCAGCGGGCGGCCAGCGCGTGGGCCAGGGGTTCGTCCTGGAGCAGCAGGAGCGTGGAGAGGTGGTCGTCCACGAAGACGGCGCGGGCGTCCGGGCCGCCGCGGTTGGGGGTCAGGGTGAGCAGGCGCAGGGCCCAGCGCAGTGAGGAGGCGGTGTCGCGGAGGGGGACCGCGTGGCCGACGGCCGCGAACCGGCCGCGCAACGGGGGTTCGAGGGCGGCCCGGGTGTCCGGGTCGGGGCTGGGGAGCAGCAGGCAGGGCCGGCCGGCGAACATGCCGGGGAGGGCGTCGTCGAGGACGGCCGCCAGTTGCTGGGTCTCGCCGGGCGTGGCCAGCGCGATGGCCCGTACGGCCACCGGGAGGGGCCAGCCGGCCGCCTCGGACAGCTCGGTGAGGGAGGCGTGGGAGGCCACGCGGTCGTCGGTGAGGGCCTTGAACAGCTCCTGGCGGGCCCGGTCGCGGGGGGCCGCGGGTTCCGGGCGGGCGCCGTGGGCGCCTCCATGGGGGGCCGCCTCGTCGTGCGGCGCGGGGCCGTCGCCGTCGGGGCGGCCGTGGGCGTGACCGTCGTGACCGTGGGCGTGACCGTCGTGGCCGTGGGCGTGAGTGCTGTGCCCGTGGGCGTGAGTGCTGTGCCCGTGGCCCCCGTGGGCGCCTCCACCGAGGCTTCCGCTTCCGTGACCGTGCTCGCGCACCTCCGAGAGTCCGGGGCCTCGTACGTCCTCGTGCCGGCCGCCGTGGACGGCGTCCGACGCCACGTCGTGCCGGTCCTCGACCTCGTCCGGGGTCTTCGTGCCGGGCCCGTCGTGCGCCGCGTCCCGTAGTGGCTCGTCGCGGTACCCAAGTGCGGCGAGAAGGGCGTCTTCCACCGCTTGTCGGAGAATTTCGTCATCGATGGCATCGTTGTCATCGACAAGTATGGAAAATCCGGGAATTCCATGCAGAAGCTCCTCCACTATCTCCCCGGCCAGCGCGGGGAGTTCCCTGCGCAGGACACGGGTCCACTCGCCGCGAGGGCGGGACCAGATGCGGTTCAGAAGTTCGCACATCGTTTCCTCGTTCTTGCCGGGGTGAGGCCTGTCCGGTGCAGGAGCGACAGGCCCGCCAAGGTCGCCTGCCTCGCCAACGACCTTGCCTGTGACGACAGTTGCAGCTACCACACGCCCTCCTGGACGGTTCCGGCCACCTTCGATCCCGCGGGTTTGCCTTGATTTTGCCGTCGGGGACGCGTAGACGGCGAGGGGTGCGGTGGCCTGTCACAACCTCCACTGGAGGGGAATCCTCCGGGCTCGTTCGACGCACCGGAGACGGGGTGCGAGAAATTATCACGTTTCGATAAATCCTGTGGAGATGCTGCGTAGCTCCACGATGCTTCTGCACTCCGGCCCCGAGCCCTTCGGCCGACGTGGGAATTCCACAGCGCTGCCGGCCACCATCGACCACAACTCCCGGGCGCCGAGCGCCAGGTGGAGTGCTCGGAGCCCAGGCGCACAGGAGAACTGGATGCCCCTGCCCCAGCCTCACATGCCCCGCTCCCACAGAGCCCGACGCGGGAGCCGCCACGCCGCGGTGGCACCGGCCGCGGGAAAACGGGCCGTCCGGCGGCCTCCGCTTCTGCCCGTCGCGGGGCGGCTGCGCACCAGCGTGGTCTGCGCCTCCCTCGCCGCTCTCGTCTCCCTGATCGTGGCGGCGCGCGCGGGCGCGCTGACCCATCTGTGGGACTTCCTCGACTTCGGGTCGGGCGTGCTCTCGCTCGTCTCCCTCACCTCCACCGTCCTGTGGGGGCTGGTGGCCACCGACCGGGTACTCCTCGGATCGGGGCACCGGCTGCTCGCGCAGGGCGTGCACCGCGGGCTGGCCGTCGCGGGGTTGGGCTTCCTCGCCCTGCACATATGGGTCAAGGTCGCCGAGGGCCACACGGGCGCGACGTCCGCGGTGGTGCCGTTCACCGACGCGAACCGGCCCGTCGTCATCGGCCTCGGCACCCTGGCCGGATATCTCTTCGTGAGCGTGGCGGTCTCCGGCGCCCTGCGTAGTGTGTTCGCCACCAATCGCCGCTCCATGTGGTGGCGGGCCCTGCACATCGGCGCGTACCCGGCGTGGGGGGCTTCCCTCGTGCACGGGCTCAAGGCGGGCCGTGCCGCCGACCTCTGGGTGACGGTGGCCTACGTCCTCGGCGTGGCCGGCGTGATGGGGCTGCTCGCCGTCCGGCTGCGCAGGCGCAGGCGCGAGGGGTCCGCCCCGGCGAGCGCCCCGCAGTCCGTCGCGGCCACCCGGAGCGCCCGCGGCCCCCGTTCCCGGGGCTACTCCGTACGGGACGTGCCCCTCACGGGGCTGCGCCGCGGCGGGCCGGCGGGTGCTCCCGAACGCTCCGTGCGGCCGGCGGAGGCGACCGCACCCGTCAGGCAGGGCGCGCAGTTCACCCAGGACACGCAGGCCGTGCAGGTGACCCAGCCCATGCAGACGGTGCAACTGGCCCAGCCCATGCAGGCCATGCAGGTGACCCAGCCCATGCAGGCGGTGCCGGTGACCCAGGCCATGCAGGCGGTGCCGCCCCAGCCCCAGCACCCCCCGTACGCCGCCGCCTACGCACCCGGCCCGGCCGCGGACGCCGGGGCCGCCACGGGCTTCGGCCCGTTCGCCGGGCGGGAGGGACGGCGGTGAGCGAAGCGCCGCGCCCCGGCCTCGGCTGCGTGGGCACCCCCCGGCTGCTGACCGGACTCGACCGTTTCCCGCGGCTGGACCGCGACGCCCACGAGGCCGCGCACGGACCGCTGCCCCGCTACCGCCCGGACGAACTCGTCGACCTCGCCGCCGACATCGACCTGCGGGGCCGCGGCGGGGCGGGCTTCCCCTTCGCCCGCAAGCTGCGCGCGGTCACCCAGTCCGCCCGGGGACGCGACGGGTTGACCGCCGTCGTCGTCAACGGCAGCGAGGGCGAGCCCAGTTGCCTCAAGGACAAGGCCCTCCTGCTGCACGCCCCCCACCTGGTGCTCGACGGGGCCCTGCTGGCCGCCGCCGCGGTCGGAGCCGAGGACGTGGTGATCGCCGTGACCCGCCCCGACGTGGAGCGTTCGGTGCGCGACGCCGTCGCCGAACGGGGCCGGGGCGGGCGCCAGGTGCGGGTGGCGCTGCTGCCCGAGCGGTTCGTCACCGGCGAGGGCACCGCGATGATCAACGGCCTCAACGGCGGCCCCACGCTGCCGTCCGGGCAGCGGGTGCGCACCAGCGAGCGCGGCCTCGGCGGGGTGCCCACCCTGCTGTCGAACACCGAGACCTACGCCCAGCTCGCCGTCGCCGCGCGGCTCGGCGCCGCCGGTTACCGGTCGGCCGGGCTGCCGTCCGAACCGGGCACCGTCCTGCTGACCGTCGCCGGCTCGACGGTCATCGAGGCCCCGACCGGGACGTCGTTGGCGTACGTCCTGGAGCTGTGCGGCCTGCGCCCCGGGCAGGGCGTGCTGGTGGGCGGCTACCACGGCCGCTGGCTGGATCCCGGCTCGGCCCTCGGCGCGGAGGTGTCCCGGCAGTCCCTCGCCGCCTTCGGTGCGGTACTGGGGGCGGGCGCGGTACTGCCGCTGCCCGAGGACACCTGTCCGGCGGGCGAGGTGGCCCGGGTGACGCGCTGGATGGCGAACGAGACGGCGGGCCAGTGCGGCCCCTGCGTACGGGGCCTGCCCGCGCTGGCCGACGTACTGGAGGCGGCCGTCGCGGGCGGGGGCCGCAGCGCCCTCGAAGCGGTGGAGGCGCGGATGCTCGGGGTGCGCAGACGCGGGGCGTGCAGCCACCCGGACGGCACCTCGCACTTCGTGGCCTCCGCCCTCGCCTCCTTCCCCGACGAGTTCCGCGACCACGCGCTCGGCAGCGGCTGCGGCCGGCGGGTACTGGGGGCGCTGCCGCTGCCCGACGACGAGAGCCCGGAGCGGCTGGTCGTGGACTGGACGCTGTGCAAGGGGCACGGGCTGTGCGTGGACGTCCTGCCGGACGTCGTACGGCTCGACGCGGACGGCTATCCGGCACAGGCCTCCATGCCGGTGCCGGAGCGGCTGCGGCCCAAGGCCCTGCGCGCCGTGCGGCGCTGCCCGGCGCTCGCCCTGCGCATCCAGGAATGAGCAGCGCACGGCCCCGCCCCACCCCCGAGTTCATTCTTGGCGCGATCTGACAAATTCCCCGGGATATTCGTTTGGGGGGCTCCGGGCCCCGTATCAATTACTCAGGCAATGCGAACAGAACGCGGGATCCAAACCGAAGGAGAGACCGTGAAGAGAATGCGCCGTGAAATACTCGCCGGTTCGGCGGTCGCGGTACTGCTGCTGACGGCCGGGTGCGGGCTCTCGGACAACAAGTCCTCCGCCAAGGGGGATTCGGTGCAGCCGGTGGGCGACAGCAAGGCGCTGGACGCCTACGGCTCGGGCTCCGGCTCCGGGTCGCTGCCGGGGTACGGCAGCGATACCGGGGCCGCGCCGGCCGGCGGGGCCGCGGCGGCCGGCAAGGGCGGGGCGGCCGGGGAACTGAAGGTACGGGAGGCCGCGGACCTGGGCTCGGTGGTCACGGACGCCGAGGGGTTCACCCTCTACCGCTTCGACAAGGACACGGCGAAGCCGCCCAAGTCGAACTGCGAGGGGGACTGCGCCAAGGCCTGGCCGGCGGTGTCGGCGGACGACGTCTCCGCCGGAGCGGGTGTCAAGGCGGACCTGCTCGGTTCCGTGACCCGCGCCGACGGCACCCGGCAGCTGACGCTGGGCGGCTGGCCGGTGTACCGCTACGCGAAGGACACCAAGGCGGGCGACACGCTCGGCGAGGGCGTGGGCGGCACCTGGCACGCGCTGGGCCCGGACGGGAAGCCGTCCACCGCGTCCAAGGGGGCGGGCGGCGGGGGCATGGACATGGGCGCCGGAGCGGGCATGGACATGGGCTCCGGTTCGACGGAACAGCCGCCCGCCCAGCCGCAGGTCTCGCTGTCGGTGCGGCAGAACGCGCAGCTCGGTCCGATCCTCGCCGACGCCCAGGGGCGCACCCTCTACCGGTTCGACAAGGACAGCGCCTGGCCGATGAAATTCGGCTGCCTCGACGCCTGCCTCGACACCTGGAAACCGGCTCCCGCGATCGACAAGACGAAGGTGAACGGAATTGCCTCCGGATTGGTCGGATCGGTGAAACGGCCCGACGGTTCGGAGCAATTGACGATCGACTGCTGGCCGGTTTACACATTCACCGGGGACAAGGAACCCGGGGACATCAACGGGCAGAACAAGCAGGGCCTCTGGTTCGCCGTGACCGACAAGGGCAAGAAGACGAAGGCGGCCGGATAGAGCGGCCCGCACCCCCGATCCCGTGGTGCCCGGCCCCCCTCCCCGTCGGGCACCACGACCCCCTTCCCGATCCGTCAGCGAGGTTGTCCCATGCCGTCCACCGACCGACCGACGGGCCGCCTGCTGACGGCCGTTGCCGTGATGTGCGCCTCGCTGCTGTGCGGGGGCTGTGGCGAGAGCCGGCCGCCGTACGGGGCCGACGCGGCGGCCGGCTCCGTACCGGCGGCGAAGGCCGCCCCGGCCTCCCCTGCCGCCCCGGCCGCCCCCGGCACCTCCGTGGAGGAGATCGCCGGCGTGCTGGGCTGCACCGCCGAGCTGAGCGTCGAGGCGGACGAACTGCGCCAGGGAGCCTGCGAGACGGCGCAGGGCGCCTACAGCGTGACCACCTTCGCCGCGGATCAGGGCCTGCGCTCCTGGCTGGCGGAGACCCGGACCTACGGCGGCGTCTACCTGGTCGGCGACCGCTGGGTGGTCACCGGCCCGTCGGCACAGGCCCTGACCGCTGTGCACGACCGGCTGGGCGGCACCCTCGAAACCGGCACCTCCCACGAAGGCCACTCCCCCTCGGCCGCCGGCCCGTCAGCGGCCGGCCCGTCAGCGGCCGTCCCCTCGGCGGCGGAGCACTCCCCCGCGGAGCACCCCTCCTCCGCCCACGGCCACTGACGCCCCGCCGCACCGGGTCCGGCCCCGGTGCGGCGGGGTCGGCCCGCCCGCTCAGCCCAGCCGCCGCGCCTCGGCCGCGGTGACCGGCTCACCCGCCCGCACCCCGTGCAGGACGTGCGCCAGCACCTCCGCGCCCCGTACGACACGTGGGCCGGGCCTGTTGAAGTACGCGGGCCCGTCGAGCACCCAGACGTTGCCCGCGCGGACGGCCGGCAGCTCGGCCCAGCCGGGCAGCTCCGTCAGCAAGTGGCTCTCGCGCAGGGTGCGTTCGGGCGCGAAACCGCAGGGCAGGACCAACAGCACGTCGGGACGGGCCGCCCGGACCGCGTCCCACGTCATCGGCACGGTGTGCTCGCCGGCCGCGGCGAGCAGGGGTTCCCCTCCGGCGGCGGCGATCTGGTCCGGGACCCAGTGTCCGGCCGGCCAGAGCGGGTCGAGCCACTCCACGGTGACCACACGGGGGCGGGGCCGTCCCGCCGTCAGCTTCTCGACCTCGTCGAGCCGGGCGCGCAGCGCGTCCCGCCTCCGCTCCGCCTCCGCGCGCACGCCGAGCAGGTCGCCGACGGTGACCAGGCATTCCAGGACGTCGTCGAGGGTGCGCGGTTCCAGGCTCAGTACGCGGGAGCCGGCATCGAGGACGCGCACCGCGCGGGAGACCGCGGCGTAGGAGACGGCGCAGACGTCGCAGAGGTCCTGGGTGAGCACGACGTCGGGGGCGAGTGCGGCGAGCGCCCCGGTGTCCAGGGTGTAGAGGGAGGAGCCGGAGTGGGCGGCCCCGCCGACCGCGTCGGAGATCTCCCGGCTGCTGAGTTCCTCGGCCGTGAACTGCGCGCGGGTGACCACGGGTACGCCCTCCACCTCGCCCGGCGGCCAGTCGCACTCGTGGGTGCGACCGACCAGGTCGGCGGTGAGACCGAGCTCCGCGATCATGTCGGTGGCGGCGGGCAGCAGGGAGACGATGCGCATGGCGCGACTGTAGCCCGGCGGCGGCCGAGGCCTCGGGCGCGGGGGCGGCACCCTGCGAACGAGGCGTCAAGGTGCGCGGCGAGTCGGCCAGTTGTCCGGAATTCTGCTCATTCGTGAGGAGCACGAGGGCCGCCCTGAGGGCTGATTCGCCCGGACGCCGCGTCCTCCATCGTGAGCGGGGAACCGCCCCTCTCTCCGAAAGGAACGGCTCTCCGTGCGCCTCAGCCCGCATCCGCGCGTACCGCGCTTCGCGCCCCTGCTCACCGCCGCCGGTCTCCTCGCCACTGCCCTCCCCCTCCTGTCCGCGAACCCGGCGGCCGCCGCCCCGGCCGACTACCACCCTCCCCGGAAGCCCTCCTGGCACCGGTGCGACCCGGGGCAGCCCGCCTCGTACGAATGCGCGACGATCAAGGTCCCGCTCGACTACCGGCGGCCCGAGGGCCGGCGGATCGATCTCGCGATATCCCGCATCAAGACCCCGAACGCCGCCAAACGGCACGGGGTGATGCTGATGAACCCGGGCGGTCCCGGCGGGACGGGCCTCGACCTGCCGCTGATGGTGGAGGAGTCGATGCCGAAGGAGGTCAGGGAGCGGTACGACCTGATCGGCTTCGATCCGCGCGGGGTGGGCCGGAGTTCTCCGATCACCTGCGGACTCACCGAAGCCGAACAGAACCTCGACCGGGCCTACCGGCCGGAGACCTACGCCTCCGACGTGGCCTGGGCGCGCACCGTGGCCGACAAGTGCCGGGAGAAGGCCGGCGACGTCATCCCGTACATCACCACCCGCAACACCGCCCGCGACATGGACGCCATCCGCGCGGCGCTGGGCGAGCGCACGGTCTCCTACGTCGGCTACTCGTACGGGACCTACCTGGGCGCGGTGTACTCCCAGATGTTCCCGCAGCGGACCGACCGCTTCGTCCTGGACAGCGGCGTCGACCCCGAACGCGCCTGGCGCGGCATGATCCAGGTGTGGGCGACCGAGGCGGAACCGGCGTTCCGGCGCTGGGCGGGCTGGACGGCGGAGCGGGACGGCGAGTACCACCTGGGGACCACCGCGGAGGCGGTGTCGCGGACCTTCTGGGACCTGATGGCGCGCGCCGACCGCGACCCGATCGAGCTGGAGGGGCAGAAGCTGACGGGGGACGACATCCGGGCCGCCCGGGGCCTGTTCTTCTCCCCGGCGACGGCGGCCCCGCTCGTGAGCGCGCTCAAGGCGGCGGCCGAGGGCGGGCCGCGGCCGCCGGGCCCGTCCGCGGCGGAGCTGATGAAGGCCCTGCGTCCCTCCGGGCCGGCCCCGGACACCGGCACCGCCGTCTTCTGGTCGGTGGTGTGCGGCGACACCGACGCCTGGCCGCGCGATCCCGAGCAGTACCGGCGGGACGCGGTGAAGGACAAGCAGCGGTACCCGCTGTACGGGGACATGGCCTCCACCATCAAGCCGTGCGCGTTCTGGGGGCGTCCGCGGGAGGCGGTGACGCCGATGAGGACCCGGGCGAACGTCCTGACCGTGCAGAACGAGTGGGACTCCCAGACCCCGCTGGTCAGCGGTCAGGGCCTGCACCGCTCACTGAAGGGCTCGCGGATGGTGCTGGCGATGGGCGGCGAGGGGCACGGCGTCTACCTGGCCGATCCGAGGTCCTGTGCGAACGCGCCGGTCAACGCCTACCTGTCCTCGGGCCGGCTGCCGGCCGAGGACGTGACCTGCCGGACGCCCGCGGCCGGGGGCGAACGCGGGGCGGAGCCGCAGCCGCAGCGCCCGCTGCCGCTGCCGCTTCCGTTCCCGGCGGCGCCGCAGCGCTTCTGACCCGGACCCGGCTCCGCCCGCTCCCGCCACGGGCTCCCGCTAAGGGCTCGCGATCCCGGACCCGCGTCCCGGGCGCGCGCCCGTGGCCTCCGGAGGCGTGCCCCCGGGGCCGGGACGGCTGCCGCGCAGCGGGGTCAGCAGCCCGGCGCCGAGGATCAGCAGGCACAGGGCACCGGCGGCCAGGCTCACCGCCGGTACCCCGTGCCGGCGGGCGAGCAGGGTCAGCACGGCCGCCCCGACCGGCCCGGCGGCGTTGTGCACCGTCCAGAACGCGGAGGTGACCCGACCCAGCAGCGGTTCGGGGGTGATCTCCTGGCGCAGGGTCATGGAGCAGACCCCGCCGAGGGTGAGCCCGAACATGAACACCACGGCCGCCCCCGCGACCACCGGCACGCTCCCGCTGACCCCGGTGACCACGACGGCCAGAGCGATCAGCGCGACGGAGCCCAGCCAGCAGGTGCCGAAGCCCAGGGCGCGGCGCAGCCGCCCGGCCGCGAAGGCGGCGGCGACGGCGCCGAGGCCGCTGACGGCGATCACGTAGCCGAGGGTGGCGGCGGAGCGGCCGAGGTCGTGCCGGACGCGGAAGATCAGCAGGTCGGTGGCGCCCATGGTGACGAAGGTGAGGAGGGTCAGCAGGACGGTCAGGGAGCGCAGCACGGGCTGCGCCCACAGGAAGCGGAACCCGGCGAGGAACCTCTCCCGGAAGCCGCCGCCCGCGGCCGGGCGGTGTTCCCCGTCGCCGTGGCGGCCGAAGCGCACCCACCGCAGGGTGACGGCCGAGACGGCGAAGGTGGCCCCGTCCACGGCGAGCGCCCAGCCGGCGCCGGCGCCGGTGGTGATCAGCCCGGCGGCCACCGGCCCGAGGAGGGTCCCGAAGGCGAAGGTGCTCATCAGGCGGCCGTTGGCGGCGGTCAGGTCGCGCGGCGGGACCAGGCCCGGGACGGCGGTCACGTACGCCACGTCGAACAGGGTCTTGAGGACGGCCACCGGCACGGTCAGGACGTAGAGCACCCAGATCCGCGGGGTGACCGCCCAGAGGAGGGGCAGCGCGCAGAGCAGGACGGCCCGCAGCAGGTCGCACCCGATCATCAGCCGCCGCCGGTCGGTCCGGTCGACCACGGAGCCCGCGAAGGTGCCGGTGAGGATCCCGGTGGCCCCGGAGACGGCGGTGAGCAGCCCGAGCTGGCCCACGTCTCCGGTGGCGTCGAAGACCAGCAGGGGCAGCGCCAGCAGGGAGACGGAGCCGCCGAGCACGGACAGGGCCTGGCCGAGCCAGAAGACGGTGAAGTCCCTGTTCCGGCTCAGCTTGACCGGCCCCTGATCCCGTTCCCGATCCCGATCCCGATCCGGTCGGCCGGTGCCCCCGCTCACCCGAGCAGGGCGTAGACGGTGGAGGCCTTGGCGGCGGGTTCCCGGCCGCCGTCGGGGGTCATGGTGATGTCGGCGAAGGCCATCCGCTTGCCGAGTTTCGTGATCCGTACGTCGATCAGCACGTCGGAGCCGGTCACGGGCCGCTGGAAGCTCGTCGACTGCTGGACGGTGGTCATCGGGCCGTACGCGCCGCGCGCGGCGCTGATCGCGATGACGGTGGCGGTATCGGCGGCGGCCATCAGGGCCTGGCCGCTGAGTCCGCCGCCGTCCCGGGCCAGGGTCTCGGACCAGGGCAGCCGCAGGACGGCGTGCCGTTCGCCCGTCTCCTCGACGGTGAGTCCGAGGGCGAGCACCCAGGGGGCGAAGTTGTCGTGGAGGATCTTGTCCGCGTCTGCCGGTGTCAGCGTCACCCGGAGATTGTGGCGGCCCCGCCCGGACCGCCACAACTCCTTTGTCCCGGGGGCTCAGAGGCGCGCGGCGAGCTCCGTGCCCTGGCGGATGGCCCGCTTGGCGTCGAGCTCGGCGGCCACGTCGGCGCCGCCGATCAGGTGGGCCTCGATCCCGGCGGCGCGCAGTGCCTCGTGGAGCTCGCGGCGCGGCTCCTGTCCGGTGCACAGCACGACGGTGTCGGCGGGGACCAGGTGCGGCTCGCCGTCGACGGTGATGTGCAGGCCCTCGTCGTCGATCCGCTCGTAGGTCGTGCCGGCGACGGAGACCACCCCGCGGTGCTTGAGCTCCGCGCGGTGGATCCAGCCGGTGGTGGTGCCGAGGCCGGCGCCGACCTTGGTGGTCTTGCGCTGCAGGAGGGTCACCCGGCGCGGGGCCGCGGGCCGCTCGGGGGCGGTGAGCCCGCCGGGACCGGCGTACGCGGTGTCGACGCCCCAGTGCCGGAAGTAGACGGCGGGGTCCTGGGAGGCGCCTTCGCCGCTGTCGGTGAGGAACTCGGCGACGTCGAAGCCGATGCCCCCGGCGCCGACGACGGCGACGCGTTCGCCGACGGGGACGCCGTCGCGCAGGACGTCGAGGTAGCTGACGACCCCGTCCCGCTCGACGCCCTCGATGGCGGGGGTGCGCGGGGTGACGCCGGTGGCGATGACCACCTCGTCGTAGCCGGTCAGGCTCTCGACGTCGGCGCGGGTGTCGAGGCGGACCTCGACGCCGCTCGCCGTCAGCTGGTTGCCGAAGTAGCGGATGGTCTCCTCGAACTCCTCCTTGCCCGGGATCCGGCGGGCGACGTCGAGCTGACCGCCGATGTGGCCGGAGGCCTCGAAGAGGGTGACGGCGTGGCCGCGTCCGGCGGCGGAGACGGCGCAGGCGAGCCCGGCCGGACCGGCACCGACGACGGCGACGCGCTTCTTCGTCCGGGTCGGGGAGAGCACGAGTTCGGTCTCGTGGCAGGCGCGCGGGTTGACCAGGCAGCTGGTGATCTTGCCGCTGAAGGTGTGGTCGAGGCAGGCCTGGTTGCAGCCGATGCAGGTGTTGATGGTCTCGGGGCTGCCGGCCGCGGCCTTGGCGACGAAGTCGGCATCGGCGAGGAAGGGGCGGGCCAGCGAGACCAGGTCGGCGCGGCCGTCGGCGAGGATCTCCTCGGCGATCTCGGGGGTGTTGATGCGGTTGCTGGTGACGAGGGGTACGGAGACCGCGCCCATCAGCCGCTTGGTGACCCAGGTGTAGGCGCCGCGCGGGACGGAGGTGGCGATGGTGGGGATGCGGGCCTCGTGCCAGCCGATGCCGGTGTTGATGATCGTGGCACCGGCGGCCTCGATCTCCTTGGCGAGGTGGACGACCTCGTCGAGGGTGGAGCCGCCGGGGATCAGGTCGAGCATCGAGAGGCGGTAGATGAGGATGAAGTCCTCGCCGACGGCGGCGCGGGTGCGGCGGACGATCTCCAGCGGGAAGCGCACGCGGTTCTCGTAGGCACCGCCCCAGCGGTCGGTGCGCTTGTTGGTGGCGGCGGCGATGAACTCGTTGACCAGGTAGCCCTCGGAGCCCATGATCTCGACGCCGTCGTAGCCGGCGAGCTTGGCGAGGCGGGCGGCGCGGACGAAGTCCTCGACGGTGCGCTCGACCTCGATGTCGGTCAGCTCGTTCGGGACGAAGGGGCTGATGGGGGCCTGGATGGCGCTGGGGGCGACCAGGTCCTTGTGGTAGGCGTAGCGGCCGAAGTGGAGGATCTGCATCGCGATCTTCCCGCCCTCGGCGTGCACGGCGTCGGTGATCACCCGGTGCTCGGCGGCCTCCTCCTCGGTGGTGAGGCGGGATCCGCCCTCGAAGGGACGGCCCGCGTCGTTGGGGGCGATGCCGCCGGTGACGATCAGACCGGCGCCGCCGCGGGCGCGCTCGGCGTAGAAGGCCGCGAGGCGCTCGAAGCCGCCCGCGTGCTCTTCGAGGCCCGTGTGCATCGAGCCCATGATCACGCGGTTCGGCAGGGTGGTGAACCCGAGGTCGAGCGGGCTCAGCAGGTGCGGGTACGGGCTCATGGGTGGGCGTCTCCTCGCGCGGGGGTGATGGACCTGTTCTAGCGAGGAGGGACGGGTTTTGCAACTAGGTGCATAACCAGGGAGGGGCCCGCGCGAGCGCCGTCGCCGCCGGGAGCCCGCAACCCCGGGCCCGCGCCATCACCCCCTGTGGCGCAGTTCACGGACGGCGCCGGCACGGGTAGCGTCTGCCGGATGATCGATCGGCACACGGTGACGGTGAACGGGATACGCCTGTCGTACGAGGTCTCCGGCCCTCCGGACGGCGACCCGCTGCTCCTGCTGCCCGCGCTGGGCGAACGCGCCGGCGACTGGGCCCCCGTACGGGAGGTCCTCGACCGGGAGCGCCGGGTGTACGCCGTGGACCTGCGCGGGCACGGCCACAGCGACCGGCCCGGCGCGTACTCCCTGGAACTCATGCGGGACGACGTCATCGGCCTCCTCGACGCCCTCGGCCTGGACCGGGTGGACCTGGTCGGCCACTCCATGGGCGGGGTCGTGGCCCACCTCGTCGCGCAGACGCGGCCCTGGCGGGTGGTCCGGCTGGTCCTGGAGGACGCCCCCGCGCCGCTGCCCCGGGAGGCGCCCGCACCGGTCCGCCCCGAGGGGGAGCTGCCCTTCGACTGGGACATGGTGCTCGCGGTCCGGGCCGAGCTCGACCGGCCGGACCCCGCCTGGCTGGCGGGCCTGGGGCGGATCACGGCCCCGACCCTCGTGGTGGCGGGCGGCCCGACGAGCCACGTACCGGCGGAGGGCGCCGCCGAACTGGTCCGCCGCATCCCCGACGCCCGCCTGCGCACCATCCCGGTGGGACACCTGATCCACGCCGCGGCACCCCGTGAATTCACCGCGGTGGTCGCGGAGTTCCTCAGGGAGCTCCCGGACGCCGAAACGGCCCGGCGGTGGCTGGCCGAGGACGGCATCACCCAGACCGGCGAGGACACCTGGTACGACGCCGAGCCCCCGGCCGCCACGCTGACCCGCGACGACGTCGCCGAGGGCCTCGGCTGCATGGCGTTCACCGACGAGGAACTCGACGCGGCCGGCCGGCTGCGCGTGGCCATGGGGCTGATGGAGGTGCTCGGCGACCACGTCCTGGTGATCGGGCAGATCCACCAGGCCCACACCGGCGCCGACGGCCCGCTTCCCGCGGAGGCGCTGTGGGGCGGCTACCGGCGCCGGCTGGAGGCCGTCCCGGAGTGCGAGGCCCTCCTCTGTTCCCTCTGGTACACCTGGTTCGAGGACCACGGGACCTCGGCGGAAGCCTTCGCCGAGGTCCTCGGCGAAGACCGCGAGCGGCTGGTGCCCGGGGCGCCGGAGCCGCTGCTGCGCCGGGCCCGCCGGGTCCTGGAGAACTCCGGCCCGGTCCCGTGGGACGCCAAGGCCCCCACCCTCCGGGCCGCCGCGGACGTCCCCGGGCTGCGCCGCGCGGTCTTCCGCGCCCTCCTGCTCGGCTATCACGACGTCTACGGGGACCTCGACCCGGCCGGGGCGCTCGTCCTGCTCGACCGGCTGGAACTCCCGGCCGGCACCCCGCACGCGGCACCGCTGCGCACCGTACTGGCCGCCGGACACCGCAACCGCCGCCACGATCCGGAGGTCTGGAGGGCCGCCGCGGGCACCGGCGGAGGTGCTACAGGTCGATCGAGCGGAACTCCTCCAGCACCGTGAAGCCGGCGCTGTCGTACAGCCGCATCGCGACCTCGTTGCCGCCGAAGACGTTGAGCATCATCGCCTCGTCGCCGCCCTGCCGGGTGGCCCACTCACCGACGGCCATCGCGGCCCGGCCGTAACCCCGGCCGCGGTGCTCCTCGTAGACCTCCAGTGAGAAGCCGAAGGTCACGCCCGGCAGGAAACCGTGGTTCACCCAGCCGGTGCCGATCACCTGTCCCTCGGCCTCCATCGCGTAGAAGGTCTGATCCGGGGTCCGGTAACCCTGGGGGAGGTAGCGGGCGAAGTCCTCGTCGGACTTCGCCTTCGCCTGGTCCGGGGTCAGCGCGCCGGACCGGACGATGTCCGCGACGTACGCGGCCTGCTCCCCGGCCAACCAGCCCGGGTACTCCTCCTCGGTGAGCAGGCGGACCGTCAGGCCCGTCGGCAGCTCGGGCCGTTCGGCTGCGGCGCGCATCATGTTCCGCCCCCGGAGGGGGTAGTCGGCGAACGCTCCCGGACCGCCCGTGAGGCGCACCTCCACCCGCTCCGCGCCCCGCTCGGCGCACCACCGCTCGGCCCACGGCCGCCCCTGCGCCGCCGTCAGGTCGTGGATCCGGCCGACCGTCGCCCCGGATCCCCCGGCTCCCCCGTCGTCCCCGGTGCCGCCGGTGCCGCCGGTGCCGCCGCTCAGCTCGACCGCGATCCAGCCGGTGCCGTCCGTGGCCACGGTCCAGTCGTCGATCCCCCGTACCACCCGCTCCAGCAGGGCCCGGGCCAGTGGATCCGAGCATCCGGCGGCCCGGTACCCGGCCAGGACGCGGGCCTCGAAGTCGGCGCGCCACGCGTCCCGGTCGGGGGCTGTGTCGATCTCGTTCATCCGGACAGCCTACTCACGGCGGCGGCACAGCCGGACGGTGACGATCTGGAACGGGCGCAGGGTGAGGACGGTGGCGCCGTCCGGGGCCGGCGCGCCCACCGCCGCGCCGTCCAGGGGGCGTTCGAGGAGGTCGCTCTCGACCGCCGCCGTGATCGGGAAGGCCGGGGTGAGGGTGGCGGTGGCGCGGCCGCCGCGGGATTCGTAGAGGCGGACGATCACGTCGCCGCTGCGGTCCTCTGCCAGTTTGACCGCCTCGACGACGACCGCGTCCTCGTCGACCGCGATCAGCGGGGTGACCGGGCCCGCGCCGGGGACCACCCGTTCCGGCAGGTTCAGCGCGTGGCCCTCGCGCACCGCGTCCTCGATCCGCGCGCCCGGCGCCAGCGAGAAGCGCAGGGTGTGGACGCCCTGATCGGTCTCCGGGTCCGGATAGCGCGGGGCCCGCAGGAGGGAGAGGCGGACCGTGGTGGTTTGTCCGCCGTCCGGCCGCACGTCGCGCGTCACGTCGTGGCCGTACGTGGAGTCGTTGAGGACGGCGGCGCCCCACCCCGGCTCCGCCACGTGGATCCACCGGTGCGCGCAGATCTCGAACTTGGCCGCCTCCCACGAGGTGTTGGTGTGGGTCGCCCGGTACACGTGCCCGAACTGGGTCTCGGAGGCGGACCGTTCGGCCTTCACGTCCAGCGGGAAGGCGGCCTTGAGGAACTTCTCGCTCTCACGCCAGTCCACCTCCGTCACCATGTCCACCGTCTTGGCCCCGGCCCGCAGGGTGATCGACTGGACCGCCGTGGAGCGGCCGAAGGACCGGCGGACACGGACCGTCACCGCGTCCGGTCCGGCCTCCACCAGGGGCGGGGCGTCCACCTCCACGAGGTCGGTGACGCGGTTGCGGTAGAAGGCGTCGATGTCCCACGCGTCCCACATGTTCGGGAAGTCGGGGTGGATCTGCAGCAGGTTCGCGGCCCCTCCGGGGGCCACCGCCTCGCGGCGCGCCCGAAGGTCGTACGCGGACACGATCAGCCCGCGGCCGTCGATCTCCACCCGCAGCCGCCCGTTGGCCAGGACGTGCCCGCCGTCGGGCCGCTCCTCCACGGTGACCGGCCGCCCCTCCTCCCGCGGCACGCCCGCGCCGCCCGCCGGGATGCCGCGCCGGGTGTGCGGGGCGCAGTTGAAGACCAGCTCGGCGGTGCCCTCCCCGGCCAGGGCCAGCTGCGCGGCCAGGACGATCCCGCGCAGTTCCTCCCGTACCTCCGCGTACGTCGCGCGCGCCTCGCGGTGGACCCAGGCGATGGAGGAGCCGGGCAGGATGTCGTGGAACTGGTGGAGCAGGACGGTCTTCCAGAGGCGCTCCAGGTCCTCGTACGGGTAACCGGAACCGGGCACGCGCACGGCTGCCGTGGCCGCCCACAACTCGGCCTCGCGCAGCAGGGATTCGCTGTGCCGGTTGCCCTGTTTGGTCTTGGCCTGGGAGGTGTACGTGCCGCGGTGCAGCTCCAGGTACAGCTCCCCGGCCCAGACGGGCGCGTCCCCGTACTCGGCGTGGGCCTTCTCGAAGAAGGCGTCGGGGCGTTCGATCTCCACGCGCGGGGAACCTTCGAGGTCGCGCTGGCGGCGGGCCCGGGCCAGGTGCTCACGGGTGGGGCCGCCACCGCCGTCGCCCCAGCCGAAGGGGGCGAGCGAACGCGAACCCCGCCCCTTTTCGCGGTAGTTGCGGGCGGCGTGCGCGAGCTGGGCGCCGCCGAGGTCGCTGTTGTAGGTGTCGACGGGCGGGAAGTGGGTGAAGACGCGGGTGCCGTCGATGCCCTCCCACCAGAAGGTGTGGTGGGGGAAGGCGTTGACCTGCGACCAGGAGATCTTCTGGGTCAGGAACCAGCGGGAGCCGGAGAGTTTGACGATCTGCGGCAGGGCGGCGGTGTACCCGAAGGAGTCGGGCAGCCAGACGTTGCGCGTCTCGATGCCGAACTCGTCGAGGAAGAACTTCTTGCCGTAGAGGAACTGGCGGGCCATGGCCTCGCCGCCGACCATGTTGGTGTCGGACTCCACCCACATGCCGCCCACCGGCACGAACTGCCCGTCCGCGATCTTCTTCTTGACCCGTTCGAAGAGCTCGGGCCGGTGGGTCTTGATCCAGTCGAGCTGCTGGGCCTGCGACATGGCGAAGACGAACTCGGGGTGCTCGTCCATCAGGGCGACCATGTTGGACGCCGTCCGGGACACCTTGCGCACCGTCTCGCGCAACGGCCACAGCCAGGCCGAATCGATGTGGGCGTGACCGACCGCGCTGATCCGGTGCGCGGAGGCGTTCGCGGGGGCGGCGAGCACCGCGGTGAGGCGGGAGCGGGCGGCGGCGGCCGTGCCGGGGACATCGGCGAGGTCCACCTCGTCCAGCGCGGAGTCGACGGCCCTCAGGATCGCGTGGCGGCGGGCGTCGGACCCGTCGAGCTGGGTCATCAGGTCGTACAGGACTTCGAGGTCCTGGACGAGTTCCCACACCTCGGTCTCGAAGACGGCGAGGTCCATCCGGGCGATCCGGTACAGGGGCTGATCCGCGCTGGTGAGCCGGTCGCCCTCGTACGTGGGGGCGTGGTCGACCAGGACCGGGTTGGAGGCGGCCTCGACGTACCACTCGACGCGTTCGCCGCCGGCCGCCGCGTCGGCCACCCGCACCCAGTCGTTGTACGGGTTGAGGGCCTTGACCTCGCTCCCGTCGGGGCGGTGGACCAGTCCCTCGCACTGGAAGCCCGGCATCATCCGGTCGAAGCCGAGGTCGAGGACGGCCTCGACCGTACGGCCCGCCCAGTCGGCCGGTACGGAGCCGGTGACCCTGAACCAGGTGGTGCCCCAGGCGGGGCCCCACGCGTCGCCGGCGGCGCAGGGCCGGTAGGGGGCGGCCAGGGCCTCGTCGACGGGGACGGGCTCGCCCGGGGCCTCCCAGCGCTCGACGGTGAGCGGGACCGGGCGGGTGCGGACGGCGGGCTTGATGCGTTCGTGCAGGACCCGGCGGAGGCGGTGTTCGGTGATGTTGCGGTCGTCGTGCATGACGGCGGCTCCCGTGGACGGAGGGTCGGACGGCGCGGGACGGCGAACGGGCGGACCGGGTGACTCGGACCACCCGGTGGCCCGGGTGGTCCAGGGAACCCGGACGGGTCAGGTCTTGACCGCTCCCTCGCCCACCCCCTTGAAGAAGAAACGCTGGAGGGCGAAGAAGAGCAGCATCATCGGCACGAACGCGGCCATGGCTCCGGCCGCGATGATCCGCTGGTCGCTGGTGGTCGTGGCGCCGGCGAGGGTCTTCAGGCCGAGCTGGAGGGTGTAGTGCTCGCTGTCGGTGAGGACCAGCAGCGGCCAGAGGAAGTCGTCCCAGGCGCCCATGAAGCTGGTGATGCAGACGACGGCGAGGGCCCCCTTGGCGGCCGGGAGGAAGACCCGGGTGAAGCGGGTCCACTCGTTGGCCCCGTCCAGGACCGCGGCTTCCTCGATCTCCCTGGGGACGGCCAGGAAGGCCGCACGCATGACCATGATGTTGAGGACCGAGACCGCTCCCGGCAGCCAGACCCCGATCAGGGTGTCGACCAGGCCCATCTCCCGGACCGTGAGGAACATCGAGATCATGACGGACTCGAAGGGGAACATCAGGGTGGCCACCAGGAGGGTGAAGACCGTCCTGCGGCCCTTCCACCCGGCCCGCGAGAGGGCGTAGCCGCCCATCGCCGCGAAGAGCATGTTCGAGGTGATCGCGAGGAGCGCCACGGTGAGGGTGTTGCCCACGTACTGCAGGAGCGGGAAGGACTCGGCGACGCGGAGGTAGTTTTCGAGGGTGGGCCGGGAGGGCAGCACGCCGTCGTAGACGTTCTCGGTGCGGCCCCTGAGCGAGGTCAGGAACTGCCAGACGATCGGCCCGAGGACGACCGCGAGCATCAGCAGCAGCGTCGCGTACCGGGCGGCGAGCCCGAGCAGCCGGCGCCGGCGGACCTCCCGGGAGGGGGCGTGCGCGCTCACTCCTCGTCCCCCTTCGACAGGCGGCGTCCCAGCAGGCTGAAGACCAGTGTCAGCAGGAACAGCAGGATCGAGAGGGCGCTGGCGTAGCCGGTCTCCCCGGAGAAGCCGAGGCCGACCTGCCGGATGAGGAAGGGCAGGGTGCGGGACCCGCCGCCGGGGCCGCCGCTCTCCCCGCCCAGGATGTAGATCTCGGTGAAGACGCGCAGGGCCGAGATGGCGGAGAGGGTGCCGACCAGCAGCATCATCGGTTTCACCTGCGGGACGGTGATGCTGAAGAAGCGGCGTACGGGGCCGGCGCCGTCGAGGGCGGCCGCCTCGTAGAGCGCGGCGGGCACGTTCCCGAGGGCCGCCAGGTAGAACACCATGTAGTAGCCGAGGCCCTTCCACACGGTCACGATCATCGCGGAGACCAGCAGCATGGTGCTGTCGGTGAGGAAGGGGATCGGCCCGGAGATCACGCCGATCCGCTCGAAGACCGTGTTGACGAGCCCGTCGCTGCGCAGCACCCACTGCCAGATCAGGCCGACGACGACGGCCGAGGCGATCACCGGGGTGTAGAAGGCGGAACGGAAGAAGCCGATGCCGGGAACCTCGGTGCGGACGAGGACCGCGAGGGCCAGCGGCAGCAGGACCAGACAGGGAACGACGACGACCAGGTAGAGCACGCTGTTGCCGGTGGCCACCCAGAAGTCGGGGTCGGCGAAGGCGCGGGTGTAGTTGTCGAAGCCGACGAAGGAGCCGCCGCGCAGGATCTGGGCGTCGGTGAAGGAGAGGACGACGGTGTTGACGAAGGGCCAGAGGCTGAACAGGACCACCATCAGCAGGCCGGGGGCGAGGAACAGGTAGGGGGTCCACCACCTGCGGTGGGGCAGTCCCGTGTCGGCCCCCGTCGCCCGGTCCGCCGCGCGCGGGCGCCCGCGCCCGCGCCCGCGCCCGCCGTCCCGGGCCGCTGCCGGGGTCGCGGGCGGGGCCGGGGTCGCGGCCGCGGTCACTTCCGCACCGTCGCGGCCAGCAGCCGGTTGGCTTCCTCCTGGGCCCTGCGCACCGCCGTCCGGGCGTCCTCCTCCCCCTTGACGGCCTTCTGCATCTCGCGCGCCACCGCGTCGCCGACCTGACTGGTCCACTCGACGGGCGTGTTGGCGTCCAGGTCGGCGGTGGCGAGCTGTCGGGCACCGATCGCACGGGCGAGGGTCTCGGCGTCCTTGCCGTCGCCCGCGTCGGAGAAGTACGGGTCGGCCAGGCCCTTGGCGTTGGAGGGGTAGATGGTGGCCTTCTTGGAGAACTCCACCTGGTTGGGGCCGTTGGTCACCCATTTGGCGAACTCGGCGGCGGCGTCCGGGTGCCGGGTGTCCTTCCTGATGCCGAGGGACTGGGCGTAGATGCCGATGTGGCCGAGGGTGCCGGTGACCGCGCCGGCGACGCGGGTCTGTGCGTAGATCCGGGGGGCGTTGAGCCTGATGTCCTTGACGAAGCCCGGGGAGCCGGGGCCGAAGACCAGCTTGCCGCCGCCGTAGAGCTGGTTGATGTCGTCGGCCTTGAGGAGGGACTCCTTGGGCATGGCGCCCTTGGCGTAGAGGTCCTTCATCCGCTCGGCCCACGCGACGGCCTGGTCGGTGTCGAAGGTGAAGCGGTCCCGTGAGGCGTTCAGGAGCGGGACGCCCATCTTCTGCCAGTCGCCGGGGAGCCGGCCCTTGGGGTCGGCCATGAAGGCGGAGTACCGGCCGCCGGAGCGGGCGGCGATCTGCTCGGCGTAGTCGAAGAACTGCTCGACGGTGGTGGGGGGTTTGTCCGCGTCGAGGCCGGCCTCGCGGAAGAGGTCCTGGTTGTAGGTGAGGATCTCGGGGGTCACGTACCAGGGGTAGGCGTACACGCCGTCGCCCTTGCCGGGGAGTCTGAACTGCTCCCAGGCGCCGGGGACGTAGTCCTTGGCGACGGCCGCGTCGAGCGTGGCGACGTCGGCGAGCATGCCGCGGTCGCCGAGCAGCTGGAAGGAGTCCGTGGAGAGGTTGACCACGTCGGGGAGGGCTCCGGCCTGGGCGTCGGCGACGAGCTTCTCGTTGTAGCCGTCGCCCGGGACGTCCTCCCACTTCACCTTGACGTCCGGGTACTTCCTCTCGAAGGAGTCGATGACCCCCTGGACGTATCCGGTGTACACCGGCTTGAGCTGGAGGGTGCGGAAGGTGATCTCCCCGGCCACCCTGCCGGTCTTCTCCGCCTCCTTCGTGTCCCCCGCGCCGCCGAGGCCGCAGGCGGAGAGGGAGAGGAGGGAACCGGCCACCAGCGTGGCGAGGGCCGTACGGGTCAGCTGTGAACGAGTCATCGTCGCCGCCTTCCGGGGGAGTTCCGGCCTCGCTGCCGGAACGCTCCGCCCACGCTGTCCGGAAACCGGGACCCCGTCAACGAGCCCGAAAGCCAGCTGGCCGACGGCACATACGTCCCGAAACGAGACAGGTGACCTCGACGGCGCCTTCAGGCCTTCGCCACACCCGTCATTGACCTGGACTGATGCGCTTTAGTTCAAGGCTTCCCCATGAAGGTATCGGTTCAATAACGAAGATGATTGCGCGTCAGTGTTTGACTTCTTATCGACGGTTGTTCCGGGCCGGTACTAATGCGCTTTATCCCCGCGCTCGCGAAACCGCTTTACCCACGGGTTCGGCCCGCCCGCCCCGCCGCCCGCACAAAACACGTTGTGCGGAGCCGTCCCACCGCCTACGTTCGTGGCGAACGACGGCGTGTAGCTCAGCAGCAGAGCACCGGGCTTCCTTCCCGGAGGGCGCAGGGGCAGAACCTGCCACGCCGGCCATGAACGCACACGCTGACCAGCAGCTCCCGCACCCGTCCCCGTCCGTCTCCGCGTCCCCGTCCTACGCGGCGGACCGGCTCGCCCGGGCCCTGCGGACCTCGCTCACCCACGAGGACGCGGCCACCCGCGAACGGGCCGGGGCCCGTGCCCGCCAGTGGCGGGACGTCCTGTCCGGCATGGCCGGGGGCACCCTGTCCATCGGATCGCGGACCCCCGTCGCCACGCTGCCCGCCTGGGTCACGCCGGACGTGGTCACCGGAGGCTTCGCGACCGGCTCGGCCGCGGCGGGCGGGCCGCTGCTGCCCCACGAGAAGGAGACCGCCCGGCGGGCCGGCGTACCCGCGACCCGGTCGGACCTCTTCGCCCACCACCTCACCGAGGACGGCCTGCGCGACCTGTGGTCCCTGCTCGACAGCGGCCGCTACGAGGTGCACGCGCCCGAGGAGGCGGCGCTGGCGACGGTGGCGTGGCTGGTGCGCGCCGGCCGGTTCGACTCCGCCGCCGAACTCGTCGCGGAGATCGGCCCGTTCGCCGACCGGCTGCGGTTCGCCCCGCGGCCCGCCGAGCGGCCCGCGCCCGGCGTGGACTGCCTGCACCGCCGCACCGCGGGCGAGGCCGCCGCCGCGCTGGCCCGCCGCAAGCCCCACCCGGGGGTGGAGGCGCAGCGCGAAGCCCTGTCCGTATGGCGGCCGTTCGAGGACGAACTGCTCGCGCACCGGCTGGCGGCGGCCGGGCCGGACGCGCCTCCGCCGGGCTGGCGCGCCGAGGGGGCCGCGCTGCTGGCCCGGTACGCCGGCCTCGCCGCCGCGCACACCCGCTGTACCAAGCACCTGGACCCGAAGTCGAACGCGGCGATCCTGCGCCGCGCCCTGGAGGAGGAACTCGCGGGCCGCGCCCTCGCGCCCCGCCTTGCCGGGCTGCTGCGGGTCGCCGTCTCCTCGATGGTCGCCAAGCGCGGCGTACCCGGCTCCCCCGCGCACACCCGGCTGCGTCGGGCCCGGGCCGAGCACGCGGCGCTGCCCTCGCACCACGCGCTGGCCGCGCTGGTGCTGCGGCGGATCGCCCCCCTCGACGGGGAGCGCGGGATCCCGGACCCGGAGGCCGCGGTGGCTCCGGTGAGCGGGCGCGAGGCCGGGGAGACCGGGCTGCCCGAGGGTGCGGTGGTGCCGCCGGCCGTCGCCGCCGTCGTCCGCGGCGCGCTCAGCGCCCCGTTGGAGGTGCTCGTGGAGCGCGGGGTGGTGCCGTCCGCCGAGGTGCTGGCCGCGCTGGTGCCGCAGCTCGTCGCCGCGGTCACCGCCGAGCGGTACGCGGACGCGCCGCTGCGGACCCTGATGGCGGCGACGTACCGCGCCTTCCGGCGCCGGCGCTCCCTGCTGCTGCTCAATCTGGAACACCAGGTGCGGATCGGGGAACTCCCCTGGGTCCGGGCCGTTTCCGGCGAACTCGCGGGCGACCTCGCCGACGGCCTCTCGGACGGACCGGCCGACCGGGAGCCGGCCGAGGAGGCGCTGCGGCGGCTCGGCGAGCTGGCCGTGTGCGCCTTCCCGGCCACCGTGCTGCCCAATCCCCTGGTGCGTGAGCTGGGCGAGCTCTCCCGGCGGGCGGAGCTGGGCGCGCCGTTCGTGGAGGAGCTCGCCGCCGACATCTTCATGGGGACCTTCAGCCCGAAGTTCCTCGTCGCCGCGCGGATCGCCGCCGACCTCCTGGAAGGGAGCCTGTACGCGCGCTACTACGGCATCGACTACGCGGCGGTGCGCCGGATGGCGGTCGCGCAGGCCGCCGACAGCGCGCTGCGCGGCCACCCGGCCCGCACCGCGCCGGAGTTCGCCGCGCTGTGCGCGCAGCGGGCGGGTACGGGATCCCCGGGCTGGTCCACGGCGGCGAACGGCACCGTGATCGAGCAGGCCCAGATCCTGACCACGCACAACCTCGCCACCCTGGCCGCGCGGGCCCGGATCGCGCCGCAGCCCGGCTGGGCACGGCCGGCGCGGGACTGCTTCGGGACGGTGTGCCGGCTGCTGGCCCGGGTGGAGGGCAACCCGCGCCCGATGCCCACGATCAAGGACGCGGCGTACGCGTGGCGGCAGATGCTGTTCCACCTCTCGCTGTGCGAAGCGGCGGAGCGGGAGGCGGTCCTGGCCTGGATCGAGGCGGAGGCCGCGCGCCGGTCCGGGCACGTACGGACGCTGCTGGCCCCGGCCCTCGCCGGGCTCCGCCTGGTGGCCGGGGGCGGATCCTTCGGTGCGGACGGCACCGCCGAGGCCGGCCGGGCCCGCCGGCTGCTGGGCTGGAGCACCGGCCGGCACTGGATGCGGGGCAGCAGGCTGCCGGGGTAGCCGGTTCCCCGGGCGACGCCCGGACGGTCAACCCCGCGCACACGGGACGTCCACCGTCCGGGTGGTCGACGCGTCCCCCGTCCCGGGAGACGGCCGGCCGGGGCGGGCCGTAACACGCGGAGCGGGTGGCCGGCAGGGGGTTCTGCACGGCCGACCCGAACGGATCATGGGTTTTGCCTTGATCAACGCAATGTGATGCATTGATCACCCACTGCTTCCGTCTGCTCCGCTAAGGAACCCCATGCGTACGGTCCGCGAGTCGGTCCTGGACGTCCTGCGCACACGCGGGATGACCACGGTGTTCGGGAACCCGGGCTCCACCGAACTGCCCATGCTCAAGCACTTCCCCGACGACTTCCGCTACGTACTGGGCCTGCAGGAGGCCGTCGTCGTGGGCATGGCCGACGGCTTCGCCCTCGCCTCCGGCACCACCGCCCTGGTCAACCTGCACACCGGCCCGGGTACGGGCAACGCCATGGGCGCGATCCTCAACGCCCGTGCGAACCGGACCCCGATGGTGGTCACCGCCGGCCAGCAGGTCCGCGCGATGCTCACCATGGAGGCCCTGCTGGCCAATCCGCAGTCCACCCTCCTGCCGCAGCCCGCCGTCAAGTGGGCGTACGAGCCGCCGCGCCCGGCCGACGTGGCGCCGGCCCTCGCCCGCGCGGCCCAGATCGCCGAAACCCCGCCGCAGGGACCGGTGTTCGTCTCGCTGCCGATGGACGACTTCGACGTGGTGATCGACGAGGCCGAGGACCGGGCCGCGCAGCGGACCGCCGCCCGTACCGTCACCCATGCGGCCGTGCCGTCCGCCGAGGCGGTAAGGGCGCTGGCCGCCCGCCTGGCGGGTGCCCGCAGCGCCGTCCTGGTCGTCGGCAACGACGTGGACGCGGGCGGGGCCTGGGACGCGGTCGTGGCCCTGGCCGACCGCACCGGGCTGCCCGTGTGGTCGGCGCCCACCGAGGGCCGGTGCGCGTTCCCCAAGTCCCATCCCCGCTACCGGGGGACGCTGCCGCCGGCCATCGCGCCGCTCGCGCGCTGCCTGGAGGGCCACGACCTGGTCCTCGTCATCGGCGCCCCGGTGTTCTGCTACTACCCGTACGTCCCCGGCGCCTACCTGCCCGAGGGCGCCGAGCTGGTGCAGCTCACCCGCGACGCGGAGGAGGCGGCCCGCGCCCCCGTCGGGGACGCCCTGGTCGCCGACCTGGCGCTGACCGTACGGGCGCTGCTGGCGGAGCTGCCGGAGCGGCGGGCCCAGGAGGCCGCGCCGCGCATCGAGCGGGCCGTCTCCTACGCGGAGACGGACGGGATGCTGACCCCGCTCGCCGCGATGTCGGCGATCGCCCAGGGCGCCCCCGAGAACACCCTCTGGATCAACGAATCGCCGTCCAACCTGGGCCAGTTCCACGACGCGACCCGGATCAGCACCCCCGGTTCCTTCCTCTTCACCGCGGGCGGTGGCCTGGGCTTCGGTCTCGCCGCGGCCGTCGGAGCGCAGCTCGGCGCCCCCGACCGGCCGGTGGTCTGCGTCATCGGTGACGGTTCGACCCACTACGCCGTCCAGGCGCTGTGGACCGCCGCCGCCTACCGGATCCCGGCGACCTTCGTCGTCCTGAGTAACCAGCGCTACGCCATCCTCCAGTGGTTCGCCCAGGTCGAGCGGGCCCAGGGCGCGCCCGGCCTGGAGATCCCGGGCCTGGACATCACCTCCATCGCCACGGGCTACGGCGTACCGGCCCACCGGGCGACCGGCGCGGGCGAACTCACCAAGCTCGTACGGGAGTCGGCCCTCCAGCAGGACGGCCCGGTGCTCATCGACGTGCCCGTAGCCACCGAACTCCCCTCGATGTAGCCCCAGGCCCCGAGGCACCCCCCGCACTCACCCCGCACCGTCCCGGAAGGCCGGCATGCCCCCCACCACCGACACGCCCCTCCTGCTGTCCGCGCTCCGCTCCGAGCTCCCCGACGAGGCCCTGCTCACCGACCCGGCGGTGCTGGCGGCGCACTCCCGGGACTCCGCGCCCTTCTCCGCGTGCGGGACCCCGGCCGTCGTCGCCGTCCCCCGAACCGCCGAGCAGGTCGCGCACGTCATGCGCACCTCCTACGCGCTCGGCGTGCCGGTCGTGCCGCAGGGCGCCCGGACCGGGCTCGCGGGCGCCGCGAACGCGGTCGACGGCTGCATCGTGCTGTCCACGGCCGCGATGGACCGGATCCTCTCCGTCGACCCGGCCAACCGGCTGGTGCGCTGCGAACCGGGGGTGACCACGCGCCGCCTGGCCGACGCCGTCGCCGGGCACGGGCTGACGTACCCGCCGGACCCCGCCTCCTGGGAGCACTGCACCATCGGCGGGAACATCGCCACCGGCGCGGGCGGCATCTGCTGCGTCAAGTACGGGGTCACCGCCGACTACGTCCTCGGCCTGGACCTCGTCCTCCCCGACGGCCGCCGGCTGCGCACGGGCCGGGACACCGTCAAGGGCGTCGCCGGCTACGACCTCACCCGGCTGGTCGTCGGCTCCGAGGGCACCCTGGCCGTGGTCGTCGGGGCCACCCTCGCCCTGCGGCCCGCCCGGCCGCCGGCCCTCTCCCTCCTCGCGCAGTTCCCCTCCCTCAAGGCGGCCGGCGAGGCCGTCGCCGCGATCACCGCCGCCGGGCACACCCCGTCCGCGCTGGAACTCCTCGACCGGGCCACCACGGAGGCCGTCGTGGACCTCGGCCGCCACCGGCTGCTGCGCACCGGGAGCGCCGCCACGCTGATCGTGGAGAGCGACGGCGCCGACCCCTCGTCGGACCTGACCGCCATGGAGCTGCTCTGCAAGGAGGCCGGGGCCGACCACATCGCCACCGCCGCGACCGCCGAGGAGGCCCGGGAGATCATCGAGGCGCGCCGGCTGGTCAGTCCGGCGCTCGCGGCGTACATGGCCTCCCGGGGCGGCGGGCTGACCGCGTTCATCGAGGACGTGGCGGTGCCGCGGTCCGCGCTGCCGGAGCTGGTCGGGCAGATCGAGCGGATCGCCTCGCAGCACCGGCTGCAGATCTTCACCCTCGGCCACGCGGGGGACGGGAACCTGCACCCCACCGTGGTCTTCGACGAGTCCGACGCGGACGAGTCGGCCCGCGCCCGGTCGGCGTACGACGACATCATGGAGGCCGGTCTGGCCCTGGGTGGCACGACCACCGGGGAACACGGCGTCGGCACCCTGAAGCGGGACTGGCTGGAGCGCGAACTGGGGCCCGTGTCCCTGGAGTTGCAGCGGGGCCTCAAGCGGCTCTTCGATCCGCGGAACCTCCTCAACCCCGGAAAGGTGGTCACGTCATGACCCAGTCCGCCGAGACCGGGACCGGAGCCGCCGGGCGCCGCCCCTCCGGAGCCCCCCGGGCCGCCGGGACCGGGTCCGCCGCCCGCCCGGCGCCCGCCCCGCTGCCCCCCGTCCGGGCGGGGCTGGCGGAGACCGTCCGCTTCGTCGCCACGCACACCCTGCCCGTGTTCGTCCGGGGCGTCGCCAACCCCCGTTTCGGGGTGATGTCCCTGTACTCCCGCGTCAACCAACCCGCCTGGTCCAACGCGACGCTGCGCGCCATGCGGGCCCGCCACCGCGGGGCGCCCGTCATGGTGCGGGCGCTGTCCGGCGAGATGCTGGTGCTGCTGGACCAGGCCGACGTCCGGCGGTTCTTCGAGGAGCCGGTGTCCACGCTCGCCATGGACGCGAAGGACAAGTACGACAGCCTCTCGGTGTTCGAGCCGACCGGCGTGATCTGCTCGCACGGCCCGGTGCGCGAGGACCGGCGGCGGGTCAACGACCGGGCGCTCGCCGCCGACCGGCCGGTGCACCCCTCCTGCGAGGAGTTCCGTACGGTCGTCGAGGAGGAGTGCCGGCGGCTGACCGAGCGGAGCGCCGTCGGGTTCCCGCTGTTCTGGAAGGCCATGACCCGCATCTCCCGGCGGGTGGTCCTCGGCGACCAGGCGGCCGAGGACCAGGAGCTGTCCGACCGGCTCGTGACCCTGCGCGGGCACGCCAACTGGATGGGCCGCAGGCGCCCGGAGGCGGCGAAGGCGCTCTACGCCGAGGTCGAGGACCGGATCGCGCGGTACGCCGCCTCCGCGCCCGCCCACACCCTGGCGGCCCGCGCGCTGAGCGAGCCCTCGCCGGACGGCACGGACCCGCTCGGGCAGACCCATCACTGGCTGCTCGGCGTGGACCTCGCCGCGCCGGTGGTGCTGCGCACCCTGTTCCTGCTGGCGCACCACCCCGCGGAGCAGGAGGCGGCGCACGCCGACGCGGCGGCCGGGACGGCGGGGCTGCCGCGGCTGCGGGCCTGCCTGGAGGAGTCGGTCCGGCTGTACCCGATCGTCCCGGACCTGGTACGGGTCACCCGTACCGAGACCGAGTGGCGCGGGGTGCGCTACCCGGCCGGGACCAACGTCCTCGTCCCGATGGGCTTCCACCAGCGCGATCCCGAACAGGTCGACGGCGGCAACCTCTTCGCACCCGGCCGCTGGCTGGTACCGGACGTGCACGGGGACACCCGGGTGGCCCCGTTCAGCCACGGCGGGGCACGCTGCCCGGGCGAGCACATCGCCCTGCTGCTGACCTCCCTGGTCTGCGCCGAGGTGCTGCGCGGCCACCGCATCACCGCGGCCCGCCCGGCCCTCGACGTGGCACGCCCGCTGCCGGGGATCCTCGACACGGCCGCCCTCCGCCTGCGCCTCACCCGCCGCTGAACCGACCCGTGAGCCAGGGCCCGGCCGCCCCGGAGGCGCACCGGGCCCCAGAGAGGGAGTGTCATGCCCCCAGCCGTCCCGTCCGTGACCGAACCGGACGTCGCCTCGCTGCACGCGGTCTGCGCCGAGCTGGCCGAGGCCGCCGACGCCGTGCGGGAGGCCGCCCGCTACGCCTCCCGCGTCGCCCTGGCCCCGCGTCCGGCGCCCGCCACGGCCGGCCCCCGCCGCCGTCGCGGCAACCGGCGGGAGCTGGTGTCCGCGCTGACGGACGCCCGGGGCTTCGGCTGGGCCCCGCACGGCCGTCACCCGCTGGCCGGGGCGCTCTGGCTGGCCGGCGTACTGACCAGCAGGGAGAGCCTGGCGGTGAGTCTGGCCGTCGAGGGGCTCAAGGCCCGGATCCGGGCGGCGTCGGTGCGCCACCCGGAACTGCTGGAGAACCCGACCACCTCCAGGGTGCTGCGCGCCATCGACGAGGACCGGCAGGCCGAGGCGTTACGGGTGTTCAAGGGACTGCTGACGGAGAAGGGCGCCGAGTACGCGCTGGCGCTGCTGGCGCCGTCCTTCGCCGACATCATGGCCTGGAACGCGCTGACCGACGAGAACCCCTTCAACGACAACGCGGGCTGGCAGATCGCCACGGGCCGCCCCCTGACCTCGGACTACTTCCTGGGGATCAGCGCGGCGCTCTGGTCGGTGCTGGACCGGGGCGCGGGCCGGGCCGAACCGCACACCGCGTCGGCCGAACTGCTGGCGGACCTCGACACCTCCGGCTCCATCGTGGGCTACGTCCGCAACATCGGGCGCATCGGCACCGCCGGCCTGCTGCTGGTGCAGCAGGTGGCCGGGCCGGACGGCGTGGGCCGCCACGTCGTGCAACTGGCCGGGATGGGCAAGGCGTTCAACGCGGAGAGCCCACAGGACCTGGTGGGCGCCATCGACGCGGTCGGCGCCCGCGAGACCCCGTACACCCGGGCGGTCGTCAAGGCGCTGCGCCGCCTGGTCCCCTCCGGCACGGAGGTGGCCCTGGTCGGCCACAGCCAGGGCGGGATCACCGCCATGAACCTGGCGTCGAGCCGGGACTTCAACGCGCTGTACACGGTCACGCACGTGATCGCGATCGGTTCGCCCGTCGACCACAAGCGGGCCGCCGACCCGCGGACCCGGGTCGTGTCCCTGGTCAACGAGCACGACATCGTGCCCAGCCTGGAAGGGCGTTCGGCGGTCTCCCCGTACGCGCCGCCCGCCGGGTTCACCGAGTTCACCTGGGCCGACGACACCCACGCCTTCCCGCTGTGCCACGCCGCCGAGCGGTACGCGCACAACCTCGAACACGACGTCCCGCACGCGCGGGCGCACGTCGACTCCGAACTCGCGCCGTTCCGCGGCCGGGTCACCGGCACGCACCTCTTCACCCTCCACGACCGCTGAGGACCCCGATGACCGAGACCACCCCCCGGACCGCCGAGCAGACCGCTCCCCCGACGCCCCCGGGGGCGCGGGGGCGGGACGGGAACACGGACGGCGGCCCGCACCCGGCGCCACCGTCCCCGTCCCCGTCCCCGGAGCCGTACGGGCCGCCCGGGGTTCTGGAACGGCTGGAGTCCGCCGCCTTCTCCCTGATCAACCGCAGCTACGAGTGGCACGAACTGCCCGCTCCGATCGGCTTGTTGAACCTGGCGGTGCTCCGCGAGGACCTGCGCCGGCACAACCTCTACGACACCTTCGGCGCGGGCGGCGAACGCGACCGGCGCCCCACCGCGCAGCCGGCGCCGTACCGCTCGTACGACGGCTCGGGCTACGACCCGTACGACGTGGACATGGGCCGGGTCGGCACCCGGCTGGACCGCAACGCGCCGCTGCACATGGCCTTCCCCGACGGGGAGGACCTGATGGCGCCCAGCCCCCGCGAGGTCAGCCGGCAGTTGCTGGCCCGGCGGGGATTCGTCCCGGCACCGACGCTGAACCTGCTGGCCGCGGCGTGGATCCAGTTCCAGAACCACGGCTGGGCCAACCACGGCGACAACGAGGAGGCGGAGCCGTTCACCGTCCCGCTCGCCGCGGACGACGACTGGGAGGAGCAGACCGGCGGCTGCCCGATGCGGGTGAACCGCACCCGTCCCGACCCGGTCTCCCACACCACCCCCGGCGCCCCGCCGACGTACGAGAACACGGTCACCCACTGGTGGGACGGTTCGCAGATCTACGGCTCGGACGAGGCCCGCTGCCGCTCGCTGCGCACCGGGGAGCACGGGCACCTGATCCTCGACGACGGCCGGCTGCCGGCCGATCCGCGGCCGGGCATGGACTGCCTGGACGCCACGGGCATGAACAGCGACTACTGGGCCGGGCTCTCGCTGCTGCACACGCTCTTCGCGAAGGAGCACAACTCCATCTGCGACCTGGTCCGTTCGCACCACCCCACCTGGGACGACGAGCGGCTCTTCCACACGGCCCGGCTGGTCAACACGGCCCTCATGGCGAAGATCCACACGGTCGAGTGGACTCCGGGGATCCTCGACACCCCGGTGCTGCGGCAGTCGATGAACGCCAACTGGCACGGCCTGCTGCCGCGTTGGGTGACGCGCCGGTTCGGCCGGATCGGCGGCGAGGCCCTGAGCGGCATCCTCGGTTCGCGGACCGACCACCACGCCGCGCCCTTCTCCATGACGGAGGAGTTCGTCTCGGCGTACCGGCTGCACCCCCTGATCCCCGACGAGATCACCGTCCGCGACCACCTGCGGGGCGGGACGCGGAAGGTCATCGGATTCGACGACATGCAGGGGGCCACGACCCGGAGCTCGGTCGACGCGTACGGGACGAGCGACCTGCTCTACACCTTCGGCGTCACCCACCCCGGCGCCCTGGTCCTGCACAACCACCCGGACGCGCTGCGCAACCTCAAGCGCCTGTCGGGCGAGCACGTCGACCTCGGGACCGTGGACATCCTGCGCGACCGCGAGCGCGGCATCCCGCGTTACAACGCCTACCGGCAGATGCTGCGCAAGCGGCCCGTCACCTCCTTCGAGGAGCTCACCGGCGGGCACCCGGGCGACACCCCGCTGCTGCGGGAGCTCTACGACGGCCGGCTCGACCGGGTCGACACCCTCGTCGGAAACCTCGCCGAACCCCGCCCGGCGGGCTTCGGGTTCAGCGACACCCTCTTCCGGATCTTCATCCTGATGGCCAGCCGGCGCCTGAAGAGCGACCGCTTCTTCACCACCGACTACCGGCCGGAGGTGTACACGCCGGAGGGGCTGCGCTGGATCGACCGGAACTCGATGGTCACGGTGCTGCTGCGGCACCACCCCGAACTGGGGCCCGCGCTGGCCGGGGTGACGAACGCCTTCGCGCCCTGGAAGGAGCAGGCGTGAGCGGGCGGCCCGACGTGGCGGAGGGGCTGCGCGCCCACGCCGCCGCGCTGCGCGAACGCGCCCGGCGGCTGCGCGGCGCCTGCGAGCGCCTCGACTGGAGGGGCGCGCAGGCGGACGCCTTCCGGGCCCGCGTGGACGAGCTGGCCCTGCGCTGCGACACGGCCGCCGCGGGGTTGGCCCGCTCCGCCTCCCGGCTGGACGGCCGGCCGGGAGGCGGGTGACGCCCCGGCAAGGGGTCTACTTCATGCGGTACTCGGCCTTGTCCGCGAGCTTTCCGTCCTTGAAGCAGAAGCGCAGCACGTCGTCGCCGCTGTCGCTGGTGGAGAGGTACCAGGAGCACGTGCTGCCCGCGGGCTCGGCCGGACCGCCCTCCTTGAGGGCCTCCTTGACGAAGGTCTCGCCGGAGGGCAGCCTGCCGCGGACCTCGCCCTCCGGGTCGCCGACCTTGACCTCCGCGTAGACCTTCGGGTCGACCAGGGTCTTGTCGGCCACGTCAAGGACCTTGGAGACGCCGAGGAACAGCGCGACGGCGAGTCCGATCCCCACCACCAGCGCCACGCCGCAGCCGATCAGACATCCCTTGCGCTGAGCCATCGCCCGTTTCCTCCGTGCCGTCGCGTTCCGGCGCGTTCCCGCCGTCGTGACGACCTTCGCAGCGAGCGGGCCGTCTCCGCTGTCCCCCAAAGTCTTCGGCCGCCGCGACGATCGTCGTTCGAGGCGGGATCCGCCCGTCCGTGTATACAGGGAGGGAAGGACGATCCGGACGAACCGAGAGGAACCCACTGTGAGTGAGACCATCGAGCCCCTGATCGTCGTCGGCGTGGACGGTTCGGCCCATTCGAAGGAGGCCCTCCGCTGGGCGGTGGGCCAGGCGAGGGCCACCGGGAGCCGGGTGCACGCCGTCATGAGCTGGCAGTGGAACACCAACCCGTTCGCGGTGGGCATCGCGGAGCAGGCGGAACTGGTGTCCGCCGAGGAGGGGGCGCGGCAGCGGCTGGCGGACACCGTCGCCGAGGCGGTCGGCGCCTCGCCCGGCGTCCCGGTCTTCCGCCGGGTCGAACAGGGCCCGCCGGCCCAGGTCCTGGTGGAGGCCTCCCGGGAGGCGGAGCTGACGGTGGTCGGCACGCGCGGGTACGGCGGGATCAAGGGCGCCCTGCTGGGCTCGGTGAGCCAGCAGGTCGTCCAGTACGCCGCGAGCACGGTGGTCGTCGTCCGCGACGGACAGGAGGCCCCGTAGGTCCGGTCGCCGGAGCGGTGCGTCGCCGGCCCGCGGGGATCGGGCTCCCGTACCGGTCAGAGGTCGGCGGGGTCGGTGTTGGCACCGCACAGGACGACGGCGACGCGTTCACCCAGGGGCTTTTCCGCGGTGCGCAGGGCCGCGAGGGCGGTGGCGGCGCCGGCCTCGACCACGAGGCGGTGCTCCTCCCACAGGGCCCGGCGGGCGGCGGTGATGGCCTCGTCCGGGACCAGGACCGAGGTGGCGTTCCCGGCGCGGGCGGCGGCCAGGGCGTCGGCGGAGACCCGGGTGGCGCCGAGGGAGTCGGCGGCCACGGAGGCCACGGGGACGTCGACGGGGCGGCCCGCCTCCAGGGCGGCGTTCAGGGCGCGGCAGTGCTCCGGTTCGGCCGCGACCACCCGTACGCCGTGGGCGCGGGCGGCGGTGGCGACGCCCGCGAACAGACCGCCGCCGCCGACCGCGACGACGACGGTGTCCAGGCCGGGCAGGGCGGTCCGGATCTCCTCCAGCAGGGTGCCGGCACCGGCGGCCACCAGGGGATGGTCGTAGGCGTGGCTGCTCAGGGCTCCGCTGTCGGCGGCGAACTCCCGGCAGGCGGCCAGCGCTTCGGCGTAGCGGTCCCCCACGAGCCGTACGTCGGCGCCGTAGCCGCGCAGGCGTTCCACCTTGACGCGGGGCGCGTTGGCGGGGAGGAAGACGGTGGCGGGGACGCCGTGCGCGCGGGCCGCCCAGGCACAGGCGAGGCCGGCGTTGCCGCCGGAGGCGATGGTGACGCCGGCGGCGGGCAGGGCGCCGGCCTCACGGTGGGCCGCGAGGAAGTTGTGGGCGCCGCGGGCCTTGAAGGAGCCGGTGTGCTGGAGGTGCTCCAGGGCGTACCAGACCCCTTCGGCGGCGGGCACGACGGCGGCGGGGCGGATCGTCCCCGCCACCCGGCGGGCGGCGGCGCGGACGGCGGCGTGGTCGAGCTGCTGTTCCATGGTCGGACTGCCTTTCAGACGGCGGGCCGGGCGGCCTCGATGAGCTGGCGCAGGGCGCCGTAGTACACCTCGTGGTCGGTCAGCGGGGGCAGTACGTCGGCCAGCCCGCCGGCCAGCACCGGGAACTCGGCCGGATCCAGCGCGGCGAGCGCGGCGCGGGAGGCGGCGGTGACGGCGCCCGGGTCCCGGTGGTCGACGAAGGCGGCGCTGCCCAGGGTGAGCAGGTACATGCGGCGGTAGACGGTCATGGCCTCGGCGGCGCTCATCCCGGCGGCGACGCTGTCGGCGAGGGCCGGTTCGACGAGGCGGGCCAGCAGCTGGCGGCCGAGCCAGGGCCGGCCGCCGCGCAGCACGAGGAGTCCGGGGTGGGCGGTGAGCAGCCGGTAGAGCGCGCCGAACCGCCGCTCGGTGGCCTCGGCCCAGTCCGTGCCGGCGGGGATCTCGGGGAGCTGGGCGGCGAGGTGTTCGGTGCACAGGTCGAGCAGACCGGCGAGATCGACGCAGCGGCGCTGGACGGTGGCGTGGGAGACGCCGAGCCGGTCGGCGAGGGCGCGGAAGCTCAGGGCTCCGGGACCTTCCTCGTCGAGGACGCGCAGGGCGGTGAGGGCGATGGCCTCCGGTGTCGCCCGGTCCAGGGCGGTGGATCTCCTCGGCATGAGATACAGCGTATCAGCCAGTGGCACATACGCCGTATCGCCCGGCCGGCGTGCCTCGGCCGCACTCCCGACTACACCCATATTGCTGGTCATTGATGCGGAAACATCGACTTATGTTGACAGCGGGTAGTCGCACCGCTGCACTGGGCGCACGAACGCCCCCGCCGGTACGCCACCACGTCAAGGAGACCCCGTGCCGCCTCGCCTGCGCGCCTCGCTCCCCTGCCTGACCGCGGCCGCCCTGCTCGCCCTCGCGCTCTGCCCCGCCCCGGCGGCGGCCGAGCCGACGGCGAGCCGGGACACCCCGCTCGCCCTCACCCCGCCCATGGGGTGGAACAACTGGGCGCACTACATGTGCGACGTCGACGAGGCCACGGTGGTCGCCAACGCGGACGCGCTGGTCTCCAGCGGACTCGCCGCCAAGGGCTACGACACGGTGACCGTCGACGACTGCTGGATGGAGAAGAGCCGCGACGCGCAGGGGAACCTGGTCGCCGACACCGCGAAGTTCCCGCACGGCATGGCCTGGCTCGGCGGGTACCTGCACGGCAAGGGGCTGAAGTTCGGCATCTACGAGGACGCCGGATCACTCACCTGCGAGCGCTACCCCGGCAGCGGCGCCCCCGAGGGCGGCGGCGCGGACCACTACGCCCGCGACGCCCTGCTGTTCGCGTCGTGGGACGTGGACTACGTGAAGATGGACGGCTGCAACCTGTGGGTGCCGCCCGGCAGGACCAAGGAGGAGGCCTACCGCGACGCCTACAACTCCGTGGCCCGCGCGCTGCGCGACAGCGGCCGCCCGATGGTGCTCTCGGCCTCCGCGCCCGCCTACTTCCAGCAGGGCGAATGGGGCGGCTCGGACTGGCACAAGGTGCTCGACTGGGTCGGCGAGACCGGCCAGCTGTGGCGCGAGGGCCGCGACATCAAGGTCTACAAGCCGTCCGCCCCCGACACCTCGCGGTGGAGCTCCGTACTCGGCAACTACGGCTACAACCGGTGGCTCGGCCGGTACGCGGGCCCCGGCAACTGGAACGACCCCGACTTCCTGATCGCCGGCGCCCCGGGGCTGACCGACGCGGAGAGCCGCAGCCAGGTCGGGCTGTGGGCGATGATGGCGGCCCCCTTCATCCTCTCCTCCGAGGTCTCCGGACTGACCCCGGGCGGCCTGGCGACCCTCGGCAACACCCGCCTGATCGCCCTCGACCAGGACCCGATGGGCCGGCAGGGCTCGGTCGTCTCCTCGAACGCCACCTTCGACGTCCTGGTCCGGCCGCTGGCGAACGGCGACCGCGCGGTGGCCGTGCTCAACCGCTCCGGCGCCGCCCGGGACGTCTCGGTACCGCTGGCCGACGTCGGGCTGCGGGCCTGCACGGTGGACGCCGAGGACCTGTGGAGCGGGCGGACCGCCGCGGTCTCCGACGCGCTGACCGGGCGGCTCGCCGCACACGACACGGCGGTCTGGCGGCTCACCCCGCACGGCTGCGCCGAGCCCGTGCCCACCGGTCAGCTCAACGGCCTCGGGGCCGCGTGCGCCGACGGGGCCAACACCAGCGGCGTCGGCGCCGTCGTGCTGGCCGGCTGCACCGCCGGAGGCGACCAGCGCTGGACCCTGGGCGGCGGCGGACGGGTGCGGCTGGACGGGAAGTGCCTGGCGGCGGGCGGGAGCGCGGCCGTGGAGCTGACCGACTGCGCCCCGGGACGCCAGGCAGGGCAGAGCTGGCGCCACCGGCGCGACGGGGCCCTGGTCGAGGAGACGAGCGGCCAGTGCCTGACCGCCCCGGCCGCGCCCTCGACCCCGGACGCCCCGGCCGAGCGGCTGCGGCTGGCCCCCTGCGGTGACCACCGGGCCGACCAGGCCTGGTCGCTGCCGGTCTGACGGGGCCCCGATGACGAAGCCGCCGCCCCGCGCCCGGCGCGGTGTACGCCCGGCGCTGCCGGTGCTGGCCCTCGTACTGCTGGCCCTCGCCGGCACGGGAGCCGCACCCGGGGCGGCGGTGCGCGGGGCGGCGGTACCGAGGGCCGCCCGGCCGGGGGCCGCCCTGCCGGGGGCGGCGGTGCCCGGGGCGGTGACGCCCGCGGAGGTGACGCCCGAAGCCGCCGGGCGCGGAGCCGCCGTGACGGGCGGGGTCGCGGTGCGGCGGGCGGTCGGCGGCGGCCCGGATGCCCGGACCTCGGCGCCAGGCCCCGGCGCGACTCCCCGGACCTTCGACGCCGCGCCCGCGCGGGCCGCCCTGGCGCGGCTCCTGCCGCGCCACGCGGGGCAGTTCACGCTCGTGCCCGAACCCGCGGCCGGCGCCGACACCTTCACCGTCTCCGGCCGCGCGGGCGCCGTCACCGTGCGCGGTTCCACCGGCGCGACGCTGCTCACCGGTGTCGGCTGGTACCTGCGGCACGTCGCCGGGGTGGACATCGGCCTGCCGGGCGACAGCCTCGGGATGCTGCCGGCGACGCTGCCCGCGGTGCCCGAGCCGGTCACCCGCAGCGCGCTCGTCCCGCACCGGTACGCGCTCAACGACACCGACGACGGGTACGCGGGCGCGTACCGCTCCTTCGAGGAGCGCCGGCGGCAGATCGACGTGCTCGCCCTGCACGGGGTCAACGAGGTGTTCGTGCAGGTCGGCGCCGAGTACCCGTACTACAAGGCGCTCCAGGGCTTCGGGTACCCGGCGCGGGAGCTGCGCGAGTGGATCCCCGGCCCCGCGCACCAGAGCTGGTGGCTGCTGCAGAACCTGAGCGGCTTCGGCGGGCCGGTCACCGAACGCCTGATGCGCGAGCGGGCCGCGCTGGGCGGGCGCGTCGCCGAGCAGCTGCGCGGACTCGGCATGACCCCGGTGCTGCCGGGCTGGTTCGGCACGGTGCCGCCGGAGTTCGCCGCCCGCAATCCGGGGGCGGTCACCGTGGCCCAGGGCGACTGGGCGGGGTTCGCCCGGCCCGACTGGCTGGACCCGGCCTCACCGGTGTCCGGGCGGCTCGCGGCCGCGTACTACGCGGAGCAGCGGGCCGTCTTCGGGGACAGCACGATGTACCGGATGAGCCCGCTGCACGAGGGCGGACGGACGGGCCGGGTGGACGTGAAGGCCGCCGCGCGGGCCGTCCAGGGCGCCCTGCACGCCGCGCACCCGGGGGCCCTGTGGGCGGTGCTGGGCTGGCAGGACGACCCCACGCCGGAGCTGCTCGCCGGGGTGGACACCTCGAAGCTGCTGATCCTCGACGGACTGTCCGACCGGTACAACCGCCTGGACCGGGAGACCCGTTGGGGCGGTGTCACGTACGCGATGGGCAGCATCCACAACTTCGGCGGGCACACGACGGTGGGCGCCAACACCTCGGTGTGGATCGACCGGTTCGCGGCCTGGCGCGCCAAGGGGAACAGCGCGCTGGCGGGGACCGCGTACCTGCCCGAGGCGGCCGGGACCGATCCGGCGGCCTTCGGCCTGTTCACCGACCTCGCCTGGGAGCCGGGGCCGATCGACCAGCGGGCCTGGTTCGGCGCCTTCGCCGCACGCCGCTACGGAGCGCCCGATCCGGAGGCCGCGGCAGCCTGGGATGAGCTGCGCCGGGGCCCGTACAGCACCTCCTCGGGGCTGTGGTCGGAGTCCCAGGACAGCCTGTTCACCGCGCGGCCGGGGCTGACGGCGGCCGGCGCCGGGCACTGGAGCCCCAGGTCCATGCGCTACCCGGCGGGTTCGGTGCGCCGCGCCCTGGACCACCTGCTGCGGGTTGCCCCGCGGCTGCGCTCCTCCAGCGCGTACCGGTTCGACCTGGTGGACACCGCCCGGCAGGCCCTGGCCGACCACTCGCGGGTGCTGCTGCCGCGGATCAGGGCGGCCTACGGGGCGGGGAACGCCGCGCTGCTGCGCACGCTCGCCACCCAATGGGCCTGGAGGGAGGCGCAGTTGGACGCGCTCACCGGATCCGACCCGAACTTCCTGCTGGGCCGCTGGCTGGACGCGGCCCGCTCCTGGGGCACGACGGAGGCCGAGAAGGACCACTACGAGTACGACGCGCGCTCGATCCTGACCGTGTGGGGGCGCCGCGGCACCAGCGAGGGGGGCTTCCTGCACGACTACGCGAACCGCGAATGGAGCGGTCTGGTCGGGGAGTTCTACGCCGGGCGGTGGGAGCTGTACTTCGGCACGCTGGAGAAGGCGCTGGCCCGGCGGACCGCACCCCCGGAGATCGACTGGCACGCGTACGAGGAGGAGTGGGCGCGGCGCACCACCCGTCCGCCGGCCACGCCCCGCGGCGATCCGTACGCCCTGGCCGCCGCGGTGGCCGCCACCCTCCCGGCAGCGACCGCGGGCTGACCTACCGCGCGGGACTTACCGCACAGGATCCGGATGCGCTCGCGACACGCCGTAGCACTCACCCTCCCGGGGGATTCGCCTTACCCGGACGGGGGAGATCGGATCCGAGGACTCCCTCCCCGCGGAGGCGCTGGGTTGACTGGCCCGGACGTGCCGAGGGGCGGCCGCCGCGGTGCTGCGGCGGCCGCCCCTTTCCGACGCCCACGGGCCAGAGGCCGACAGGAGTGCAGCGAGATGTCCGAGACCGAGCGGGAGCGGCCCCCCGGGCCCCCGGCCACCGCACCGGGTGCGGCGGATGATGCGGGCACCGCGGACGCGTCGGACGCATCCGGTACGGCGGGTGCGTCCGGTACGGCGGGCGCGGCCACCGCGTCCGGTACGGCGACGGACCCGTCCGGCCGGGCGGCGGCGCCGGTGGCGTCGGCCCTGGAGCTGCTGACCTTCCTGGTGCGCGGGACCGACGCCCCCACGGACGCCCGGTTACCCGGGCCCGCCACCCCCACCGACCCGGACCGGCTCACCGACGGCGTGGTGGAGCTGCGCAAACGCGGCGAACTGGCCACCCGGCCGACCGGGTCGGACGCCGGGGACCGTCTGGCGGAGATGGCCCGCCGGGCCGCGGAACGGGCCGGCCGGCCCCGTGCCTGAGCGCCCCGCCGGACCCGCCCCCGTACGGGACCGAGCCGACGGCCCGGTGGCTCCGAATCGTCCACGCGGCGGGCGGGGGTCGCCACGGCCCCTCCTCTCACGGAGGATCGGTGCGTGAACGACATGACACGGTCCCGGACCGAGGAGGATCTGGCCGTCGCCCTCGGCCGGGTCGCCGGGGGCGACGAGGCGGCCTTCGTCGCGGTGTACGAGGCGGTGAGCCCGGCCGTGCTCGGCGTGACGAGCGCCGTGCTGCGCGACCGGGCACAGGCGGAGGAGGTGACCCAGGAGGTGTTCGTCGAGGTGTGGCGCACCGCCGGGCGGTACCGCCGCGAGCGGGGCGGCGTACGGACCTGGGTGCTGACGATGGCGCACCGGCGGGCGGTGGACCGGGTGCGCTCCGCGCAGGCCTCGGCCGACCGGGAACGGCGGGCGGCGCGGCTGGAGGCGGCGCTGCCGGAGTTCGACGAGGTGACCGAGGCCGCGCTGGAGCACGAGGAACGCGCGCGGGTGCGGCGCTGTCTGGAGGGGCTGACCGCCCTCCAGCGGCAGTCGGTGGTCCTGGCCTACTACGGGGGGCGGACCTGCCGCGAGCTGTCCGAGACCCTGTCGGTACCGCTGGGTACCGTGAAGACGCGGCTGCGGGACGGTCTCCTGCGGCTGCGCGACTGTCTCGGGGTGAGCGGCTGATGAGCACGGAGAACCCGCACGGGGCGACGGCGGCCTACGCGCTGGACGCACTGCCGGAGCCGGAGCGCGCCGCCTTCGAGGCCCATCTGGAGACCTGCCCGGACTGCGCCCGGGAGGTACGGGAGTTCGCGGCGACGGCCGCCCTGCTGGGCGCGGCGGCCGCGGTGGAGCCGCCGCCCGCGCTCCGCGAGGCCGTGTTGCGGCGGATCCGGGAGCTCCCCGCCGGCGCGGAACCGGAGCCCGGGGCGGCCCGGCACCGGGCTCCGCGGCGCCGGGGGTGGGCCAGGTGGGCCCTGGCCGCCTGCGTGGCGGTGGCGGCCGGGCTGGGCGGGGTCGCGGCCTGGCAGTACCAACGGGCGGACACCGCGCGGCAGCAGGCACGGGCGGCCGAGGCCCGGGAGGCCGCGCTGGCCGGGGTGCTGTCCGCCCCCGACGCCCGGCTGGCGTCCGGCCGGATCGCGGACGGCGGCACGGGGACGGTGGTGCTCTCCCGCGAGCGGGACCGGGCGGTGTTCGTGCCCTCCGGGATGGCGGCGCCCCCGGCGGGGCGTGTCTACCAGCTGTGGTTCGCCGGTCCGGACGGCGGCATGCGCCCGGCGGGCCTGATGGATCCCGGGCGGCCCGACGCCCCGGCCCTCCTGGCCGGCCCGGTGCGCGGAGCCACCGGGATCGGCGTCACCGTGGAGCCCGAGGGCGGTTCCGCCGCCCCGACGACGAACCCCCTGGTCCTGCTGGCCCTGCCCGGCACCCGGACCGCGTAGGCCGTCTCCACCGGATCTTGCCGGCGGCGCGGGCCGGGCAAGGTCCGGACGAGACGGCATGGCCGGCTCCGGCCGCTCCGACGTCCGGTGCGCAACCGTGGAAGGGTGGAGGGGTACCGGATCCGCGCGGCGGCACCTGCTCGCCGGGAGCGTGCGGACCGGACCATGCGCGGGGCGATGTGCGCACGGGCGGAGGTGAACGCCGATGGCACCCGTGGAGCGGACGCGCGGCGCCCGCCGGCTGTGGCCGGCCGGGGCCGTCGCCGGGCTGGTGTCGGCGTTCGCCGGGCTGACGGTCGCGGGGCTCGCGGCGGTGGCCGTCCGGCCCGAGGCGGCCCCGCTCACCGCGGTCGGCGGGGCCGTGGTGGACCGTACGCCCGCGGCGGTCAAGGAATGGGCGATCCGTACCTTCGGCACCGCCGACAAACCGGTGCTGACGCTCGGGATCACGTTGGTGCTGGCGGTCCTCGCCGCCGCGACGGGCGTCCTCGCCGTACACCGGCTCCGGACGGGCCTGGTGCTCGCCGGTGCGGTGGGCGTGCTCGGGGCGGTGGCGGCGCTCGGCCGGCCCGAGGCCACCTGGCGGGACGCCCTGCCGTCGCTGGCGGGCGGGGCGGTCGCGGCCGGAGCGCTGTACCTGCTGGTCACCACCCTGCGACGGCCCCGCCCCGCGCCGGGGCGGCCCGGTGGCACCTGGCCCATGGACCGGCGGGGCTTCGGCCGGATCGTGGCGGCCACGGTCACGGCCTCCGCGGTGGCCGGACTCGCCGGGCGCCGTCTCGGGGCCCACGGCTCGGCACGGGCCACCGCCTCCCGGGCGGATCTCGCCCTGCCGCCGCCGGCCGTCCCCGCGCCGCCCGTACCCGCCGGGGCGGACCTGCGGATCCCCGGTCTCTCCCCCTTCCTCACCCCCGCCGGGGACTTCTACCGCGTGGACACCGCCCTGGTCGTCCCGCGCGTGGACGCCGCCGGCTGGCGGCTCACGCTGCGCGGGGACGGGGTCGCCAAGCCGCTGAGCCTGGACCTGCCGGCCCTGCTCGCCCGGCCGCTCGTCGAACACGACGTGACCCTGACCTGCGTCTCGAACGAGGTCGGCGGCCCGTACGCGGGCAACGCCCGATGGCTGGGCGTCCGCCTGGCCGACCTGCTGCGCGAGGCGGGGGTCCGCCCGCCCTCCGAGGGCGGCCCCGCCGACCAGCTGGTGGCCCGCTCGGTCGACGGGATGACCATCGGAACGCCCGTGGAGACCGTCATGGACGGCCGGGACGCGCTGCTCGCCGTCGGGATGAACGGCGCGCCGCTCCCCTTCGCGCACGGTTTCCCGGTCCGGATGGTCGTACCGGGCCTGTACGGGTACGTGTCGGCCTGCAAGTGGCTGACCGAGCTGCGCCTGACCACCTTCGCCGCCTTCGACGCGTACTGGGTCCGGCGTTCCTGGGCGCAGCGGGCCGCCGTCAAGACGCAGTCGCGGATCGACACCCCGCGTCCCTTCGGCCGGGTGTCACCCGGGCGGGTGATGGTGGCCGGGGTGGCGTGGGCGCAGCACCGGGGCATCTCCCGGGTGGAGGTGCGGGTCGACGACGGCCCGTGGCTCCCGGCCCGGCTGGCGGCGGCCGACGGCGTCGACACCTGGCGGCAGTGGGTGTGGCCCTGGGACGCCGTTCCCGGCGGGCACACGCTCCAGGTCCGGGCCACGGACGGCTCGGGACGGACCCAGACGGGCACGCGCTCCGGGACCCTCCCGGACGGGGCGACGGGCTGGCACACGGTCACCGTGGACGTCCGCTCGCTGTGATCGGGGGCGGGCCGGGGACGGCGGCGGGTCCGCTCCGGCGCCCGTGCCGACACGACGCGGACCCGCGCCCGCGGGCCCGCGGGCGCCGTACATTGAGGGCCCCGTCAGGACGTCACCCGCCTGCCGTCCCGCCCTCCCGCACGTCAGGAGCCGACGCCGTGGAGCTGACCAGTACCGCGTTCCTCGTCACGCTGATCGCGGTCACGGCGCTGGCCGTGCTCCTGGCGCTGCTGCTGTGGAACCGGGTCCCGGGGCCCGCTCCGGTGCGGTGGACGGCACGGGTGCTGATGATCGGGCTGTGCCAGCTGACGGCGATCTGCGTGGTCGCCGCGTGGATCAACGGCAGCTTCGGGCTGTACGCCTCCTGGGACGACCTGCTGGGCACCGGGAACGGTGAGGACGCCTCCGCGATGACGGGGCCGCCGGTCGGCCGGGCCAAGTTCACGCAGGGCGGCGACGGCACGCTCAGCACGTACGTCCGGGGCAGTCACTCGAAGCTCGCCGGGCAGGTGATCGTGTGGACTCCCCCGGCGTACGACGCCCCGGGGGCGGACCGGACCCGGTTCCCGGTGGTGATGCTGCTGCACGGCTACCCGGGTACGCCGCGTTCCTGGATGGACCTGGGGTCCATGCCCGGGGCGCTGGAGCGGCTGGTCCGGCTCGGCGAGGCGCGCCCGTTCATCCTGGTGATGCCGGAGATCTATCCGGGCGGGGTGAACACCGACTGCAGCGACACCCCGCAGCGCAAGATCGCGACCTGGCTCGCCCGGGACGTGCCGGACCTGGTCGCGAAGAACTTCCGTACGCTGCCCGAGCCGAAGGGGTGGGGGCTGATGGGCGTCTCGACCGGGGCGTTCTGCGCGGCGAAGCTGCCGTTGCAGTACCCGAAGGTGTTCCGGGCGGGCGCGGCCCTGGACCCCGATCCGCTGACCGGGGACGCGGGGGTGCTGGCCGATCCCGGGCTGCGCGAACGCAACAGCCCGGCGTGGCTGCTGGCGCACACGAAGGGGGCGGACGTCGGGCTGTTCCTGGCCACCTCCGCCCAGGACAAGGAGAGCCCGCCGCGGCAGCTGGCGGAGTTCGCCCGCGCGGCGCGGGGCACCGGGGTGCGGGTGAAGACGCTGGTCCGCCCGGCCGGCGGGCACAACTTCCAGACGTGGAGCGGGATGTACCCCGACGCGCTGGGGTGGCTCAGCACCGAACTCTCCGCGCCCGCGCCCGTCTCGTAGGGCGGCACGGGACCCCGCCCGCCCGGGTCAGGCCAGGCGGACCGGGAGCGCCTCGACGCTGTTGCCGATGAAGCTGCGCTGGCGCGGAAGCCCGGCCTCGGGCACCGCCAGGTCGAGGCCGGGGAAGCGGGTGAAGAGGCGTTCCAGGGCGATGGTCGCCTCCAGCCGGGCGAGGGGCGCGCCGACGCAGTAGTGCGCGCCGTGGCCGAAGGAGAGGTTGCGGGCGGCGGTGGGCCGGGTCAGGTCGAAGCGGTCGGCGTCCGGGCCGTGGAAGGCCCGGTCGCGGCCGGCCGCCGTGTAGCCGGCGAGTACGGGGGTGCCTTGCGCGATGACGGTGCCGGCGACGGTGAGGTCGCGGGTGGGGTACCGGAAGGGGAACCAGCTGACCGGCCCGTCCCAGCGCAGGGTTTCGTCCACCACGTCCGACCAGCTCGCCTTGCCGTCCATGACCAGGGCCAGCTGGTCGCGGTGGGTGCACAGGGCGCGGACGGCGTTGCTGATGAGGTTGAGGGTGGTCTCGTGGCCCGCGACGAGCATCAGCCGCATGGTGCCGATGAGTTCGGCCTCGCTGAGCCGGTCTCCGTCCTCGTCGCGCGCGGCGATCAGGGCGCTGGTGAGGTCCTCGCCGGGGGCGGCGCGGCGGGCGGCGGCGATGGTGGCGATCAGCTCCACCAGCTCGCGCACGGCGGCCATCACCTCGGCCGGGGCGATGTCGGTGGAGATGATGACGGTGTTCGAGAGGTGGTGCAGGCGGCCCCGGTGCTCGGGGTCCACGCCGAGCAGTTCGCAGATGACGCTCATCGGCAGCGGCAGCGCGAAGTGCGTGCGCAGGTCGGCGACCCCGTCGGCGGATCCGGCGGCGGCCGCGGCGAGGTCGTCGAGGAGGCCGTCGGCCAGTTCCTCGACGCGCGGGCGCAGCCGCTCCACCTGACGGGCCGTGAAGGCGTTGCCGACGAGGGAGCGCAGGCGCCGGTGGTCGGCGTCGTCGGCGGTGTGCATGCCCTGGGCGTTGGCGAAGACCCGCAGGGGCCAGTCGGCGGGGATGCTGCCGTCGTGGAGGGCGGGGAAGTGGCGTGCGTCCTTGGCCGCGTCGGGGTGGGCGAGGAACTCCTTGAGCGCCTCGTGTCCCAGGACGACGGCGCCGGGCACCCCGCCCGGGAGGACGACCTCCGCCACGGCGCCCTCGGCGCGCAGCCGGGCGTTGAGCGCGTGCGGGCAGCCGCCGGCGGGGTCGATGACGTGCCGGGGGGAGGTGTGCGACGACAAGGCGGTCTCCTGGTCAGATGGGCGACTACCGGCCAACAGTGCGGCCTGAAGGGCCCGTTGTTCAAGCGGTGTGCCTGGTTCGTCCGGGATGGGAACCGGCGCGACGCGCCGACGGGGTCCCGCACTCCGCGATCTCCGGGACGCCGTCCCGCGCGGGCCGCGCGTCGCGGCGCCGGCCGGCGACCCGCCCCGGGAATTCCGCTGTACGCATGCCGCGTACAGCGTCCGCAGGCGGCTAGGGTGGGGGCATGTCCCCATCAGAGCAGCAGTCCCCCGCCCCCGTCCCCTCCGTCTGGGCCCGGCCGCGGCGCCAGAAGGAGCAGGCCTCCCTCAGCCAGGAGCAGATCGTCGCGGCGGCGGTGCGGCTGCTCGACGCCGAGGGCATCGAGGCGCTGAGCATGCGCAAGCTCGGCGCCGAGATGGGCACGGCCGCCACGTCCCTCTACCGGCACGTGGCCAACAAGGACGAGCTGATCGAGCTGGTCGTGGACGAGGTCTACGGCGAGCTGGAGCTCCCCGAGGCCGGCGGCCCGGACGGGTGGCGCGCCTCCCTCTCGCACAGCGGGCACAGCCTGCGCGACATGGTCCTGCGCCACCCCTGGGTGGCCTCGGTCCTCGGCCAGGTGGGACTGGCCCACCTGGGACCGAACCTGATGCGGATGTCCGAGGGGATGCTGCGGCTGGCCCGGACGGCCGGTTTCCCGCCCGGCGAGGCCGACCTCGCCATGAAGGCGGTCATCTCCTACGTCATCGGCGCCACGACCAGCGAGGCCTCCTACCTCTCGCTGCTCGCCCGCAGCGGCATGAGCGAGGCCGACTGGCTGCGGTCCCTGGCCCCGGCGGGCCGCCAGGCCCTCGACGAGCACCCGCTGACGCAGGACCACTACGCCACCCAGCGGGAACAGGACCCGGCGCGGCTGCGCGAGGAGAACTTCGACTACGGGCTCCAGCGGGTCCTCGACGGCCTGGCGACCCGGATCGACCGCGGCTGACCGGGCGCCGCGGACGACCGGGCGCCGGATCCGCGGCCGGTCCGCGCCCGACCCGGCCCTACGGGAAGGTCAGTTCGCGGCCCTCGCCGAGCGGGGCGAAGAACCGCTCCACCGAGGCCGGCCGCACCTGGACCAGGGCCGCCGGGGACCAGCGGGGACGGCGGTCCTTGTCGATCACCTGCGCGCGGATGCCCTCCACCAGGTCCGGCACGGACAGGGCGGCACTGGAAACCCGGTACTCCTGCTCCAGGACCCGCTCCAGGGAGTCCAGCGCCCGGGCCCTGCGCAGCGCGGCGAGGGTGGCCTTGAGGGCGGTGGGGGACTTGGCGTGCAGGGTCTGGGAGGCCTCACGGGCCGCCGGCAGGCCGGTGCCGAGCAGCCGGGAGTGGATCTCCTCGACGGTGTCGGCCGCGTAGCACCGGTCGATCCACTCCCGGTCGGCGGCGAGTCCGCCCGAGCAGGGGGCGGGGAGCGCGTAGCGGGCCACCACCTTGTCGGCGGGGGCGCCGTCGGTGCCCTCCGTGAGGTCCCGGACGAGCTCCGGCAGGAAGTCCGAGGGCACGTAGTGGTCGGCGAGCCCGCACAGCAGGGCGTCGGCCGCGCCGACCGCGGCGCCGGTCAGGGCGAGGTGGGTGCCGAGTTCGCCTGGGGCCCGCGAGAGCAGGTAGGTCCCGCCGACGTCGGGGACGAAGCCGATGCCGGTCTCGGGCATGGCCACGCGGGAGCGTTCGGTGACGAGGCGGACGCTGCCGTGGGCCGAGAGCCCGACGCCACCGCCCATCACGATGCCGTCCATGAAGGCGACGTAGGGCTTGGGGTAACGGGCGATGCGGGCGTTGAGCCGGTACTCGTCGCGCCAGAAGTCGAGGGAGCCCGTGGTCCCCGCCTTGGCGTCCGCGTGGATGGCCCGGATGTCACCGCCCGCGCACAGGCCGCGCTCCCCGGCGCCGCGGATCATGACGTGGTCCACTGCGGGGTCCTGCTCCCAGGCCGTGAGGGCCTCCGCGATCCTCAGCACCATGGGGTGGGTGAGGGCGTTGAGGGCCTTGGGGCGGTTGAGGGTGACCACCCCCGCGCGGCCCTGGGTCTCGATGACAACGGTGTCGTCTTGGATCATCACACCGGTCAGTATGTCGTCTCGACGGCACAGAGAAGATCATTTCCGATGATCTCGATGATCTTTCGGGATGTGCGGCGATCTGGGGGGTGTGCGGCCGGTTCGGGCCACCCCGCCCATGACGGGTGGGCTGCGGGCGCGTACCCGGAAGCGCGCCCGAGGGCGTCGGTGAAGGCGCTCGCCGAGCACCGGCCGGGGCGGGTGCGCGACCGCCGTCGGGGGCGCGCCGTCGGCCGGCGGCCGCAGCGTCCGGTGCGGTCCCGGCTGGGTGCGCCACTGCGGGAGGGTCACACCCGGCCCGGCGCGGAACATCCGGCCCGGGGTCGGCTCCCCCGCCACGCTCCCGCCCGGTGGCACGCCGGACGTGCCGGGCACGCCGGACGCACCGGGCCGCGCACCGGCTGTTTTCGGCCCGGCGCCTCTTCCGCGTCACCCGGCGGCCAACGGAAGCGGGGCCCCTCCGCCGGGGGTGATCCCCGGTCGGTGACGTCCCTCGATCCAGTGAATACGGACCGGTCTTCCCCCGTTCCTCCGTCCGGCGTGGAGTCCGTGACCGCCGGACGACCGCCGTCGCGCTCCCCGGGCCCGCGGCCGCCGGCCGGCCAGATCATCAGTCTTCCTTGCAAGTTTGCCTGTCGTTCCCTACGGTCGGGGTATGACATCGGGACGGGAGCCGCGCGACGGGGTGCACGACATCGCCGAGGAGCTCCAGCTGGCCGTGGGCATGCTGGTGCGCCAGGTGCGGGCGACGACGGGAGGGGGCATCAGCCTGTCGCAGATGTCCGTCCTCAAACGGCTCGACCGGCTCGGCGCGGCCACCGCGGCCGATCTCGCGCGGGCCGAGAAGATCCGCCCGCAGTCCGTCATCGCCACCGTGAACTCCCTGCGGGCCGAGGGGTACGTCACCCGGACCCCGCACCCCACCGACGGGCGCCGGCTGCTCGTCTCGCTGACCGACCGGGGACGCGCCCTGGTGCGCGAGCGCCGCGAGGCCGGGCACGACCGGATCGCCGAGCTGGTGGCGGGGCGGCTGACCGCCGAGGAGCGGCGGCTGCTGGCCGAGGCCGTGCCGCTGCTACGCCGCCTGGCGGAGGACTGATCGCCCCTCCCCCCGACGGAGCTCCGCCGACCACCCCTGCCCGTACCCCTGCCCGTACCCCTGCGAACAGCGACCGAGGAGTCCGAACATGACCGCCTCCCCCACCCCCTCCACCCTGACCCTGGACTCCGGCACCGCGCTGGTGCTGATCGACCTCCAGCGGGGCATCCTGGGCATGCCGACCGTCCGCCCCGGCGCCGAGATCCTCAAGAACGGCATCGCGCTCGCCGAGGCCTTCCGCGCCCGCCGGCTGCCGGTGGTCCTGGTCAACGTCGCCTGGTCGCCCGACGGCGGCGACCTGCCCACCACCGACGTCGACACCCCCGGCCCGGCCACCGCCCCGCCGCCGGCGTTCTCCGAGATCCCGGACGAGCTGGCCGCGCTGGGCGACGTACGGGTCACCAAGCGCCACTGGGGCGCCTTCACCGGGACCGAGCTCGACCTCCAGCTGCGCCGCCGAGGGATCCACCGGATCGTGCTGGCGGGCATCTCCACCAGCATCGGCGTCGAGTCCACCGCCCGTACCGCCTGGGAGCACAGCTACGGGCTGGTCTTCGCGGAGGACGCCACCACCGACCTGGACGCGGCGTCGCACGCCCACTCCTTCGGCAAGATCTTCCCCCGCCTGGGCCGGGTCAGCTCCACCGGCGAGATCATCACGGCACTGGACGCTCTGGGCTGAGCCCGTCCGCCGGCCAGGGCACCTCCAGCCAGACGCACTTGCCGAGCGCTCCGGGCCGCGAACCCCAGGCCCGGGCCAGCCGTTCCACGATCAGCAGCCCGTGGCCGCCCGGCCGGGCCGGGTCCGACGGGAGCCCGTGCCCGCCGGGCTCCGGCGGTGCCGGATTGGTGTCGGTCACCTCGATGCGCAGCCGCTCGTCCGTACGGTCCAGCACCAGCGCACCGGGCCCTCCGCCGTGCAGGCAGGCGTTGGCCACCACCTCCGAGACCAGCAGGAGGACGTCCTCCGCCGCCTCCCGTACGGCCTCGCCCTCGGCCGGCAGCCACTGCCAGGCGGTCAGCGCCCGGCGGGTGAACTCACGGCTGCGGCTGACGGGGTCCGGGAGCCCGTCGAGGACCAGGAGCCAGTTCCGGTCCGCCGACCCGCGCTGCCCCATGGCCCCTCGCTCCCTCTCGCTAGGAATGATCCGGCCGCAACGCCCGCGCCACGTCCGCGTGGACCGGGAAGACGCCGTCGGCGCCGGTGATGCGGAACATCCGGGCGACCGGCCCGCTCAGCCCGGCCAGTTCCAGCCTGCCCCCGGCCTCCTGGACCGAGAGCCGGGCGTGCAGCAGGGCGTTCAGTCCGGTGGAGTCGCAGAAGTCCAGCCGTGCCATGTCGACGACCATCCGGCCGCCCGGCGCGACCGCCGCCTCCAGGGCCTCGCGCAGGGGCGCGGCCGTGTCGTGGTCGAGCTCACCGGTGAGCGTGAGGACCGTCACCCCGTCCACCGCGCTCACCGCGACGGCGAACCGCCCGTCCTCCGTTTCCGGCACCATCCGGCATCACCTTCCGTCCTGCTGGACCTGCGCCTGCCCGGGTCCGGCCGATCCATGCACGGCTGCGGACGACCGCTGCCCCGGCGCCCCCGGGCGGATACCCGGGCAAGGGCATCGTGACACGGCCGGCGTCGACCGCGGACACCATTCGACCGGGAATGCGCCCGCACGGCGCCGGGTTTCACTCACCGGCCTTTCCGCCCTCTCCCCCGCGGGTCGAACCAGGGTCCGAGGTCCCGCATATCTCGGGCCTTCCACCACCTTTGACCAGGTACTTGGCCTCTTCCATTCCACCGTTCGGCCTGATATCCGGCGCGCCGCGAAAAAGGGGTAGGCCGGCCGTACGCCTTTATCCGCGCACGGGCGGCGGGGTTTTCCCGACGGGGGAACTCGGGCCGTACCCGCCCAGAGAAAGCGAAGCTCGGATTGCAGATACCAGGGGATCATCGAAGGAAGCCCCTGTCCGCCGATCGCGGTGTTCGACGGACAGGGAGCTTCCGGACCGGCTCACACCAGTTCGGGCTGCGCCTCGCGCCGCGGCTGCGGAAGGTGCACCGAGGCGGCCTCGCGCTCCCAGAGCCTGGTGGTCCGTACGTAGCCGTAGATCACCGAGGCCATCGACAGGATGATCAGCGGCCCGAAGAGCCAGGGAAGCCCGGCCATCTCCACCGGCAGGTAGCGGTACGAAGCCAGGAGCGCGGCGAAGACCGCGGCGCCGTAGACCACCAGCCGGGTCGCCGACCGGTCCCAGCCGTGGTCGATCGCGCGCAGCGCCGCCTCGATGGTGAGCGTGAAGACCACGCCGGCCACGATGTCCGCACCGTAGTGGTAGCCGAAGCCCAGGGTCGCGCCGAGAGTGGCGATCAGCCAGAACGTGCCGGCCCAGCGCAGCGCCCGGGGGCCCCTGCGGGAGTGGATGAAGATCGCGGTGGCCCACGCCGTGTGCAGACTGGGCATGCAGTTGCGCGGGGTGATCTCGTCGAAGGGCATCGGGACCGGGGTGCCGAGCGGCGGCGGCGTGTTCGGCCACAGGTCGGCGAGCGCCCAGTGCCCCCCGTCGGCGCCGTAGGCGAGGATCGGTCCGACCACCGGGAAGATCATGTAGATGCCCGGGCCGAGCAGGCCTATGACCAGGAACGTGCGCACCAGGTGGTGGCCGGGGAAGCGGCGCTCGGCGGCCACGTTGCGCAGCTGGTACAGCGCGACGCCGACCGCGGCCACCGCGAGCTGGATGTAGACCCATTCGAGGACGTGGTGGCCCACCGAGCCGGTGGCCTCCACGATCCGGCCCGCCAGCCACGACGGGTTGCCCAGTGCGTGATCGGCGGTCGCCACGTACTGGTCGAGCACCATCGGGCGGGTCTTGGACGTGATCAGCAGCCAGGTGTAGCCGGTCTTGCGGCCGGCCACCAGCAGCAGGGCCAGTCCGACGCCCTTCAGCAGCAGGGCCCGCTCCCGGCCGGTGCGGCGCGTGACGGCGATGACGGCGCAGCCCAGGGTCACCCACAAGGCGCCGTTGCCGACCATCATCTGGGCGCCGACCATGCTGCGCACGATCCAGAAGACGAGGTCGATGCCGACCGCGGCGCCGAGCGCGATGAACCGCTGCCGCCAGGTGAGCACCACCATCATCAACGCCATGCTGACGTAGAGGACCGTCCCCGATCTGGGGGCGAAGATCACCTCTTGCGCCTGGCTGGTGATCGGTCCCGGCTCGCCGTAGTGGCGCGCGGCGATCTCCAGGGCGATGAGGAATCCCAGGGCCACCACACCGACCGCGGCCCACAGCAAGACGCGCGGTCGACGCCATGCGGCGACCCTGGGGCCGCTGCCCGTTCGCGAAAATGCTCGCGCAATCCTAGATATCAATTTTCAACCGATTTATATGTTTTCCAACGCCGTCGTTGTGAGCTCGAACATGTTAACGGAAAGGGTGGCTTTCACTGATGCCGTGCTGGACGTCAAGTGAACGCTGCGGGGCCACCCAGCTCGGCACCCAGGTCCCGGCGGCGTCGAGGGCGGGGCGCGTGGCGGCGAGGTGGGCGCGGAGGGCGGCCAGCGCCGGGTGGGGGTTGTCGCGGTGCCAGAGGAGCGAGTGCGGGTAGACGGGTGTCGGGTCGGTCACCGGGACGCGGCGCAGGCCGTGGCCGGCGGGCCAGACGACGCGCGTGTGCTCGCCCATGAAGGTGGCCAGGGCCGGGGTGTCGGCGACCGTGTCGAGGAGTGCGTCGGAGCCGAAGTTGGGGCCGGTCGCCTCGATGGTGAGGCCGAACCCGGCGGCGAGGTCGTCGTAATAGGCGCCCCACTCGGTACCGGGGACGATTCCGGGCATCCAGATCCGGTGCCCGGCGAGCTCCGCGAGGGCCACCGACCGGGCGCCCGCCAGGGCGTGGGCCGGGCCGGTGAGCAGCTGGAGCGGCTCGTCGAGCACCCGTACGGACTCGACGTCCTCGGGGAGGGGCCGGCCGGGCACCCCGACGGCGCGGAAGGAGGCGTCGATGACACCCGAGCGGAGGGCGGCGACGGCCGTCTCGATGTCGAACAGCATCACCACGTCGAGCTCGACGTCGGGGTGCGCGCGGTGGAAGTCGCGCATCATGCCCGACGGCGCGACCCGCGAGGCGATCACGTCGACGCGCAGCGGACGCCGGCCGGGGCGCACGGACGCGACCGCGCGCTCGGCGACGCGCAGCAGCTCGCGCGCGTGGGGCAGGAACGCCTGCCCGTCGATGGTGAGCTCCGCACCGCGCGCGGTACGGGTGAACAGTCGTACGCCGAGGTCGCGCTCCAGCGCGGCGATGCGCTTGGAGACCGCCTGCTGCGTGACCGCCAGCCCGGCGGCGGCCTCCTGGAACCGCCCCGCCTCGGCGGCGGCGACGAAGGTCCGGATGGTGTCGAGGTCCATGCAGAGACCCTAAGCCCACAACCAATGGTTGTGGGGAGGTGGCCCTGTGGTTGTTTGACCCCGTGTGCAGCCCTGGCCTTTGATGCTTCCGATCGCGGATCGGTTGTACGGGTGGAGCGGGGGAGGAGTCGGGCATGGGCGGCGGGCACCGGCTGGGACGGCGGTTCGGTTGGCTCTGGGGGGCGTACGGAACGAGCGCGCTCGGCACCTGGCTCGCCTTCGGCGCGTTCCCGCTGATCGCCGTCCGGGAGCTGCACGCCGGTCCGGCGGAGGTCGCCGCGCTCTCCTCGGTGGGGGCCGCGGTGGGCGCGGCGGTGGCGGTGCCGCTCGGCCCGTGGGTGGAGTTCCGCCGCAAGCGGCCGGTGCTGATCGCGATGGACCTGGCGCGGTGCGCGGCGCTGCTCACGATCCCCGCCGCCTTCGCGCTCGGCGTGCTCACCCTCCTTCAGCTCCTGCTGGTCTCGGCCGTCGTCGCGGCGGCCGACATCGGCTTCCGCGCCGCCTCCGGCGCGTACCTGAAGACACTGCTGCCGGCCGAGGACCTGCTCGTCGCCAACGCCCGGTTCGAGTCCACGGCCTGGACGACCACGATCATCGGACCGCCGCTGGGCGGCGCGGCGATCGGGCTCCTCGGACCGGTGGCGACGGTGGTGGCCGACGCGGTCAGCTACCTGCTCTCGGCCCTGGGCATCCGCGCGATGGGCGGGCACGAGCCCCGGCCGGGGCTCCGGGGGGAGGCCGGGCGCATGCGGGCCGGGGACCTGCTCGACGGCTGGCGGTTCATCCTCTCCGACGCGACGCTCCGGCCGCTTTTCTACAACACCGCCCTGTTCAACGGCCTCGTGATGGCCACCCAGCCGCTCCTGGCCGTCCTGATGCTCGGCCCGCTCGGGTTCGCACCGTGGCAGTACGGCCTCGCCTTCGCGGCGCCCTCGATCGGCGGCCTGCTCGGTTCGCGGCTGGCCCGACCGCTCGTCACCCGGTTCGGGCAGCGCCGGGTCCTGGCGGTGTCCGGGGCCCTGCGCGCGCTCTGGCCCGTGGGGCTGGCCTTCGTGGGGCCGGGCACCGCGGGGCTGCTGCTGGTGATCGGCGTCGAACTCGGTCTCATCTTCTGCTGCGGGGTCTTCAACCCCGTCCAGGCCACCTGCCGCCTCCAGCGCACCGCGCCCGACCGGGTCGCCCGCACGCTGTCCGCCTGGGCGGTGACGGCCAAGGCCTCGACCGCGCTCCTGACGGCCGTCTGGGGCGTACTGGGCACCCTGCTCGGGCCGCGCACCGCCATCGGCCTGGCCGGGGCGGTCCTGCTGGCGACCCCCCTGCTGCTCCCCCGCCGCACGACGGGCCTTCCCCCCGAGCCGGAGCCGGCACCGCGACGGATGCTCTCGTAGGGCCGACCAGCGCCGGTGTCCCGTACCGGTCGAGCGCTGGATGATCGTCCGGTGATGCCGCGCCCGTGGACGCTGTTGGCTTCGGCCGGCCGGCCAAAGGCGCCCTCGCGCACCGGTTGACCGCCGCCCCGTTCACGGCCGGCCGGGGCGGCACGTACGACGACTGACGGCAAGGACGCACCATGGCGACGCTGGACCGGATGGACCTGCGGCTGCGATAGACGGGCTTCGCCCGGACCGTGGCCATCGGGGACGGTCCGGAGCCCCGCCGTCTCGGGAACGACCTGGCCGTGGTGGCCGGCGCCGCACGGGAGGCCTTCCGCTCGGACGAGACCATCACCGGGCGGCAACTGCACGCGCGGACCTGAGCCCGAGCCCGCCGTCACGGCGTCCGGACCAGCATGGCGGCGAGCACCAGGCACAGGAGGGCGACGTACCCCGAGGCGTGGAGACGGTCCGCGATCCGCGGGGGCCTGCGGCGAAGGAGGACGACGACCGGGAGGGCCCCGAGGAGGAGCAGGGCGGCGGCTCCGAAATCGACGGAACCGACGGCCGACACCGGCGCCGCGCCGTCCGTCCCGTGGGCGACCGCGAGGAAGACCGCGCACGCCGGGGCACTGATACAGGCGGTGAGGGGGTTGGCCAGCGCCGCGGCGGTGCCCATCGGGAGTCCCGAACGCCGCAGCAGCGGTACGGTCATGACGCTCCCTCCGACACCGAGGAAGGAGGCGGCGGCGCCGATGGGGACCCCGAGCGCGGCCGGGACCGCGAACGCCCCGGACCCGCGGGCGGCACCAACAGCGGCACCGGCACCGGAGGCGGGTCGCAGGAACCCCGGGCGCGCGAGCACGTCGGCGACGGTCATCGCCAGATAGGCCACGAACCCCCAGTGGATCAGCCAGCCCGGCGCGGAGCCCGCGACGACCGCACCGCCGGTCCCCCCGACGCCGAGCAGGACCATCAGGGGGCCGGTACCCCGCAGACGGCGCAGAACCGGCCGGGGCGTGGCCGCGCTGGCCACCACCGCGTTGACGACCATGACCAGCGACGAGGTCGCCACCGCGACGGCCGCCGCGGCCGGTCCCGCGGCGGCGTCCGCCCAGACGATGACGGGGACCGTGACGAAGCCTCCCCCGAAGCCGAACACCACGGTGGTCAGACCGGTCAGGATCCCGACGACGACAAGAACGACAGCACTCATGGACCCCAGTCCAGTCGAGAAGCCGCCCGCCGACGATCGACCGCCGATCAAATTCTTTCGAGTTTCGGCCATACCCTTCCCGTCATGCGCAACGTGTCCCTCGCGCGACTCGACCACCTCCCCGCCGAGGTGCTGCCGATCGCGACCGACTACCCGGCGGACTCCCTCCTCACCTGGCACGAACACCGCCGGGCGCAGCTCCTGTACGCCGCGACCGGCACGATGCTCGTGGAGACCGACGACGGGGCGTGGACCGTTCCGGGCGAACGGGCGGTGCTCATCCCGCCCCGGATCCGCCACCGGGTGCGGATGCTGGACGTGCGGACCTCAAGCCTCTACATCGAGCCGTCGGCCGTTCCGTGGTGGCCCACCGCCTGCCGGGTCGTGGAGGTCCCGCCGCTGCTGCGGGAACTGCTGCTCGCCGCCGCCGACCTGGACGCGGACTACGCCACGGACGACCGCGACAGCGCGGTGATCGCTCTGATCCTCCTGGAGACGGCCGCGCTCTCCGAGGTCCCGCTGCATGTCGCCCTCCCGCACGAGGCGCCGTTCTCCCGGCTCTGCCGCGACTATCTCGCCGGCCCCGACCTGGCAGTGAGCAACACCGACTGGGCGCGCGCCGCGGCCATGAGCGAACGCGTGTTCACCCGACGCTTCCGGCACCTGACGGGGACGAGCCCCGCGGCCTGGAGGTCCCGGGCCCGGCTGCTGGCCTCGATCCCCCTCCTGCGCCACAAGACCGTCACCGAAGTCGCGACCCTGCTCGGATACGCCTCCCCCGCGGCCTTCTCCTACGCGTTCATGCGCGCTTTCGGCATACCGCCGTCGTCCATGAGCCGCCGCTGACCCGGCACCGTCGCCGCTCGGTGCGGCGACGGGGGGAGGGTCAGACGCGGTCGAGGAGGGAGTCGAAGACGGCGGGCAGGCGCTTCCAGCCGTCCCGGCCCGCCGCGTACTCCGCGTCCGTGAGCAGGCAGGACTCCAGGAGCCGTTCCAGTCCGTCGCGGTCCAGGCCGGGCGAGGTGAAGACGAGGTGCTGGCAGCAGTCGCCGTGCTCGGGGTGCCAGTCCAGGGCCGCGGCGGCCCGGCGCATCGGCGGGACCATCTCCCAGGCCGCGTCGGGCAGTGACGCCAGCCAGGGGCCCGCGTTCTCCACGCACAGCGCGCCGCCCGCGGCGTCCCACGCGAGGAGGGTGTCGGGGCGGTCGGCGAGCCAGACCTTGCCACGGCTGCGCACGGCCGCACCGCACAGCTCTTCCAGCGCTTCGTACAGGCGCTCGGGATGGAAGGGCCTGCGGCGGTGCCAGACGAGCGTGGTGACACCGGCGTCGTCGGCGTCCTGGGGCAGCAGCGCGCACGCGGGGTGCTGCGCCGCCGCTGCGGCCTCGACGTCGAAGCCCGCGAGGGCCGCTGCGGCGAGCCCGCCCGAATCGGCCGCCACCCGGCGGGCGGTGGGGTGCAACTGGGCGAGGAGCGCGCGGTCCTCGTCGTCGGCTTCCTCGCCGCCGACGACGGCGAGGACGGGCGCGTACTCCAACTGGCGGGCCCAGGTGTCCCCGACGGTCCGCCGGTCGGCCGGCGCCGCCGCCAGGCCGGCTTCGGCGAGATCGTCGCCGTTGGCGAGGCACGGCAGCACGAGCGCGGGGTCCACGGCGGTGATCACACCGGTGAGCACCAGGTCCTCTCCACCGTGCGCGGCGACGACCTCGGCCATCGCCTTCGGCTCGACCGAGTCCCACGGCTCGACCACGGCGAGCCGGGCCGTGCCCGCGCGGGCCAGTCGCGCGAGTTCGGGTACGAGGTCCTCGCGCAGCGCGCAGCAAGCGCAGTCGTTGACCAGCGGCGTCCCGTCCTCGGAGAGGAGTCCGGTGGCGTCGCGGACCGATCGGCGCACCGGTCAGGTCGTGGTGAAGGGCGACACTGCCGGGGACGGCCCGCAGGAGTCGGCCCACGACCTCCCTGCGGGCGTCGGCGTGGATCCCGGCGACGATCACGACGGGCAGTGCGGAGCCCTGCGCCATCAGCGGGCCCCGTAGCGGCGCTCGAAGCGTTCGACGCGGCCGGCGGTGTCCATGACGCGGGCGGTGCCGGTGTAGAAGGGGTGGCTCGCGGAGGAGATCTCCACGTCGACCACGGGGTAGGTCCGACCGTCCTCCCATTCGACCGTGTTCCGGCTGGTCATGGTGGAGCGGGTGAGGAACGAGGTGCCGCTGGCGCTGTCGCGGAAGACTACGGGGCCGTAGGCGGGGTGGATGCCGGGCTTCTCCGGCGGTGCCGGTCGGCGGGTCACCGTCGACGTACGGTGACCCGCCGGTCCCCCGCGTGCCCCCGGGTCCGGGTCAGCTGATGCTGAGCGCCGTGTCGTCGATCACGAACGAGGTCTGCAGGCTGGGGTCCTCGGTACCGCTGAACCTGACCGTGACCGTCTGGCCCGCGAAGGAGGACAGGTCGAAGGTCTTCAGCACGTAGCCGGTGTTCTTGTCGAGGTTGGAGTACCCGGCCAGGGTGGTGGAGTTGGCCGTCACCGTCAGCTTGTCGTAGGCCGTGGCGGTGGTCGTCTCCGCGGTGTCGACGTGCAGGTAGAAGCTGAGGGTGGCGTGGCAGCGGACCGGGATGGTCACCGACTGCGAGAGCGAGTCGGTGTGGGTGGAGCCGTAGCCGTCCAGCCAGGCCTTCCAGGAGCCGGAGTGCGCCGCCTCACCGCTGCCGTTGTCGACCACGCCGGTGCTGGCGGTCCAGGGGGCGGTGCCGGACTCGAAGCCCTGGTTGCCGAGGAGCTGGGTCACGGCGCAGCCGCCGTCGACCGTGGCGACGGTCCAGGTGAAAGAGGTACTGCCGCTCGCGTTGGTGGTGTCCTTGGCCGTGACCGTGACGCCGTAGGCGCCCGCGGTGGTCGGCGTACCGCTGATCAGGCCGGTGGAGGCGTTGACGGACAGGCCGGGCGGGAGCCCGGTGGCGCTGTAGGTGAGGGTCTGCCCGCCGGCCGAGTCGGTGGCCTGGATCTGCAGCGAGGTGGCCGTGTCGACGACACTGGTGCGGCTGCCGGGGTTGGCCACGGTGACGGTGTTGCCGCCGGTGGAGCCGCCGGCGAAGGCGGCGGTGCCCTTGGGCGTGCCGAGTCCGGTCGGGCCGTCGTAGCCGGCCTTGGCGGTGCAGAGGTAGCCGCCGGAGCAGGAGCCGTTGGCGCCGCTGGTCACGTCGTTGAGCGACGCGGTGTGGGCGTACGGGTACGACGACGGGTAGGTGCCGGCGGCCGGGGTGCCCGCCAGGGCGTAGACGGAGGCGATGATCGGCGCCGAGGCGCTGGTGCCGCCGTACACGTTCCAGCCGCCGGCCTGGTAGCTGTCGTACACCGCGAGCCCGGTGGCGGGGTCTGCGACGGCGGAGACGTCGGCGACGGTGCGCTTGGCGCAGCCGCCGTCGGTCTGCCAGGACGGCTTGGCGGTGAAGCCGGAGCAGCCCGAACCGGCGCCGTCGCCGCCGGAGCTCGTGCCCCAGACGCTCTCGGACCAGCCTCGGGGGGTACCGCTCGCGCGGCTGAGGGAGGTGCCGCCGACGGCGGTGACGTACTGGGAGGCCGCCGGGTACTCGACTCCGTAGCCGCTGTCGCCGGAGCTGACGGTGATGGCGACGCCCGGGTGGTTGAAGTACGAGGCGTCGGAGGCGGGGTCGGTGGAGTCCTCGCCACCGCCGTAGCTGTTGGACACGTACTTGGCGCCCATGGTCACGGCGCGGTTCACGGCGGCACCGAGGTCCTCCATGGAGGGCTGGTTCGCCTCGACGAGCAGGATGTGGCACTGCGGGCAGACGGCGCTGACCATGTCCACGTCGAGGGAGATCTCACCGGCCCAGCCGGCGTCGGCGGTGGGGTAGCTGGTGCCGCCGTTCTGGTCGGCCTTGCGGAAGCAGCCGTTGGCCGTGGTGCAGGGGGGCAGTCCGTACTGGGAGCGGTAGGCCGCCAGGTCCGACTCGGCGTTCGGGTCGTCGTACGCGTCGATGATGGCGACCGTCGCGCCGGCTCCGGCCGAGGCCGACAGGGCGTACGCGCCCTGCAGGTCGGTGGGACCGTAGCCGGACGGCAGGATGCCGGGTGCGAGGCCGATGCGCTGCTGCACGTCGGTGCGCGCCAGCGCGTGGCAGGCCATCCAGCCGGCCCGGGCGGGCTCCGAGCAGAGCCGCTGGGCGTGCGCGGCGGCGGTGCCGGCCGAGGGGCCGGCGGCGGCCGAGGCCACGGACGGGGCGGCGAAGGCGAGCATTCCGCCGGAGATCAGGGCAACCGTCGAGAGTAAGGCGGTCGTGCCGCGCCGGCTCAGCCGTGCGGCGCGCCGGGACAGGGCGTTGCGCAATGAACTGCCCTCCATGGGGGGTTGATGTGCCGCGCCGGGGGATCTCTGCATTGACAGGTCCATGACATCCATGCGCACGTCAGGGCATGCCGGAGCGGAGGGTCGACGCGGGATGCGAGTGGCACGTGTTCAACGGTGCGGACTGTCACCACGTGCAGTGGTGGCCACCGCTGAAGGTATTGAAGTGCCGGGCCAAGGGACTACCCGCCGAATGCAAAGGCTTGCTTTCGGTCAGTGATGGTCGCGTATACCGTGTCCTGCCATGGAGTTGGACGACGGTGCCGTCAACGACCTGGTGTCCCTGGGACTCTCCCGGTACGAGGCCCGGGTGTATCTCGCCCTGGTCAGGCGGGAGTCGTACACCGCCGCGGAGGCGGCCCGCGCCGCGGACGTCCCCCGCCAGCGCGTCTACGACGTACTCGACGCCCTCGTCCGCCGGCGCCTCGCCGTCCTGCGCCCCGGCCGGGTCGCGGCCTTCTCCGCGGTGGCCCCCGAACTGGCGCTGGCCCGGCTGATGGCCCTCCAGCGGGAGTCCCTGGAACGGCTGAACGAGGTGTCGGCCGCGCTCACCACGGCGCTGCTCCCGGTCTGGGCCGACGGCCGGACGCACACCGATCCGCTCGACTACATCGAGGTGCTGCGCGACCCCCGGGCGATCGCCGAGCGGTTCGACAGCATCCAGGAGCAGGCCTCCCGGGAGCTCCTCAGCTTCTGCAAGCCGCCGTTCGTCGCCCCCGCGGCCAACAACGAGGGCATCAGGGCCGTCCGCCGACTGCGTCAGGCCGGGGGCTCGGCCCGCGCGATCTACACCCACGACGCCCTCGGCGACGCGGAAGTGCTGGAAAACGTACGCCGGTTCGCCGCGGCGGGCGAGGAGTCCCGCTTCGCCCCGGGCCTCCCGCTCAAGCTCGTCGTCGCCGATGCCTCGCTGGTGCTGTGCGACATGCCCGATCCGGTGGCCGGCAGCCGCGCCACGACAGCCCTGTACATCGAGCACCCCGCACTGGCCGCGTGCCTGAGGCTGGCCTTCCTGGCGGTATGGGACCAGGCCCGGAGCGCCCCCGGGGCGGACAGCGGCTGACCATCAGGGCTGGAGTGCGAAGGGCTGGAGCGCGACGCCCGTGTAGTTCTCCGCGAGTTCGGCGGCGGCATGGTGAGACCGGGCGATGCGTTCCAGTTGGGCGACCTGGAGGCGCGTGTCGAAGGACGAGTGCTCGGTCGGGGTGTGCAGGGTACTGGTCATGAAGTACGAGAACTGCTCGGCCCGCCAGACGCGGCGCAGACAGGTGTCCGAGTAGGAGTCGAGGAGCGAGGCGTCTCCGTCTCCGTAGTGCGCGGCGAGGGCGGCGGCCAGGACGGTGACGTCGGAGGCGGCGAGGTTGAGGCCCTTGGCGCCGGTCGGGGGGACGATGTGGGCCGCGTCACCGGCGAGCAGGACACGGCCCCAGCGCATCGGCTCCGTGACGGAACTCCGCATCGGGAGGACCGACTTCGCGGTGACGGGGCCGCGGGTGAGGCGCCATCCGGCATCGGCGCCGAGCCTCAGATCGAGTTCGTCCCAGATCTTCTCCTCCGGCCAGGCGGCTGGATCCTCGCCGTTGGGGACCTGCAGGTAGAGCCGGCTGACGTGCGGGGACCGCATGCTCGCTAGGGCGAAGCCGCGCTCGGAGTGGGCGTAGATCAGCTCGTCGTAGACGGGCGGGGCGTCGGCGAGGATGCCCAGCCACGAGTACGGGTAGGTGCGCTCGTGGACGCGCATGACGCCGGCGGGAACGGCTCGGCGGACCACGCCGTGGTAGCCGTCACAGCCGATGACGTAGTCGCAGTCGAGGAGGCGTTCCTCGCCCTGGTGCCCGTACCGGACGACGGGACGGTCGGTGTCGGCTCCCTCGACCGCGTGGACCGGCGCGTCGAAGTGGAGCGGCGGTCCGTCCTCCAGCTGGAGCGCCACGAGGTCCTTGACGACCTCGGTCTGCGCGTAGACCCACACGCGGCGGCCGCCGGTCAGGGACGGAAAGTCGATGCGGTGGCGACGGCCGTCGAAGCGGAGTTCGATGCCGTCGTGCGGGATGCCCTCGCGGTCGAGCCGGTCGGCGGCGCCGGCTTCCCGGAGGGTGTCGACGGTGCTCTGTTCCAGGATGCCGGCGCGCTGGCGCTGTTCGACGTAGGCGCGGTCGCGGCTCTCCAGGACCACGCAGTCGACTCCGGCCCGGTGCAGCAGGCGGGCGAGGAGGAGGCCGGAGGGGCCGGCACCGACGATGGCGACCTGGGTGTGGCGGGGGTGGGTCATCTGGGGTCACTCCTCGGTGTGGGCGTCGTCGAGGACGCGCCGGGCTGTGGCGAAGGCGGAGTTGGCGGCGGGGACGCCGCAGTAGACGGCCGTCTGCAGCAGCACTTCGCCGATCTCGTCGGCGGTCAGTCCGTTGGTGAGGGCGGCCCGGACGTGCAGGGCCAGCTCCTCGTGGTGGCCGCGGGCGACGAGGGCGGTGAGGGTGACGCAGCTGCGGGTGCGGCGGTCTAGCCCCGGGCGGGTCCAGATCTCGCCCCACGCGTAGCGGGTGATGAGGTCCTGGAACGGGTCGGTGAAGGGGGTGCTGAGGGCGGTGGCCCGATCGACGTGGGCATCGCCGAGCACGGCCCGCCGGACCCGCTCCCCCGCCGTCCGGGCGGACGTGTGACCGAGGTGGGCGAGCAGCGCCGCGGTCACGGCGTCGGGCCGGTCGATGCCGGCGAGGTGGGCGGCGCCGGCGATCTCGGTGAGCCCCGCTCCGGGGATGCCGTCGGCGAGTTCGCGTGCGTGGGCGGGCGGGGTGGCGAGGTCGGCACGGCCGGCGACGACCAGGGTGGGTGCGGTGATCCCGGGCAGGTCGGCGCGCAGGTCGTGGACGGCGAGCGCATCGCAGCAGGAGGCGTAGGCCTCGGGGTCGGCGGAGGCGAGGTCGGCGAGGAGCGCCTTGCCGGCGAGGGTTCCGGTGGTGTGCGCCGGGTCGGCGAACCAGCGGGCCGCGGATGCCTCTGCGAGGGGTCCGGTGCCCTCCGCGCGGACCCGGGCGGCGCGCTGCCGCCACGCCTCCGGGTCGCCGAAGCGGGCGGAGGAGCAGACCACGGCCAGTGACGAGACGCGCTCGGGCCGGTGTACGGCGATATGGGTGCCGATCGCGCCGCCGAGCGAGATGCCCGCGTAGTGGAAGCGCTGCCAGCCGTGGTGGTCGGCGAGGCCGAGCACGAGGTCGGCCAGGTCGGCGACGGTGGCGGCGCCGATGGCCGGCGAGGAGCCGTGGCCGGGCAGGTCGAAGCGCAGGACGCGGTGGTGGCGGGCGAGGGCGGCCAGCTGCGGTTCCCAGACGGCCAGCGAGGTGCCGAGCGACGGGCCGAGGATCAGCGGGGCCCCGTGGACCGGTCCGTCGAGCCTGTGGTGGAGCAGGGTCATGGGTGTTCCCGGACGGGGTCGGAGAGCGCGCGGTCGACGAGTTGCGGGGCGCAGCCCAGATAGCGGGTGGGGTCGGCGAGGTCGCGCCAGTACGGTTCGGGGAGGTCGGCCAGCTCCGGCAGGTCGCGCAGCCGGCCGATGAGCGAGGTGTCGTGGCGGGCCCGGGCCGAGGCCCAGGTGACGAGCGACCGGGCCCGTGAGCTGCCGAGGTGGGGTGCGAGGGCGAGGGCGAGGCGTTCGGAGACGATCAGGTCGCCGGTGCGCGCGAGGTTGGCACGCATCCGTGCGGGGTGGGGGCGCAGGCCGGCCGCCAGGTCGGCGGCGCACCGTGCGGCGCCGCCGGTGATGCGCAGGGCTTCGCGGAGGGGCTGCCACTCGGCGTGCCAGGCGCCTGCGGGGCGTTCGTCCTCGGCTGCGAGCGATCCGAACAGTACGGAGGCGAGGGCGGGGACCTGGCGGGCCGCCGCGGCGATGAGGGTCGCGGAGACGGGATTGTCCTTGTGGGGCATGGCGGACGATCCGCCACCGGCCGCCTCGCTCACCTCACCGGTCTCCGTGCGCGCCATGGCGAGCACGTCGGCGGCGAGTTTGCCGAGGGCCCCGGTGGTGAAGGCGAGGGCTCCGGCGAGGTCGGCGACCGGGGTACGGGCGGTGTGCCAGGGCAGGACCGGCTCGGCGAGTCCGGTCTCCTCGGCGTAGCCGGCGAGGAGTGCCAGTGCGGTGACGGGGGTGGTTTCCTCGGCGATCACGGCGAGGGTGCCGGCCGCGCCGCCGAGCTGGGCCGGCAGGCCGGCCCGTACGGCGGTGAGCCGGTCCACGGCGTCCCGGACGAGGCGGTACCAGACCGCTGCCTTGAGCCCGAACGTGGTGGGCACCGCGTGCTGGGTGAGAGTACGGCCCGCCATCGGCGTGTCGCGGTGCGTCCCGGCCAGGGCGGCGAGCCGCCCGGCGGTGCGGTCCAGGTCGGTCAAGGTGTGGCCGAGGGTCCGGCGAGCGACCAGCATGGCGGCGGTGTCGAGGATGTCCTGGCTGGTGGCGCCCCGGTGCACGTACGCGGCGGCCGAGGGGCCGACCGCGGCGCGCAGTACGCCGACCAGCGGGATGACCGGGTTTCCACCCGAGCGGGCCCTCGCGGCAAGGTCCCTGAGGTCGTACCGGGAGGCGTCGGCCGCCGCGTCGACCGCCGCGGCGGCGGACGCCGGAGCGAGGCCGAGACGGGCCCGGGCCCTGGTGAGCGCGGCCTCGGCGTCCAGCATCGCCTGGAGGAAGGCGAGGTCGCCGGTGGCCCGTTCCGCCGCGGAGGCCGCTCGTACGGGGGCGAGCAGCCCCATGTCGGCGCCCTCGTACGGGACGGCGATGCCTGCGTCGTGCGGCCCGGCCGAGGCCGGTCCGGCGGGAGCCTGCCCGGTGGAGGACGGTCCGGGCGGAGCCTGCCCGGCGGGCGACGGTTCAGAGGAGCTCAAGGAACACCGTCTCTTCCCCGCCCTGGAGCCGGATGTCGAACCGGTGGATCCCGTCGGCCTCCCGCGTGGCGAGCAGCGTGGCACGGCGCTCGGCCGGCAGGGAGCCGAGCACCGGGTCGGCCGCGAGACCTCCGGCCTGCTCGGGCAGGTAGATCCGGGTGTGGAGGTGGTGCAGCAGGCCGCGGGCGAACACCACGACCGCCAGGTACGGGACGGCGCCCGGCGCGTGTGCCCCGGGGGCCAGGGTGCGGGCGGTCCAGTGGCCGTCCGCGTCGGTGGCGATGCGGCCGTATCCGGTGAAGCGGACTCCGTCGCGGCCGACGACCCTGCCGGTGGCCGGGTCGTGCCGGAGCGATCCGGGTGCTCCGGCGGTCGAGCCCGCAGGGTCGGCCTGCCAGATCTCGACGATCGCGTCGGGCACGGGCTCCCCGGCGCCGTCGCGTACGTACCCGTGGAGGGTGATGGCATCGGGGTGTCCTGCCGGGGCGATGTCGCCACCGCCCGCGAACGGCAGGGCGTAGCCGTAGAAGGGGCCGACCGTCTGGGAGGGGGTGGGTGGGAGCAGGGGGTTCATCAGTCGCGTCCTTCCTCGAACCAGGTGGACGCCGGACCGTCGAGGACGATGTCCCAGCGGTAGCCGAGCGATCGTTGCGGGACGGACAGGTCGTGGTCGTAGGTGGCGACGAGCCGGTCACGCGCCGACTGTTCGGTGACGGCCTGCAGGATCGGGTCGTGGGCGAAGAGCGGGTCGCCCGGGAAGTACATCTGGGTGACCAGCCGTTGTGTGAAGGCCTCGCCGAACAGGGAGAAGTGGATGTGGGCGGGGCGCCAGGCGTTGGTGTGGTTGCGCCAGGGGTAGGCGCCGGGCTTGATGGTGGTGAAGGAGTACGCGCCGTCCTGGTCGGTGAGGCAGCGGCCGACGCCGGTGAAGTGGGGGTCGAGCGGCGCCGGGTGCTGGTCCAGCCGGTGTGCGTACCTGCCGGAGGCGTTGGCCTGCCACAGCTCCACCAGCTGGCCGCGGACCGGGCGGCCCCGGCGGTCCAGCACCCGCCCGGTGACGGTGATCCGCTCGCCGAGCGGCTCGCCCCGGTGCCGGCGCGTGAGGTCGCGGTCCAGGTCGGTGACGTCGGTGACTCCGAAGACGGGACCGGTCAGTTCCACGGCCTCCGGGTCCTTCAGCGGGAGCGGGGGCTGCACGGGGTGCCGAAGGGCGCTGCTGCGGTACGGGGGGAAGTCGCGGGGCGGATGATCGGGGGACGTGCCGGCGGCCCGTGCGTGGGCGCGTGCGGTCTCGGCGTCGATGTCCCGCTGGCTGAGGCCCTCCGGGAGGGGTGTGGTCATGGGGTGGCGGCTTTCGTCGGTCGGGAGCGTTCGGGGATGAGGGGCCGGCGTTCGGGGACGAGAGGTCAGCGTGCGAGGACGAGGGCCAGGCCTTGGCCGACGCCGATGCACAGGGCGGCGATTCCGGTGCCCGAGCCCCGGCGGGCGAGCTGGTGGGCGACGGTGCCCGCGAGGCGGGCGCCGGAGGCCCCGAGGGGATGGCCGAGGGCGATGGCGCCGCCGAGCGGGTTCAGTACGCCGGGGTCGAGCTCCGGCCATTCGGCGACGCAGCCGAGGGCCTGGGCGGCGAACGCCTCGTTGAGTTCCATGACGGTCAGGTCGCCGAAGGTGCGGCCGGCCTTGTCCAGGGCCCGCCGTACGGCCTCGACCGGGCCGAGGCCGAACCACTGCGGTTCGATCGCGGTGACGGCGGACGCGCTGATGCGGGCGAGGGGTTCGCGGCCGCACTCCGCCAGTCCCCGCTCGTCGGTGAGCAGCAGGGCGGCGGCGCCGTCGTTGAGGGGTGAGGCGTTCCCCGCGGTGACGGTGCCGCCTTCGGGCCGGAACGCCGGTGCGAGCTTGGCCAGGGCCGTGCCGGAGGCGTCCTCACGGACGCACTCGTCGGCGGTGACGCGGGTGCTCCCGCCCTTGCGGCCGGGCACGGCCAGGGGGACGATCTCGTCGTCGAACAGGCCTGCGGCGCGGGCGGCGCTCGCCTTGCGGTGCGAGGAGAGCGCGAAGGCGTCCTGCCGTTCCCGGGTGATGCCGTGCTTGTCCGCGACGAGTTCGGCGCACTCGCCGAGGTCGACGGTCCAGCGTGGCTCCATCGCGCGGTTGACCATGCGCCAGCCGATGGTGGTGGAGTACATCCCGGTGTGTCCCGCGGGGTGGGCGCGGTCGGGCTTCGGCAGGACCCAGGGGGCGCGGGTCATGGACTCCACGCCGCCGGCGACGGCGATGGACACGTCGCCGACGGCGATCGCCCTGGCCGCCTGGATCACCGCTTCGAGGCCGCCCGCGCACAGCCGGTTCACGGTGACACCGGGGACCGTCACCGGCAGGCCGGCGAGGAGCGCGGCCATGCGGGCGACGTTGCGGTTCTCCTCGCCGGCGCCGTTGGCGTTCCCGAGGAACACGTCTCCGATGCGGGAGGGGTCCAGCCGCGGCGTCCGGGCCAGCAGTTCGCGCAGGGCGTGGGCTGCCAGGTCGTCGGGGCGGACGGAGGCGAGGGCGCCCCCGTACCGGCCGAAGGGGGTCCGGACGGCGTCGACGACGTAGACGGTGCGTGCCTTCATCGTAGTTCCTCGGGGACGTGGACGTCGGCGGCGGTCGCGGCGAGGATCCGTTCGACGGACACGTCCGGAGCGCGTTCGACGAGGACCAGGCCGCCGGCCGTGACGTCCAGGACGCCGAGGTCGGTGATGACGCGCTGGACGCACGCCCGGCCGGTGAGGGGGAGGTCGCACGTGGCCACGATCTTGGGGCTGCCGTCCCTGGTGGTGTGGGTCATCGTGACGATGACCCGGCGGGCTCCGTGGACGAGGTCCATGGCCCCGCCGATACCGGTGATCATCTTCCCGGGGACGGCCCAGTTGGCGAGGTCGCCGCGGGCGGAGACCTGCATGGCGCCGAGGACGGCGGTGTCGATGTGGCTGCCGCGGATCATGCCGAAGGACAGCGCCGAATCGAAGTACGACGCCCCGGGCAGGACGGTGACCGTCTCCTTGCCGGCGTTGATCAGGTCGGGGTCGACGTCCTCCTCGTAGGGATAGGGGCCGGTGCCCAGGATCCCGTTCTCGGAGTGCAGCACCACCTCGACCCCGGCGGGCATGTGGTCGGGGATCAGGGTCGGCAGGCCGATGCCGAGGTTGACGTACTCTCCGTCGCGAAGCTCGCGGGCGGCCCGCGCGGCCATTTCCTCTCGTGTCCACGCCATCAGTGGTGTGCCCCTCGTGTGGTGCGCTTCTCGATGCCCTTGGCGGCGGCCTCGTCCGGGCCGAGCGCGACGACGCGCTGGACGAAGACACCGGGGAGGTGCACGGCGTCCGGGTCGATCTCGCCCGGCTCGACGAGGCGCTCGACCTCGGCGATCGTCACCCTGCCCGCCTGTGCGGCGAGGGGGTTGAAGTTGCGGGCGGACTTGGCGAAGACGAGGTTGCCGTGCCGGTCGCCGACGGCGGCGCGTACCAGGGCCACGTCGGTGCGGATCGCGTGTTCGAGTACGTACTCGACTCCGTCGAAGACCCGTACCTCCTTGGCGGGCGAGGCCACCGCGACCCCGCCCGCACCGTCGTAGCGCCAGGGCAGTCCGCCGTCGGCGACCAGGGTGCCGACACCGGCGGGGGTGTAGAAGGCGGGGATTCCGGCACCGCCCGACCGCAGGCGTTCGGCGAGCGTGCCCTGGGGGATCATCTCCAGCTCCAGCTCGCCGGCGAGGTACTGGCGGGCGAACTCCTTGTTCGCGCCGACGTACGACCCCGTGACCCGGGCGATCCGGCCGGCCGACAGCAGCAGGGCGAGGCCTTCGCCGTTCGCACCGCAGTTGTTGGAGACGATGCGCAGCCCGCTCGTCCCCTGCTCGTACAGCGCCTGGATGAGGGCCTTCGGCACTCCGCTGAGCCCGAAACCGCCCACCGCGACGGACGCGCCGTCGGGTATGTCCGCCACCGCCTGGGCGGCGCCGGCCACGACCTTGTTCATGGTGTCCCCTCAGGCGCAGTGGCGGTGGACGGCCCGGACCACGCAGGCCAATGCCTTGTTCATGGTGTCCCCTCAGGCGTAGTGGCGGTAGACGGCCTGGGCCACGCAGGCCGGCTTGGCGCTGCCCTCGACCTCGATGGTGAACGTGAGGGGCATCTGCACGCCGTTGCCCTTGATCTCCTCCACGGGGCCGACGGCCCCGTGGAGCCGGACCCTCGCGCCGACGGGGACGGGGCTGGGGAAACGGACCTTGTCCAGGCCGTAGTTGACGCTCATGGAGATGCCGGTGATGTCCAGGAGCTCGCCGAACATCGGGATGACGAGGGAGAGGGTGAGGTAGCCGTGGGCGATCGGGCCGCCGAACGGGCCGGTCTTGGCCTTCTCCGGGTCGGTGTGGATCCACTGGTGGTCGTCGGTCGCGTCGGCGAAGGTGTTCACCCGTACCTGGGTGATCTCCCGCCATGCGGTGTGGCCGAGGTCGGCTCCGCTGAGGGCGGTGAGGGCGTCGAGGCCGTGGGCGGTGGTGGGCATCGTGAATCGGTCCGTTCGGCAGAGGGTGAGCAGAGGGTGAGGAGAGGGTGAAAGGGGTGGGAACGGGCCCGGCCCGGGGCCTGCTCCCGGCGGGACACGGGCGACGCGCGAGGAGCCGGCGGGTCAGTCCGCGTAGCGGTCGCGCACGGCGGGTTTGAGGATCTTTCCGGAGGCCGTGCGGGGCAGGACGTCCGTGAGGACCACCGATTTGGGAATCTTGTACTTGGCGAGCCGGCCCTGGAGGTGGCCGAGCAGATCGTGCTCGTCCGCGCGGCTTCCGGGCCTGAGGACGACGACGGCGCGGCCGACCTCGCCCCAGACCGGGTCCGGCACGCCTACGACGGCACACTCCTCGACGGCGGGGTGGGTGAGGAGGACGCCTTCGACCTCGGCCGGGTAGACGTTCTCGCCGCCGGAGACGAACATGTCCTTCACCCGGTCCACGACGTAGGCGTAGCCGTCGGCATCGAGCCGGGCGACATCGCCCGTACGCAGCCAGTCGCCGTCGGTGAAGGCGGCCTCGGTGTCCTCGGGCCGGTCCCAGTAGCCGCTCATCACGTTCGGGCCTTGGACGAGCACCTCGCCCCGCTCCCCGGGAGCGGCGTCGGTCCCATCGGGCAGGACGAGGCGCGTGTCGGTGAAGAAGTGGGGTACGCCGGCGGAACCGGCCTTGGCCGAGGTCTGCTCCCGGCCCAGGAACAGGACGCCCGGGGACGCCTCGGTCATGCCGTAGCCCTGGCTGAAGGCCAGGTCGCGGTCGAGGTACGCGGCGATGGTGCGGGCCGGGACCGGCGCGCCGCCGCAGTTGAGGGTGCGCAGGCTGGACAGGTCGGTGGTCGCCCAGTGGGGCCGGGCGGCCATCGCGTCGTACATCGCGGGGACGCCGAACATGTAGGTGACACGTCGGCGTTCGACGGTTTCCAGGACCCGCTCGGCGTCGAAGGCGTCGAGCAGCACCACCTGGCCGCCCTTCAGGATGGTGGGCAGGCAGGTCATGTTGAGGCCGGCGGTGTGGAACAGCGGTGCCACGACCAGGGTGACCTCGTCGCCGGCGAGGTCGGTGTCGACGATCACGTTGACGCTGTTCCAGATGATGTTGCCGTGGGTGAGCACGGCACCCTTGGGCCGGCCCGTGGTCCCGGAGGTGTACATGATCATGCACGGGTCGCCGGGGGCGACGGCCTCGTCCAGGGGCTCGGGTCCGTTCGCGGCGAGCAGTTCCTCGTAGACGAGGCCCGCGGGGCCGGGCGCCGCGAGAGTGATCCGGTGCCGCACCACGTCGGCCTCGTCGGCCGCTGCCCGGGCGGCCTCGGTCTGCTCGGGCGCGTGGATGAGGACCGTGCTGCCGGAATCGGTCAGGTTGTACGCCAGTTCCGGCGCCGCGAGCCGGGTGTTGAGCGGGACGAAGACCGCCCCGAGCACACCCGCGGCGAACAGTGTCTCCAGGAACGCCGGGTGGTTCGGGCCCAGGTAGGCGATCCGGTCGCCGCGCCGGACGCCGAGCGCGCGCAGGGCATGGGCGCACCGCAGGACGCGGTGGTGCAGTTCGCGGTAGGTCCGGGTGCGGTCCTGGTGGACGAGGGCGATCCGGTCGGGGGTCCTGCGGGCCCGGCGTGCCGGCCAGGAGCCGATGCCTTGGTTCAACACGGCGATCCCTTCAGTCGGTGAGCAGGCCGAGCAGGCGGGCGGCGTTCTCCTTGAGGATCTTCGGCCGGACCTCGGGCTTGATGTCGAGCGTTTCGAAGTCGGCGAGCCAGCGGTCGGGGGTGATGACCGGGTAGTCGGAGCCGAAGAGGACCTTGTCCTTGAGGAGGGTGTTGGCGTACCGCACGAGCTGGGGCGGGAAGTACTTCGGGGACCAGCCGGACAGGTCGATGTGGACGTGCGGCTTGTGGGTGGCCACCGCCAGGGCCTCGTCCTGCCAGGGGAACGAGGGGTGGGCGAGGATGATCCGCAGGTGCGGGAAGTCGACGGCGACGTCGTCGACGAGCATCGGATCGGAGTACTTCAGCCGGATGCCGCCGCCGCCCGGGACCCCGGCGCCGATGCCCGTCTGGCCGGTGTGGAACAGGGCCGGGACGCCGAGCTCCTCGATGGCCTCGTACAGGGGGTAGGCGAGGCGGTCGTTCGGGGCGAACGCCTGGAGGCTGGGGTGGAACTTGAACCCCCGCACGCCGTGCTCCTCCACCAGGCGCCGCGCCTCCAGCACTCCGGCGCGGCCCTTGTGCGGGTCGATGCCGGCGAACGGGATCAGCACGTCGGCGTGGGCGGCGCAGCTCTCCGCGATCTCTTCGTTGGAGATCCGCGGGTGCCCGGTGGCGTGTTCGGCGTCGACGGTGAACACGACCGCCGCCATGCTCCGTTCGCGGTAGTGGTCGGCCATCTCCTCGATGGTGGGCTGCCGGTGTCCGTGGGCCTTGAAGTACTTCTCGGAGGCGCCGAGGAGTTCGGGGCCGAGCGCGGTGCGGCCGTCCTTGGCGACCTCGGCGTGCGTGTGCATGTCGATGGCGGTCAGGCGGTCGAGGTCGAGCGCGGGTTCGTAGGCACGGTCTCCCATGTCATGCCTCCGGGGCCTGGGGCGCGGGGATGCCGTACGTCTCGGGTTCGGCTCCGACGCCACCGGGCCATTGCGCCGCGATCGCCTCGGCGCTCCAGCCTCCGTCGGCGAAGGCGGTCGCCTTCTCCTTGGGGTGCGCCCACAGGGCGAGCCGGTCGCCGCCTATGCCGATGGCCTGTCCGGTCACGTCCTTCGCGGCGTCGGAGGCGAGGAAGGTGATGAGCCCGGCGACGTCCTCGACGGTGCCGAGGCCCTCGTCCTTGCGCAGCCAGTCCGGCAGCGGACCGCCGGTGCGCTCGGACTCCTCGATGACGGGGGCGAAGGCCGGGATGGTCCTGGTCATCTCGGTGGCGGCGACCGGGACGACCGCGTTGACGGTGATGCCGGAGCGGCCCAGCTCCATGGCCCAGGTGCGCGCCATGGCCACGATGCCGGCCTTGGCGGCGGCGTAGTTGGTCTGACCGAAGTTGCCACGCTGTCCGGCGGGCGAGGAGATCAGGACGAGACTGCCACCGGTGCCCTGCTCCCGCATCCGGACGGCGGCCGCCCGGGCACAGGTGAAGGTGCCGCGCAGGTGGACGCGGACGACGTCGTCGAAGTCGGCGTCGGTCATCTTCCACAGCACGCGGTCGCGCAGGATGCCGGCGTTGGTGACGAGCACGTCCAGGCGGCCGAATTCCCCTACCGCGGTGTCCACGAGCGCCTGGGCCGCCGCGCCGTCTCCGACGGCCGCGACGACTCCGGCCGCCGTGCCGCCCTCGGACCGGATCGTGGCGACGGCGGCGTCGACCGCGTCCCGGTCGACGTCGTTGACGATGACCGCGGCGCCGGCGGCGGCGAGGGCTCGGGCGTATCCGAGGCCGAGGCCGCGTCCGCTGCCGGTGACGACGGCGACCTTCCCGTGCAGATCCATGAGGGGTACCTCTCGTGAGGGGTGGGTGGGATGCCGGGAGCACCGGCGGACGGCCGGGCTCAACCGACAGGAATCCTGTCGAATGACAGTCTCGCCAACCAACAGGATTCCTGTCAATGCCTTAGGGTGTACCCGCCATCCACCCGGCACCACCACAGGAGGACGAACGTGAGCACCTCGCTGCTCTACCTGGTCAAACGAACGGAACTGGCGGTGCGGGCCCGTCTCGAAGAGCTGGTCAGGCCTGCGGGCATCACCGCCCTGCAGTACACCGCCCTCACCGTCCTGGACCGGCACGACGGGATCTCCGCCGCCCAGCTCGCCCGCGACTCGTTCGTCACCGCCCAGACCATGGCCGACATGGTCCGCGCCCTGGAGAGCCGCGGCCTGATCCGCCGCGAGCCGAACCCGGACAACCGCCGGGAGCGCCTCGTCCTGCTGACCGAGGCGGGCAAGGGGCTCCTGGACGAGTACGCCGGACCGGCCCGCGCGCTGGAGGAGCGCATGGTCGCCGACCTGACGCCGGAGGAGGTCGACGGATTCCGGCAGGCACTGCAGCGCACGTGGCGCTCCCTGGCCTGACCGCGCGGGACGCCCGCCCGACGGGACGCCCGCCCGTCGGGCGGCCCTCAGCCGCCTCCGCCGGTCAGACTGCCGCGCCGCGGCACCGAGCTGAGCAGCAGCCGGGTGTACGGGTGCTCCGGCGCGTCGAGCACCCGGTCCGCGGGGCCCGACTCCATCACCCTGCCCGACTTCAGGACGAGCACCTCGTCCGCGATGTGGCGTACGACGGCCAGGTCGTGGGTCACGAACAGGAAGCCGATCCCCGCCTCGCGGCGGATCTCACGCAGCAGTTCGAGGATCTGGGCCTGGATGGACACGTCCAGCGCGGCGACCGCCTCGTCCAGCACCAGCACCCGGGGCTCCACCGCGAGGGCGCGCGCGATCGCCACGCGCTGGCGCTGCCCGCCGGACAGGTCGCGCGGCAAGGCCGCCGCCTCCCGGGTCCCGAGGCCGACCTGATCCAGGTGTCCGGCGACACGGACCCGGCGCGCGGCGGCGTCCAGGTCGGTGTGCAGCCGCAGCACCTCGTCCAGGCAGCCGCTCACCGTCACCCTCGGATCGAGCGACAGGTAGGGATCCTGGAAGACCATCTGGATCTCCCGCGCCCGGGCGATCCGTTCGGCGCGGCCGCGGGCGCGGGCGGAACGGTCCCGGCCGTCGAGCCGGACCGTACCGCCGTCCGCGCGCTCCAGGCCCACGAGCATCCGGACCGTCGTCGTCTTGCCGCTGCCGGACTCGCCGACGATCGCGAGCGAACCGCCGGGCGGCAGCGAGAACGACACCCCGTCGACCGCCGTGTGCTCCCCGTACCGCTTGTGCAGCCCCTCGACCACCAGTCCCTCCGTCACAGCGTGATTCCTTCCTCGGCGCGCAGGCACGCGGCCAGGCCCTCGCCGTGCGGTGCGAGTACGGGCGTCTCCTCGGCGCAGCGCGGCACCGCGTGCGGGCAGCGGGCTGCGAACGCGCAGCCGGGCGGGGCCTCGGACAGCGATACCGGCCGGCCCCGGATGGGCCGGGGCGGGGGCGAGCCCGCTTCGATGCGCGGAGTGGAGGCGAGGAGCCCCGCCGTGTACGGGTGGCGCGGCCGGTCGAAGAGCTCGTCGGTGGATCGGGTCTCGACGATCCGGCCGGCGTACATCACGTACACCCGGTCGCAGATCGCCGAGGCCAGCTCCAAGTCGTGCGTGACGAAGAGCATCCCGGTGCCGCGCTCGGCCCGCAGCCCGGCCAGGAGCGCGATCACCTCGGCCTGGGTGGTGACGTCCAGCGCGGTGGTCGGTTCGTCGGCGAGGAGCAGGGCCGGCTCGGCGGCGAGGGCAGCGGCGATGACGACCCGCTGGAGCATTCCGCCGGAGAACTGGTGCGGGAAGCGGCGCAGGGCGCCGCGCGGATCGCGGATACCGACGGCGTCGAGGAGTTCCTCGGCCCGCGCGGCGGTCCGGTCGGCGGGGGTGCCGCAGGCCTGCAGCCCTTCGGCGAGGAAGTCGCCCACTCTGCGCAGCGGGTTGACGGAGGCACGCGGGTCCTGGAAGACCATGGCGACCTCGCGGGTCCGCAGCCCGGCCAGCTCCCGCGGGCGCATGCTCAGCACGTCCCGCCCGGAGACCCGGACCCGACCGCCGACCCGGGCGCCCCGGGGCAGCAGTCCCAGGACGCTGCGGCAGGCGACCGACTTGCCCGAGCCGGACTCGCCGACCAGGCCGACGGTCTCCCCGGGCCGCACGGTCAGGCTCACCCCGTCCAGGATGGGCCGGGCGGCCCGGTCGTCCGGGAGCCGTACTCCGAGCCCGTCGATCTCCAGGACGGGCGTGGTCGATGGCGTGGTCATGGCGTTCACCTCTCCCGCCTCGCGATCCGGTCGGCGAGCCCCTCGCCGACGATTCCGAACGCCACGACCGCGAGCACGACGCACGCGGACGGCGCGAGCGCCGGGAGCATCGCCCCCTGCATGACGGCCCCCTGGCCATCGTTGATCATGGCGCCCCAGTCGGCGGCCGGCGGCTGGACTCCGAAGCCGAGGAAGGACAGGGCCGCGAGGTCCATCAGCGCGTACCCGAAGTTCATCGCGGACTGGGCGAGAACGGTGGGCGCGATGTTCGGCAGCAGGTGACGGACGCAGACCGTCCAGTCGGACCAGCCCTGCACCACGTACGCCTCGATGTACGGCCGTTGTTTCTCCTGCCGGGCGATGCCTCGCACGAGCCGGCCCACGTACGGGGTGTAGGCGACGGACATGGCGATGACGGGTGCGGTCATGCCGGAACCGAGGACGGAGACGAGCAGGATCGCGAGCAGCAGTCCCGGGATCGCGAAGACGAGGTCCATCGAGCGGGACAGGAGGGTGTCCGCCCAGCCGCCCCGCCAGGCCGCCACCACACCGAGCAGCAGACCGAGCAGGGTGGAGACGCCGACGACGAGCAGCGGCCCCAGGAGCCCGGTGCGGGCGCCGTGGATCAGCCGGGACAGGATGTCCCGCCCCGACTGGTCGGTGCCGAGCAGGTGGTCGCCGGTGGTGCCGGCGAGGGTCGCGGTGAGGTCGAGCGCCTCGGGGTCGTACGGAGCGAGGACGGGTGCGAGCACGGCGACCAGGACGAGCGCGGCGAGCACCGCGACCGAGACCGCGAACAGTGGCCCCTGGCCGAAGATGCGCAGTCCGCGCAGGCCCGGCCTGCGGTACGGCGCCGTGGTGAGGGTGGAGGTCATGGAGAGCCTTCCCCGGAGGAGAGACGGGGGTCGATGAGCGGGGAGACCAGGTCGACCGCGAGGTTGACGAGGACGAAGGCCGCCACGCTGAGCAGGGTGACGGCCTGGACCACGGCGAAGTCCTGCGCGGTGACCGACTGCACGAGCAGCGAGCCGAGCCCCGGCACGTCGAAGGCGGTCTCCACGATCGAGGTGCTGATGAGCAGGCCGGCGAGCATGGTGCCGCCGACGGTGACGATGGGTCCCAGCGCGTTGCGCAGCACGTGCCGGCGCACCACGGTCCGCCCCGGGACGCCCCGGGCGCGCGCCACCTCGACGTGCTCGCGGCCGAGTTCGTCGAGCATCGCGGAGCGCGTGACCCGGGCCAGCAGGCCCGCGAACGTCAGGGCGAGGGCGAAGGCCGGCAGGGTGAGCTGGTGGAGCCGGGCGCCGAAGCCCTCCGCGGCGCCGCCACCGGGGCCGGGGAACCAGCCGAGCCGGACCGAGAAGACCGAGACGAGCACGATCGCGCTGACGAAGGACGGGGTGGCGGTGACCACTCCCGTGCCGATCAGTACGGTCCGGTCGAGGAGCCCGGGGCGCAGCGCCGCGAGGATGCCGAGGCTCACCCCCAGGACGACGACGAGCAGGGCCGCGTAGCCGACGAGGAGGGCGGTGCCGGGCAACCGGGAGCCGAGGAGCGAGGTGACGTCCTGGTGGTACTGGGCCGAGCGGCCGAGGTCGCCGCTCAGGACGCCGCCGAGCCACTTGCCGTACTGCACCACGACGGGGTCGTCGAGGTGGTGCTCCGCACGCAGGGCGGCCACGGCCTCGGGGGTGGCCGGGCGGCCGTGCAGCAGGAAGGTCACCGGGTCACCGGGGGCCAGGTGGATCGCGCCGAACACCACGACCGAGGTCACGAACAGCACGGCCAGCAGGCCCAGGAGCCGTCCGACGAGGAAGCGGGTCATTTCTGTGCGGCCCCGATCTTCGCGGCCCACGGGTAGTAGAGCTGGCTGATGCCGGTGGGGGCGCCGGTGATCCGCTTGCCGAGGAAGACCGAGTACGGTGCCTCGTACACGGGGATGACGGGCATCTCGCGCAGGGCGATTTCCTGGAGCTTCGCGGTGAGGTCGGCGCGCTTGGCCGGGTCCGGCTCGGAGTTGGCCCGGTCGAAGGCGATGTCGAATCCGGCGTCGGACCAGTAGCCGTAGTTCCCGAAGTCGCCGGTGCGCAGGTACTGGTAGAACTCCAGCGGGTCCGGTGTGTTGTCGTAGCCGTTGGTGATGACGAGGTCGAGCCCGTCACGGGCCTTCGGATCGACGAAGATGCTGCTGTACGCCTCGGGGGAGACCGACTTCAGCTTGACGTCGAGGCCGATCTGGCGTCCGGCCGCCTGCACCGCGTTGGCGACCACACTGATCTCGGGGGCGAGTGTGCTGGTCACGAGGGTGACCGTGCGACCGGTGGCACCGGCCTCCTTGACCAGCTTCCTCGCGCCTTCGACGTCATGGGCGAGGTCAGGCAGCGTGTCGTACAGGGTGGCGGCCTTCTCCGGGACGAGCGCCCAGGCACCGCGCGCCGCGGGGGCCTTGGCGGGGACGCCGACGCCGCCGGCCGCCGCGTTGATGATGTTCTTCCGGTCCAGTGCCATGGACAGGGCCTTGCGGACCTTGAGGTTGCCGAGCGGGCCTTCGAAGTCGAGGACGGCCAGGTTCGCGGCCGCGGTGTTGGGGCCGAAGAGGAGCGCTCCGTTGCCGCCTGCCCGCAGCTGGGCGAGGGAGGAGGACGGCACCAGGTAGCCGCCGTCGGCGGTACCGGACAGGAAGGCGTTGGAGCGGGCGGCCGCGTCCTCGATGAAGGTGAACTTCACGGACCGCGACTTCGGAGCGAGCGCCTTGTCCCAGTACGCCGGGTGCTCGCGCAGGGTGATGCTGTCGCCCTGCACCCACTTGTCCAGGGCGAAGGGTCCGGTGCAGTTCAGGGCGCCCTTCGGGGTGCCGTAGTCCGGACCTTCCTTGGCGAGGGAGGCCGCGCTCACGACGGTGCCGGGAGAGGCGGCCATGAGTTCGTGGAAGAGGACGTCGGCCTTGGTGAGGCGGATCGTCACCTCCAGCGGGCCGGTCGCCTCGATGGTGTGGACGTTCTTGAAGGACGAGGCCCACGGGGAGCCGGTGGCGGGGTCCATCTGGCGCTTGAGGGAGGCGACGACGTCCTCGGCGGCCATCGTGGTGCCGTCGTGGAACTTCACGCCCGGCCGCAGGGTGTACACGAGTGTGAGCGGGTCGGGCTGCTCCCACTTGACCGCGAGACCGGGCTCGATCTTCAGGTCGGGGGTGACGCGGAGCAGCTGCTCGCAGACGTTGGCGAGCACGGTGTTCGGCGGGTAGTCGTACGCGAGGGCGTAGTCGAGGGTGTACGGCTCGGCGTACAGCGACCACGTGAAGGAGTCCAGGGGACCCTGGGCGGGCGGTGAGGTCGGGGTGACCTGGAAGGCGGCACCGCCGGTGGCGCCGGTCTGGGGCCGGCTGGCGCCGGAGCAGGCGGTGAGGGAGGCCGCGAGCACGGCGGTACAGGCGAATGCGATGAATCTGGGGATACGCATGCAGTCCACCCCTTTACGGGTGTTGTGACGGGCACGGGGGGATGGAGCGAGTATTGATGCGGGAACGTTCCCGCACAAGACTTCGACCAGGTTTGCGGGAACGGTTTTGCAGAGGTCGGGAGGATGGCAGCATCGCTCCCATGACCGAAGATTCCGGGCACGGCGGGAAGCCCTCACCGCAGGACGGACAGCCCTCACCGCGACGAGGGCGGCCCTCGCCGCCCACCCCGCGCGTCCGTCTCGTCGACGTGGCCCGCGAGGCGGGCCTGTCCAAGACGACCGTCTCGGCTGCGCTCAACGGCACCGGCCGGCTCTCCCCCGAGGTACGGGAGCGGGCCCGCGAGACCGCGCGCGTCATGGGGTACCGGCCCAACGCCACCGCACGCCAGCTGCGCGCGGGACGGGCCCGGCTGATCGGATACGTGGTCGGCGAACTGGCCGACGCCCCCTGGTCCTTCCTGGAGTCGCCGTACTTCGCCCGGCTCACCGGGGCCGCCGCCGCCTCCGCCCTAGGACACGGCTACGCGATGGTGCTGCTGCCCGCCGGCTCCCTGCAGAGCGAGTGGTCCGCGCTGCCCCTCGACGCCGTGATCGTCGCCGACCCCGTCGCCGACGACCGGATCGTCGAGGACCTGCTCGCCGCCCGCATCCCGGTCTTCAGCGACCGGTCCGTGGAAGGCCGGCCGGAGGCCCACTGGGTGGACGTCGACGCGGTCGCCGCCGTCCGACGCACCCTGGACCACTTCCTGGCCCAGGGCGCCCGGCGGCCCGTACTGGTCGTCCCGGACAACACCACCCGCTTCCACCGCGAGGTGTTCGCCGCGCACCGCGACTGGTGTACGGCGCACGGGCTGCCGGAGCTGGCCGTACGGGCCACGGAGCCCGGCAACGGGCCGGTGGTCCAGGCCGTCGAGACCGCGCTGACGGCCGGGCGGGAACGCCCCGATGCCCTCTTCGTGGTCGCCGAGGCCAGCCCGCCCCTCGTCCTGGGCGCGGCCCGACGGCACGGCTACGACGTTCCGGGCGACCTGCTCCTCGCCTGCGTCAGCGAGGACGAGGCGGCCGTGCACACCGAACCACCGGTCACCACGCTCAGCCTGCGCCCCGAGGCCGTCGCCGAAGCCGGGATCGAATTGCTGGTGAGCGTGCTGGAGCACGGGCAGAAGGAGACCGGCGGGGTTCTCGTGCCGGTCCGCCTCGACGTCCGCGCCTCCTCGGTACGGCATCCTCAGCCTCCGAACACGAGCTCGCCGCCCACATAGGTCCGCTCCACGCGCGCGTCGGCGATCTCCTCCGGGGGTGCGGCCAGGATGTCCCGGTCGAGCACCACGAGGTCGGCCAGATGGCCGGGGAGGAGGCTGCCGGCGTCGTCGAGCCCGCTCACGTGCGCGGAACCGGCGGTGTAGGCGGCGATCGCCGAGAGGAGGTCGATGCGCTGCTCCGGCAGGAACACCCGCTCGTCGTCGGTCCCCGGCTCCCGCCGGTTCACGGCGACGTGGATGCCCGCGAGCGGGTCCGGGCTGGAGACCGGCCAGTCGCTGCCCGCCGCCAGGGTGGCCCCCGACCGCAGCAGACCGCCGAACGGGTACTGCCAGGCGGCACGCTCCGGGCCCAGGAACGGGATGGTCAGCGCGTCCATCTGCGGCTCGTGCGCCGCCCACAACGGCTGGATGTTCGCGATGGCGCCCAGCGCCGCGAACCGCGGCAGGTCGTCGGGGTGGACGACCTGGAGGTGGGCCAGGTGGTGGCGGTTGCCGCGCCGCCCGTTGGCCGCCACGGCGGCCTCGACCGCGTCGAGCGCCTCGCGCACCGCCCGGTCGCCGAGGGCGTGGAAGTGGACCTGGAAGTCCAGCGCGTCCAGCGCGGTCACATGGGCGCGCAGGGCCTCCGGCTCGACGAAGCTCAGCCCGCTGTTGGCCGTGGCACAGCCGCAGCCGTCCAGGTACGGGGCGGTCAGCGCGGCCGTGAAGTTCTCCGCGATCCCGTCCTGCATGATCTTCACCGACCCGGCCCGGAACCGGCCGTACGTCAACTCCTTGCGGCGCTCGACCAGTTCGGGGATCTGCTCGGCACCGCGCTCACGGTCCCACCACAGCGCGCCCGACACGCGGGCGGTCAGCGAACCGTCCCGCGCCGCGGTCAGATAGGCCTCCGACGGATCCCCCATCCCGTTGAAGGTGCCGAGCAGCGCGTCCTGCCAGCCGGTGATGCCGAGCGAGTGCAGCAGCTCCTGCGCCCGCAGCAGACCCGCGAGCCGGTCCTCCGGCGTACTCGCCGGCACCAGCCGCGAGACCAGGGCCGTCGCGCCCTCCTGGAGCATCCCGCTCGGAAAGCCGTCCGCCTCCCGCTCGATCCGCCCGTCGGCCGGATCCGGGGTGGCGGCGGTCAGCCCCGCCCGTTCGAGGGCCCGGGTGTTGGCCCAGGCCCCGTGGTGGTCGCGGTTCGACAGCAGCACCGGCCGGTCCGGCACCACCGAGTCCAGCAGCTGACGGGTCGGCAGCCCGCCCGCGAAGCTCTCCAGCGACCAGCCGCCGCCCGTGATCCACTCCCGGTCCGGGTGCGCCTGCGCGTAGGACCGGATCCGCTCCAGGTAGGCGGCGACGTCGACGATCTCGGTCAGATCGCACTCCGCCAGCTCACTGCCCCCGCCCACCGCATGGACGTGAGCGTCCTGGAAGCCGGGCATCAGGAGCCTGCCCGCGAGGTCGACCACCTCCGTACGGGGCCCGATCAGCTCCCGCACCGCGTCATGGCCGACGGCGGTGATCCGCTCCCCCTTGACCGCGAGCGAACTCGCCCGGGTGCGGGCCGGATCCATGGTGAGGACGGGACCTCCGGTGAAGACCAGATCGGCGTGCGGCATGCGGCGGCTCCCTTGCCTGCGGATGCGCTGGACAGACTGCGTACGGATGCACTGGACGGCTTGCGTACGAATGCGCGGGACGGGTGTCGGGCGCCATCGAAGCTCGCGAGCCGTTTACACGTCAATGGTGTTGACGTAAGGTCCCGGCCATGTCCGAACGCGTGGTACCCGAGGGCAGGCGCCGGCGCAGCCGCCCGACCAAACACGGCGCGGTCCTGTCCGAACGCCTCATCGTCGACACCGCACTGCGCCTCGTCGAACAGCACGGTGCGAAGGCCCTCTCGGTCCGCAGGCTCGGGGCCGCGCTCGGCGCCGACCCCACCGCCCTCTACCGCTACTTCCGAAACACCGACGCCCTGCTCCTCGCCCTCGCCGACGAGCTCATCGGCCGCGCCCAGCAGGGGTGGACGGCCACGGGCGACTGGCGGGAGGACCTGCGCTCGATGGGCCGGCGCATCCACGCCTCGTACCTCGCCCAGCCCCAGGCCGCGCTGCTCGCCGCCCACCGCACCACCGGTCGCCGGCACGAGACCCGGGCCGTCGAGACCATCCTCGGCATCCTCCGCGACGGCGGCTTCCCCGATGCCCTGGCGGTGCGGATCTACCACGCGTTCGTCGACCAGTCGCTCGCCTTCGCCGCCCAGGACGCCGCGGCGGCGGCCCTGCCGCCCTCGGCGGCGGCGGCCGACGCCGAGGTCTGGCACGCCGCGTACAGCCACCTCCCCGCCGACACCCACCCGAACATCGCGGCGGCGTACCCCCTCCTGGCCGTCGACATGCGCGACAGCGGCTACCCCTTCGCCCTGGAACTGATGCTCATCGCCGTCGCAGCGCTGCACCCGGACGCGGACGCGGGGCGGTAACGGTCCCCGTGATCCACCCGAGCACGCTTACGTCAACACCATTGACGTTGTCGCTTCCCGCCGGGTCTCATGGGCGGCACCTCGGAGGGAGCCCCCGTGCCCGGGCTCCTCCGCCACCCGAAGGAAGCCGCCATGGACCCCCTGCTCTCGCTGCGGGACGCCGATCCGACCCCGTTCTGGCTCGACGATCCGCGCCGCCCCCGGGCCGCCCCCGCCCTCGTCGGCGGCACCACCTGCGACCTGCTGGTCGTCGGCGGCGGCTACACCGGCCTGTGGACCGCCCTCGCCGCCAAGGAGCGCGACCCCTCCGCCGATGTCGTCCTGGTCGAGGGCGACGAAGTCGGCGGCGCCGCCTCCGGCCGCAACGGCGGCTTCTGCGAGTCGAGCCTCACCCACGGTCTCGCCAACGGCCTCGCCCGCTGGCCCGACGAGATAGGCGTCCTCGAACGGCTCGGCCGCGCGAACCTCCAGGCCATGGAGGACACCCTGGCCCGCCACTCCATCGACTGCGACTGGGAGCGCACCGGCTCCCTGGTCGTCGCCACCGAACCCCACCAGGTCGACTGGCTCGCCGAGGAGGCCGAGACGGCCGCCCGGTACGGCGCCACCACCACCGTCCTCGACGCCGACGCGGTCCGCGCCGAGATCGACTCCCCCACCTTCCTCGGCGCCGTCTGGAACAAGAGCGACACCGCCATGGTCAACCCGGCACGGCTCGCCTGGGGCCTCAAGCGCGCCTGCCTCGACCTCGGCGTCCGCATCCACGAGCACACCCCGGCCCTCTCCCTCGACGAGCACGGCGCCGTCGTCTCCGTCCGCACCCCCTACGGCCGGGCCACCGCCGGGCGGGTGGCGCTCGCCACCAACGCGTACCCCTCCCTGGTCCGCCGCCACCGCCCTTACACCGTCCCCGTGTACGACTACGCCCTCATGACCGAACCGCTCGACGAGCAACGGCTCGCCTCGGTCGGCTGGCACAACCGGCAGGGCTGGGCGGACCCCGCCAACGCCTTCCACTACGTGCGGATCTCCGCCGACAACCGGATCCTGTGGGGCGGCTACGACGTCGTGCACCAGCGCCGCGTCCGCGCCGAGCACGACCGGCGCCCCGAGACGTACGCGACGCTCGCGCGCCAGTTCTTCCACACCTTCCCGCAGCTGGAGGGCACCCGCTTCAGCCACGCGTGGGGCGGCGCCATCGACACCAGCACCCGCTTCTGCGTCTTCTTCGACACCAGCCACCGCGGCAAGGTCGCCTACGCCGCCGGCTTCACCGGGCTCGGCGTCGGCGCCACCCGGTTCGGCGCCGAGGTCATGCTGGATCTCCTGGCCGGCGGGCGCACCGAGCGGACCGCCCTCGATCTCGTACGCCGCAAGCCGCTGCCCTTCCCGCCCGAGCCCGTCCGCTCCCTCGGTATCGGCATCACCCAGCGCTCCCTCGCCCGCGCCGACCGCAACGAGGGCCGCCGCGACCTGTGGCTGCGGTCCCTCGACCGCCTCGGCCTCGGCTTCGGCAGCTGACCCCCGCATCTCCGGCTCCACTGGACCGCGATCGGGTTCCCCGACCATGCGTCGGCGTCAGGACGCTCCGAAAACCCGCCGGTTGACCGGCCTCAAAGCATCTGCGACCGGCCCCCGGGAACGATCAAGGGGCCGTTTCGGATTGCTCTGAAACGGCCCCTGACCCGCGACTTCGAAAAGTCGGGACGACAGGATTTGAACCTGCGACCCCTTGACCCCCAGATGGCTGCGCCAGGGCCGCAATCAGAACATGTGCCGCTATTTGAGGGCGGGTAACGTGCGCGAACACACGTATGGTGCACCAGCGTGCGGCGATGCTGGTCCCCATGTGGTCCCCAACCCGGCGTCACCTCCAGGCGCTACTCGCAAGACCCAGTCGGGCCCTGCGCGCCCCGGTCCACAGGAACACTCCCAGGCGAAACCGGGCCCGCCTCTCTCAATGTGACCCTCACCGCTCTCTTGGGTGATCTGCAGCCGTGCTGCGGCGGGAGTGCGCAGGGCCGAGCCGGCCGTCGGCACGAGGGCCTTCCCGTCACTCGATCGGTGGGTGCCCCGTCCTGCTCAGACAGGCCACGAACCCTCACTGGTGCTGCCATCCCGCCTCCCCATGCCGGCCGAAGCCGTCATCAGCACAACGAGCAACCCGGCAAAGGACCGCGGCCTCGCGGGAAGAGCACGCATGAGCCGACGCAGCCCCGCGTCAGGCCCCGGCCGCTCTGGCTCCCGCGATCACCTCTGGCCGCAGCAGGGCGGTGAGCCGCTCGGCCGGCAGCAGACCTCGCTCCAGGACGAGCTCGGCCACGCCCCGGCCGGTGGCAAGGGCCTCTTTGGCGATGTCGGTGGCGGCGGTGTATCCGATGTGCGGGTTCAGGGCGGTCACCAGGCCGATGGAGTTCTCAACGGTGGCCCGCAGCTTCTCGGTGTTGGCGGTGATGCCGGCCACGCAGCGCTCGGCGAGGGTGAGGCAGGCCGCGCGCAGGTGGGTGACCGACTTCGACAGCGAGTGCAGGATGACCGGCTCGAAGGCGTTGAGCTGGAGCTGTCCGGCTTCGGCGGCCATGGTGATGGTGATGTCGTTGCCGATCACCTCGAAGGCGACCTGGTTGACGACCTCCGGGATCACCGGGTTGACCTTGCCGGGCATGATGCTCGAGCCCGCCTGCACCGGCGGCAGGTTGATCTCGCCGAGTCCGGCGCGCGGCCCGGAAGACAGCAGGCGCAGGTCGTTGCAGGTCTTGGACAGTTTGACGGCGATGCGCTTGAGGACGCCGGACATCTGGACGAAGGCGCCGCAGTCCTGGGTGGCTTCGACCAGGTCGGCCGCGGTGACCAGGGGCAGCCCGGTGATGTCGGCGAGGTGGCGGCGGGCCGACTCGGCGTACCCGGCAGGGGCGTTGAGGCCGGTGCCGATGGCGGTGGCGCCGAGGTTGATCTCGTGGATGAGTCCGAGGGCCTCTGCGAGCCGGCTGCGGTCCTCGTCGAGCATGACGGCGAAGGCGGAGAACTCCTGCCCGAGGGTCATCGGTACGGCGTCCTGCAGCTGGGTGCGGCCCATCTTCAGCACGTCGTGGAACTCGGCGGCCCGGCGGGCGAAGGCGGCCTGCAGGACGGCCATGGCTTCGAGCAGGCCGCGCACCGCCGAGGCGGTCGCGATCCGAACGGCGGTCGGGTAGACGTCGTTGGTGGACTGGCCGAGGTTGACGTCCTCGTTGGGGTGCAGGTGCCGGTACTCGCCCCTGGCGTGGCCCAGCAGCTCCAGCGCCCGATTGGCGATGACCTCGTTGGCGTTCATGTTGGTCGAGGTGCCGGCGCCGCCCTGGATGACGTCGACGACGAACTGGTCGTGGAGCTTGCCGCCGCGTATCTCCCGGCAGGCGGCGACGATCACGGCTGCCTTCGCGGGCTCCAGCAGGCCGAGTTCCTCGTTGGCGAGGGCTGCGGCCTCCTTGACGGCGGCGAGGGCGTCGATCAGGTGCGGGTAGGCGGAGATGGGCGTCCCGGTGATGGGGAAGTTCTCGGTGGCGCGCAGGGTGTGGACGCCCCAGTAGGCGTCGGCGGGGACGTCGCGGTCTCCGAGCAGGTCGTGTTCGCTACGGGTGGCGGCGGTCATGGGTGTGCGGCCCTCTTCCTGAGGTGGGTGGGTCAAGGTGGTGAAAGGGCATGGAGTCAGGCGGTGGCGGGGACGCTGGGCGGGTTCAGCGCCGCCACCGGCTGGATGCCGCCGACGGGCCGGCCGCCGCCGGTCATCGGCTCGCCCTCGAACCCGGCGAGCAGCCGCGGCTCGACTCCCGCCCGGGCGAGGGCTGCGGCCGTCACCGGGATGCGCGCCCGGTCCGCCCCGTCGGCGATCTTCACTGCGACGGCGCGGCCGTCGGGCAGCGCGGCCACCTGGACGCCCTCGAAGCCGTCCTTGGCCAGCAGCCCGGGCACCGCGCGCATCAGCTGGGCCGCGTCTCGCCCTGTGCCGGAGGCCATCTCCGGGTGGACGCGCAGCGCGTCCGCCACCCGGCGCCCGGCGGTGTCCGGACCGGCCGTGGCGATGCGGGCGGCGGCGCGGGCCAGGCCGTGCAGGGACACTGCGAACAGCGGGGCTCCGCAGCCGTCGACGGTGACGTTCGCGATGTGCTGGCCGGTGAGTTCCTCGACGACCTCGGCGATCGCCCTCTGAAGCGGGTGGCCCGGGTCGAGGTAGCTCTCCAGGGGCCAGCCGGCCAGCTTGCACAGGTACAGCATCGCCGCGTGCTTGCCGGAGCAGTTCTGGGCGAGCCGGGAAGGCCCGCGGCCCTCGCGCACCCAGGCATCCCGGACCGCCGGGGCGTACGGCATGTCGGGGACGTTGCGCAGGTCGTCCTCGGTGAGGCCGGCCAGTTCGAGGATCAGCCGGGTACCTGCGAGGTGGTGCTCCTCGCCGGAGTGGCTGCCCATCGAGAGGGAGAGCAGGGCGCCGTCGAGCGGCAGCCCGGCCCGCACCATGGCGAGGGCCTGGACCGGCTTGAGGGCTGAGCGCGGGTAGCAGGCGGCCTCGATGTCTCCGACGCTCAACCGGACGTCGCCATGACCGCCGAGGACGACGACGGATCCGTAGTGGACTCCCTCGATCACGCCGCCCCGGGTGACGTGGGCGACGGGTGCATGCTGGGGCTCGCGCATCGCGGGCGCGTCCGCGAGGAGACTGCTGCGCATCACTGCCTCGTTTAGTGGTGGGTTGCTGCTGACCGGGGTGGCCGGCGGCAGGCCCGGCCCGGGGGGACCGGGCCGCGCCCGCCGCTTGGCTCAGCCCTCGCTCTTCGCGGCGGCGCGCGCCACGCGGCCGCGGACGGCGTACCAGCCGGCGACCAACGCCGCGGCGATCAGTGGCACGCACAGCACGGTGGTGCGCGCCGCTCCTCCGTCGGCGTACATGAGGACCAGGACGGAGGCGAGGAAGGCCAGCGTCACGAGTTCGGTCCACGGGGACCCGGGCAGGCGGTAGGAGGGACGGGTCAGTTCGCCGTCACGGGTCTTCCGCCAGAAGAGGAGGTGGCAGAGCATGATCATGCCCCAGGTGGCGAGGATGCCGATGGCGGCCAGGTTGAGCACGATCTCGAACGCGTCCGCCGGAACGACGAAGTTGAGCCCGACGCCGAGGACGCACATGCCGCTGGTGAGCAGGATGCCGCCGTAGGGCACCTGGGTGCGGCTCAGCCGGGCGGTGAAGCTCGGGGCGGAGCCGTTGACGGCCATCGAGCGCAGGATGCGGCCGGTGGAGTAGAGGCCGGAGTTGAGCGAGGACATGGCCGCGGTGAGAACGACCAGATTCATCACGTCGCCGGCCGCCGGGATGCCGATGTGGGAGAGCACGGTCACGAACGGGCTCTGGCCTGCGCTGTAGCTGTTCCACGGCATCAGCATCGACAGCAGGACGACCGAGCCGACGTAGAAGAGGCCGACGCGCCACATGATCGAGTTGATCGCCTTCGGCATGATCTCCTCGGGATTCTCGGTCTCACCGGCCGCGACTCCGACCAGCTCGACGGAGGCGTAGGCGAAGACGACGCCCTGGATGATCAGCAGCATGGGCAGCAGGCCGTTGGGGAAGATCCCGCCGTTGTCGGTGATCAGGGACGGACCAGGCACGGCGTCGTCGATGGTGTGCCGGGTCACGAGGAAAAAGATCCCGATGGCCATGAAGACGACCAGCGCGCCGACCTTGACGATGGCGAACCAGAACTCCAGTTCGCCGAAGATCCGCACCGAGATGAGGTTCACGGTGAGGACCACGGCCAGGGCTATGAGCGCGATCACCCACTGCGGGACGTCGGAGAACAGGCGCCAGTAATGGGTGTATGTGGCGACGGCGGTGATGTCGGCGATGCCGGTGGTCGCCCAGTTGAGGAAGTACATCCAGCCCGCGGTGTACGCGCCCTTCTCCCCGAGGAACTCCCGGGCGTACGAGACGAAGGCGCCGGAGGACGGCCGGTACATGACGAGCTCGCCGAGCGCGCGTACGACGAGGAACGCGAAGATCCCGCAGACGGCGTAGGCGACGAACAGTGAGGGGCCGGCGTCGGCGAGGCGTCCGCCCGCGCCGAGGAAGAGCCCGGTGCCGATCGCACCCCCGATGGCGATCATGTTGACGTGCCGGGGTGTCAAGGACTTGCTGTAGCCGGTGTCCCCGGCGTCCACGTGACGGGTCGTGGGGCGCTTCTCGTCTTTGAGGAACTGCTCGCTCACGCCTCGGGTCTGCCTTCCGTGGAGGTGGCCGCGCGCTGGGGGCGCACGATTTCTGTGAGGGTCGTCTCGACCCGCAGGAGGTGGTGGGACATGGCCTCCACCGCGTCGTGCTCGGAACCGTCGGCCAGCGCCTCGAGGATCGCCCGGTGCTCGCAGTTGGACTGCTCGCGCCGGCCGCCCAGTTCGTTGAGGAAGGTCGACTGACGCGCCAGTGCGTCGCGGATCTCCTCGATGACGCGGCGGAAGACGGGGTTGCGGGATGCCTCGGCCACCGCCAGGTGGAAGACGGTGTCCATCGCCACCCACGCGGTGGTGTCGGTCTCCTGCTCCATCCGGTCGAGCAGATGGCCCAGATGGTCCAGGTCCTCCGGGGTGCGGCGCAGCGCGGCGTACCCGGCGACCGGGATCTCGACGTGCCGGCGCACCTCCAGCAGGTCGCTGGCGACGTAGTCGCCGAAGGTGGGGTCCTCGACCGTGTTCGCCAGGACGAACGTGCCCTTGCCGCTCTTGGAGGCGGTCAGGCCGATGGCTTGGAGGGCTCGGAGCGCCTCCCGCAGCACGGGCCGGCTGACCTCCAGGGTCCGGCACAACTCGGCTTCGGAGGGGAGCTTGTCGCCCACGACGTACTCACCGCGCTCGATGGCGCTGCGCAGGTGGCCGAAGACCGCTTCCATCGCGCTGACGCGCCGCGGGGCCTGGCCACCTGTCTGGCTGTCTGACAGGTTCACGGTGTGATCCTGATGGGTGCGCCGGAGGGTGTCAAGACACCTGTGTCGGGAAAGTCCGGCCCGGCGAGTTTCGTACCGTGCGCACTTTCCGTCCTGCCACCGAAGCCGCCCGATCGGTGTCTGCGGCGAAACCGGCGGCATCCACCAGGGCGTGCACCACCGGCGTGTCGACACCCATCTCCGGATGCCACTGGACGCCCACGGCGAAGCGGTGCCGGGTGCTCTCGATCGCCTCGACGGTGCCGTCCGCCGCACGGGCTGCCACGATGAACCCGGAGCCAAGGCGATCCACGGCCTGATGATGGTGCGTGGCGACCTCGCGGGTCCCCGGCAGGAGGGCGCCGATCCGGGTCCCCGGCGCGGTGGTGACGGTGTGGGCACAGAAGTGGCCCCGGTAGGGGTTGTGGCCGTGATGGCCCACCCTGTCGGGCAGGTGCTGGATGAGGGTGCCTCCGGCGTGTACGTTCATCAGCTGCATACCCCGGCACACTCCGAGCACGGGAATGTCGCGGGCGAGACCAGCGGCCAGTACAGCCTGCTCCCACCGGTCGCGCTCGCGGACCGGCGGCCCCGTGCGCGGGTGGGGCCGGGCGCCGTACAGGGCGGGATCCACGTCCTCGCCTCCCGTCAGGACGATCGCGTCCAGACGTGCGACCACATCGGCCGCTGCCGACGGGGCGTCCGGCGGCAGCAGGACGGCCCGGCCGCCCGCGGCCTGGAGACAGCCGGCGTAGGCCGCAGGCAACACTGCGGCGGGCAGGTCCCACTCGCCCCACCGGGCGTCGGCCAGGTAGGTGGTGAGTCCGATGAGTGGCGGCTGGGGCATACCACTTCCTTTCAGGGCGTGAGGGGTGATCGTCGATGGCCGGGTGCACACCCGCCCCGCCGGACGTCCCCGGCCACGGCGGGCTGCGGCAGAAAAGGCGGACGGGGCGGACGGGGCACTGGCGGAGGGCGCCCCGGCGACAAGGTGGAGGGGCGGTCACGATCCGGGAGCGCGGGCTTGCGTTTTTCTTGCCGCGAGCAAGAATCCTGCTGGCGTTCATCCGCAATCACAAGAAAACACATCTTCGCGACAGATAAGTGAGCCTTAACTCCGTGCAAGGACTCGACCCCCGCCTGCTCGCCACCCTCGAAGCCGTCGTGCGGCACGGCTCCTTCAACGCCGCCGCACGCGAGCTCGGCTACAGCGCGCCCGCGGTCTCCCAGCAGATCGCCGAACTCGAACGCCGCGCGGGCCTGAGAGTGCTGGAGCGCCGGCCCGTGCGCGCCACACCGGCCGGCGAAGTCCTTCTCGACGCCGAGCAGGGCGTCCGCAACGCGTTGGCGACGGCATCGGTGGAACTCGACGCCATGCGCGCGGGTACGGCCGGACGGATCCGCCTCGGCGCCTTCGCCTCGGCCGCCACCAGCATCGTTCCGCAAGCGCTGGCCCAACTCCACGCGGCCTACCCCCACGTGCAGGTCAGCCTCAGCCAACTGGAACCCGAGGCCTGCTACAACCGGCTCAAGCGGGGGGACATGGACCTGGCCCTCAGCTACGACTACGACTTCATCCCCGTCCCGCCGCCCCGGATGCTGCGCCGGACGCTGGTCGCACGGGATCCGGTGGTGGCCGTGGTCCCGGCACACCACCGCCTGGCCGACAGGGAGGTCATCGACCTGGCCAGCCTCGCGTCCGAGACCTGGATCGCGGCTCCGGAGGCCGCACTGCGCCTGGAACTGCTGTCCCAGATGGCCAAGACGCCTGGCTTCCAGGCCCGCCTGCAATACGAGGGGGACGACTTCAACACCGTGCTCGGCTTCGTGGCCGCAGGCCTGTGCGTGGCCGTCATGCCGCAACTCGCCCTACCCCGCGCCAACACCCAGGTCGTGGCCCGCTCCCTGGCCGAGCCGCAGTTGACGCGCTTCATCTACGCCGTCCGCATCGACACCCGGCACGCCCCGCGCGCCGTCCTGGACCTGGAGCAGATGCTCGCCGCGCAAGCGCTGGCCGCGCTCGCATGAGGCTGCGGCGGGCGGCTACCGGAGGCGAACGGAGCGTGAACCCACGTGAAATGCGCCAAGTTGACGGCGGCCGCACGCGCGTAGACCGGGTGGTGACGCCAGGTCTCCCGGCTTGTCCGACTACCGGACGCGGTGGCTGAAAGTTAAACTATTGTGTGACGGGAGCCCTACGTTTGCGGCGGTTGACGTTCCAGCGAGAGGAAACCCCTCATGACCGCCGCCGACAGTGCGCCGCGAACGGCCCGCGTCCTCACCGGCTACCGCCCCGAGGACGGCTTCATGGCCGTGGAGCTGGACCCGCCTCCGGGCGAGTACGTATGGCACGACGAGCACGCCGAGCAGCAGGAGCAGCGCTACGGCCCGGGTGCGGGCTACCACCAGTGGCTGGCAGTGGACGCACGCGACGGCGCCGTATGGTTCGGCGACATCGACTGGCGGGCCCCGTCCGAAGACCTCGGCAGCCAGCTCCCCGGCCTCCCCCGCAGGGCACTCGGCGACGGGGCCGTCCCGGCCTCCGGAATAATGGTGCAGCTGCTCGGCCACCTGGCCCATGACGAACAGCGCGGCTGCTCCTGGCGCTTCTTCACCGCTGAGGAACTGCACGCGCTCGCCCTGCGCATACTCCCCGCCGTGCAGCGGCTCGTGGACTCCATCCACCGCATCGGACCGGGCGACGAACTGGAGTGGTCGGCCGAGGCCGCCACCGCCTGGGACGACATCGAGCAGGCCGCGACCCACACCTTCGATCCCTCCGGCGATCTCCGCTGGCCCAGGCTGCGCACGACACCGATCCCTGCCTGGCGTGTCGAGGTCGGCGCGTTCCTCGCCATGAACCCCGGTCTGTGCGATCCCTCCTGGGGCCTGGCCGCGGACGCGGAACTCGATGCCTACGCCGACTACAGTCCCGAGAGCGGCTATGGCGGTGTACCGGGGCGGATGTGCCGCGCCGCCGACCGGCAGATCGAGGACGGTTTCACTTTCTACGGCCACCGTGCCGCCCTGTACGCCTACCGCGCGCAGGCGTGCGGCGACCGTGTTCCGACAGACGCCCGCGTCTGGCTGGAGACGACAGAGGCGGGTCGGGGCACCTGGGAGGCGGCCAAGCCCCCCGGGGCCACCCTCGCCGACGTCCCCGACTGCGTGCTGGCGGCTTTGGCCGAAGGGTTCCAGAACTCCGCGCACCAGGAGGGTCTGGTCCTGACGGGCCTGGACGCCCATCTGCGCCGGTTGCGCGCCGAGGAACGCTCCGCCGTCGACCAGCAGCTCGTCCGCGAAGCCGAGGAAGCCGAACGCCTCGAGAACATGCTCAAGGACTTCCGCGCGGCACGGAACCGCACCGTGACACGGATCCTTGCCTGGTCCGATGGGCGCAGCGACGGGGAAATCGCCCGCCTGGCGTCCATGCCCGACGATTACGTCAGCGACTGGCGGGCCCGCCTGACCGACGAACAGACGACGGCCACACCCGCAACCTGAAGCATGTGCGGCGAAGACAGGGCACCCGCTCCGCAGCCTCACCGCCCGGGCAGCCCGTCGAGCGCCACGGCCGTCCGTAGACCGAGGCGACGGCCCGAGGCCTTGAGCTGGTGCCGCCGGCCCGCGGCGAGTACCGCTTGCGCGGGGTAGGCGGAGCCGGACCTGGCCGCTGTACCGGCGAGACGACCGGAGACGGTGATCGTCGACGGCCTCGGGACCGAACGCACCTGGCCTGCTGCGCCCCGGGCTCCGGACTCCGGCCGCTGCGATCCGAAGCCGCCATCCTCAGCCGGCGCCTACGACCGGACATCGTGAACCCCTGCGCAGGGCAGCGGCGCGGGTGGAGTGGGCGCACGCTCCCCGGCACCCAGCCCGGCGGTTCCAAGCCGCTCACCGAGCGCCAACAAGGGAAAGGCACTGGTCGCGGCGGCCTCGGGAGCGCAGTGGTCGCCTGTGGTCGCCCCCTGGAAGCGTCCGAGTCGGCAACCGCCGAGGCGGAGCCGAGTTCGTGCCCGGCCTCGCGCTGGGCGGCCGACAGAAACGGCATCACGGCCAGGGACAGAGCGGCGAGCACGATGCCGGGGATGGTCCGCTCGGCCTCTCCGGTGCCAGAGAGCGGCAGGACGGCGTCGACGGCGACGTACGTGGCGAGCGCGAAGAACGAGAAGGCGGTGATCCGTAGGATGGTCTTCTCCCGTGCCTCGCGGACAGCGTGGTCGCGGCCGGAGAACTGCCAGGCGACCGCGGCGGCCGAGGAGACCTCGATGACCGAGTCCAGGCCGAAACCGATCAGCGCAGTGGAGGGGGCGATAGCCCCAGCGGTGATGGCGACGATCGCCTCGACAACGTTGCAGGTGATGGTGGCCGCGACCAGCAGCCGTATCCGCTTCGCGAGGGCGTCACGGCGGGCCGGGGCCGGGCCGATGGATATCTCCGCAGCCATCTCAACAGCAACCCTTCTCCTCGGCGTCCACTCACGCACGGTCGGCCTCGACGGCGACCACGGCGGTGCGCAAGTCGTCCAGGGCGTGGCCGAGGCGCTCGTCGGCGAGTCCGTAGCGGGTGCGGCGGCCGACCGGGACCGTGACGACAAGACCGCAGTCGCGCAGGCAGGCCAGGTGGTTCGACAGCCGGGTCCGGGAGATGCCCCGCGCGTCGGCCAGCTCGGCGGGATGGGCCGGAGCCTGGCACAGGGCGAGCAGGATGCGGCAGCGGATCGGGTCGGCGAGGGCGCGGCCGCACCGCGCCGGCACCTCGATGTCGGAGGCGATTGTCATCACCTACGGGACGGTCCGCTTCGAGATCCCGATTCCCGTCGTGCCCGCCGCCGGCCGATTCGGCAGCTAGCCACTTCTCCTGCGGGGCCGCCCGAGCTCACCGAAGGCATCCTGTACGTACGCTGCACCCTCTCAGCGATCGACAACAACCACCTCGTCATCACCGCCCCGAAGACCCGCTCCAGCCGCGCCTGGGTCGCCATTTCACCCCGTGTCGCGACCGCACTCCGACACCAAGCGACGACAACCACCCGTATGCGGGGAGATCCTGACGATCCGTTCACCGGCCTGGTCTTCTGCCGCCCCGACGGACGACCACTCGGCCCCCACCACGTCCTGGACCGGCTCCATCAGCTGTCCGAAGAGGCCGGCGTCCCACGGGTCACCGTCCACGACCTGCGACACCTGGCGGCCACCATCACCATCAGCGCCGGCGTGCCGCTGACCGTGGTCTCCAAGACGCTGCGGCACTCCACCCTGTCGACCAGCGCCAACATCTACAGCCACCTCACCCGCCAGGCCGCCCGCGAAGCCGTGGACACCATCGACCGCGCCCTCACCGGAGCTGAGAAGGCCGGGCTCGGGACGAGCCGCCCGGCGTCACTGCGACCACCACGCGACCACATCCAACGGCTCGTCCGCCGGCTCCGCTCCCCTGTGCCGCTGGCCTTCAGCGCCACGGCCTCCCGGCCGCAGGCTGGACGTGCGACCACACTGCGACCACCATGGCCCCGGACGCACGAAAGGCCGTCCTCTCAAGTTTGAGAGAACGGCCTCCGACCTGCGTTTCCGCATGGTCGGGACGACAGGATTTGAACCTGCGACCCCTTGACCCCCAGTAGGTCGGGGGGAAATTCATGACATATGCCTCAATCTGAGGGCGCACTGCGTGCACATCCGTACATGCTGTGCGCCCATCAACATGGGCGCTGGTCCCCAACTGGTCCCCAAAGGGGCGCCACCTGGCCGGGTCGAAGTGCCGTCCGGATTCTCGCTTTTCGCCGTTGACTTCGTCCGTCCGCCGCGGGCGTGGCTCACGCGCACGGCGAACGTCGTGCGCGTGACTTCTTCCGCCCGTACCGGACGACGGGCTGAGGGCGCTGCCGCGTCACGCGCCGGTGTGGAGGTGGGCGGCCCACAGGGAGGGGGTTCTCGGGTAGCGGTCGCGTACCCCCCGGACGGCGTGGTGCAGGGCGGCCGCGGACCGGTCGGGGTCGAGCGTCCCGGGCGGACCGGTCGTCAGGTGCGTGTAGAAGGACTCTGCGACCGTGACGGCCAGGCGGTCGTCGATGGGCCACAGCGTGCCGACGACGTGGGGGAAGCCGGCGAGCTGGAAGGCGCTGGCGAGGTCGATGGCTTCGTCGAGCAGGTCGGCCCTGCCGGGGGCGGCGGTACTGCAGGCGGAGAGGTAGGCCAGCCGTGCGCGGCCGAGGTTGACCCGGGCGAGGGCGGCGACGGTCAGGGGGGTAGTGGCGTGGTCGTGCAGGAAGAGACGGCTCAGGGACGGGTCAGTACGGTCGCTGGCACCATGGCAGGCGAAGTGGGCGATGGCGCACTCGGGTAGGCGGTCGAGGACGGCGGCCAGGGTGGGAACGCCACCGCTCGGCGGGCCGGGGGCCGTTTCGTCCAGGGTGTTTTCGGGTGCGGTGAGCAGGACCGGGCCGGGCAGGAGCGACTGGAGCAGACGGGCTTCCTCCGGAACGTACGGCAGCCGCCCGAGATCGGGGGTGGTCGGCATGGCGACGATCAGGGACCGGAGGCCGTCGTCGGTCCGGGGGCGGGGGCGCCTGGCGTAGCGCAGGGCTCGGACGGTGGGTGTGTAGGAGGAGATCACGCGGTCCAGGACCGTACGGCGGTGCGGGCCCTGTCCGGGGGCGGTGTGGAAGCCCGCGGCGTGTAGGGGCAACAGCCCGAGGATGCCGCCGGGAGCCCACCACAGGCGTGGCAGGTACTCCCCTTCCCCCTCCTTGCCCGGGTCGGCCGAGGGCAGGAGAGCGTCGCCCAGGGCGGAGAGGACCGGTTCGACCGCGGCCTCCCACAACCATTCCAGGACCTGGCACAGCGACTGCTGGGCAGAGATCCTGTTGCCGTCGGGCGCCGTCGTCTCGCTCAGCGCTTCGTAGAAGGTATTCACCTGGGTGATGAGGGCCTGCACGGTGAGCCGGGGCAACGGGCAGGAGGTGACGCTGTCGCGTGTGAGGAGGAGCGCGTCGCTGCGGTAGCGGCTGATGTTGAACGTGACCACCGGACCGTGCGCCGCTTCGGCCAGGAGGTCGTCGAGCCTGGGCGGCAGGCCGAAAGTGGAGAACCCCTCGCGGCCCCGGATGTACCCGAGGACCTCGTCCAGTTCGCGCGCCAGGTGGTGACGTTCTCGTCCCGTCATCGCGGTCCGGTCGGCGGCGCCGGGGGCGGCCGTTGCGGCCTGGTCCTGGTCCAAGAGGTCACGCAGCTCGCAGAAGCGCGCGGCGAGGCCGGGGTGTTCCTCCTGCAGATCGGTGAGGTCGCTTCGGGTCTCCAGGGCCTGGGACAGGAGGACGGCACGTCCGGCCTCCGCCAAGCGCAGTGCCCGCGCGGGACGTTCGCGCGCGTCGACGGTGGGATCGTTCAGGGCCAGGGAGGCCGCTTCGGCGGCGAGACCGGCGGAGAGGCTGCCGAGAACGTACTGCTGGTCACCGCGGTGCAAGCGGCGCGGCGCCAACTCGGGCAGCATGAGCACCGCCTGTTCCAGGAGATCTGCGGCCAGGGCCGGTTCCGAGGGGGCGATCCGGCTCGCCGCTTCCCGCGCCGTCAGGACCCGTACGCGGGGCGGGGCCGTCCTCTCTTCAACCGTCTTCCTCCACAGGAACAGTTGCTCCTCCGTGTCCGACTGTGCCGCGCCGTCGCGCTCGGAGCGTCTGCGCAGGGCGTCGCCGAGCATGACCTGGTACGTGGCGCGGAGCGGATAGTCGTCGGGGGTGTCGCGGAGGGCGCTGCGGAGCGTCTCCACGGCCTCGTCCAGATCCTCCGGTGCTTGCATGCCGGCGAACCGCCGGAGCAGGGCGGCGCCGAGTCCGTAGCGAAGCAGGGCCCGATCGACTGCCGGGTAGTGCTCGGGCGCGATGCGGACGGCTGCCCGGGCCGACTCCACCGATTCGTCCAGATCCTCCGGTGCCCCGGTGTGTTCGAACCGCGCGAACAGGATGAAGCCGAGGCCGGACAATCCCTGAGCACGATCGCCTAAGTCGGCAGGGGCGGCCCGAACGGCGGCCCGGGCCTGCAGCACCGCCTCGTCGAGATCCTCCATGGACCCCGTGCGCGCGAAGCGGAGTTGCAGGACACCCCCGAGGACGGACCTGTACTTGGCCCGGACGGGATCGTCGGCGGGGGCCGTCCGGATGACGGTGCGGAGCAGTTCCGCCTCCTCCTCCAGATCGCCGAGCGCCGCCGTGCGCTCGAACCTGCCGCCTAGGGCAAGAGCCAGCTGGTACAAGCGGTTCACGCGCTCGCGAGCGCCGTCGGGAGTGGCCCGGACGGCGGCACGGAACACTTCCACGGCCTCGTCCAAGTCCGCCTGCGCCCCGGAGCGTTCGAAGCGCATCCTCAGGGAGAGGCCGAGGTTGGTCATGTACATCGGCCGTTCGGGGTCCTGGTCGAGAACCGCTCGGACGGCGGCGCGGCCCGACTCCACGGATCTGTCCAGATCCGCGATGGCCAGCGTGTGGGTGAAACGCATCAGCAGAGCCACGCCCAGGTTGGACAGCAGGGCGGGCCGAGCGCGGTGGCCCTCGGGGAGGGCCCGCACGATGCGCTCGGCTAGGCCCAGCCCTTCCTCCTGGACCGCCGGATCGCCGGTGGCCAGCGCGTTGCTCAGCACCTTCAGGGAGGCGGGGATCGCCCGCTCGGCGAGGGACGTGAGGAGGGGCTCCGGGAGAGGGGCCCGGCCCGCGACGAAGCACGGCGTGAGGCAGAGGAGCGCGAAATCTCGCTCGGCTTCGCGCACGCCCGGGTGACTGCCGAAGTGGGCTCGGTAGTGGTGCAACCAGCCGAGTGCGTACTCGGCCTCCAGGTCGCCTTCGCCAGCTGCTCCGCCCGGGTAGCAGACTTCGAGCAGGGAGCGCGATTCGGTGAGCGCGGCCGGATCCAGGACCGCGGTCCCTTCTCCCGTGGAGGTCGCGTGAGCCACTCTGCTCCGGATCGCGGCCAGCAGGTCTTCCCGCTCCCCCATGCACCCCTCCCATGGCTGAAGATCCGTCAATTTCATTTCGATCAGTCTCAGTTCGGGGACAATGGTCGCACAGCTACACCGAACGCGGAGCTGTGAACGGGGGCATGTGGTGATCGAGGGAAACACCGACCGCGACACGCGGCGGCGCGACGAAGTCGCCTACGTATGCGAACAGCTGGACCGCATCCGTACGGACTTGGAGACGCACGCAGCCGAGGGCGCGGCGCCGTTGGAGAGCCTGGCGGCCGCACTGCGTGCCGGAACTGATCCCTCCGCGCGGCTCGACGCGCTGCACGAGGCCCTGTTGGCGGCGGGCGACGCCGCGGGGGTCCGCGGCAGGGCCAGGGGGCTGGACCCGATCGGGACCGCTCGGCCGGCCCCCGACGCATGGGTGTTGCTGTGCCCGACGGGGCAATGCTCGCGCTATTCCTGGCCGGACGCCGGCGACGGTCCCGATGAGGCGCCACGCTGCCGGATCGGCGATCAGGCCCTGCGCAGAGAGCGGCTGTAGTGGTGACCGGATTCCTCACCACCCTCGGACAGAAGCTCGCCGAGCGCTGGCTGACCCTGCTGGTCCTGCCGGGTGCACTCTTCCTGTGCACCGCCACCGCCGCCCGCACCCTCGGCCAGGCCCACGCGCTGGACCACCGCCGTCTCGTCGGCCGGATCGGCGAATGGGCCCAGGCACCCGCCGTGAGCGGTGTCGGCGGTCAAGTCGTCCTGCTCGCCGCGGTACTCGCCCTCGCGGCGGCGACCGGTCTGGCCGCCCAAGGGCTGGGATCGCTGGTCCTGCGCACGGTGCTCGCCTCCGGCTGGCGCACCTGGCCGCGCCCTCTGCGGCAGTGGGCGCGGGCATGCGTCAACCGCCGCCACACCCGCTGGAGTGCCGCCGCGCACGCGTACCGGCAGCAACTCGACGCCGATGCCCGGGCCCTGGCCCTCGAACGGCGCCGGGCCGACGCCGGGCCGCGCACGGCCGCGTACCACGCTATGCACAGGATCGCCCCGGAGGCTCCCGACAGGCCCACCTGGAGCGGCGACCGCGTCCACGCCGTCGGCGTACGCCTGGAGCGCGATCACCACCTGGACCTGCCCACCCTGTGGCCCTACCTGTGGCTCATCCTGCCCGATACGACCCGCGCCGAGATCACAGCGGCGGAACAGGCCCTCACCCGCGCCTCCACGCTCGGGGGCTGGGCCCTCCTGTACGCCCCGCTGGCCATCTGGTGGTGGCCGACCGCCCCGCTCGCCGCCGCCCTCGCGCTGACCGTCCGGTACCGCATCCGCACGGCGGTCGACGTCTACGCCCAGCTTCTGGAAGCAGCCGTCCGCCTCCATTCCGCCGATCTCGCCGCCCGGCTCGGCACCCTCGACAGCGGCCCGGCCGCCTTCACCCTGGGCGACTCCCTCACCGGTCGGCTCCGCGCCCAGACACCTCCTCCACCTACCGCCCTGTGACGGCCAGGAGGCGCCGGAGCCAGCGGGTACGGGCGTCGCGGGCGTCCCGGCTGAGGTTCGCCCGCGGTGCCATGCCGTCCCAGCCGTGGTAGACACCTGGCCATACGTGCAGTCAGGCGTGGCCACCGGCCTGCCAGATCGCGTTCGCGTACGCCACGTCCTCGTCCTCGTCCTCGTCCTCGTCCCGGAACATCTCGGCCGACCCGACCTCGATGTGGGCCGGGGGCAGTCCGGAGAGGTCCGTGGCGCGGGCAGGGGCCGCGTAGGGCGGCAGGTCCGCGGCACCGTAGCGGTCACCCAGCAGCGCCTTCCACACGGTCGCTTTGGAGGTGAGGTCCCACACACCGACGCACGCCGTCCGATCTAGCAGGCGTGGGCAGAGAGCTGTGGTCCCTGGTCTGGGAGGAGGTCGGTACCGAGCTCGACTCGCTCGACTTCCTGCTTGGCCTGGATGCTGGCGGCATCCTGCCCACGGTCACGCTGACCAGCGCCGTGGCGCTCCCCTACAAGATCGCGTGGAAGCTCCACCTTCCGCTTGCCGGAGCCGTCCGATACTCCTCGGGTTCGAGTCACAACTGTCCCCGCGCAACCCGCGTGAGATTCAAGCACCGGACGTGGCGGCCCGACGGGCTGGCGTGCTGGCGTGCTGGCGTGCTGGCGTGCTGGCGTGCTGGCGTGCTGGCGTGCTGGCGTGCTGGACACATGGCAGACGGACAGCCAGGACATGGCGCGGGACACGACGGTTCCGTGGCTGCGTACCGACCGGGTTCCCCTGGAACTGATCATGAAGCGAGACTCCCCCATCCCCTTCCGAGGTGGTATCCGACGCATCGAGCTCACCAAGTGCGACGAGCGGTTCCCGGGGCCGTGCCCAAAGAAGCGGACAGGGAAATGCGGAGGCTGGCATCCCACCACGCGACCTGCAGAACGCCCCTTCGACGAATTCATCCGAGATGCCGCCTCCGGGCTTTACGTACGAGCGATCGTCAAGGTGAAGCGGACGGCGTTCGAGTTCTGGACCCCCACTGCCGATCACACTGCGTACCTCGACGCGACATCGGGCGAACCGCCCGCCGTCATGCCGAAGCAACGGCAGGTCCGGCGCCCCATGGAGTACGGCGACCCCACGTGCCGGGTCCGGCCGCCGGCCACGCCAGACCACGAGATCGCGCCGCTCCCCTACATCCCGGCACCCCGCTCGCCAGAGTCCCTCCCGAGCACAATGCCTTCGGTGACGGGGGCCCTCCCGATCGCCTACCGGGGCAAGTGCGGGGCAGGGGTACGGCCATGCGGGGGCCCGCGCGCTTCTATCCCGCCGGATGGCTCTGCGACGACCACCGCCCGTAGCCGGTAGCACAGGCCAGGGCACCCTCCCCGCTGCCGATAGCTCCCACAGCTTCTCGATCCTTCCCACCCGGCCAGCACGGACCAAAATTCGGACTGGGCAGCCACATCACCAACCCCGTCGACCGGCGCCGGCCGACCCCGAACCAGGATCGACGCCATGGGAGCATGATCACAGCGGAGATCGCGCACCCCATGGCGCCACGGGCAGTGCTGGCGGGTTCGGAGAGCTGACAGGTACGCGGAGGGGTCAGCCGAAGCCGCTACCCGACTCCACCGCCCGGCTGGCATCCAGAAGGATTCCCCTCCCATGCCAGCTGTCGGCGCATCACCCGATCCAGCTGTCGTTGTCGGCGACGGCCAGTATCCTGACGGTTGCCTATTTCGAGGGGGGACGGTGTCAACTGTTCGTTCGAGCCGAAGGATTGAAAGGGCTGGCGTTAACGCCCTGCGCACACTCCTTGAGGAACATGATCATATCGTCCAGGAGATCGACGGCGGGAATGATCACAGCGAAGACATGATCATCAATTTCACTCGCGGCGGCAAGCGAACAGGCTACTGGATCGCCATCCAGGTCAAGAGCGGAAAGAAATACAAGCGCGCCAACGGGTACGCGATCCCAGTCGAAGATCATTTCAAGGATTGGCGACAGAGCCGCATTCCAATCGTGGGCGTCGTATACGACATGAAGAAGAAGGAGTTGTTCTGGGTCAACCTAACCGAGCAGTTACGGCTTACCGAGGAGAGTCCCAGCTGGGTGCAGGTGCCGAATTCCGCACGGCTGCACACTGAATCGATGCACGACTTTTTCCTGAAGATCTCCACCTACGCTGGCGACGCGCGCATGCGCATCCGATCCGAGAGCGAGGAGGAAGCATTTGCTGAAGCCGTACGAGCCAGGCAAGGACTCGACCCCGAAACGGCACCGAACCCCTATATGAAGGCTTTGCCGACTTCGCCCTCCGCTACGAGGATCGAATTCGCGCCATCGCGAAAGACTGGCTGCGCTCCATCCCCTTGCAAATCTTAGCCCTGATCATGATTTGGGAGTGGCCCCGCCAAATCCGCTTCGTTGAGGGGTCCTCCGATGTATACCCCATCCCATGGGCACTCAGCCTCTATTCCTTCATCGCCCTCATGGCCTTGACAATTTTCTTTGAGTTTAGGGCGGGCCGGGTACCGAGAGAAACCGGCCAGTGGCTTACGCTGATTGTGAGCAACTTCCTGTGGATCCCTATCATGGACCCTGACGGTGATCGGGGGTGGTGGGGAACAACGTGGATCATCGCCGGAATCATCGTTCCCTCGATCGGGGTTAAATTCCTGTTCATCAGCTTTGTTCGGTTTGCCCGCGACCGTAAGAAGAAGCAAATTGAAGCCGCCGCATAGAGCCGTGCATGCCTGCGGAGCGGTCGTGACGGCCTGGCCGTGGCACTGGTGGCCAGCAAGGCGCCCGTCGTCCCCCGGCCACCCCCGCCACCACCTGCCGCAGACCGGGTTCACAACCGTCGGGTGAACAGCGCCCCCACACGGAACCGAAGCGGCCTCAACGGACGAAATTGAAGGCGCCGCTTCGGCACCTCACGGGGACCAGGCCATCGGCAACTCGTCGGATGCCCAAACCTGGCGGGTGCCTTCTGTTCGGCCGGCATACGGCGATCGGTGACGTAAACCGGCCGATGGGATCATCACCCGCGGTGCGCCGGTCTCGAATGCCAGTCGCGGACTACTCACGCGACCCAGGTCTTCCTGACGGCACCCTCGAGCCAGTGCGACGCGGCGGAAGCTGCACCCTTGGCGCCCGGACAAGGGAAACCCACAGGTCACGGCCGGTGTGAGGATCGTGGTGGTCGCATGTGGTCGCACGAGACTGGAGGTGTCGGCCCTTCCTCCGCCTCCTGGAGGCGATCCCCATGCGCACCACCGCCGACCGCGGCCGCATCTACCGCCGATGTGGCTGCCGGGACACACTGCATCACCAGCTCGGAGCACACTGCCCCCACCTACTCACTGACGGTGACCACGGGACGTGGACCTTTGCAGTCGATGTCCCGACCCCACGCCGCCACCGGACGACCGTGCGCAGGGGCGGCTTCGACAACCACGACGCAGCCGAGACCGCACTCCGCCGATTCCTGGAGGGCGAGGCCGGCGGATTCAACGCCGACCCGAACCAGAGCGTCGACGACTACCTGACCGCCTGGCTCGCCGCCAAGGCCCTCGTGCTCAAGCCGACCACCATGGCGCGATACCGGGACTACGTCCACAACGACCTCACGCCCGCCTTCGGCACCCTCAAGCTGGACGAGCTCGGACACCGTCACATCGCGGCCTTCGTCACCGGCGAGCTCGCCGCAGGCCGCGGCAAGACCACCCTCTACCGCTGCCTGGCCACCCTCTCCAGTGCTCTCGGTGACGCGGTCCGCCAGCATCGCCTCGCCCACAACCCCGCCAGTCCCCCGGCCATGCACCGGCCGCCGTCGCCCGAGCGGCAGATCTGGACCGCGGGCGAGGCCGTCCGCTTCCTTGAGCACTGCCACCAGGCCGATCCGGACATGGCCGACCTGTTCGAGTTCCTCATCGGCACCGGCATGCGCAAAGGTGAAGCCCTGGGACTGCACTGGGACGACGTCCACCTAAGAGAACGCGTCCTCTACGTACGGTGCACGCTCTCCGCGATCGACAACAACCAACTCGTCATCACCAGCCCCAAGACGCGCACCAGCAAGAACTGGGTCGCTATCTCGCCCCGCGTCGCCATCGCCCTCCAACACCGGGCCCGGTCAAGGGGGCACGCCCACAGCGACCCAAGCGACCCGTTCGCCGGACTCGTCTTCTGCAGACCCGACGGTCGGCCGCTGCGACCCCACACCGTCCTCGACCGGCTCCGGCAACTGTCCCAAGAAGCCGGCGCACCGCGGGTGACCGTTCACGACCTGCGACACCTGGCCGCCACGATCACCATCACCGCCGGCGTCCCCCTCACCGTCGTCTCCAAGACCCTGCGGCACTCCACACTCTCGACCACCGCCAACATCTACAGCCACCTCACCCAACAAGCAGCCCGCGAAGCAGTCGACACCATCGACCACACCCTCACGAGGGCCCAGCACCGAAACGACCGACGGGCCTGGCTGGAACGGCTGCGACCACCACGCGACCACATCCAACGCCTCCGCGAAGCCCTCAACCTGCTCCGCTCCCCCGCCCCGACCGGCTTCTGCTCCGCCACGGAGAAACCCCGAAGCGGGCGTGCGACCACATTGCGACCACCAGCATTCCGGGCACGGAAAAGGCCGTCCTCTCATGTGTGAGAGAACGGCCTCCGACCTGCATGAAGCAAAGTCGGGACGACAGGATTTGAACCTGCGACCCCTTGACCCCCAGTCAAGTGCGCTACCAAGCTGCGCCACGTCCCGTTGTGCCGCCCACCTGGGGTTTTCCCCCTCGCGGCGGGCACATGCAGAACATTACCGCACGTTGAGGGGTGCGCGTGCACGGGTGATCGGCGCGCGGGAGGATGGCCCGGTGAACGGACGGGATCGTGATGGTGAGGGGCGGGCGCGCAGTGCGCGGCCGCGCGACGGGCTGGGGCGGCCGCTGCCGTACGGGGCCGAGGGCGTGGAGCGGCAGCCCGAGGGGGTGGTGCGTACGCCGGCCGGGACCGTGGAGGAAGCGCAGCGGCTGCTGGACGCCGGGATGCCCTTCCACGCGCACGAGGTGTTCGAGGACGCCTGGAAGTCGGGGCCCGGGGGCGATGCCCCGCTGTGGCGGGGGATGGCGCAGCTGGCGGTGGGGCTGACGCACGCCGCGCGGGGGAACGCGGTGGGCGGGGCCCGGCTGCTGCGGCGCGGTGCGGCGCAGCTGGCCGGCGTGCGGGAGGCGTACGGGATGGATCTGCCGGGGCTGGCCCGGTGGGCCGGGGAGCTGGCCCGCCGGGTGGAGGGCGGCGCCGTGGTCGACGCCGCCGTGGAGGCCCCGAGGCTACGCGGCGGCGGGCTGTAGCAGGTCCCAGCGGTTGCCGTAGAGGTCCTCGAAGACGGCGACGGAACCGTACGCCTCGTGGCGGGGCTCCTCCAGGAAGCGGACGCCCTCGGCGGTCATCCGGGCGTGGTCGGCGGCGAAGTCGGCGGTGTAGAGGAAGAAGCCGACGCGGCCGCCGGTCTGGTCGCCGACGCGGGCGCGCTGGGCGTCGTCCTTGGCGCGGGCGAGCAGCAGGGCCGACTCGGTGGCGCCGGGCGGGCGGACCACGACCCAGCGGGAGCCGTCGGGGCGGGCGGTGTCCTCGACGAGGTCGAAGCCGAGGGCGCGGGTGTAGAAGTCGACGGCCTCGTCGTAGTCGCTGACCACGAGGGCGGTGAGGGCGATGTGGGATGGCATGCCGTCATTGTGCGTCGAGGAGGACCACGTCCAGGACACGGGGACCGTGGACGCCCTCCACCCGGTCGAGTTCGATGTCACTGGTGGCGGAGGGGCCGGAGATCCAGGTCAGGGGGCGGGTCGGGTCCAGCCGTTCCAGTGCCTGCGGGACGGAGTCCACCACCTGGCCGGGGACGCGCACCACGCAGACGTGGTGGTCCGGGATCAGGGTGATGCGCCGGCGCCCCTGGTCGGGCCCGCCGTCGAGGACGATCGTGCCGGTCTCGGCGACGGCCAGGGCGCAGCCGGTGATCACGCCGCCGACGCGGTCCAGCCCGGCCGGGGTGGAGGCGGCCCGGTCGTGGATCCGGGTCGGGTCGGCGGCGGAGAGCCAGTACGGGGGCAGGCCGGGCGGGACGAGGACGCTCTCGTGCCGGGACAGCAGCCACGCAAGCAGCATCGGCAGTCCGTCCTCGTCGGTGCGGTGGACCGTCGCGCGGTACTCGGTGAGGTGCGCGGCGAGCAGGTCGACGCGCTCGGCCGGGGTGCGGGAGCCGTGGACCCGGAGGTAGTCGCGGGGGACCTCGGGGTCGGGGCCGGAGGCGGCGCGGCGGATGCGGGAGAGGATGCGGTCCTTGCTGCTCACTTCTGCGGGGACTTCCGTTCTCGGGCCCACCAGTCGCGGAAGGACTCCGCCGGTACGTCGGGCAGTGCGCGGGTGTCGGTCCAGGCCCGGCCGGGTCCGGGCAGGCGGCGCGGTCGCAGCCGCCGGGCCCGGGAGAGCAGCCGTTCGCCCGCGCGCAGGGCGCCGGGGCGGTCGAGGAGGAGGCGGGCGGCGCGCATCGCGGCCCGTTCGGCGGTGTGGCCGTGGGCGGGCCGGATGCGGACGCGGACGCCCTCACGGGTCACGGGGCCGCCCTGGACCACCCGTTCGCGCAGGTGGACGAGGATCTCGGGGATGTCGATGGCGACGGGGCAGACCTCGTAGCAGGCCCCGCAGAGGGTGGAGGCGTAGGGCAGGGTGGCGTCGATCGGGGCGGCGGTGCCGCGCAGTTGGGGGCTGAGGACGGCGCCGATGGGGCCGGGGTAGACGGAGCCGTAGGCGTGGCCTCCGGCGCGTTCGTAGACGGGGCAGACGTTGAGGCAGGCGGAGCAGCGGATGCAGCGCAGGGCCTGGCGTCCGGTCGGGTCGGCGAGGGTGTCGGTGCGGCCGTTGTCGAGGAGGACGAGGTGGAAGGCGGTGGGGCCGTCGCCGTCGGCCCCTTTCGACGGTCCCAGCCCGGTCCACATGGTCGTGTACGGGTTCATCCGCTCGGCGGTGGAGGAGCGCGGCAGGGTCTGGAGGAAGATCTCCAGGTCGCGGAAGGTCGGCACCACCTTCTCGATGCCGACGACCGAGATCAGGGTCTCGGGCAGGGTCAGGCACATCCGGCCGTTGCCCTCGGATTCCAGGACGACCATGGTGCCGGTCTCGGCGACCATGAAGTTGGCGCCGGAGACGCCGACCCTGGCGCGCAGGAACTTCTCGCGCAGGTGCAGACGGGCGGCCTCGGCGAGTTCGCGCGGGTCGTCGCCGAGGTCCTCGGGGGCCGGGCGGCCCCAGCGGCCCATCTCGGTGCGGAAGAGGTCCCGGATCTCGCCGCGGTTGCGGTGGATGGCGGGGACGAGGATGTGGGAGGGGCGGTCGTGGCCGAGCTGGACGATCAGTTCGGCGAGGTCGGTCTCGTAGGCGGCGATCCCGGCCGCTTCCAGGGCCTCGTTGAGGCCGATCTCCTGGGTGGCCATGGACTTGACCTTGACCACCTCGCGTTCGCCGGTGGCGAGGACGAGGCCGGTGACGATCCGGTTGGCCTCCTCGGCATCGACCGCCCAGTGCACGGTGCCGCCCGCCGCCGTGACGGCGGCCTCCAGCTCCAGGAGGTACCGGTCGAGGTGGCGGAGCGTGTGGTCCTTGACGGCCTTCCCGGCGGCGCGCAGCCGGTCCCAGTCGTCGAGTTCGGCGACGGCGCGGGCGCGTTTGTCGCGGATGGTGTGGGTGGCGTGGCGCAGGTTGGCGCGCAGCACCTCGTTCCCCACGGCTTCGCGGGCCGCTTCGGGGAAGGGCGGGAAGGCGGGCATGCCGAGGTCGGTACCGGTCATCGCGGCGGTTCCTCCTCGGTGGCGGCCAGGATCTCGGCGAGGTGCAGGGTGCGCAGTGGCTCGCCGGCGTGGCGCAGGGTGCCTTCGAGGTGGGCGAGGCAGGAGTTGTCGGCGCCGCACAGCACCTCGGCGCCGGTGGCCCGGGCGCTGCGGATCTTGTCGGCGCCCATGGCGGCGGACACGTCCGGGTTCTTCAGGGCGAAGGTGCCGCCGAATCCGCAGCATTCCTCGGCTCCGGGCAGCTCGATCAGTTCCAGGCCCTTCACCGCGGCCAGCAGCCGGCGCGGGCGGTCGCCCAGCCCGAGGGAGCGCAGGCCGTGGCAGGAGGGGTGGTAGGTGACGGTGTGCGGGAAGTACGCGCCGACGTCGGTCACGCCGAGTACGTCCACCAGGAACTCGGTCAGCTCGCGCACCCGCGGTACGAGGTCGTCCGCCAGTGCCGCGAGTGTGCTCCCGCGCCCCTCCTCGGCCGCCTTCCGGCCGATGCGCGGGTACTGCTCGCGGATCATCGCGGCGCAGGAGCCGGAGGGGGTGACGACGTGGTCGTAGCCCGCGAAGGCCTCGGCGGTGCGGCGCAGCAGCGGCTCGCTCTCGCGCCGGTAGCCGGTGTTGTACTGCGGCTGTCCGCAGCAGCTCTGGGCCGCCGGGAAGTCCACCTCGACGCCGAGGCGCTCCAGGAGGCGGACGACGGCGATGCCGGTGCGCGGGTACAGCGCGTCGTTGACGCAGGTGACGAACAGGGCGGCACGCATGACGGGCAGAATAGCCGGGTGAAGAAGTTTTCAGTGATCGGCATAGGCGCGGGCGACCCGGACCACCTGACCCTCCAGGCGGTCCGGGCGATCGGCGCGGCGGACGCATTCCTCATCCTGGAGAAGGGGGAGGAGAAGTCGGACCTGACGGGGCTGCGGCGGGCGATGCTGGAGCAGCACGCCCGGCCGGGCCACCGGCTGGTGGAGGGGCGCGATCCGGACCGGGACCGCACCCCGGCCGAGTACGCGCCGACGGTGGACGGCTGGCGCAGCGCGCGGGCCGAGATCTTCGAGCGGTTCATCGCCGAGGACCTCGCGGAGGGCGAGACCGGGGCCTTCCTGGTCTGGGGCGATCCGTCCCTCTACGACTCCACCCTGGCGATCCTCGACGAGGTGCTGGAGCACGGCCGGGTGGAGTTCGAGCACGAGGTGGTGCCCGGGATCAGCAGCGTCTCGGCGCTGCTGGCCCGGCACCGTACGAACCTGAACCGGGTCGGGCGCCCGGTGCAGATCACCACGGGCCGGCGGCTGGCGGAGGGCTGGCCGCAGGACGTGGACGACGTGGTGGTGATGCTGGACGCGCGGCACGCCTTCACGGCCCACCTCGACCAGGACCTCTTCATCTACTGGGGCGCCTACGTCGGCACGCCGGACGAGATCCTGGTCTCGGGGAAGCTGGCGGAGGTGGCCGGGCGGATCGAGGAGCTGCGCACCGAGGCGCGGGCCCGCAAGGGCTGGATCATGGACACGTACCTGCTCAGGCGCGCCTGAGGAAGGCGGGCAGGAGCTCGGCGAGGCGCTCGTACTCCTCGGCGCGGTTGTAGACCTGCCCGCAGACGCGGATGCCGCCGCCTCCCTGCCGGGGCCAGATCAGGACCCGGATGCCGGTCTTCGCCGCGAGTTCCTCGCGCAGGGTGCGGGCGGCGTCCTGGGTCTCGGCGGTGCCGGGGGGCAGCAGCAGGGAGCGCATCGCGAGGCCCGGGGTGTACGGCAGGGGGGTGAGCCCGGGGATCCGCGCGAGCAGGGCCGCGCCGTAGGCGGCGAGGGCGCTGTTGTGGGCCCGGACCTTGGCCGCGTCGAGCCGTTCGAGGAGGTCCAGGCCCTCGGGCGCGGCGAGCCAGCCGGTGTAGTCGGCGGTGGCGCGGTACTCGACGGAGACCGGGAAGCCCTGTTCGTCCTCCCAGGACGGGGAGAGGGAGCGGACCCGGGAACGGTGGGCGGGGGCCACGGCCAGGAGGGCGCTGCCGGAGGGGGCGTACCCCCACTTGTGCAGGTTCCCGAACCAGAAGTCGGCGGCGGCGATCGGCTCGGCCAGCATGCCGGGGGTGTGGGCCCCGTCGACGACGGTGGTGATCCCGCGCGCGGACAGTTCGGCGAGGAGCCGGGGTCCGGCGATCAGGCGGGCGGTCGGCGAGCTGACGTGGTCGAGGACGGCCACCTTGGTGCGGGGGGTGAGCCCGGCCAGCACGGTCTCGCACACGGCGTCCTCGTCGGGCAGGTGCGGGTCGAGGGCGACGGTGGTGACGGGGGCCCGGCGGGCGGCGGCCGCGACGACGGTGCCGTAGCCGTGGTCGGTGACCAGGATCTCGTCGCCGTCGGCCAGGTCCACGGCGTCGAGCGCGAGGTTGGCGCCCTCGGTGGCGTTGGCGATGAAGGCGATGCCGTCGGGGTCCGCCCCGAGCCGGTCGGCGATCCGCCCGCGGGCCGCGGCGACCCGTGCGGGGACCGCGTTGAAGAAGGCGTCCGGGTCGGCGTGCGCCTCGGCGCGCAGCAGCTCCTGGGCCTCGCGCACGGGCAGGGGGACGGCCCCGTAGGAGCCGTGGTTGAGGTGGGCGACGTCGGGGTCGAGCCGGAACAGGCCCGGACCGCCGGGGAAGACGGGCGGGGCCGGCGGTGCGGGCGGGACGGACGGCTCGGGCACGGGTACCTCCGGGTGCGCGGTGAGGCTGTGGGTCTCCCGCCGGCCCCGGCACGGGGCCCGCGGGCGTGTCCCCCGGAGCATGCAGTCCCGACGCACCCTCCGACAGGGCCGATTCCGCCAGAGTGGCCTACCTCCGGTCCGCCCGCCCGCAGGCCGGGCGCGCGAGGTCAGCGCGGCGCTTCGTCCCGGCCGCTGGTCGCCGCGTAGTACTGGAGGTCCTGCACCGCCACCGTGCCGTCGACGCGGTACGGCAGCTCCACCGAGGCCGCCGTCCGCCCGTCGCGCACCACCTCGGCGGAGCTGGTGCCCGGTTTCAGCGGCAGCAGTTCGGCGTGCGGCCCGGCCGGCGCGGCGTGCTCGTCCCGGGCGGGGCCGACGGTGGTGCGGACGGTGGCGGGCTCCGTCAGGAAGCTGAGCACCTCCACCGTGTCCCGGGGAGCGGCGCTGCCCCTGCGCGGCGACATCAGCAGCGACTGGCCGCCGGTCGGGCCGGTGGCGGCGAACTGGGTGCGGGAGGTGAGGTACAGGGTGTCGCGGACGATCCGGGGCCACTGCCCGGTCTTGAAACGGGTCAGGTAGTACGAGGTCAGGTCCAGGTACGCGTACCCGTTGTGCAGGGAGGGCGCGAACTGGCTGCCCTCCGAGTAGTCGTTCCAGGTGGTCAGCTGCACCCAGTCGGCCCCGTCGTCGATGGCGTGCGTCCAGGTGGTCCGCAGGGTGGCGGTGTTGCCCGCCTCGTCGTAGATCCCCTGGTTCGGCCGGGCGTCCTGGACGGACACCGGCTGCATCCAGATCTTGCCGAGGCCGTGCGCCCGGTCCACGTCGGCGGTGGCGCCCTCCTGGCCGGCGTAGCTGCGGCTGCCCCACTCGGAGAACCCGTAACTGATCGGCGCGTAGGCCGCGTTGTGGGCGCCGAAGTCGAGGAAGAGGGGGACGAGGGCCGTGCGGACGCCGTAGCGGGCCTTGAGGGTGTCCATCATCCGGGTCCACCAGGCCGGGCTCTTCTCCTCCGCCTTGAACGGGGAGACGACGAGGCGGCCGTCGCCGAGCCGGTGCGCGGCGGGGGCCCGGGCCAGGGTGGCGAGGGCGTCGGCGAGCACCGTGGGGTCGTCGATGTCCAGCGAGGTCATGTCCGGCATCAGCATGACCCTGAAGGCCGGGTCGACCTCGTGGGCCGCCCGCATCAGGAGGTCGGCGCGCTCCCGGTTCTTCCCGGTCAGGGAGAGCAGGTCGAGGGTGAAGCCGTCGATGCCGGCGGCGCGGGCGGTGCGCACCTCCTGCCGGAGGTTGGCGTACTCCCAGTCGCCGTCCTTCGGGGCGACGGGCAGGGGGCGGTCGCGCAGCAGGCCGCCGTACCGCTCGTGCTTGCCGTTCTCCCCGCCGGGGCGGAGGTAGTTGCGGGTGTAGTAGTCGGCGTCGGCGCTCGCGTTGTCCAGGGAGAGCGGGTACGGGGTGAAGTAGTGGGCGAAGACCAGCTTCCCGGCGGCGGACGCGGAGCGCAGCGCGGCCGGTCCGGGCAGGTCGAAGGGGAGGGCTCCGGCGGGGCGGGCGCCGCCGCTGTCGACCCGGCCCCGCACGGGGGCGGAGGGCGGGGGCGGGGCCTGCGCCGGGCCCGTGCTCCCGGGGCCGGGGCCCGTGGCGGGGTCGGAGGGGGCGGGCGTGCCGGTGGGCCGGGGCGCGCCGGCGGCGGGCCCGGCGCGGTCCTGGCCGGCGGCGGCCCGGAAGGGGTCCCAGAACATGCCGGTGGCGACGCAGGCTCCGGCGAGGAGACAGGCGACGAGGAGGGCGAGCAGGGGCCGTTTCCCGAGCGGCCTCGGCCGGCGGCGGTGGGGCGAGGGCCGCGAGGGGCCGTCCTTGCGCCGGTGGGACCGTCCGTCCGCCGTCATCTCGCAGCCCCTCCCAGGAACGTGCCCCGGGCCGGGGCTGCACAGCAGTAGAGCGGATTCCCGGCCCCCGGACAACCGTTCCCGGGGACGCGGGCCGCGCCGGCGCGCGCTCCTTCGGCCTTCCCGCGTACCGGACCTGCGGCGATCGGCCTAGGCCAGGCGGATGAGGAGGGCGCGGGCGGTGCGGTTGCCCCCGGCGGCGCGGAGGCGGACTCGCAGTCTGCGCGTGGCGTCGGCGACCCGGGCCGACTCCAACGGGCCTACGGTGTCCAGCAGTTCGTGCCAGGTGGCGCAGGCCCGCTCCAGGTGGCCGCGGTCCAGATGGAGTTCGGCGAGCCGTGCGGAGGTGATGGCACGGGCGCGGCGTTCGACGGGCGGGCGGTGGCGCAGCGAGGAGGACAGGGCCGCCACGGCGCCCGCCGTGTCGCCCAGCGCGGCCAGGACTTCGGACTGCTGGTGGTGGTAGGCGGCCCGGTGGTAGTCGCCGATCGGGGCGCACCGGCCCGTCGCGCGTTCCAGCAGCCTTTCGGCGCGGCCCAGATGGGTCAGGGCGGCGCGCCGGTCTCCGCAGGCCGCCTCCGCGACGGCGAGCTGGCCGGTGACGAACGCCGCCTGGACCGGCGGGAGTCGGGGGGTGTCGCGGGCTGCGGCCTCGGCCAGTTCCAGGGCCTGCTTGCGGTGCCCCAGGTGGTGGGCCTGGACGCTCATCGCCCGGAGCACGGGCGCGTGGCACCGCGGTTCCCCCGCCTCAAGGCCGAGCCTCAGCGCCGCCCGGTAGTAGGCCTGGGCGAGGCCCTGTTCGTTGCCGTCGAAGCACAGGAACCCGGCCGTGTAGGCGAGGCGGGCGGCGCTGCCGAGGAGCCGGTGGCGGACGGCGGGCGGCGCGTCGGCGCTCAGCCAGGGGACGACGGTGGTGGTGAGGTAGGCGGTCAGTGCCGGGCGGACGCGGCCGCTGCCGTACGCCATGTCGGCGTCCCGGAACACCGGCAGCAGGGCCTCGGCCGCCGCGACCTGATGGTGTTCGAGCCGGGCCCCCGCCGGGAACCGCGGGGCCGCGGCAGCGGTCGGCGGTTCCCCGGGGGGCCGCCAGGCGCGGGAGTAGACCGGGACCTCGCCGGAGGGGCCCCCGGCGAGGCCGGCCGGCCCGGGTGCGGCGCCGGGCCCGCTGCCGTACGGGGCGGCGGGTGCGCCTGCGGTCGTACCGCCGGCCGCGCCCGGCGCTCCGCCTCCCGTGCCCACGGGCGGTCTCCGGGATCCGCCCGGACCCGGCGCGGCCCGGGCGAGCCCGGTATCGGCCGGGCTGATCCGGCGGCCGGTCCGCCGGCTCAGCGCTTCGGCGGCGAGGGCCACCACGTGGGCGGAGGGGCGGGTGCCCGAGAGCCAGTGGGAGACGGAGGTGCGGTCGTAGCGCAGCGTGAGACCGGTCTCGGCCGCCACGCCGTTCACGGCGCGGGCGAAGTCCTGCCCGCTCCAGCGGGCGTCGTTCAGGAGGGTGCGCAGTCGTCCGTTGGGTTCACGCTTGGCCATCAGAACCGCCCAGGTCGCCGGGTCGTACACGTGTCCACCGCTTCAACGCGGCCGGACATTCAACACGTCGGGGTCGCGGCGGACGTACCGGGTCCGGCCGTCCTGCGCCTCACTAGGACCTGTGCACACCGTGACACACGGGCGCGTCCCGTGCCCCTGGCGTACGGGAGCACTACGGGCCCCGGCGGAGCGGAACCGCCACCCCCGGCTCACTCCGTCACGCCGCGCACCCCCCGCCCCGCCCCTCCCCCGCCCGCCGCCCCGGCGCACGCGCCCCGAGACGGCCGCACGACGCCCGCGCACGGCCCGCCGAGCAGGAGGTTCCCACCCGTGATCCCGTACCCGACGGACCATGACGACCCCGGTGCGGCGGCCGCGCCCGGCCGCGCCCGCGCCGCCGTCGACCCGGTGCTGCGCGCCTGTCTGCACACGCTGCCCGACGCCGTACGTGCGGTCTGCGCGTACCAGCTCGGCTGGGGCGACCGCTCCGGCGCCCCGACCGGCGGGGGCGCCGGTGCGGGGACGGCGATCGGGCCCGCCCTGGTGCTGGCGGCCGCGCGGGCGGTGGGCGGGCGCGACGGGGCGGCGCTCCCCGCGGCGGCGGCCGTCGAACTCGTCCACCAGTCCAGGCTGTTGCACTCGGGGGTGACCGGCCGCGCCCCGGCCGCACGCCGCCGGCCCCCGACCCGGGCGGTGTTCGGGACGACCGGGGCGGGCGCCGCGGGCGACGCGATGGCCGCGCTCGCCGTCCGCCTCGTCGCCGGCCGCCCCGAGGCGGTCACCGTCCTGTGCGACCGGCTGATCGAGCTGTGCGGGGCCCGGGCCGCGCGCCATGCGGCCGGTCCGGCCGTGGCGCCTCCCGGGCCGGGGGCGCTGTTCGGTCTCGCCTGCGCGCTGGGCGGGATCCACGGGGGCGCCCCGCCGTGGGTGACGGCCGCGCTGGACGCCTTCGGCCGGGCCGTGGGGGACGCCGCCCCGACCGCTCCGGCGCCCGGGGCCTCCGTAGGGTCCGACGCCCCCCTGGAGCACCTGGCCGGGGCCCTTCCCGGCCCGGCCGCGGCAGCCGAACTGGTGGCGCTGTACCGGCTGATCACCCGGAGGGAGCGCTGAGCGGCGGTGCCGGAGCCGCGCCGGCCGGCCCGATGGGACGGAATGCGACATTCCCCTGGTCATACCCTGGAATTGGCGCATAATCGTCGTCACGCGGCTCGAAGAATCCCTATGGCCGCGCTCGGTCACGCATGCAATGGGGGGCATCGTGATGATGGGGGACTCCCGGCCGCCCGGCGCGGCCACCACACTCACGACCACGTCCGCCGAGCTGTCGATGCTGCTCACCGCCGTGCGCCGGGGCCGGGTGCTCACCGTCACGGGCCGGTTCCGGGCACCGCGGAGCCTGCTCGTACGGGACATCGCGCGCCGGCTCTCGTCCAACTTCTGCGACGGGACGGCGGTGGTCACCGTCGCCCGGGACGGCAGCGTGGGGGAACTGGTGGCCGCGCTGGGCCGCGTACCCGGCATGCCCGTCCCGCCCCGCGGCACGGCGAACGCCGCCTCCTGGCTCGCGGAACGGGACATGCTGCTCGTCCTCGACGACAGCGACCGGCTGAGCCCCGCGGCGCTGTCCTGGCTGCGCACCCTGCTCACCCTCGCGCCCGGCCTGCGGATCCTGGCCGCGGGGGTGCACCCGCTGGCCGTGGGACAGGGGCGGGTGCACCGGCTCTGAGCGAGGCGGCCGCCGCTTCACACGCGCGGCACACGACTGCCATACGGGAGTCATTGAGTGGGGGAGCCCCTGCTCCTAGGGTCTGACCTGCGGGTTCCGGCGGCCCTGGCGTTCCGGTCGCGGGCCCGGGTACGTACGTCACCTTCCCCCGCGCGTACAGGAGACCCTCGTGAGCGAGCACGACAGCACGCCCCGCACCCCCGCGGTGGCCCGCCGCGGCTTCCTTGCCGGTGCGGCGGCCGTCGCGGCCTCGGCCGCCACCCCGGCCCTCGCCCGGGCGGCGACGCCCGCAGCCGGCGCCGCCGGAGCACGCCCCAACGTCCTGCTGATCGTCACCGACGACCAGCCCCGGCACACCGAATGGGCCATCCCGAAGACCGTCGACTGGCTCGGCGGCCAGGGCGTCACCTTCACCCACGGGCACTCCGCGACCCCGCTGTGCGCACCCTCGCGCTCCTCGGTGTTCTCCGGCCGCCACGCGCACCACCACGGCGTCCGCAACAACGCGGCCTCCCACAGCCTCGACCAGTCCACCACCGTGCAGCGGTACCTCAAGGAGGCCGGCTACCGGACCGGGCTCTTCGGCAAATACCTCAACTCCTGGACCCTCGCGGACAATCCGCCGCACTTCGAGGAGTTCGCTCTCCTCCAGCCCGCCTACAACGACGCCCGCTGGAACGTGAACGGCACCGTCCAGCAGATCGACGGCTACACGACCAACATCGTCCGCAACAAGACCCTCGCCTTCCTCGACAAGGCCGCCACCGACAGCCGCCCGTGGTTCGCCTACGTCACCCCGTACGCCTCGCACGCGCCCAACGTCCCCGCGCCCAGGTACGCCGAGACGCCCGTCCCCGCGTGGAACGGGCGCCCCTCCGTCCCCGAGGCCGACCGCTCCGACAAGCCGCCCTTCATCCAGGACGCCACGGCCACCCTGGACGACGCCCGCGAGGTGCGCACCCGCCAGCTGCGCAGCCTGCTGTCCGTCGACGACGCGGTGCAGGCCATCCGCGACCGGCTGGTGGCGCTGGGCCAGCTGGAGAACACCCTTGTCATCTTCACCGGGGACAACGGCTACACCTGGGCGGACCACGGCTGGCTGAAGAAGTCGGTCCCCTACTCCCCCTCCCACGAGGTGCCGTTCTACCTGTCCTGGCCCGCCCGCGGGCTCGCCGCCGGCACCACCGACCACCGGATCGTCGCCAACATCGACATCGCCCCGACCATCCTCGAAGCGGCGGGCATCGGGCAGCCCGCAGGGCAGGACGGCCACTCGCTCCTCGGCGCCGCCGAGCGGGACCACCTGCTGGTCCAGTGGTGGAAGCAGGGCACCGGGGGTGGGGGACCCACGACCTGGGCCTCGTACGTCGCCAAGGACAAGCAATATACGGAGTACTACGACCTGCACACCGACGCGAGCGGAGCGGTCTCCGGCACCGGGCAGGTCTCCTTCCGCGAGTACTACGACCTGGTCGAGGACCCGTACCAGCTGAGGAACCTGCTGTACCAGGCCACCCCCGCGCAGGAACGGGCCCTCGGGATACCGGCGCTCGCCGCACGGCTGGCCGCCGACCGCACCGGCTGATCCGCCCACCGGCCCCTCCGGGAGAGACCCATGGCACCGAAGTCCTGCTGCGCGCCCGTACGCGGATCCGCCCCGCTCGCCCCGGCACCGGTCGCGCCGCCGCTCCCGCGGGCGGCTGACCCGGCGGCGGAGCGGGCCGTCCGGGACCTGCTGGACCTGCCGGGGGGCCGGTTCCTGATGGGTACCGAGGACCCGGACGGGTTCCCCGCGGACGGGGAGGGGCCGGTCCGGGAGGCGGTGGTCGGGGCGTTCCGCATCGCCCCGACCACCGTCACCAACGCCCGGTTCGCCTCCTTCGTGAAGGCCACCGGGCACGTCACGGAGGCGGAGTCCTTCGGCTTCAGCTTCGTCTTCGGCGGCTTCCTCGCCCCCACGGTCGCCGCCGCCTCACCGGCGGTCGCCGGGACTCCGTGGTGGCGGGCGGTCTCCGGCGCCGACTGGCGCCGTCCGGAGGGACCCGGTTCCTCTTCTCTGAGCACCCGCCAGAACCATCCCGTGGTGCACGTGTCCTGGAACGACGCGCAGGCGTACTGCGCCTGGTCCGGGACCCGGCTGCCCACGGAGGCCGAGTGGGAGTACGCGGCGCGGGGCGGGCTGGAGCAGCGCCGCTATCCCTGGGGCGACGAACTGCGGCCGGGCGGACGGTACATGTGCAACATCTGGAACGGGGACTTCCCCCGGCACAACACGCGCGCCGACGGCCACGCGGGCACGGCGCCCGCCCGGTCCTTCCGGCCCAACGGCTACGGGCTCTACCAGGCCGTGGGCAACGTGTGGGAATGGAGCGCGGACCGGTTCGGCGCGGACGGCCCCGAGCGGGCGATGCGCGGCGGCTCCCACATGTGCCACGACTCGTACTGCAACCGTTACCGGGTGGCCGCCCGCACCCGCAACACCCCGGACAGCTCGGCGGGCAACATCGGCTTCCGGGTGGCGGCCGGACCCCGCACCGGGTGATGCGGGGCGGGTGGGGCCGGTCAGCGCTGCCAGTCGGCCGGCTTCCACTCGGCGGCCGGCAGTCCGAGGATCACCTCGTCGAGGAACTCCCCCATCACCCAGGCCGATCCGCGCAGGGTTCCCTCCAGGGCGAAGCCCGCCCGGCGGGCCGCGGCGATCATGGGGGCGTTGTCCGCGAGGGTCTCCAGCTGGAGGCGGCGCAGCCCGCGCACGGTGAACCCGTAGAAGCAGAGCAGCTGGACCACCTCGGCGCCGAAGCCGCGGCCCCGGAAGGCGGGACGCAGCGACAGGCCGAGGTGGGCGTTGCGGTTGTGGGTGTCGATGCCCCACAGCAGGGCCTCGCCGGCCAGTTCGCCGGAGGTCCGGTCGACCACGGAGAAGAAGGCCTCGCCGCCGCCCGGTGCCCCCGGCTCGTACGGGGAGTGGCCGCCGGCGGCGGCGATCGGGGCCCAGGGCCGGGTGTCGGCGCGCGAGCGCGTGGCGACGTCGTCGTAGAGCTCGGCGTGGAGCACGGGCACGTCTTCGGGGAGCCGGGCGCGCAGCCCGGTCGATTGTCCTTGGATCACGGGGACTTCCTACGCCCTGCCCCGGGCCCGGCACAACCGGCTTTCCGCCCGGCGGGCGCGGCACGACCGGCTTGCCGCCCTCCGGGCGCGGCCCGGACACGGCTGCGCCCCGGCCGGGCACGAGGCCGGCCGGGGCGCAGTCGCGGAGCGCGGGGCGTCAGCCGAGCAGGGCGATCGCCTTGTTCAGCGTCGCGGAGGGACGCATGACCTCGGCGGCCTTGGCCGGGTCGGGCTGGTAGTAGCCGCCGATCTCGACCGGGGAGCCCTGGACGGCGATGAGCTCGCCGACGATGGTCTCCTCGGACTCCGTCAGGGTCTTGGCGAGCGGCTCGAAGGCGGCCGCGAGCTTCGGGTCGTCGATCTGGCGGGACAGCTCCTGCGCCCAGTACATGGCCAGGTAGAAGTGGCTGCCGCGGTTGTCGATGCCGCCCAGCTTGCGGCTCGGCGACTTGTCCTCGTTGAGGAAGGTGCCGGTCGCGCGGTCCAGGGTGTCGGCCAGCACCTGGGCGCGGGCGTTGCCGGTGGTGGTCGCGAGGTGCTCGAAGGAGACGGCCAGCGCGAGGAACTCACCGAGGGAGTCCCAGCGCAGGTAGTTCTCCTTGACCAGCTGCTGGACGTGCTTGGGGGCGGAGCCGCCGGCGCCGGTCTCGAAGAGGCCGCCGCCGTTCATCAGCGGGACGACCGACAGCATCTTGGCGCTGGTGCCCAGCTCCAGGATGGGGAAGAGGTCGGTCAGGTAGTCGCGCAGCACGTTGCCGGTCACCGAGATGGTGTCCTCGCCGCGGCGGATGCGCTTCAGGGAGTACGCGGTGGCCTCGACCGGGGAGAGGATCTCGATGGTCAGACCGTCGGTGTCGTGGTCGGCCAGGTACGTCTTGACCTTGGCGATCAGCTGCGCGTCGTGGGCGCGGCCCTCGTCGAGCCAGAAGACGGCCGGGACGCCGGTGGCGCGGGCGCGGGTGACGGCGAGCTTGACCCAGTCCTGGATCGGCGCGTCCTTGGTCTGGCAGGCGCGGAAGATGTCGCCGGCGGCGACCTTCTGCTCCAGGACCGTGTCGCCCGCGGCGTCGACGACGCGGACGGTGCCCGCGCTCGCGATCTCGAAGGTCTTGTCGTGGCTGCCGTACTCCTCGGCCTTCTGGGCCATGAGGCCGACGTTCGGCACCGAGCCCATGGTGGCCGGGTCGAAGGCGCCGTGGGCGCGGCAGTCGTCGACGACGACCTGGTAGACGCCCGCGTAGCTGCTGTCCGGGAGGACGGCGAGGGTGTCGGCCTCGGCGCCGTCCGGGCCCCACATGTGGCCGGAGGTGCGGATCATGGCCGGCATGGAGGCGTCGACGATGACGTCGGACGGCACGTGCAGGTTGGTGATGCCCTTGTCGGAGTCGACCATCGCGAGGGCCGGGCCCTCGGCGATCTCCGCGTCGATCGAGGCCTTGATCGCGTCACCGTCGGCGAGGGCGCCCAGGCCGTTCAGGATGGTGCCGAGGCCGTCGTTGGGGGACAGGCCGGCGGCGGCGAGGGTCTCGCCGTAGCGGGCGAACGTCTTCGGGAGGAAGGCGCGGACCACGTGCCCGAAGATGATCGGGTCGGAGACCTTCATCATCGTGGCCTTGAGGTGCACGGAGAACAGGACGTCCTCGGCCTTGGCCCGCTCGATCTGGTCGTTGAGGAAGGTGCGCAGGGCGTCGACGTGCAGGACGGACGCGTCCACGACCTCACCCGCGAGCACCGGTACGGAGTCGCGCAGGACGGTGACGGCGCCGTCGGCGGCGACGTGCTCGATGCGGAGCGTGCCGGCCTCGGCGATCACGGTGGACTTCTCGGTGGAGCGGAAGTCGTTCTCGCCCATGGTGGCGACGTTCGTCTTCGACTCGGGGGTCCAGGCGCCCATGCGGTGCGGGTGGGCCTTGGCGTAGTTCTTCACCGAGGCGGGGGCGCGGCGGTCGGAGTTGCCCTCGCGCAGGACCGGGTTGACGGCGCTGCCCTTGATCTTGTCGTAGCGGGCGCGGATCTCGCGCTCCTCGTCGGACTTCGGGTCGTCCGGGTAGTCCGGAAGGGCGTAGCCCTGGCCCTGGAGCTCGGCGACCGCGGCCTTCAGCTGCGGGATCGAAGCCGAGACGTTGGGCAGCTTGATGATGTTCGCTTCCGGCGTCTTCGCAAGCTCGCCGAGCTCGGCGAGGGCGTCGGCGATCCGCTGGCTCTCCTCAAGGTGCTCGGGGAAGCTGGCGATGATCCGACCGGCCAGGGAGATGTCACGGGTCTCGACATTCACACCGGCCGTCGACGCGTACGCCTGGATGACAGGCAGGAAGGAATACGTCGCGAGGGCCGGGGCCTCGTCAGTGTGCGTGTAGATGATGGTCGAGTCAGTCACCGGATGCTCCGCTCCACAGTCTGCGTCTCTCGTCTGCAACATTGCTCGACATCAAGATATCTCGTGATCGGGCCTGTCTGGACAGCCCCCTGCCGCAAGCGTGACGAGACGCGTGTCACCCCGGCGGGCCCGGGGCGCGCGAAAGGCGTCGCCCCCCGCCGTCAGTGGCGGGGGGCGACGCCTCCGGGCGGTGCCTAGGCCCGTATCTCCTTGGGGTTCTGGCCGTACTCGTTGGCTCCGGGGTGACCCTCGGTGGCCATCAGGACCAGGATCCAGACCCAGCCGACGAACGGGATGAAGCTCACCAGGTACCACCATCCGGACTTTCCGGTGTCGTGCAGGCGGCGCACCGAGAGGCCGAGGGACGGCAGGAGGACGGCGAGCGTGTAGATCCAGCCGAGGACCGGGTAGGTGCCGAGCACGAAGTCGAGCACCGTGAGGACGATCACGATCGGGATGTTCCAGAGGACGAACATCCAGTATTCCTGGCGCCGGGCACGGCCGGCGAAGTCCACGTACCGCTTGATGACGTCGAGGTAGTAGTTCACGAGTCCCCCCTGAGGACGGAACCTGCGGCCCTCCCCGTCGAATGGGCCGGGCCGGACTTATGCCCTCCTTACGGCACTCCCAAGCCACCTCGAACCACCTGAATATGGCCAGTCTCCCTGGTTTCAGGAGCAGTTGACCAGCAGCGGGACAGGAGTGACGAAACCCTTACGGAGGGGCGCGCCGAGCCCCGTCCGGCCGGACGGCTCCGTAGCGTCGGGTCCATGCGCGTACTCGTCACCGGAGGAGCCGGCTTCATCGGCTCGCACATCGTCACCGCCCTGCGCCGGCACGGCCACGACCCCGTCGTCCTCGACTCCCTGCTCCCCGCCGCCCACACGGACCCGCCCCCGCTGCCGGACACCGGGTTCCTGCGGGGGGACGTACGGGACGCCGAGGCGGTGCGGGCCGCCCTGAGCGGGGTGGACGCCGTCTGCCACCAGGCCGCGATGGTCGGCCTCGGCACGGGCTTCGCCGACGCCCCCGCGTACGTGTCCGCCAACGACCTCGGCACGGCGGTCCTGTTGGCCGAGACGGCGCGCGCCGGGATCCGCGGACTCGTCCTGGCCGGATCCATGGTGGTCTACGGGGAGGGCCGGTACGCGTGCCCGCGCCACGGGGTGGTGCGCCCGGGACCCCGCCGCGCGGCCGACCTGGACGCGGGCCGCTTCGAACCGCTGTGCCCCGCGTGCGGCGCGGAGCTCACCCCGGGCCTGGTCGCCGAGGAGGCCCCGGCCGACCCCCGGAACGTCTACGCCACCACGAAGCTGGCCCAGGAGCACCTGGCGGCCGCGTGGGCCCGCGACACGGACGGCCGGGCGGTGTCGTTGCGCTACCACAACGTGTACGGCCCGGGGATGCCCCGTGACACCCCCTACGCGGGGGTGGCCTCGTTCTTCCGCTCCGCGCTCGCCCGGGGCGAGGCCCCGCGGGTCTTCGAGGACGGTGGCCAGCGGCGGGACTTCGTCCACGTCACGGACGTGGCGCAGGCGAACGTGGCGGCCCTGGAAGCCCTGGAGTCCCCCGGCACCCTCCCGGCCGGCCTGTGCACCCCGTACAACACGGGCAGCGGGGACCCCCGCACGATCGGCGAGATGGCCTCGGCCCTGGCCACCGCCCACGGCGGGCCCGCCCCGGTGGTCACCGGCGAGTACCGGCTGGGCGACGTCCGCCACATCACGGCCGACTCCGCCCGGCTGCGCCGGGACCTGGGCTGGCTCCCCCGCACCCCCTTCGCCGACGGCATGGCGGAGCTGGCCGCCTCCCCCCAGCGCCCCTCGGCCGCCGCCGTCTGAGGCCGACGGCCCCGAGGGGCCCGCCGGGTGCCCGATAGGCCCACCGGTCTGCCCCCGGGTCCCTGGTGGGCCGCCGGCCTCCGTGCGAGGTTGGTCCGGATCGACCGGACTCCCTTCCGAAGGAGCGCGCGTGGCCCCGATACGGGACGAAGACCGGAAAGCCGACGGCGGGCGCGCGCCCGGACGCACGCGCGCCCCTTCCGCGGCGCCGCCCGCCCACGGACTCGTGGGTCTCCAGGGCGGGCCCGGGAACGCCGCCGTCGTCCAGATGCTGCGGCGGGCCGGACACGCGTGGGCCCAGGACCGGCACCGGCACGGTCCCGGTTGCTCGCACCCGTCGCAGGGCGCCCCGTCACCGGGCCCCTCGGTACAGCGGTCCGCGGACGGCCGTGGCGACGGGGAGCGGCACGAGGGCGGCGAGGACCGCGGTCACGGCGCCGCGACGGATACCGGACCGGCCGGCCTGCGGGCCCTGCTCGACGCCGCCAGGGCCACCCCGGGCCGCGCCCTTCCCCCGTCGCTGCTCGCGGAAGCGGGGCCGTTCTTCCGGAACGACCGGCTGTCCGCCGGCCGCTTCCACGACGACCCCGTGTCGCAGCGGGCCGTCGAGGCCATGGGCGCCCGGGCCATGACGATCGGCGAGCACATCTTCGCTCCCCCCGGGGCCCTCGGGGACAAGGCGCTCATCGGCCATGAACTCAGCCACCTCAGCGAGAACCTCAACGGTGTGCGCGAGAGCGGCGTCAGCGGGGGCGACGGAACGACCGTCACCGACCCCGGCCAGCCGTCCGAACTGATGGCGGGGGCCGACGGAGCCGCCTTCGCCGCGGGAACGGGGACCGCCCCTTCCGTCCTCCGACGAGCGAGCACGGGGCACGCGGGAACCGGTGGCACCGGGCGGAGCGGCCAGGCCGTCCAGAGGGCCCGGCACGGTTCGTCGTCGACCTCGGCGGGCCGCCAGTCCCAGCGGCGTCAGCGTGTGCGGGTCGGGGACCTGCGGCACGCCGAATACCTCGTGCGGCCCGACTGGGGGCCCACGCTCGGCAACCGTGGCGGTGGCAGCTGGGCGAACGCGGTCCTGGGGCCGCTCAGCCTGCAGAACGTGCGCTCCAATTCCAACGCCCGGCTCCCCCCGGCCATCGACGACGCCCGGGCGGCGTATCCGCACCTGACGTTCATCGCGGGGCACCTGCTCAACGAGTGTTTCGGCGGACCGGGCCAGCGGTCGAAGAACCTCACCATCCTGCTCTCCGGCGCGAACGGCGCCCACAAGGGCTACGACGATCCCCTCAAGAACGCGGTGGACGACATGCGGCGCGTCTACACGTTGCTCTCCGATCTCTACCTTCCCATCGACACCCTCAGGTTCGGTGTCGAAACGACGGTCACCGCCTCCGCGTCACAGGGTTACGCGTGGTCCGAAACGGACTATCCCCAGAAGTACATATCCGAATACCTGCACTGCGTGGCCCGGATCCACGGCGGCGAACAGGTATGGGACTGGATAGAGCAGGCAGAGGAGCAGGACCCCGGCAACCGGGATTGGGCGCAGGTCGCCGCGTACCTGCGCCGGGTGGAGGACTGGGTGGACCAGGCGAACCGGCACCAGATCATCACCAACACCCCCGGTGGCGCCCTCCTGGCGCTCTAGGCCCGACGCCACGCCGCTGCCCCGTCGCCCCGTCGGTGGGGCAGCGGGGTGGCGGGGCGGCGGGGTCAGGACGCCGCGGAGCCCACCGGCAGCGTCACCTCGAAGCGGCAGCCGCCGGGGACGTTGTGGACGGCGGTGCGGCCGGCGTGGGCCTCCACGATGCCCCGTACGATCGCCAGCCCCAGCCCGGCCCCGGCCCCCGCCGGGCGCCCGGCCGCCGAGGCCCCCGCGCCCGTGTCCGCCGCGGGCACCGGCGTGCGCGCCGCCGCCCCCCGCCAGCCCGTGTCGAACACCCTCGGCAGGTCCTCCGCCGGGATCCCCCCGCAGCCGTCGGTCACCGACAGCACCACGACCCCGCCGTCCGCCCCGGTATCGGCCGCGATGGCGACCGTACCGTCGGCCGGCGTGTGCCGGATCGCGTTGACCAGCAGGTTCGCCAGGACCCGGGACATCTCCTTGGCGTCGACCTCCACCGGGACCCGCTCCACCTGCTCCCCCACCAGCCGGACCCCGTGCTCCCGCGCCAGCGGGTCGACCCCGGACAACGCCTCCGCGACGAGGTCGTACAGCGACATCCGGCTCGGGCTCAGCGCCAGCGCCCCCGCGTGGATGCGCGACAGCTCGAACAGGTCCCCGACCATCGTGTTGAGCCGCTCCACCTCGGTGCGGATCTGCCGGTGGTAGCGGCCGGGATCGGCGGCCATGCCGTCCTCCAGTGCCTCCGACATCGCCCGCAGCCCGGCCAGCGGGGTCCGCAGGTCGTGCGAGATCCAGGCGACCAGCTCCCGCCGCGAGGCCTCCAGAGCCCGCTCCCGCTCCCGCGAGGCGGCCAGCCGGTCGCTGGTCGCCGCGAGCTCCCGGGACAGCGCGTCCAGTTCGGCGGTGGTCTGCCCCGGCGGCGCGGCGAACCGGCCGCCGTCACCGAAGTCCCGCGCGGCCAGGGAGAGTTCCCGGCTCCGGGCCACCACCCACCGGCCCAGCAGCAGCGCGGTGGCCAGCGAGACCACCGCCGCCATCGCCACCACCAGGGTGACCACGCCGAGGTCGTGCGGGGACAGGAACATGGCCTCGGCCACGGCCAGCGTCCCGGCCAGCATGGCGGTGACCGTCACCCCGGCGATCACCGCGAGGGAGACGGCGACCGAGCGGCGTCGCACGAGGCGCAGCACCCCCGCCCCCAGCACCCCCGCGCACGCGGCCCCGCCGAGCGCGAACAGCGCGATGAGCAGCACGTCCTTCACGCCGCCACCGCCCCGCCGGGCTCGAAGCGGTAGCCGACGCCCCACACCGTCTGGATCAGCCTCGGGCTCCCCGGATCCTCCTCGATCTTGGCGCGCAGTCTGCGTACGTGCACGGTCACCGTCGACAGGTCCCCGAAGTCCCAGCCCCACACCTCGCGCATCAGCTCCTCCCGCCCGTGCGCCCGTCCGGGATGCCGAAGGAAGTGCGCGAGGAGGTCGAACTCCCGCAGGGTGAGGGCGAGTTCCGCTCCGCCGCGGGTGGCCCGGTGCGTCGCGGGGTCGAGCGAGAGCCCGGCACCGGTCAGCGGCGCGGGCACGGCGGCGGCGGCCGCGGCCCGGCTGCGCCGCAGGACGGAGGTGACCCGCAGGACCAGCTCGCGCGGGCTGAACGGCTTGGTGACGTAGTCGTCCGCGCCGACCTCCAGGCCGGTGATCCGGTCGTCCTCGTCGCCCCGCGCGGTCAGCATGATCACGGGTACGGGTCCGCTCGCGCGCAGCCGCCGGCACACCTCCAGCCCGTCGATCCCGGGCAGCATCAGGTCGAGGACGACCAGGTCCGGGCGGGCCCGTCCGGCGGCTTCGAGGGCGCCGGGGCCGTCGCCCGCCTCCTCCACGGCGAACCCGGCCCGCCGCAGGTAACCGGCGACGACCTCGGAGACGGTCGGGTCGTCGTCGACGACGAGGATCCGCGCGGGCGCCGTTTCGCGCGGGGACGCCTCTTCCATGCTGTTCATGCCCCCAGCCTCCCATCCGGCGCCCGCCACCGGACCCCGGCCCGGGACCCCCGGGGGTGACGTCCGCGTTTCGTAAGGAGCGCGGGACCCCGTTCGGGGCCCGGCGTTCCTACGGTGAGGACGTGACCGTGACCGTGAGTGTTGATGTCGTCCTGCCCTGTCTGAACGAGGCCGAGGCCCTGCCCTGGGTACTCGCCCGCATCCCTCCCGGCTGGCGGGCCCTGGTCGTGGACAACGGGTCCACCGACGGCTCGGCGGAGATCGCCCGCTCCCTGGGCGCCACGGTGGTGACCGAGTCCCGGCGCGGGTTCGGCGCCGCCTGCCACGCGGGGCTGCTCGCCGCGCGGGCGGAGGTCGTGTGTTTCTGCGACTGCGACGCCTCCCTGGACCCCGGGCTGCTGACGGGCTTCGTGGCCGCCGTGGCCTCCGGCGAGGCGGACCTGGTGCTGGGCCGGCGCCGGCCGCGGGGCCTGCGCGACTGGCCCGCGCACGCCCGGGTGGGGAACCTGGTGCTGGCCCGGCTGCTGCGCCGCCGGACCGGGCTGCCCCTGCGCGACCTGGGCCCGCTGCGCGCGGCCCGGCGGGCCGGCCTGCTGGGCCTGGAACTGTCGGACCGCCGCTCGGGCTACCCGTTGCAGATGGTGGTGCGGGCCGCGGACGCGGGCTGGCGGGTACGGGAGGTGGACGTGCCGTACCTGCCGCGCGCCGGGAAGTCGAAGGTGACCGGCACCTGGCGGGGCACCTGGCAGGCCGTCCGCGACATGAGCCGGGTGCTGGCCGAACCCGCCGCGCCCGGCGCCCGCGACCGCGCCTCCGTCGGGGGGACCCGGTGAAGACGACCCTGCTGGTGATCGCGAAGGAACCCCTGCCGGGCCGGGTCAAGACCCGGCTCACCCCGCCGTTCACCCCGGCCGAGGCGGCCGCCCTGGCCGAGGCCTCGCTGGCCGACACCCTGGCCGCAGTCGCCGCGACCCCCGCCGCGCGCAGGGTCCTCGTACTCGACGGGCGGCCCGGTCCCTGGCTGCCGCCCGGGTTCGAGGTGCTCCCGCAGTCCGCAGGGACCCTGGACGAGCGTCTCGCGGCGGCCTTCGGAGCCTGCTCCGGGCCCGCGCTGCTGATCGGCATGGACACCCCGCAGGTCACGCCCGCGCTGCTGACCGTCGACTGGGACGGGTACGACGCCTGGTTCGGGCCCGCCGTGGACGGCGGCTTCTGGGCACTGGGCCTCGCCGAGCCCGACCCCGGGCTGCTGCGCGGGGTGCCGATGTCGGTGGCGGAGACGGGAGCCGTCCAGTACGCGCGGCTGCGGGCGGCCGGGCTGCGGACCGGGCGGCTCCCGCTGCTGCGGGACGTGGACACGGCCGAGGACGCCCGGCGGGTGGCGGCCTCGGCTCCGGCGGGGGCGTTCGCGGCCCGGCTGGCGGCCCTGCCCGGCGGTGCGCCGGCGGTGCGGGGGTGACCGCCGCCGCGGCCTGGACGGCCGACGACCCGTACTCCCTCGCCCTGCGCAGCGGCCGGGGTCCCCTTTTCCTGCGGCGCGGGGACGGCTGGCTGTTGCCGCTGGAGGTGGAGCGCTGGTGCGAGGCCCCCGACGAGGCGGACCGGACCGTGCTGGGGCGCTGCCGCGGGACGGTGCTCGACATCGGCTGCGGCCCCGGGCGGCTGGTGGCGGCGCTGGCCGCCCGGGGCCACCGGGCGCTGGGCATCGACGTGAGCCCGGAGGCGGTGGCCCGTACGGCCCGCGCGGGCGGCAGCGCCCTGCGCCGCTCGGTCTTCGACTCCCTTCCCGGCGAGGGGCGTTGGGGCACGGCCCTGCTGATCGACGGGAACATCGGCATCGGCGGCGACCCGGCGGCCCTGCTGGGCCGGATGGCAGAGGTCCTCGCCGCCTCGGGGTCTCTGATCGTGGAGTGCGAGGAGGTGGAGGTGGACGAGCGCTGCGAGGTCCGGGTCGCGGACGGCCGCGGCGCGCAGGGCACGCCCTTCACCTGGGCCCGCGTCGGTGCCGCCGCGCTGACCGCGCACGCCGGGGCGCAGGGGTGGGTCCGCGCGGACCACTGGACGGTCGCGGGGCGCGTGTTCGTGGAACTGCGGCGTCCTGGAAGGACGCTCCCGCGGCCCTCGGACCGCCGGTCGGGGCGGACCGTACGCCCCTGAACGGTCCGGCGCCGCCCGGTGCCGCCCGGTGCCGACCGGTGCCGACCGGTGCGGTCGGGTGCCGTCCGGTGCCATCGGGTGCCGTGTCTGCGGCGGGCTCCGGCGCGGCCGCCCGCGGCCGCCCGCGGGCCGGGTCCGCGGGCGGTCGCGCCGCGCCGTACGGGGACGGCGCCCGGACCGTTCCTCCTGCTCAGCGGCGCTCGTTGGACTTTCCGCCGATGGTGTCCGGCGGCCATGGTCCGGACAGCGCATTGCGCGGGGAGGTGCCGGCGCCTTGGATCGACGAGATCAAGACGGCGGGACCGCTGCCCGGCGTCGACCGGGGGGAAGCACATGACCACCATGCCCGACGGCCACACGCCCTGGCCCGAGGAGTTCGTCGACCGCTACTGGGCTGCCGGGCACTGGCGTGGCAACACGCTGGACAACCTGCTGCGCGACTGGGCCCTGCGGTACGGACCGCGCACCGCGCTCGTGCACGGCGGCACCCGCCTCACGTACGCGCACCTGAACCGGCGCGTGGACCGCATGGCGGCCGGAATCCGGCTGCTCGGCCTGCGGCCCGGCCAACGGGTCGTCGTCCAGCTGCCGAACGTGCCCGAATTCGTCGTCACGGCCTTCGCGCTGATGCGCGCCGGGGTGGTCCCCGTGTTCTGTCCGGTCTCGCACCGCGCGCCCGAGGTGTCACGGCTCGTGCGGGTCACCGGGGCCGTCGGCTACGTCGCCCCCTCGACGTACCGGGGCTTCGACCACACGGCGATGGCCGCGGAGATCGCGGCCCGAGAACCCTTCCTGCGGCGGGTGTTCACCCTCGGAACGCCGGACTCCCCCGCCCCGTACGGCGGCGGCTTCACGACCGACCCGGCGGGCTGCCACTACTTCCCGCTGGGCTCCGTCGACGCCCCGCCCGGCCCGGCGCTCGCGCGGGGCGCGGACCGGGTGGCCCTCATGTTCCTCTCCGGCGGCCGCTCCGCGACGCCCGTGCTCGTTCCGCGCACCCACGACGACTACGCCTACCAGGCGCGGGCCGTCGCCGAGCTGGTGTCGCTGACCTCGGACGACGTGTACCTGGCTGCTCTGCCCGCCGGGGCCGACTTCGCCTTCGGCTGCCCCGGAGTCGTCGGGACGCTCTCCGTCGGCGGCACGGTCGTCCTGGTCGAGGACCCGGGGCCCGCCACGTGCCTTCCGGTCGTCGAACGGGAGCGGGTCACCGTCACGTCGCTGTCGCCCGCCACCGTCCGGCTCTGGCTCGACGCGCCCGGCCCGGTCCGGGCCGGCACGAGCAGTCTGCGCCTGGTGCAGGTCGGCGGCGCGCCTCTGGAGCGGGAGACCGTCGAACGGATCGGCCCCGCATGGGGCGCTCGCCCGCAGCGGGTCTTCGGCATGCCCGAGGGGCTGCTGGTCCTGACCCGGCCCGACGATCCGGCCGAGACCGTGCTCACCACGCAGGGCCGCCCGCTCTCGCCGGACGACGAGATCCGCCTGGTCGACGCCGACGGCCGGGACGTGCCCGACGGGGAGCCTGGCGAACTCCTCGTCCGGGGCCCGTACACCGTGCGGGGCTACTACCGGGCGCCCGAAGAGAACGCCCGCGCCTTCACCGCCGACGGCCGCTTCCGCACCGGCGCCCGCGCGCGGCGCACCCCGGACGGCAACCTGGTGGTGGTGTCCCGCTTCATCGACCCCGCCTGGCCGGTCGAGGCGGAGGCCGACGCCGTCCTCCCGTAGGAGGACCTTACGGAACCCGCCCGACCGCTCAGACCCGTTCGAAGACGTGCGTGTGGCCGATGGACGTGAAGCCGCGCCTGGCGTACCACGTACGCGGCCAGTCCTGGGTGTCCGCGATCAGGAAGCGGATGCCGCACCCCGCGTCGGCGGCCCGGCGCAGGGCCGTGTCCAGGACCGCTCCGGCGTGCCCGCGGCCGAGGTGGGCCTCGGCGGTGACCAGGTCCTCGACCTGGGCCGTGCCCGTTCGCGGGTCGGCGTAGAGGTCGGCCCAGGAGGCGATCTCGCCCTCGCCGGTGCGGGAGCCTATGAACCGTACGAACTCGGCGCCGCGACGACGGGCACCGCGCTGTTCGACGAGGGCCCGGACGGTCTCCTCCCCGGCCTCCGGCAGGAAGCCCTGCCAACGCCGGGTCAGCGGGGCCCGCAGCGCGTCGAGTTCCACCTCCCGGGCGTGCGCGCCGTCCGGGACGGACCCGGTGTGCAGCATGACGAGGTAGGAGGAGTGCGTGTACCCGGCCCGGGTCAGCCACGGCGCGCAGGCCGCCGCGGTGACGTCGTCGAAGACGGAGACCATCCGGTGCCCCAGGTGCCCCAGGAGCTCCTCGGCCCGTGCGGGCAGCGCCCCGGGGTCGACGGCCCGCTCCACGACGATCTGGTTGGCGGACCAGGTGCGGGCGAAGGCGTCGTCGAGGGCCGCGAACCCGCCCGGGAACTCGACGGTCCGTGCCGCCTGACGGCGCGCGAAGGCGGTCAGGAAGGCGCTGATCCGCGGGAGTTCGGTGCCCGGTTCGATCGGCTGCGGCTGCGGCTGCTGCGTGTGCTGCGTCGGCTCGGTCGGCATGGTCCGAGCCTAGGCATCGGGTCCCCACCGCCGCCCCCGATTTTCCGCCTGTCGGCTTCCGGCCCCGCCCGGCCCGCCGGCGGTCCGGGTTCCGGTTTCCGGGCGGCCGCGGCCCCGGCGGCGCGAGACGGTCACGGCGACGGCGGTGACGACCACCACCGCGCCCAGCACGATCAGCAGGTTCCTCCCGTACGGCAGCGGCAGGGCCGTCGGGTTGGCCGCGCCCCCCGGCCGCAGCAGCGCGGGCAGCGTGACGAGCACCAGCGCGCCCCCGGTGATCAGCCCCCCGCGTACGGGTCCCCGCGCGGGGGCCGCGGCGAGGAGCAGTCCGGCGGCCAGTACGAGCGGGGCGACGACCCCGTCGTGCAGGACGAGCGAGCCGCCGAGCCAGACGAGCAGGTCCAGCGGGTCGGGCAGGGCGGCCACCAGCCAGCCCCCGACCGCGATCAGGAGCAGGCCGAACGCGCCCAGTGCGCAACGGAGGGCCTTCACAGCACCTCCAGCAGGGTGACCCACTTGGTCTGGAGCACCCCGGGCCGGTTCGGCGCGATGATCCGCGCCGGGTAGCCGTGGTCGGGCGAGAGCACCTGCCCGTTGAGTTCCAGCGCGAGCAGGGTGAGCGGGTCCTCGGCGTGGTCCCGTCCCATCTCCATGACGCGGTAGGCGCCGCCGGACTCCATGGAGGTGACGCGCAGCCCGGCGCCCGGCGGTGCGCCCGCGCGGGCGAGCAGGTCCCTGATCCGCACCCCGCTCCAGGCCGCCTGGGCGCTCCAGCCCTCCACGCAGGCGATCGGCAGGTCGGCCCGCGCCCGGGGCAGGGAGCGCAGCTGGGGGAGCGTCAGCGTGTACGGGCGGGGGCCGCGCACCTCCAGCCGCCAGTCGCGCAGCCGGTCGGGCCCGATCCCGGCCGCTGCGGCCGTCCGGTTGACGGGCAGGCCCTGCGGCCCGTGGCCGGGGTGCCGGGGGCCGAGCAGGTCGAGGAGCGCCAGCGGGGTGAAGGACTGGCCGACGGTGGTCACCGTGACCGCGCCGACGGCGGCGGCCGTCCCGAGGAGCAGCGACCGCCGGTCCGGCCCGTCCGCGGCGGGCAGCAGGCGGGTGCCGGGCGAACGCGCGGTCCAGTGGTCCCTGATCTCGGGGGCCTTGAGGGCGATGTGCAGCAGGATGGACCCGGTCACGACCCAGCCGAGGGCGAAGTGCGTCTCGACGAAGCCCAACGGCCAGGGGTACCACTGCACGATGTTGAGGAGTCCGGTGGCGACCTCCAGTACGGCGGTCGCGACCAGGACGGCCACCGACAGCCGCTCCAGGGCGTGCCGTACGCCGCGCACGGGCGGCCACGCGAAGAGCCGGGGGTAGACGGTCCACAGCTTGACGAGCAGCAGCACGACCGCGGCGGTCCCGGAGGCGACGTGCAGGCCCTGGGTGAGCCGGTAGCCCCAGGCGGGCCGGGTGGGGAGGGAGTCGGCGGCCCAGGCCGGCGGGTGCTGGAGGTAGTGGCTGATCAGCCCGGTCACGAAGCAGACGGCGAAGGCGGCGGCGAGTGGGCGGCCGACGGCGGTGGCGGTACGGGCGTCGTGCAGGCGGCCGGAGGAGCCGGGCGGGCGTACGGCCGCCAGGGCCGCCTTCGCCCGGCCGACCGCCCCCCGTGCCGGCGGCACCGGCCCGGGGTCGTCGGCGGGGCCGTCCGTGAGCGACGGGTCACAGGGCGGTGGGGGGTCGGAAGTCATGCTCCCCATCACACCGTCCCGGGGGCCTGCGCGGGCCGTCCGGGACCTTACGAAACGCGGACGCCGGGCCCGGTCAGGGGTCTTGCGGCGGCCCGCGCTGCCAGGCTGGCGACCATGGACCACCCCCGCCTCCGCCCCCGTCCGGGCCCCCGCCCCCGCGCCGCCGCCCGCATCCCGGTCGCCGTGACCGCGCTGCTGCTCACCGCGCTGACCGGCGTGCTCGTCGCCGCCGTCCGCTACGACGCGTACTTCACCGACCCGGCCGGGCTCCTCGGCTGGTACGCCGCCGCCTGGGCCCTGTTCGGGGCGGCCGTGTGGTCGCTGCGCCGGGTGCCGACCCGCCGCGTGGTCCCCCTGCTGCTGGCCGGGGCGCTGGCGGTGGCCGGGGCGGGGCTCGCCGGGCCGCCGCTGACCAGTACCGATTCCTTCCGCTACGCCTGGGACGGCCGGGTCCAGGCCGCCGGAACCTCCCCTTACGACCGCGCCCCGGCGGATCCGGCGCTGCGGCCCCTGCGCGACGCCTGGCTCTTCCCCCACACGCCCGCCGCCTGCGCCGGACCCGCCCGGGTCGTCGTCGAGCCGGGGGTCTGCACCCGGATCAACCGGCCCGCGGTGCACACCATCTACCCGCCCGTCGCGGAGGGGTACTTCGCCCTGGTGCACTTCCTCTCGCCGCCCGGCGTGCGCCACAAGGCGCTCCAGGCCGGCGGGGCCCTGACGGCGTTCGCGGTGACCGTGGGGCTGCTGCTGATCCTGCGGCGCCGGGGCGCTGACCCCCGTACGGCGGCCTGGTGGGCGTGGTGCCCGGCGGTGGCGGTGGAGGCGGTGAACAACGCGCACGTGGACGGGCTCGCCGTGCTGCTGTCGGTGGCCGCGCTGGGGGTGGTGGTGCGCCGACGGGCCCTGGGCGGAGTCCTGTTCGGCCTGGCCGTGGCGGCGAAGCTGCTGCCCGCGGTCCTGCTGCCGGGCGCGCTGGCCGGCGTACGGCGGTGGCGGGACGCGGCGGTGCTGCTGCTGCCCGCCGCGGCGGTGGTGGGGCTGGCGTACCTGCCGTACGTGCTGTGGTCGCGCTCGTCGGTCTTCGGCTACCTGGGCGGCTACGCCGAGGAGGAGGGGTACGGGGATCCGGGTGCGGGCGGCCGGTACGCGCTGCTGCGGCTGGTGCTGCCGGACGCGTGGGCGGTCCCGGCGGTGGTGGCCGGGATGCTCGCGGTGGTGGCGTACGTCTGGTGGCGCGGGGATCCCGAACGGCCGTGGAGCGGGGCCCTGCTGGTGACGGGGACGGCCTTCCTGCTGATGACCCCGGGGTACTCCTGGTACGCGCTGCTGCCGGTGGCCCTGGTGGCGCTGGACGGCCGGGCCGAGTGGCTGGGGGTGGCCGTCGCCGGGGCGGTCGTCTACGTGGGCCGGGTGCCGCTGGGCGGGGCGACCGTGGAGGTGGCGTACGGGCTGGCGGGCGCGGCGGTGCTGGCCGGCTGGGCGCTGCGCCGCCGCGCCGGGGCCCGGGACGGAGAGGGGTCTCGTCCCGGGCCGCGGCGCGGACGGGTGGGCGGTGGTCAGCCGATGTGGAAGGAGTCCCCGTAGACCTTCCAGTCGAGCGGGGTGTTGAGGTTCAGGTTGCCCTTCTTCAGGAAGACCCGCTGCGCGGTGTCGACGCGGCTGGTGTCGCTGTGCGCCTCCTCCTGCTTCATCGCCCAGACGCGGGCGTCGAGGAAGGCGTTGAGCCAGGTGGTCTCGTTGCCGCCCTGGGCCGGGGGCTTGGCCTTGGTCAGGGCCCGCTTGCGGATGTTGCGGAAGCTGGTGGAGTCGCCGCCGTCGCCGTGCATGACGATGGCGTCGTAGTACATGAACTGGCCGAGGGTGCCGACGCCGTCGCTCTTGCCCTGGCCGACGGCGGGGTTGAAGTAGACGCGGTCGCGCTCGTGGTCCTGCGCCTTCTTGAACTCGCCGTCGGCGGCGGCCTTGGCCCAGTCCTTGGTGAAGTTGGGGTCGAGGCCGGCGTGCGATTCGCCGCCGTTGACCTTGCGCAGGGCGGGCAGGTACTTGGCGAGCACGTTGCCGGGCTTGACCTGCGTGTAGTACTCGACGAGGTCGAGCATGTCGCCGGTGCCGGAACAGAAGCCGATGATGCCGGCGGTGTAGCCGCGCCCGTCGCGTATGTCCTCGATGTACTTGTACTGCGCCTTCCAGTCCAGCGAGGAGTTCTCCGCGCTGGAGACGATCTGCATGGCGATGTCCTTCTTCGCCGGGTCGTCGAGACCGGTCGCCGCCGCCGCGGCGGGGGAGGCCGCGGCCGGTGCCGCCGCCGGTGCGGCGGTGGCGTGCGCGGCGACGGGGGTGGCGAGGAGCGCGGCGCCGATCAGGGCGCCGATCGTCATGGTCTTGCGGCGGGGAGTGAACACAGGGCCTCCGTACGGTGGTTGAGCCTGTCCCGGCTTCATTAGGAAACTTTCCTACCAGATATCTGCGGCGGCCGACACCCCCCGCGAATGAACTCCGGAGGAGACCAATCCGCTCGGGCGGCGGCTCCGAAGTCCTCCATGACCGACGCCGTCACCGTCCCGGAGGACCGCCATGACCCGTACGCGACGCCGCCCCGCAGGTCACGGCCGGAGGGGGCGCGCGTGAGGCGGCCGATCCCCTTCGGCGCACCGCAGGAACGGTCCGCCCCCGACCTCCCCGGAATCATGGAGCACGTCGCCCGCGGCGATCAGGACGCCTTCGCCGCGCTCTACGACGTGATCGCGGGCCCCGTCCACGGGATCGTCGTCAAGGTCCTGCGGGACCGGGCGCAGTCCGAGGAGGTCACCCAGGAGGTCCTGATCGAGGTCTGGCGACAGGCCCCGCGCTACCGCCCCGACAAGGGCACCGTCATGACCTGGGTGCTGACCATCGCGCACCGGCGCGCGGTGGACCGGGTCCGCTCGGCGCAGGCCGCGACCGCCCGCGAACAGGACACGGCGGCGCGCGAACACGCCCGCCCCTACGACGAGGTGAGCGAACAGGTGGAGATCCGGCTGGAGGGGGAACAGGTGCGCCGCTGCGTGCGCGGGCTGACCGAACTCCAGCGCCAGGCCGTCAGCCTGGCCTACTACGGGGGGCTGACGTACCGGGAGGTCGCCGAGACCCTCCACACCCCGCTGCCCACGGTCAAGACACGGCTGCGCGACGGGCTGATCCGGCTGCGCGACTGCATGGGGGTCACGGCATGAGCCGCACCAGAACCGGCACCGAGCAGCTGCACGCGCTCTCCGGGGCCTACGCCCTGAACGCGCTGGACCGGGCCGAACGGGACTCGTTCGAGCGGCACTTGGAGCGGTGCCCCCAATGCGCGCAGGACGTGCGGGAGTTCGCGGCGACGGCCGCGCGGCTCGGCGCCGGCGTGGCGCTGCCCGCCCCACCGGGGATGCGGGCGGCGGTCCTGGGGCGCATCGACGGGGTCCGGCAGCTGTCGCCGGCCCGCCGGGGCATCGCCACCCTGCGCCGACGTGCGCTGCCGCTGGCGCTCGCGGCCTGCCTGACCGGGGTGCTGGCGCTGGGCGGGACGGCGGTGTGGGAGCACCAGCGGGCCCACCGGTCGGCCGCGGCGCTCCAGGACCTGACGGCGGTACTGGCCGCGCCGGACGCCCGTACGGTGATCAGGCGGTCGGCGTCCGGTGCCACGGCGACGGTGGTGGCGTCCCCGTCCCGGGACCGGGCGGCCTTCCTCGGCTCCGGGCTTCCGGCGGCCCCGGAGGGTCGGACCTACCAGCTCTGGCTGGCCGACGGGGGCACGATGCGGCCGGCGGGGCTCACGGGCGGCGACGGCGCGACCGTCCTGACGGCTCCCCTGGGCCGCGCGACGGCGGTCGGCCTGACCCTGGAACCCGCGGGCGGCTCCCCCGCCCCGACCAGCCCCCCGCTGGTGCTCCTCCCCCTCCCCCGCTGACGGCCGGCCGCCGGCCCGGCGCGGGCCACGGCGCGCGGGGCGGCGCGCGGGACTCTGGCACATGCGGGCCGGCAGGGGGCATCCTTGCGCACATGCGACCCCTATCGGCCGCAGAAGCTCTTACGTACACCCCACCGCCCGGGCCCCCGGCCCGCCCGCACCGACAGCAGGAGGCGCCGATGGCCCTCGTCGTGATCCGCCACGCACCCGCCCCCGCCCCCGACCCGCTCGCCCCCGCCCTGGACACCGGCGCGCCGTCCGGGCCGGAGATCCGGCGCTGTGACCCGTGGTCGGGGGATCCGCTCCCGGCCGGGCTCAAGGACATCGAGGGCCTGGTGCTGACCGGGGACACCCCGGAGGCACTCCCCCTGCTGCGGGAGGCGCTGGCCGCGGAGGTGCCGGTCCTGGCCCTCGGCGGCGGGGCGGACCTGCTGGCCCGCGCGGCCGGCGGATCACGGCGGCCCGCTCCCCGCACTCCGGAAGCCGCCGATCCACTGCTCGGCGGCGACGGAGGCCCGGACAGAGGCCCGGAAGGAGGCCCGGAAGGAGGCGGGGAAGAGGGCCCGGACGGGGGTGACGGCCGACCGGCGCCGCCCCCGGCGTTCCGGGTCGGCGGCTGCGCGTGGGGGCTCGCGGCCCCGCCGGAGGGCGACGGGGCCGGGGGTCTGCTCGGGCGGTTCGCGGCGCTGGCGGCCGGGCGGGCCGAGCACACCGCCACCCGGGCCTTCTTCACCCCGCGCGCCGACGCCTGGGAGGAGCGCTTCGCCTACCAGACCCCGGCCTACGAGGCGGCCGTGTCCCGGATGGGCCTGGCGGCGGGCGGGACCGCGCTCGACCTCGGCTGCGGCAGCGGCCGTGCGCTGCCCGCGCTGCGCGGGCTGGTCGGCGCCTCGGGCACGGTGCTCGGCGTCGACCTCACGCCCGCCATGCTCACGGCGGCCGCCCGCGAGGGCCGGACCGGCCCGGGGCAACTGCTGCTGGTCGCCGACTGCGCGCGGCTTCCGCTGGCCGCCGGCACGGTGCACGGCATCTTCGCCGCCGGCCTGCTGGACCACCTGCCGAAGCCGCGCCCCGTACTCGCCGAGTGGGCCCGGGTGTCCGCGCCCGGCGGGGAGCTGCTGCTGTTCCACCCCTCGGGCCGGGCCGAACGCGCCGCCCGCCACGGCCGCCCGGTCAGCCCCGACGACCCCCTGGCCGAGCCCAACCTCCGCCCGGCCCTGGAGGCGACGGGCTGGCGCCTCGCGGAGTACGAGGACGCCCCGGACCGCTTCCTGGCCCGGGCCCGGCGCCCCTGATCAGGCGCCCCTGATCAGGCGCCCGGGGCGGCGGCCGGGTCCGCCGGATCCGCCGGCAGGTTCAGCTGCCAGGAGACGCCGAAGCGGTCGTTGAGCCAGCCGAACCGGGGGCTGAAGCCGTACGAGTCCAGGGGCATCAGCTCCTCGCCCCCTTCGGCGAGGGCCCCGTAGAGGCGGTCGATCTCGGCGACGCTCTCGCACTCCACGAAGAGCGACACGGCAGGGGTGAAGCCGAAGGCGTGCTTGACGTGGCTGTCGATGCACATGAGGCGCTGGCCGGCGAGCGAGAAGGTGGCCTTCACCACCGTGCCCTCCTCGCCGGGCCCCTCGGCCCCGTAGCGGGTGACGTCGAGGATCCCGGAGTCCTCGAACAGCGAGGCGTAGAGGGTCATCGCCTCTTCCGCCCTGCCCTCGAACATCAGGAACGTGGTGATCTTCTGTGGCAGCGAGGCCATCGTGCCCGCCTTCCGCGCGGTGGGGGGAGCCGTTCGCCCCCGAGGCTAGGACATGCCGGTGACACCGGCCCCGGGACTCACGGGCGGAGCGCCGGCTGGCCCCGGTCAGAGCCAGCCGTTGCGCCGGAACCCGCGGTGGATGACGAAGCAGGCGGCCGCCATCACGGCGACCACGACCGGGTAGCCGTACGTCCAGTGCAGTTCGGGCATGTTGTCGAAGTTCATGCCGTAGACCCCGCAGACCATGGTCGGGACGGCGACGATCGCCGCCCAGGCGGTGATCTTGCGCATGTCCTCGTTCTGGGCGACCGTCACCTGCGCGAGGTGCGCCTGGAGGACGGAGTCGAGGAGGCCGTCGTAGGCGTTGATCTGCTCGGTGGCGCGGAGCAGGTGGTCGCAGACGTCGCGGAAGTAGGCGCGGGCCTCGTCCGGGATGACCGGTATCGGCTCCGTGGCGAGGTGCTGGAGCGGTCGGCCCAGCGGCGCCACCGCCCGTCGCAGTTCGAGGAGTTCGCGCTTGAGCTGGTAGATCCGGCCCGCGTCGCCGCGCCCGCCGTACTCGCTGAACACGGCCGTCTCGACGGCGTCCATGTCGCTCTGCACGGCGTCGGTGACGGCCACGTAGTCGTCGACGACGTGGTCCGCCATGGCGTGCAGGACCGCCGCCGGGCCCTTGGCCAGCTGCTCCGGCTGCGCCTCCAGGACCTCCCGGACGGGGCCGAGGGAGCCGCGGCCGCCGTGCCGGATGGTGATCACGAAGTCCCCGCCGACGAAGGCCATCAGCTCGCCGGTCTCGACGACCTCGCTGGTCGCCGTCAGTTCCTCGTGCTCGACGTAGCGCACGGTCTTGAAGACGGCGAACAGGGTGTCGTCGTAGCGCTCCACCTTGGGGCGCTGGTGGGCGTTGACGGCGTCCTCGACGGCGAGCGGGTGCAGCCCGAACAGCTCCGCGAGTCCGGCGAGTTCCGACTGGGACGGCTCGTGCAGGCCGATCCAGACGAAACCGTCGCCCGTCTTGCGGACCCGCCGCAGCGCCTCCTCCACCTCGGCGCAGTCCTCCTGGCGGATGCCGTGGCGGTAGACGAGGCAGTTGACGACGGCGCTGCCGAGCGGGGAGCGGGCGGGGTGGCTGAGGTCGACGGCCCGCCGGTAGCCGCGTCGAACGGCCCGGCGCAGGTTGCTGAACATGGACAAGGACGTACTCCCCTTCGGCGGATCAGCGGCCAGTCTGCCACCGCGGAACCGGTCCGCCCGCTCACACCGGCCTCAGGGCCTCCTGCGCGCTCTCGGCGACCACCCGGGCGACGAGGGCCAGGGCGGGCGAGTCCAGCTTCCACTGCTGCCAGTACAGCGGTACGTCCAGCGGGCGCTCGGGGGCCAGCTCCAGCAGCCGCCCGGAGCGGATCAGGGGATCCGCCTGCGTCTGCGGCACCAGCCCCCACCCGAGCCCGGCGGCCACCGCGTCCCGGAAGCCCTCCGAGGTCGGCACGTGGTGCCGGGCCCGGGAGGCGCCCGCGGCGCCGGCGGTCAGCCCCCGCACGAAGGCGTCCTGGAGTTCGTCCCGCCGGTCGAACACGATCAGCGGGGCCTCGCACAGGTCCCGGGCCGGCGCTCCCGTCAGGTACCGGGCGACGAAGCCGGGGCTGGCCACCGCCAGGTAGCGCGCGAGACCCAGCGCCCGCACCGTGCAGCCCGCGACCGGGTCCGGGGAGGAGGTGACGGCCGCCATCACCTGGCCCTCGCGCAGCAGCGCCGTCGTATGGCCCTCGTCCTCGCGGTACAGCTCGAAGCAGACCGGCGGGTCCTGCGGCACCCGGGTGAGCGCGGGCAGGAACCAGGTGGCGAGCGAGTCCGCGTTCACCGCCATCGGCAGCCGCACCGGGCCGAGTCCGTCGGCGGCCCCCATCCCCAGCTCGGCCCGCGCGTCGCGCTCCAGGCGGGCCAGCTGCCGCGCGAAGCGGATCACCACCTCCCCCGACTCGGTCGGCCGCACCGGCTTGGTCCGCATCAGCAGCACCCGCCCGGTGCGCTGCTCCAGGGACTTCACCCGCTGGCTGACGGCGGAGGGGGTCACGTGCAGGGCGGAGGCCGCGGCGTCGAAGGTGCCCTCGTCGACGACCGCGAGCAGGGTCCGCACCTGTTCGAGGGGGAGCTCGTCCATCACGGGCGCTAATGGTACGTAAAAATCTTTAGCTGTACGCGGCCCCACGCCGTGTCTACGGTCGGTTCCATGAACAACGGCATCACCACAGCGGCCCTGGCCGGTTTCGGCACCGGCCTCTCCCTCATCGTCGCCATCGGCGCCCAGAACGCGTTCGTCCTGCGCCAGGGGGCGCGTCGGCACGCCGTGCTCGCCGTGGTCGCCATCTGCGCCCTCTCCGACGCGCTGCTCATCACCCTCGGCGTGGCCGGGGTCGGCGCGTTCGTCACCGCCTGGCCGGCCGCCCTGACCGCCGTCGCGATCGCCGGGGGCACCTTCCTCGTCTGCTACGGGATCCTCGCGGCGCGCCGGGTGCTGCGCCCCGCCGCGGGCGCGGCCCTCAGCGCCGGGGGCGCCGCCGCCGGCTCCGCCCGTACGGCGGTGCTGACCTGCCTGGCGATGACCTGGCTCAACCCGCACGTGTACCTGGACACCGTCCTGCTGGTCGGGTCGCTGGCCGCGGACCGGGGCGACCTGCGCTGGGCCTTCGGCATCGGGGCAGCCCTCGCCAGCCTGATCTGGTTCGGCGCGCTCGGCTACGGCGCCCGGCTGCTGAGCGGTCTGCTCGCCCGGCCGGGGGCCTGGCGGGTGCTGGACGGCCTGGTGGCCGCCACCATGGTGACGATGGGCGGCATGCTGCTGGCACGGGCCTGACCGGGGGCTGAGCCGCCCGGCCGGCCCGGCGGCCGTGGTACTGATGCCTGACGGCCGGGTGCTGCCCGTACCCGGCCCGCCGCCGCCTCCAGGAGCCGCCGCCGTGCCCGACCGCCCGTCCTCGAACCCCGCCGCGCCGTCCCCGTCCTCGAACCCCGCCCCGTCCCCTTCCTCCGCTTCCTCCGCGTCGGTGCGCGCGTACTACGCCGGCCTGGCGGGCCCCCTCGTCGCCGCGACCGGGATCGTGCTGGACCTCCACGGCCGGGTCCTGGTCCTCACCACGTCCTACAAGGACGGCCTGGAACTGCCCGGCGGCACGGTGGAGGACACCGAGACCCCGGAGGAGGGGCTCGCCCGCGAACTGAAGGAGGAGCTGGACCTGTCCGTCCCGGTCGGCCGGCTGCTCGCGGTGGACTCCTGCCCGCCCGGCTCGCTGGGCCGTTCGCTCGTGGTCCACGTCCACCTGGTCGGACCGCTCGACCCGGCCCGGATCGCGGGGATCTCCTTCGCCGACGGGGAGATCACGGAGGCCCACTGGCTCACCCCGGAGGAGGCCGCCGAGCGGCTCCCCGACCGGATCGCCCCCCGGCTGCGCGCCGCCGTGGCCGCGCTGCGCTCGGGTTCCCTGGCCCACCTGGTCGGCGGCGTCCCCCAGCCCGGTTCCCCCGCCGGCCTCGACCCGGCCGCCCGCGCCGCCCTGGAACACGCGGGCGGCTACGACGAGGCCGACCACCGCGCGGCCCGGCCCAAGGCCGTCACCGCCGCCAACGTGCTGTTCACCGATCGGGCCGGAGCGGTCCTGCTCGTGCAGCCGGGCTACGGCGAACCGGGCCGCTGGCTGCTGCCCGGGGGCGGTGTGGACAGCGACCTCGGCGAGACCCCCCGGGCCGCGGCCGCGCGCGAGGTCCGCGAGGAGATCGGCCTGGAACTGGGTCCGGGCCGCCTCCTCGCCGTCAACTGGTCCCACCGGCCCGGCTTCCCGGCGCGGATCCGCTTCCTCTACGACGGCGGGGTCCTCGACCCGGACACCCTCGCCCGGATCCGCCTGCAGCCGTCCGAGCTGCTGCGGTGGCGCACGGCGCGCCGCGACGAACTGCGCGGCCTGGTCAAGCCGCTGCTGCGCCGTCAGATCAAGGCCTGCCTGAAGGCCAAGGCCCGGGGCGCGGGCCCGCTCGAACTCCACGAGGGGCGCCCGATCGGACCGAAGGGGCCGAAGCAGCCGAAGGAGCCCAGGCAGCCGAAGGAGCCGAAGGGCCACGCCACATCACCCTGAGCCGGAACATCGCCCAACCAAATACGACCTCATTCGACTATTCAGCCAAGCAGTTGCCAGGCCATTGCCGAATTTGACATCGCAGATGCACGATGTGGACAGGCAGGGCGGACCGGCGACGCGCCGCTCCTCCGACTCCTGCACCGAGCGAGGTGGACCCCATGAACCAGCGCCGGGCGGACGGCAGCGCCGGAGACGTCGACTACGGCCGCATCGGCAGCGGTTACCCGGCCCACCGGCGCCCGGACCCCCGGATCGCGCGGCGCATCGCCGATGCCCTGGGGGGCGCCCGTACGGTGATCAATGTCGGCGCCGGCGCCGGATCGTACGAGGGGGCCGCCCGCGCGGTCACCGCCGTCGAGCCCTCCCGCGCGATGCGCGCCCAGCGCCCGGCCGGACTGTCCCGGGCGGTCGACGCGGTGGCGGAGGACCTGCCGTTCGCGGACGGGGAGTTCGAAGGCGCGATGACCCTCTTCAGCGTGCACCAGTGGACCGACGTGCGGGCCGGCCTGCGCGAGATGCGGCGCGTGGCGCGCGGCCCGGTGGTCATCCTGACCTGCGATCCGAAGCTGGTGCGCGATTTCTGGCTGCACTCCTACGCGCCCGAGGTACTGGACACCGAGGCGCGCCGCCACCCGCCGATCGAGGACATGGCCGGCGCCCTCGGCGGCACCGGAACCGTGGAATCCGTTCCGATTCCGCTGGACTGCACCGACGGCTTCAACGAGGCGTACTACGGCCGCCCCGAAATGCTCCTCGACCCGGCCGCCCGCCAGGCCTGTTCGGCGTGGAGCTTCGTCGACGACGGGGTGCGCCGGCGGTTCACCGAATCCCTGCGCCGCGACCTGGACTCCGGGACCTGGGACGAGCGGCACGGCCACCTGCGCCGCCTCCCCGCCTACGAGGGCTCCCTGGTCCTCGTCCGCGCCACGCCGGCCTGACACCCGACGCGACCCGGGCCCACATACCCCCCACCCCTTTGGAGTATCCCGCCCGGTCCCCTACGATGCGGGCATGAGCACGCGGGCGGGGCGACGGGACGGGCGGCACGGGCTGCCCGCGCGCCTGTGCCTGCTGTTCGCCCTGCTCACCGGGATCTTCGCCATGCACGGCCTGGGCCCCGGGCCGCCGACGCCGGCCTCCGGGCACACCACGCCCGCCGCTGCACCGGCCGCCCACCGGGCGGCCGAGGACCACGTCCCGGCCGGTCCCTGCGCCTGCCCCGACGAGGGCGGCGCCGACAGGCACGGCCTGCACGCCGACCCGACCTGCGCGGCGCCCGGTACCGCCGGAGCCCCGGTCCTGCCCGCCCCGGCGCCCGCCCCCGGGACCCTCCCGGCCTGGGCGGCGGCCGCGCACGTGACCGCGCCCGGGTCCGCGGTCGAGGGGCGCGCCCCTCCCTCCCTCAGCGAACTGCAGCTCCTGCGCATATGAGACGGCTCCGGCACCCGTGCCGCCGAGCCATTCCTCAGACCCCAGCACAGGAGCAGCATCACCATGACCATCCAGCGTTCCCTCGTCCGCCGCACCGCCGCCGTGGCCGCGGCGGCGACCGCCGCCCTCGTCCTCGCCGCCTGCGGCACCGACTCCGCGAAGGACTCCTCCGCGGGCGCCCCCACGCACGACGGCCACGCCGCCGGCTCCCCGGCGTCCGCCACGCCCTCCGCGCCGTCCTCCGCCTCGCCCGGCCAGGGCGGGAACAACGCCGCCGACACAGCCTTCGCCCAGGGGATGGTCCCCCACCACCGGCAGGCGGTCGAGATGGCCGGCCTGGCCGCGACCCGCGCCGGATCACCCGAGGTCAAGGCCCTCGCCGAGGAGATCAGGAAGGCGCAGGACCCGGAGATCAAGACGCTGTCGGGCTGGCTGACGGCCTGGGGGCAGCAGGTCCCCGCCGCCGACGCCGGTCACGGCGGGCACGCCATGTCCGGGATGATGACGGGCGGCGAGATGGACGAACTCACCAAGGCCTCCGGCAAGGAATTCGACGGGGCCTTCCTCCGGATGATGGTCAAGCACCACGAAGGCGCCGTGGCCATGGCCCGCACCGAGCAGTCCGCGGGTGCGTACGGGCCGGCGAAGGACATGGCCGCCGCCATCATCAGCTCCCAGAGCGCCGAGATCACCCGCATGAACACCCTCCTCGGCAAGGGCTGATCCCACCCCCGCACCCCCGCGCCGCCGCGCCCGCGCGCCGCGCCGCGGGGGTCCGCGGGCATGGCCCGGTCCCCTCGGACGCGCCAGCGTACGGGTGATGTGCGGCCCGTGCGGGGACGTGCCACGCTGGTCACAGACCCGGGGCAGGCGACCGTCGCGAGGAACGGGGGCGCGCTGTGGTGCGAGGAGCGAAGGCCGGATCCCTCAGGCGCCGCGTCGCCGCCGGTTGCGCGGCCCTGCTGTTCGTGGCCCTGGCCGCGGGCCCGGCCGCCGGATCGGGCACCGCGGCCTCCGCGCCGTCCGCGCCGTCCGCGCCGTCCGACGACGACTCGGGCGGCGGGCTGGACCCCCGGATCACGGCGATCATGCACAAGCCGGAGTACCGCCACGCCCAGTGGGGCCTCCTGGAGACCGACCCCGCCGGCGGCCGGGTGGTGCACAGCATGTCGCCGGAGACGTTCTTCATCCCCGGGTCGACGGCCAAGCTGTTCGGGGTCTCCGGAACCTGGCGGACGCTGGGCGCCGACCACCGCTTCGTGACCCCGCTCTACGCGGTCGGCGAGCGCCGCGGCGGCACGCTGACCGGCGACCTGGACCTGGTCGCGCAGGGCGACCTCACGATGGGCGGCCGGACCGCCCCCGACGGTACGGTCGCCTACACCGACCTCGACCACACCTACGCCAACGACTTCCCGGGCGCCTCGCTCACCCCGGAGAACCCCCTCGCCGGCATCGACCTGATCGCCCGCCAGGTGCGCGGCGCCGGAATCACCCGCGTCGACGGCGACGTGATCGTCGACGACCGCCTCTTCCTCCCGGAGCCGGTCCTCGATCCCACCCCGACCCCGCTGATCATCAACGACAACCTGATCGACCTGCTCACCACGCCCGGGGACCGTCCCGGCGCCGCCGCCCGCCTGGACTGGCGGCCCAAGGTCGCCCCCTACGAGGTCACCTCGACGGTCACGACCGTGGCGGCGGGCCGCCCGGCCGCCGTGACGGTGACGACCACCGGCGGCGGCACCCGGATCCGGCTCTCCGGCACGATCGCGGCGGACGCGCAGCCGCTGCTGCGCACGGCCCCGGTGACCGATCCGGCGGCCTTCGGCCGCACCGCCCTGATCGAGGCACTGGCGCGGGCGGGGGTGAGCGTCACCGCGCCCCCGACGGGCCCCGACCCGGTCGGCCGGCTGCCGCGGGACTACCGGGGGCGGCCGCGCGTGGCCGCGTACACCTCCCCGCCGTTCGTCCAGTACGCCACGCTCATCCTCAAGGTCAGCCACAACCTGGGCGCCAACCTCGGCATGTGCCTGCTGGCCGTCACCACCGGAAGCCGGCAGTGCATGAACGGCTTCCCGGTGCTGGCCGGCTTCCTGGACCGGGCGGGGGTCGACCGCGAGCAGGCGGAGCTGCTGGACGGCCGGGGCGGCAACCCCGCGGACCGCGCCACTCCGCGGGCGCTGGTGCAGATGCTGACGTACTGGCAGCGCACGCCGGAGGCCGAACGGTTCCGGGAGGCCCTGCCCGTCCTGGGCGTCGACGGGCTGCTGGCGGACAACTGCCGCGACTGCCCGGCCCGCGGCAAGGTCTTCGCGAAGACCGGGGCGGCCGTCGGCCCGGACGCCCTCAACGACCGCCTGGCCGTCGGGGCGATCACGATCGCGGGATACCTGGACAAGGGCGACGGCCGCTACGACACCTTCTACGCGGGCGTCAACGGCGCCTCCACCCCGACGACCGACCCCGCGGGCGTGCTGTCCATCGCCAACGACCTGGCCATGATCGCCGCCTACCTCCAGGAACGCTGATTCAGAGCGAGTCCGAGCGGGCCGGAACCTCGTCGAGGAAACCGCCCGACTGGTGCTGCCACAGCTTCGCGTACGCGCCCTCCGCGTCCAGCAGCTCCTGGTGCGTGCCCTGTTCGACGATCCGTCCCCGGTCCAGGACCACGAGCCGGTCCATGCCGGCCACGGTGCTCAGCCGGTGCGCCACCACGAGTGCCGTCCGTCCCTCCATGAGCCGCCACAGCGCCTCCTGGACGAGGAGCTCGCTCTCGGAGTCCAGGGCGCTGGTCGCCTCGTCGAGCAGCAGGATCGGCGCGTCGCGCAGGATCGCCCGCGCGAGGGCGACCCGCTGGCGCTGCCCGCCGGACAGTTTGATGCCGCGCTCGCCGACCATGGTGGCGAAGCCGTCCGGGAGGGCGTCGGCGAACTCCGTGACGTGCGCCGCCTCGGCCGCGCGCCGGACTTCGGCGTCGGTGGCGCCGGGCCGGGCGAAGGCGATGTTGTCGCGCAGCGTGCGGTGGAACATCGCCGGGTCCTGCGGTACGTAGGCGATCAGGCCGCGCAGGTCGGCCTGGCGCAGCCGGCTGATGTCCTGGCCCCCGATCGTGATCCGGCCGGCGTCGATGTCGGTCATCCGCAGCAGCAGCCGGGTCAGGGTGGTCTTGCCTCCGCCGGACCGGCCGACGAGGCCGAGCTTCGTCCCGCCGGGCACGTCCAGGTCGAGGTGTTCGAAGAGCGGCTCCCCGCCCCCGTGGGCGAAGGTCACCCCCTCGAACCGGACGTCGCCGGACCGGGAGCGCAGCGGCTCCGGCGCGGCCGGGTCGACCACGGCGGGCGGGGTCAGCAGCAGTGCGGTGAACTGCGCGGCCTCCGTCATCGAGCTCTCCAGGCGGCGGTAGATCTGGTTGAACTCGAACATGATCCGGGTGGCGTTGGCGAAGTAGGTGAAGGCGACGACCACCGCCTCCACGCCGTGCGTCCCGCCGCCCAGCGCGACGGCGAGCAGCAGGCCGAGCGCGTTGGTCAGTACGGACATCGGCGCGACGAGCGTGTCGATGCGCAGGTTGCCGTAGTCCCACGACCGCAGCATGAGCCGGCGCGAACGCGCCACGCGCGAGCGGTGCTCGGCGGCCTCGCGTTCCTCGGCGGCGAAGGCCCGGACCGTGTCCATGTTCATCAGGCTGTCGGCGACGTGGCCCGACACGTGGGCGATCGCCTCCTCGCGCTGGTCGACCAGTGCCTGGCGGCGCCGGATCAGGGGCAGCACGCACACCGCCGTCACGACGATGAGCGACAACAGCCCGACCACGAGCAGCGGTTCGTACTGCCACAGCACCACCGAGCCGAACAGCAGCGGCACGAGGCTGCCCAGGACCGAGAACGTCAGCGTGTCGACGAACTCCTCGAAGCGGGACGCGAAGCTCAGGACCCGCTTGGTCAGCGATCCGGCGAAGTTGTCGTGGAAGAACGCGGCGTCCTTGGCGAACAGCTCGTCCATGCCGATCACGTACAGGCGCTCGATCCCGAGGGCGTCGACGCGGTTCAGGAAGTGCAGCCCGAGGCGCCACAGCCCCTCGGAGAGCAACAGGACGCCGGCGAAGCCGAGCACGTAGGGCAGCGCCGGGCCGACCCCCGCTCCGGCGCCCGAGGCGATGCGGCCGACGAGCTTGGCGACGACCAGCGGCGCGAGGTAGTTGATGCCGATGTTGCCCAGCGCCGGGAGCAGCATCGCCGGCCCCGCCAGCCGGCGCAGCCGGACCAGTTCGCGGCCGTAGTAGCGGAGTGCGAGGAGTACCGGACCCCTGCCGGTCGGACCTTCGGACGATTCAGCCGTTCCCATCACAACCCTGCGTCCTCGTGGGGCGAGACGCCGTCACCTCGCCGGGTGCGGGCCAGGAACCGCAGTGTCCCGCGAGCGAGCCCGCCGGGTCCACGCGTTTTCCCGTGTGGGGGACACGGCGCCGGCCCCGCCGGCGGACCCGGTCCCGGAAACGATCGAGGGGCCGTTTCAGATCTCTCTGAAACGGCCCCTCGATCTACGACTCTTCCGAGTCGGGACGACAGGATTTGAACCTGCGACCCCTTGACCCCCAGTCAAGTGCGCTACCAAGCTGCGCCACGTCCCGATGGCCGCTGACCTGGGGTTTCCCCTGGCCGGACCAGCACGAGAACAATACCGCACTTCCGGGGGTGGTCGCGCGCGGGTTTCCCCGGACGGCCGGATGTGACGGATCCGGCGACGGCGGCTTGACCTCAAGTCCGCTTGAGGGAGCAGGGTGGTTGCATGACACAGGCAATCGCGGACACCGGGTTCCGCCATGAGGATCTGGGCCGGCTCATCGCGCTCATGACAGGGGCGGAGAAGCACGGGCCCGCCGCCACCTCCACGCTCGACGCGCTGTGGGTGCTCTACGACCGGGTGTTGCGCGTCGGGCCCGGGAGTGCCGGGGCCGCCGAGAGGGACCGGTTCCTGCTCTCCAAGGGGCACGGGCCCATGGCCTACTACGCCGTGCTCGCCGCGAAGGGGTTCTTCCCCGTCGAGTGGCTGGCCGGATTCGGTTCCTACGACTCCCCCCTCGGCCACCACCCCGACCGCACCCTCGTCCCCGGCGTGGAGATCGGCAGCGGCTCGCTCGGGCACGGGCTGCCGCTCGCGGTCGGCACCGCGCTCGGGCTGCGCGCCCAGGGGCTGGACGACCCGGCCGTGTGGGTGCTGATCGGGGACGCGGAGCTCGACGAGGGCAGCAACCACGAGGCCATCGCCTACGCCGGCCCGGCCGGACTGGAGCGGCTGCACACCCTGGTGATCGACAACGACTCCGCGACCCACGGCTGGCGCGGCGGGATCGCCTCCCGCTTCGAGGCGGCCGGCTGGTCGGCGGTCACCGTGGACGGGCGCGACCACGAGGCGCTGCACGTCGCCTGCACCGCGCCGCATCCGGGCCGGCCGCACGCCGTCGTCGCCCGTGTCGAGAAGAAGTTCTGAGGGGGCAGGTCATGGACACCATGCGGGACCGGTTCGTGTCGGTCACGTCGAAGCTGCTCGACGAGGACCACCGGCTGGCGGTCGTGCTCGCGGAGATCACCATGGACGGGTTCCGGCCCGCCCAGCAGCGCCACCCGGACCGGGTGATCAACGTCGGGATCCGCGAGCAGCTGCTCGTCGGCGTGGGCGGCGGCCTGGCCCTCACGGGGCTGCGGCCCGTGCTCCACACCTTCGCCAGCTTCCTGGTCGAGCGGCCCTTCGAGCAGGTCAAGCTGGACTTCGGGCACCAGGGCACGGGCGGGGTCCTGGTCAGCGCGGCCGCCAGCTACGACTGGCCGGCCGGCGGGTTCACCCACATGGCGCCGGGTGACGTGGCGCTGCTGGACACCCTGGACGGCTGGACGGTCCACACGCCCGGCCACCCCGACGAGGCGGAGGAGCTGCTGCGCCACGCCTACGCCGCCGGGGACGACAAGGTGTACGTCCGGCTCACCGCGCAGTCGAACTCCGCCCCGCGCCCCGTCGGCGACCTGCGCTTCCAGACCGTACGGACGGGGAGCGCGGGTGTGGTCCTCGCCGTCGGCCCGCTGCTCGACGAGGTCCTCGCCGCCACCGAGGGCCTCGACGTCACCGTGCTCTACGCGGCCACCGTGCGCCCCTTCGACGACGCGGCCCTGCGCGCCGCCGCGGGCCGGGCCGCGCCGGAGGTGGTCCTGGTCGAGCCCTACCTGGCCGGAACCTCCGCGGCGGCCGCCGGGCAGGCCCTGATGGACGTACCGCACCGGATCCTGCCGCTCGGGGTGGGCCGGGCCGAGCTGCGCCGCTACGGCACGATGGAGGAGCACACCGCCGCCCACGGCCTGGACGCGGCCTCGCTGCGGCAGCGGATCAGCGGCTTCCTGGGCTGACCGCCCCGGAACGGCCCCGGGCGGGGGGCCGTCACGCACCCCCGCCCGGCCCGGCGCCGTCAGCGGCCCCGGTCCTCCCGCGCGTGGATCAGCTCCACCAGGTCGGCGGCGAGCGCCTTGACCGTCGTCAGGCCCTCCGTCCCCCAGCGCCGCGGCACCACGTCCACCGCACACACCGTGCCCAGGACGACGCCGCGCCGGTCGGTGAGGGGAGCCCCCGCGTACGAGCGCACCCCGCTCTCGTCCACGACCGCGTTGCCCGCGAAGCGCGCGAAGTCCCGTACGTCCTGGAGCACCAATGCGCGGCGCCGCACCACCACGTGCGGGCAGTAGCCGTGGTCCCGGGGCAGCACCCGCGCCGGGTATCCGGCCTGCGCGGCGTCCGGGCGGTGGTGCAGCCCTGCGAAGAACTGCCGTTCCTCCCCGACGAAGTTGACACCGGCGTACGGGGTCCGCAGGGTCCGGGCGACCCGCGTCGCGAAGGCGTCGAGTTCCGCGTCCACCCGCTCCCCCAGGCCCAGTTCGCGCAGCCGGACGGCGCGTGCGGGTGCCTCCCGGTCCACCGGGGTGAGGAGCAGGTGGCCGGTCGATTCGTAGTAGGTCATGGCGGTTCCCCCGGATCCGAGTGGGCTTGCTTCGCTGTGGACAGCAGATGGTGGACGAGGGCCGCGAGGGTCCCCGTACCGGAACCCCTCAGTCGCGCGTCGCACCGGACGACGGGAACCCGGGGGCCGAGTCCGACCGCCTCGCGGACCTCCTCGGCGGTGTAGCGGTGGGCGTCGTCGAACTCGTTGACGGCGACGACGAAGGCGATCCCCCGCCGCTCGAAGAAGTCCACGGCGGGGAAGCAGTCGTCGAGCCGGCGGGTGTCGGCCAGCACCACGGCCCCCAGGGCGCCCGCGCACAGCTCCTCCCACAGGAACCAGAAGCGCTGCTGCCCCGGCGTGCCGAACAGGTACAGGACGTGCCGGTCGTCGAGGGTGAGCCGGCCGAAGTCCAGCGCGACCGTCGTCGTCGCCTTCGCCTCCACCCCGTCGAGCGGGTCGCTGCCCTCGCCCACCCCGCTCAGCACCTCCTCCGTGCACAGCGGCTCGATCTCGCTGACCGCGCCCACGAAGGTGGTCTTCCCCGCCCCGAACCCGCCCGCGACCAGGATCTTCAGGGTCGCGGGCGGGGCGGGGGCGTCACAGTCGCCGGCGTAGGCCATCGAGCACCGCCCGGAGCAGGGTCTGGTCGTCGTCGGCGAAGGAATCCCCGCCGGGGAACCGGGGCGCCCGCACCGAGACGGCCCCGTGCTGCGTCAGATCGGACAGCAGCACCTTCACCACCACCACCGGGAGCCGCAGCTGCCCGGCCACCTCGGCGACGGTCACCCCGGCCGCGCCCGCGCAGATCCGCAGCGCGAGGGTGTGCTCGGCGCCGAGCGGAACGCGCGGACGGACCCCGGTCGCGGTCACCAGCGACAGCAGGTCGAGGTGGACGGCCGCCCGGGTGCGCCCGCCGCTGGCGGTGTACGGGCGCATCACCCGGCCCGCCGAATCGTCCAGCCACGGCGTGTCGCGCGCCGCACCGGATCCCCGTTCCCCCCGTGCCCAGACCCTCATCGCTCCGCGTCGACGGCGTGCGCGGGCCGGCGCGGCGGGGCCGCCAGGTACGGGCGGACGCTCTTGACCAGCATCGCCATCTCGTAGCCGAGGACGCCCGCGTCCGCCTCCCGGTCCGCGAGCACCGCCAGGCAGGTCCCGGACCCGGCCGCCGAGACGAACACCAGTGCCGTGTCCAGCTCGACCACCACCTGCCGGACCTCGGCCCCGTCCCCGAACCGGGATCCGGCGCTGCGCCCCAGCGAGTACAGCCCGGAGGCCAGGGCGGCCATGTGGTCGGCGCTGTCCGGGTCCAGTCCGTGTACGCAGGTGACGAGCCCGTCCGCGGTGAGCAGGACCGCGCTGCGCGTGTACGGCACGCGTTGGACCAGGCCGCCGAGCAGCCAGTCGAGGTCCGCGAGGCTGCCTGTCTTCGTCGCCGCTTCTCCGGCCATGGGGGTGTGCTCCTTGCTGGGGTGAGGGTCCGGGCCGGGGGCCCGGTTCATGCCTGCTGCTCCGACTGGGCGAGGCCGAAGCCGCGCTGGAAGGCCGCCATCAGGCCGGGGTCGTGCACGGGTTGCTCGGTTTCGGGTGCCCGGCGCGGGACGGGGGTCCCGCGCAGCTGGGGCGCGAGGTGGTGCTGGGCACGGCGCCGGGGCAGCGCCGGCCGCTCCGCCTCGGCGGGGGCGGGGGCGGCCGGCTGCGGCCGGGGTGCCGGTGCGGGCGACACGGCCGGGGCCGGTACGACCGCGTTCCCGGCCTCCGACGGCACCGCGGGCGACAGCCGTACGGGTACGGGTACCGGCGCGGGCTCCGCCGCTCCGGCCGGGGCGGGCGCGTCGGGGGTGACGGCCGCGCCGGGGGGCGGCGGTACGGAAGCGGGCACCGGCCCGCCCGCGGGGTGCTCCGGCACGGAGGGCGTCGCCTGCGCCCACCACCCGCCGGGCCCCCGCTCCGGCTCGGGATCCCCCTCCGGCTCGGGCCCCCGCTCCTGCCGGGAGCCCGGCACGCGCACGCGTACGGGTTCCAGCGGAGGCACCGCGCCGCCCTCGCCGGTCCCCCAGGAGGTGGCCCTCGACCCGTCCAGCGCGTCGGCACCGCTCGGCGCGTCCGCGCCCAGCAGCCCCTGGGGCAGCACCAGTACGGCGAGCACCCCGCCGTAGATGTTGGACTTCAGCTCGACGGCGATGCCGTGGCGGCGGGCCAGCGCCGAGACCACGAACAGCCCGATCCGCCCGTCGGCCAGCAGGTGCCGCACGCTGACCTGGTCGGGGTCCCCCAGCAGGGCGTTCATGCGGTGCTGCTCCCCGGCGGGCATGCCCAGTCCGCGGTCCTCGACCTCGACCGCGATCCCGGCGGTGACCCGCTCCGCCCGCACCACGACGTCGGTGTCGGGGGCGGAGAACACCGTGGCGTTCTCGACGAGTTCGGCCAGCAGGTGCACCACGTCGGCGACGGCGTGTCCGCGCACCGTGCCGCCCGCCGGCGGCACCACCTTGACCCGCGTGTACTGCTCGACCTCGGCCACCGAGGAACGCAGCACCTCGCTCAGGTCGATCGGCCGGGTCCACTGGCGCCGCGAGGCGGCCCCGCCGAGCACGGCGAGGTTCTCGGCGTGCCGACGGATCCGGGTGGCGAGGTGGTCGACGTGGAAGAGCTCCCTGAGCAGGTCGGGGTCCTCGACCGTGTCCTCCAGCTCGTCGAGGAGGGAGATCTCGCGGTGCACGAGCGACTGAAGCCGGCGCGCGAGGTTGACGAAGACCTCCACCTTGCGGTCGCTGTCGCTCGGGGCGGCCGGGACGGCGAGCCGCACCAGGGTCGCGTGCGCCTGTTCGCGGGCGCCGCGCAGCTCCTGCGCGAGCAGCCAGAACTCGTCCACCCCGGCCGGATCGGCGGCCGGCGGCGGACCGTTCGGCCCCCCGCGCACGGGCCGTCCCGGACTCTCCCCCCGCTCCAGCCGCTCGGCGGCCGTCCGCAGCTCCTGGCGGCCCCGCACGCTGGAGCGGCGCAGGGCCTCGCAGCGGTCGCCCACGGCCTTGGCCGCCCGCTGCGCCCCGAGCAGGGCGCAGGCGAGGGCGCCGACGACGAGCAGGGCGCAGCCCGTGAGAACGGGCCACAGCCGGGCGTCGCGCTCCCCGGCGCCCCCGCCGAGCTGGAGGGTGAAGATGACCGCGGCGGTGCCGCTGAGCCCGGCGGCGAGCGTGGGCAGTACGGCGGCGCGCAGCAGCTGGGGGCGTATCTGCCGGCCGGGTCCGGTGACGGCGTGTCTCGACGGGGCGTGGCGGGCGGCGCGGAATCCGGACATCGGCGTCCTCGGTACGTGGGGCCCGGCCACCGGCGGTCCCGGGCCCGGTATTGATCACCGGATACCCACGCTAGACCGCACGCTCCCGCCCCTGACGCCCGGTTGGGGAACTTCGGCGGGCTGCTTCCCGCTCCCGACGGAGCGCTCGTACGGGAGCCCGAATGCGCCGGGAGCGCGTACCCCGGCTCGGCCGGGGGGCGTACGCCGCCCGGCCCGCGCTCCCCACGAACCCGGGGGCACGGGCGTCCCACCGGGCCCCCGGGCCCCACCGTCCGTTACGACCCCACGGCCTCCGGCTCGCCCTGTCCGGCCGGTGCCGGGGCGACGGGGGCCTCCGCGGGCCGCGCCCGTACGGGGGTGGCCGTCACCGGGGCCGGGGGCGCGGCCACGAAGGGGCGCCACCAGGCCTGGTCCGGGGCGTCGGCCGCACCCGGTTCGAAGGGCTGGCCCGGGATCGGCAGGGCGACGGCCGCCCCGGCCGCCTCCGCGGCGGCGACGGTCCCCTCGCCGGGCTCGTCCCACGGGTGCGGGGCCAGGTTGAAGGTGCCCCAGTGGATCGGCAGCATCGTCCCGTGCGGGAGTCCGCCCTGGAGGTCGAGGTGGGCCCGGATCCCCTCCGCGGGGGTCATGTGGATGTCCGGCCAGTACTCGGAGTAGGCGCCGATCTGGATCATCGTCGCGTCGAAGGGGCCGTGCGCGGCGCCGATCTCCCCGAAACCGGGGAAGTAGCCGGTGTCCCCGCTGTGGAAGATCCGGTGTTCCCCGCCCGTCACGACCCAGGAAGCCCAGAGGGTGAACTGCTGGTTGCGCAGCCCGCGACCGCAGAAGTGGCGGGCCGGGGTGGCCGTGAGGGAGAGCCCGGCGACCTCGGTCGTCTCGTTCCAGTCGAGCTCGCGCAGCCGGTCCGGTGCCACGCCCCAGCGCTCCAGGTGCGCGCCGACGCCGAGCGGGACGGCGAAGACGGTGTCCGTGCCGGCCAGTGCCTTGATGGTGGGCAGGTCGAGGTGGTCGTAGTGGTCGTGGGAGATCACCACGACGTCGACCTCGCCGAGGGAGGCCAGCGGCACGGGGACCGGGTGCAGCCGCTTGGGTCCGGCGAAGGGGAAGGGGGAGCAGCGCTCGCCCCAGACCGGGTCGAAGAGCACCCTGCGCCCGTCGATCTCGGCGAGCACGCTGGAATGCCCCATCCAGGTCAGGCGCAGCCCGCTGACCGGCGGTTTCGCCAGCTCGGCGAGGGTGGTGGGGTACACCGGGACGGGGGCGCCCGGGTTGCGCCGTACCCGCTGCTCCTTGTGGAAGTAGATCTTGGCGAACTCGACCATCGACCCGGAGGGCCTGGTCCGTGCGCCCACGGGGTTCTGGAAGACGCCGTCGGCGAAGTTCGGCGAGCGCAGGATCCGCTCCAGCCGTGCGCCGGAGGGGTCCGCGCCGAAGGCTTCGGGCCGCAGGGCGCGCAGCCGGGGACGCAGGGGAAGGGAGCCGGTCAAGGCGCCTCCTGGGAAAGGTGCAGGACGGTGGGACGGTCGTACGACTACGACCATCCCAACGCGCACCGGCCCCCGAGGATTCCGCGTACGGCCCGCGTGTCGGCCGGATCTCCCGGCCGGCCTCCCCCCGGCGCCCGCGCGGGCCTCCGGCGCCGGTCTCCCGTGCCGGCCTCCGGCGCCGGTCTCCCGGCGGGCGCCCCGGGCGGCCCTTCCCCGGCGGGGGAGCCCGCCGGGCCCCGTCGGTCAAAGCGGCGACCGGCCCTAGAGCGGCAGCAGGTCCGGCCGCTTGGCCTCGACGTGGTCGCCGGAGGACTCCCCGCGCAGCCGGCGGCCGATCCAGGGCACGAGGTGCTCGCGCGCCCACTGGATGTTGTCCCGGGTGACGTCCACCGACCCGCGCGGCGGGGTGGGCGGCCACGGCTGGTCCGGGTCGGCGGGGATCTCGTAGCCGAGGACCTGTGCGGCGCGGAGCGCGACACGGGTGTGGCCCTCGGGCGAGAGGTGCAGCCGGTCGCCGTCCCAGGCCCGGCGGTCCTGCACCGACTTCAGCGACCAGAGGTCGAGGACCGGGCAGTCGTAGCGGTCGGCGATGGCGCGTACGTGCGCGCTGTACGTCGCGACCTTGCCCCGCAGGTGCTTGAGGACGGGGACGCCCCGGGTGTCGAAGCCGGTGGTGATCATGACGAGGCCGACGGCCCCGGTGAGGTCGGCCACCGCCGCCTCGAACCGCTCCGCCACGTCGTCCGGGTCACTGCCCGGCCGGATGATGTCGTTGCCGCCCGCGCAGAAGGTGACCAGGTCCGGAGCGAGGTCCTTGGCTCTGGGCACCTGTTCGGCCACGATCTGGTCGAGGAGCTTGCCCCGCACCGCGAGGTTCGCGTACCGGAAGTCGTGCTCGTCGCGCTGATCGGCCAACAGGACGGCGAGCCGGTCCGCCCAGCCGAGATACGAATCCCCGGGTCCCGGGTCCCCCACGCCTTCGGTGAAGCTGTCCCCGATCGCCGCGTACGAGCCGATGGTCTTGAGTGTCGTCTTCGTCGCTGCCACGGGACGACATCCTTCACCCCCGTCACCAACCTACGCCAACGTAATGAGGGGTTGACGGACCGTGATCTATACCACGCGGGGGATAAGGAATAAGTACACGTGGGGCCGGGACCCCCCTCAGGTCCCGGCCCCACGCGCGTCCGTGCCGCTGCCGCGGCTCCCGTCAGACGTTCACGCCCTTGGAGCGGAGGTAGGCCAGCGGGTCGATGTCCGAGCCGTAGGACGGGCCGGTGCGGATCTCGAAGTGGAGGTGCGGGCCGGTCACGTTGCCGGTGGCGCCGGAGAGGCCGATGCGCTGTCCGGCGGTGACGCTCTGGCCCACCGAGACGGACAGCTGGGAGAGGTGGCCGTACTGGGAGTACTTGCCGTCGGCGTGGCGGATGACCACCTCGTTGCCGTACGCACCTCCCCAACCTGCGGAAACCACGGTGCCCGCGCCCACCGCCCTGACGGTGGTGCCGGTGCTCGCGACGAAGTCGACGCCGGTGTGGTAGCCGGAGGACCACATGGTGCCGCTCTGGTGGTACGGCGTGGAGGTGCCGCCGTCGACCGGGGCGACGAAACCGGAGCCGTTCGCGGGGGCCGCGGAACCGGCCGCGGCCGCGGGCGCGGAAGGCGCCGGGCTCTGGGCGGGGGTCTTGGCCGCCGGTCCGCGCGAGGTGCCGGACCGCGGTGCGGGGGTCGCGTCGGCGGTGTCCCCGCCGGTCGCGCCGGCGGCGGAGGGGGCCTCGTCGGCCGCCTGAGTCCCGCTGGAGGATTCCTCGGCCGCGGCCTCAGGAGCCTTCGGCGCGGGGGTCCCGGCGTGGCCGTCCAGGGTCAGCTTGAGGCCCGGGTGGATGAGGGAGGGGTTCGCGCCGACGGCCTCGCGGTTGTCCGCGTAGAGCCGCTCCCAGCCGCCCTGGAGGTGACGCTCGGCGGCGATCTTCGACAGGTAGTCGCCCGGCACGACGGTGTAGACGGCCGGGGCGGCGGAGGGGGCGGAGACCGGAGCGGAGGCCGGAGCGGAGACGGGGGCCCGGAGGGCCTGGGGCACCTGCGCGGGCGTCGCGGCCGGGGTGGCGGCGTGGGCACCGGCGGCGACCGTCAGCGGCAGCGCGAGGGCGGCGCCACCGGTGCCGGCCACGGCGAGACCGCGGGATATGGAACGGGACTTCGGACGGCGGTGCTTACCCTTTGCGGGCATGGCGAATTCCTCTCCGGCGCCTGCGAGGTGAGCTGTCGGGTTCGGACTGGAGATGTCCGGCCGCACCCGTGGAACACGCGTACGACTTCACCCCGAGCTGCCCGGAAGTGATCCGGAACGGCGACTTACCTGGTTCCCCCGCTCCTGCCGCGCGCGTCGATGGTCGGGTGCGGTTCCCGGGCGGCGGCAGGATGAGGCGGTCCACCCGGATCGATCGCGAAGGTAATCCAGCGGGAGTGCGCACAACAAGCCGTGAATTCCCTGACGGAATAGCAGGCATGAAGGATCAACGGAATTCCCGTCACCCTCCGTCCATTCCCGTGCGACAACAGCCGCCCTGGCAAGGGAATTCGGATTTCGCGATCAGGCACGGACGGTCACCGTATGATCTGGCTCACGGGGCCTGGCGCGATCTCGCCTCCACGTATGGCAAGTTGTTCCCAACCAGAGCAATTCGGACACGCAGGACACGCGGAGGAACGCACGTGACCCAGCAGATACCCCAGCCCCCGCCGAGCGGCCCGGAGCCGGAGCCCGCCCTCTCCGGGGTGCGCAATTTCCGTGACGTGGGCGGCCTGTCGACCGCCGACGGACGGAGGGTCAGGCCGGGACGACTGTTCCGAAGCGGACATCTCGCACATGCGACCGAAACCGATACGGAATTCCTCGAATCGCTCGGACTCCACACCGTCTTCGACTTCCGCAACGGAGCCGACCAGGCCCTGGAGGGCCCGGACGTCGAGCTGGCGGGCGTGCGCAACGTGAACATCCCGCTGTCGGATCCAGCCGACGGACGGGAGTTCTGGAAGATGGTCCGCGACGGGGACCTCGCCCGGCTCCGCACCGTCCTGGGCGACGGCAAGGCGGCCACCCGCATGAGGGACTCGTACCGGACGATCATCCGCACCCGCACCGCCGAGCACAGCCGGGTGGTGCACGCGCTCGCCGAGGACAGCGTCCCGGCGCTGATGCACTGCGCCGCGGGCAAGGACCGCGCGGGACTGTCGATCGCCGTCACCCTGCTCGCCCTGGGCGTCGGGCGCGAGGCGATCGTGGCCGACTACCTGGAGTCCAACGCCCCGCACAACCGCTACCGCGTCCGGCGCGGCAGCGACGCGCCCGAGGCCCGCTCCCCCGAGGTCATGGAGCTGCTGGCCCCGCTCTTCGAAGCGCGCGCCGAGTACCTGCTCGCGGCGTTCGACACCATCGACGGCCAGTGGGGCGGGGTGGAGGCCTACCTCGCCGAGGGACTCGGCCTCGCGCCCGCCACGCTGGACCGGCTGCGCGACCGGCTCCTCGTCGGCTGAGGCCCGGCTGAGGCCCGGCGGGGGCCGCGGCGGGGGCGCACGGGGGCGGGGGGCGTACGGGCCGCGCGGGGGGCCCGTACGGGGTCCCCGCACGGCCCCCCGCCGCGCCCTCAGCGGTTGCCGACCGCCTGCTTGACCAGGGTCCTGCCGAAGTCCCACATCAGGCCGCCCCCGCCGTGCGCTTCGTCCATGACCTCACGGAACGCCCCGACGAACCGGTCCACGTCCCCTTCGTCCACGATCAGCGGCGGGATGAGCTTGATGACCTCCAGGTGGTCGCCGGAGACCTGGGTCAGGATCCGGTGCCGGTTCAGCAGGGGCACCACCACCATCTGCGCGAACAGGCCCTTGCGGGCCGCCTGGAGCACGGCCCAGCGGCTGCGCAGCCCCAGGGAGGACGGCCGGCCGAACTCGATGCCGATCATCAGGCCGCGCCCCCGCACCTCGTGCAGCAGCTCGTACTCGTCCACCAGCGCCGCGAGCCGCCCGCGCAGCAGGTCGCCCATGGCGCGGGCGTTGGCCACCACCTGCTCGTCCTCCATCACCGCGAGGACCGCCAGCCCGGCCGCCATCGCCTGCGCGTTGGAGCCGAAGCTGGCGGAGTGCACCAGCACCCGGTCCATGGAGGAGTAGACCTTCTGGAAGATCCAGTCCTTGCCGAGGGTCGCCCCGACGGGGACGTAGCCGCCGGAGAGGGCCTTGGCCACGCACACCAGGTCCGGTTCCACGCCCGGCTCGTGCTGGTACGCGTAGAAATCGCCCGTCCGGCCGAGCCCGGTCTGGACCTCGTCCGCGATGAGCAGCGCCTTGTGGCGGTGCAGCAGTTCCTGCGCGGCGCGCAGGTACCCGGGCGGGGCCGCGAGCACGCCCTTGCCCTGGACCGGCTCGACGATCAGGGCGGCGACGTCCCCGCGCCGGAGCTCCGCCTCCAGGGCGTCCAGGTCCCCCATCGCGATCTTCGTATCGGGCAGCAGCGGCGCGAAACCGTCGCGGAAGCCGCCCTCCCCGTTGACCGACAGCGAGCCCGTGGTGAGCCCGTGGAAGGCGTGGTCGCAGTAGAGGATCCTGGGCCGGCCGGTGGCGTAGCGGGCGAACTTCAGGGCGGTCTCGACGGCCTCGGTGCCGCTGTTCCCGAAGAAGACCCGGTCCAGGTGGGGGCTGTGCCCGAGGAGCTTCTCGGCCAGCAGTCCGGGCAGCGGCTGGCAGTCGAAGCGGGTCAGGTCGGCGAGCTGGGCGTCCAGCACGTCGTGCAGGGCCCGGCGCACGACGGGGTGGTGCCGGCCCAGGCCCATCACGCCGAACCCGGCCAGCATGTCGAGGTAGTCGTTGCCCTCGTCGTCCCAGAAGTGGGCGCCCTCGGCCCGTACGTAGACCTTGTCGAAGCCGATGGTGCGCAGCATCCGGGGCAGCTGGTGGTTGAGGTGGCGGGTGTGCAGCTCGTACCGCTCCCCGCCGCGCTCGGCCAGCAGCGCGGCGAGGTCGAAGCCCCCGCCCCCTCCGGGCGCGGACGTCATGCCGAGCCCGCCCGGTTGCCGCCGATCGTCTCCCGGGCCGCGCGCAGGGACTCCTTGAGGGATCCCATCGTGGCGAGGACGGCGGTGGGCTCGTAGCCGCAGTGCGCCATGCAGTTCGCGCAGCGCGGGTCCTTGCCGCGGCCGTACTTGCTCCAGTCGGTGTCCTCGATCAGCTCCCGGTACGTGGGCACGTAGCCGTCGCTCATCAGGTAGCAGGGCCGCTGCCAGCCGAAGAGGGAGTAATTCGGAATGGCCCAGGCGGTGCAGGGGAAATCCGCCTTGCCTTCGAGGAAGTCGAGGAAGAGCGGGGAGTGGTTGAGCCGCCAGCGCAGCCGGTTGCCTCCGGCGAACGCCTTCTTGAAGAGTTCCCGGGTCTGTTCGACACCCAGGAAGTGTTCCTGGTCGGGGGCCTTTTCGTAGGCATAGGCGGGCGAGATCATCATTTCGTCGACCTGGAGGTCGTCGTTGAGGTAGTTCAGCACCTCGATGATCGTCTGGGGTGTGTCGGTGTTGAAGAAGGTGGAGTTGGTGGTCACCCGGAATCCGCGGCGCTTGGCCTCCTTGATGGCCGCCACGGCTTCGTCGAAAACGCCTTCCTTGGCCACGGATTCGTCGTGGCGTTCGCGCAGTCCGTCGATGTGGACGGCGAAGGCGAAATACGGGGAGGGGGTGAACTTCTCGATCTTCTTGCGGAGCAGCATCGCGTTGGTGCAGAGGAAGACGTACTTCCGCCTGGCCACCAGCTGGCGCACGATCTCGTCGATCTGCGGGTGCATCAGGGGCTCGCCGCCCGCGATGGACACCATCGGGGCGCCGGACTCCAGGACGGCGCCGACCGCCTGGGCGACCGGCATGCGCTGCTTGAGCACCCCCGCCGGATGCTGGATCTTCCCGCAGCCCTCGCAGGCCAGGTTGCACGCGTAGAGCGGCTCCAGCTCGACGATCAGCGGGAACTTCTCGCGCTTGCGGAGCTTCTGTTCGAGAAGATAGGTCCCGACCCTGATGGACTGTCGCAACGGCATGGCCATCTGGCTCACCTCCTGGGGAGCAGCAACGAACGGTGCCAGTCATGGAACGCGGGCCGTACGGCACGCAGCACGCGGAAGGCCGATATTCCACCGCGCACCGTGCCGATACGGACGAGCTCGTGCTCCGGAGCGTCCACGATCACCCGGACGGCCGCAAGGGGACGGTCGGCGCCCCCGTGTGCGGTCCACAGGGTAGCCGCGGACTCCATGTCGACCGCGATGGCGCCGGTGGCGCGCAACTGCGCGCGCTCCTGCCCGCGGACGACGTGGTCGGATCCGGTCAGTACGCCGAGGTGTACGGTCCGGCCGGGCACCGCCCGGGCCAGTGCCTCGGCGAGGAGGGCGGCGCCAGTGCAGGCGACCGCCCCGCGCGGGTCCCGGGTCTCCTCGGCGACGACCAGGTCGCCGGGGTGCATCCCGGGGACGAGGCCGGCGCAGAAGCCGGTCGCCAGGACGGCGGCCCGCTCCATGCCCGGCCGCCCCAGGGCGCGGGTGAGGGCGCGCTCGGCCGCGCGCGGGCCCATGCCGGTGCGCAGCAGCGCCCCGTCCGGTGCGCCGCCGCGGCCCGCGCTGCGCAGGGCCGCCTGCTCGATGCGCAGGGCGCAGGCGATCAGCAGCGGGGGCCGGGGCGGAGGCGCTCCGGCGGCCATCAGGACCCTCCGGCCGGCCGGTGGGCCCCGGCCGTGCGCGGACCGTCCGGGCCGAACGGTTCTCCGTGGAGGTAGCGGCCCAGCGCGGTGAGCGGGAACACCTGCCGGTAGAGGTGGTAGTTGATGGAGAAGTCCCAGGGGAAGCCGGTGCCGGTGAAGTACGGCTCGTCCCAGGTCCCGTCCGGGCGCTGGGTCCCGACCAGGTACGCCAGTCCCCGCTCGACGGCACCGCCGTCGCGCTCCCCCGCCGACAGCAGCGCCATCAGCGCCCAGGCGGTCTGGGAGGCGGTGGAGGCGCCCTTGCCGGCCCATGACCGGTCCTGGTAGGAGCGCTGATCCTCGCCCCAGCCGCCGTCCTCGTTCTGTACGGATTCCAGCCAGCGCACGGCCCGCCGGACCGCGGGGTGCGAGGGGGCGATGCCGGCGGCGGTGAGGGCCGGGACCACCGAGCCCGTCCCGTAGACGTAGTTGGTGCCCCAGCGCCCGAACCAGGCGCCGTCCGGCTCCTGTTCGGCGAGCAGCCAGGCGATGCCGCGTCGGGTGCGGGGGTCGGCGGCCTTGCCCTCGAAGGCGAGCATCTCGACGACGTGGGCGGTGACGTCGGCCGAGGGCGGGTCGATGACCTCGCCGAAGTCGCAGAAGGGCAGCCGGTTGGGGAAGGGGCTGGTGTTGTCGGCGTCGAAGGCGCCCCAGGCGCCGTTCTTCGACTGCATGCCGAGGTTCCAGGACACCCCGCGGGCGATGGCGGCCTCGACCTTCGCCGGTTCGGGGTGGTGGATGCGGCGCAGGGCCAGGACGACCTCGGCGGTGTCGTCGATGTCCGGGTAGTTGTCGTTGTGGAACTCGAAGGCCCAGCCGCCCGGTTCGAGCCCGGGGCGGCGCACGGCCCAGTCGCCGCTGCGCCGGATCTCCTCGCCGAGCATCCAGTCGGCGGCCTTGACCAGGGCGGGGTGGTCGGGGCGCACCCCGGCGTCGGCGAGGGCGATCGCGGCGAGGCAGGTGTCCCACACCGGGGACTGGCAGGCCTCGATCATCCGGGCGCCGTCCTCGCGCCAGACCGCGAACCGGTCGAGGGACTCCAGTCCCGCCCGCATCACCGGGTGCCCCAGGTCGTAGCCGAGCAGGTGCAGGGCGATGACGGAGTACACCGCGGGTGGCTGGATCCCGCCCCAGCAGCCGTCGTTCTCCTGGCGCTCGACGATCCAGCGGCCGGCGGCCGTCATGGCGGCCTTGCGCAGCCGGCCCGGGGCGAACCGCCGGTAGACGTGCAGGGCCTTGTCCATCCGCTGGAAGGCCCCTTCCCAGGTGGCCAGCGGAGCGGTCGGCCTGGCCGGGAAGGGGGTGCGCGCGTCGGTGTGCAGCTCGTCGAGCGCGAAGGGGGCCGGGCGGACGGGCCGCAGGGCCGAGACGACGGTGAGCGGGACGATGGTCTGGCGGGCCCAGCAGCCGAAGTCGTAGATGTTCAGGGGCGCCCAGGAGGGCAGGAAGACCAGCTCGGGCGGGAGTTCGGGCAGGTGGTCCCAGTTCCACCAGCCGAACAGGGCGAGCCAGATCCGGGTGAACACCCGGGCGGCGGCGATCCCCCCGCGGGCCCGGATCCAGGCCGAGGCGCGGGCCATGTGCGGGGCTCCGGGGTCGTCCCCGGCGAGGCGCAGGGCGACGTACGCCTCGATGGTGGCGGAGAGTTCGGGCGGCCCGCCGTGGAAGGTGGCCCACGTCCCGTCCTCTCGCTGTTCACCCCGGATGAAGAGGGCGGCGGCGCGCGTGGTGGCCTCGTCCCGGATGCCGAGGAACTGCCGCAGCAGCAGGTCCTCGGCGTCCATGGTGACGTTGGTCTCCAGGTCGCCCTTCCACCACCCGGCCGGGTCCTGGCGCTCCAGCAGCGCGCGGACGGCCTTGTCGGTGGCCTCCTGGACACCGCGCGGCGGGCCGCCGGGCCCGCCCCGGGCTCCGGGCGGCCCCGCGGGCGCGCCCGCCGGCGCGGCGGGCGGCGGGGCGGCCGTCGCGGCCGTCCCGCCCTCGTGTTCCGGATCCGCACCGCGGGCCATCGCACCGGCGCCGTCGGTCGTCGCTGTCATGGCTTCCCCTTAGAACAGTGTCCTCTGCTGTGCTGGGGTCTGCCGTCGGCCGGTGCGCTCTAGCAGGTGGCGGCGCCGGCCGGCGACTCGCGCTTCATATCCGCTGCCGGGTGGCGATCACCTCTTGCGCACGACGACGAAGTCGGCGAGGGCGACGAGCTGGTCCCGTACCCGCTGCGGCATGTTCACGTCGTCCAGGGCGCGGATCGCCACCGCGTGCTGGCGCCGGGCCTCGTCGGCGGTCCACTGGCGGCCGCCCGCCGCCTCGATGAGCGCGGCGCGGTGGGCGAACTCCTCCTCGGAGAAGTTCTCGAAGTCGTTGCTCTTGGCGTCGGCGGCGAGCAGCTGCGCGAGTTCCTCGCAGGCGGGTCCGCCGGCCGCGAGGGCGGCGACCACGGGCAGGGACTTCTTGCGCTGGCGCAGGTCGCTCCAGGTCTGCTTGCCGGTGGCGTCCGGGTCGCCCCAGATGCCGAGGAGGTCGTCGACGGCCTGGAAGGCGAGGCCGAGGTGGTAGCCGTACTCCTCCAGCTTGTCGGCGGTGCGGTCGTCGGCGCCGCCCAGGACGGCGCCGATGGAGACCGCGCAGGCGAGCAGGGCGCCCGTCTTGTTGCCCTCCATCTCCAGGCACTCCTCGACGCTGACGCTCTCGCGGTGCTCGTAGGAGATGTCCTGGGCCTGGCCGTCGATGAGCTTGCGGCTGGCGGTGGTCAGACGGCGGGCCGCGCGGCCCGCCTCGACGGTGCCCAGCTCCAGCAGGACCTCGTTGGCGAGGGCGAAGAGGGCGTCGCCGACGAGGATCGCCAGCGCCGGTCCGTGGACCTTCCAGACCGTGTCGCGGTGGCGGCGCTGTTCGTCGCCGTCCATCAGGTCGTCGTGCAGCAGCGAGAAGTTGTGGACGAGCTCCACGGCGACGGCGCCCGGGATGCCGACCTCCGCGGAGGCACCGGCGGCTTCGGCGGAGAGCAGGGCGAGGGCGGGCCGGACGGCCTTGCCCCCGTCGCCGTCCGCCGGGTTGCCCTGGGCGTCGATCCAGCCGAAGTGGTAGGCGGCGACCGTGTCCATGGGCGCCGCGAGCCGGTCTACGGCGGCGCGGAGCACGGGGGTCGACAGCGTGCGGCCGCGTTCCAGGAGGGCGAGCGTGTCCGCCTGCTCCCCGCCGGCCGTGCCCACACTGGCAGCCGTGTTCTCGACAGCCGGGTTCCCCGGGTTCACTGGCTCTCCTCTGGTTCCTGTACGTGCTGTGCCGGTTGTGCTGGTGGTCGTGGTCGTCATGCCGCCTCCCACGGAGGACGTCCGGCGGGGCGGCCCAGGGCGCTGAGTGCCTCCCGTGCCGCACCGGTGCCGCTGCGGACCGCGCTCTCCATGGTCGCGGGCCAGCCGGTGGCGGTCCACGCACCGGCGAGGTAGAGGCCCGGCGTGTCGGTCCGGTTGCCGGGGCGCAGCCGGCCGACGCCCGGACTCGGGGCGAAGGTGGCGGTGCGTTCCCGGGTGACGAAGAAGTCGCGCACCTTCGCGCCGCGGGCGGCGGGCAGCAGCCGCTCCAGCTCCGGCAGGTACTTGGCGCGCAGGACGGACACCGGTTCGTCGATGTCGTCCTGGGCCGCCGACTGGGACAGGGCCAGGTACTGGCCGCCGTCGGTGAGGCCGGAGGCGTCGGTGCGGTCGAAGACCCACTGGACGGGGGAGCCCAGGGCCGCGAAGAAGGGCTGCCTGAGCACCTTGCGGTCGTAGACGACGTGGACGTTGAGGATGGGCGCGGTGCCGATGTCGAGGAGCTTGTCCGGGTCGGCCAGCGCCCCCGGCGGCAGCAGCCCGTGGGCCTCGCGCTGCGGGACGGCCAGGACGACGGTGCCCGCCGCGAGGGACTCCTCCTCGGTGTCGACCCGCCAGTTCCCGTCGTCCGTACGGGAGACGCAGGTGACCCGGGTGCGCAGTTCGGTGCGCACGTCGGCGGCGTCGAGGGCCTTGCGGGCGAGGGTGTCGTGGAGGTCGCCGAGCGGGACGCGGGCCCAGCCGATGTCGGCGGCGCCGTTCTCGGAGAGCAGGCCGGTCTTGAAGACCATGGCGGCCAGGCCCAGCGAGGACTGGTCGGCGGTGGCGTTGAGGGTGGCGATGCCGACGAGGTCCCAGAGGGCCTCGACGGTGCGCGGGGACTGGCCGTAGCGGGCGAGCCAGGTGGCGAAGTCCAGGCCGTCGAGCGCCGGGTCGGCCGGGTCGAGGCGGCGCAGGGCGAGGGCGGCGCGTCCCACGGCCGCCCGCTCGGCGAGCGAGAGGTGCGGGTAGGTGGCCAGGGAGGCTGCCAGGTGCAGGGGGACGGGCAGGGCGCTGCGGCGCAGCCGGCCCAGGCGGGGTCCCCGGGGGTGGGCGACGTCGAGGACGGGGACGTCGAGCCGGTCCTGGACCGGGGCGAGGTCCGCGCCGCCGATGCGCTCCAGGAACCACCGGTAGGCCGTGCAGCAGCGGAGGTAGACGTGCTGGCCGTTGTCGACGGTCAGCTCGCCGCGCTTGAAGGAGAACGCGAGGCCGCCGAGCCTGGGGCGGCTTTCGAGCAGGGTGACCCGCAGTCCGGCGTCGGCGAGCCGGAGCGCGGCGGTGACTCCGGCGAGTCCGCCGCCGACGACGACGGCGTGCCGGCCGGCGTCCTGGCCGGCGTCCCGCCGCGCGCTCTGGTCGGCCGTGCTCATGCGTCCTCCCCCGTGGTGCGGTGGCCCTGGCGGGCGGTGGGGGCGGGCATGCCTCGGTGCGCCGCGGCCCGGCGCGGACCACGGCCTCCGCCCGCCCGGAGAGACGCCGCGACGGCTGCCGGGGTTGCCCGGCCGTCGGCCGGATCCGCCGCGGGGCGGGCCGCGGCCCGCCGGGGGGCCGGGTGGCCTGCGGCCGTGCGGGCGCCCCGGGGCCGGCGGGCGGCCGGGGCCGGGGCGGGGGTCCTCGTGCGCCGCATCAGACGCGCCTGCGCGTGCTCTGGCGGGAGACGGTGCGGGCGTCGAGGCCCGACAGGCCGCGCACGGCGACGTACGCCTTCTCGTGGGTCGGCAGCGAGACGCGCCCGCGCAGCACGGCTTCGGGCTCGCGCTCGATGCGGTCCAGGAGGCGGCGGTAGATGCCGGCCATCGCGGCCACGCAGGCGCCGCTGCGCCGGTCGAGCATCGGCAGCAGCCGGTAGCCCTCGACGAACAGGGCCCGCGCGCGCCGTACTTCGTGGTGGACGAGGCCGGCGAAGTCGGCTCCGGCGGGGGCCCGGTCGCCGTGGAAGCCTTCGGAGCAGCCGAACTTGGCGAGGTCCTCGGCGGGGAGGTAGGTGCGGCCGTTGGCCGCGTCCTCGCGAACGTCCCGCAGGATGTTGGTGAGTTGCAGGGCCAGGCCCAGGGTGTCGGCGTATTCGTCGGCGCGGGCGGCTTCGGACGCGCCGAGGCCGCCGGTGTGCACGGTGCCGAAGACGCCGAGGGAGAGCCGTCCGATGGCCCCGGCCACGCAGCGGCAGTAGGCCTTGAGGTCGTCCCAGGTCTCGTACTCCTCGCCGCGGACGTCCATCAGGACCCCGTCGATGAGTTCGTCGAGGCCGCCGAGGGGGATCGGGAAGCGCCGCGCGGCGTGGGCGAGGGCGACGGCGACGGGGTCGGTGTCGTCCTCGTCGACCTCCTCGGCCCGGATCCGGCCGAGCAGGGCGCGGGTCTCCTCCAGCCGTACGAGCTTGGCCTCGGGCGGGAGCGTGCCGTCGCCGATGTCGTCGACGCGCCGCGAGAAGGCGTACAGCGCCGACATCGCGTGCCGCTTGTCGGTGGGCAGCAGCCGGATGCCGTACGCGAAGTTGCGCGCCTGTGTTCCGGTGACGGCCTCGCAGTAGCTGTAGGCCGCGAGGACCGGAGCGGACGGAGCGGACGCGTGTGTGGGGCCCTCCACGTTCGGGCTCACCCCTTTCTCGGCGCTGTGCGCAGGACGGCGGCCACCTCGCGGAGCAGGAGGCTCCGGGTGGGCTTGGGCGGGCCGGGGAGCACGTCGAAGCCTGCGGCCGAAATCGCCCGCAGGGCGGCGCGCCCTCCTCCCACGAACCCCGCGAGCAACAGCCGTAGCCTGCCGTGCACGCTACCCACGAGGGGGGTGCCTTCATTCAGGAGTTCGCGTGCGCGTTCGCTTTCGAATGCGACCAGGGAGCGTACGGACGCTCCGGCGGACGGGGTCCGCAGGTCGTTCTCGGTGACGTGGAAGCGGCGCATGTCCTGCGCGGGGAGATAGATCCGGTCGCGGCCGAGGTCCTCGGCGACGTCCTGGAGGTGTTCGGCGATCTGCAGCGCGGTGCAGACGGCGTCGGAGCGGCGGATCCGCTCGGGGGTCGCGGTACCGGTCAGGGCGAGCACGAGGCGGCCCACGGGATTGGCGGAGAGCTCGCAGTAGGCGAGGAGGTCCGCGTACGTCGCGTACCGCGTGACGTGCTGGTCCCGGCGGTTGGCTTCGATGAGCCCGAGGAAGGGATCGGGGGTGAGGCCGTGGTCGCGCACGACGGGGCGCAGGGCCAGCAGCAGGGGGTGGCGGGGCGGGCCGTCGGCGGAGCCGAAGACGCGCAGCAGGTCGGCCTCGAAGGCGTCGAGCATGGCGGGGCGGTCGTCCACCGCGGCCGGGTCGAGGCCCAGGAGCACGGCGTCGCGGCCGCCGGGGGCGAGGTCGCCGTCGCCGATGTCGTCGACGAGGCGGGCGTAGCCGTAGACCGCCGTCAGGCCCTCGCGCCAGGCGCGGGGCAGGAAGGCGGGGGCGACGGGGAAGTTCTCCGCCGCGGCCTTGGCGAGGGTGGCGCGGGCGTGGGGGTCGAGGACGGCGCCGGAGGTGCCGGGCCGGATGCCGGGCCCGGCGGTCACCGCCCGCCGCCCGCGGCGGGGACGGCCACTGCGCCTGGGGACCGCAGAATTCCCATAGCCATTGCCGTCACGTCTCCCGTTCTACACTGCCGACCCAAGTCATCCTATTTCGGACACGCCGCCGAAGTTTACCCGGGAGTATCCAGGGAGAACCAGTTGTGGGGAATCGTCCCCTCTTGGCGCGATTGAGAACTGGTCCAGCTTACGCTGTACAACGCCGCGGGGGCCTATCGGGTGTTCACGGCACCCCGGAATGTCGGCCCCCGGCCGGATCCCGCCGCACGGCGAGGCCCCCGGCGCGCGGAGCGACGGGGGCCTGCGACGGCCGGATCCGGCGGGCCGGAGCCCTCGGTCAGTGGCTGGTGGCCTTCTCGTAGGCCGAGACGACTTCCTCCGTGGGCCCGTCCATCAGGAGTTCGCCCTTCTCCAGCCACAACACCCGGCTGCAGGTGTCGCGGATGGAGTTGTTGTTGTGGCTCACCAGGAAGACCGTGCCGGCCTTCTCCCGCAGTTCGCGGATGCGCGCCTCGGAACGGACCTGGAACTTGCGGTCACCGGTGGCGAGGGCCTCGTCGATCATGAGGACGTCGTGGTCCTTGGCGGCCGCGATCGAGAAGCGCAGGCGCGCCGCCATGCCCGAGGAGTAGGTGCGCATGGGAAGGGAGATGAAGTCCCCCTTCTCGTTGATCCCCGAGAAGTCGACGATGTCCTCGTAGCGCTCCTTGATCTGCTCGCGGGTCATGCCCATCGCGAGACCGCCGAGGACCACGTTGCGCTCGCCCGTGAGGTCGTTCATCAGGGCGGCGTTCACGCCCAGCAGCGAGGGCTGGCCGTCGGTGTAGACCTTGCCGGACTCGCAGGGCAGCAGGCCCGCGATGGCGCGCAGCAGGGTGGACTTGCCGGAGCCGTTGGAGCCGATGACGCCGATGGCCTCGCCGCGGTACGCCGTGAAGGAGACCCCGCGCACGGCGTGGACCCGGCGGACGCCCGGGGAGTCGCCCTTGCCGCGGCGGAGTATCTTGCTCAGCGCCGCGGTGGCGCTGCCCTTGCCGGAGCTGCCGGTGTTGACGCGGTACACGATGTGCACCTCGTCGGCGATGACGGTGGGCACGAGGCCCCGGGTGATCTCAGCCACGGCCGTAACGCTCCTCAGCCTTCCAGAAGTACACGAAGCCGCCGGCGCCGATGAGGACGGCCCAGCCGACCGCGAAGAGCCAGACGTGGGGCGGCAGGTTGGACGCGCCGTAGTCCTCGATCAGGGAGAAGCGGACGAGGTCCATGTAGATCGCCGCGGGGTTCCACTGGAGGACGTCCGCGATCCAGGCCGGCTTGTCCTTCAGCATCGTGCCGATCGAGAACATCACGCCCGAGGCGTACATCCACGTGCGGGTGAGGAAGGGCATCAGCTGCGCGAGGTCGGGGGTCTTGGACCCCATCCGCGCGAAGACCAGCGCGAGGCCGGTGTTGAAGACGAACTGCAGGGCCAGCGTAGGGACGACGAGCAGCCAGGACAGCTGCGGGTAGTTCCCGAAGGCGACCGCGACGATGACCACGACGATCATCGAGTACAGCAGCTGCTGGAGCTGCTGCATGGAGAAGGAGATCGGCAGCGAGGCGCGCGGGAAGTGCAGCGCGCGCACCAGGCCGAGGTTGGTGGGGATCGCCCGGACGCCCGCCATCAGCGAGTTCTGGGTGAAGGTGAAGACGAAGATGCCCATCACCAGGAAGGGGATGTACACCCCCTTCTCCATGCCCCGGCCCGCGTTCAGGATGAGGCCGAAGATCAGGTAGTAGACGAGCGCGTTGAGCAGGGGGGTCGCCACCTGCCAGATCTGGCCGAGCTTCGCCTGGCTGTACTGCGCCACCAGCTTGGCCCGGGAGAAGGCCATGATGAAGTGGCGCCGGCCCCAGAGCTGCCGCACGTATCCGCCCAGGCTGGGCCGAGCGCCACTGACCGACAGGCCGTACTTCCTGGCGAGCTCGGCGGGGCTCAGGCCCGCGTCGTCGGACGGCGGCTTGCTCGTGGCGAGGGCGCCGTCGTGGGTTGTGTCACTCACAAGTTGAAACTTTCCGTCTTCAAGATGCGGCAGGAGGGGCATCGGGGCTGGAGCGCCGGACCCGGGATGGGGCCCATGCTCCCAGACGTGAGCTTGTCAGATGACAGGCGGTCGGCCCAGCCGGGTCAGCTTCCAGACCGTACGCCACCTCATGGGGCGCCGGGGACCACAGGGTGTGGTCCAGCCCTCCTTGAACCCGCCGAACCAGGCCTTGAGCGCCGGCGCCGAGGGCCTGCGCACGAGCGTCAGCGCGAGCCAGACGCCCAGGTAGACCGGGACCAGCGGGGCGGGCAGGTTGCGGCGGGCGAGCCACACCCGGTTACGGGCCACCATACGGTGGTAGACCGCGTGCCGGGACGGGGCGGTGGTCGGGTGCAGCAGCACCATGTCCGCGCGGTAGTCGATCAGCCACCCGGCGTCGAGCGCCCGCCAGGCAAGGTCGGTCTCCTCGTGCGCGTAGAAGAACTCCCCGGGCAGGGTTCCGACCTGCTGGAACACCGTCGTGCGGACGGCGTTGGCGCCGCCCAGGAAGGTGGTCACGCGGGAGGAACGCATCGGGTCCGAGGCGCGCAGCCGGGGCACGTGACGGCGCTGGGTGGCGCCGGTGTCCGGGTCGGCGATGCGGAAGCTGACGATCCCCAGCTCCGGGTCCTCGGCGAAGGCCTGCCGGCACAGCTCGGCGGTGTCGCTCCGCTCCAGCAGCCCGTCGTCGTCGAGGAAGAGCAGGACGTCCACGTCGGCGCCACCGGGGCCGAAGGCCTCGATGCCGACGTTGCGGCCGCCCGGGATGCCCAGGTTCTCGGGCAGCTCGACGGTGCGCACGCCCTCGGGCAGGCCGGTGACCGGCACTCCCTGGCCGACGACGACGACCTCGACGGGGTCGCCGTCCTGGCGGGCCACCGACTCCAGCAGCGCCTTGAGCTCGTCGGGGCGGTTGCCCATGGTGATGATCACGGCGCCCAGCCGCATCGGCGCGGTCACTTGAGCCTGCTGGAGGCCAGGATCGACACCAGGTGCAGCACGGTCTGGAGCAGCGCGATGCCGGCCAGGACGGCCACGCCGAGCCGGGAGAAGAACAGGTCGCCGCGGACCTGGTCCAGGACGGCCAGCACCAGGATGAGCAGGGAGGCCTCGATGCCCAGCACCAGGCGGTGGAACTTGAGCGCGGAGGCGGCCCGGCGGGCCAGGGCCATGCCGGAGGAGCGGGGCTCGGAGGCGGCCTCCTTGACCGGCTCCTTGCCCGTCTGGTGGCGGGCGACGCCGACCAGGTCGGTCTCGGCCTTGATCAGGATCGCGCCGAGCGCCGCGAGGGTGCCCAGGAAGGCCCACAGCCAGTCGATGCGCCCGCTGCCCCACAGATCGCTGGCGCGCAGGCCGAAGCCGACCAGGACGGCCGCGTCGCACAGGTAGGCGCCGACCCGGTCCAGGTAGACCCCGGCGAGCGAGTACTGCTTCTTCCAGCGGGCGACCTCGCCGTCGACGCAGTCGAGCAGCAGGTACAGCTGGACCATGACCACGCCGAGGACGGCGCCCCAGATGCCGGGCACCAGGAGGGCGGGCGCGGCGAGGACACCGGCGAGGGTCATCACGTAGGTCAGCTGGTTGGGCGTGACCTTGGTGGCGACCAGGAGACGGGTGATGCGCAGGGAGATCTCGCGCATGTACAGGCGGCCGCCCCAGTGCTCGCCACTGCGCCGGTCCTTGACGCCCGGCGGGTGAACGACGGGCCGGAGTTCAGCTACGGATGGTCTGGGCATAGTCGGCGTAAGCGTCCCTGATCTCGGCTGCGGACAGGTTGAGGTGCTCCAGGATGGTGAAGCGTCCCGGGCGGGTCTGGGGGGCGTAGTCGACGGCCGCGACGAACTCGTCCACGCTGAACCCGATCTCCTCGGGCAGCACGGGCAGCCCGTGGCGGCGCAGGACCTCGGTGAACAGCCCGGACTGCTCGGCGGCGCCGCGCAGGTGCATGGCGAAGGCGGCGCCGATGCCGACCTGCTCGCCGTGGAGGGCGGAGCGTCCCGGGTAGAGCAGGTCGAAGGCGTGGCTGATCTCGTGGCAGGCGCCGGACGAGGGCCGGGTGTCGCCGCTGATCGACATGGCGATGCCGGAGAGCACGAGGCCCTCGGAGAGCACGGTGAGGAACTCGTCGTCCCCGCATCCGCCGGGGTGGCGCAGGACCGACTCGCCCGCCGTGCGGGCCATGGCGGCGGCGAGGCCGTCGACGGCCTCGCCGGTGATCGCGTGCGAGAGCTCCCAGTCGGCGATGGCCGAGATGTTGGAGATCGCGTCGCCGATGCCCGCGCGGATGAACCGCACCGGGGCGTCCTTGATCACATCGAGGTCGATCACCATGGCGATCGGCGTGGGCACGCCGTAGGAGCCGCGCCCGTTGTCGTTGTCCAGGATGGACACCGGGGAGCAGATCCCGTCGTGCGACAGGTTGGTGGCGACGGCCACCATGGGCAGGCCGACCCGCGCCGCGGCGTACTTCGCCACGTCGATGATCTTGCCGCCGCCCAGGCCCACGACGGCGTCGTAGCGGCGGCCCTTTATGTCGTCGGCCAGCTTGACCGCGGAGTCGATGGTGCCGTCGACGACCGGGTACCAGTCGGCGTGCGGCAGGACGGGCTCCAGCTTGGCGCGCAGCGCCTGGCCGGAGCCCCCGCTGATCGCCATGGCGAGCTTGCCGGACGCGGAGATGCGCTGGTCGGCCAGGAGGCCGGCCAGGTCGTCCATCGCCCCTCGGCTGATGTCGACGACAACGGGCGAGGGGATCAGCCGCGTCAGTACCGGCATGCGATCGTCCGGCCCTTGGCGAGGTCGTCGTGGTTGTCGATCTCGACCCACGCGACGTCTCCGATGGGGGCGACGTCGATGGTGAAGCCGTCGTTGACGAGCTGCTGGTAGCCGTCCTCGTAGTAGAGGTCGGGGTCCCGCTCGAAGGTGGTCTTCAGCGCCTCGGCGAGCTGCTCGGCGGCCTCGGGCTCGATGAGGGTGACACCGATGTACTCGCCCGTCGCGTCGGCCGGGTCCATCAGCTTGGTGATCTTGCGCACGCCCTGACCGTCGGCGGTGACGACCTTCATCTCCTCGTCGGCCAGGTTCTTGACCGTGTCGAGGGCCAGGATGATCTTCTGGCCGTTGCCGCGGGCGGCGAGGAGGGTCTTCTCGACGGAGACCGGGTGGACGGTGTCGCCGTTGGCGAGGATCACGCCCTGCTTCAGGACGTCACGCGCGCACCACAGGGAGTAGGCGTTGTTCCACTCCTCGGCCTTGTCGTTGTCGATCAGCGTGATCTTGACGCCGTACTTGGCCTCCAGCGCCTCGCGGCGCTCGTAGACGGCCTCCTTGCGGTAGCCGACGACGACGGCGACCTCGGTGAGGCCGACCTCGGCGAAGTTGCCCAGGGTCAGGTCGAGGACCGTCAGGCTCTCCTCCTGCCCCTCGGGGCCGACCGGCACGAGGGCCTTGGGCAGGGTGTCGGTGTAGGGACGCAGGCGGCGTCCGGCACCGGCAGCGAGTACAAGGCCGATCATGCTGGTTCTCCTTCGTCATGTACGGCGGGTGCTCCGGAGGAGACCCAGAAGCGGATGCTCTCCACGAGCACCACCAGAGCCACGAACACGGCCGTGACCGTGAGCGCGACGGGGAAGTCCGCTGCGCGCGACGCCAGGACGGCGGCCAGCACCGCGGTGAGCAGCACCCGGCCCTCGTGCCCGCCGATCGTCCGCACCAGCCAGTGCGGGGGCGCGCCGGTGCCACCGCGGATGCGGTAGACCGTGTCGTAGTGATGGTAGGCGACCGCCGCGATCAGGCCGAATGCCGCCGGCAGCGCCCCGGGGACGTCCGCCTTGACGGCGAGGACCAGGACGGTGGTGTATTCGGCGGCCCGGAACAGCGGCGGCAGCAGCCAGTCCAGGGCCCCCTTGAGCGGCCGGGCGACGGCGGCGCCGCTCAGCATCGCGTACAACAGGGCCACCGAGACGAGGCTCACGCTCCCGAAGGGCTCGAAGAACGCGGTACCGACGAGGGCGAGCGCGGCGATGACCATGACGGGCAGCCACAGCGGCGCCGCGGGGCGGCCCGCGTGGCGGGCGATCAGCTCGGCGAGCGGCCCCGAGTCGGTGAGGTCCAGGAGCGCCCGGGCGGCCCGGTCGGTGCGCCGCGCCTTGCGGGTCAGGGAGCGCAGGACGCGGCCGGCGGTGGTGTAGAGGGCGCCGAAGGCGCAGCCGACCAGCAGGGCGTAGAAGACGATGCGCGGGGTGGTGAAGGCGGTCAGGACCGCGATCATGGCCCAGCGCTCACCGATCGGCAGGATGATCATCCTGCGGACCCAGACCGTCCAGCCGACGCTGTCGAGCCGCCCGGACAGGGCGGCCGTCGGACTGGTGTTGGCGGTGGCGTCGTGGTTGGCCTCGTTGAAGGCGAAGTCGACGACGTGCCGGCAGGTCATGAGGATCATCGCGCCGAGCGCGAGGGCCCACACGTCGTCGCCGTTCCTGGCGGAGCCGAGCGCGAGGCCCGCGTAGAAGGAGTACTCCTTCGCGCGGTCGAAGGTCGCGTCGAGCCAGGCGCCCATCGTCGAGTACTGGAGCGAGTAGCGGGCGAGCTGCCCGTCGGTGCAGTCCAGGACGAAGGAGACGAGCAGCAGGACGCCGGCCACGACGTAGCCCCAGCGGTCGCCGGTGGCCGCGCAGCCCGCCGCTATCAGGGCGGTGACCAGCGAGGCCGTGGTGACCTGGTTCGGGGTGAGGCCGCGGCGCGCGCACCAGCGGGCGATGTAGCGCGAGTACGGGCTGATGCAGAAGGTGGTGAAGAAGCCGTCGCGGGACTTCACGGCGGTGCGCAGCCGCACGGCTTCGTCGTCCACGGCGGCGACGGCGGCGACGGCCTCGGCGCGCTCCGCGTCGGTGCCGGGCACGGCGGCGACCAGGGTCCCGAGCTCGGGCCGCTGGACGGTGGTCCCGTCGGCCTCGACGGCGGCGGCGAGCCGGTCGGCGTAGGGGCCGCCGCCCGCGGGCGCGAGGGCCGCGGCCCGGTCGAGGGCGGCGCGGGCCCCGGGCTGCACGGTGAAAGCGCCGGTCACGGCGCAGGCGTCGAAGCGCGGGTCGGTCAGCGCGAGGCGCAGCGCGTGCGGGTGCCCGACGAAGGCGCTGTCGACGACGGCGACCCGCCGGTCGGCGGGTACGTCGGCCAGCGCGGCGGCGGTGCCTTCGGGACCGGTGACCGGGCGGACGTCGAACCCGAGCGACCGGAGCTCGTCTTCAAGCGGTGATCCGGGGACCGGCAGGCCGGTGAGGATGACGGTCGACAGACGGACTCACTCCTTGCAGCGAACTTCTCGACGGGGCGCCCGGTGGGGCGGCGCGGCACGTCGGCAGAGGCTATCGGATGAATGGAACGCCGTATTCATCAGCCTTTCGGCCCCCCTCAGGGGGCTTTGGCCTCGGATGTTAGGGTGGTCGGCGGCGTGTACGAATCCCGTGAGCACGTCCCGGAACGAGGAAAGAGGTGGACTGATGACCGTCGCAGTGGTCGCTGCCGAGCGCGGCGAACTCCGGTACGTCCCCGTTTCCTCCCTCCGGGCTTCCGGCCGGGCCTGAGCACACCGTTCGGTCCCGTCGGCCGGAGCCCCCTGTCCAAGGGCTCACGTTGACCGACCACACCGACCACACCCACATCTGCGACAGCACCGCCGCCAACGGCTCCCCCTCCGCCGACTCCGGTCCCGACGGGGCCTTCCTCGCGGCCTTCATGGAGCTGCACCACGGCCTGCCCCGGCAGTCCCCCGGCTCCGACGCCACCACCCGCCACCTGCTGTCCCTGTGCGGACCGCTGCCCGAGCGGCCTCGCGTCCTGGACCTGGGCTGCGGTCCCGGCCGCAGCGCGCTGCTGCTCGCCGCCGAGGCGGGCGGGCCCGCCGGGGCCGGTTTCGCCGAGGTGACCGCCGTCGACCTCCACGAACCGTTCCTCGCCGAACTGCGCGCCGCCGCGGAGGCCCGCGGCCTCGGCGGCCGTGTCGAGGCGGTCCGGGCGGACATGGGCGCGCTCCCGTACGGGGACGGCTCCTTCGACCTCGTGTGGGCCGAGGGATCCGCCTACTGCATCGGCTTCGACCGGGCGCTCGCCGAGTGGAAGCGGCTGCTGGCACCCGGCGGCACCCTGGTGCTGACCGAGTGCGAGTGGACCGCCGAGGAGCCTTCCGCCGGAGCGCGGGCCTTCTGGGACCCGCAGTGCGCGCTGCGGTCCGCCGCCCGCAACACCGCCGCCGCCCAGGCGGCCGGGTACCGGGTGCTGGGGACCCGCCTGCAGCCGGACTCCGACTGGGCCGAGTACTACGGTCCGCTCACCGTCCGGGCCCGGACGGCGCGGGCCTCGACCCCGGCGGCCGGGGCCGCGCTGGCCGCCACGCGCGAGGAGATCGCCGTACGGGAGCGGCACGGCCACGAGTACGGCTACCGGGGCTACGTCCTGACCCCGGTGACCGCGGGGGACGGGGACCGCTGGCCGGCCCGGCCGGAGACCGCGGCGCAGGCGGCGGCCGTGCGGGCCGTCAACCTGGCGGCCTTCGACACCCCGCTGGAGGCTGATCTCGTGGACGCGCTGCGCGCCGACGGCGCCTGGCTGCCGGGGCTCTCCTACGTGGCCGTGCGTCCCGACGGCTCGGTGGCGGCGCACGCGCTGCTGACCCGTTGCACGGTGGACGGCGTACCGGCGCTGGCGCTCGCGCCGGTGGCCACCGATCCCCCGGCGCAGCGGTCGGGCGCCGGCAGCGCGGTCGTCCGGGCCCTGCTCGCGGCGGCCCGGGAGCGGGGAGAGTCGCTGGTCCTGGTCCTCGGGCATCCCGCGTACTACGCGCGCTTCGGGTTCGTGCCGGCCTCGCTCTTCGGGATCCGGGCCCCCTTCGAGGTGCCCGACGAGGCGATGATGGCGCTGGTCCTCGACGGTTCCGTGCCGGTGCCGAAGGGAACCATCCGCTACCCGGCCCCGTTCGGGATCTGACGGCGCGGCTCACCTGTCCGTCCCCCGCCGGGTGCCTAGCACGCGGCGGGGGGCGGACATGCGCTGATCTCCGAAGTGGGGACAAGACTCTTTTGTACGGCAGACTGAAGGCCGGAGTCCGAAGCGAAGGATGGGTATGCCGACCACACCAGCCACCGACGCCAACAGTGCGTCCGCCGGCACCGGAACTCAGGAATCGATCATGCTCGAACTGGTCGACGAGTCCGGCAACACCATCGGCACGGCGGAGAAGCTCTCCGCCCATCAGGCGCCCGGCCTGCTGCACCGGGCGTTCTCCGTGTTCCTCTTCGACGAGCGGGGCCGGCTGCTGCTCCAGCAGCGCGCCCTCGGGAAGTACCACTCCCCCGGCGTCTGGTCGAACACCTGTTGCGGCCACCCGTACCCCGGCGAGTCCCCGTTCGCGGCGGCGGCCCGGCGGACCCACGAGGAGCTGGGGCTGTCGCCCTCGCTGCTCGCCGAGGCGGGGACGGTGCGCTACAACCACCCGGACCCCGCGTCCGGGCTGGTCGAGCAGGAGTACAACCACCTGTTCGTGGGACTGGCGCAGGCGGCGCCGGATCCGGATCCGGAGGAGGTCGGCGACACGGCCTTCGTCACGGCCGAGGAGCTGGTGAAGCGGCATGCCGAGGCGCCGTTCTCGGCCTGGTTCATGACGGTCCTGGACGCGGCCCGGCCCGCGATCCGCGAGCTGACGGGCGATGCGGCGGGCTGGTAGCCGCGGCTCCCTCCGGCCGGGCCCGCGTACCGGCTCCGGCTCTTTCGCGAGCTCGTCCAGGGCGTGCTCGCTCAGAGCTCGGGGGCCGGTGCGGTGAGCGGCAGGGCGGCCCAGATCACCTTGCCTCCGGTCGAGGTGTGCTCGACGTCGCAGACCCCGCCGGCCTCCCGCGTGACCTCGCGGACCAGCAGGAGGCCCCGGCCGCCGGTCTGGCCGAAGTCGGCCTCCAGCGCCTTGGGCCGGTACGGGTGGTTGTCCTCGACGGCCACCCGTACCCATTCCCGGCCCACCGCCACCTCGACGGCGACCTCGGGGGAGAGCAGGGCCGCGTGCCGGACCGAGTTCGTCACCAGTTCGGAGACGATCAGCAGCAGGGAGTACACCAGGTCCTGCGGCGCCGGCACCCCCTGGCGGCCGAGCAGGTCGCGGACCGCACGACGGGCCTGCGGAACGGATTCTTCTACGGCCGGCGCGGTGAAGCGCCACACCCCCTCGTATGCGAGGGGGTCCGCCGGAGCCGGCGCCTCCCCCTCCCCGGCTGGCGGGACGCTCCCGCTGTCGTTCATCTTCCGGCCCCCGTCTTCGCGCTCGATCGTCTCCACGTGCCAAGAGTGGGGACGCGGCTGGTCCGGACCTCGTCGCTGACCAGAAGTCAGCGCCTATCGGACACTTTTTGACCGGTGGCGTATGACAGAGTCAGTTGTTCGACCGTTCTTGATCCGGCGCGGAGTCCCGCGCAGCCGTCTCCCGCACCCCGTCCACCGTGCCCTGCCCGTGGCCCCGTCGCCCTCCCCGACCAGGACGGGAACGCGCCGCGCGCCCGTCACACCCGGGTACGGACTCCCCTTGATCGCAGCATCGGCCGACCGGGATAGCATCCGGCGCATGGACGCAGCTCTCCGCACCACCGTCGCCGGCGGCGTGGCCACCGTCGTCATCTCGCACCCGGCCAAGCGCAACGCCATGACCGCCGCGATGTGGCGGGCCCTGCCGGAGCTGCTGCCGCGGCTCGCGGCGGACCCGGACGTCCGGGTCCTGGTGCTGACCGGGGACGGTCCGACCTTCTGCGCCGGCGCCGACATCTCCTCCCTCACGGGTGACGACGATCCGCAGGCCCTGTCGGTCGCCGCGGAGGAGGCCCTGGCCGCCTTCCCGAAGCCGACCGTGGCGGCGGTCCGGGGCTTCTGCGTGGGCGGCGGCAGCCAGCTGGCTGCCGCGTGCGACCTGCGGTTCGCCGAGGAGGGCGCCTCCTTCGGGGTGACCCCGGCGAAGCTGGGCATCGTCTACCCGGCCTCCTCGACCCGCCGGCTGGCTTCCGTGGTCGGGCCGGCCTGGGCCAAGTACCTGCTGTTCTCGGCGGAGTTGATCGGCGCGGAGCAGGCGCTGCGGGCCGGTTTCCTGCACGAGCTGCTGCCGGCCGGGCAACTGGACAAGCGGGTGGCCGAGTTCGCCCGGATCCTCACCACCCGCTCGTGGCTGACGCAGGCGGCGGCGAAGGAGTTCGCGGACGGCCGCACCGACCGGGACGCGTACTGGGCGGACCGGGCGGCGGCGAGCGGCGACACCGCGGAGGGCGTCGCCGCCTTCCTGGAGCGACGGGCACCACGCTTCGACCGGCCGCCGGCGGACTAGGCCGCCTCTTCCGGATCCTGCCTGGCCCGCGGCACCCGGCCCCGACGACGGGGCTCAGGCCGCTTCCTGTGGATCATGTTGTGAGCCGGTGGAGGAGTCGCGCCGCTCGTCTCAGCCTCGTTCTCGGCCGAGGCCCTGTGAAATGATCGGCAGATGGTGGGGGCCAGCAGTGAGGATGGGCGGGCGCTTCGGCGTGAAGCCGAGCGGGTCGTCAACGAGGTCGCCCAGGAGCTCCGCACGTTGGACGAGGGAACATCCTGGTTCTCCGCCCTTTCCCCGGCAGGACGGCAGGCAGTACTCCAGGACGTCGCCGGCTACGCATTGCAGGCCCACATCACGGCAGCAGACGGGCGTGAGGGAGTTGCCCGGTCCGGCGTGAAGCCCACGGCCAACCCTTCGGTGATGATTTGCATGGACCCGCCTCGCTACGGGTTCGCAGCCCTCCGGCCCGACGAACACGTCAAAGCGTTCCGTGTGCTCGTCTCGGCGTTCTCCGTCGCCGACACTCGCCGCAGGCAGACGTACTGCAAAGGCACCTGCGGACACGCGTGGCACAACCTGCCTCCCCGGTGAGATGTCGGCGGCGCACGCTGATCCGAACGAAGTTCCCCTGGTCGTTGCCGCTGGATCTTCTGATCGCTTGTTGATGTAACTCGTTGACTGACGCCCAGTGGACGAGGATCGATCCGTTGCCACCGGACCGGGCGCCCAGGCCGGTCGGCAGACCGCGAACAACGCCGGATGTGCCCTGGCCGACCCGCAGCTCCTGAAGTGCTACGGCGTCGGCCCCGACACCGCCGCAACGCTATTGATCGCAGCGGGTGACAATCCCGAGCGCCTGCGCAGCGAAGCCTCGTTCGCAGCCCTCTGCGGCGTCAGCCCAGTCGAAGCCTCCTCAGGGAAAACCCAGCGTCGGCGCCTCAACCGGGGCGGAAACCGGCAGGCCAACTCCGCCCTCTACACCATCGTGCCGGCACGCCTCCGATGGGACACCCGCACCCGCGGCTACATCGACAGGCGCGTCTCCGAAGGCAAAACCCGCCGCGAAGCACTCCGCTGCCTCAAACGCTACGTCGCACGAGAGATCCACCGGCTCATCACCCGCACCACCACCCACGTCCTGCCGCTTGACATCCATAGGGGCATCAAGACTGCCACCATCTGCCTCGCCGGAAACGGCCTTGTGCCGTGTCAGGCAACGTTCGCCCTGTGCTCTATGGGGGATATGGTCCTCGCCATGGGCGAGTTGATATTGATCAGGCACGGTGAGACGGCGTGGAGTCGGACCGGCCAGCATGCCGGCCGCACCGACCTGCCGCTGACCGAGGCGGGGGAGGCCGCGGCGCGTGCGCTCGCGCCTCGGCTGGCCGGACGGGAGTTCGCCGCCGTCTACAGCAGCCCGCTGACTCGGGCCGTGCGGACGGCCGAGCTGGCGGGGCTGAGCGGCGCGGAGCCCGACGCCGACCTGATCGAGTGGGACTACGGCCGCTACGAGGGGCTGACCGCCGAGCAGATCCAGGAGCTCAAGCCCGGCTGGGAGTTGTGGCGCGGCGGCGTCGACGCCGGCGAGGACCTCGGGCACGTGACCGTGCGGGTCGACGCCTTTCTCGGCCGGGTCCGGCCGGTGCTGGACAAGGGTGACGTGGCCGTCGTCGCGCACGGCCACCTTTCACGCATCCTCACCGCGCGCTGGCTCGGGCTCGACGCGTCAGCCGCACGGCAGTTCGGGCACCCGCATCCGGGGACGATTAATACGCTGGGTTACGAGCATGGGCTGCCGGTCGTTCTCGGGTGGAATGTGCCGTAGTGGCGGTTGTCCACGCCCCGTCCGAGGTACAGCTGATGCCGGATCAGGCGGCTCTGTTGTGATGTGCCGCGCCGTTCGGGGTGCTGTGCCGGGCGGCGCGTGATCGTCATCCTGTCCAGGTGGCTGAACGAGTACGTGCACGTGAGATCGATGATGATGAGGGTCGGCGGCTGCTGCGGATCATCCGCCGGGGCACTGGGTCGGTGGTGACCTGGCGGCGGTCCCCGATGGTGCTCCTGTCAGCGCAGGGCATGCCGCTAGCGAAGATCGCCGAGGTGTCGTTCACCAGCGACGACCCCGGGTCCGGGACGTGATCCACAACTTCAACGCCGACGGCTTCGACTCCCTGTATCCGAAGTACTCCGGCGGCCGGCCGAAGACCTTCACTCTGCCCGAGCGGCGTGAGATCAAGAAGATCGCCAAGTCGAAGCCGACCGAGCACGACCTGCCGTTCTCGACCTGGAGCCTGACCAAGCTGGCGGACTTCCTGGTCGCCGAGGGGGTGGTCGACGACATCAGCCACGAGGGCCTGCGCATCCTGCTCCGCGAGGAAGGCGTCTCCTTTCAACGCCTGAAGACCTGGAAGACCTCCCGAGACCCGGACTACGCGGCCAAGAAGGCGAGGGTCGAGCACCTCTGCGCTATCGCCGACGGCGAGGTCATACCGGAGGACGGCGAGCCCGAAGTCATCTTCTGCCTGGACGAGTTCGGACCACTCAACCTGATACCCCACCCCGGGAAGCAGTGGGCCGAACGCGGCGGCAAGCACAAGGACCCGGACCGTGAGCCACGCCGTCGTCGACGGGCGACCTACAACCGCTACGGCGGAGTGCGTCACCTGTTCGCCGCCTACGACCTAGCCAAGGACAAGCTCTACGGCCACATCAAGCCGATCAAGAGGCGAACGCAGTTCCTGGAATTCTGCCGCTACCTGCGCACGCTCTACCCGGCCCACGTCCGCATCGCGATCGTCTGTGACAACTTCTCCCCGCACCTGACCACGAAAAAGTGCCAGCGAGTCGGTGACTGGGCCGCCGCGAACAACGCTGAGATCGCCTACACCTCGACGAACTCCTCCTGGCTGAGCCGCATCGAGGCCCAATCCACCGCCCTGCGCTACTTCACCCTCGACGGCACCGACCACGCCACCCACAAGGAACAGGGCAGCATGATCCGCCGCTACATCATCTGGCGAAACCGCCATGCCGACGACCGGCGCCTACGCGCCGTCGTCGACAGGGCAATCGTTGCCTGATCCGGCACTAGCGCGCGGCGTCGCGCAGCCGGGTGACGATTGCGGCCGGGGCCTTGTCCGGGGACCCGGCGTCGTAGGGCGGCTGCGGGTCGTACTCGCACATCAGCTGCACGGTCTGGGCGTACTCGTCCCCGGCGATCCGGCCGAGCAGGCCGAGGCCCATGTCGATGCCGGAGGACACCCCGGCGGCGGTGACGTACTTCCCGTCGTAGACCACCCGCTCGCCGGTGGGCCGGGCGCCGAAGGGGGTCAGACGGTCGAGGTAGAGCCAGTGCGAGGTGGCCCGGCGCCCGTCCAGCAGCCCGGCGGCGGCGAGCAGGAGCGAGCCGGTGCAGACGGACGTGGTCCAGGTGGTGGTGGCGTCCACGGCGCGCAGCCAGTCGAGGACGGCGGGGTTCTTCATCTCCTCCTCGGGGTGCGGCCCCCCGGGCACGACGACGACGTCGGGCCGGGTGACCTCGTCGAGCGCCTTGTCGGCGACGAGCGCGAGCGACCCGTTGTCGGTGCGTACGGGTCCGGGCCGCTCCGAGACGAACACGGTTTCGGCGCCCTGGAGCCGGCCGAGGGTGTCGAAGGGGCCGATGGCGTCGAGTGCGGTGAATCGGTCGTAGAGCAGTACGGCGATCTGCATGGCTCCTCCGGAGCGGTCGGTGATCGGCCCCGCCGGGAAACCCCCGTCGGAACCACCCCCGGGCGGCGCCCGGGGGACGGAGCCGCACCCGGGGTGAGCGGGCACGGCCAGGATGGACGGACACGACCCGTCAGGCCGGGTACGACCCGTGCGGCCGGGGACCGCCCGGGTGATCGGGATCCCGGTGATCGGGATCGCGGTGGCCAGGATCGCGGTGGCCTGGGTCGCGGTGGCCTGGGTCGTCCTACCGGGGGCCGAAGCGGCGGCGGTATTCCGCCGGGGGCTGACCCAGGTGGCGGACGAAGGCGCGGCGCAGCGCCTCCGGGGTCCGGTAGCCGCAGGCCCGCGCGACCTGCGCGACCCCCTCCCCGCCCTCCTCCAGCAGCCTGCGCGCGTGCTCCACCCGCACCCGCTCCACGTACCGCCCCGGCGTCACCCCCGTCTCCGCCTGGAAGGCCCGCGCGAAGTGCCGCGGCGACAGCGCGGCCCGCGCCGCGAGCGCCTCCACGCTCAGGTCGCCGCCCGGGTGCTCGGTGATCCACTGCTGCACGTCCCGCAGCGGCTCCCGGCGCGCCGTCTGGGCGGCCAACTGCGCGCTGAACTGCGCCTGGTTCCCCGGCCGGCGCAGGAACACCACCAGGTGGCGGGCGATCAGCAGCGCCACGTCCCGCCCGAGGTCCTCCTCCACCAGTGCCAGCGCCAGGTCGATCCCGGCGGTGACCCCGGCGGAGGTGGAGACCGGGCCGTCGCGTACGTAGATGGGGTCCGGTTCCACCGACACCCTGGGGTAGTCCCGCGCCATCTGCTCGCAGGAGTACCAGTGCGTCGTCGCCCGGCGGCCGTCGAGCAGCCCGGCCTCGGCCAGCAGCAGTCCGCCGGTGCAGACCGACACCAGCCGCTGCGCGCGTCCCCCGTACGCGCGCAGCCAGTCCGTGAGCCGGGGCTCGAAATCGCCCCGGTACCGGCCCCCCGGCACCAGCAGGGTGGTGCCGGGGCCCGGCCGGGCGCCCTCCAGGTCCCCGTCCGGGACCAGGGTCAGCCCGCTGTCGGTCCGGACCGGCGCCCCGCCCGGGGACACCGTCCGGATCGCGTACCCGCCCCGGCCGCCCGGACACCGCGCGGCCCCGGCGAACACCTCGACCGGCCCGGTGACGTCCAGGCTCTGGACGCCGTCGTAGAGGACGACCAGCACGTTTCGCAACGACATGCATCCATGGTGTGATCCGGCTCCGATGGCCGCAATGACGGGGATCCCACCTATCCGGACATCACCCGGCGGCGGCGGGCCCGCCCCGGCGCGCGGATAGGATCGGGGCATCATGACTGCAACCCTCGTCGCCAAGGACCTCACCGCCGCGCACGGTGAGCGCACGCTCTTCGCCGGCCTCGACCTCGTCGTCGCGCCCGGCGATGTCATCGGACTCGTCGGTGTCAACGGCGCCGGGAAGTCGACCCTGCTGCGGATGCTCGCCGGGCTGGACACCCCGGAGACCGGTGAGCTGCGGCTCTCCCCGCCCGGCGCGGCCGTCGGACACCTCCCGCAGGAGCCCGAGCGGCGCCCCGGCGAGTCGGTGCGCGAGTTCCTGGCCCGCCGTACCGGCGTCGCCGCCGCGCAGGCCGCTCTCGACGAGGCGACGCAGGGCCTGGTCGACGGCACCCCGGGCGCGGACGACGCGTACGCGGACACCCTTGACCGCTGGCTGAACCTGGGCGGCGCCGATCTCGACGAGCGGGCCCAGGAGGTCGCGGACGAGCTGGGCCTCGCCGTGAGCCTGGACCTGCCGATGGCCGCCCTGTCCGGTGGCCAGGCGGCCCGCGCCGGGCTGGCCTCGCTGCTCCTGTCCCGCTACGACGTGTTCCTCCTCGACGAGCCCACCAACGACCTGGACCTGGCCGGTCTGGAGCGGCTGGAGCAGTTCGTGAAGGGGCTGCGCGCGGGCACGGTCGTGATCAGCCACGACCGCGAGTTCCTGACCCGGACGGTCACCAAGGTCCTCGAACTCGACCTGGCGCAGCAGCAGATCAACCTCTACGGCGGCGGCTACGAGTCCTACCTGGAGGAGCGGGAACGGGCGCGCGGTCACGCCCGCGAGGAGTTCGAGGAGTACGCGGGCAAGAAGGCCGCCCTGGAGGGCCGGGCCCAGATGCAGCGCAACTGGATGGACAAGGGCGTGCGCAACGCCCGCCGCAAGTCGAGCGACAACGACAAGATCGGCAAGAACCTGCGCGGCGAGTCCAGCGAGAAGCAGGCCGCCAAGGCCCGCCAGACGCAGCGGGCGATCGAGCGCCTGGAGGTCGTCGACGAGCCGCGCAAGGAGTGGGAGCTGCGCATGGAGATCGCGGCGGCCCCGCGCTCCGGCTCGGTCGTCGCCACCCTGCGCGAGGCGGCCGTCAAGCGGGGGGACTTCACGTTCGGCCCGGCCAGCCTGCAGATCGACTGGGCGGACCGGGTGGCGATCACCGGGGCCAACGGCGCCGGCAAGTCCACCCTGCTCGCGGTGCTGCTCGCACGGCTCGCCCCGGACTCGGGCTCCGCCACCCTCGGTTCGGGGGTGCTGGTCGGCGAAGTGGACCAGGCCCGCGGGCTGTTCCTCGGTGACGAGCCGCTGCTGGAGGCCTTCTGCGCGGCGGTCCCGGACACCGAGCCGGCGGAAGTGCGCACGCTGCTGGCGAAGTTCGGCCTGAAGGCCGCGCACGTGCTGCGCCCGGCGGCCACCCTCTCCCCGGGCGAGCGGACCCGGGCGGCGCTGGCGCTGCTCCAGGGCCGCGGGGTGAACCTCCTCGTCCTGGACGAGCCGACGAACCACCTCGACCTGCCGGCGATCGAGCAGCTGGAATCGGCCCTGGAGTCCTACGAGGGCACCCTGCTGCTGGTCACCCACGACCGCCGCATGCTCGACGCCGTCCACGTGACCCGCCGCCTGGAGGTCGCGGACGGCAAGGTCACCGAGCTCTAGGCCGGCCCTTCCGGATCTTGCCGGTCAGGCCGGGCGGCGCGGGTCGGGCACGATCCTGAAGAGAGGGCCCGGGCGGCGGGCCGCCCGGGCCGGACGCCGTCAGGCGGAGGCCCGGATGCGGGTGGCGGCGGCTTCGGCCTCGCGGACCACGCGGGCGGTGTCGACGTCCACGAGGCGGCCGTCGAGCTTCAGTGGCCGGCCGTCGACGAACACGGAGTCGACGTTCTCGGGGCGTCCGTTGAAGACGATCTGGCCGACCCAGTCGAAGCGGGGGGCGAAGTTGAGGGCGGCCGGGTCGAGGACGACCAGGTCGGCCCTCTTGCCGGGGGTGAGCGAGCCCACCCGGTCGGCGATGCCGAGGGCTTCCGCGCCGCCCAGAGTGGCCATCCGCAGGACGTCCTCGACCTGGGGGAAGACCCCGGCGTCCGTGGAGCGGGCCCGCTGGAGGCCGATGGCGGCCTTCATCAGGGCGTGGAAGTCCGAGGTGTCGTTGGTGCCGCCGTCCAGGCCGAGGGCGACCTTGACACCCCTCCTCCGCAGGCCGGGCAGCGGCATGATGCCGGAGGCCAGGCGCATGTTGCTGAGCGGACAGTGGACGGCCCGCACGTCGTGGGCCGCGAGCGCGGCGATCTCGTCCTCCGTGAGGTGGATCGCGTGGTTGACCAGGAGGCGCGGGCCCAGCGCGCCGATGTCCGCGAGGACCCCGAGCGGATCGTCGGCCCGCTGCTCGGGGCGTTCGAGGACGTGGGAGTTGAGCATGACGCCCAGCTCCCGGGCGGTTTCCCAGTGGGCCTGGTTGAGGCCGGCGAGGGAGCGTGCCGCGTGGGTGGCGACCTGGAAGGAGCCGAGCGGTACGGGGTCCACGAGTTCCCTCTTCACCCGGGCGGCCACTTCCCCGTCGGGCCTGGGCGGGAACATCGCGTACGTGAACCGGACACCGGTGCCCGCCAGGGCCCGTACGTAGCTCTCGACCAGGTCGTCCGCGAAGATGTCCACCCAGTCGACCAGGGTGGTCACCCCGCTCTGCACGGCGTCGAGGGCGGCGAGCCGGACGAAGCTGTGCAGGGCGGCGGGGGTGAGTCTGGCGCGCTGGCCGTCGGTACACCTCCGGAACCAGCCGAACAGGTCGCCGTCGGTGCAGCCGCCCCGGATGGAGGCCTGCCACAGGTGCGTGTGCGCGTCCACGAAGCCCGGCATCACCAGCTTCCCCGACACGTCCCGGACCCGGGCGTCCGCCGGAGCCCGCAGGCCCCGGCCGACGGCGGCGACGGCACCGCCCCGGACCAGCACGTCGGCGTCCTCCAGCATGCCCAGCGGGCCCGTCCCGGCGGCCGGGTCCATGGTGAGCACCAGGGCCGCCCCGCGGAGCAGGACCGTGCGCGGGGCGGCGGCGTGGGGCGTGGCGGGCCGAGCCGGCGCCGGGTCGGTCGTCGTACGCGGGGTGGCACCGAGCAGGAGCGGGGCGGAGGCGGCCACGCCGAGACCGGCGAGGAGCGTGCGGCGGCCGGGCGCCGGGGGCGTGGTGGGGGCTGCTGGCTGCATGGAGTGGTACCTCCCGGGACGAATGGCGGAAGGCCCGCCCGGGGCAGCGCCGTGACGCGGCGTCAGCCGGGGCGGGAGGTTGCCCGTACCATGCCCGGCGAACGGGATGTCGATAGCCGTTGGTGGAATTATTTTTCCGCTGGAGCCGTGTGGATGCCGTGGGCGGGCCACCTTCCGGTTAGGGTCGCGCGCCGCCCGGACCCCGCGCGGGGCGGTCGGCGATCTCCATGGCCCAGGCCCGGAAGGCCGCCCTGTCCCCCGGCGGGATCCGGAGGTGGCCGGGGGCCAGGGATCCCGCCGCGGCGGCGAGGAGGTCGTCGAGGCCGAGGGCGTGCCATTCCCAGAGCATGTGGTTGTAGGCGCGCATCAGCGGCTCGACCCGCTCGCGGATGCCCGCCACCTCGGCGCGCCCCACGCCGGCCCGGTCCAGCCGGTCCAGGGTCGCGGCCTCCTCCTCCGCAGTGAACCAGGTGTCCAGGAACGGGTCCAGGAGATCGCCCCACACGTCCGGCCTGCGCCGCAGCGGGATCCCGTTGCGGGCGCAGAAGCGCTCCAGCTCGGTGGCCCGGCCGGCCGGGACGAAGACGGTCTCCCCCGAGTGGGTGCGCAGCTCCGGCGGCGAGGCCTCGGGGTCGGCGTCCCTGACGGCAGCCGCGGCGAGCGTGCTTCCCGGGAGCCGGGCGTCCGCGGGGAGCAGGATGTGGTCGTCGGCGAAGTCGGGGTCACCGGCCACGGCGTCGTCCTCTCAGGCCCGGTCAGCCGGGGCGTTGCGCTTGCGGGGCATCCTGCGGGCCACGAAACCGCGCGGGAGGTGGCGGGCCGCGAGGGCGTACGCCTGGTAGTGCCGGCCGGTGATGCTGACCGGCCGGCGGCGGGCCAGGTCCCGCAGGGCCTTGGCCACGACCGCCTCCGGCTCCAGCCACACCGCGTCGCGCAGGGCGCTGACGTCCATCCCGGCGCGCTCCTGGAACTCGGTACGGGTGAAGCCCGGGACCACGGCCAGCACCCGGACCCCGTAGGGCTCCATGTCCACCCGCAGGGATTCGCTGAAGGCGGTGACCCAGGCCTTCGCCGCCCCGTACGTGCCGGTCGGGAGGAGTCCCGCGACGGAGGCGATGTTGAGCACGGCGCCCCGGCGGCGCTCGCGCAGGCCGGGCAGCAGGGCGTGGGTGAGCCGGAGCGGGACCTTGACCAGCAGGTCCAGCATCCGTTCCTCGTCCTCGACCGGGTTGTACGGGAAGGGCGCGGGCAGTCCGAAGCCGGCGTTGTTGACCAGCATGTCCACGGGCCGGGCCGGATCGGCGAGCCGTCCCTCGACGGTGGCGCACTGCTCCGGGTCCAGCAGGTCGGCGGGCAGCACCTCGCAGGCGGCCCCGAACTCCCGGCGCAGGCCGTCGGCCACGGATTCCAGGCGGGCCTTGTCGCGGGCGACGAGGACGAGGTCGCAGCCCTTGGCGGCGAAGCCGCGCGCGAAGGCCGCGCCCAGGCCGGCGCTGGCTCCGGTGATCAGAACGGTGGTGCTCAAGGGTGCGTCACTTCCTGTGCGGATCGGTGGTGAAGGCGGTGGTCTCGGGGGAGGCGTAGGCGCGGGCGACGTCGACCAGGAACCTGGCCTCGTCCTCCAGTCCGCCGCCCTCCTCGAAGGTCTGCATCGCGGCCGGGAGTTCCAGGGCCGTGGCCCGGCCGGGCTGTCCGGAGCCACCGGCGAGCTTCGCCCGTCGCGCCTCCTTCAGTACGCAGGCCAGCGCGGCGGCCGTGAGCCGCTGTTCGGGGACCAGGCTCCCGGCGACGTGGCGGCGGGCCCGTTCCGGCAGGCCCGGGGGCACGTACTCCCCGAGGATCAGGATCGCGTCGCGGGTCTCGATGACCTTGCGGTAGACCAGCAGGTTGCGCGGTACGGGCGGCCAGAGCAGCTCCAGGACCCGGCCGGTCCGGGGCTCGGAGAGGACGACGTGCGGGACGGCCTGGACCAGCTCCCGCCACAGGGGCCACAGCCGCCAGGCGATGACGGTGTCGGCGGTGGTGCGGCGCAGCGTGAACAGGGTGGGCACCACGATCGCGGCGGCGCGCAGCAGGCCGTGCAGGTTCATCATCAGCGGCAGGGCGGGCATCGCCCAGGTGCTGCCGAACAGGGCCTTGAGCAGGTACGCGAACCAGAACAGGCCGGCCAGTGCGGTGCCCAGCCCGAACAGCCGCAGCCCGGCCGCCAGGCCCCGGCTCTCGGCGCGCCGGCCGTAGCGCCAGCAGACGTACACGCAGACGGTGTTGGCGATGAGGTGGGCGGAGATCATGACGAGCCAGTACGCGAGCGAGGGCACGGGCGGTCCGGCGGGCGGGATGGTGTGCGTGCCGTGGCCGGGCGCGGCGCCGTCCAGGGCCACGAGGACGCCCAGCCAGAGGGCGGTGCCGGCCCAGGCGGCGAGCTGGAGCCTGCGGCCGCGGGTGGCGGCGGCGACGAAGTAGAGCACGGTGCCCGCCGACAGCACGCCGATGAGGTTGCGGACGAGGCCGACGGCGTGTGCGTAGCCGGGTTCCCGGCTCGTGGCGTAGGTGACGACGGCGGGCAGGTTCAGGGTCATCGCGGCGGCCGCGGTGGCGACCGCGAACCACAGTCCGCGCTGCTGCGGGGAGCGCAGGGCGCCGGGGGCGCGCAGCAGGACGGCGGCCCACAGGCACACCACGCTGGGGACGGCGAGCCAGTCGCCGAGGGCGGCGAGGTCAGCTGCCATCGCGCGGGCCCCGCTCGTACCCCATGGCGGATTCCAGGCGGGCGAGGGCTCCCCGGGGTGCGGGGGTCGTGCGCGGGTGGCCGGCGCCCGCGGTGCGGATGCGGATCATGCTCGCGAGCATCTCCGCCTCCTGCTCCTGGCGGGTGGTGTAGTTGGTGCGGCCGAGGACCACGGGGGCCCGGCCGTCGGTCTCCCGGCCTTCCAGGGAGTGGTGGCCGAAGAGGATGTGGCCGAGCTCGTGGAGCACGATGTGCTCCCGGTGCAGGGGGGTGGTGTGCGCCTCGTAGAAGACGTAGTCCACGGTCTCGGTTCCCACCCACAGTCCGCAGACGCCGGATTCGGCGGCCTCCGGGGGCAGCGGGTGCAGCCGGATCGGGCGGCCGCGCTGTTCGGCGATGCGTGCGCACAGGGTGTCCAGGGAGAACGGGCGCGTCAGGTCCATGTGACCGAGAATCGTCTCGCACCGTTTGCGCAGGCTGGGGTTCCGGTGCGGCATGTGTTCCCTCTTCGGACCCTTTCTCGGGCAGCGTCGATAGGCGTGGGGGGTGGGCATCGACATGGCGTCCTGTGCCTTGAGGCGGCCTCGGGAGGGCGGTTCCCGAGGCCGGAAATGCGGAAGCCCGTCCGCGGGTGACGAACGGGCGTTCCACCATGCCTACAGATCAACTACGGGGATTGGCAAGGCGCGTTCCCCGGTGAGGTACCTATCCGGCCACTCTTGCCGGTCTGCCGGAGCCATTCCTTCCGATCGCGGTCCTACGAGCGCCCCCGACGGTCGTCCGGGCCGGTGAGACCGGCGCGGCGCAGGGCGTCGGCCATGGCGCTGTTGGCGGGGGCGGGCGCGCCGGAACGCTGACCGCCGCCCTGGCCGCCCTGCGGCCGGCTTCCCTGGCCGCTCTGGCCGCGCCGGCCCTGGCCCTCGCCCTGCCGCTGGCCCTGGCCCAGGCCCTGCTTCTGTCCCTGGCCCTCGCCCTGCCGCTGGCTCTGGCCCTGGCCGCGCTGCTGCGGGGGCCGGCCACCGCCGCGGCGCTCCTGGCGTTCCTCACGGGGGCGGGGGGTGCCCGCCGTCCGCTCGGCCTCGTCCTCCAGCCGCAGCGTGAGCGAGATCCGCTTGCGGGGGATGTCCACGTCCATGACCTTGACCCGGACGATGTCGCCCGGCTTCACGACGTCCCGCGGGTCCTTGACGAAGGTCTTCGACAGGGCCGACACGTGCGCCAGCCCGTCCTGGTGGACGCCGATGTCGATGAAGGCGCCGAAGGCGGCCACATTGGTGACCACCCCTTCCAGGATCATCCCGGGAGCCAGGTCGCCGATCTTCTCCACGCCCTCCTTGAAGGTGGCCGTCTTGAAGGCGGGGCGCGGGTCGCGGCCCGGCTTCTCCAGCTCGCGCAGGATGTCGCCGATGGTCGGCAGACCGAAGGCCTCCGTAACGAACTGCTCCGGCCGCAGGGACCGCAGGACGGTGGAGTTGCCGATCAGGGCGGCCACCTCGGCGCCCGCCGTCTTGCCCATCGCCCGGACCACGGGGTAGGCCTCGGGGTGCACGCTGGAGGAGTCCAGCGGGTCGTCCCCGTCACGGATGCGCAGGAAGCCCGCGCACTGCTCGTACGCCTTCGGGCCCAGGCGGGCCACGTCCTTGAGGCCCCGGCGGCTGCGGAAGGGGCCGTTGGCGTCGCGGTGGGCCACGATGTTCTCGGCGAGGGTGCCGCTGATGCCCGACACGCGGGAGAGCAGCGGCGCGGAGGCGGTGTTCACGTCCACGCCGACGCCGTTCACGCAGTCCTCGACGACCGCGTCGAGGGAGCGGGACAGCTTCATCTCGGACAGGTCGTGCTGGTACTGGCCCACTCCGATCGACTTCGGGTCGATCTTGACCAGTTCGGCGAGCGGGTCCTGGAGGCGGCGGGCGATGGACACCGCACCGCGCAACGACACGTCCATGCCGGGGAGTTCCTGCGAGGCGAAGGCGGAGGCGGAGTACACGGAGGCGCCCGCCTCGGAGACCATCACCTTGGTGAGCCCCAGCTCCGGGTGACGGGCGATGAGGTCCCCGGCCAGCTTGTCGGTCTCGCGGGAGGCCGTGCCGTTGCCGATGGCGACCAGCTCGACCGCGTGCTCCTTCGCGAGGCGGGCCAGGGTGGCGAGGGAGGCGTCCCACTTGTTGGCGGGAACGTGCGGGTGGATCACGTCCGTGGCCACGACCTTGCCGGTCGCGTCGACGACGGCCACCTTGACGCCGGTGCGGAAGCCCGGGTCCAGGCCGAGGGTGGCGCGGGTCCCGGCCGGTGCGGCGAGCAGCAGGTCGCGCAGGTTGGCGGCGAAGACCCGTACGGCCTCGTCCTCGGCGGCGGCGCGCAGCCGCGTGCGCAGGTCGATGCCCAGGTGGACCTGGATCTTGGTGCGCCAGGCCCAGCGGACGGTGTCGGCCAGCCACTTGTCGCCGGGGCGGTCGCGGTCGGCGACGCCGAAGCGGCGGGCGATCAGGCCCTCGTACGTGGACGGGCCGGGGGTGTCGGCCGGCGGCTCGGGCTCCAGGTCGAGGGTGAGCACGTCCTCCTTCTCGCCGCGGAGCATGGCGAGGACCCGGTGGGAGGGGAGGGCGGTGAAGGGCTCGGCGAAGTCGAAGTAGTCGGCGAACTTCGCGCCGGCCTCCTCCTGGCCGTCGCGGACCTTCGCGGCGAGCCGGCCGCGGGTCCACATGCGCTCGCGCAGGTCGCCGATCAGGTCGGCGTCCTCTGCGAACTTCTCGGTGAGGACGGCGCGGGCGCCCTCCAGGGCGGCCGCCGCGTCGGCGACGCCCCTGTCGGCGTCGACGAACGCCGCGGCGGCCACCGCCGGTTCGACGGAGGGGTCCGCCAGCAGGCCCTCGGCCAGCGGCTCCAGGCCGGCCTCGCGGGCGATCTGGGCCTTGGTGCGGCGCTTGGGCTTGAAGGGCAGGTAGATGTCCTCCAGCCGGGCCTTGGTGTCGGCCGCGTGGATCCGGGCCTCCAGTTCGGCGTCGAGCTTGCCCTGCTCGCGCACGGAGTCGAGGATCGCCGTGCGGCGGTCCTCCAGTTCGCGCAGGTAGCGCAGCCGCTCCTCCAGGGTGCGCAGCTGGGCGTCGTCGAGCATCTCGGTCGCTTCCTTGCGGTAGCGAGCGATGAAGGGCACGGTGGAGCCGCCGTCGAGCAGCTCGACGGCGGCCTTGACCTGCCGTTCCCGTACGCCGAGCTCCTCGGCGATCCTGCCTTCGATGGACATCGTCACTGTGCGGTCCCGCCTGCCTTCGTTTGCGTGGAAGGCTGCCAATTGTGGCAGGTGGCGGTGACGGACGGCGGGAGCCCCTCAGGCCTTTCCGGTGAGGTCGCGCGGGAAGGCGCCCGCGCCGACGGCCCGGCGGACGAATCCGCCGCCCAGTTCGTGGAGCCGGGCGAGGCCGTCCGCGCCGAGGTGCTCGTACGGGGCCGCGTCGAGGCGGTCGGTCTCGGCCTCCAGCCGCTCGCGCAGGGCGGTGCCCTCGTCGGTGAGCTCGCCGGCGGCGTCGAGGACCCCGCGGGCGCGCAGCCGGGCGGCCGCGGCGTCGAGGTCGTCCTGCTCCCAGCCCCGGATGGCCTTGTCCCACTTCGGGGTCATGCCGCGGCCGGTCGCGGCGTGGCTGACCAGGGCCTCCACGGGGTCGAGGCCGGTGAGGAGCAGCGCGGCCACGTGACCGTCGCCCCGGTGCTCGCGCAGCAGGGTGGTGGCGTGCCACAGGCGCAGGTGCGGCTCCTCGGGGACGGGGAGGTCGGCGTGGGCGGCGTAGAGGGTGCGGCCGGAGCGGATGCAGCCCTCCGTGGCGCGCATCGCGAGGTCGGCGGCTTCGGCGAGTTCGGGGGAGGCGATGGCCTCGGGGCCGAGGAGGCGGCGCAGGGTGGTGTCGGCGGCGCGCAGCCGGGCGGCGAGGGCCTGCTCCGGGGTGATGGTGTCCCAGACCGCGGGGAGGTGCGCGGTGACGTAGTCGTGGCGGTAGTTGTAGAAGGTCGCGGTCACCGCTCCGGGTCCGACGGCGCCCAGGGCGGCGGAGCGGCTGGCGAGGTTGACGGCGACCCGGTGGGTGACGCCGAGGGCCGCGAACTCGGTGGTGAGGTCGGGCGAGAAGTAGATCGTGGCGTGCAGGGGGTTGATCGCGGCGTGCCAGCAGTGCCGGGCGGCGTGCGGAGGAAGCGTCATGCGCCGCAGGTTACCGACTGCTCAGTATGCGGGGTACCCCCCGGCCCCCGCCCACCGGGGCGCGGGGTGCCCCCGGGCCCCCGCGCCGACGGGATGCACGGCAGCACCGGGGCGGTCGGCGGGGGCTACCCGACGCCGAGCCCGCCGAGCCCTGCCGTGCCGTGCCGTGAGCGCGCGGCAACCGGTTCGCCCTCGACCGGGGTCGACTGCCGAAATTCGGCCAATGTGTTCCCGGCCGGTGACGGTACGACAGGAGCGGTCGGCCGACCGGAAGTCGCCCCCGGGCACACCCCCGGCCGCCTCCGCCGGCCGGGGCGGCCTGGTGCGCGTGCCCCCGTACCAGACCGCACCGGGGCGGCGCCGGACCGTTCGACGAGCTCCCGCCATCCGTGTGGCGGAGCCCCCACCGTGTCCGGATTTCGATGTACCGGTGCCCGTCCGGCCGGGCCATCGGCCACGGCTTCCTTGCGGCCGGATGGCGATCGTGTGACACCAGGGGCCATGGACATGACCTGAGCGGCCAGGGGTGAATACGGTCGGACGACCAGACCCGAACCGATCTGCCTCCCCTACCCCTTGGAGCTCTTCGTGCACCGCAAAGTCATCGCCCCGAGCGTGCTCGCCGCCTCCCTGCTGCTGGTGATCCCGGCGTCGGCGGCCAGTGCCGGTCCGGGTGCCCCGGGTATCGGCGACTCGTACTACCCGGCCAGCGGGAACGGCGGGTACGACGTCTCCCACTACGACCTGCGCCTGCAGTACCAGCCGAAGACCGATCTCCTGGAGGGCACGGCCACCCTCCTGGCCACCGCCAAGCAGGACCTGTCCCGCTTCAACCTGGACTTCGGCCTCAAGGTCAGCGAGATCCGCGTCAACGGCGTCAAGGCGAAGTTCGCCACCTCCGGGACCCAGGAGCTGGAGGTCACCCCGGCCCAGCCGCTGCAGAAGGGGAAAGAGGCCTCCGTCGTCGTCAAGTACTCCGGCAAGCCCTCGGAGTACAAGGTCGACGGCTGGTCCGCCTGGCAGCGCACCCCGGACGGCGGCATCGCCGCGCAGGAGCCCGACTCGGCGGCCTGGTGGTTCCCGAGCAACGACCACCCGCTGGACAAGGCCACCTTCGACGTCTCGGTCAACGTCCCGGACGGCACCCAGGCCATCAGCAACGGCGTGCTCCAGTCGCAGAGCTCCCGGCTGGGCTGGACCCGGTACAACTGGCGTTCCAACAAGCCGCAGGCCACCTACCTGGCCACCCTCGCGGTCGGCAAGTTCGACATCACCACCGACAAGACCGCGAGCGGCCTGCCCGTCCTGAACGCGTACAGCAAGGACCTCGGCGACAACGCGGGCGCGGCGCGCGCGAGCGTGGAGCGGACCACCGAGGTCGCGGAGTGGCTGGAGGGGGTCTTCGGCCCGTACCCGTTCAACGCGCTCGGCGGCTACGTCCCGAACGTGCCCTCCGGTTTCGCGCTGGAGACGCAGACGCGGCCGTTCTACAGCCCGCGCCAGTTCGCCAACGGGGCGAACGTCTCGGTGGTCGTGCACGAGCTGGCCCACCAGTGGTACGGCGACAGCGTGTCGGTCGACAACTGGAAGGACATCTGGGTCAACGAGGGCTTCGCCCGCTACAGCCAGTGGCTGTGGTCGGAGAAGGAGGGCGAGGGCACCGCGCAGGAGCTCGCCGACTGGACGTACGCCTCCCGTCCGGCCGAGGACCCGTTCTGGCAGGTCAAGCCGGGTGACCCGGGTGCGGAGAACCAGTTCCACGGGGCCGTGTACGACCGTGGTGCCATCGCGATCCAGGCGCTGCGCAACGAGATCGGCGACGAGAAGTTCTTCCAGATCCTCAAGGGCTGGCCGACCGAGCGCGCCTACGGGAACGCCAAGGTCGGGGACTTCGTCCGGTACGCGGAGAAGATCTCGGGCAAGCCGCTCGCCCAGCTCTTCGAGACCTGGCTGTACACCCCGGGCAAGCCCGCCTTCGCCCCGCCGACCGCGGCAGCCAAGGGTGCGGGCGCCCGTACCCAGGCCCCGGCCAAGCCCGCCGCGGAGCCGAAGTCCTGGAAGAAGATCGCCGCGACGAACAACCTCCACGAGCACTGATCCGGCCCGCGGACGAGCGCGCCGGTGCCCCTCAGCGGGTGCCGGCGCGCCGTCGTGCGCGGGCGGCGCGGGCCAGCGGCAGGTAGCGCAGCCGCTCGGGCAGCAACGGTACGAGGATCCGCAGGGCCGTGCTCATCCGCCGCAGCGCGCGCTCCTGGGCGGGGGTCCACTCCAGGCCGAGGACGGCCCGCGCGTCGGGCGGCATGTACCCGACGGTGACGAAGGCCCGGAAACGCAGGTACGCGGTGCGCAGCAGCGGCCAGGTGACCCGCAGCAGCAGCCGCAGGGCCGGGGAGGCGACCTCGGGGCGGGGCAGGTCGGTGTCGGTGGCGAGCAGTTCGCGGGCCACCTTGGTGGGCTCGATCTCCTCGGCCAGCATCCGCCGGTAGTACGGCCAGAACTCCTCGACCGTCTGGGGCATGTCCCGGTCGCGGAGCCCGAGGATGCGGCCCACCTGGAGCCACTCGCGGTAGAGCAGGCGCTCCTGGGCGGGGGTGATGCGGCGGAAGAGGTACCGGCCGGAGTGCAGGGCCACGGGGAAGCCGGTGGCGTGCACCCAGGCGTAGCAGGCCGGGTCGAGGGAGTGGTAGCGGCGCCCCCGGGTGTCGGTGCCCCGGATCTCCTTGTGCAGCCGGCGCACCCGGCGGCCCTCCGCGGCGGCCTCGTCCCCGCCGTACACCCACAGCTGGACGGAGCGCAGGGAGCGCTCGCCGCGTCCCCAGGGGTCGGTGCGGAAGACGGAGTACTGGTCGACGCCGGCGCCGACGGCCGGGTGGGCGACCTGGAGGGTGAAGGCGGCGGGCAGGGTCAGCAGGGACCGGATGTCCCCGGCGGTGGTCCACAGCACCCCGCCGGGCGGGGGCGGCTCGGGGTCGCTCCGAGGGCCCGCGGCCGTTTCCCTGGCGTGTGTGGTCATCCGTGTTCCCCCGGCATTCGTGCGTGGTTCTTCCTCCAGTATCGCCGCCGCGGGGCCGGCGGCCCGCCCGCCCGCACCCGGCCCCACGTTGTCGTGGCCCGGACAGAAAGTCTTGTCGCAGGTGTTACCCCGAAGTAACCGCGGCTGCTTGGATGACGGCGTCGATCTTCCCCCGCAGGAATGACGGAGACCTTCATGCTGCACACCTCGCACCGCCGCACCCGGGCCGCCGCCACGGCCGTCGCGGCGATCGCCGCCGGCACGCTGGCCCTCACCACCGCCCCCGCGGCCACCGCCGCCGAGACCGGCGCGACCCCCCGGCTCAGCGTCCTGACGTACAACACGTTCCTGATGAGCAAGAACCTGTACCCGAACTGGGGCCAGGACCACCGGGCTTCGGAGATCCCCAAGGCCTCCTTCTTCCAGGGGCACGACGTGGTGGTCCTCCAGGAGGCCTTCGACAACGGCGCCTCGGACGCCCTGAAGGCGGACGCGGCCGCGCAGTACCCGTACCAGACCCCCGTCGTGGGCCGCAGCAAGAGCGGCTGGGACGCGACGGGCGGCTCCTACTCCTCCACCACCCCGGAGGACGGCGGCGTCACGGTCCTCAGCAAGTGGCCGATCGTCCGCAAGGAGCAGGTGGTCTACAAGGACGCCTGCGGCGCCGACTGGTGGTCCAACAAGGGCTTCGCCTACGTGGTGCTGGACGTCAACGGCACCAGGGTGCACGTGGTCGGCACCCACGCCCAGTCCACCGACCCGGGCTGCGGCGCGGGCGAGGCGGCGGAGATGCGCGCCCGGCAGTTCCGGGCGATCGACGCCTTCCTGGACGCCAAGAACATCCCGGCGGCCGAGCAGGTGATAGTGACCGGCGACATGAACGTCGACTCGCGCAGCCCCGAGTACGCGAGCATGCTCGCCAACGCCGACCTGGCCGGCGCCGACAGCCGCACGGGCCACCCGTACTCCTTCGACACGGCGCTCAACTCGATCGCGAACTACCGCTACCCGACGGACCCCCGCGAGGACCTGGACTACGTCCTGTACCGCAAGGGCAACGCCCGCCCGGCGAACTGGAACAACAACGTGGTCAAGGAGCAGTCGGCCCCCTGGACGGTCTCCAGCTGGGGCACCTCCTACACCTACAGCAACCTCTCGGACCACTACCCGCTCATCGGCTCCTGACCCCGAAACCCCCTCGCGCTTCCGGGCGGGAGGGGGCTCTGTCGAGCGTCCGGGGCCGTCACTAGGCTGGCCCGCATGACGATTCGCGCTGTGGTCTTCGACGTCGGTGAGTGCCTGGTGGACGAGACCCGGGAGTACGGCACCTGGGCGGACTGGCTCGGCGTCCCGAGGCACACGTTCGCGGCCGTGTTCGGGGCGGTCATCGCCCAGGGACGCGACTACCGGGATGTGTTCCAGGAGTTCCGGCCGGGATTCGACCTCACCGAGCAGCGCGAAGCGCGGGCCGCCGCCGGCAAGCCCGAGTGGTTCGGCGAGGACGACCTCTACCCCGACGTGCGGCCCACCCTCGCCCGGCTCCGTGCGGACGGCCTGTGGCTCGCCATCGCAGGGAACCAGACGGTTCGCGCCGGCGGGCTGCTGCGCGAGCTGTTCACGAAGGACGTGGACCTGATCGGCACCTCGGATGACTGGGGCGCCTCGAAGCCGGACCCCGAGTTCTTCGAGCGCGTCGCCGCCGTCGTCCCGGCCGAGCCGTCGGAGATCCTCTACGTCGGTGACCGGGTCGACAACGACCTGCGCCCCGGCGCCGCCGCGGGAATGCACACCGCGCTCGTCCGGCGGGGCCCGTGGGCCACGATCCAGTGGGACAGCGTCGAGGCCCGCGAGCTGCCGACCTTCCGCATCGAGAGTCTCGCCGAACTGTCGCCCCGGATCGCCGAGTTCAACACGCGAGAGCGCTGACCACCGCACCCCAGCCGTACAGCCGGTCATCGAGGTCGCGGACGTACTGCTCGTGCTCCCACGGGCCGAGCGCGCGCCGCACCTCGCGGACCCGCTCCAGTCCGGTGGCATACCAGTGTGCCTCCAGCAGTTCCAGCGCGCGAAGGGCGTACTGCGCCGCCTCCTCCGGATTCCTGGCAGCAGCCTCGACCGCGCCGAGGTCGCCGAGGATGACCGTGCGCTGCTTGTCAGCGTCCCCGGGAAGCTCGTCGAGCACGTGCAGCAGCGTCTCGCGGGCTTGCGGCAGGTGTCCGGCGGTCAGTTGGACGTTGCCCTTGAAGGCGGCGAGCCGGATCGAACTGAACCAGTCCATCCACTCGGGGGTCGGCTGGCCGGCAGTGTCCTCGACGACGGTCTCGCCGTGCGCGATGAGGTCGAGGGCGGCCCGCGTGTCTCCGCAGCGGGTGGCGCACTCGGCCTCTACGGCGTCGAGCCAGGCGATGACGTGGCCGTTGGCCTGCCCGCGGCGCGCGTAGGTGCGGGCTGCGGTCATGCGCTCCGTCGCCGCGGTGCGCTGCCCAGCCCACCCGGGAATGAAGGCCATGTGGGCGAGGATCGCAGCGCCGAGCAGCGCATCGTCGGCCTCTCCGGCCGCCTGGAGTGCACGAACCCAGGTGTCGCCGGCACGATCGGGTTCGCGAAGGTCGAAGAACTCGATGCGGCCCGCCAGAAGCCAGCTCTCCGCGAGGGCGGCGGCAAGGGTCTGTCGGGTACGGCCTGTGGTCGCGTCGAGGAGTTGTCCGCCGAGGGTGGCGTGCGCGGCGGCGGCCGGGTGCAGCATCGCCGGGGCGACGGTCCAGTACAGCCGGCGATGAGCGCGGGTGACCGCGAGGAAGTCGGCCCCGGCGGTGGCGGGCTGTGGTGCGCTGGACGTACGGAGTGGGCCTCGGTTCGCGGGCGCGATGAGGCTGGCGGTGACCTGAGGCCCGGTGCCGGGAGGCACGTTGAAGCCGAGTTCGTCGAGGGGCAGGCCGAGTAGGTCGACGAGGGCTTGCCGTACTTCTGGGTTCGGAAGGGGCGGATTCGCACCCTCGTAGCGGCGAGCCTGCCGTAGTCCGATGTGGAATCCGCGGGCCGCGAGGGCATCCACGAGTTCCTGCTGGGTCCGGTAGCCGGCGGCTTGGCGGGCTGCTTTGAACCGGGCGTTTCCGGTAGGTCGGCTCATTCCAACTCCCATAGTACGTAGGTGTCCTGACCTACTGTCTCAGGGAGCCCTCTTGACTGCCAGAGTTCACGGAAAAGGGACCCCAAAGCCCTATCAGAGGACCACAAAAGGCCGCTCCAAGGTCCTCGTAATGGGACTTCTACGGGTGCATGGTGTCTCTCACCACCCGCTGATGACGGTAGGGAGCACCCCATGAATTCCGGCGAAGCACAGATCGAGAAGCTCATCGGGCAGGCACTGGCCCCCTACTCGCAACGGCCGGGCGCCGAGGGCGTCGCCCGTCTCACCGCCGACTTGGTCGCGAGCGGGCAGGCCCTGCACGCCCTGGTCTCCGCCACCCCACACGGCCGGCGGACGGAGCGCGCCCACGCGGCCCTCACCGAGTGGTCGTACTTCGTCGACGCCGGCCCGACGGGGCGGGGTGACCACGCGGCCTGGAACCACGCGCGTGTCCTGGCCCGCATCCTGCGGAACATGCTCGCGACCGTGGAGCAACAGTCGAGCCGGGTTCGGTGACCGAGCGCCTGCGGCAACTGCTGTACGTCGTGATCCTGCTCGGCGCCCTGGCCGTCATCGTCGTCGGTACCCGCTGATCCCGGCCGCGGGCGCCACGAGCCCCACACCCTTGGCGCCCGCGGCCGGTCACACACCCGCATCCCGTCCAACCGAAAGGACAGCAGCATGACCACGCCCACCGCCCTGAAGCCGTTCGCCCACCACCTCCTCTCTGAGGAAGCGTTCGCCCGGGTGGTGTCCACCTCGTACAGCGCGACAACGACGGCGTCGAGGAGGCACTCGCCGTCCACATCGTCGAGGAGGCTCTGAAGTTCGTGGCCGCCGCGACCCGGGCCACGGGACGGCACCTGCGACCGTCCAAGCTGGTCGACCTCGGATGGCACGTCCTCATCCTCCACACGGCCATGTACCGGGAGCTGGGCACGGCGGGCGGCCGCTTCGTCGACCACCGCCCGGAGGGCCCGGACACGTTGCGGCGCGACGCCGACACGCCGACCCACACGATGGACGCGATCAGGGAGGCCGGCTACGAGCCGGACGCGTACCTGTGGGGGCTCCTGGCCGACACGGAGATCCACGCCGGGGACTGCATGCACAGCGAGTGCACGGAGGGTGGATCCGCCAGCGCCGCCCCGCCCGCGGCCTGACCCGCGTGGCCCGATCCCACTACAGTCGCCTACGTTCCGGAAGGAAGGAGTTGCGGTGAGTGAAGGTTCCGAAGGGCCCCGCGTGTGGGTCGATCCTCGGTTCCGTGAAGTAGTGGCCACCTGGGGTTCGCACCAGGTTGTGAGACGTCCCGGAGGGCGTCCACGCCGCGTTTGCCCGCATGGATCCGGGGTGACTCTGATGGTGGATCTCGAAACGGCCGCGCCTCGGAACGTCGAGTGCGGCGCGTGCTTCTCGCCGGAGGGCTGAGTCATCGAACCCCGCCCCGGCCGACAGTCCCCCTGTCGGCCGGGGTTCCCCGGTGCAGTGCGGACCGGGTCGGGAGTTGCCCCGCGCGGGCACCCCTCGGCGGGCAGGGGCTCAGTCGCGCAGGGGACTGTCCGTGGGGAGTTCCACCCAGCGGCGCGGCGGGCCGAGCAGGGGGCCCGGGTCGGTGATGGGCAGGCCCGCGCGGTCGCAGGCATAGGCGAGGGAGCCCGTCCCGTACATGTCCCCGTACGGGCCCCACTGCCAGAAGCGGTGCAGCCAGAAGCCCTCCGGCGAGTCCGCCCGGGCAATGAGGCCGATCTCCTCGTGGTGCACGGCGCCGCCGTCCACGGACAGGGACCCGAACGTGCCGCCCTTCGGGTTGAAGTAGACCCCGTACGCGCGTCCGCCCGGCGACACCGCGGCCAGGACGGCGGGCGAGGCCGCCAGGTGCCCGCCCGGATGCGTCAGGAGGCAGCCGCCCGGCACCCCGCTCACCCCGAGGAACCACCCGGCCTGCGGGCCGTACGGGTCGAAGCCGTCGGGGCCCGTCCCGTACGGTCCGGGCTCCGCGTCCAGGTCCAGGACCGGGACGCGGGCCGGGTCGGCCCCCAGCCGGCGGATCACCTCCTCCTCGTCCACCCCGGCGACGAAGGCGACCGCGAGCCCCTCGGTGTGCACGCCCCGGAACACCCGGGCCTGCTCGTCGGCCGCCCGCTGCGCCGCCACCCGCTCGGGGTCCGGGCGCACCGCACCCGGCAGGTCCGCGAAGAGCGGGGCCAGCTCGGTGGTGAGCGCGAGGCTCCCGGGCGAGCGGCCCGCGACGCGGGGCGTCCAGGCGTCGGCCCCGGCCGCCAGCAGTGCCGCGGCGTTGTCGGCCCGGCCGCGGGCCACCGCCTCCCAGAGCGGCGTCCTGCCCTCCTCGTCGAGCGCGTCGACGTCCCCGGCCAGGCGGGCCAGTTCGGTGACCGACTCCTCGGCGCCCCGCCCGGCCACCCGGTGCAGCGGCCTCTCCACGGGGTCCTGCGGGTCCGCCCCGGCGGCGAGCCGGGAGCGGATCAGCTCCGGGTCACCCCAGCCGTCGTACCCCATCCCCTGCCAGTCGGCACGGCCGGCGATGGGCGCGGGCCGGAGAGCGGTGGGGTGGGGCTTGGGCTGGGGGTCCGATGGAGCCCGGGAACAGGAGGGGGCGGCTTCGGCGCCGAGGGACCCCGGGTGCTCCCCGTCCCGCACGGCGGCCTGCGGCTGGCGTCCGGGCCAGACCTCGACCACCCCGGCGGCCGCGGCCCGCAGCCTCGTGGCGTCGAAGACGGTCCGCGTCTCGGGGACGCCCTCGGCGGGCCACTCGGTCACCAGGAGCAGCTCGCCGTCCGGCGGCAGTTGCGACAGGTGCAGGTCCACCCGCTGGCGGAAGGTGCCGCCGGAACCGCCGAGCGCGGTGAGGACGGGTCTGGGCCCCCCGCCCGTGGGCGGGGGCGCCGGCCAGGCCGCCCCGTCCAGGGTGGTGACGCGGCGCCCGTCCGCCAGCAGCAGGCCGAAGCGCAGCCCGTCGGCGCCGGGCCGGGGGTGGCCCGGCCCGCGGAGGCCGTCCCGGGCGACGCGGCGCCGGAAGACCTCGACCCCGATCACCAGCGACCGGGGCCACACCTCCCAGCCGGTCAGCACGATCCGGGTGTCGGGCCCGGACCCCACCACCACGGTCTGCGGGATCCGGGCCGGGACGAACCAGTCCGAGGGCGGATGGCCCTCGACCGCCGGTGGTTCGTAGGCACCGAGGTGCCATTCCTCCGGTTCGGCCGCCCGTGGCGGGTCCGGCACGATCAGCCCTTCGAAGAAGCTCATGGGCCGATCGTGGCACCCGCCACTGACAACCGGTCAGGAACCGTGCCGGCGCCCGCCCGGGGCGCCGGCACGGGCCCCGCGTGCTACCGCGGGGGCTCGGGCGGGGCCTCGTAGAGCTCCTCGATCAGGGGGCCGTACTTCTCCCGGACCACCCGTCGGCGCAGTTTCAGCGAGGGGGTCAGTTCCCCGGTCTGCGGGCCCCATTCCTCGGCGAGCAGCCGGTACCGCTTGATCTGCTCGGTGCGGTTGAGCCGGGCGTTGGCGGCGGCCACCGCTCGGGCCGTCTCCTCCAGGACCGCCGGGTGTTCGGCGAGCTCGGCCAGGGAGGCGGTCCCGATCCCCCGGGCGGCCGCCCAGGCCGGGGCCAGTTCGGGGTCCAGGACCAGGAGGGCGACCAGGTAGGAGCGGCCGTCGCCGTGGACGAGGGCCTGGCCGATCAGCGGGTGTTCCTTGACGGTGTTCTCCACCAGGGCCGGGGAGACGTTCTTGCCCGTCGAGGTGATGATCAGTTCCTTCTTGCGGTCGGTCAGCCACAGGAAGCCGTCCTCGTCGAGCCGGCCCACGTCCCCGGTGGGGAACCAGCCCTCGGCGTCGTGGGCGCTCTCGACCGTCCCGTCCGGGCGCAGATAGCCGTCGAAGACGGTGGCCCCGCGGGTGAGGATCTCCCCGTCCTCGGCGATCCTCAGCTCCAACCCCTCGATGGGGCGGCCGACCGAGCCCAGCCGGAAGGCGTCCCGCCTGTTGACGGTGCACACGCCGGAGGTCTCGGTCAGCCCCCACGCGTCCATGATCGTGATCCCCCAGCCCGCCCAGAAGCGGACCACGTCGATCGGCATCGGCGCGGTGGCGCTGGCCGTCCACACGAGCCGGTCCAGTCCGGCCATCCGGAGCAACGGGTCCAGCACCCGCTCCTTCGCCTCGGCGTACGAGGCTTCGAGCGCGGCCGGCACCTCCTCGCCGCGCTCCCGGTGGCCGGCCCTGGCGCGCGCCAGGGCGCCGGCCCCCTCGATGGCCCGCTGCTGCTCGTCGGGCAGCCCGGCCAGGACGGCCTTGACGCCGGCGGCGAGCTTCTCCCAGACCCGGGGGACCCCGAAGAACTGCACGGGGTGGCGTTCGCGGACCGCGGCGGCCACGGCGGTGGGGTCGGCGACGAGCCGGACGTGGGCCGCCCGCAGCAGCGGCAGGTAGATGCCGAGGATCCGTTCGGCGATGTGCGCGAAGGGCAGGTAGCAGAGGTGCTCGGCGTGTTCGGGCAGGTCCGTGTCGCGGTCGAGCCGCACCGACTGGAGCATGATGTTGCGATGGGTCAGCCGCACGCCCTTGGGGTCGCCGGTGGTGCCCGAGGTGTAGACCACCGTCAGCGGGTCCTCGGGGCGGGTCTCGCGCCAGCCCTTCTCGAAGGCGTCGGCCCGGTGCAGCCGGGTGCCGCTCGCCCGCACGGTCGCGTACGCGGTGTGTGGGCCCGTCTCGGCGGCCTCGGCCACCACCAGCCGCTCCAGGGGCGCCGTGGGGTCCCTCAGCAGCGGCTCCCAGCGGGGCAGCTCGCCGGCGCCCTCGACGACCGCCACCCGGGCCCGGCTGTGGCGCGCTATGTGGGCGATCTGCTCGGGCGCCGAGGTTCCGTAGACGGTGACGGGGACGGCGCCGAGGTGGACGAGCGCCAGGTCGCTGAGCCAGTGTTCGGGCCGGTTGCCCATCATCAGCAGGACGTGTTCGCCGCGCTCGACGCCGAGGGCCGCGTAGCCCGCGGCGAGGACGGCGACCTCGTGGCGGACCTCGCTCCAGGTGAGGGTGCGCCAGTCGGCGGCCCCCTCGCGCCAGGAGAGGGCGGGCAGCTCGCCGTGTTCGGCGGCGTTGCGGACCAGCAGGGCGGGCAGGGTGAGCTCTTCGGGTCGTCCGGGCAGTCGCAGGTTCGTGGTCATGGGCAGCTCCTGGCCGTTTCACATCGTTGGTGCGACAGCAATACTGTTGAACCCAAGCTGTGGAGCAGAGAGCGAGGAGCGGACGATGGCCGACCGGGCGACCGAGCCGATGCTCACCGTGGACGAACTGGCGTCCCGGGCCGGTGTCACCGTCCGCACGGTACGGTTCTACAGCACGCGCGGGCTTTTGCCCCCTCCCGTGATCGGCCCCCGTCGGGTGGGCCACTACGGACCGGAGCACCTGTCGCGGCTGGCGCTCATCGAGGAACTCCAGCACCAGGGCATGACCCTGTCGGCGATCCAGCGCTACCTGGACGCCCTCCCCGACGACCTGAGCGCGCACGATCTGGCCATCCACCGGGCGCTGGTGGCCACCTGGGCCCCGGACGCGGCGCGGGAGTTCTCGCGGGCGGAGCTGGAGAAGCGGGCCGGGCGGAGCCTGTCGGACACCGACCTGGGCAGGCTCGCCGCGATGAACGTGCTCGCGGAGGCGGGCGAGGGGTTCCGGGTGGACGTGGGGCTGTTGCGGCTCGGGGTCGCGCTGCTGGACGTGCCGATCGCGCACGGAACGATCCTCGCGGCCCGTACGGTGCTGATGGAGCACGCGCGAACTGCGGCGCACGAACTGACCGCCCTGTTCCGGGACGAGGTGTGGGGACCGTTCACCGAGGGCGAGAGCGATCCGGAGCGGGTGGAGTCGATGAAGGCGCTGTCGGCGCACATGCAGCCGATGGTGGTGCAGGCCCTGGTGACGGCGTTCCAGCGCTCCCTGAAGGCGGAATTGCGGGCGGCGTTCGCCCCGGAGGGAGGGTAGGTTCGCGGCCATGGCAGTCATCCACCGCACCACGCTGACCCCGACCAAGCTCGAACTCCTCGCCGACTGGCTCCCCTTGAGGCCCTGGTATCGGGGCACCGGGGACGTCTCGCGGCTCGCCCGCGCGGGCGGGTTCCGCCTCGACGACCCCGAGGGCGAGGTGGGCGTCGAGTTCATGGTCGTCACCGACGCCTCCGGGGACGGGCCGGTCGCCTACCTGGTCCCGCTCACCTACCGCGGGATGCCGCTGGACGGCGCCGGGGACGGTCTGGTCGGCACGCTCGAACACGGGGTGCTGGGCAAGCGCTGGGTCTACGACGGCGCCCACGACCTCGTCCTGGTCGAACAGTTGCTGGCACTGCTGGCGGGCCACGCTGCGGCGCAGGCTCAGAGCGAGAGCGACACCCCCGACCCGACGGTGGAGGTCCTGGCCGGGCGGACGGGCGTGCCAGCGCCGCTGGCCGGGCCGGGCAAGATCACCGATACCGCCGACTCCACCGTCATCGGGGTGGGACGGGCGGGCGAACCGGGTCCTCTCTTCGACCTCACGCTGTCCCGGGTGCTGCGTCCCGGCTCCGCCGCCGACGGGGTCCTCGGCCAGGTACTGGCCGGCTGGACCGCGCCGGACGGCTCCGCCGCGCGCGGGGTGTTCGCGTTCCTGAGCGACGCCGGCCGCTGAGCCGCGGGGCATCCCGGGCCCGCTCACGGGCGGGCCCGGGACGGCCCGGTCAGTCGCTGTACGTCTCGCCCCGCTCGGCCTTGGCCACGAGGGAGGCGGGCGGGGTGAAGCGCTCGCCGTAGCTGGCGGCCAGCTCGCGGGCGCGGGCGACGAAGCCCGCCGGGCCGCCCTCGTAGCCGTTGATGTACTGGATCACGCCGCCGGTCCAGGCCGGGAAGCCGATGCCCATGATGGAGCCGATGTTGGCGTCGGCGATCGAGGTGAGCACGCCCTCGTCGAGGCAGCGGACGGTGTCCAGCGCCTCGGCGAAGAGCATCCGCTCCTTCATGTCCTCGAAGGGGATGCTGGCGTCCGGCTTGGCGAAGTGCTCGCGCAGGCCGGGCCAGATCCGGGTCCGCCGGCCCGACTCGTCGTACTCGTAGAAGCCGCCGCCGCCGCTGCGGCCGGGGCGGCCGAACTCGTCCACCATCCGGTCGATGACGGTGTCGGCGGGGTGTTCGGTCCAGGTGCGGCCCTCGGCCTCGAAGGCCTTGCGGGTCTCGTTGCGGATCTTGCGCGGCAGGGTGAGCGTGAGCTCGTCCATCAGCGAGAGCACCTTGGCCGGGTACCCGGCCTGGGCGGCGGCCTGCTCGACGGAGGCGGGCTCCACGCCCTCGCCGACCATGGCCACGCCCTCGTTGATGAACTGGCCGATGACGCGCGAGGTGAAGAAGCCGCGCGAGTCGTTGACCACGATCGGGGTCTTGTTGATCTGACGGACCAGGTCGAAGGCGCGGGCGATGGCCTCGTCGCCGGTGCGCTCGCCCTTGATGATCTCGACGAGGGGCATCTTGTCGACGGGCGAGAAGAAGTGCAGGCCGATGAAGTCGGCGGGACGCTTCACGCCCTCCGCGAGCCCGGAGATCGGCAGGGTGGAGGTGTTGGAGCAGAGCAGCGCGTCGGGGGCGATGACGTCCTGGACCTCCTGGAACACCCTGTGCTTGAGGGCGGTGTCCTCGAAGACGGCCTCGATGACGGCGTCGCAGCCCGCCAGGTCGGCGGCGTCGGCGGTCGGGGTGATCCGGGCCAGCAGCTCGGCCCGCTTGGCCTCGGTGGTGCGGCCCCGGGAGAGCGCCTTGTCGAGGAGCTTCTCGGAGTACGCCTTGCCCTTGGCGGCGGCCTCGGCGGTGACGTCCTTGAGGACCACCTCGATGCCCGCGCGGGCGCAGGAGTAGGCGATGCCCGCGCCCATCATGCCGGCGCCGAGGACGGCGACCCGGTTGACCTTGCGGGGCTCGACGCCCTGCGGGCGGCTGCGGCCGGCGTTGACGGCCTGGAGGTCGAAGAAGAACGCCTGGATCATGTTCTTGGCGGTCTGGCCGGTGACCAGCTCGGTGAAGTACCGTGCCTCGATGGTCAGCGCGGTCTCGAAGTCCACCTGCGCGCCTTCGACGGCGCAGGCCAGGATGTTGCGGGGCGCCGGGTAGGGGGCACCGTTCAGCTGCTTCTTGAGGTTGGCCGGGAAGGCCGGGAGGTTGGCGGCGAAGCGCGGGTTGGACGGGGTGCCGCCGGGGATCTTGTAGCCGGGTACGTCCCACGGCTGCTTCGACTCGGGGTTGGCGTCGATGAAGGCGCGGGCCTTGGCGAGCATCTCCTCGGGGGTGGCGGCCAGCTCGTGCACGAGGCCGTTGTCGAGGGCGCGCTGCGGGGTGTACTGGGTGCCCTGGAGCAGGACCTTGAGCAGGGCGTCGGCGATGCCCATCAGGCGGACGGTACGGGTGACGCCGCCGCCCGCCGGGAGCAGGCCGAGGGTGACCTCGGGCAGGCCGATCTTGGAGCCGGGCGCGTCGAGGGCGATCCGGTGGTGGGAGGCGAGGCAGATCTCGTAACCGCCGCCGAGGGCGGCGCCGTTGATCGCGGCGACCACGGGCACGCCGAGGGTCTCGATGCGGCGCAGCGAGCGCTTGATGGCGGTGCCGGTCTCGAAGGCGAGGCCCGCGTCCTCGGGGCGCAGCCGGATCATGTCCTTGAGGTCGCCGCCGGCGAAGAAGGTCTTCTTCGCGGAGGTGTAGACGATGCCCCGGATGGAGTCCTTCTCGGCCTCGGCGCGGTCGGCGATCGCCGCGATGGAGTCCTTGAAGGCCTGGTTCATGGTGTTGGCGGACTGGTCCGGGTCGTCGAGGACCAGCGTGACGATGCCGGTCTCGTCCTGTTCCCAGCGGATGGTGCGGGTCTCGGTCATGGGGTGGGTCTCTCCGTGGAAGTCTGGTTCGGCGGGGCCGGGCGGAAGGGGCCGGGCCCGGAGGAGGCCGGGAGGGTCCGGCTCGGGCGCACCGCGCGGCGGTCGGGCCCGGTGGCCGGGCCTTCGCCGCGCCGTGCTGCTGGGTCGTCCGGTTCGGATCCCGGCGGCGCGGGCGGGGCGGGATCCGGGAGGGACTAGAGGCGTTCGACGATGGTGGCGACGCCCATGCCGCCGCCGACGCAGAGGGTGACGAGCCCGTAGCGCTTGTCCTGGCGCTCCAGTTCGTCGACGACGGTGCCGAGGATCATGGCACCGGTGGCGCCGAGCGGGTGGCCGAGCGCGATGGCGCCGCCGTTGACGTTGACCTTGTCGAGGGACAGGCCCATGTCCTTGACGAAGCGCAGCACGACGCCGGCGAAGGCCTCGTTGATCTCGACGAGGTCGATGTCGTCGATGGTCAGTCCGGCCTTGGCGAGGGCCTTGCGGGTGGCCGGGGCCGGGCCGGTGAGCATGATGGTGGGCTCGGATCCGGAGACGGCCGCCGAGACGATCCGGGCGCGCGGGCGCAGGCCGTGGCGTTCGCCGGCCTCGCGGGACCCGATGGCGACGAGGGAGGCGCCGTCGACGATGCCGGAGGAGTTGCCCGCGTGGTGGACGTGGTCGATCTTCTCCACCCAGTGGTACTTCTGCAGCGCGACGGCGTCGAAGCCGCCGAGGTCGCCGATGTCGGCGAAGGAGGGCTTCAGCTTGGCGAGGGTGTCGGCGGTGGTTCCCGGGCGGACGAACTCGTCGTGGTCCAGGACCACGAGGCCGTTGCGGTCGGTGACCGGCACGACCGACCCGGCGAAGCGGCCGTCCTTGATGGCCGTCGCGGCGCGCTCCTGGGAGAGGGCGGCGTACTCGTCGACGTCCCGGCGGGAGAAGCCCTCGATGGTGGCGATCAGGTCGGCGCCGATGCCCTGCGGGACGAAGTTGACGTCCCAGTTCGTCATCGGGTCGTTGAACCAGGCGCCGCCGTCGGAGGCCATCGGGACCCGGGACATGGACTCCACGCCGCCCGCGAGGACCAGGTCCTCCCAGCCGGAGCGGACCTTGGCGGCGGCCAGGTTGACGGCTTCCAGGCCGGAGGCACAGAAGCGGTTCTCCTGGACGCCCGCCACGGTGTCCGGGAGGCCGGCGGCGATGGCCGCGACGCGTGCGATGTCGGAGCCCTGGTCGCCGACGGGGCCGACGACGCCGAGCACGATGTCGTCGATGCCGGCGGGGTCCAGGCCGGGGTTGCGCTCGCGCAGGGCGTGGATGAGGCCGACGACCAGGTCGATCGGCTTGGTGCCGTGCAGGGCGCCGTTGGCCTTGCCGCGTCCGCGCGGCGTGCGGATCGCGTCGTACACGTACGCTTCGGTGCTCACTGGTCAAGCCTTTCTGAAGGTCCGGCGTCAGCCGAGGAGGGAGCGGCCGATGATCTCTTTCATGATCTCGGTCGTGCCGCCGTAGATGGTCTGGATGCGGCCGTCGGTGAAGGCACGGGCGACCCGGTATTCGCTCATGTAGCCGTACCCGCCGTGCAGTTGCAGGCAACGGTCGGCGACGCGCTTCTGGAGTTCCGTGGCCCACCACTTGGCCATCGAGGCGTGGACGTGGTCCAGGTCGCCGTTCGCGTGGTCGGTGATGCAGCGGTCGAGGAAGGCCCGGGTGACCGCGCACTCGGTGGCCATCTCCGCTATCTCGAAGCGGATGTGCTGGAGCTTGGCGAGGGGCCTGCCGAAGGCCTCGCGCTCCTTCACGTACTGCGTGGTGATCTCCACCAGGTGTTCGGCGGCGGCGATCGCGGCCATCGCGATGCCTATGCGCTCCTGCGCGAGGTTGGTCATCAGGTGGACGAAGGCGCCGTTCTGCTCGCCGAGCAGGTTCTCCTTGGGGACGCGCACGTCGTGGAAGAAGAGTTCGGCGGTGTCCTGCGCCTTCTGGCCGATCTTGTCGAGGTTGCGGCCGCGCTCGAAACCCTCCGTGCCGCGCTCGACGACCAGCAGGGACAGGCCGTGGGCCCCGCCCTCGGGGGTGGTCTTGGCGACCACGATCACCAGGTCGGCGAGGATGCCGTTGGAGATGAAGGTCTTGGAGCCGTTGAGCAGCCAGTGGTCGCCCCGGTCCTCGGCGGTGGTGCGGATCCCCTGGAGGTCGCTGCCCGCGCCCGGCTCGGTCATCGCGATCGCGGTGATGGTCTCGCCGGAGCAGAAGCCGGGGAGCCAGCGCCCCTTCTGCTCCTCGGTCGCCAGCGAGGTGAGGTAGGGGCCGATGATGTCGTTGTGCAGGCCGATGGCGAGGCCGGGGGCCCCGGCCCGGGTGCACTCCTCGGCGATCACGGCCGCGTAGCGGAAGTCGGGGTTGCCGCCGCCCCCGTACTCCTCGGGCACGGCGAGGCCGAGGAGGCCCTGGCGGCCCGCGGCCCGCCAGGCCTCGCGGCTGACGATGCCGTCCTTCTCCCACTGGTCGTAGTGCGGCAGCACCTCCTTGTTCAGGAAGGTGCGGACGGTCTCGCGGAACGCCTCGTGGTCGGCGTCGAAGATACGGCGTTGCATCGGTCCGGTCCCCCTAGAGCCAGCTCTTGACGGTTTCGATCAGGCGGGCCGGCTCGGGGCCGACGGGCGTGACGTTGAGCATGGTGACGCCCGCCTCCCGGAACGCCTCGACGCGCTCGCGCACGTAGCCCTCGGGCCCGCACAGGGTCATGAGCTCGCAGAACTCGTCCGGGACGGCGGCAGCGGCGTCGCGCTTGCGTCCGGCGAGGTAGAGCTCCTGGATCCTGCGGGCCTCCTCGCCGTACCCGTAGGCGACGGCGAGGTCGTTGTAGAAGTTCTTTCCGGGCGCGCCCATGCCGCCGACGTACAGGGCGATCTGCGGGCGCGCGAGGTCCCGCGCGGCGGCCGCGTCCTCGCCGATGGCCAGCAGGCCGCCCGCCACCGTCTGGAGCGGACCCAGTTCCGGCGGCCTCCTGGCCGTCCCCTCGGCGAGCGGGCCGCCCCACACCGCGGCGGCCTTCTCCGGGATGAAGAGGGTGGGCAGCCAGCCGTCCGCGATCTCGGCGGTCATCCGCACGTTGGCCGGGCCGAGCGAGGCGATGTAGACGGGAACGGCGGAGCGCACCGGCCGGGTGAGGATCTTCAGGGGTTTGCCGAGCCCGCTGCCCATCGACGCCGGCAGCGGCATGTCGGTGATGCCGTGGTGGTCGATCGTCTCGCGGCGCCACACGCGCCGGCACAGCTCGACGGTCTCCCGGGTCCGGCCGAGCGGCCTGTCGTACGGCTTCCCGTGCCAGCCCTCGACCACCTGCGGCCCGGAGGCGCCGAGGCCGAGCAGCGCCCGGCCGCCGGAGACCGCGTCCAGTCCGGCGGCGGTCTGGGCGATGAGCGCCGGGGTGCGGGAGTACACGTTGAGGATGGCCGAGCCGATCTTCATCCGCTCGGTGCGGGCCGCCAGGTACCCCATGATGGTCGGGGAGTCGAAGCCCCAGGCCTCGGCCACCCACACGGCGTCGAGCCCGGCGGCCTCCAGCGCCGCGGCCTCGTCGGCGGCCTTGCGGGGATCGCCCGCGTAGTCGAGCAGCATGGACAGTTCCATCAGGCGTCCTCGCCCTTCCCGGTTCCGGTTTCCGTCGCTGTTCCCGTCAGGCCCGGCACGTCCCAGTCCCGGGCCACCGCCGCGGTGTCGGCGCCCGGCAGGGCGGGGCCCGCGGTGACGGCCGCCGGGGTCGCGGAGAACCGGGGCGCGGGGGCGGGCTGGGTGATCCCGCCGAAGTCGGTGAAGGTGGCGCGGGCGGCGAGGTGCGGGTGGTGCGGCGCCTCGCGCAGGGAGAGCACGGGGGCCACGCAGGCGTCGGTGCCCTCGAAGACCTCGGTCCACTCGGCGCGGGTACGGGTCCTGAAGCGGGCGGCGACGGCCTCGCGCAGCGCGCCCCAGCGGGCCGGGTCCTTGCGGGCGTCGGCCTGGTCCCCGATGCCGAGGAGTTCCACGAAGGTGTCGTAGAACTGCTGCTCCAGCGCGCCGACCGCCATGTAGCGGCCGTCGGAGGTCTCGTAGGTGCCGTAGAAGGGGCAGCCGCCGTCGAGGAGGTTGGCTCCGCGCCGGTCCTGCCAGCCGCCGGCCGCGACCATCCCGTGGATCATGGCGGTGAGGTGCGCGGTGCCGTCGACGATCGCGGCGTCCACCACCTGGCCGGTGCCGCCGGGGGTGCGGGCGTGCTGGAGGGCGGCGAGGACGCCGATGACGAGGTAGAGGGAGCCGCCCGCGTAGTCGCCGACCAGGTTGGCCGGTACCGCCGGGGGCCCGTCCGGGTCGCCGATCATGCCGAGGGCGCCGGTGACGGCGATGTACGCGATGTCGTGCCCGGCGGCGTGGGCGAGCGGGCCCTCCTGGCCCCACCCGGTCATCCGGCCGTAGACCAGCTTCGGGTTGCGGGCGTGGCAGTCGGCCGGGCCGACCCCGAGCCGCTCGGCGACCCCGGGGCGGAAGCCCTCGATCAGTACGTCGGCCCGTTCGACCAGCTCCAGCACGCGGGCGGGGCCGTCGGCGGACTTGAGGTCGAGCACGACGGAGCGCTTGCCCCGGTTGGTGATGTCGTAGGCCGGGTCGATGCCCAGGGCGCCGCCGCCGGGCCGGTCCACGCGCACCACGTCCGCGCCGAGGTCGGCGAGGACCATCGCGGCGAACGGCCCCGGTCCGATGCCGGCCAGTTCGACGACGCGTACTCCCGCGAGCGGGCCTGCTGTCACTGCCATCGAGCCCCCAGCATCCTGGTGTGCGCGTCCGCGGCGCCTGCGCATACGTGTGACACAACTGATGTAACACCAGCGATGCTAGGAACGTGTTCCACGCAGCACAAGAGCAAGCGCTTAGTCGATTTCCCGTGTGGCCGGTTCCGGGCTCCGGGCGTCCAGTTCCCTGACGTGCCGCTTGAGGGCGACGGTCCGGTAGCTCTCCTCCACCCATTCGCACAGCACCTCGGCCGACGGGGCCCCCTTCTCCCCCAGCGGTACGGACACCCAGCCCGCCCTGCCGAGCCCGTACCCGGTGGGCGCCGCCCCGGGAGCGGTCATCGCGTGCCCGTGCAGGGCCTCGTCCTTCAGCTTCACGGAGAGGCCGGGCGGCCCGGGGCCGTCAGCGTTCCCCAGGAAGACGAAGATCTTCTTGTTGACCTTCACCACACCGTCCTCGGGCCCCCAGGGATGCTCCTCCACCGCCTCGGGCAGCCCTAGGGCAAACGCGCGCACCTTCTCCCACTTGCGCACCGCAGCCTTCATCGACGCTCCTCCTCACCGCCGGTCACACCGGCCCGTCACCCGCTCGCACGGGCGGCCGACCCCCACGCTAGCCTCAGCCACCGATACCAGCTGGGAGGAGCGGTTCATGAACGAGCACGTCCGGCGGAGCCGACCGCAACGGGCCTACGACATCGTCCTCTTCGGCGCCACCGGGTTCGTCGGGGCACTGACGGCCGAGTACCTCGCGCTGCACGCCCCGGCCGGTCTGCGGTGGGCGCTGGCCGGCCGCGACCTCGGCAAGCTGGAACGGCTGCGCGAACGGCTGGCCGCCCTCGACCCGGCGTGCGCCCGCCTGCCGCTGGTGCGGGCCGACGCCGCCGACACCGGCGCCCTGCGCGAACTCGCCGCCTCCACCGCGGTGCTGGCCACCACGGTGGGCCCGTACATCTGGTACGGGGCCGGGCTGGTCGCGGCCTGCGCCGAGGAGGGCACCGACTACGTGGACCTCACCGGGGAGCCGGAGTTCGTCGACCGGATGTACGTCGCGCACGACGCGCGGGCCCGGGAGACGGGGGCGCGCCTGGTGCACGCCTGCGGGTTCGACTCGATCCCGGCCGACCTGGGGGCGTACTTCACGGTGCGCCGGCTGCCCGCCGGGGTGCCCCTGCGGGTGGACGGCTTCGTCCGCTCCAACGCGCTGTTCTCCGGCGGTACGCTCGCTTCCGCCCTGACCGCGCTGGGGCGGGGCCCGCAGACCCTGGCCGCCGCGCGCGCCCGCGGACTGCACCAGCCGCGGCTGCCGGACCGCCGGGTACGGGGTCCCGTGGGCGCCCCGCGCTTCAGCCGGGAGACCGGGACCTGGGCCCTGCCGCTGCCCACCCTGGACCCGGCCGTCGTGGCCCGGTCGGCGGCGGCCCTGGAGCGGTACGGGCCGGACTTCCGCTACCGGCACTACGCCTCCGTGCGCCACCTCCCGGTCGCCATCGGCGGGACGGCGGCCATGGGCGCGACGGTGGCCCTGGCGCAGGTCCCGGCCGCCCGGCGGTGGCTGATGGGCCGCTGGGAGCCGGGCAGCGGGCCCGACGCGCAGCGCCGCGCGCGCAGCTGGTTCACGCTCCGGTTCGTCGGCGGGGGCGGCGGGCGGCGGGTCTTCACCGAGGTGTCGGGCGGGGACCCCGGCTACGGGGAGACCGCCAAGATGCTGGCCGAGTCCGCGCTCTGCCTGGCCCAGGACGCCCTGCCGGAGCGGGCCGGCCAGCTCACCACGGCGGTGGCGATGGGCGACGCCCTGCTGGACCGGCTCCAGAAGGCGGGGATCCGCTTCCGGGTGGCCGACGCGCGCTGACGCACCGTCCGGCCCCGGCCCGGCCCCGGCCCCGGCCCCGGGACATCGGCCGGCGTGTGTCCGGCGCCCGGCGACCGGCCGTCAGGAGGCCTCGCGCAGGGCGCGCCGGCACAGCGAGTCGGCGCGCCGGGTGGTCTCGGGGATCCGGTACGCGGGGCTCAGGGCGAGGGCGTGGGCGCAGGCGTTGTCCAGCGAGACCCGGTGGCCCACGGACACGTACACCGGCTTGACCCCGTCCCGGGTGCGCAGCGCCCGCCCGACGACGGCGCCGTCGGGTGCCAGGAGCGCGGAGGAGTCGCCGCGCCGGGCGCCCGGTTCCACGTAGGTGAACGTGAACGGGTTCTTGGCGACGCCCATGCTCGGCAGCCCGGTGACCACCCCGAGGTGGCAGGCGAGGCCGAAGCCGCGGGGGTGGGCGAGGCCGTAGCCGTCGCAGACGACGAGGTCCGGGACGACCGCGAGGGCGTCGAGGGCGGCCAGTACGGTCGGCAGTTCGCGGAAGGCCAGCAGCCCGGGTACGTACGGGAAGCTCACGTGCCCGACGGCGGTCGCCTCACCCACCGGCTCCAGGGTGGCGGCGTCGAGGACGACGGCCGCGGCGGCGACCAGGTCGCGCTCGTCGTCGTAGGCCACGTCCACTCCGGCGATCAGTCCCCGGCCGGGGAGCGGGCCGGGCTCGTCGAGCACGACCCGGTCGCGGAGTTCGTCCTGTATCGCGCGGGCCTCGACCTCGTCGGCGGGGGTCTTCACAGTCGTCATGGAGTGCGAGAGTAGCCTGGCGATCATGTTCGTCATGGAGCTCACCTACACCGCGCCCGTCGAGTCCGTCGAGGAAGAGATGGACGCCCACATCGCCTGGCTGGACGGGTACTACGCGTCCGGCGTCTTCCTCGCCTCGGGCCGCAAGGTCCCGCGCGAGGGCGGGATCATCCTGGCCGCGGGCGTCTCCCGCGCCGAGGTCGAGCAGATCGCGGCCGAGGACCCCTTCACGGTGGCGGGCGTCTGCTCCTACCGCATCACCGAGTTCATCGCCACGAAGACCTCTTCCGACCTGGCCGCGGTCCGCGAGACCCTGCCCGCCTGACGCTCCCCGCCCGCCCTCCCGCCACCCGGCCCGAGCCCGTCCGCCCGGCCGGCGGCGGGACGGTCCGGCGTGTGCGCCGACCGGTGAGGGCGGTTCGTTCCCGCACCACTCCCCGACGTACCGGAGGTACCGCCGTGCAGCCCCGTCCCGCCGAAGTCGCCGACATCCCCGAACTGATACGCCTGCGCGCCGTCGCACTGGACTCCCTCGGGACCGACCCCGGCCCCGGCGACGCACCCTGGCGGAAGGCCGCCGACGGCTGGTTCCGGGAGCGGCTGACCGGCCGGTCCGACGTGTACTGCATGGTCGTCGGCGGCGCTCCGGGCGAGCCCCTGCTGGCCGGCGGGATGGCCTGGGTCACGTACCACCTGCCGAACCCCGGACGGCCCGACGGACGGCGCGGCTACCTCGACGGGATCGTCACGGACACCGCCGCGCGCGGGCGGGGCCACGGCCGCCGGATCGTCGACGCCCTCGTCGGCCGGCTCGGCGACCTGGGCATCCACCACGTGCAGCTGCACGCGAGCGCCGACGGGGAGCCCGTCTACCGGGCCGCCGGGTTCACCGCCGGCCGCTACCCGGGCATGGACCTGTTCATCAAGGACCCGCTCACCGGCCCGGCGTCCTGAGCACCTCCAGCCGGGCCACCCGCCCCTTCTCCCCCGCCGCCCAGCAGCCGCCGTCGGCCGTGCAGTCCACGGTGTCGTAGGACCCCGCGTCCAGGGTCCGCCAGGTGCGGCCCGCGTCCGTGGTGACGTCCGTGCCCGTCGGGCCCACCGCCAGCGCGGTCGAGCGGCCGTACGGGAACCAGGCCGCGCCCGAGCGGTAGGCGGGCGGCGGGGTGGCCGCCCGGCTCCAGCCCCGGCCCGCGTCGGCGGTGCGGGCGGCGGCCTGCGGCGAAGCCTGGCCGGCGCGGTAGTCGCCGCCGACCGCGAGGCCCGTCGTACGGTCGCGGAAGGCCAGGGCGAAGACCCCGCGGGCCGGGTCGCCGGCCGGGACGGTGGAGTCGGCGGCCCGCCAGGTCAGCCCCCGGTCCGGGGAATGCAGCACCCGGGCGACCGGGCCGCCGCCGGTGGCCAGCCAGACGTCGCGCGGCCCGGAGGCCACCAGGCACTGCCCGCTCGCCGCGAAGGCGGCCTCGCCCGGCAGGGCCGCCGGCATTCCCGTGTCCGGCAGCACCCGCCAGCTGCGGCCGCCGTCGTCCGTGGCCAGGATGCGGAACTTCCCGTCCACCGGGTCGCTCATCGCCAGTCCGTGCCGGGCGTCGAGGAAGGTGAGGCAGTCGTAGAAGGCCCGTGGATCGGGGTTGCGGAAGGTCTCGGTCCAGGTGGCGCCGCCGTCCTCGGTGCGCAGCACCCGCGAGGCCTCGCCCTCGCCGATGGACAGGGCGACCGCCCGCCGCGCGTCGAAGGCCTCGATGTCGCGCAGCTCCAGCCCCTCGGCGACCGCCCCCGGCGGTGACACGTCCTGCCAGCTGCGGCCGCCGTCGCCGGTGCGCAGGACGGTCCCCTTGGTGCCGGCCACCCAGGCCGTGCTGCGGCTGACGGCCGCGAGCCCGCGGAACCGGGCGTCCTTGCCGGTCGCCTTCAGTGCCCAGCCGGCGCCCCGTAATCCGGCACCGGGGCCGTCTCCCGCTCCGGTGTCCGCCTGCGCCGGCGCGACGGCCAGCCCCACCAGCAGGGCTGCCGCGCACATGCCAACTCCCAGAAGTCTCATGGCGCGGGAAGCTAACGCACCCCACATCCGCCGTCCAGGGTGCGTCGGGAGCCGCACGTTCCTACTGTGGGGCCATGCCCTCCAAAGGACCGAAGGCCTACGAAGGCAAGAACGTCACCGTCACCTACGACTCCGGGCGGTGCCTGCACGCGGCGGAGTGCGTCCGCGGCCTGCCCGAGGTGTTCGACACCGGGCGGCGCCCGTGGATCGATCCCGACGGGTCCGGGCCGGAGCGGGTCGCCGAGGTGATCCGGCGCTGCCCGTCGGGCGCGCTCCAGTACCTGCTGTCCGGGGGCCCGGCGGAGGAGGGGGACCGGCCGACCAGCGTCACGCGGTCCCCCGACGGCCAGTTGGTGCTGCGCGGGGAACTCAGCGTGACCACCCCGGACGGTCGTGCGCACCGGGAGACCCGGGTGGTCCTTTGCGCCTGTGGAGTGAGCGGTAACCAGCCTTATTGCGATCACTCCGGGGCTTGCGGCGCCGACTGATCACCCTGCATCCAGGCTGTTCCCGCCCTCACTCTGTGCGATCACACAGGGGAGATCAGGCCAATCGGTGACACAGCTCACGTCATCCGCCGTGCACGGATTTGCCGATTCCGGCGTCTATCCGGTTGCCGGGTCCCACCCCACAGCCCGGCCGCAGATCCGCTGCAAGGGAGTGAGCCTTGATCACTGTCATCGAGCAGGCCGTGCAGGCCCGTCTGGTCGCCACCGCGCCGAAGGTCGAGACCGTGCCCGTCACCCTCTGCTACGACCGCGCGGATCCCTTCGCCGTCCGCATGGCCTTCCCCGCCCCGGCCACGCTGGAGGGCGTCGAGGTCTCGTGGACCTTCGCCCGCGAGCTGCTGACCTCCGGCCTCCAGCACCCGGCCGGCTGCGGTGACGTGCGCGTGCGGCCGTACGACGGGGACCGGACGACGGTGGAGTTCCACGCGCCGGAGGGCGTCGCGATCGTGCTGATGCTGACGGCCGAACTCCAGCGGTTCCTGGAACGGGCCTCCGCCGTGGTGCCGCCGGGGCTGGAGCACATGTACCTCGACATGGACCAGAGCCTGGACGAGCTGATGCGGGGCTCCTGCTGATCCTCCCCCGTCCGTTCGAACCCGGGCCGTTGCCCGTGGACCGCGCCCGCCCGGCGCGGTCCACGGGGAGCGGCCCCAATTCGTTTGCGGACGCCCGCGGCCGTCCGTACCGTCGTGAACGCCCCATCCCCGCCGAAACGGAGTAGGACGTTGCTCTTCTGAGGTCCGAGACACCGACCGCCACCACATCCCTGTGACCGACACGTCGGCTGTCTCCCCGCGTTGCACTCACCACTCACGCAACCTGGAGGCCTCCATGAGTCACCCCTCTGCCTTTCTCTCCTGCTCCGCCCTGTCCTTCGACTGGCCCGACGGAACCCCCGTCTTCGACGGGTTCCAGCTGGCCGTCGGCCCCGGCCGCACCGGCCTGATCGGGCTCAACGGGTGTGGGAAGTCCACCCTGTTGAAGCTCGCCGCCGGCGAACTGACCCCGTCCGGTGGGCGGATCTCCGTCGCCGGGACCCTCGGCCACCTCCCTCAGGACGCCACCCTCGACACCGCCCTGCGCGTGGACGAGGCGCTCGGCATCCGCGCCACCCGCACCGCGCTGCACTCCATCGAGGCGGGCGAGGCCACCGAGGCGAACTTCGCCGCCGTGGGCGACGACTGGGACGTGGAGGAGCGCGCCCTGGCCACGCTCGACCAGCTCGGGCTCGCCCGGATCGGCCTGGACCGCACCGTCGGCGAACTGTCGGGCGGCGAGTGCGTCCTGCTGCGGCTCGCGGCGCTGCTGCTCGCCCGTCCGGACGTGCTGCTGCTCGACGAACCGACGAACAACCTGGACCTGAGGGCCCGGCAGCGCCTGTACGCGGCCGTCGAGTCCTGGTCCGGGGTGATGGTCCTGGTCAGCCACGACCGGGAGCTGCTGGAGCGGGTCGACCAGATCGCCGACCTGCACGACGGCGAAGTCCACTGGTACGGCGGCAACTTCAGCGCGTACGAGCGGATGCTCGCCACGGAACAGGAGGCGGCCGAGCGGACGGTCCGGGCCGCCGAGGCCGACGTACAGCGCCAGAAGCGCGAACTGTCCGACGCCCACCTCAAATTGGCGCGGCGCAAGCGGTACGGCCAGAAGATGTACGACACCAAGCGTGAGCCGAAGATCGTCATGGGTGCCCGCAAACGCGCCGCCCAGGAATCGGCCGGCAAGCACCGGATCCTGCACACCGAGCGGCTGGCGGACGCCCGCGAGCGGCTGGACCAGGCGGCGGAAGCGGTCCGCGACGACGCCGAGATCCGCATCGAGCTCCCCGCCACCGAGGTGCCGCCGGGCCGTCGGGTCCTCACCCTGAGCGATCTGCGGCTCGCGCACGGGGCCTCGGTGCCGGGCGAGTGGGAGGTGCGCGGACCGGAGCGGATCGCCCTGGTCGGCGGCAACGGCTCGGGCAAGACCACCCTGCTGCGGACCGTCGCGGGGCTGCTGCCTCCGGTGTCCGGCGAGGCGGTCACGCACGTACCGGCGCGCTTCCTGCCGCAGCGGCTCGACGTGCTGGACGACGACCGCTCGGTCGTTCAGAACGTGGCGCGGTTCGCCCCGCAGGCCACGGACAACCAGATCCGGGCGCGGCTGGCGCACTTCCTGTTCCGGGGCGCCCGTGCGGACCGGGCGGCCGGCACCCTCTCGGGCGGCGAACGCTTCCGGGCGACGCTGGCGGCGCTGCTGCTGGCGGAGCCGGCTCCCAGGCTGCTGATGCTGGACGAACCGACGAACAACCTCGACCTGGCGAGCGTCCGGCAGCTCGCCGGCGCCCTGGAGGCGTACGAGGGCGCCCTGGTGGTGGCGAGCCACGACGTGCCGTTCCTGGAGTCCATCGGCATCACGCGATGGCTGCTGCTCGACGGCACGCTGCGCCCCACCAGCGCCGAGGAGGTCAGGGAGTCCCGATGGCCCGGGTGAACCCCGACCGGGCCGCCGAACCGACGGACGGACCACCGGGTCCCCGGCCCCCGGCCCCCGGTCCTCAGCCCCCGGGGCCGGGCTCTGCGACCCGGCGCCGGGGCCGGGGGCTGAGGCCCGGGGACCACGGGCTGCGGCCCGGAGCCTGCGGCCGGGGGCCGGGGTGAGACCCGGGGACCGGGGGCCGGAGGCCCGGAGGCACGGGGCCGGACCGCGCGGGGCCGGGGCCGGACCGCGCGGGGCCGGACCGCAGGGCGCTCGCGGAGCAGCCGCGTTGCGCGGCCGGGCCGGGAGCGCGCGGCGTCGGGCATTCCGTTCACGGTCGGCGGCTTCCCTGGAGCCGGTGATTCCCTCGCGTGAGCCGTCGCGGCGATCGGCCCGACGGCCCGTGCGGTCCGACGCCGCGCGATTCGCACATGAAGCCGTCGCGCCACCGCGGCCCGGCGGAGCGCCCGCGCCCGCCGGCCCTGCCCGCCGCCGACTCGCGCGACGCCGTCCGCGCCACCGCCCCGGGACCCCCGAACGCTCGTCCCGACCGACGCGTGGACGCGAAGGGCACGCGTACGACCACCACCGCCGTGGGCCCCGCGCGGGCCGGCGCCCCGCTCGGCGGGAGCGCGGACCGTTTCCGCTCCGGCCGGGAGGGCAACGTCTCGGCCCACATCGGAACCACGGGCTCCGAGAACCGCGGCACCGGTCCGCCCGAAGTGCTCCGCGCGCCGCTCCCGACCGTCAAAGCGGAAGCCACCGACCACCTTCTGGCGTGAATCTCACCTTTCTGAAGCCCCGAAAGACCCTCGCAAACTGCGCAAATAACCGGACGTAACCGGACATATCGACGCGTGGGGCTTGGCTGGCCTTGATGTCGCGCTTAACCTACGACTCCGTAGGCTACGGAACCGTAGGTAATTCGCTTTGTCCCCAGGAGCACCCGTGACGATCACCTCTCCCCACCTCGGCAGCTCGGAGGCGTGGACCGACGCCAAGCTGCTGTACGCGCTGGAAGAGGTGGTCGAGAAGGAGCTCAACCGCCATCTGAAGGTCACCAAGGACTGGATGCCCCACGAGTACGTCCCGTGGAGCGACGGCCGGAACTTCCCCGGCTTCTTCGAGGACGGCGAGGCCTGGGACCCCCAGCAGTCCAAGGTCACCGACATCGGCAAGATCGCGCTGGTCGTCAACCTGCTGACCGAGGACAACCTCCCCAGCTACCACCACGAGATCGCGAGCCTTTTCGGCCGCAACGGCGCGTGGGGCACCTGGGTGCACCGCTGGACCGCCGAGGAGGGCCGCCACGGCATCGTGATGCGCGACTACCTGCTGGCCTCGCGCGCCGTGGACCCGGACAAGCTGGAAGCGTTCCGGATGCAGCACATGTCGGAGGGCTTCGAGTCCGACAACAGCCACTCGATGCTGCACTCGGTGGCCTACGTCGCCTTCCAGGAGCTCGCGACGCGCATCTCGCACCGCAACACCGGCCACCAGTCCGGTGACCCGGTCTGCGACCGGATGCTGGCACGCATCGCGCAGGACGAGAACCTGCACATGATCTTCTACCGCAACCTGCTGGGCGCCGCCTTCGAGATCGCCCCGGACCTGACGATGCAGGCCGTGCGGGACGTGGTCGTGAACTTCCGGATGCCCGGACACGGCATGCCCGGCTTCGAGCGGATGGCCGCGCAGATGGCGATCGGCGGGGTCTACAACCTGCGGATCCACCACGACGACGTGCTGAGCCCCGTGATCCGCTTCCTCAAGATCATGGACATCGACGGGCTCGGCCCCGAGGGCCAGAAGGCCCAGGAGGAGCTCGGGCTCTTCATGAACGGGCTGGACTCCGAGGCCCGCAAGTTCGACGAGCGCCTGGCCGCCCGCGCCGCGCGCCTGGCCGCCCGCAAGGGCTGACCGACACCGACGGCGGGCCCCTGAGGGGCCCCGGTCCGTACGCCCGTACGTGGTGAAGCCCCGGCAGGAGGACCTGCCGGGGCTTCACCACGTACGGGGCCGGACCGCGGGCGGCGCTCAGCGACGCGGGCGCAGGGCCTGCCGTTCCGTCTCCGAGAGGCCGCCCCAGACGCCGAACCGCTCGTCGTTGGCCAGGGCGTACTCCAGGCACGCCGCCCGCCCCTCACACGCCCCGCACAGCCGCTTCGCGTCCCGGAGCGAGGAACCGGGCTCCGGGAAGAAGAAGGCCGGGCCCGTCTGGGCGCACAGCGCGAGGTCGTACCAGGCGGGGGCGGTGGTGGCAGTGGTGTTCATCGACATGCCGCCGATCCTGCTGCGCCCCGATGGACGTCCGATCAACAGCTCATCAACAGCAGGTCAGCCACTGAGCGAGGGCGTCGAAGTCCGCGGGCGTGAGACCCGAACGGGGATCGACCCGGTGCAGCAGCGCGGGCGCCGGGTGACGGTCGGCGGCCCAGGCCCGGTCGGCGGCGGTGATCTCGTCGTCCACCCAGACGAAGGGGCGCCCCTGCGCGCGGGCGAGGAGCGGACGGGTCTTCCAGTGGAGGCCGCCGCGCCCCTCGTCCTCCGTGGGCTCCGGCCAGTCGACCACCGGCAGCCGCGGCAGCCCGATCCGCGGGGCGATGGTCTCGTTGGCCTCCTCGCCCCAGGTCGTGGCCCACACCAGCTCGCAGGGCAGCGCCAGCAGCCGGGCCCCGTGGCCCGGATCCAGCCGTCCCAGCAACGGATGACCGGCCGTGGCGGCCACGGGATGGCCCGTTCCCCCGAAGGGGATCAGGGGCCCGTCGACATCCAGGAAGAGCAGCGGCCGCGCATCGAAGGTCCTCACGGGCCCGAGCCTAGTGCGGCGACCGGAAGAAGCCACCGGGTTCCGGGTCTCGGGCGTGGTGCACCGCGGGACGGAGCGGCCCGGTGTCCGGCTACGGGACGAGGACGAGCCGGCCGCGCAGCCCGCCCCGCTCCAGACGCCGGTGCGCGCGGACGGCCTCCGACAGGCGCAACGTGCCGGCCACCCGAGGAACGGCCGTGACGGAAGGAGAAGGAGGCACTTCGAAGTGCGTATCGCACCCCGACGTAAGCGGACCGGCGGCTCAGTCCTCGTGCTTCGCCCGGCTCGGCTGCACCCGCTTGGGCTCGCCCGGCATCTTGGGATGGTCCGGAGGATAGGGCAGGTCGCCCAGCCCGTGCTCGTGCTCGTCCCGCGCGGCGAGTTCCAGCACGGCCTCCAGGCCGAAGGCGTGCTCGTCCATGTCGGCGTGCAGGTCGCCCAGTTCGGCGAAGCGCGCCGGCATGGTCACGATGTCGAAGTCGCGCGGTTCCGCGTCGTCCACCTCGTCCCAGCGCAGCGGCGCGGAGACCGGTGCGTGCGGGCGGGGGCGGACGGAGTACGCCGAGGCGATGGTCCGGTCGCGGGCGGTCTGGTTGTAGTCGACGAAGATGCGCTCGCCGCGCTCCTCCTTCCACCAGGCGGTGGTGACCTGTTCGGGCATCCGCCGTTCGAGCTCCCGCCCCAGGGCGATCGCGCACCGGCGTACCTCGGTGAAGGTCCAGCGCGGGGCGATGGGCACGAAGACGTGCAGCCCGCGCCCGCCCGAGGTCTTGGGCCAGCCGCGCAGACCCAGTTCGTCCAGCAGCGCCCGCAGTTCGTGGGCGGCGGCCACCGCGTGGTGGTAGTCGGTGCCCGGCTGCGGATCGAGGTCGATGCGCAGTTCATCCGGTCGGTCGGTGTCCGCGCGGCGCACCGGCCAGGGGTGGAAGGTGAGGCAGCCCAGGTTGGCGGCCCACAGGACGGCGGCCGGCTCGGTCGGGCAGATCTCGTCGGCGGTGCGCCCGCTGGGGAAGGAGATGTGGGCGGTCGGGATCCAGTCGGGGAGGTTCTTCGGGGCGCGCTTCTGGAAGAAGGACTCGCCCTCCACCCCGTCCGGGTACCGCTCCAGGGTGGTGGGGCGGTCGCGCAGCGCGCGGGTGATCCCGTCCGCCACGGCCAGGTAGTACTCGGCGACGTCCCTCTTGGTGAGGCCGCGCTCGGGGAAGTACACCTTGTCCGGACTGGACAGCCGTACCGCCCGCCCGCCGGCGTCGAGCTCGATCGCACCACCCGCAGCACCCATGAGCGCCACGGTAGGCGGGCCCGGCCGGGCGCGCACACCGGGCGGGTCCGCACGTACGACCGCAGAATCGAGGACATGGATCTGCCGGTGATGCCCCCCGTGAAGCCCATGCTCGCCAAGTCCGTGGCGAAGATCCCGCCCGGAATGCAGTACGAGGCGAAGTGGGACGGTTTCCGCGCCATCGTGCACCGCGACGGCGAGGAGCTGGAGATCGGCAGCCGCACGGGAAAGACCCTGACCCGGTACTTCCCGGAGCTGGTGGCGGCCCTCAAGGAGAACCTGCCGCCCCGTTGCGTGGTGGACGGGGAGATCGTGATCGTGCAGGGCGGGCGGCTCGACTTCGAGCGGCTCACGGAGCGGATCCATCCCGCCGCGTCCCGCGTGAAACTGCTCGCCGAGACCACCCCGGCCAGTTTCGTGGCCTTCGACCTGCTCGCCCTCGACGACGTGTCGCTCCTGGACACCCCGCTCGGTGACCGCCGTACCGCCCTGGTCAACGCCCTTTCCACCGCTCGGCCCCCCGTGCACCTCGCGCCCGCGACCACCGACCCCGCGCTCGCGCGGGAGTGGTTCGAGCGGTTCGAAGGCGCCGGACTCGACGGGGTCGTCGCGAAGCCCCTCGACCTCCCCTACCGGCCCGACGCCCGCCTGATGTTCAAGATCAAGCACGAGCGTACGGCGGACGTCGTCCTCGCGGGTTTTCGCTTCCACAAGAGCGGTCCGATTGTCGGATCGCTGCTCCTGGGCCTGTACGACGACCGGGGCGGGCTCCAGCACGTGGGGGTCTGCGCCGCCTTCCCGATGAAGCGCCGGGCGGAGCTGGTCGAGGAGCTGGATCCCCTGCGCATGCCCGACCCGGCGGGGCACCCCTGGGCGGCGTGGGCCGAGGAATCGGCGCACGAGAGCGCCCGGCTGCCGGGCGCGCAGAGCCGGTGGACCGGCAAGAAGGACCTGTCCTGGGTCCCCCTGCGCCCCGAGCGGGTCTGCGAGGTGAAGTACGACCACATGGAGGGCGACCGCTTCCGCCACACCGCACAGTTCGCCCGCTGGCGGCCCGACCGCACCCCGGAGAGCTGTACGTACGCGCAGCTGGAGGAGGTCGTCGGCTACGACCTCGCCGAGGTGCTGGGCACCGGAGGCTGACCGGCCCGGCGCCGCCGCGGGAGCCGCGCGGCCGTGAGGGCCGCAGAGGCAGGAGGGGCCTCAGGGACCACAGAGGCTGCAGAGGCTGCAGAGGAGCCTGAGGGGTCTGAGAGGCGTCGCGGGGGCGTCGCAGGGGCCGCGCGCGGAGGTCAGCCGGCCGTCAGCTTCTCCCACTCGGCCCGGTCCGGCCCCACCGCGTTCGGGGCGTAATCCGGCCGGGCCGCGAGCCAGCGGGTGACGCGGGCCCGGATCAGGGGGTGCGCGTAGGCCCGTTCGGGCGGGTCGACGAGGTGGCGGACCCTGGCCCGGGCCCGCATCACCTCCGGGTCCTCCAGTGCGCATTCGAACAGCGCGGCCGCCTCCCGTGCCGTTCCGGTCCGGGAGGCCCGGGTCGCGAAGCGGTCCCCGATGGCCGCGTCGGCGACGACCTGGAAGTCGAACCAGGGCTTGATCGTACGGACGGCCCAGTCGTGGTATTCGGCGGCGAAGCGGTCGGACCCGGCCTCCAGGTGCACGGTCCGCGCCACCCGGTGCGCGGCCCACAGGGCGAGGGAGGTCCCCTGTCCCAGGGTCGGGTTGGTGTGCGTAAGGGCGTCCCCGACGGGCACCAGCCCGCTCACCACCGGGCCCCTCTGGTCGGCGAAGGCGCTCCACCGGTTGTCCAGGCCCGCGGTGGCCAGGACCCCCGACAACGGAGCGGCGCCCAGCCCCAGCCAGGCCTCGCCGGGCGGGAAGGACCGGGCCGCCGCCTCGAAGACGGCCGGTTCGCGCAGCGCCGAGCGGGTGGGGTCCTCGGTGTGGACGAACAGGGTCACGGCGAAGGTGCCGTTGTCGGCCGGGAACACGGCGCAGCCCGCGAAGCCCCCGCCGGTCACCGTCCACGGCCTGCGCGGCCCGTCCTCCATCCCGGCGGGCAGCCGGTACCAGCGGCAGAAGTACGCGAGGCCGGTGCGGTGCCGCTCGACGGTGCCGGGGCGGCAGCCCGCCGCGGCCAGCCACCGTTCGACGCCGCCCCGCCGGCCGCCGGCGTCCACGACGAGGTCCCCCTCGTACGCGCCGCCGGCCGTGGTCACCCCGGTCACCCGTATCCCCGCCCCCGCCCCCGTCCCCGCCCCCGTGGAGAGCCCCGTCCCGTACGCCGGTGCCCGCACCGCATCCGACAGGGCCGTCGCCGCGGACCCGGATACGGCCGTCAGCCCCGAGACCGGCTCCCCGTAGCGCACCACCGCCCCCGGCTCGGACCGCAGCGCGGTGGCCAGGGCGCTCTCCAGCACGATCCGGCGCGCCTGGAGCATGATCAGGTCCTCGTCGCCCGGCCGGGCCGGCGGGCGCACGTCGAACCAGTCCAGCTCGTGCCGCTCGCGCGCGCCGAGCCGGAGCATCTCCGCGTGTACGTCGGGCAGTTCGGCGACCAGCACCTTGCGGGCGGCACCGAGCAGGGCGTGCGGCTGGGCGGCCTGGGGGACGGCCGGGCGGCGCCAGCCGAAGAAGTCCCGGTCCAGGGCGGTACCGGGAGCACGGGTGTCCCGCTCGAACAGCTCGACGGTGTGCCCCCGACGGGCGGCGAGCAGTGCGGCCGCCAGTCCCGCCACCCCTCCGCCGATGACCAGCATGTGTGCCATTGCGCCCCCTGAGCCGACGGACCGTACGACGATCGGACCGCCCAGAGCCTGCACGGACAGCCCCTGACCGAAACCCGTACAGATGTCCGATTCCGTGCGCTCGTCGGCTTACGGGCCGGGCCGGGTTTGACAAACGATCGGGCGCCACCGGCAAATGGAGCCATGGCTACCGAAGAGCGGGCCGCCGCGAAGGCTCCGGCCGTACGGGCCGTCCCCCGACCCAACGCCGTGGTGGGCGTCGGGCTGATCGTCCTCGGCCCCGACGGCCGGCTGCTGCTCGGTCAGGCGCACGACGGCCGGTGGGAACTGCCGGGCGGCAAGGTCGATCCCGGGGAGGGCTTCGAGCAGGCCGCCGCGCGGGAGCTCGCCGAGGAAACCGCCCTGCGGGCCGCGCCCGGGGCCATCGAGGTGCTCGCGGTGCAGATCGACGCGGGCTCCGGCCTGACCAGGCTGACGGCCGCCGCCCTCACCCGGTCCGCCGAGGGCAGCCCCACCGTCACCGAGCCGCACAAGATCGCGCGTTGGCAGTGGTTCGCCCCGGCCTCGATCCCCTCCGCCCTCTACCCGCCGACGGCCGCCGTGCTGCGCAGCTGGCGCCCGGACCTCCCGATGCTGCCGCACGTGCCCTCGTACGACTACCCGACCGGCCCGGCCCCGACGGCCCCGACGGCCCCGCGGACCACCGCTTGGGACACCCCGCCGCTCAGACCGCCGTGGAGGCGGCCATCACCACCGTGACGGCGGCCACCGCGGCCTGCATGTCCCGGATGGCCGCGCGGACGCCCTCGCCCGCCCACTGCCCGGCGGCTATCTCCCCCATCCGCGGCGCCACCTGCCGGGCCGGCCGGCCCGGGAAGGCGAGCCGGTGCAGCTTGGCCGTGTGCAGCAGGGCGATGAGACCGGCCGTACGCCCGTCGGGGTCGGCGCCGTCCAGGACCACGGCCCCGAGCCGGTCCCTCAGCTCGCGCTCCGCGGTGGCGTCGGCCTCGGGGTAGCGGCGCTGTGGGAACACCCCGAGCACCTTGTGCACCTCCGACCCGACGATGCCCCGCTCACAGAGGCCGTCCAGCGCGGCACCGACCGCCTTGGCGTGGTCCTTCGTCAGCCAGTCCGTCACCCGCCGCTTGCTGCGGCCCCGCAGCCAGGACTCGATCATCAGGATCCGGCCGTCCAGCAGCCGCACCCCGGTGGGGGCGGTACTGCGCAGTTCCAGGTACTTGCCGGTCACCGAGACCCGCTCCGCCATGACCAGTTCGAGGAGTATGCCCCCCGCGGCGGCCCAGCCCGCCGCCTGCCGCTGACCCGCCGCCCCGGACACCCCGTCCAGGGACAGCAGCACGACCTCTTCCGCCAGTGTGATCGCCATGAGCGGTACCCCCCGCCTTGCCCGTACGCGACGCCCTTCGCCGGGAAGGACGACCGGCGACCGCCGCGAGTTCCCCGGCACTACCCCCGCTGGACCAGCCGTGGCGCGAAATTGCCGTCGCGCAGGTCCTCCGCGAGCAGCCGCTTCGCGATCGCGTCTGCCGCCACCCTCAGTTCCGCGCTGCGCGGCCGTCCCCGGTCCTTCTCCAACTGGTCGCCGAGCCACTGCGCCCACGCGGCGGAGATCACCCCCGCCTCCCGCTCCCCGCCCGAGGTCAGCGCGAAGTAGCCGTCGTGCCGCGCCAGGTAGCCCTCCTCGGTCATCCGGTCGAAGACCGGCAGCAGCACCTCGGGCGGGACCGACCGGCGCGCCGCGATCAGGCCGAGCCCGGCGTGGCCGACCGTCCGGGTCAGCAGGTCCACCTGCATCACGGCCCATGCGCCCGCGATGTCCAGCCGCGTGTCGGAGCCCTCGACGATCGCGCGCGCCGTGTCCTGCCCCATCCCCCTCACGATCTGGCCCACGGCCAGCTCCAGCAGTTTGGCCGAATCCCCCGAGGCCGTGGCCGGCGAGGCGAAGCCGTCGCCCATGTCCGTGGACGCGGCCCGCGCGGTGTCGCGCAGGTGGACCTCCTTGAGGAACAGCGCGACGACGAAGCCGACCAGCGCCACCGGCACGGTCCACAGGAACACCGTCTGCAGCGCCTCGGTGTACGCGTCGACGATCGGGCCGGCCGCCGCCGGGTCGAGCCCGTGCACCCCCTGCGGGCTCTGGGCCGCCGCCGCCAGCGCCGCCGGACCGGCCCCGGTGGCGCGGGCGGCCTCCGCCACGCCCGCCTTCAGCGCCGGCTCCAGGCTGTTGGCGTAGATGGTCCCGAAGACCGCGGTCCCGAAGCAGCTGCCGAGCGTACGGAAGAAGGTGACGCCGGACGTGGCGGTGCCGAGGTCGGCGTAGTCGACGGTGTTCTGCACCGCGATCGTGAGCACCTGCATGCACAGGCCGATGCCGACGCCGAGAACGAACATGTACAGGGATTCCAGCCAGGCGCCGGTCTGCGGCCCCATCCGCGACAGCAGGTACAGGCCGACGGCCATGACCGCGCTGCCCACGATCGGGAAGATCCGGTAGTGGCCCGTCTTGCTGGTGACGTTGCCGCTGAAGACCGACGCGATGAGCAGGCCGATGACGAGCGGCAGGGTCCGTACGCCCGAGACGGTGGCCGAATCCCCGTCCACGTACTGGAGGTAGGTGGGCAGGAAGGTCATCGCGCCGAGCATGGCGAAGCCGACGATGAAGCTCAGCACCGAGCAGACCGTGAAGACGGGGTTGCGGAACAGCCGCATCGGCAGCATCGGTTCGGCGGCCCGGGTCTCCACCAGGCAGAACAGCGCCAGGGCCAGCGCGCCCCCCGCGAACAGGCCGATGATGACCGGGGAGTTCCAGGCGTACTCGTTCCCGCCCCAGCTGGTGGCCAGGATCAGCGCGCTCGCGCCGGCCGCGACGAGCGCGATGCCCAGGTAGTCGATCACGGGCCGCCCGGCGGCCCGCACCGAGGGGATGGTCCGGGCGGCCGCCACGACCACCAGGATCGCGATCGGGACGTTGACGTAGAAGGCCCAGCGCCAGCTCAGGTGGTCGGTGAAGAATCCGCCGAGCAGCGGCCCGATCACCGTCGCGACGCCGAAGACGGCACCGATCGCGCCCTGGTACTTGCCCCGTTCGCGCAGCGGCACCACGTCGGCGATCAGCGCCATCGAGGTGACCATCAGGCCGCCGGCGCCGACGCCCTGCACGCCCCGCCACAGGATGAGCAGGGTCATGTTGGAGGCGAGGCCGCACAGGAAGGAGCCGGTGATGAAGACGATGGCGGAGACCTGGAAGACGAGCTTGCGTCCGAAGAGGTCGCCGAACTTTCCCACCAGCACCGTCGCGACGGTCTCCGCGAGCAGGTACGAGGTCACCACCCACGACATGTGGGCCGCACCGCCCAGGTCCGCGACGATGGTCGGCAGGGCGGTGCCCACGATCGTCTGGTCGAGCGCGGCCAGCAGCACGCCCAGCATGATCGTGCCGAAGACGACGTTGCGCCTGCGCCGGTCGAGCACGGGGGGCGCCCCGGCCGGGGCGGGAGCAGTGGTCACTCTCGCACTGTCACAGCGGACCGCCGCCCCCGCATGCCGCAAGCCGCCGTACGGGTGGGCCGCCCGCGCGCGAACCCCGGCCGCGGCCCCGCCCTCGCCCCGCCCCGTTCCCCCTCCCCGGCGTCAGCGCAGGTAGCCGAGCCCCGGGTGCTCCGTCGCGTATCCGTCCAGCAGCCGCCGGGCCACGGTCACGGAGTCCACCAGCGGGTGCAGGGCGAAGGCCTTGACGGCATCGGCCCGCGCACCGCTCGCCGCGGCGGCGAGGACCTCCCGCTCGGCGGCCTTCACCGAGGTCACGAGCCCCACCGCGTGCAGCGGCAGCGGGTCCACGGCGACCGGGTGGGCCCCGTTGGCGTCGACCAGGCAGGGCACCTCGATCACGGCGTCCGCGTCGAGCACCGACAGGGTGCCGCGGTTGCGGACGTTGAGGATCAGGGTGGCCCGCTCGTCCCGGGCGATGGCCCGCATCAGGGCGAGGGCCACCTTCTCGTAGCCGCCGGACTCCAGGTCGCTCTCCTCGCGCTCCCCCACGCCCGCCACCTCGCGGTTCTCGGACATGTACGTGGCCTCGCGCTCGGCCCGGGTCCGGTCCCAGGCGGCGAGCGCCGACCCGGGCGGCCCGTCCGGCCGTCCGGTCTCGGCGTAGAAGGCGCGCTGCTGGTCGCGCAGGAAGGCGCCGCGCGTCCGCTCGGCCTCCTGGTACGCCCGCACGGTGTCGCGGTTGAAGTAGTAGTAGTGGAGGTATTCGTTGGGGATCGCGCCGAGGGAGCGCAGCCAGTCGGCCCCGAAGAGGCGGCCCTCCTCGAAGGACTCCAGGGCCTTGTCGTCGGCCAGCAGCCGGGGCAGCTCGTCCCGGCCGCCCACCCGCAGGCCGCGCACCCATCCGAGGTGGTTGAGGCCGACGTAGTCGATCCAGGCGTCCTGGGGCCGGGCGCCGAGCAGCCGGGCGATCCTGCGGCCGAGCCCGACCGGGGAGTCGCAGATCCCGATGACGCGGTCACCGAGCACCTCGGCCATGGCCTCGGTGACCACCCCGGCGGGGTTGGTGAAGTTGATGACCCAGGCCTCCGGGGCCGCGCGGGCGATCCTGCGGGCGATCTCGCGCACCACGGGAACGGTCCGCAGCCCGTACGCGATCCCGCCGGCGCCGACCGTCTCCTGGCCCAGCACGCCCTCGGCCAGGGCGATCCGCTCGTCGGCGGCCCGGCCCTCCAGTCCGCCGACCCGGATGGCGGAGAAGACGAAGTCGGCCCCGCGCAGGGCCTCGTCGAGGTCCCCGGTGGCGGTGACGGCCGGGGCGTCCGCCGCGCCCGTCGCCGCGGCCTGGTCGGCGAGCACCCGGGCCATGGCGGTGAGCCGGCCGGGATCCTCGTCGTACAGCGTCACGTGGGACACCCGGCCCTCGCCGCGGTCCCCCAGGAGTGCTCCGTAGACGAGCGGGACGCGGAATCCGCCCCCGCCGAGGATGGTCAACCGCACGCCCCTACCGCCCTTCCGCCGTCACGACCGGTGCCACGGACCACGACCGCGCGCCGGGCGGGAGTCCGCCCCGGCGCCGCAGCGGATGCCACGATCCGTGACATCCGCGCGATGACGCCGATCGTGGCATCCGCCCGGCGGCACCCCCGCCGGGGGTCCCGCGGCACACGCTTCAGGGCACCAGTGTCCCCCGCCCGCTCAGTCCACCGGCGACGGCACGGCCCGCAGGCGGGCCCCCTGCTGCTGCGGGAAGCCGGTGACACCGCGCACCGGACCCGTCCGCAGGCCCTGCGGGGCGGAGAGCACCAGGGTGATCCGGGTGAGTCCCATGCCCTCCAGCATTCGGCTGGATTCCGCCACCATGCGGCACCGCACCACGCCCTGTCCGGGGTCGGGATGACGGACCGTCCGGACGGCGCCGTCCTGTTCCGCGGCCGCTTCGCCGTGGGCGCTCAGCCAGTGCGGGACCCCGTACCGGTAGGCGGCCTCCATGAACGGGTCACGGGCCACCTCCTGACGGATGCTCCGCAGCCCCTCGTCGTCCGGGGCCGCGCCGAGCGCGGTGGCGAACTGCGCCAGCAGCGGTACGCACCAGGCCGGTTCGTGGTCCTCCAGCACGGCCGCGGCGTCCGGGTGGAAGAGCACGAAGCGCAGGAAGTTGTCGTCCGGCAGGGCTGTCGGATGCGGCCTGACCGACTGGAACAGCCGGTCGAAGGCCGAATTGGTGAGGGCCACGTCCCACCGGTGGTCCACCAGGAAGGACGGGTAGGGGACGGCCTCCATGAGGGCCGCGTAGTCGCACAGGTAGTCGCGCTGGGCCGGATCCTGCGGCAGCCGGTTCTCCTCGGCCGCGCGCCAGGTGGGCGGCGGGTCCCGGTCGACCATGACCCGGAAGAGCCAGAAGCACTGCCGCTCGCTCATCTCCAAGGCCTCGGCCAGGGCGAGGAGTTTACGGTCCGTCCATTCCTTGACGAGCCCGCGCTCCCAGTTCCCGTACGCCCGCACACTGATGCGCAGTCGCGACGCGAGGTCTTCCTGGCTCAGGCCCAGTTCCTCGCGACGCTGGCGCAAAATCTCCTTGCGCCGCTCCGACCGCACTGCGCCACGGGCGGACTCCTCGCCCGCCAGGCGTTCCTCACCGGCTCGGACGAGGCCATCAGACGGGCCCACCGCTGCGAGATGTGGCACCGAGAGCTCCCCCTCCTCACGGTCTGGATCTTCATTTCCGTGTGGCGATCCTGCTACCGACTTCATTCGAGTGTCAACTATTGTGGCAATTCCAGCCTTGCGACAGCTCATTCCCGCCACAGCTGTGGCAAGTTCTAGCTCTCCCAAAACAAACCGGATAGATTCCCTGAGGCCGACCACGTGCCCACTGACCTCGCGCGATCTAGGAGAACCACTGGTGACAGACGGCTTCCCGGCTCCCGTCGCGGTGGCCAACGCGCCCCTGGCAGCGACCGTCACGCGGGTCGCCGAACTCGCGAATAAATTGGGCCGCGCCCGGAACCAGGTCTTCGACCTCCGGCGGCTCTCGGAAGCCTCCGGGGTCCCCGCCGACGTGATCAAGACCCTGCTCGACGGGCGCCCGGCCGGCGAACCCGATCTCCAGGCGCGTTTCCTCCAGCGCCTGGACCTGCTCCGGCGGACCCGGGTGAAGCCCAACGGGCGCCGCTACACCCAGCAGGAGATCGCGGACGGCGCCGGAATGTCGCGGCAGCAGGCCGGCGCCCTGATCAACGGCGACCGCCGCCCCACCATGGAGCACTGTGACGCCATCCAGCGCTTCTTCGGGGTGCACGCGGGCTTCCTCACCGCCCACGACGCCGACGCCCTCACCGACGCGCTCCAGCGGACCGAGCAGCAGCTGCTCCAGGACTTCGCGGGCCGCGAGCGGCAGCCCGTACCGGCCGAGACCGCTTCGGCGGGCGATCCGCTGGCAAGACTCCTGCAGAACCACGGCGTACGCGGCATCGCGTGGCGGGCCGCCCAACTGCCCAGCGACAAGCACCGGGACAAGGTGACCGAATGGCTGGACATGCTTCTCGAAAGCGTCAAACCGAACGAATCATGACCCAGTCGAAAGTCTGGATCTGATCCTTGAGTCCTGGTCCGGATCCGCGCCGACGGGGAGAACGGTGAGCATAGGCAGAGCACAGCGGCGTTTGTGCGGGGAGCTGGTGGCCGGCATCAAGCTGCCCGCCCCCGTGGAGCCCCTGGACCTCTACGCCGCCCTCTGCGAGGGCATGAGCCGGCACCGCGCCCGCCCGGTGGAGTTCCGCATGGCCGCCTTCCCGCAGGGCACGGCCAGCGGCCTCTGGCTCGACATGGCGGACCGCGATCTGGTGGTCATCGAGGAACGCACCGCACCCGACCACCAGCTGGTGATCCTGGGCCACGAGCTGTGGCACATGAAGGCCGGCCACTGCAGCCACCACGTCGACGGCGCCGCCGTCGCCGCCCGGCTCCTGGCCGACGGCGCCGACCTCGGCGAGACGGTCCGCAGCGTCGCGGCGCGCACCCGGGCCGACGTCCAGGAGGAGACGGACGCCGAGACCTTCGGGCTCCTGCTGGGCAGCAGGTGCCGCACCTGGCTCGCCGGCTCCTCCGGCCTGCGGGCCCCGGCCCAGCGCGACGAACTGGCGGGCCGCATCGAAACCTCCCTCGGCTACCGGGGGCACAGGAACGACCGTTGAACGGACAGGACTACTACATCCCGGCAGCCGCGATGGCGGTCTCCCTCGTCTGCAAGCTGCCGGCCCTGCGCGCACACTGGCGCGATCCGCTCCTGAGGTCCGTCTGCGTACTGCTGGTCCTGGCCACCGCGGTGTTCACCTTCGCCGCCCCGCCCACCATCGAAGCCGTCAACCGCTGGACCGGGATCCCCAACTTCTCCGCCCCGCTGGTGTACTGCCTGATGACGGCCTTCAGCGCCTCGTGCCTGGTGCTGATGTTCAACTGGCGCGGCGGACCGCCGCAGGAGATCCGGCGCACCTCGGCGCGCCTGATCATGGGCTACTCCGTCGTGGTCGTCGCGATCGTGGTGTTCTTCCTCCTCGGCGAGGCGTCCGTCGAGCGGCTGCGCGACTTCGACACGTACTACGCCAACACCCCGTACGTCCGCCTGGTGATCGTCTCCTACCTGCTGGCGCACAGCGTGGCCGCCGCGACCATGGTCGCCATGTGCTGGCGCTGGTCGGTCCAGGTCCACGGCTGGCTCAGGGCCGGGTTGGTGATCATCGTGTCCGGGTACTCCATCAGCCTCACCTACGACGCCACCAAGCTGTCCGCGGTCTGCGCGCGCTGGGCCGGTCACGACCTGGACTTCCTGAGCACCTACGTGGCCCCGCCCCTGGCCTCCACCGCGGCGCTGGTCAGCGCGGTGGGCTTCGTGCTGCCCCTGGTCTGCCAGCGGGTGTCGGACAGCTGGCAGACCTGGACCACGTACCGGCGCCTGGGCGCGCTGTGGCGCGAGGTGCGCAGCACCGCCCCCGGCGGCAGTCCCTGCGTGCGGATGTCCTGGTGGTCCCCGGCCGAGATCCGGGTGATCCAGCGGGAGTCCGACATCCACGACGGGTTCCTGCGGCTCGGCCCCAGCTTCGACCGCCGCCACCGCGACTCCGCCTACGAGCGGGCGCGCGCGGCCGGCGCGGACGAGGAGACCGCCCGGGCCGTCGCGGACGCGGCGATGGTGGCGGCCGCCGTCCGGACGAGCTCCGCCGCCCCCGGGGGGACGGCGGACGGCGGGACGGACGGGGACCGGGTGCTGGTGACGGCCGACGGTCCGCGCGACCTCGTCCGCATCTCCGACGCCCTGCGGCACTCCCCGCTGGTGGCCGCGGCCCGGCACCGGGCGGCCCCGGCCGGGGGCTGACCCGGGCCGGGACCGCGCGGGAGCCCCCGGTGTACGAACCCCTCAGCGGGAGGCGGTCACCGTGACGGCCGGGAACAGGTCCTGGAAGGGCCCCGCGGAATCGGTCCCGTCCCGCCCGTACGGGGCGTCGAAGCTCCAGACCATGAAGAGCAGGAACACGATCAGCGCGCTGAAGAGGCCCGCCAGCAGCAGTTCCCGGCCGGAGCGCCGGATCTGCAGGGTGAAGATCAGCCCGATGGTGACGAGTCCGCCGACCACCAGCCCGACCCAGACCACGCTCGGCAGGGTGGACTCGTCGCTCTGGGTGCGCGAGTGGCGGGCGTCGTCGGCGGCCGCGATGTGGTCGAGCAGCGGCTGGTAGGCCTGTGCCTGCAGCTCGTTCGCGGGGCTCTGGTGGGTGACGTCGCCGCGCAGCTTCCCGAGCAGTTGCGCCCCCTCGTCGGAGGCGCCCTGCCCGGAGACCAGCCGCGGCCAGTCCACGTTGACCGTGTGGGAGACGTACGCGTCCACCTCGCCGCGGATCCGGTCGCGGACGGGCGCCGGGTAGACGTCGGCGCGCTGGGTGACCTCGTAGAGGGACTGCGCCTCGCGGCGCACGCTGTCCTCCGCCCCGCCGCGCGCCTCCCAGACTCCCGCGATGGCCAGACCCAGGACGATCGCGTAGACCACGCCGACCATCATCGTCATGTACTCGATGACGTCAGGGGTTTCGCTGGTGTCCTCGTCGGCCGCGACCCGGCGGTGCCGGATCGCGGTGATGGCGAGGACGACGGCGCAGACGAGCGCCATGGCGATGGCCAGGACCAGCCATTCGGACACGAGAAATCTCCCGTTCGTGGGTGCGTGGGTGCATGGGGTGCGTCAGCCGCGGCTCTTGGAGCGGGGGCGCAGCGCGGCGGCCGCGAGCACGGCCGGGGTGGTGACCACCACCATGAGCATCATCGTGCTCAGGCCGTTCGGGCCGCGCCGCTCCAGGGCCGCGGAACGGTACGGGCGCACGTGGAAGGCGCGCGCGGGCGTGGCGGCCCTCACCGGAGGCGGGGCGGGAGCCGCCGCGGGGACCGGCTCCGGTCCGGGTCCGGGCGCCGGCGGAGCCGGGGGCGGCTGCGCCGGGGCGTCCGGCACCGGGACGTCGGGCGCGGGCGTCCCCGGAAGGCCGGGGGCCTCCCCGGGGTGGTGCACGGTGGGCCGCTGCACGCCGGGCAGGGTCACCCGCACGGAGGGAACGGCCACGGGCGGCCCCGGCACCTCGGGCGGCGGCGGGCCGGGCGGGCGCACCACGGGCGGCTCCGGATGCCCGCCCGGCACGCACACGTCCACCCGCGCCCCGTGGCCGTGACCGTGGCCGTGGCCGTCGGTTTCGCCCGCGACCGCCACGTGGCCGTGCAGGGGGCAGAGCACCGCCACCAGACCCGCCCCGGCGAAGTACTGCCAAGCCGTCACCGCGCTCCTCCCGATTCGGCAGCCGATATGAGGGTTACGGCTGAAGAAACGATCAAGGCGCCGGTTCGACACGCGGCAGAAAGGTCAAGATCCGCCCTCGGAGGGTGACTTCGGGACGGCGGGAAGGACGCGGGGTCGCCTGATCGCCCGTCAGGCCGGTCCCGGAGGCCCCGGTCGGTCGGATCCGCCCCACGGGCGCAGGCGCGGGCCCCGCGGGCGCGGGCGCAAGCCCCGCGGGCGCAAGCCGGCCTCCGGGTCGGCCCACCGGTCCTGCCCGACCCGTCCGCCCACCCGTCGGCCCACAGCTCGGCCCCGGCAGGCCACCGGCGGGGAGTCAGGCCCCGTCCGCGCGCTCCACGTTGGCGATCATCGTGCGCAGCACCCGGAGCGCGGCGACGTACTCCTCGTCGGCGATGCCCTCGTGGACCACCGCGCGCAGTTCGGTCACCACGGCCCTCACCCGCGCCCTGGCCGCCTCGCCCGCCCCGGTGAGGTACAGCCGCTGCCCGGCGTCGACGCACAGCCATCCCCGGTGCACGAGCCGGTCGACGACCCGGGCGATCTCGTCCGGCCCGTCCGCGAGCGGCGTCAGCTGGACGACGGCCTCCGTGCGGGTGGGAGCCGCCGGGCCGCCGTGGACGCGGTTGAGCACCCAGTACTCGGGCTGGGTGACGTCGATCCGGGCCAGGGCGTCGCGCAGGTGACGGGTGACCTTCGCGTGGGCCAGGCCGCTCCAGTAGCCGATGGGCTGGGTGGCCAGGGCCTCGTCGGTCGCGGCCGGGTCTGCGGGGGCCTGGTCTGCGGGGGCCTGGTCTGCGGCCGGGCGCGTCGCGGATGTCATGGCCCCCACGCTAGCCGCCGCAGTCGGCGCGGCCCTCGGGTCGCGCCGGAGCCCCGTCCCGGGTTGCGCCCCGGTACGCGCACCCGCGTCGGGGACCCCCGACACGAGGATCCGCAGGGCGGCCTCCGAGCGCGAGTCGGCCTCCGCCGCGCACGCGATGAGGGTCCGGTCAGGGGTTCCCGAACCGCCCGAACCTCATGAGTCCGGACACCGCGTGGCCCGGTTTCCGATCGGTCACGGACGCGGCGATGAGTTTTCCCCGCCCGGAGAGTCTCACTGCCGTCGTCCGACAACACAGGAGGAACGCGTGGCTCAGCTCTTGAGGGTCCAGAACTTCAACGTCTCGACCGACGGCATCGGTGCCGGCGAGGATCAGAGCTTCGAGAATCCGTTCGGCCATGTCGATCCCGGGAGGCTGTTCGCCTGGGCCGGCGCCACGGCGAGCTGGCCCATGCGTACGGATCCCGGGGGCAGCCGGGGCCTCGACGACCACTTCACGCGGGACTACGCGGTCAACATCGGTGCCGAGATCATGGGCCGCAACAAGTTCGGGCCCCAGCGCGGGCCCTGGAACGACCACGAGTGGCGCGGCTGGTGGGGGGACGAGCCCCCGTTCCGCACCCCCGTGTTCGTCATGACCCACCACCGGCGTCCGTCGTTCTCGCTCTGCGACACCACCTTCCACTTCGTCGACGGCGACCCGGCCACGGTCCTGGAGCAGGCGCGGGAGGCGGCCCGGGGCAAGGACGTCCGACTCGGCGGCGGGGTCACGACCGTCCGGGCGTTCCTCGACGCCGACCTCGTCGACACCCTGCACGTGGCGGTCTCGCCGGTGAAGCTCGGGTCCGGACTGCGGCTGTGGGAATCACCCGATGAACTGCTCGACCGGTTCCACCTGGAGGTCGTGCCCAGCCCGAGCGGCGTCACGCACCACCTGTTCTGGCGCAGGTGACCGTTCCCCGGGCCCGTCGGCCCGCGCGCCACAGCGCTTAGGCTGGGGCGCATGTCCGGTGCCACCACCCCGCTCCCCGCTCCTCCGGTGGCCGTGTGGGCGGTGGGGCGGCGGCCGTGGCGGTTCCTGCGGTCCTGGTGGCCGTGGCGGTGCTGGGCGTACCTGGGCAGCGGGTTCCCCCTCGGGTACGCGGTACTGGTCGCCCTGGTGCTGCTCGTGGGCCTCGGGGTGGTGCTGGCGGTCGCCGGGGTCGGACTCCTGCTGCTGCTCGCCGCCGTCGCCGGTGCCGTGCCGCTGGCCGAGCTGGAGCGGCGCAGGCTCCGGTGGGTCGAGCCCGCTCCCGTCGCCGATCCGCACACCTCGCTCGCCGGGGCCGGCGCCGCCGCCTGGCTGCGCACCCGGCTGCGGGAACGGGCCACCTGGCGGGAGTTGGGCTACGCCGCCCTGCTGGGGGCCGTGTTCGGCGCGGCCGGTTTCGGGGTGCTGGCGCTGGTGGCGTTCTCGCTGCTCCTCGTGGTGTCACCGGTCGTCGTGTGGGCGCTGGCCCCGGAGCCGGTGATGCTGATACCCGGCCGGGCCGTGACGGGGCCCCTGGAGGCGCTGGGCGGGACGGCCGCCGGGCTGGCGGGGCTGGTGCTCGCGGCGTACGCGGGGGCGCTGATCGCCGGGGCGCAGGTGAAGACGGCCCGGCTGCTGCTCGGGCCGCGCGAGGAGGACGGCCGGGTGCTGGAGCTGACCCGGTCGCGGGTCCGGCTGGTGGAGGCCTTCGAGGCGGAACGGCGGCGCATCGAACGGGACCTGCACGACGGCGCCCAGCAACAACTGGTCGCCCTCAGCATGACCCTGGGCCTCGCGGAGCTGCGGCTGCGCGGGATCCCGGACGCGGCGGAGGCCACGGCCCTGGTCGGCCGGGGGCGCGCCGAGGCGAAGCTGGCGCTGGAGCAGCTGCGGGACCTGGTGCGCGGCATCCACCCCCAGGTGCTGACCGACCACGGCCTGGCGGCGGCCGTCGCCGAGGTGGCGCTGCGCCATCCCGTCCCGGTCACGGTGGACCTCGGCGGCCTGCCGCGGCTGCCCGAACCCGTGGAGACGACCGCCTACTTCACCGTCACCGAGGCCCTCGCCAACGCCGCCAAGCACAGCGGCGCGGCGCACGTCGGCGTCGCCGGTAGGGTCGAGGGGGACCGGCTCACTCTCACCATCACGGACGACGGCCGCGGCGGGGCCGATCCCGGCGCGGGAGCGGGCCTGGCGGGTCTCGCGGACAGGGTGGCGATGTTGCAGGGCAGGCTGACGGTGTCCAGTCCGGTGGGCGGTCCGACGGAACTGCGCGTGGAGGTCCCGTGCTCCGTGTGATCCTCGCGGAGGACTCCGTGCTGCTGCGTGCCGGCCTGACCGAACTGCTGGCCCTCGGCGGCCACCGGGTCCTCGCCGCCGTGGGCGACGCCCCCGCCCTCCTGGAGGCGGTGGAGGCCGAGCGGCCCGACGTGGTCGTCACGGACGTCCGGATGCCGCCCGGACTGAGCGACGAGGGGCTGCGGGCCGCGCTCGAACTGCGCTCCCGGGACGCCTCGTTGCCGGTCCTGGTGCTCTCCCAGTACGTGGCGACGGCGTACGCGGCCCAGCTGTTCACCGGCGCGTCGGCGGCCGGGCTGGGCTACCTGCTCAAGGACCGGGTCGGCGAGGTGACCGAGTTCCTCGACGCCCTGGAACGGGTCCACGGCGGCCAGACGGTCATCGACCCGGAGGTGGTGCGCGTCCTGCTCGCGCGGCCATCGGCCCCGGACCGTCCGCTGGCCCGCCTCACCCCCCGCGAGCGCGAGGTGCTCGCGCTGATGGCCGAGGGGCTCAACAACCAGGCCCTGGCGGCCCGCCTGTTCATCACCGAGGCCTCCGTCGTCAAGCACGCGGGCAGCATCTTCACGAAGCTGGACCTGGACCCGACGGAGGGCAACCGCCGCGTCCTGGCGGTCCTGGCCCACCTGCGCGGGCTGGAGGCCGCATAGGGGACCGGGCCGCCGCGCGGCCCGCCCCGGTCGCCTCAGTCGAACGGGTCGATCTCGACGTGCCCCGGGGAGGCCGAGCAGACCTGCCACGTCTCGCCCGTGCGGTGCAGGTCGAGGGAGTGGGCGACGGCGGGGCCGTCGCCGGGCCTGAGGTCGATGTTGACCGTGGCCTCTCCGCCGCCCTCGGTGGAGGAGATGATCCGGTGCCCGAACCGCGCTCCGTGACGGCGCAGTTCCGCCGCCGGGTCGGCCGTGCCCGCGCAGGCGCCCGGGGGTGCGGCGCCGCCCGCGCCGACGGTGTCCAGGTACGCGTCCACGGCACGGTGCAGCGGGCTGCGGGCGGGATCGCCCGCCCGCACCGCCGCCGTCACCCCGACGGCGGTCGCCGCCAGGATCAGCAGCACACCCCCGACGAGCACCACCCTGCCGGTGCGGACCGGCCGTCCTGCGAACACGATGCCTCCGTGGGCCCGCCGAGAAGTCCTTGTCCCCTGGGGGACGCGGTACGGCCCGCAGCCGTTCCCCGGCGAGCGGTGCGGCCTCGGGGCGCCGCAGGTGGAACCGCGCGGTCCGCCCACGCCGGGGTCACCGTGCGCGCAGCGTTCCCCCGGAGCGCCCGGCCCCCTCGCCGGCGGCCGATGAGCGGGCCACGACCCGCGAGGGGCCGCCGGTGGCCGGCGGGGTCGCGCAGCGCGCCCACACCACGAGCAGCAGCGGCAGTGCCAGGTAGCCGAAGCGGCCCGCCGGGGCCAGCAGGAAGGCCAGGGTCAGCCCCAGCGCGAGCCGGTCGGCGGCGGCGACGACCGTGCGCGGCGGGCGCGCCCACAGGGAGAGCGCCACCCCCAGTCCGGCCAGGGCCAGCAGGGCCACCGTCGCGTACCAGCCCCACGGTCCGAGTCCGGCGAGCAGGTGCCCCGGCAGGGGACTGCTCGCCGGGGTCGGCACGTCCGCCCGGCCCGTCGGGAAGGCGAAGACCTGCCGCCACAGTTCCGCCGGCTGGAGCAGCACCCCCGGGAGCACCAGCACCGCCGTGCCGGACACCGCCACCGCCGCGCAGCGCACCGCCGCCCGCGGGCCGCGACAGGCCCCGAGCACGGCGACGGCCACCGCCACCGCGGGCAGCGCGGTCCACTTCATGGCACACGCCGCCGCGAGCGCCGCCCCGGCCACCGCCGGACGGCCGGAGACGGCCGCCGCGAGCGCCAGGCAGCACAGCCCCGCCAGCGGCAGGTCCACCCCGCTCACCACCAGCGGAAGGGCCACCACCGGAGAGGCCACCAGCAGCGGGAGCAGCGGCGAGGGGCGACTGCCGAGCATCCGGCGGCCGGCCCACAGGGAGGTGAACAGGGCCGCCGCGCACCACATCCGGGCGTCGCCGAGGAGGCGGACCGCCCAGCCGTCGCCGCCGCCCAGCAGGGCGCGGGGGAGGCCGAGGAGGGCCGTGCCGGGCAGGTAGGGGGTGTACTCCTCGACTCCGGAGGGCCGGTCCACGTAGAGGCGGCCGGAATCCAGCAGGAGCCGCCCGGACCGTTCGATCACCCCCACCTCCGACTGGCCCTGACCGGTGAGGACCAGGTACAGCAGCGGCAGGACGACGGCTCCGGTCAGGGCCGCGGCCAGCGCCGAGCGCGGGCGGCCCACGGCGGTGGCCCCGGCGGCCACCAGGTATCCCGCGGCCGCGCAGCAGCCCCACAGCCGGTGCGGGCCGAGCGGGGAGAACAGGGGGAACGCCAGCGCCCAGACGGCCGCGAGCAGCCAGCCTGCGGTCCACCGGACGGTGGACGAGGCGGGCAGGAGACGGGGGGCCACGGGCGGGCGCGGGCGGGCGGAAGGGGTCATGGACCCATTCCAGCCGCGCGGCCCCCCTCGGGTCTGCACGCCCAGGCGGAGCCTTCGTGGTGGGGTTTTCCCTACCCCGGCGGGTCCCGGGCCGGATCCCTCGCCCCGGCCGGGCCCGCGGGCCGCGGCCGCCGTGCACGCCGAAGGGCGCGACCTCGGCGGGTCGCGCCCTTCGGGGAGCCGTTGGCGGCGGGGCCGTCAGGCCTCCGGGGAACCGCCGAAGCGCTCGCGGTAGGACTCCAGGTCCTCCTCGGTGATCCTCGCGAAGAGCACCGGCGGCACGGTGAACGGGGTCCCGGCCGGGACCGCGTCCAGCGCCTTGGCCTGCTCCGGGGTCACCCACACCGCCGTGTCGTCCGCGAGGTCGAACGCGGAGCGCATGGCGCGCGCGGAGGCCGGGATGAAGGGCTCGGAGACCACCGAGTAGAGGTGGATGAGGTTCATCGCGGTGCGCAGGGTGAGGGCCGCGCCCTCCAGGTCGGTCTTGACCTCCAGCCAGGGGGCCTTCTCGTCGAGGTACGCGTTCCCGGCCGACCACAGGGCGCGCAGCGCGGCCGCCGCCTTGCGGTACTGGAGGGCCTCCATGTGGCCCTCGTACTCGGCGAGGAGCTCGGCGATCTGCTCGCCCAGCTTGGCCTCGGCCGCACCGGCGGCGGTGCCCGCGGGGACCTCGTCGCCGAACTTCTTGCGGGAGAAGGTCAGCACCCGGTTGACGAAGTTGCCGAGGGTGCCGCCGAGGTCCTTGTTGACCGTGGCGGCGAAGTGCTCCCACGTGAACGACGAGTCGTCCGACTCGGGCGCGTTCGCGATGAGGAAGTAGCGCCAGAAGTCGGCCGGGAGGATCTCCAGCGCCTGGTCGGTGAAGACGCCGCGCTTCTGCGAGGTGGAGAACTTGCCGCCGTAGTACGTCAGCCAGTTGAAGGCCTTGACGTAGTCGACCTTCTTCCACGGCTCGCGGGTGGCCAGCTGCGTGGCGGGGAACATCACCGTGTGGAACGGGACGTTGTCCTTCGCCATGAACTGGGTGTAGCGGACGTCCTCGGCCTCGTACCACCAGGCCTTGTAGTCGCGGTTCGCCGGGTCCAGGTCGGCCCACTCCTTGGTGGCGCCGATGTACTCGATCGGGGCGTCGAACCAGACGTAGAAGACCTTGCCCTCGGCGGCCAGTTCGGGCCACGTGTCGGCGGGCACCGGGACGCCCCAGTCGAGGTCACGGGTGATGGCGCGGTCGTGCAGGCCCTCGGTCAGCCACTTGCGGGCGATGGAGGAGGCGAGCTGCGGCCACTCCTCCTCGTGCTCGGCGACCCAGGCCTCGACCTCGTGCTGGAGCGCGGACTGGCGCAGGAACAGGTGCTTGGTCTCGCGGACCTCCAGCTCGGTGGAGCCGGAGATGGCCGAGCGGGGCTCGATCAGGTCCGTGGGGTCCAGGACGCGGGTGCAGTTCTCGCACTGGTCGCCGCGGGCCTTGTCGTAACCGCAGTGCGGGCAGGTGCCCTCGACGTAGCGGTCCGGCAGGAAGCGGCCGTCGACCGGCGAGTAGACCTGCCGGATCGCCCGCTCCTCGATGAAGCCGTTCTCCTGGAGCCTGCGCGCGAAGTGCTGGGTGATCTCGCGGTTCTGCTCGGAGGAGCTGCGGCCGAAGTAGTCGAAGGACAGCTCGAAGCCGTCGTAGACCGCCTTCTGGGCGTCGTGCGCCTGCGCGCAGAACTCGGCGACCGAGATCCCGGCCTCCTTGGCGGCGAGTTCGGCGGGGGTGCCGTGCTCGTCGGTGGCGCAGATGTACAGGACGTCGTGGCCGCGCTGGCGGAGGTACCGGGAGTACACATCCGCCGGAAGCATCGACCCGACCATGTTGCCCAGGTGCTTGATCCCGTTGATGTAGGGAAGCGCGCTGGTGATCAGGTGTCGAGCCATCCTCGGATGCTCCATTCGTTTCATTTGTACGGGTTCATGCGTAACGGCGTGCCGTGACGGATTGTGATGCGGTTCATCGTATCGAACCGCCGAAAGGGCACGCGCCCGCATTTCGTCCGGGTGGACGTGACGCAAAAACAGCGAGGGCGGTGACCTCTCCGTCACGGCCCTCGCAATGGGCCCATGCTACAGCCGCGGTACGGGGCCCCCGACCGGTGTCCGGGGGACGGGCACCCCGCGCCGGGCGGCGCCCGCCCGGCCGCGCCGGGTGCCGCTTCCGAGCCCTCCGGGTGCGGCGTCCGCCCCCGCCGGGTGCCGCCGGCGGCCCCTCAGTCGCGGCCGCCCGCCCCTCCGTCGAGGGCGGTGATCCGGGCGCCGCCGGTGAGCCGGCCCGTCAGGGAGACGGGGGCGCCCTCGGGTCCGGCGGGGGCGGTCAGGCTGCGGCCGTTCGCCTCCGCCCGGACGGCGCCGCTCGCGGTGAGGGCGGCGACCTCGCGGCTCCCCGCGGCGAGCTGGTACCAGCGGCCCGCTGGGGAACGCCACCGGGTGCCCACGAGGAGGTGCTGGCCGAAGCGGCCGCAGGCGGCCGTGGACCGCGCCCGGACCACCTCCTGAGGGGGCCCGGCGGGCGGGCGCAGCCGTACGAGGACGTCGCCGGGGCCGGCCCAGCCGGAGGCCCGGGTACAGCTCCAGGTGGCCCGGCCCGCGCCGTCGGGGAGTTCGGTTTCGGCGAAGTCCCAGACGTTCACGGCCCGGACGCCGCCGCCGCTCAGCTCGCGCAGCCCGCAGGCGCCCGGAGCCCAGGCGGCGCGGGCGGCCGGGCCGGTGGCCTCGCGGGGCTGCCGGGCGGGCACGGCGGCGGGGCCGTCGGGGAGCGGGGTGTGGGTGAGGTGGACGGGGGTGAGCCCGCCCAGGTCGGCCAGGACGAAGGAGTGCTTCTCGACGATGCGCCGGGAGGACGTCAGTTCGAGCGCGGGCCAGGCGTCGCAGGCCCCGGTGCCACGGGGGACGGCGGCCGGGGCCGTGACCCCGTCGGCGGCCACGGCCAGGGGCCGGGCCGGGTCCCCGGCGCGGAGCAGGTCGACGGTGGCGGCGGTGGCGATCCAGGGCGCGAGCAGGTAGCGCGCGGCCGGGCCGGCCCGGTCCCGGGTCAGGGCGAGGGCGGCCGCGGTGGTGACGCCCGCCTCGTCGGTACGGGCGAAGTCGAGGGTGCGCGGGCCGCGCGGGCCGCGCGGGGTCTCGGTGTAGCGCACCACGCGGTCGCCGTCGAGCAGGACCACGACCACCGTCGCGGGGCCGGGCCCGTCCCCCGGCCCCGCGACGGCGGCCGCTCCTCCGGGCGCCTCCGCTGCGGTCGCCCCGGCCGTCGACGCCGCCGCCGTGCCCGCCGCCACACCCGTCCCCCGCTCCGCGCCGGGCACGTTCCCGGCGTACAGCAGCTGGGGCGGGTGCCCCGGCGGATCGGTCGGGGTGCCGGGCGCGGCCGTCGTCCGGACCCCGCCGGGCCGGGCCGCCCAGGCGCCCAGGGCCCGGGTGAGCAGGGCCCGGTCGCCGGTCCGGGCGCCCCGGGCGGGCCAGGCGGTGAAGTCCACGCGGGCGGTGTCGGCCCAGGCCCCGGCCGGGACCCTGCCCAGCCGGGCGGGGTCGAGCACCCCGGCGGCGACCGGTCCGGCCGACGGCGCCGCTTCGGTGCGCGGGGGCGAGGAGTCGGCCGCGAGGACCCCGTAGACCAGGGCCGGCACGGCCGCCGCGGCCCACCCGGCACGGACCCCGCGACGGCGGCGCAGCAGGTCGGTGGGGCGGGCGCTGACCACGCTGGCGTCGAACTCCGGGTTCCGCAGGGCCGGCAGGAGCGTTTCCCCCACGGGTACGGCCAGCGCCTCGCGCACGGCGTCCGCCGCTCCGGCCGCGCCCGCGGACCCGGCCGCGCCCGCCGCGCCCAGCACCCGGGCGACCGCCTCCTCGGGCAGTCCGTCGATCCGGTGCAGGACGAAGGCGGCCCGGACCGGGCCCGCCGGGGCTGTCGGGGCCGCCCGGTCCGCCGGGGTCGCGGCCGCCGGGCCCTCGGGGCAGGGCGTGCTGGACGGCGCGATGCGCGAGGAGGACCCGGGTGTGCCGGCCCAGGGAGGGCGGGAGGGTCACGTAGGCGAGGCGGACCAGCCGGGGGTACTGCTCGACGAGTACCGCCTCGGCCCGTTCGAGGGCCGTCCGCCCCGGGGGCGCGGGCGGCGCCGGGTACGGAGGGGACACGGGCTCGGCCGGCCGGCCGGGCTGCCCGGAGCCGGAACGCGGTGTTGTGGCCACGGTCGGACAAACGAGTGAATCATGGGATGGTCACACGCCGTGTCCGCGGCGGGCGCCCGCCGCACGTCCGCCCCGCGCTCCGGCATATGCGTACGCACTGGCCGGACCGCCGATCGGTCGATATCGATCACCAATCGATCATCACCAAACGTAATATTTCCAGGTTTCTTCTCTGCGCCCTCCGAGTGCGCCCGCGCTGCTTCCATGGACCCGCACAGGGGATGAGGTGGGGAACGGTGAGCGATGGCGGACCGGAGGAGTCCGGCGGGGCCGTGGGACTGCCCAGCCGCAGGCGGCAGCCGACGCCCATGAGCCAGTGGGATCCGACCGCGCGCCTGTCGTACTGGGCCTTCCACGCCAACCGGCGGCCCGCGTACATGCGCTTCGCGTACCTCCAGCTCGGCTCCGACACGGCCGCCGAGGACGCCGTGGACGCCACCTTCGAATCGATCATGAACGAGTGGCTCCGCATGCTGCACATGGACCGGCTCGACGCCTACGCCTGGACCGTCCTCAAGCAGCGGATCGTCGACTGGCAGCGGCGCCGCGACCCCCGCCACCACCGGCCCGAGCCGATGGACACCAGCGCCTTCGAGGCGGCCCTCAAGGAGGCCCACGCCGATCAGTACGAGGTGCTCACCGACACCATCCGCTTCTACTCGGCGGTCTCCCGCCTCGCCGAGCGCCAGCGGGACGCCGTGATGCTGCGCTACGGACTCCAGTGCACCCCCGGCGAGGCCGCCTCCGTGATGGGCGTCGACGAGGCCACCGTCCGCTCCCAGCTCGGCCAGGCCCACCGCCGCCTCGCCCGGCTCCTCGACGCGTCCGCCGGATCATGAGGCCACGCGGGACCGACGCCGACGGCGCCCCCGCGGGATCCCCGCGCGCGCTGGCCGAGTTCCTGGCACGGGCGGGCGTGCGCGACCGCTACCCGCACTACGACCTCGGCGCGGCCGAGTCCCGGCTGCTGCGCGCCCCGCGCGCCCCCGGCGCGACCGCGGCGACGGTCAGGAACCGGCGCCGCCCCTTCGGGTGGAGCGACCCGGCCCGGGACTGCCCCCTCGACGCCGAACGGGCGCGCCGGGACCTCAAGGCCGCCTGCCTCGCCGTGGTCTGCGACCCGCGCGCCGCGCACGACCTCGGGCGCTTCACCGACGGCCGGCACAGCGACCTGCCCGGGGCGGTGGTCTTCGGCTGTCTGCTGCACCTCGCGGGGCTGCGCGAGGGCTCCCGCTTCTGGTGGCAGTTCGCCGCGGGCTCCGGCAGCCCCCGCACCGCCCCCGCCGCGTACTGCCTCTTCCTCGACCACTCCCGCCGCGGCGAACACCACGACGCCCGGCTCTGGGCACGGGAGCTGGGGCGGCGGGGATTCCGCCCCGGCGGCCGCCGCGAGCTGCGCGAGGTACGGCTGTGCGCCCAGGCGGCCGTCCTGCGCTACGTGGACCAGCCCGACGACCCCGACCTGGGCCCGGTGCCGCTGCCCCGGGCGGGGCTGCCCGCGGTGCTCGCCGCGTTCCTGCCGCCGCCCCCGTCCCCGCCCCCGGCGCGCGGGCCCGGCCCCGGACCCGGCCCGCTGCGGCACCCCGCGCTGACGTCGGCCGCGCGGGGGACGGTCGTCCAGACCGGCACGGGCGGGGCCCTGGCGGAGGCACGGCGCGCACTGGCCGTCGTACGGGTCCTGGAGCGGCACCCCCTGGGGGTGCGGACCGCCCGGCTCGCACGCGACTCCGGCCTGACCGAGGCGGCGCTGCGCCCGCTCCTGGCCATGCTGTGCGAGGAGCAGTACGCGTACCGGCCGGGCGCGGGGGTGTACGCGCGCGGCCCGGCCCTGGACCGGCTCGCCGCCCCCGGCGGCAGGGGCCTGGCGGGGCAGCTCCAGCGCACCCTCGCCCTGGCCCGCGACAGCGCGGGCGCCGCCGTGTACCTCAGCCGGTACGCGGAGGGCGAGGTCCGGATCACCCAGATGGCGGACGGGCCGGGGGCTCCGCCGGTGCGGGAGTGGGTGGACTTCCGGGCGGCCGCGCACGCCAGCGCGGTCGGCAAGTGCCTGCTGACCCAGCTGGGCCACCGGGACCGGGCCGACCACGTGGCCCGCCACCGCCCGGCCCGGCTGACGGCGCGGACGATCACCGACAGCCGGACCCTGTTCGGCGCCCTGGACGCGGTGGCTCCGGGCGCTCCCGTCTTCGACCTGCGCGAGTACTCCCCCGGGGTCGTCTGCGCGGCGGTGCCGATCGCCACCGGCGGCGCCGCGGGGAGCCTGGCGCTCTCGCTGCCGGCGAGCCACGCGCACCGGCTGCGCTCCGCGACCGAGGCCCTGCGCCGCAAGGCCGTACCCATCCTCCTGGCCCTCCTCCTGTCCGGCGCCATCCCCCCGGACCCCGCCCCTGACGCCACCCCGGTTCCCGCCCCCGCGACCGCTCCGGATCCCCCGCCCGCCCGCTCCGCCGCCCCGCACGCGCCGGCCACCCCGCCCGGCCCGGCCTCCGCCACCCGCATGACCCCGGAGACCCTGCGCCTGCTGGGCCGCCTCTTCCGCACCCCACTCACCCGAGCCACCGCACCGGAGGGCCCCCACCTGGTCAGCGACCCCGCGACGGCGGCGGCCTACCTCTTCGAGGCCGACGCCCCACCGGACCCCGACCATCCCCGCCTCGCCCTCCCCCGCACCTTCACCCAGGTCACCCCGGGCACCCTCCCCGCCCCGAACGGCCTGGTGGTCCTCCACATGTGATCCCTCCTCCACGACAGCGACCGGCGAGCTTGCCGGGACCCGGTCGGCCGGGGTCCGGTAGATTCGATCAACAGCCGATCGGCGAGAGAAGCGGCCGGGTGCCGCGCACGTCACAGGGGGCGGGGAGTGCGGAGCCGACAGGGGCAGGACCACCGCCGGGAAGCGCTGCTGGAATGCTGGCGCGCCATCGAGCTGTTCGGTCCGCCCGGCATCCCGGCATTACCCCGACGGCGTCCCGCCGCACGGTCCGGGCCGCGGAGCGAGTACGTCGTCGACCTGACGCCGCTGCCCGGACGTGTGACGCCGCAGCTGCCGTGGGACGCCGACCATCCGGATACGGGCGCGCGACGTGCACCGGCCGGCCGGATGTGGCGGCACGAAATCTACTGCGGGGTCTTCGATCTGGAGCTGCTCCGCCAGGCGATGATCGCCGTACTGCCCGCGGGGACCGATCCGGATCCCGGTGTGCCGCAGTCCGAGCTGACGCTGCCGGGCCAGAGCGCGATGTTCGCCTTGGTCGTGGACGATGAGGGGCGACCGGTGGAGGACACGTCCGTGATCTCCGCCTGCGCCTGGGCGACCGGCCGCCTCTTCGATCCGGGACCCTCCGCACCCGGTTGGCTGGACGGCTTCGAGGACCTCGACGAGGCGTTCGGCGCGGCGATCGACGAGCTGACGGCCACCGCGATCCCCTACGGCTCCGCCGCCCCCGACCCCGGCACGGCGTACGAGCGGCGGCCCGGCTCCGGCCATGGGCCGGGAACCGCGGCCGGGGCCGACCGCGTGAGCTGGCAGCGCCTGCTCGGCGAGATCCTGGGCGGCGCCGCCGTCGGCGCGGTCGGGGCCCTGTTCGGCGAGGTCGCCGGCGCCGCCCTGCAGGGCGCGGCCGAGCCCCTGGTGCGCCGCGCCGCCGACTGGGCCGCGGCCCGCCGACCTGCCGGGGACCAAGCGGAATCCGAGCATCCGGACGATGGCGGGAGCATTCCCGAGCGGGCACCGGCCGGCTCCGCGGACGTGTTCGAGGCGTACGGGGGCGACTCCGGTCCCCGTGCGCTCGGGTTCGCCGATCTCGTCGCCCTGACCGCGCAGATCGCCGACCTGTGCGGGGTGCAGGACCGTCTGCGGCCCCGGGTGGTCCGGGTACGGAGCAGGCTGGTCCCCCGGCCTCGGGACCCCCGGGCGAAGGCGGCCGCGGCGGCGCCTTTCCTGAACAGCCTGCTCCCTCCCGACCTCGCGCGCGTGGCCGAAGCTGTCGGCAAGGGGATCGGACCGGCTCTGGGCGCGTATCTGTCCGAGCACGATGCCGTTGCCGCGGGGATGCGGACCGATGTGCGCCGGGAGCGCGGAGCCGTCCTGGCCGGGGTGGATCCGGAGCTGGTTCCGGCCGGGCGGTGGCCCGCACCGGCGGATCGCCCGCTCGCGCTGAGCCAGCAGTTCGCGGTCGACCGGATGCTCGCCGACCGCGCGGGCACCGAGGGCGGGCTGTTCTCCGTGAACGGCCCGCCCGGCACGGGCAAGACGACGATGTTGCGCGACCTGGTCGCCGCACTGGTGGTCGAGCGGGCGGCGGTGCTGGCCACGTTCGACCGGCCCGGACAGGCATTCACCGGTCCGGCGTGGCGGGGTAAGGACCGCCAGGGCAGGCACGCGCGGTTCGTGTCGCGGCTCGACCCCCGGCTGACCGGGTTCGAGATCGTGGTCGCCTCCTCCAACAACGGCGCGGTCGAGAACATCACCGCCGAACTGCCCGGCATCGGCGCGCTCGGTGAGCACTGGCACGGCGGCCCCGACCATTTCTCCGACCTCGCCTCCGCCCTCCTCGGCGGCCCCGCGTGGGGGTTGGTCGCGGCGGTGCTCGGCAACAAGACCAACCGCAAGGAGTTCGGCGACCGGTTCTGGTGGGGGCGGCTGCCCAAGAAGGAGGCCGACGCCCGGTCCGCGGCGGGGCTGCCACCGCTGCGCGGCATGCAGTTCGTCCTGAGCGACTGGATCCCGCCGAGGACCGCGCCCGGCAGCCGCCCCTCCGCCCCGGCGGACCGGGACGCCGCGGCCGGGCCCGCCGAGCCCGTGCCGTCGTGGACCGCCGCCGTAGCCGCCTTCCGCACCGCCCGGGCCGAGGTCGAGCGGCTGCGTGTCGGGCGTGCCCGGCTGGCCTCGGCGCTGGCGGCCGTCGAGTCCCCGGCGGCCGCGCAGCGTATCGCGGACCTGGAAGCCGCCGTCCCCCGCGCAGACCAGCAGGTCACCGCCGCGACGGCCGCCCTGGAACGGGCCGCCGCCGCCACCGGGGCAGCACGGAATGCCACCGCCGCGGCCGAGGCCGGACACCGAACGGCCACCGCGCACGTACCACGGGCCCGGCAGGAGCTGGCCGCCGCCCGTGCGGACCTGTCGGCCGCCCGTGAGCTGGCCGCACACCACCGCGAGTACGTCACCGCGCTCACTGCCCACCGGGACGCTCCACCTGCCGTCGAACGGGGCCTGCGCGCCGGGCTGCGGCGCCTGCTGCAGAGCTCCGCCGACCGGCAGGCGGCCGAATCGCGGCAGGAACGCGCCGACGCCGAGCTCGCGCGATCGCTCGTCCAGCAGCGCGCTTCCCTCGACAGCTCCCTGGAGCAGGTCGCCGCCGCCGTACGCGCCGAGTCCCTGGCCGCGGGCCGGAGCTCCTGGGCCGCCACCACCGTCGACGAAGCGGCCGCCGTCCTCACCACGGCCCTCGCACACGAACGGACCGCGCACGCCCGGCAGGCCGCGGCGGACACCGTGCTGCGGCGGGCCCGGCAGGCCGCCGAGGCGGTCCGCCACGATCTTCGGGCCGCCGTGACCGAGCTCGACGGACGCCACCACGAGCTGAGGCAGGCGGCTCGGACGCTCCCCTCACTGCCCCTCGGCTGGCGGCACCTCGACGAAGCCGATCAGGAACTCGGCTCCCCCTGGTCCGACGAGGCGTGGTCCACCGCGCGCAGTGACCTGTTCCTGCGCGCTCTCGACCTGCACCGAGCCTTCGTGGCCGGGGCCGCCAAGAAGGTCCGGGGCAATCTCCAGGTCCTCGTGGAGCTGATGGCCGGGACGAACGGGCCGCTGCCGGACGAAGAGGTCGAGCACGCCTGGCAGACCCTCTTCCTCCTGGTCCCCGTCGTCTCCACCACGTTCTCCTCCGTCGGCAGCATGTTCGCGCGCCTCGGCCGGGAGTCGATCGGCTGGCTGCTCGTCGACGAGGCCGGGCAGGCCACCCCGCAGGCCGCCGTGGGCGCGCTGTGGCGGGCCCGCCGTGCCGTGCTGGTCGGCGATCCGCTCCAGCTGGAGCCCGTGGTCACCATGCCCACGGCTCTGCAGCGCCGGCTGCTGCGCGCCTACGGCGTCGACGAACGGTGGCTGCCCTCGGCCACCTCGGCCCAGGCCGTGGCCGACCGGACCAACCGCTACGGCACCTACCTGCCGACCCCCGACGGGGACGACGAGCACGTCTGGGTGGGTTCACCGTTGCGCGTCCACCGCCGCTGCGAGGAACCGATGTTCAGCGTCAGCAATGAGGTCGCGTACGGCGGCCTCATGGTCTACGGCACCGGGCAACAGGCGTTCCCCGACGGGGAACGGGACGGTCTGCTGCCCAGCCGCTGGCTGAACACCGATGACCCCGCCCGCCCGGCCGACGCCCCGTGGGGCGAACGCGACCGCCGTGCCTTCGAATTCGTCCTCGACCTCTTGGACCGGCACGGGGTGGGTGTCGAGCGCCTACGCGTCATCGCCCCGTTCCGGGCCCTCGTCGCCGAGTGCAAGAGGGTCTGCGCCGGCCGTGAAGGCTGGACCGCCGAGCTCCTCGACGAACGCTGCGCCACCGTCCACCGGGCACAGGGCAAGGAAGCCGACGTCGTCATCCTCGTGCTCGGCGGTGGCCGCCCCGGAGCCCGCGCGTGGGCGGCGCGCACCCCGCATCTGCTCAACGTCGCCGCGAGCCGTGCCAAGCGCCGCCTCTACGTCATCGGTGAGCGCGGTTTGTGGGCCCCGCTCCGCCATTTCGATGTCCTGGCCGACGAACTGGCGGAATTCGACCACGTCCGCGACCGCACGACCTGGCCGCCGGAGGGCGACTGACCGCAGCCGGGTGCGGCCCGGCGTGGGCACGCGGGTGACCAGTCCAAACGCCCGGCCGCAGCCGACCGGTTCACCACAGACGAAAGAGCCGGCCAGAGCGACGTCGCGTCGCTCTGGCCGGCTCTTTCAGGTCGTCCGACCACGGTGTCCGAGGGGGGACTTGAACCCCCACGCCCGATAAAGGGCACTAGCACCTCAAGCTAGCGCGTCTGCCATTCCGCCACCCGGACCGGGTGATGCCTCCGCAGGGTGATCCCCGCAGCGACACGGACCACCTTATCAAGCGCTGAGAGCACTGCTGACCAGGGCTTTCCCTCCTGGATCGCGCGCCCTCCCGCCGGTGCGGGCGTCTGCGCTTCGGCGTCGGCGGGATCGATCGCGGGGTTGGCCGCGGGTTCTTCGCGGGATTGGCCGCGCCGTCGCCCGGAAACACAAAAGAACCCCACCGGAGTGGGGTTCCTGCTGGTGTCCGAGGGGGGACTTGAACCCCCACGCCCGATAAAGGGCACTAGCACCTCAAGCTAGCGCGTCTGCCATTCCGCCACCCGGACTAGGTGGTCGGCCCCGGTTTCCCGCGGCGACATGGACAACAATAGCAAAGGATCGGCGGGGTTCCGACCACTTATCCGGGCGGCGGAACGGCAGACGCGCCGCGCTGACCTGCGGGCATGCGTGGGCGGGGGTGGCGAGACGGGGCGTCTCGGTGGTTGCGCGCGGCCCGGCCCGTCGCCGTGCGGGGCGGGTGCGCGCGAGGCCCGCCCCGGGCGGGGCGGGCCTCGCGTGTGCGTACGGGTGCGCCGCGGCTAGGGGGTGTCTGACGGATATCCGCGGCGTCGCGACGCCCGGCACGCACTCTCGCCGCACCGACCGAAAGCCCAAGTACGTCCAGTACGCGGGCTTCCGGTCGGCACGCCGAGAGCACGCACCGGACGCCGCTCCTTCCCCACGGACATCCGTCAGACACCCCCTAGGGGCAGTGGATGACCTGGCCGGCGTAGGAGAGGTTGCCGCCGAAGCCGAAGAGCAGGACCGGGGCGCCGGAGGGGATCTCGCCCCGCTGGACCAGTTTGGAGAGGGCCATCGGGATGCTGGCCGCCGAGGTGTTGCCGGAGTCGACGACGTCGCGTGCGACCACGGCGTTCACGGCGCCGATCCTGGCGGCGAGCGGCTCGATGATCCGCAGGTTCGCCTGGTGCAGGACGACCCCCGCCAGGTCCTCGGGGGTGATCCCGGCCTTTTCGCAGACCTTGCGGGCGAGCGGCGGGAGCTGGCTGGTGGTCCAGCGGTAGACGGACTGGCCCTCCTGCGCGAAGACGGGCGGGGAGCCCTCGATGCGCACGGCGTGGCCCATCTCCGGCACCGAGCCCCACAGGACGGGGCCGATGCCCGGCTCCGCGCTGGCCTCGACGACGGCCGCGCCCGCGCCGTCGCCGGTCAGCACGCAGGTGGTGCGGTCGGCGTAGTCGGTGATCTCGGTCATCTTGTCGGCGCCGATGACCAGGGCGCGGGTCGCGGCGCCGGCCCGGATCGCGTGGTCGGCGGTGGCCAGGGCGTGGGTGAAGCCCGAGCACACGACGTTGATGTCCATCACCGCGGGCGCCCCGCCCATGCCCAGCTTCGCGGCGACCCGCGCGGCCATGTTGGGGGAACGGTCGATGGCGGTGGAGGTGGCCACCAGAACGAGGTCGACGTCGTCCGGGATCAGACCGGCGTTCGCGAGGGCCTTGCCGGCGGCCTGGTAGGCCAGCTCGTCCACGGGCTCCTCGGGACCCGCGACGTGCCGGGTCCGGATGCCGACGCGCGACCGGATCCACTCGTCGTTGGTGTCGACCATGGCCGCGAGGTCCTCGTTGGTGAGCACTTTCGCGGGCTGGTAGTGCCCTAGCGCCACCACGCGTGAACCGGTCATGGGCGGGGTCCCCCTCTGTACGGCGGTCAGGAATTACCCAGCTTCGCCTGCTACCGGTGGGTACGGGTGCGTGTGACCCGACAGGATTCCTGCACCGGAATTTGGAGAATTCCGAGCAACTTCCTGCCGGGAGCCCCGTGGGCCGCGAATCCGCGAGAATGTCCTCGTCAAGAGCACGACGAGTACGGAACGGGTGGCTGATCGCCATGGGACGGGTCACCGAGCGGCGCCGGGTCGTACGGATCCGGGGCGGGGCCGTCGGGGCGCGCCCCGACACGCTGGTCGCGGAGGAGCCGCTGGAGATCCGGCTCAACGGCAAGCCGCTGGCCATCACGATGCGCACCCCGGGTGACGACTTCGCGCTGGCGGTGGGCTTCCTCGCCAGTGAGGGCGTGGTCGCGCACGCCTCGGACGTCCAGGCCGTCACCTACTGCGAGGGTGCGACCGAGGACGGTTCCAACACCTACAACGTGGTCAACGTGCAGCTGGCCCGCGGAGTGCCGGTGCCCGACATCACGCTGGAGCGGAACGTCTACACCACCTCCTCCTGCGGTCTGTGCGGCAAGGCCAGCCTGGACGCGGTCCGTACGGCGACCCGTTTCCCGGGGCTCGCCGCCGACCCGGTACGGGTGACGGCCGGCCTCCTCGGCGAGCTGCCGGACCGGCTGCGCGCGGCGCAGAAGGTCTTCGACCGCACGGGCGGGCTGCACGCGGCCGGGCTGTTCTCGGCGGACGGAGAGCTGCTCGACGTACGGGAGGACGTGGGCCGGCACAACGCCGTGGACAAGATCATCGGGCGGGCCCTGCAGGCGGGACGGCTGCCGCTGGCCGGTGCGGTGCTCCTGGTGTCGGGCCGGGCCTCCTTCGAGCTCGCGCAGAAGGCCGTCATGGCCGGGATCCCGGTGCTGGCGGCGGTTTCGGCGCCGTCCTCGCTGGCGGTGGACCTGGCCCTGGAGTCCGGCCTGACCCTGGTGGGCTTCCTGCGGGGCCCGGACATGAACATCTACGCGGGCGACCACCGCATCGTCCTGCCCGCCGGACCCGCGTAGGGGCGCCCGGCCCCAGGACCACGGAGGCCGCTGCGGCGGCCGCCGGCGCTAGCGCCGGCGGCCCCGGCGCGGGGTGGTGGGCTCCTTCGGGGCCGGGGGGTCGATGCGGTGCAGGTCCAGGGTGGCGGGGACCGGGGTGCTGCCGGGACCGCCGGACCGGGCCCAGTCGATGATCTCGTCCGTGGCGGTGTCGTCGAGGGCCCAGCCGAACCAGACGGCCCGGGCGCCCCGGCTCCGGGCCTCGCTGGTGGGCTGGACCACGATCACGTTGGCCTGCGCGCACGGTCCGAGGCAGTCGCTGGTACGGACCGCCAGCCGGCCCCCGGACGCGGCGGCGGCCTCCCGCAGCCGGGCGAGCTGGCCGGCGTGGTCGGAACCGGGGTTCTTGCGGGGGTCCCCGCAGCAGCAGCCGCGGCAGACCACCAGGGTGCAGGGGCGCGGGGCATGGGCGGCGAGCGGGCGTATCCAGGTCACCGCCGCACGTTACCGGCCCTGCGGGGCCGGGTGTTGGGCCAGGGGCGAGACCTCCGCCACACACCCCGGGGGGAGTTCGCTCCCGGGGCCCCCGGGTCCCGGGAGCGGCGCCGGGCCAGGACCGCGCAGACCATCAGCTGCATCTGGTGGAAGAGCATCAGCGGCAGCACCGCGAGCGCGGCCTGGGCGCCGAACAGGACGCTGGCCATGGGGAGTCCGGCGGCGAGGCTCTTCTTCGACCCGGCGAACTGGATCGCGATCCGGTCCTCGCGGCCGAATCCGAGGCGTCCGGCCCCGTACCAGGTGACGAGGAGCATCACGGCGAGGAGTACGGCCTCCACCGCCAGCAGCGCGCCGAGCCTCGGGAGGCTGACGCGGTGCCAGACTCCGGCGGCCATGCCCGCGCTGAAGGCGGCGTAGACGACGAGCAGGATCGAGCCCCGGTCGACGTAGCCGAGCACCCTCTTGTGGCGGACCAGGAAGCCGCCCACCCAGCGGCGCAGGGCCTGGCCGAGGAGGAAGGGCAGCAGCAGCTGGACGACGATCTTGAGGAGGGAGTCCGGGGAGAAGCCTCCCGCGTCGGCGCCGAGCAGGCCGGCGGCGAGGAGGGGGGTGAGGACGATGCCGGCGAGGCTGGAGAAGGAGCCGGCGCAGATCGCGGCGGGGACGTTGCCCCGGGCGATGGAGGTGAAGGCGATGGAGGACTGGACGGTCGAGGGGACCAGGCAGAGGAAGAGCAGGCCGCTGTACAGAGGCTGGGTCAGCAGGGTGGGGACGAGGCCGCGGGCGGCCAGGCCGAGGAGCGGGAAGAGCACGAAGGTGCAGGCCAGCACGGTGACGTGGAGGCGCCAGTGGCGCAGCCCGTCGAGGGCCTCGCGGGTGGAGAGCCGGGCCCCGTAGAGGAAGAAGAGCAGGGCGACGGCGCCGGTGGAGGCGCCGTCGGCGACGGTGGCGGCCGCGCCCCGGGCCGGGAGCAGCGCGGCGAGGCCCACGGTGGCGAGCAGGGCCAGTACGTACGGGTCCAGGGGCAGCCGGGCGGGGAGGCGGGGACGGCGTCGCATGGTCGGTGTTCACTCGCTGTGGGTCGGGGCGGAGGGCCGCGGGAGGGAGCTGGAAGCAGAGGGGGTCGTCCGTTCATGCTCGCGGGTGCGCGGTCATCGGGAAACACGCACACTGCACTGACTGTCATCACGAAGCGCAATAGGCTGGTTCCATGTACGACCCCGTTCAGCTGCGGACCTTCCTCACGGTGGCCCAGACGCTCAGCTTCACGCAGGCCGCCGCCCGGCTCGGCGTGCGGCAGTCCACGGTCAGCCAGCACGTGCGGCGGCTGGAGGGGGCGACGGGGCGGACGCTGTTCGTCCGGGACACCCACAGCGTCGGGCTCACGGAGGACGGCGAGGCGCTCCTGGGCTTCGCGCGGACCATCCTGGAGGCGCACGAGCGGGCGGCTGCCTTCTTCACCGGGACGCGGTTGCGGGGGCGGCTGCGGTTCGGGGCGTCGGAGGACTTCGTGCTGACCCGGCTCCCCGAGATCCTGGAGGGGTTCCGGCACGAGCATCCGGAAGTGGACCTGGAGCTGTCGGTCGAGCTCTCGGGGATCCTGCACGAGCGGCTGGACGCGGGGCGCCTCGACCTGGTCCTGGCCAAGCGGCGCGGGCCGGGGGACGAGCGGGGCCGGCTGGTGTGGCGGGACCGGATGGTGTGGATCGGGGCGGAGGGGGCGCGCGTGGACCCGGAGCGTCCGGTGCCGCTGATCGTGTTCCCGCCGCCGGGCATCACCCGGGCGCGGGCCCTGGAGGTGCTGGAGCGGGACGGGCGTGCGTGGCGGATCGCGTGTACGAGCGGCAGCCTCAGCGGTCTGATCGCGGCGGCCCGTGCCGGGCTCGGGGTGATGGCGCACACCCGGGGGCTGATCCCGCCGGGGCTGGTACGGGTGGGCGGGCTGCCGGAGCTGGGGCCGGTGGAGTTCGCCCTGCTCCAGGGGCGGCGCCCCACCCCGGCGGCGGAGGCGCTGGCGGCCGCGGTCCTGGCGGGCGGCGACCGCCTGAGCCGGCCGGCGTAGTTCCGGGACGGGGCGGGGCGGGGTTCCGGGGGCTATCCGGGCAGCCCCTCGCGGGCCTGGAGGTCACGGGGGCGGGGCTGGACCTCGAAGGGGGTGTCCCCGGTGTACAGGCTGGTGCCCGCCGGCAGGCAGTTGTCCTCGCGGACGTTTCCGAGGCCGTCGCAGTGCTCGGCCTTGAGGGTGATCAACACGGTGGAGGTGTGCGCACCGACGGGGAGCGCCTTGAAGGGCGGTGAGGCGATCCCCGTGAAGGGGAGTCCGTCGTCGCCGACGAAGCCGGTGCGCAGGACGTCCTTCTTCCTGAAGGTGAAGGTCTTCTCCCGCGGGGTGCCCCGGTCCTGCACGTAGGTGGCGCTCTCGAACTTGGCGTTGAAGTCCTCGACGGGGGCGATCCCGGGGCGGAGCGGCCGGTAGCCCTCCGGATAGACGGCGGTCCGGGCGTCCGCGGCGGTCGTCCAACTCGGCACGACCCTGACCCAGGGCTCCCCGGCGAAGGCGACCCGGCAGGCCGAGGGGCCGATGATCCGCTGCTTGATGTGGAAGAGCTTGTTGATGTCGACGCCGTCCGGGGCCAGGCAGTGCGGTACGGGCGGCCTGACGGTGGGCACGGCAGACGCGGCGGACACAGCGGGCGCGGCGGACACGGCGGGCGCCGCGGACACGGCGGCCGCGGCCGACGCGGGCGGGCTCGCCGCGGCACCGCAGAGCGCCGCCGCGAGCAGGGTCGGGAAGGCCGTGGCGAGGAGGCGGGGACGGTTCATCTGGAACCACCTGTCGGAGTGGACGGAAGGGCCGCCCGGCAGCCGATCACGGGACGGGGCCCGGTATCCGGGCGACATCCCGCGGGGCGGGACCGGACAGCGGACCGGCTCACCCGTCCGGGCGACGTACGCGCCCCGACCAGGGCCGTGGGGGCACGCGGGCCCGGGGGGATCTTGTGGAGGTTTCCGCGGGGGTGCCGGTGCCCCGGGCCGGTGGGGTAGCGTCGCGGCGCTCGGCAGGAGAGGAGCGGAATGTTGCGCGAGTTCGGCGTTCCACCCGTGGTCACGGGCCCTGCGGTCGGCGGACTGGCCGACTGCGTCTTCCAGTACGCCGGGGAGGAGCCCGAACGGGTGGTGCTCGGGCGCAAGGTGGACGGCGTCTGGCGGGACGTGACCTCCGGGGAGCTGGCCGCCGAGGTGCTGGCGCTCGCCAAGGGGCTGCTGGCGCAGGGGATCGGTTTCGGGGACCGGGTCGCCGTGATGTCCCGTACCCGCTACGAGTGGACCCTGTTCGACTTCGCCCTGTGGGCGATCGGCGCCCAGCCCGTCCCCGTCTACCCGACGTCCTCGGCGGACCAGGTGCACTGGATCCTCTACGACTCCGGCTGCGCCGGCTGCGTCGTGGAGGACGAGGACCAGGCCATGACGGTCGGCTCGGTGATCGAGCGGCTGCCGGGGCTGCGCCTGCTGTGGCAGCTCGACGCGGGGGCGGTCGGGGAGCTGGTGGAGGCGGGCCGGTCGGTGGACGGGGACGTGGTGCACCGTCACCGCCGGGCCGTGACCCCGGACGCGGTCGCCACCGTCATCTACACCTCGGGGACCACGGGCCGGCCCAAGGGCTGCGTGCTCACCCACGCGAACTTCATGTTCGAGGCGGACACCCTGGTGGACCGCTGGGAGTCGGTGTTCCGGGCCGGACCGGGCGAGCAGCCGTCGACGCTGCTCTTCCTGCCGCTGGCCCACGTCTTCGGGCGGATGGTGGAGGTGGCCGCCGTACGGGCCCGGGTCAAGCTGGGGCACCAGCCGGTGCTCGCCGCCGCCGAACTGCTGCCGGACCTCGCGGCCTTCCGGCCGACCTTCGTGCTGGGGGTCCCGTACGTCTTCGAGAAGGTGTTCGCGGCGGCCCGCCGCAAGGCGGAGGCGGAGGGGCGCCGGGGTCCCTTCGACCGGGCGGTGGAGACGGCGGTGCGGTACGCGGAGGCGCGCGAGCAGAAGGCGTTCGGCACCGGGCCGGGGCCGTCGACGGGGCTGCGGATGGAGCACCAGCTCTTCGAGAAGCTGGTGTACGGGAAGGTGCGCGAGGCGCTGGGCGGCCGGGTCCGGCACGCGATGTCGGGCGGGTCGGCGATGTCACGCCGGCTGGGGCTGTTCTTCGACGGCGCCGGGATCACGGTGTTCGAGGGGTACGGGCTGACCGAGTCCTGCGCCGCCGCCACGGCGAATCCGCCGGGGGCGACGAAGTACGGGACGGTGGGGCGGCCGATCCCGGGCAGCACGGTGCACATCGCCGACGACGGGGAGGTGTGGCTGCGCGGCGATCACGTCTTCTCGGGGTACCTGAACGATCCCCGGGCCACGGAGGAGGTGCTGCGCGGCGGCTGGCTGGCGACCGGGGACCTGGGGCGCCTCGACCGGGACGGGTACCTGACGATCACCGGGCGGAAGAAGGAGATCCTGGTGACCTCCAACGGCAAGAGCGTGGCGCCGACCGTGCTGGAGGAGCGGGTGCGGTCGCATCCGCTGGTGTCGCAGTGCGTGCTGGTGGGCAACGACCGGCCGTTCATCGCGGCGCTGGTGACCCTGGACGTGGAGGGGATGGCGCACTGGCTGTCGATGCGCGGGCTGCCGCAGCGGCCCGCGGAGCAATTGGTGGGTGACCCGGAGCTGGCGGCGGAGGTGCGGCGGGCGGTGGTGGCCGCCAACACGCTGGTCTCGCAGGCCGAGGGGATCCGGGCCTTCCGGGTGCTGCCGGGGCAGTTCACGGAGGAGCGCGGGCTGCTGACGCCGTCGCTGAAGCTGAAGCGGCGGGCGATCGAGAAGGCGTACGCGCGGGAGGTCGCGGAGCTGTACCCGTCCTGAACGGGCTTCCCGGGAGCGCTGCGCGGCGAACCTCCACGAGTCGAGCTGATGGATCGTCACTTCATCGGGTCACCGATATTGACGGTCCGTCAGGTCGCGCACAGAATGCGGGGATTCCTACCGGAGGGGATCCTCACCATGTCGCGAACCGTCCGCGCCCTGGCCGCCGCAGCGGCCGCCCTCGCGTTCGTCTCCGCCTGCAACTCCGCCTCCGCCTCCCACGGCCCCGCTCCCGACGGGCCGGGAGGCCGGACCGGGAACACGCGCGGGGTGGGCGCGGACTCCGTCAAGGTCGGCGGCATCGTGTCGATGACCAGCGCGAGCGGCTACAGCAAGAAGGACACCGACCTCGGGGCCAGGGCCCGGTTCCTGAGAGCGAACGCCGAGGGCGGAGTCGCCGGGCGCAGGATCGACTACATCGGCGCGGAGGACGACGGCCAGGACCCGGGGAAGAACCTGGCGGCCGCCCGCAAGCTGGTCCAGCAGGACAAGGTCTTCGCGGTGTCCCCGATGAGCTCGGTGACCTTCTCCGGCGCCGACTTCCTGGAAAAGGAGAAGGTCCCCACCTTCGGCTGGGGCACCCTGCCGTCCTTCTGCGGGCCGGAGTACGTCTACGGGTTCAACGGCTGCCTGGTCCCCTCCCCCGGCGGCACCCTCAACCAGACCTGGCCCGAGGGCATCGGCCGGGTGCTCGGCGGGGCCGGGGGCAAGTCGGTCGCGATCATCGCCAACGACAGCGACGCCGGGAAGTTCGGCATCCGCACCTTCCGGCAGGGCTTCACCGCCGCCGGGTTCACGGTGTCCTACGCCAAGGCCTCCGTACCGGCCACGGCCGTGCCCAGCGACTGGTCGGCCTACGTCAAGGAGCTCCTGGCGGGCCCCGACGGGAAGGCCCCGGACGCCGTGGTCTCCGTCATGCAGACCCCCAGCAACATCGGGTTGTTCACCGCGCTCAAGCGGGCCGACTACCGGGGCGTGCTCACCGATCCCACGGACTACGACCCGGGGCTCCTCGCCAAGGACGCCACCAGGCAGGCCCTCGACGGGGTCTACGTGCTGCTCCAGTTCCAGCCCTTCGAGTCCGCGGACCCGAAGATGGAGCGGTTCAAGGCCGACGTCAAGGCGGCGGCGAACGGACAGGACGTACCGCTGAACATGCACATGCTGACCGGGTACATGTCGGCCGACCTGTTCCTGTCCATCGCGGCGAAGGCGGGCCGCGACCTCACCGTGGAGTCCTTCCAGGCGGCCGCCCGGGGCTTCTCCGACACGGGGACCCTGGTCGGCGACCGGTCGGAGCCCAAGGGCCAGAAGGACAGCTTCGGCTGCGGTGCGCTGGTGCGGCTGAAGGACGGGGCGTACGAGGTGGCCGTGCCGTTCGCCTGCCACCAGCCCGTCCCCTTCGCGTAGGGGCCCGCCATGGGGGATCTGCTCGTCTTCGTGCTGAGCGGTCTGGTCTCCGGAGCCCTGTACGCGCTGCTGGCCACCGGGCTGGTGCTGTCGTACTCGGCGTCCGGGCTGTTCAACTTCGCCCACGGGGCCACCGCCTACCTGTGCGCCCTGGTCTTCTACGAACTGCACTCCGGGCTCGGCTGGCCCGCCGTCCCGGCGGCCCTGCTGGTGGTCTGCGGACTGGCGCCCGGACTCGGGTGGGGGCTGGACCGGCTGATGTTCCGACGGCTCGCGCGGGTCGGGGAGAGCGCGCAGATCGTGGCGACCATCGGCCTGCTGGTGGCGCTGCCCGCCGCCGGGCTGTGGGCGGTGGAGCTGCTCTCGGACGCGGGCGCGCCGCTCAAGCCGGCGGAGAACCAGTTCGGGCTGCCGGGGGTCGGGCCGAGCCCGGCGAGGTCGTGGCGGCTCGCGGACGGCGTCGGCGTCGACTCCGACCAGCTGATCACCTGGGTGGTCACGGCGGTGGTGGCGGCGGCCCTGTGGGTGCTGCTGCGCCACACCCGGCTGGGGCTGCGGCTGCGGGCCGCCGTGGACGACCGGTCCCTGACCGAGCTGCGCGGGATCAGCGCCGACCGGCTGTCGTCGGTCGCGTGGATGATCGCGTCGGGGCTGGCGGGCCTCGCCGGGGTGCTGGCGACCCCGCTGCTGGGGCTGTCCGCGCACGACTTCACCCTGTTCCTCTTCGTGTCCGCGACGGCGGCGGTGATCGGGCGGTTCGCGTCCGTGCCGCTGGCGTTCGCGGGCGGGCTGGGGCTGGGGGTGCTGCAGAACCTGGTCGCCGGGTACGCGTCCTTCGCCGAGTCCGTCACCGGGTTCAGGACGGCGGTGCCCTTCCTGATCCTGTTCGGCGGGCTGCTGGTGCTCACCCGGCGGGCGCGCACCGCCGGGGTCGCCCCGGCGGACGCGCCGTCGCCGGACCATCTGGCCGGGGCCCCGTGGGCACGGCGGTGGGGGGTGTGGGCGGCCGGCGCCGGGCTGCTGTGCGTGGCCCTCTACACCGTCACCACCCCTTTCTGGAGCGGGTTGCTCGCGCAGGGGCTGGCCGTCGGCCTGGTGTTCCTGTCCTTCACGGTGGTGACCGGGCTCGGCGCGATGGTCTCCCTGGCGCAGGCCACCTTCGTCACCGCCTCGGCCCTCGTGGCGGGGCTGCTGATGAGCCGGGGCTGGCCGTTCGTGGCGGCGCTGGCGGTCGGCACCTGCGTGGCCGCCGCGCTGGGGGCGCTGGTCGCGCTGCCGGCCCTGCGGCTCGGCGGGCGGTCGCTGGCGCTGGCCACCCTGGCGCTGGCGTTCCTGGCCGACCAGGTGCTGTTCCAGATGCGGTGGCTGCGGGGCGGGGACGCCGGGTGGGCGGTGCCGAGGCCCGTGGTCGGGCCGGTGGACCTCTCCGACGACCGGGCGCTGGGGGTGGCGCTGGTGGTGCTGATCGCACTGGTGGCGGCCGGGCTGAGCGCGCTGCGCGACTCGCCGTCGGGGCGGGCGATGCTGGCCGTGCGGTCGGCGCCGGCCGCGGCGATGGCCTCGGGGGTGTCCGTGCTGCGCACGAAGCTGCTGCTGTTCACCCTGTCGGCGGGACTGGCGGGCTTCGGGGGCGTGATGTACGCCTCGTACAACACCCGGATCACGGCCACGGACTTCACCGCGATGACGGGGCTGGTGTGGCTGGCGGTGGTGGTCGCGGCGGGCGTGCGGAGGCCGCCGTACGCGGTGGTGGCGGGGCTGGTCTACGCGGTGGCCCCGCGGCTGCTGTCGGACTACGTGACGGAGTCGGCGCACCTGCCGGTGATCCTGTTCGGGCTGGCCGGACTGGCGCTGGCCAACGACCCCGACGGGTACTGCGCGGCCGTTCCGCTGCGCCGGGCGAAACGCCGGGCCCGTGCCGGGGGCGACCGGCCGGCGGGCTCCCCGGCCGGGGTGGCGGGGGCGGAGCCGGGCTCCACGGGGCGGTCCCCCGCCCCGGCCCTTCCCGACACCGGAGGCGAGCCCCCGGGCCACGGCGGGCGCACCGGCCCGGGAGGGGGGTCCCGCCCCGGAGAGGGGTCCGGGGCGCGGCGCGCGGCCCCGACCGGCGGCGTTCCGCGCCCCGCGCACCCCGCCCGGGCACCGGCCGGCCACCGGGCCGCGCTGGAGCTGCGCGGGATCCGGGCCGGCTACGACGGGGGGAACGTGCTGCGCGGGGTGGACCTCGGCGTGCGGCGCGGGGAGGTGCTGGCCGTGCTCGGGCCCAACGGGGCCGGGAAGAGCACCGCCTGCCGGGTGGCCGCCGGGCTGCTGCCCGCCACGGGCGGGTCGGTCTTCGTGGCCGGGCGGGACGCCACGCGTGACGGCCCCGTACGCCGCGCCCGGGCCGGGGTGCTCCTCGCCCCCGAGGGGCGGGGGATCTTCCCGGCGCTCACCGTGGAGGAGAACCTCGCCCTGCACCTCGAGGACCCCGGGGAACGACGGGCCGTGTACGACCGTTTCCCCCGGCTCGGGGAGCGGCGCAGGGTGGCCGCCGGGGCCCTGTCGGGCGGGGAGCAGCAGATGCTGTCGCTGGCCCCGCTGTTGCAGCGCCCGCCGGCGGTGCTGCTCGCCGACGAGCCCTCGCTCGGCCTCGCTCCGCGCGTCGTGGAGGAGGTGTACGCGCTGCTCACCGAGCTCCGCGGGGCGGGTTGCGCGGTGCTGCTGGTGGAGGAGAGGGCCGACGCTGTACTCGGGATCGCCGACCGCGTGGCCTTCCTCGCCCGGGGCCGGGTCTCCTGGTGCGGCCCGCGGGCCGAGGTGGACGCGGAGCGGCTCACCGAGGCCTACCTGGGGGTGGCGCGGTGAGCGGGTACGTGTTCGAGGCGCGGGGGGTCGGCGTGCGGTTCGGCGGGGTCCGGGCCCTGACCGGGGTGGACCTCGGGGTCCGGGCCGGGGAGGTGTGCGGGCTGATCGGGCCGAACGGGGCCGGGAAGACCACCCTGTTCGACGTGCTGTCGGGGCTCCGGCGGCCGGACCGCGGGCGGATGTTCCTCGACGGGGTGGACGTCACCCGCCGTTCCCCGGTGTGGCGGGCCCGGCACGGCGTGCGCCGGACCTTCCAGCGCCGACAGTTGTTCGGGCAGCTGAGCGTGGCCGACAACGTGCTCGTCGCCCAGGAGTGGCGGGGCGGCGGGGGCGGTCTGGCCGCCGGCCTGCCGGCCGCGCCGGGCCGGCGGGCCCGGGAACGGGCCCGCCGGGAGCGGGGCGGGGAGCTGCTGGCGGAGTGCGGGATCGGGGCCCTGGGGCCCGCGTACCCGAGCGGGCTGCCGGCCGGGCGGGCCCGGATGGTGGAGCTGGCCCGCGCGGTGGCCGACCGGCCGCGGGTGCTGCTGCTGGACGAGCCCGCCTCGGGGCTGTCGGGGGCGGAGCGGGAGCGGCTCGCCGCGGTGGTGCGGAGGCTGGCCGGGGAGGAGGGCTGCGCGGTGCTGCTGGTCGAGCACGACGTGGCCTTCGTGATGGAGCTGTGCGCGCGGGTGGTGGTCCTGGACCTCGGTACGGTCCTCGCCGAGGGAACCCCGGCCGAGGTCCGGGCGAACCCGCTGGTGCGGGAGGCGTACCTGGGTCCGCGGTGACCACGCCGCGGGAGCGCCGCCCCGGTGGGCCGTACGAGGTCCGGGCGAGGTCCGCGCGGGTCGGCGCCGGGTCCGCGCGGGGTCGGCGCCGGGTCCGCGCGGGTCGGCGCCGGGTCCGCGCGGGTCGGCGCCGGGTCCGGGCGGGGTCGCCGCCGGGTCCGGGCGGGGTCGCCGCCGGGTCCGGCGGAGGCCTGTGAGGTCCGCCCCGATGGCGGGAATAGGGCGTACGGGCGGCCGGTTGTCGCCCGTCGTACGCCGTGGCACGGACCACACCGCCCCGACCCCGAGGGAACGACCAGACGTGAACCAGGTCCCCAGCATCAAGCTCAACAACGGCACGGCCATGCCCCAGCTCGGTTTCGGCGTCTGGCAGGTCCCGGACTCCGAGGCCGAGCGGGCCGTGGGTACGGCGCTGGAGGCCGGCTACCGGAGCATCGACACGGCGGCGATCTACGGCAACGAGCGCGGCACCGGCCGCGCCGTGGCCGCGTCCGGGGTGCCGCGCGAGGAACTGTTCGTCACCACCAAGCTGTGGAACGGTCCGAAGCGGCGCTGGGGCCGGGACGAGGTGCTGCGGGCCTTCGACGACTCGCTCGACAAGCTGGGCCTCGACCACCTCGACCTGTACCTGATCCACTGGCCGCGCCCGATGCGCGACGACTTCCTCGCCATCTGGAAGACCTTCGAGGAGATCGCGGCGTCCGGCCGGGCCAAGGCCGTCGGCGTGTCGAACTTCCGCCCGGCGGACCTGGAGCGGCTCCGCGGCGAGAGCGCCCTGGTGCCGGCGGTGAACCAGGTCGAGCTGCACCCGCTGTTCCCGCAGGAGGAGCTGCGGGCGCTGCACGCCTCCCTCGGCATCGTCACCGAGGCCTGGTCCCCGCTCGGCCAGGGCAAGGAGCTGCTGACCCTTCCCGCGGTCGCCGCCGTCGCCGCCCGGCACGGCCGCAGCGCCGCGCAGGTGGTACTGCGCTGGCACCTGCAGCTCGGCAACGTCGTGATCCCGAAGTCGGTGACGCCCTCCCGGATCCGGGAGAACCTGGACGTGTTCGGCTTCGAGCTGGGCGCCGCGGACCTCGCGGAGCTGTCCGCCCTCGGTGCGGGCGCGGCGGGCCGCCGGATCGGCCCGGACCCGGCCGTCTTCGACGTCTGAGGAGCGGGCGCGTGAACCTCGTGGACGGGGTCTACCGGATCCGCAACGTGGAGAGCGGCCTGGTGCTGCAGCTGGAGGGCGCCTCCCGGGTGCGGGTGGGCCCGGACGGGCCGCCCGCGCCCGCCGCCGCCCGCCGGTGGCGGATCTCGCCGGTGCACAGCGGCGGCGGGATCTTCCACGTCGTGAGCGAGGACAACGGGCGGCGCCTGGACGTGGCGAACGCCTCGACGGACAGCGGGGCCCGGGTGCAGGTGTGGCGGGCCAATGCCTTCGGGGCGCAGGAGTGGCTCGTCGAGGAACACCTCGACGAGCCGGGGGTGGTGTCGCTGGTGGCGTGCATCAGCGGGCTGTCGCTGGAGGCCGACGCCGAGGGCCGGGCCCGGCAGGGCGAGGACACCGACTCCCCGTCGCAGTGGTGGCGGCTGGAGCCGGTGTGAACCCGCGCCGGACGGCTGCGGGGCGCGCGGCGTCGCAGACCCCTGGCCGGCCGCGGCCCCGGCCCCTGCGCTGTGGCCGGGCGGGGCCGGTCGGGGCCTCGCGGGACCGGGCGGGGCGGCGGCGCCGGGTGTCAGCTCGCGCCGTGGGCGGGTGCGAGGGATTCGACGCGTTCGGCGAGGGCGAAGTCCTTCTCGGTGACCAGGCCGCCGGCGTCGTGGCTGTTCACCGACAGGCGCACGGTGTCGTAGCCCAGGGTGAGGTCCGAGTGGTGGTTCAACTCGTCCTGCACCACGGTGACGTGGGTGACCAGCGCACTGGCGGCCCGGTGCGTGGCCAGCCGGTAGGTGCGGACGATGTGGTCGTCCTCGAAGGACCAGCCGGGGAGTTCCCGCAGCCGGTCCTCGATCTCCTTCTGCGAAAGCGGTTCGCTTGGCATCCGCGTTCTCCTTCCCCGTGACGTGTGGTCAGTTTCCCATAGGTGCGCCGGATCGAACCTTTCGCGCCATAGTGCGACCGGGTGCTCCCGCGCAGCTTCCGGGCCCCGGGCGGGCGCCCTATGCTCCTGCGCCGGACAGGCGTTACCACCGGTAACAAGGAGGCGGGGCATGGCGGCTCGTACGGGCGGTTCCAGGCGCGCGTTCATCGCGGGCGCGGCGGCGACCACGGCGGGCGCCCTGTCGGCCGCGGGGGCGGGCACCGCGCGGGCGGCCGCCGGCTCCGGCGCCGGCGCCGCGGCGGACCGGCGCACCGTCGCGGTCCTCGGCGGCGGGGTGGCCGGGATGACCGCGGCGCACGAGCTCGCCGAGCGCGGGTACGCCGTCACGGTGTACGAACGCCGGGCGCTCGGGGGCAAGGCCCGCAGCATGGACGTCCCCGGCAGCGCCCGGGGCGGGCGGCGCCCCCTGCCGGCGGAGCACGGATTCCGCTTCATCCCCGGCATCTACCACAACCTGCCCGACACCATGCGGCGCATCCCGTTCCCCGGGAACCCCAACGGGGTGTGGGACAACCTCGTCGCCCCCCGGGAGATGATGTTCGCCCGGTCGGGCGGACGCGAGGACCTGCGCGCCCCCGTCCCCTGGCCCGGCCACTCCCCCGCCGGGCTGACGCCCGAGGAGATCGGCCGCGCCCTGACCGGGATCCTGCAGACCCTGGTCCGGCTGCCCGCGCACGAGACGGCGTACTTCGTCAACCGCGTGCTCGTCTTCCTCACCAGCTGCGACGAGCGTCGCGAGGAGGTGTGGGAGCGCACCCCGTGGTGGGAGTTCACCCGGGCGGCCCGGATGTCGACCGAGTACCAGCGCATCCTGGCGATCGGCGTCACCCGCAACATCGTGGCCACCAAGGCCGAGGAGGCCTCCACCCGTACGGTGGGCACCCTGGGCGAGGCCTTCGTCTTCAACCTCCTGGGGCGCGGCGCCGACGGCCCGCCGGACCGGATCCTCAACCTCCCGACCAACGAGGCGTGGATCACTCCGTGGGAGACCCATCTGCGCTCCCTCGGAGTGGAGTTCAGGATCGGCTGGACCGTCGAGGAGGTCCGCTGCGACGGCGGCCGGGTGAGCGGGGTCGCGGTGCTGGAGCCGTCCGGGGCGCGCCGCACGGTCACCGCCGACCACTACGTCAGCGCGCTGCCCGTCGAACACGCCCGCCGCACCTGGAGCCCGGCCCTGCGGGCCGCGGACCCGATGCTGGGGCGCTGCGACGCGCTCCGGACGGACTGGATGACCGGCATCCAGTTCTACCTCACCGAACGCGCCCCGCTCGTCCACGGACACCTCAACTGCATCGACTCCCCCTGGTCGTTGACGGCCATCCAGCAAGCCGAACACTGGCCCTCCCGTGACTTCCCCGCCGACTACGGCGACGGGACGGCCGTGGACTGCCTGTCCGTGGACGTCTCCGAATGGGACAGGCCCGGGATCCTGTACGGGAAGACGGCCAAGGAGTGCACGCGCGAGGAGGTGGCCCGCGAGGTGTGGGCGCAGCTGAAGGCCTCCCTGAACGACACCGGGGCCGCTCCGCTCCGGGACGCCACGCTGCACTCCTGGTTCCTGGACCCGGGGGTCGACAGCCTCGGCACGCCGCACCCCACCAACCAGGACGAACTGCTGATCCATCCCACCGGCACCTTCCACAACCGGCCGAGCGCGGGAACCCGCGTCCCCAACTTCTTCCTCAGCGGGGACTACGTGGCGGTCGACATCGACCTCGCGACGATGGAGGGCGCCAACGCCTCGGCCCGTGCGGCGGTCAACGCCCTGCTGGACCGGGAGGGTTCGGCGGCGGACCGGTGCACCGTCACCGGTCTCTACCGGGCCCCCGAGGTGGAGTCGGCCAGGCGGCACGACCTGTGGCGCCACCGTCTCGGACTGCGGAACGTCTTCGACGTGGGCTGAGGGGGCCGGGTTACCGTCCGGGTATGACGACGGCGAGTGTGGGAATGCTGCTGCGCACCTGGCGGGAGCGGCGCGGGATCAGCCAGCTGGAGCTGGCGGGCCGCGCCGACTCCTCGTCCCGGCACATCAGTTTCGTGGAGAACGGCAGGTCCCGGCCGAGCGAGGAGATGGTGCTGCGGCTCGCCGACCACCTCGACGTGCCGGTGCGGGAGCGCAACGCCCTGCTCCTGGCGGCCGGTTACGCGCCCCGGTACGCGCACACCCCGCTGGACGCGCCCGCCATGGGAGCCCTGCGCGCGGGCATGGAGCAGCTGCTGACCGGCTACGAGCCGTACCCGGCACTGGTGGTGGACGGGACGTACACGGTGGTGGCGGCCAACCGGGGCATCGCGATGCTGCTGGACGGGGTGCCCGAGGACCTGCTGGAGCCGCCGCTGAACGCCATGCGGCTGACCCTGCACCCGCGCGGGCTGGCCCCCAGGATCCGCAACCTGCGCCAGTGGCGCGGTCATCTGCTGGCGCAGATGGAGCGGCAGATCGCGCTGTCGCGCTCGGAGCCGTTGCGCGCCCTGCACGAGGAGGTGGCGGCGTACCCGTTGCCGCCGGAGCCGGAGCCGGAGCCGGCGTCCGACGCGCACCGGCCGGGGGGCGCGGACGGCGGGGAGGGAGGCGAGGAGCCGGTCCCGTACATCGCGCTGCCCCTGCTGATCGAGCACGACGGGCACCTGCTGTCCTTCGTGTCCTCGATCTCGACCTTCAACACGCCGCTGGACGTGACGGTCGCCGAGCTGGCCATCGAGACCTTCCTCCCCGCCGACCCGGCGACGGTGAAGTACCTGCGTTCACTGGCTCCCTGAGCCGGCCGCGCGCAGCGCCGGCTGCCGGAGCGGCGCGAAGCGGGCGAGGCCGTCGCCGGTCGCCTCCGTCGGGGTCGGTCGGTGGATGTCGGGGGTGCGGGTCCCGGAGCCGAGTGCGCGGCCCCGGAGCCCGTGGACCCCACTGTGCCCGCGCCCCGGAAAGGGGTCGATTACCTCCGGGGTCATGGCGGGGTGCGGGCGTGCCCGGCCGGGGGCCGCCATTGCGGGAGGCGCTGGTTGGGGGGCGGCAACGGCGGCTAGGCTGCGCTCAAAACAAACTGATCGAACGTCTTGTCGACATATGGAGAATCACCCCGTGCGAGCCGCCGCCCGGCCCCACCCCGTCGGGGATGAGGCGCCATGAGGACCACACGGACCATGCGCGGGCTCGGCGCCGACCTGCTGGCCGGCACGCGGATCACCCGGCCCACCGACGTCGCCGGGGTCATCGGCGCCCTCTGTGCCGCCTTCGAACGCCGGCGCGCCGGACGGCCGGTCGACTTCCACTTCGCCCCGTTCCCCCCGGACTCGGCGAGCGGACTGTGGCTGGACCTCGACGACCGCGACCTGATCGTCATCGAGGCGCACACCCGCCCCGAGCACCAGCTCGTCATCGCCTGCCACGAGCTGTGGCACGTGGAGGAGGGGACCTCCTTCGACCTCGGTCCGGGCATGACGGTCGCCGCCCGCCTGACGGGGCGCCACGGCTGCCTCGCCGGACTCGTGGAGTCCGAGACCGGGCTGGCCTCGGTGATCCGGCGGGCCGCCGCCCGGGCCGACCTGGGGGACCCGGCGGAGATCCGGGCCGAGACCTTCGGCCTGCACCTGGGCAAACTCCTGCGGCCCTACCTCCAGGGCCCCCGGGAGGAGCGGTTCCCCGAGGCGATCGAGCGGATCAGCACCTCGCTCGGCTGGGGAAGCCCCACGCCCCGCCGGTGACCGGCGCCCCCACCGGCCGCCGCCCCCGCGCGCCGCTGCCCCGGCCGCGGCCCCAGACAGAGAGCACGCCCACGATGAACCAGTCATCCGCGTCCCGCCACGCCGTCGTGATCGGCGGCAGCCTGATCGGCCTCCTCGCGGCCGCCGTACTGGCCGAACACGCGACGGTCACCGTCATCGAGGCGGACGTGCTGCCCGAGGGCCCCGCGCCGCGCCGGGGACTCCCCCAAGCCCGCCACACCCACCTGCTCTGGTCGGGCGGGGCGCGCGCCTTCGAGCGGATCCTGCCCGGCATCACCGACGACTGGACGGCTGCGGGCGCCCTGCGCCGCAGTCTGCCCACGGACCTGGCCACCATGACCGCGCAGGGCTGGATCTCGCGGTGCGGGGAGAAGCAGTTCAACATCTCCTGCAGCCGCGACCTCCTCGACTCGGTGGTCCGCGCCCGGGTGACCGGCCTCGACGGGGTCCGCGTCCTCCAGCGGAGCCGGGTCCGCGGCCTGGAGGGCACCGCGGCCCGGATCACCGGCGTCCGGGTCGACACCCCCGACGAGCGGAACCGGACGGTGGACGCCGACCTCGTGATCGACGCGAGCGGACGCGGTTCGCGGGCCACGGCCTGGCTCGGGGCGCTCGGCGTGAACGGCATCCGGCGGTCCGAGGTCGACTCCGGTCTCGTCTACGCGACGCGGATCTTCGAGGCCCCGGCCGGGGCGCACGCGGCGGGGTTCCCCATCGTCAACGTGCAGTCCGACCCCCGCGTGCCCGTACCCGGGCGGACGGCCACGATCGTGCCCGTCGAGGACGGCCGGTGGCAGGCCACCCTCTCCGGCACCCGGGGCGGCGAGCCGACCGGGGACCCCGACCTGTTCGTCCCGTTCGCCAAGGGGCTGCGGGACCCGATCGTCGGCGAACTGCTGGAGGGCAGGAAACCCCTGACGGACGTCGCCGTCACCCGGGGCAACGCCAACCGCCGCGTCTTCTTCGAGAAGGCGGAGCTGCCCGACGGCTTCTTCGCCGTCGGCGACGCCGTCGCCACCTTCAACCCGCTGTACGGGCAGGGCATGTCGGTCGCCGCGCAGGGGCTGCTGGCCGTACGGGAGCTGCTCCGGGCGAAGGGGCTCGGCCACCCCGGCATCGGCCGCGCGGCACAGCGGGCGCTCACCCCGCGGGTGAGCACCGCCTGGGAGCTCGCCACGACGCAGGACATCCGCTACCCGGGGGCCACCGGCATGGAGCCGCGGCCCGGGGCCGGGCTCCTCGACGCGTACGTCGGGCGGCTGATGACGGGCGCCACCACCGACGAGGTGCTCACCGCGGCCCTGTTCGACGTCATCACCATGAGCGACGCGCCCACCCACTGGCTGCGCCCGTCGGTGCTCTGGCACGTACTGCGCGCTTCGGACCGGGGCGCGTCCCCGGTGCCGCCGCTCACCGCGGGGGAGCGGGCCGTCGGCGGGCTCCCCCCGGCGGCCGGACCCGCGGACCCTGCGGCCGGAACGGCGGACCCGGCGGACCCGGCGGACCCCGTCGACCCCCTCGGGCAGGGCCGGTGAGCGGCGGGATCCTGGTGCAGCTGCCGGGAATCCTGATGGTCCTGGCGCTGCTGATCAAGGCCCCGAGCATGCGCCGGGACTGGGACCAGCCCCTGAACCGGACCGCGTGCGCGCTGCTCGTCCTGGGCGCCCCCATCAACTTCCTGGCGTCGCCGCCGACGATCTCGGCGGTCAACCGTCTCACCGGCGTGGTCAACTTCTCCGCGCCGTTGGTGTTCTGCCTGGCCACGCTGTTCTCCGGGGCGTGCGTCGTCCTCGTCCTGCAGTGGCGCGGCGGGCCGCCCGCGGCCGTGCGACGGGCCACGCGGCGGACGATCGCCGTCTTCGGCGCGGCGGCCGTCGCGATCGTCGCCCTGTTCGTGATCGGCGACGCGCCGGTGGAGCGGCTCCAGGACCTGGACACGTACTACGCCACGACGCCCTGGATCCGCGAGATGATCGTCTGCTTCCTCGTGGCGCACACCGTGGGCACCTCGGCGCTGACCTGGCTGTGCGGGAAGTGGCTGTGGCGGGCGGACCGCTCGCTGCGACCGTTGCGCAGCGGGCTGGCCCTGATCGTGCTCGGCGGGGCGCTGGACCTGTCCTACCTCGCCGCCAAGTGGGCCTCGGTGGCCGCCCGCTGGGCCGGCCGCGACTGGGTGCACCTGTCCACGGACGTGGCACCGCCGCTGGCCGCCGCGGCCGGTGTGATGGTCGGGGCGGGGTTCATCGTGCCCCTGGCCGGCGGCTCGGAGGCCTGGCGGGACTTCAGCCAGTACCGCAGGCTGCGTCCGCTGTGGAAGGCGCTGCGCGGGTTCGCGTCCCGCAACGTGACGACGGTCCCGCTGACCTGGTGGTCACCGGTGGGGATCCGGCTGGTCCACCGCGAGTCGGTGATCGACGACGGGCTGCTGGCCCTGGCCGGCTGGTTCGACCCCGAGGTGCGCACGGCGGCGTACGGGGCCGCGCGCCGGCAGGGCCTGGACGAGCCGGCCGCCTCGGTGGTGGCGGACGCCGCCATGCTCGCCGCCGCCTGCCGGCTCCGGGCGGCCGCCGACCGGAACGGCTCCGGCGGCTCCGGCGGCCGGGCGGCCGGGACGGGGCGGAAGGACGCCGTCCCGCACCGGCTGGGCTCCCAGCCCCTGACGGCGCTCGCCCGGGAGTTCCGCGCGTCCCCGATCGTCGCGGCGGCCCGCCGGGGTGCGCCGGCGGCGGGCTGAGCCGTCCGCAGGCCCCGGACCGGCCCGGCGGGACCCGCCGGGCGCGGTGACCCCTCGGCCGTCCTGTCCGGAGCACGGCGAACGCCCCGGACCGAAGGGTCCGGGGCGTTCGTACTCCGTACGCCGTCGCGTGCGGTGGGGGTCAGAGGGCCGCGAGGTCCAGGCCGGCCTGCGCCGCCGCGGCCTGCACCGTCTGCTCCAGCAGGACGGCGATGGTCATCGGGCCGACGCCGCCGGGCACCGGGGTGATCAGGGAGGCGCGGGCGGCGGCCGACTCGAAGTGGACGTCGCCGACGTTGCCCTCGTTGTAGCCGGCGTCGAGCACGACCGCGCCCGGCTTGATGTCCTCGCCGCGGATGAACTCGGCCTTGCCCACGGCGGCGACGAGCACGTCGGCCTGGCGCACGATCGAGGGCAGGTCCACGGTGCGGGAGTGACAGTAGGTGACCGTGGCGTTGCGCTCCAGCAGCAGCATGCCGGCCGGCTTGCCCAGGATGGCGCTGCGGCCGACGACGACGGCGTGCTTGCCGGTGAGGTCGACGTCGTAGGCCTCCAGGAGGCGCATGATGCCGCCGGGGGTGCAGGAGACGAAGCCCGGCAGCCCGAAGCCCATGGCGGCGAAGGAGTGCATGGTGACCCCGTCGACGTCCTTGCCCGGGGCGATGGCCTCGAAGGCGGCGCGCTCGTCGATGTGGTGCGGAACGGGGTGCTGGAGCAGGATGCCGCTGATCTCCGGGTCCTCGGAGAGCTCGGTGAGGGCGGCCACCAGCTCCTCCGTGGTGGTCGAGGCGGGCAGCTCCACGTGGCGGGAGGTGATCCCGGCCTTGGCGCAACGGTTCTGCTTCATGCGTACGTAGGTGACGGACGCGGGGTCCTCGCCGACGAGGACGGTGGCGAGGCAGGGCGCGGTACCGGTGCGCTCGGTGATCTTCGCCGCGAGGGCGGCGGTCTGCTCGGAGATGCGGCGGGCGAGGGCGGTGCCGTCCATCAGCTGGGCGGTGGCGGTCGTCATGGGGTCTCCTGAACGTCGCTGCGGATCGCGGATCGCCCAGGCGCGCGGCAGTCGACGTACGGAGGTGGGCACGCCGGGCCGCTCCCCGGTGGTGATCCACCCGAACGCCAGTCACGGCCCGTCGCACAGTCTAGTCGACATATCCGGTGGTCGGCCTGGGCCCGGCCTGGGACGATCGGGGCATGACGCGCACTTTCGACCATCTCGTCGCCGAAGCCGAGACCGTCTCCGTGGACGGCTGGGACTTCTCCTGGCTGGACGGCCGGGCCACCGAGCAGCGGCCCTCCTGGGGGTACCAGCGGCTGCTGGCCGATCGGCTGGCACGGGTCCGGTCCGCCCTCGACATCCAGACCGGCGGGGGCGAGGTGCTGGCGGGCGCGGGCCCCCTTCCCGCGCTGACGGCGGCCACGGAGTCCTGGCCGCCGAACATCGACAGGGCGACCCGGCTGCTGCACCCGCTCGGCGCGGTGGTGGTGGCCGACGCCGACGAGCCGCCGCTGCCCTTCGGCGACGAGGCCTTCGAGCTGGTCGCGAGCAGGCACCCGGTGACCATCTGGTGGGAGGAGATCGCGCGGGTGCTGACACCGGGCGGGACGTACCTCTCGCAGCAGGTCGGACCGGCCAGCGTGTTCGAGCTCGTCGAGTACTTCCTGGGCCCGCAGCCGGAGGAGGTGCGCCGCGCCCGCCACCCCGACGACGCGGTCGCCGACGCCACGAAGGCGGGCCTGGAAGTGGTCGATCTGCGCTCCGAGCGGCTGCGGACGGAGTTCCACGACATCGGAGCCGTGATCTACTTTCTCCGGAAGGTGATCTGGATGGTGCCCGGCTTCACGGTCGGGCAGTACCGGGACCGGCTGCGCGAGCTCCACGAACGGATCGAGCGCGAGGGCCCGTTCGTCGCGCACACCGCCCGTTTCCTGATCGAAGCTCGCAAAACGGACTGAGGTCGGACCGGCGGAAGGCGTGGATCCGGCGCGGACGGATCCACGCGGAATCGGTTGCGCGGCCACAGCGTGGCGCAGGTCACTCAATTCAGCGCGTAACGAATCGACTCGGGCATGCGATGAACCGACAGGTGTCCTCGCGCGGCCCCGGAATACAGACCCCCCTCGGGTCTGTTTCCCGAGTTCGCGCGATGATGTCCCGCCCACCCCTTATCTGTTCGCAACGAGAGGCTCCTTGTGTCGCTCAGCCCGTCCCGTACGTTCCCTCCGGAGATCGCCGAATCGGAGGCCCTCGTCGCGCTCGTCGAGCGCGGCCGCGAGCAGGGTCACATCAACGGTGACGATGTGCGCCAGGCCTTCGAGGCCGGCCGCATCCCGGTGGACCAGTGGAAGCGGGTCCTGCGCAGCCTGAACCAGGTCCTGGACGAGGAGGGTGTCGCCCTCCACGTCAGCGCCGCCCCCGCCACCAAGGCCGCCGCCAAGAAGCCCCGCAAGGCGGCCGCCGCCCCCGCCCGCACCGTGACGAAGAAGGCCGCCCCGCCGCGCCCCATCGGCGCGCGCAAGACCTCGGCCACGGCCCCCGCCACCGCGGCGGCGATATCCGCTCCGTCGGCCGCCGCCACCGGGGACGAGGCGACGGCCGAGGCCGCCGCCGAGCCGAAGAAGCGCACGGTCAAGAAGACCGCGGCCAAGAAGGCCACGGCCACCAAGAAGACCGCCGCCACCAAGAAGGCCGGCGCCAAGGACGCGGACGACGCCGAGAACCCGGGCGCCGAGGGCGAGGACTGGGCCGTCGAGGACCTCGCCGACGAGGCCGAGGAGGAGACGCCCAAGGCGGCCGGAACCCAGGGCTTCGTGCTGTCCGACGACGACGAGGACGACGCCCCGGCGCAGACCGTCATGGTCGCCGGCGCCACCGCCGACCCCGTCAAGGACTACCTGAAGCTGATCGGCAAGGTGCCGCTGCTCAACGCCGAGCAGGAGGTCGAGCTCGCCAAGCGCATCGAGGCGGGTCTCTTCTCCGAGTACAAGCTCGAAGAGGAGGAGGACCACAAGCCCGCGTTCAAGCGCGAGCTGGAGATCCTCGTCGAGGACGGCCGCCGGGCCAAGAACCACCTGCTGGAGGCCAACCTCCGCCTCGTGGTCTCGCTGGCCAAGCGCTACACGGGCCGCGGCATGCTCTTCCTGGACCTGATCCAGGAGGGCAACGTCGGTCTGATCCGCGCCGTGGAGAAGTTCGACTACACCAAGGGCTTCAAGTTCTCCACGTACGCGACCTGGTGGATCCGGCAGGCGATCACGCGTGCCATGGCCGACCAGTCGCGCACGATCCGCATCCCCGTCCACATGGTCGAGATCATCAACAAGCTGGCGCGCGTGCAGCGCCAGATGCTCCAGGACCTCGGCCGGGAGCCCACTCCGGAGGAGCTGGGCAAGGAACTCGACATGACCCCCGAGAAGGTCATCGAGGTCCAGAAGTACGGCCGCGAGCCGATCTCCCTGCACACCCCGCTGGGTGAGGAGGGCGACAGCGAGTTCGGTGACCTCATCGAGGACTCCGAGGCGGTCGTCCCGGCCGACGCCGTGTCGTTCACGTTCCTCCAGGAGCAGCTGCAGTCGATCCTGGGCACGCTCTCGGAGCGTGAGGCGGGCGTCGTCTCGATGCGTTACGGCCTGAACGACGGCCAGCCGAAGACCCTGGACGAGATCGGCCGCGTGTACGGGGTCACCCGTGAGCGCATCCGCCAGATCGAGTCCAAGACCATGTCGAAGCTGCGCCACCCGTCGCGTTCGCAGGTGCTGCGCGACTACCTCGACTGAGTCGGCCGCCGGGCCCGCGGGCCCGGCGGCGGAACGCGGAAGCCCGCGCCGTTCGTACGGCGCGGGCTTCCGCGTTCCTCAGGCGGCCGGGTGTTCGAGCATGTGCTTCAGCTTCTCCTCGCCCCGGGGCATCTCCTTGCGGGCGAAGGGCCGCACGAGGAGCGGTACGAGGGCCCGGCCGATGCCGTGGCCCTCGAAGTCCATGGCGAGGGTCACCCGGGAGCGCCGGCCGTCGCCGAGGGGTTCGATGGTGCCCCGCACGTCGGGCCGCACGGGGCCGTCGATCCCGTGCAGGTGCCAGCTCCTGGGCGGGTCCAGTTCCAGGAACTCGATGGTCGTGGGGAACTCCCGCTTGCCGATCCGCCGGGTGACCTCGACCCGGGAGCCGACGTGGACCGGCATGTCGCCCAGCGGGTGGACCGACACCGCGCTGCCCTGCCATTCCGGCAGGCGCGTCGGGTCCGTCACGTAGGAGTAGACCTCGGCCGGGCTGCGGGAGATGTCGATGGTCTCCCTGATCGCCGACATGGCGACCCCCTTTCGACCCCCTGGCGGTCCCCTCCGACCACGCTACTCCGCAGGTCAGGCAGGGGCCCGGTGTTTGCGGGCGGCCATCAGCGCATAGAGCAGGACGCCCGCGAAGAGGAAGAGCACGCCCTGGTAGACGGCCGCGTAGCCGGATCCGGCGACCAGCCACATCGAGAAGGCGAAGGCCAGACCGGCGAGGACGGCGTCGCGCACCAGCTGCCCGCGCCGGACCCGCTCGCTCCGGCCGGAGGCCAGGAAGTAGAGCTGTGCGGCGGTGGACAGCAGGTAGGGGACGGTGGCCGTGAAGGTGGTGACCAGCACCAGCATCTCGAAGACGCCCGCGGAGCCGGCCGTGTAGTTGTAGACGGTCAGCGCGGAGGCCAGCACGGCCGTGACCAGGACGCCGACCACCGGGACCCCGCGCTTCCTCGTCTCGAAGACCTTCGGGAAGAGCCCGTCCCGGGCGGCGGCGTACGGGGTCTGCGCGCTGAGCAGGGTCCAGCCGTTGAGCGCGCCGACCATCGAGATCACCGCGGCGCAGGCGACGGCCGTGCCGCCCCAGGTGCCGCCGAACATCGCGTTGACGGCGTCCGAGAAGGGGGCCTGGGAGGAGACCAGCTTCTCGTGGGCGACCAGCCCGAAGACGGAGAGGGTGCCGAGGAGGTAGACGACCGCGGCGCCCGCCGTGCCCAGGATGGTGGCCCGGCCGACGTTGCGGGCGGGGTCGCGGACCTCGCCCGCGCTCACCGCGGCGGATTCCACGCCGAGGTAGCTGAAGAGCAGGATCGCGGCGGAGGCCGACACGGCCCCGACGGGGCTCTGGTCGGTGGTCCGGAACGGGCCGAGGTTCGCGGGGTCGAAGAAGAACAGTCCGCCGACGGCCACCAGCAGCAGCGGGGCCAGCTTCAGGACGGTCGCGACGAGCTGGACGGCGCCCACGTACCGGGTGCCGGCGAGGTTGGCGAGGGCGGGCAGCCACTGGACGGCCAGGGCGGCCAGGCACATGGACCACCGGTGGGCGCCGACCGCGGGGAAGAGCACCCCGAGGTAGCCGACCGCCGCGACCGCGAGGGCGGCGTTGGAGACCCAGGTGGTGATCCAGTAGCTGTAGGCGGCGAGGAATCCCGCGAAGTCCCCGAATGCGGCGCGGACGTACACGTACGGCCCGCCGGTCTGCGGGTGGCGCTCGGCGAGGCGGCCGAAGACCAGGGCCAGGGCGATCGCGCCGGCGGTGAGGACGGCGAAGGCCACGAGGCTGACCGTGCCGAAGGGTGCCACCGAGGCGGGGAGCAGGAAGATCCCGCCGCCGATGATGTTGCCCATGACCAGGCAGATGGCGATCGGGAGGCCGAAGCGGCGGGTGTGCCGGTCCCCGGGGCGGTCGCCCGGCGGGACGGCGGCGGACCCGGGGGCCGCGGGGGCTTCGGAGGCCCGGTCGACCTCGGTCGGCGGGGCTGCGGTGCTGCTCATCGGTGGTGCGCCTCGGAATGTCTCACATGGTGGGCAGGTCAGCACATGGTTGACCACGCCGGGGACTGCACCAAATCACCGGTTTTCGTCCGGTGCGGACACCCCTGCGGAAGGAAGGGTTCCGCCCGGCGGGCCGTCCGGCCGGTGATCCTCCGGACCCCGGCCGGTGCCGGTCAGCGGGACCTGCGGCCCGTCCGCCTCGCGCAGCCAGCGGCGCAGCACGTGGTGCACGGCCTCGGCGCCGACCAGCTCCCGACCGGGCTCCGACAGCTCCGTCGGCCACATCAGGAAGGGGCGGCCCTGCTCCCCGCCGAGGCCCCCGTGCGAGCCGATCTGCTCCTCGAAGGCGTGCACGGCCCCGCTCTCCGGGTCGTACGCGGAGTTGACCATGATGTCCGCCACGTGCGGGAACGAGTCCGTCCGGCGGACCGCGTCGGCCGCGCCCGGGCCGAAGGCCGCCAGCAGCTCCTCCGCCGCGCCGGGCACGTCCAGCCGGGCCGCCGCCCCGGCCGGCCCGAGCACCTCCCCGTCCACCAGGAGGAAGCCCACGCCGGGATGGTTCGCCAGGGTGGGCAGCAGGGCGGGGTGCGCCCGTTCGATCCACTGCCGTGAGGCACGCCCCGGCACGTCGGGGAAGGAGATCAGCCCGAGGTTGCCCGAGGCCAGCACCAGCGGATCCGGTCCGGGCTCCGGGCGGGCCTCCTCGTCCGCCTCCTCCACCGGCCGGTGCAGGGCGGCCCGTACGGCCGCGCGTGCCTCGGCGCCGCTGCGGGTCCGGCCGGCCCGGCGCGGGACGGGCAGCCCGCAGCCTGCCCGGACCAGGTCCTTCAGGCTCAGGCCGTAACGGCCGAGGAAGGTCTCCCCGGGGCTCTGTCCGTGGTCCGACAGCAGGACGAACCGGTACTCCCGCGGCGCGTGCTCGGCGACCCGGGCGATCAGCGCCAGGCTCCGGTCGAGGCGGGCCAGCACCTGGTCGGTGTCGCGGCCGTGCGGTCCCGAGTGGTGCGCGACCTCGTCGTAGGCGACCAGGTCGGCGTAGACGCAGGCGCGGCCCGCGAGCATGTCCCCGAGCACCGCGTAGACGACCACGTCGCGTTCGATGACCGTCGCGAAGGCCCTGATCAGCGGGTACAGGCCACCGCGGGAGACCCGGGGCGCCACCTTCCGGGCACGGGCGCGCAGCGACTGGCCGATCTCCCGGACCACCTCGGCGGCCAGGGACAGGGTGGTGCGCACCGCGTTGGCCGGGTCGGAGAAGTAGGCGAAGTACCCGGAGCGGGAACGGTGGGCGGGGCCCCGGCGGGCCGCGACCGACAGCACCAGGGCCAGCTGGTCGGCGCCCCCGCCGAACAGGTTGCCGCGGCTGGCGCCGTCGAGGGTGAGCAGACCGCCGTCGCCGGTGCGCTCGACGGCGCGGCGCTGGAGTTCGGCCGCGCTGGTGGGCCGGTTGCAGACCATCACCTCGCGGGAGTCCTTCTCGTACCAGCGGAAGGCCGGGACGTCGAAGTTGGAGCCGTGCAGGATGCCGAGCTGGCTCGCGCCGGTCTGGCTGGACCAGTCGGTGCGCCAGGACGTCACGCGGTGGCTGCGCTCCAGCCAGTCCGCCACCGTCGGCATCAGGCCCTCGGCCGCGGCGCGGCGCAGCACCTCGAAGCCGACCCCGTCGAGCTGGACGCACAGCAGTCCGGGGCTGCCTCCCCGCGGCGTCCCGTAGCGGCGCCGGCGGCGGTCGGCGAGCCGGTACAGGCGGCGCCGGTAGGCCTCGTCGTCGCGTACCGCGAGGGCGGTGGAGGTGGCCGAGGCGACGGCGGACATCACCGCCGCGACGACCACCGCGGTGTCGGGCGCGACCTCGGCGCCCCGCTCCCCGGGGATCAGGTTCAACACCATCAGCAGCAGGGAACCGTTGAGGAAGAACACCAGCAGTCCGAGCACCAGGGCGGGCACGAGCAGCAGGGCGCGGACGAGGGCGGGCCAGACCAGGGCGCTCAGCAGGCCGAAGGCCCCGGCGGCCCAGGCGGCGGTCAGCCCGACCCGGGTGACGCTGTCGCCGTCGGCCGACTGGAGGCGGAAATCGGGCAGGAGCGCGGCGAGCGCGAGCATGGTGAGGGTGGACACCGCCCACACGACGAGCACCCGTACCAGCGCGCCGCCCGCGGCCCGCCACCGCCCTCGCCTCACGCCGCACCCGCCTCGCTCCACGGTCCGCGCCCCGCCCGCGGTCCCCTCGCCAGCGTCGCACAGGGCCGTGGACCCGGCCGGTCGACACGGGTGGCGCACGGACGCGGGCCACGGGCGTGCGGAAGGGGTGTGCGGAAGGGGCGGCCTACGTGCCGTCGTATCCGGCGGTGGGCATGGACAGGCGGCGGTGCACCTCGGCCTTCATGGCGGTGGTGTAGTGCGGTTCGTCGAGTCCGGTGGTCTCCAGGCGGACCCCGCGGCGCGCGCACTCGGCGGTGAACTCCTCGACGGAGCGCAGCGCGCGGGCGAGGACGCGCCGGTTGGGGGCGACGAACAGGTCGACCTGCCCGGCGTCCACGTCGCACCAGAGCCCGCAGTGGTCGGCCCGCAGCCCGTAGAAGAGCAGGTGGCGGGTGACCACGTAGCCCTGCTCGGCGGCCCAGCGCGCGCACATGGCGTGCTGGCCGCGGGTGTCCACGGCGAAGGGGTCGGCGTCGAGTTCCTCGAGCGGGGCCAGGCTGGCGATCGCGGCCACGCGCAGCTCTTCCATGGCGCCCGACCCTACTCCGTTGTGGGCTCCGGGAGGAGGGGGCCGTCGGGTTCCGGTTGTCCGCGACCGCCTTGCGCGCGGATCGGCGGGGGAAGACCTACGCTCGGTGGACCGTGGGGGTCCGAGGGAGGGAGTGCCGGGGTGCCGGTGGAGATCACCTGGTGGGGTCATGCCACGTGCACGGTGCGGGATTCGGGGGTACAGGTGCTGACGGACCCGTTGTTCGCCCGGCGGTTCGCGCACCTGCGGCGGCGCCGCGGTGCGGTGCCCCCGCCGGAGGCGGCGGAGGCGGACGTGGTGCTGGTGTCGCACCTGCACGCCGACCACCTGCACCTGCCGTCGCTGGCCCGGCTGCCGGTGGGCAGCCGGCTGGTGGTGCCGCGCGGGGCGTGCCGGGCGGTGCCGGGGCTGGCCCGGCTGGCACGGATCCGTCGGCTGACGGTGACGGAGGTGGCCCCGGGGGACGAGGTCGCGGTGCGCGAGGGCGTACGGGTACGGGCGGTCAGCGCCCGGCACGACGGGCGGCGGCTGCCGTTCGGGCCGCAGCGGGCACCGGCCCTGGGGTACGTGGTCCAGGGCGCGGCCCGCACGTACTTCGCCGGTGACACCGGGCTGTTCGAGGCCATGGCCGAGGAGGTCGGGCCGGTGGACGTGGCCCTGCTGCCGGTCGGCGGCTGGGGCCCCTGTCTGGGGCCGGGGCACCTGGATCCGGAGCGGGCGGCGCGGGCGGCGGCGCTGCTGGGTCCGACGGCGGCGGTGCCGGTCCACTACGGGACGTACTGGCCGATCGGCATGGACGCGGTGCGGCCGCACGAGTTCCACTCGCCGGGCGAGGAGTTCGCCCGGTGCGCGCTGCGGCTCGCGCCGAAGGTGACCGTACGGGTCCCGGGGCACGGGGAGCGGGTGCGGCTGCCGTGACGCCGTGGTGGGAGGCGGCGGAGGTCGTCGGCCGGGTGCCGCCGGAGACCACGCAGCGGGCGGTGGGGTACCCGGCGCTGTTCGTGCTGGTGGCCCTGGGGGCGCTGGTACCGGTGGTCCCCACGGGGGCGCTGGTGAGTTCGGCGGCCGTGGTGGCCTTCCATCAGCAGGCATTGCCGTTCGGGGTGTTGGGGGTGTTCGCGGTGGCGGCGGTCGCGGCCTTCTGCGGTGACGTCGCCCTGTACTGGCTCGGGCAGCGGGGGGTGCGTTCGCGGGGCGGCTCGCGACGGCTCGAATCCCTGCGGGGGCGGGCCACGCCGGAGCGGCTGGAACGCGCGCAGGCGAAGCTGGACGAGCACGGGGTGCTGGTGCTGGTGCTGTCGCGGCTGGTCCCGGCGGGGCGGATCCCGGTGATGCTGGCCTGCCTGCTGGGCGGGGTGCCGCTGCGGCGGTTCGTGCGGGGGGACGCGCCGGCTTGTCTGGCCTGGGCGGCGACGTACGCGCTGATCGGGATCCTGGGCGGCTCGCTGTTCTCCGAGCCGTGGAAGGGCGTGGTCCTGGCGGTGGGCCTGACGCTGCTGATCAGCGCGGTCCCGGCGGTGTGGCGACGGCTGCGGCCCGAGGGCCCGTACGGGCCGGACCGGGGGAAGGGGCCGGACGGGCCGGGCGGGGCGGACCGGCCGGACGGGGCGGACCCGGCGGGTCCCTGAGCGCGTCCGGCCGGGCCTGCGGCGACGCCGGGCCCGCGCCCCGAGTCGACGCCGGGCCCGCGCCCCCGGCGGGTCCGTCAGAGGGCCAGGCCGGGGATGCGGTGGGCCCACGGGCGGGCGGCTTCGAGCTGGGCACAGACCTTCAGGACGGTCGCCTCGTCGTGCTGCCGGCCCACCAGCTGGACGGCGAGCGGCAGTCCGTCCGTACCGAAGCCGGCCGGGAGGGAGGCGGCGGGGTTGCCGGTGACGTTCCACAGGGCCGTGTAGGCGATCATCGGGAGGGAGCGCAGCATCGCCCCCGTCATGCCCGCGCCGTCCAGGGCACCCACCCGGCGCGGCCGCCGGGCGAGCGTCGGGGTGAGCAGCAGGTCGGCGCGGTCGAAGACGCGGTTGGCCCGTACCGCCATCCGCTCCCCCGCGCGCACGGCCCGCTCCACGGCCGCCTCGGGTACCAGCCGGGCGAACCGCAGGGTCTGCCGGGTGCGGCGTTCGAGCAGGTCGGGCCGGTCGGCGGTGCGGGCCTCCGCGCGGACGCCCCCGCAGAACTGCGGCAGGAACGCGGCCGTGGTGTCGGGGTAGCGGGGGTCGACCTCCCTTACGTCGTGGCCCAGTTCGCGCAGGGCCGCCACCGTCCGCCGCAGGGCCGCCGCGTGTTCGGGGTGGGGGCGCACGCCGGGTACCGCGGGGGTGTCCGACCAGCCGATCCGCAGCCGGCCGGGCTCGGTGGAGGCCGCCCGCACGAAGCTCGTCGTGGCGGGCCGGGCCGCCCAGCGGTCGCCGGGGGCCGGGCCGGCGAGGACGTCGTAGAGCAGGGCGCTGTCGAGCACGGAGCGGGTGAGCGGTCCGATGGTGCCGAGGGCGTACCAGAGGTGGGGGTGCGGGGCCGTGGAGACGCGGCCGCGCTGCGGTTTGAGGGCGAAGAGCCCGCAGCAGGCGGCCGGGATGCGCAGGGATCCGCCTCCGTCCCCGCCGAGCGCGGCGCCGGCCAGTCCGGCGGCGACGGCGGCGGCGCTGCCGCCGCTGGAGCCACCGGTGGTGCGGGCCGTGTCCCAGGGGTTGCGGGCGTAGCCGTGCGCGGACGACTCCGTGAACGGCCACTGGCCGTACTCCGGCATCGCGGTCTTGCCGATGATCACGGCGCCGGCCGCCCGCAGCCGGCGGACCGCCTCGGAGTCCTTGGCGGCCGGGACGCGGTGGGCGGCGCCGCCGAACGTGGTGACCTCACCGGCGACGTCGAGCTCGTCCTTGACGGCGACGGGCACCCCGAGCAGGGGCAGGTCCCCCTCGCCGGCCGCGCGGGCCGCGTCGCGGGCGTCGGCCTCTGCGAGGGCCGGCCCGGCGAGGACCGTGCGGAACGCCCCGAGCCGGGGGTCCAGGCGTTCGGTCCGCCGGAGCGCGGCCTCGGTCAGCGCCCGCGCGGTGACCTTCCCGGACCGTACGAGGTCGGCCTGCCGGGCCGCCCCCAGGAACAGCAGTTCGCCGTCGTCCACGTACGCGCCCCTCACGGTGGGTTGTGTGCCGGAACCGGCACGGTATGCCAGGCGGGGCCGGGTGCGACAGGGGGTCGACGGGGCCGGCGCGGCGGGTTCAGGCCGCGCCGGAGCGGGCGAGGCGGAAGCCGACGTCGTCGACGCGGAAGGTGGGGTGGCTGCGGCGGCGGGCCGAGGCACGGCAGCTCCAGTGCTCGTCGAACCAGCCGCCGCCGCGCAGCACCCGGTAGGTGCCGTAGACCTCGGGGTCGTAGAGGTCCCAGCACCAGTCCCAGACGTTGCCGAGCATGTCGTGCAGGCCCCACGCGTTGGGGAGTTTGCCGCCCGCCTCGTGGAGGGTCCCGTCCGAGTTGCCGCGGTACCAGGCGATGTCGTCGAGCGGGCCGTGGCGCGGGCCGTCGGTGCCGGCGCGGCAGGCGTGTTCCCATTCGGCCTCGGTGGGCAGCCGGTAGCCGTCGGCGGAGGTGTCCCATGCGGCGCTCTCGCCGTCGAGGCGGTAGGCGGGGGCGAGGCCCTCGCGCAGGGAGAGGGCGTTGCAGAAACGGACCGCGTCCCACCAGGAGACGCCCTCGACGGGCAGCCGGTCCCCGTGGACGGTGCTCGGGCGTAGACCGGTGACCCGCGCGTACAGCCCCTGGGTGACGGGCAGGGCGGAGAGCCGGCAGGGTTCGAGTGCGACCTGCCAGCTGCGCTGCGTCCGCCGGTCGGAGAGGGTCACCCGCCCGCCGGGAATGGAGATCATCTTGATGCCCGTACCGAGGTCCATGAACAGGTGATCCTATCGGTACGAACCCCAACCGATCCGTCCACGACCGCTGTTGGGGTCCTACGCTCCGCTCCGGAGGGCGGGAGCCGGGGCGTCGGGGCACGGCGGTGGGGGGCCGAGGGTGCGGGAGCCTCCGACGGGGAGGTCCCAGAGGTCCCGGCGGGGCAGCCCCGCGCGGGCCCAGGCGGCGCGGGCGCGGTGCAGGGGCTCCATGACCGGTTCCGCGGAGAGGACGAAGGTGGCCCAGTGCATCGGGGCCATGCGGCGGGCCCCGAGGTCGAGGCAGGCCCGGACGGCCTCCTCCGGGTCGGCGTGCACGTCGCGCAGCCACCAGCGCGGGGCGTAGGCCCCGATGGGCAGGAGCGCGAGGTCGATCCCCGGGTGGCGGCGGCCGATCTCGGCGAACCAGTGGCCGTAGCCGGTGTCCCCCGCGAAGTAGACCTTCCGGCCGCTCGCCGCGTCGGTCAGCACCCAGCCTCCCCACAGGGTGCGGCAGGTGTCCAGCAGCGAGCGCCTGGACCAGTGATGGGCGGGAACGAAGTCGAACCGTACGCGGCCCAGTTCGGCGGACTCCCACCAGTCGAGCTCGGTCACCCGGGTGAAGCCCCGGCGGCGGCACCATCGGGCGAGGCCGGCCGGGACGAACAGGGCGGTGTCGCGGGGCAGCCGCTTGAGGGTCGGGGCGTCGAGGTGGTCGTAGTGGTTGTGGCTGATCACCACCGCGTCGACGGGCGGCAGTTCCTCCCAGCGCACCCCGACGGGCGTCATCCGGGCCGGGGTTCCCAGGATCCGGCGGGACCAGACGGGGTCGGTGAGCACGGTCAGCCCGCCGGTCCGCAGCACCCAGCTGGCGTGTCCGGCCCAGGTGACGCAGACGCCGCCGGGGGCGGCGGGGGGCAGCGGGGCGGGGGCGTACGGCAGGTCGGGGATACCGCTCAGCCCGTCGGGGCCGGGGCGGAAGGCGCCCTCGCGGGCCAGCCGGGCGAAGGCCCGGACACCGGGGAGCGGGGTCGTCAGCCGGTCCGCGAACGAACGCGGCCACGCCCGCCGTTCACCGGGCGGCCTGGACGCGCGGCCGCCCGCCGGCGCGGGGGCGGGGCCCGGCCCGGGGGTGTCGGAGCACCCGTCGGCGGCCGTCCGGGGCGCGGGGGCCGCGTCGGCGGGCGCCGAACCCGACGGGAGCGGGGACGCGGGGACGGCCGGGGGCGGGGCGGGTGGGGGTGTGGGGGCGGGCGGCGCGGGGGCGTCCGTCTGGTCCCTCATCGAGGAGTCTCCGTTCAGCGCGGCCGGATCGAGCGGGGGAAGGTCAGTCGGCCAGCCCGGCGAGCACCGACCCGAGCCGGTCCAGCGCGCCCCGGACGTGCGGCAGCCCCAGCGGGTCGCGGGCGCCGAGCGTGGCGAGCCGTTCCTCCGGGGTGGCCCCCAGCAGCGGTCCGGTCGCCAGCCGCACGCGCAGCGCGCCCAGGTCGTCCGCGAACCGCTGCCCGCCGGGTGTCGGCGCGCCCAGCCGGGCGCCGAGCCAGTCCTCCAGCTCCATCGCGTCGCCTACACCGTGCCGGGCCAGCCCGGCCCGCAGCGGGTTCAGGTCCGCGTACAGGTGCCGCCCGGCCTGCGGGGGCCGGGCGAGCGCGCCTACGGCCAGCAGTTCCCGGTGTGCGGCGGCGGCGACCGCGCCGTGCATCGCGGCGGCCGCGTACGCCCGCCCGGCGACGGCGTCGGGTTCGTCGAGCGCGTGCGCGGCGGCCCCCGCGACCGGCCCGGCGACCAGGGCTCCCGTGGCCGTGAGGACGTCGAGGGTGCGGGCCCTGAGCCAGGTGCCCCTCGGGGTGCCGGGGAAACGGAGCACGGCGGCGGGCCAGCCGGCCGGCAGCAGCGATCCGGCCAGGTCCACCAGGACGGCGGCCTGTTCGGGGAGCATCTCGGCGGGGCTGAGCACCAGGGTGTCGTACGGCCGGTGCACAGTGTCGCGCCAGCTCTCGTCGCTCACCACGAACAGCCCGGCCGACTCCGCCGCCTCGCAGGCCTCCCGCACCATCTCGGGCGGAGGCACCGTCGCGGTGGGGTCGTCGGCCACCGACAGCAGCAGGACGCGCGGGTCCCCGCCCTCGGCCCGGACCCGTCGGACGGTCTCCAGCAGCGCGTAGGGGTCGGGGATGCCGCCGCACTCCGCGGGGGTGGGCACGTGGTAGGCCCGGCGTCCCAGCAGCCGGACCTGCGGAGTCCACCAGGCGGGACACGGCCGGGGCAGCATGACATCGCCGCCGTACGCGCCGAGCAGGGCCAGCAGCAGGGCGGGGGCGCCGGGCCCGGCGGCCACGTTCTCGGGGGCGGTGGCGAGCCCGCGCCGGCCCCAGTGCCGGCAGGCCGCCTCGCGGACGGCCCCGCCGCCGCCCGGGGGTTCGGGGGCGGCCCGGCCGGCCGCGTCCGCGAGCACGGCGGTCAGCTCCGGCAGGACGGGCAGGCCGGGCTGCGGCGCGGGGGGACCGTAGCGGACCGGACCGCGTCCCCGCGCGCCCGAGCGCCAGTCCCCGGACACCCCGGGCACCCCGGCCGGCCCGTCCGCCATCCCCACCACGTGTCCGCCTCCCGCCGCTGCCACCGACACCCATGCCGTCGCCGTCGCCGCTGAACGATCAGCTCCGACCTTTATACGATTATTCGCCCCACTATGCCCGCCGACCGCGTGCCCGGTCGGCCGCGCGCCCTCATCCGCGCCTCCCGGTCATGGCCAGCAACCGGGTCTGCGCGTCCGCCCCGGCGGGCACGTCCAGCGGCGCGGCGAACATGCCGCTCGCCGCGAGGCTGTCCACGTAGGGCATGACCTCCTTGATCGCGAACTCCACCAGCCCGTCCGGCAGCCGGTCGTCCGCGCCGATCGCCCGCGCGAGGTCCCAGGTGTGCACGACGCAGTCGGTGATCAGCTCCGAGCAGTACGCCGACCCGCGCGTGGGCCCGTAGGAGAGCGCGACGGTCCGTTCCAGCGCACCCGGCGCGGCGAAGGCGGCGCTCGCTCCGGCCGCCGCCCGGTCCCAGGAGGCCACCGGGTCCGCGCCGAGGAGGTCCCCGGCGAGCGCGTCGCCGACCTCCGCGACCGTGCGGCCCTCGGTGAGCAGGGGCGGGATCCAGCGCTGCTCGCCGGTGACGTGGTTGACCAGGTCCCGCACGTTCCATTCGGTGCAGGGGGTCGGCGCGTCCCACTGCGCGTCCGCGACCTCCCGTACGCGCTCGCCGAACAGCCGCAGCGCCGCGGCGTGCTGTTCGAGCAGCGTCTCCGGCATGGGTCTCACCGTCCTCCGCGGTCGGGTCCCCCTGGGGCCCACTGTCCTCGCCCCTGCCTTTCCCTGCCACCGACCCGCCCAATCCCCTTGAAACACAAGGATGGTGTCCACATGTCAAAACGGCCATCTCAGATTCCGATCGAACCGCTACCGTGATCATCACGCTTCGAACGAAGAGGAGTGCAGCCATGAACGACACGCACGGGACCCACGAAGCCCACGAGCCGCACGAGCCCCGCAAGCCCCACGAGCGCGCCGTCTACACGCACGGCCACCACGAGTCGGTCCTGCGCTCCCACCGCTGGCGCACGGCGGCCAACTCGGCGGCCTACCTGATCCCCGAACTGCGTCCGGGCATGCACGTCCTGGACGTGGGCTGCGGACCGGGCACCATCACGGCGGACCTGGCGCGGCTGGTGGCCCCGGGCGGCCGGGTCACGGCGGTCGACGCGGCGGCGGGCGTCCTGGAGCAGGCGGGCGCCCACGTGCGCGAACACGGGCCGGCCGGGTCCGTCGACTTCGCCGTCGCGGACGTCCACGCGCTGGACTTCCCCGACGACTCCTTCGACGTGGTCCACGCCCACCAGGTGCTGCAGCACGTCGGCGATCCGGTACGGGCCCTGCGCGAGATGCGGCGGGTCTGCCGCCCCGGCGGGATCGTGGCCGTGCGCGACGCCGACTACGCGGCGATGACCTGGTACCCGGCCTCCCCGGTCCTGGACGAATGGCAGGCCCTGTACCGCCGGGTCGCCCGTGCCAACGGCGGGGAACCGGACGCCGGGCGGCGGCTGCGCGCCTGGGCGCGGGAGGCGGGGTTCACGGACCTGACCTGCTCGGCCACGGCCTGGTGCTACGCGACTCCGGAGGAGACCGCCTGGTGGTCGGCGCTGTGGGCGGACCGTACGACGGCCTCCGCGTACGCGGACGTCGCGGTCCGGGGCGGCCACGCGACGGCCTCCGGCCTGGCCTCCATCGCCGAGGCCTGGCACGCCTGGGGGGCCCACCCCGACGCCTGGTTCTCCGTTCTGAACGGCGAACTGCTGTGCCGGGTCTGACGGGTGCCGGTCCGGGGGCCGGTCCCGGGGCCGGCGCCGCGGAGCCGGTCGCCGCGGAGCCGGTCGCCGCGGTGCGGTGCGGAACTCCGTTGATCGGGGTGCGGGGGCCGTGACACCGTGAGTGCCGTGACCACCGACCCCCTCGCCCAGGCGCGACGTCTGACCCGTGACCTCTTCCCCGACGCGACGGCCGTCGTCCTCGCCGGGTCCACGGCGTCCGGGCGGGCCACCGCGCTCAGCGACCTCGACATCGCCGTACTGATCGGGGACGGGGGCGAGACCTACCGCGAGACGCTCCGCTTCGAGGGCCGGGTCGTGGAGCTCTTCGTCCACACCCCCACCGGCCTCGCGGAGCTCTTCGCGGCGGACGTCGCCGCCCGCCGCGCGGTACTGCAGAGCATGTACGCCACCGGTCTCGTACTCGCCGACACGGACGGCGCGGCCGGGCGGGCCCGTGCCCGCGCCGAGGCGGACCTGCGCGCGGGGCCTCCCGCGCTGGACCCGGCGACGGTCGAGACCAAGCGGTACGGGCTGACGGACGCCCTGGACGACCTCGCCGACGCGGGCGACCGGAGCGAACGCCTCACGGTGGCCGGCGTCGTGTTCGACGCCGCGGCCGACCTGCTCCTCGACCACCGCCGCGCCTGGACCGGCACCGGGAAGTGGCTGCCCAGGCGCCTGCTCCGGGCGGACCCGCGGCTCGGGGCAGCCCTCCTCGACGGGCACCTGCGCGCAGCCGGGGAGGGTGATCCGGCCCCGCTCGCCGAGGCGGCGTCGGAGGTCCTCGGCCTGACCGGCGGGCCCCTGCGCGAGGGGTACCGCCGGACCTGGCGCGGCACCATCGACTCGATCGCCGCCGCCGGCCGCTGACCCGGCCACCCGGCTACCCCGGCGGCCGCATGCGGAAGTCGTAGGCCGGGGGCAGCGGGGCGTCCGTGAGGGTGGACCAGATCTCCGAGAGGGTCTCCTCGCCCTCCCGCAGGTCGGGCAGTTCGAAGCCGTCCTCGAAGACCCGGCGGGCGGCGCCCACGTGCCCTTCGGCCGCCAGCAGCCGCGCGGCGAGCAGCCGGAACCGCCCCTGCTCCCGCAGCACGGGCCGCAGCCGGTCCCAGACCGCGCGGGCCGCCGCCAGGCGTCCGGCGGCGAGCAGCGCGGTCATCGCCTCCCGCCCCAGCGCGGACTCGGCGGCCTCCCAGCGTTCGCCGCCCCGGCTCTCCCCCGCCAGGTCCTCGAAGGCCTCCGCGTACCGGTCGGCGGACCGTTCCCGGTCCCCGGCCAGCGCGTCGGCCACCGCGAGGGCGCGCAGCAGCGGCCAGCGGGAGGGCGCCAGCGCCAGCCCGCGCTCCCAGCTGCGCACGGCCTGGGCGGTGTCGCCCGCGTGCCACTGGGCCACGCCCAGGTGGTACTCGGTCAGCGGGTCGGCCGGGGCGGTCTCCAGCATGTCCCGCCAGTGCGGCGCGACCAGCGCCGGCCCGGGCGGCACCACCTTGCGCGGGGTGGGGAAGACCCCGCTGCGCCACAGCTCCAGCCAGGGCCGCTGGTCCTCCCCCAGGGTGGACTCCGGGAAGGGGGTGCCGGGGAGCTTGAAGCCCCCGCACAGCACCTCCAGCGCGCCCCAGCCGGAGCCTTCGGCCAGCCGCTCCCCCGGTTCGGTGTCGGCGTGCCCGCGCCACGCCCCGTAGGCGGCCTCCAGCGCCTCGGCCGGCAGCGCGGTGTCGAGGGCCGCCGAGGCCGCACCGCGGGCCGCCGCCCAGTCGGCGCCGTGGACGGCCGACGGCTCCGCCGAGAGCGGCCCGTACGCCTCCATCCAGGCGAACTCCGCCCCGGCCTCCAGACGTACGTGTTCCAGCTGGGTCCGGGCCAGCCCGGCCTGGATCTCGGCGTAGCCGCCGGTGCCCGGGGCGGTGAGCCATTCCTGCCAGCGCCGGCCGCCCGCGCCGGCGCCCCACACGAACAGCTTGCGGCCGCGCAGCCGCCCGGTGGAGGCCTGCGCCAGGCCGTGCCCCTCCGCGTCGAGGGAGGCGATCCAGGGCCGGTCCGCGTCCTGGACCTCGTAGAAGAAGTCCGCCGGGTGGGCGCTGTTGAGCGGGTACGTGCGGTCGGCGTCCTCCCAGCGCGGCACGGGGATCCGGCGCAGCGCACGCTCGTACCCGAAGTGCCAGGCCTCCTCGGCGGGGGCGAGCACGCGGCGGCCCGGCTCCTCCGGGACGGCGGTGTTGGACCACCAGTACACGGGGACGGGCCGCTCGTGCGGGTTGCGCACGCGGACGCCGACGTGGAGGAAGTCCGAGTCGGCGGGCAGCCACAGGTCCACCTGGAAGGGCAGGTCGCGCAGCCGCTCCCACTCCCACAGCCGCACCATCACGCCGCCGTCGGGGGCGGGGACGAGCGCGGCGTGCAGGGGGGCGCAGGACAGGGTGGTGTGTCCGGTGGCGCCGATGTTCCACTCGATGCCGCCGGAGAACCAGGCGCCGTTGAGGGCGAAGTTGGCGGGCTGGAACACCGGGTTGCGGTAGAGGAGTTCGCGTCCGGTGGGGAGGTGGACGAGGGAGTGGACCCGCCCGCCCAGCCCCGGCAGCACCGTGACGCGCAGGCGGCCGTTGTCGATGACGACCGCCTCGAACTCCCGCTCCGCGCGCTCGCGTCCGTAGCCGTCGCGGAGGTGCACCGGAAGCAGCGAGCGCAGCGGTTCGTGGCCGACCTGGCGGGCCATGTCGCGCGGCAGTCCGTGGCGCGAGCGCTCGTCCAGTTCGTGCACCGCTTCGGGCGCGCGCAGGGCGGGGAGGGGGTTGTCGGGTCCCAACGGGGCTGCCGGGAGGGTCAGTAGGGCACGTCGGACGGTGGTGGCCATGAGGAAATGGAACACGCCGTCCCGGCCGGTGCACAGGGGTTCCGCGCATCACCACCGGTCAGGATTACGCAAAGGAGCCCGTGGCCGGTCCGGCGGGCCGCGGGGTCGTACACATGTCCGCCGTCACGGCCCAGCGTTCGTGGTCCCGCCAGGCTCCGGCCACGTGGAGGAAGTCCGGCGAGAGCCCCTCCAGACGGAAGCCGCGCCCCCGGACGAGGGCGATGGAGGCGGCGTTGCCCGGCTGGACGTTCGCCTCCAGGCGGTGCAGCCCGAGGCCGCCGCCCTCCTGCGGGGCGAAGGCGTGGGCGAGGACCAGGTCGAGGGCCTCGCCCAGGAGTCCGCGGCCGGCGGCGTGCGCGAAGGCCCCGTAGCCCAGGGCGCCGCAGCGGAAGGCGCCGAGAACGATGTTGTTGATGTTGACGAAGCCCGCGAGGTCCCCGGTGGCGCGTTCGCGGACGAGGAACCCGGCCCGCCCCTCGCCCCCGGCCAGCCGGGCGGCGTAGGGCTCGTACTCCTCCACCGTGGTGGGCGGGAACAGCCAGGGCTCGTGCAGGTCGCGGCTCTCGCGGGCGCGGGCGGTGAACTCGGGTCCGTCGGCGGGGCGGTAGGGGGCGAGGCCGACCCGGGGGCCCGTCACGAGGTACGGAGGAAATGGCATCGTCCCAGGCTACGAGGCGTGGCAGCATTCCGGTGTGATCATCACCCCCCGGAATTCCGAAACCGTCGGCACCGCGACCCTGGTGCTCGCGGCGGCCCGCAACAACGCCGAGTGGGTCGCGGCCGTCTGCCGCGACGGAGCCTTCTCCGGCTCCGTGTGGAGCAGCGCGCGGCGCACCCCGCCGCTCTACCCCGACGCGGTCTCCCTCACCCCGGAGGCCTCGGCGCAGGAGGTGGTGGCCGGGATCGACACCGGCTCCCCCGGCTGCTCGGTCAAGGACAGCTTCGCCTCGCTGGACCTGGCCCCGGCCGGCTTCGAGGTGCTGTTCGAGGCGCAGTGGATCCACCGCCCGGCGGGGCCGGCCGGGCGGCCGGCCCCGGGCACGCAGTGGTCCGAGGTCCGGACCGCCGCCGAGCTGGACGCCTGGGAGGCGGCCTGGGACGGTGCGGCGAGCACCGGGCTGTTCCACGCGGACCTGCTCGCCCGGGACCTCGTCTTCCTCGCGGGCCGCTCGGGAGGGCGGATCGTGGCGGGGGCCGTCGCGAGCGCCGGGGGCGGCGTAGTCGGCGTGTCCAACCTCTTCACGGTGGACGGGGCGCACGGGGCGGGCTCCGACCCGGACGGGGCGGCCGCGGCGGTCGGCGCGGCCTGGGCGGCCGTCCTGGAGGCCGTCGCGGCCCGCTGGCCCGGCCTGCCGGTGGTGGGGTACGAGCAGGGGGAGGACCTCGACGCGGCCGTGCGCGCCGGGTTCACCCCGATCGGCCCGCTGCGCGTCTGGCTGCACACCGCCTGATCCGGCGGGTGCCGGCCACGGTCCCCGCCGGGCCCCCGGGCGGCGCCGGCGGGCGGGCCGTGGCCCCGTGACCGCCCGCACCGGCCGCGGGGGTCAGCCGTGCAGGGCCAGACGGGGGACGTCGTCCCGCACGAACCCGAAGACCTGCGCGTACAGGGACAGCTCCGCCTCCAGCGCCCGCACCATCGTCTCCGCGCGCCGGAAGCCGTGCCCCTCGCCCTCGAAGGCGACGTACGCGTGCGGCACGCCGCGCCCGCGCAGCGCGGCCAGCAGCCGTTCGGCCTGGGCGGGCGGGCAGACCGGGTCGTCGAGGCCCTGGAGCAGCACGAAGGGCGCGGCGATCCGGTCGGCTCGGGCCACCGGGGAGCGCTCGCGGCAGCGCACGGCCAGGGTCGGCGGCGGTCCGGCGAGACCGTCCACGTAGCGCGATTCCAGGTCGTGGGTCTCGGCGGCGAAGCCCCGCAGGTCCAGGACGGGGTAGATGATCGCCGCGCACGCGTACAGGTCGGTGGCGGCCAGCGAGGCCGCCGCCGTCCAGCCGCCCGCGCTGCCGCCCCGGATGGCGAGCCGGCCGGGGTCGGCGGTGCCCTCGGCGGCCAGGGCGCGGGCGACGGCGGCGCAGTCCTCGACGTCGACGACGCCCCACTGCTCGCGCAGCCGCTCGCGGTAGGCGCGGCCGTAGCCGGTGGAGCCGCCGTAGTTGACCTCGACGACGCCGATGCCGCGCGAGGTGAAGTAGGCGATGTGCAGGTCGAGCACGGGCGGCACGTGGTCGGTGGGGCCGCCGTGCGCCCACACCACGTACGGGGGCAGTTCGTCGGCGGGGGCCCGCCGGGCGGGGTGGTGCGGCGGGTAGACGTGGGCGTGGATCTCCCGGCCGCCGGGGCCGGGGAAGGTCCTGGTCTGCGGTTCCGGGTAGTGGGCGGGGTCGACCGGGTCGGTGGCGCGGGCGCCGGCCACCCGGGTGTGGCCGGTCGCGGTGTCGAGTTCGACGATCTCGTAGCCGCTGCGGGGACTCGCGGCGACCCCGTAGACGCGGGTGCCGCTGACGGCCAGCGCGGGCTGCCAGGCGGTCCAGGGGCCGGCCGCGTCGACCAGGTGGCCGCTCTCCGGGTCGAGGATGCCGAGGACGGCGGCGCCCTGGCCGTGCAGGACGGCGATCAGCCGGTCGGGCAGCGGGGCGATCCAGCTCAGCCCGGGTTTCCACAGCGCGCCGCCGAACTCCTCCTCGCGGGGGCAGAGGTTGACGGCCTCTCCGCCGTCCGGGTCCACCCGGTACGGGTTCCACCAGCCGCTGCGGTCGCTCACCGCGAGCAGGGTCCCGTCGGCCGCCCACGCCACCTGGGCCACGGCCTCCTCGGGGCCGCCGAGGACGGTGCGGGGGGCGGTGAGGGTGCCGTCGGGGGTGATGTCGGCGAGCTGCAGTTCGGTGCCGTCCCAGGGCATCCGGGGGTGGTCCCACACCAGCCAGGCCGCCCGCCGGCCGTCCGGGGAGAGCCTGGGGCCGGTCCGGAAACGGTGGCGGTCGTCGGTGAGTTCCCGTACGGCGGCCCGGTCCCCGGCGGCCGATCCGTCGAGCGGGACGGCGGCCGTGACCCGGCGCACGTCGGTCGGCCCGGGGCCGGTGAACTCCTCCAGCACGCACCAGACCTCGGCGCCCCGCAGCACCGGGTCGGCCCAGCGCAGGCCGCCGCCGACCGGGGAGAGGGGGGTGAGGGGACGGGGGTCCGGGCTTGCGGGCGCGTCGGGCTCGTACGCGTACAGCCGCTGGTCGCCGTGGTGGACGAACACCACGAGCGGTCCCCCCGAGGGCTGTTGGGCACCCGCCCAGGGCAGGCCCCCGTACTCGGTGAGGCGGCTGCGCACGTTCCACGGCGCGGGCAGCACCGAGCGGGCGGCGCGGCCGTCGGCGGGCCGGCGCACCAGGGTCCGGCGGCCGCCCTCGCCGGGGCGGGGCTCGGTCCACCACACCTCGTCGCCGACGGTCCCCAGGTACTCGGGGCGGCCGTCGTGGGCGGCGGCGAGGGCGGCGTCGATCGGCGAGGGCCAGCTGCCGTAGGGGCCGTCGGAGGCGGGCGGATCCATCAACGGGTGCCCCTCACAGGGTCCGCAGCGCGCGGTCGAGGACGCGGACGCCGAAGTGGAGGGCGTCGACCGGGACCCGCTCGTCGACGCCGTGGAAGAGGGCCCAGTAGTCGAAGCCGGGCGGCAGCTTGAGCGGGGAGAAGCCGTAGCCGGTGATGCCGAGGCGGGAGAACTGTTTGGCGTCGGTGCCGCCGGCCATGCAGAAGGGGACCACGTGCCCGTCGGGGTCGAAGTGTTCGACGGCCTCGCGCAGGATCCCGTAGGTCCGCCCGTCCACGGGGGCTTCGAGGGCGACCTCGCGGTGGTGGAACTCCCAGTGGACCTCGGGCCCGGTGAGCGCGTCGAGGGTGGCGGCGAACTCGGCTTCGCCGCCGGGCAGCGTGCGCCCGTCGACGTACCCGGTGGCGCGTCCGGGGACCACGTTGAGCTTGTAACCGGCTTCCAGCATCGTCGGGTTGGCGCTGTTGCGGACCGTGGCCTCCACCAGTGCGCCGGCCGGGCCCAGCTTGCCGAGGACGGCGTCGAGGTCGAAGCCGGGGGCGCGCGGATCCACCGACAGGCCCTGGAGGGCCGCGAGTTCGGTGATGCAGGCGGCGACCGTGCCGGTGAGCCGGACCGGCCACTCGTGTTCGCCGATCCGGGCGACGGCGGCGGCGAGCCGGCTGACGGCGTTGGCCTTGTTGGGCTTGGAGCCGTGTCCGGTGGTGCCGTGCGCGGTGAGCTTCAGCCAGGCGGTGCCGCGTTCGCCGGCCGCGATGGGGTAGAGGGACCGGCCCGGCCCGGTGTGCAGGGTGAAGGCTCCGGACTCGCTGATGCCCTCCGTGCATCCCTCGAAGAGGTGCGGGTGGTGGTCGGCGAGGAAGCCCGATCCGTCGACGGCGCTGTCCTCCTCGTCGGCGGTGTAGGCGATCACGATGTCCCGGCGCGGCCGTACGCCGTGGCGCGCCCAGGCCCGTACGACGGCCAGCACCATCGCGTCCATGTTCTTCATGTCGACCGCCCCGCGGCCCCAGACGACGCCGTCGCGGACCTCCCCGGAGAAGGGGTCCACGCTCCAGTCGGCGGCGTCGGCGGGGACCACGTCGAGGTGGCCGTGGACGAGGAGGGCGGGCGCGGTGGGGTCGGTGCCCTCGACGCGGGCCACCACGTTGGTCCGGCCCGGGGTGCGTTCCAGCAGGGCCGGCTCCAGTCCGGCGCCGGCGAGACGTTCCGCCACGTACTCGGCGGCGGGCCGCTCGCGGCAGTCGCCGCCGCCCCGGTTGCTGGTGTCGATCCGGATCAGGTCGGAGGTGAAGCCGACGGCCTCCTCGAAGGCCGTCGCGTCGAGCGCGCCGTTTTCGCCGTCCACCCATCGCATGTCAGCCATACTGCTCCTCCACGGCCGCGGAGACGACCGTCGTGACGGCTTTGAAGGTCCGGATCCCCTCGTACATGGTCCCACTGGTGTAGGCGATCCGGCGTTCGGCGCAGCGTTCGACCCCGGGGACCACGGTGGCGGCCATCGACAGGTGTTCGGCGTCGAACTCCACCTCCACCGCGAACGGGCCGCCCCGTACCGGCTCGTGGCGGACGGCGAGGGCGACCGCCTCGGCGGCGGCGGCCCGGATGTCGGCGGCGGTGCGGGCCGGGGTGCGGCAGACGGCCGCGTAGCGCGAGACGTGGTCCTTGACGGCGACGGTGCGCGCGTCGGGGGCGTAGGCGGCGGCGTCGGCGCAGGTCAGGTCGTCGCCGGTGACCAGGATGACGGGGACCCCGTACTCGGCGACGACGTGGGCGTTGAGCAGTCCCTCGCTGGCGCGCAGGCCGTTGAGCCAGACCCCGGTGATGGAGTTGGCGAGGTAGGTGTGGGCGAGGACCCCCTCGGCGCCGGCGCCCGTGTGGTAGCCGACGAAGGCGACGCCGTCGACGTCCCCGTGCTGCACGCCCTCGACCATGGAGAGGGACTTGTGACGGCCGGTGAGCATCTCGGCCCGTGCGTCGAGCCGCTCCAGCAGCAGGTTGCGCATGGTCCAGTGGGCCTCGTTGACGAGGACCGCGTCGGCGCCGCCGTCGTAGAGGCCGAGCACGGCGGCGTTCACGTCGGAGGTGAACATGGCCCGGCAGCGCTCCCACTGGGCGGTCCCGGGCAGTACGTCGGCGGGCCAGGTGACGCCGGTGGCGCCTTCCATGTCGGCGGAGATGAGGATCTTCATCGTGCCCCCGGTGGGTCGGGTCGCGGAGGGCCCCACCCTAGCCGCCCGCCCCCCTCCGGTCCCGGGGGCCACGCCCGGGGGGCGGCGCCGGGCGGGCCGGCCCTCGGGCCCGGTAGCGGGCCGGGACCCGGCCGGGGCGCCCGGCCGGGGCGCCGGGCGGCTCACCGCGGCGCGGAAAACCACCCGAACCGGTGAGCCGGTTCCCGGGGTGCCGCGGCAACGGCCTTGCTCAGGACTCGACTTCCTGCGCGAGGTTCGCGAGGACGGTGTCGTAGATGCGGCCGAGGCCCTTGGGCGCGAAGGTGCGCTCGAAGAAGCCGCCGATGCCGCCCGCGCCGTTCCAGACGGTGCTGACCACGGCCTTGGACTTGCCCTCGCCCGCGGGGGTCACGGTCCAGGTGGTGACCATGGAGGAGTTGCGGTCCTTCTCCACGAGCTGGCCGTCGGTGGGCTCGGTGACCTCCAGCAGGCAGTCCCGTACGCGCTTGCTGGTGGCCTGGAGCTTCCAGTGGACCAGGGTGCCCTCGCCGTCGCCGCCCTCGCGGACCTCGTACTCGCTGAAGTGCTCGGGGAGCAGCTTGGAACGGCTGCCGGTGTAGTCCGCGAGCGTGTCGAACACGGTCTCCGCGTCGGCCCCGATGATGCGCTCCGTGGTGGCCTCGACCTGCGCCATACCTGTTCCTCCAGCAGTCGTTCTCGCTCGTCGGCGGCAAGCCAACCACCTCCGGGGCGGGCGCCCAAATCCGGGGCCCGGGGAAGCGCCCCGCACGCTCACGGGAACGTCCGTGCCCCTCCGGGCGGGCGGGCCGGCCCGGAGGGGTCCGCGCGCGGGGCGGACCGGACGGCCCGGCATCCCGGCTCCGCGCCCTCCGGGGCGGACGACCTGGGCCGTCGCCGCGCCGGGGGCGACGCCCGCGACACCCCCGGTACTCCATCTGCGGCCCGGACCGCGCGAGCGGTTCGCGGCCCGGACCGGGGGGCGCCACCCCCACCCGGTCGAGCGCCGCGCACGCGTGTACGGGGCGGGCCGCGCGCGCCGGCCGGTCGCCGGCACGGGGGCGCGCGCCAAGTCCGCCGACCCGGTGCCGAATTCGGCACCGGCCCGTCAGGACCGCGGGCGGCGCGAGCCGCACCCGTCCCGGAGCGTTCCGGGGGCCCCGCCCCCCGCGGGGCCGGCCCGGCCGGCCCTCCGGCGATCACCCCGATGGCCGCGCGCGCCTGCCGAGGGGTCATCACATCGGGCCAATAGGCTGCCCAATCCCGTCTTCCCGCGACGGTTTCCGGGACGATTCCGCCCAGAACCCTCGGCTGGGAGGCCCCATGCTGCACCCCGTTCCGCATCCGTCGAAGAAGCGCGCCGCCGTACTGCTGTCGCTCTCCGCCATCGCCGCCGCCCTCGCGAGCCCGGTCGTCGCCGCTCCGGCGCCCGCCGCGGCGCCCGCACCCGCCCCGGCCGCCGCCACCCTGCGCTGGAGCGGCTGCGCGACGCCCCGCTACCCGACGCTGCAGTGCGCCTCCCTGAAGGTCCCGCTCGACCACGACCACCCCGCCGGGCGGCAGATCTCCCTGGCCCTGACCCGGGTCCCGCACACCGCCGCCACCTCCCAGGGCCCCCTGCTGGTCAACCCCGGCGGCCCGGGCGGCAGCGGGCGCACCCTGGCCGGTTTCGTCGCCTCCGCTCTGCCCAAGGACGTGGCCGGCCAGTACGACGTGATCGGCTTCGACCCCCGGGGCGTGGGCAAGAGCGAGCCCGTCCTGGACTGCGGGGCCGGTCACTTCAAGCCGGTCCGCCCCGACTCCGTACCCCTCGACCCGGCGACCGAGCAGGCCAACCTGGAGCGGGTGCGGTCCTTCGCCGAGTCCTGCCAGACCAAGCACGCGGACGTCCTCCCGTACGTGGGCACCGTCTCGGCCGCCCGCGACCTGGAGGTCCTGCGCACGGCCCTGGGCGCCGAGCGGCTCAGCTACTTCGGCTACTCCTACGGGACCTACCTGGGCGCGGTCTACGCCCGCCTGCACCCGGACCGGGTGCACCGCCTGGTGCTGGACTCCGTGGTCGACCCGGGCGGGGTCTGGTACGAGGACAACCTCGCCCAGGACCAGGCCTTCGACGCCCGCCACAAGTCCTTCCTGGCCTGGGTGGCCCAGTACGACGCCACCTACCACCTGGGCACCGACCCGGCCGCGGTTGAGGAGCGCTGGTACGCGATGCGCACGGCGCTGCGGTCCGCTCCGGCGGGCGGGAAGGTGGGGCCGGCGGAGCTGGAGGACACCTACATGCCGGGCGGCTACTACAACGGCTACTGGCCGGCCCTCGCCGAGGCCTTCGCCTCGTACGCGGTGCGCGAGGACCCGAAGCCGCTCGTGGCGGCGTACGAACGGTTCGCGGCGGTGGAGCCCTCGGCGGGCAACAGCTACAGCGTGTACACGGCGGTGCAGTGCCGGGACTCGGCCTGGCCCCGGGACTGGAACCGGTGGCGGGCCGACATGTGGCGCACGCACGCCAAGGCGCCCTTCATGACCTGGAACAACGCCTGGTACAACGCCCCGTGCGCGTTCTGGAAGACGGAGCCGCTCCAGGCTCCGGACGTGACGAACCACGACCTGCCCCCGGCGCTGCTGTTCCAGGCGACCGAGGACGCGGCGACCCCCTTCGAGGGCGCGGTGACCATGCGCGACAAGCTGGCCGGCTCGGCGCTGGTGGTGGAGGAGGGCGGCGGCAACCACGGCGTCGCCCTGAGCGGGAACAAGTGCCTGGACGAGAAGCTCGCCGCGTACCTGAGGACGGGTCAGGCCGCGGACGCCACCTGCCCGGCCCAGCCCGCCCCGAAGCCGGCCGCCGCGACGCGCGCGGTGCCGCCGTCGGCCGGGGGAGCCGCCCTGCACGGACTGCTGGGGTTCCGCGGCTGACCCGTACCCGGCAAGATCGTGTCCATGACCATTTCTGAGAACGACGGCGGCGCGCTCACCCGGATCACGGCGCCCGAGGGGGTCGCCCCCGGCCACGGCTACCAGCACGTCGTCTGGGGGACGGGGCGTTTCGTGGCCGTCTCCGGGCAGTGCGCGCTCGACGAGAAGGGCGAGGTGGTCGGCGAGGGCGACCCGGCGGCCCAGGCCCGGCAGGTGTTCGAGAACCTGCGACGGTGCCTGGCCGCGGCCGGGGCCGGGTTCGAGGACGTGGTGAAGCTGACCTACTTCATGACGGACACGGCCCACTTCCCGGCCGTCCGGGCCGCCCGCGACGCGGTGATCCCCCCGCACCTGCTGCCGGCCTCCTCGGCGGTGGTGGTCTCGGCCCTGTTCCGGCCCGAGCTGCTCATGGAGATCGAGGCCTTCGCGATCGTCCCGGAGACGGGCGGCCGCTGAGGGGCGCCCGCGGAAGGGCGGCCGCGGAAGAGGAGCGGGCTGAAGGGCGGCCGCCGGGGGACGGCCGCCGCGCCGGGCGGCCGGCGGGACCCGGTTACGCGTCCGGGTGGCCGGCCAGCAGCCGGCCCAGGGCGTCGGTGGCCGCCGCCGCCAGCCGGGGGTGCGCCTGGGCCCGGACCAGGACGTCGCGGGCGCGCGGGTCGGCCAGCGCCCCGAGCCCCTCGACGCAGGCGAGGGCCACCCGCCAGTACGGGTCGTGCGGCGCGAGCAGCCTCGACAGGGTGGCCATCAGCGCCGGGGCCGACTCGGGGGCCCGCAGCGCGGCCAGCAGCCGGACCGGGTGCAGGGCGTAGGCGGTGCGCAGGGCGTTCGTCGCGAGCGCCGCCGCCGCGCGGGCGGTGCGCGGGTCCCCGAGGACGGCGAGCGCCTGCGCGGCGGCCTCGCAGCGCGCCGGGTCCCGGTGGTTGAGCAGCAGGACCAGCGGCTCGAAGGCGCGCCGGTCCCGGGCCAAGCCGAGCCGGTAGGCCGCCAGTTCGCGCGCCCACAGGTGCCGCCCGGCGGAGGTCAGCGACGCGGCCAGCGCGTCGGGACCCGCCACGAGCAGTTCCTCGTACTCCGGCGATCCGTCCGCCTCGGCCCGCAGGCGCTCCAGCACGTCGTTCACACGGCCACCCTAGGGCCGGGCGGGCCTCGCCACGCCCCGTTCGGCGGAGTTCCGCAGGACCCGGTTGATCGATCATCGATGATCGGTACATTTGGGCGGTACAGGTCACATCTCCGTGCTCTGGCGCGCCAGTTACCACCGGGTTACTGTCGATCCCACACGCACGGGACCGGCCTGGTGACGCAGCCTCCCGTGCCAGTCGGTTCACCGCACCACCCACACGCACGGCAGGACCCCGGGACAGGGTCGTGCCGCCCGGGCCCGCCGCATCCGGCCTCCCCGGACGCGAGCACCGCGGGCCCACCCCGCACGGCACGCCCGTACGGCTCTGCGCGCACCGCGTCGACGCACGGCGTCCCCGCACCGCGTTTCCGCACTTCTCCGCACCCCTTCGCCGTACGGCACCCCGCGCGCACCGTGCACCGCGCGCGCTTCCCAGTCGTCACCCTCATTCCACTGGAGTCCCGCGATGGACCTTCCGTCCACGTCCAGTCAGTCCACCCCGTCCAGCAGTCCGCGCACCGTCGCCGTCGTCGGCCTCGGCACGATGGGCACCGGCATCGCCGAGGTCCTCGCCCGGGCCGGCCGCGAGGTCATCGGCATCGACGTCAGCGAGGCCGCCGCCCGCCGGGCCACCGCCTCCCTCGCCGCCGCCACGGCCCGCTCCGTCGCCAAGGAGCGCCTCACCGAGCAGGAGCGCGAGGGGGTCCTGGCCCGCTTCCGCACCTTCACCGACCTCGGCGCCGCGGCCGACGCCGACCTCGTCATCGAGGTGGTCCCGGAGGACTACGAGCTCAAGCACCGCCTCTTCGACGAGCTCGACGCGATCGTGCGCCCCGACACGATCCTGGCCACCGGCACCAACGCCCTGTCGGTGACCCGGCTCGCCGCCGAGTCGCTGCGCCCCGAGCGGGTGCTCGGCCTGCACTTCTTCAACCCGGCCCCGGCGATGAAGCTCGTGGAGATCGTCTCCTGCGTGCTGACCGCGCCGCCCGCCGTCGAGGCGGTCACCGAGCTGGCCCGCGAGCTGGGCAAGCAGCCCGTCGCGGTCGGCGACCGGCCCGGTTTCGTCGCCGACGGCCTGCTCTTCGGCTACCTCAACCAGGCCGCCGCCATGTACGAGGCGAAGTACGCCTCCCGCGAGGACATCGACGCGGCGATGCGGCTGGGCTGCGGGCTGCCGATGGGGCCCCTGGCGCTCCTCGACCTGATCGGCGTGGACACCGCGCGCACCGTGCTGGAGGCCATGTACGCCTCCTCCGGCGACCGGCTGCACGCCCCGGCCCCGATCCTCGGCCACCTCGCCGAGGCCGGACTGACCGGCCAGAAGTCGGGCCGCGGGTTCTACACCTACGAGGCACCGGGCAGCGCGGTGGTCGTCCGCGACCTGCAGACCCCGCTGGACGGGTCCCTGCTGGGCACGGGCCGTCCGGTCTCCTCGGTGGGCGTGGCCGGCTCGGGGACCATGGCGAGCGGCATCGCCCAGGTCTTCGCGCAGGCCGGCTACGACGTGGTGCTGGCGGCCCGCAGCCAGGAGAAGGCCGAGGCCGCGAAGGCCGCGATCGGGAAGTCCTTGGGCCGTGCGGTGTCCAAGGGCCGCCTGACCGAGGAGGCCGCCGCGCAGACCCTCGGCCGGATCACCCCGGCCGGTTCGCTGGAGGCCTTCGCCGAGGTGGACCTGGCGGTGGAGGCCGTCGCCGAGGACCTGGCCGTCAAGCAGGAGCTCTTCGCGGGCCTGGACAAGGTGTGCAAGCCGGGCGCGGTCCTGGCCACCACCACCTCCTCGCTCCCGGTGATCGCCGTCGCGCGGGCCACGGCGCGTCCCCAGGACGTGATCGGCATGCACTTCTTCAACCCGGCCCCGGCCATGAAGCTGGTCGAGGTGGTCCGGACCGTCCTGACGGCCGACGACGTGCACGCCACCGTCCGCGAGGTCTGCGCGAAGGTGCGCAAGCACCCGGTGGACTGCGGGGACCGGGCGGGCTTCATCGTGAACGCGCTGCTGTTCCCGTACCTGAACAACGCGATCAAGATGGTCGAGCAGCACTACGCCGGCATCGACGACATCGACGCCGCGATGAAGCTGGGCGGCGGGTACCCGATGGGGCCCTTCGAGCTGCTCGACGTCGTCGGCCTGGACGTGTCGCTCGCCATCGAGAAGGTCCTCCACCAGGAGTTCCGCGACCCCGGCCTGGCCCCCTCCCCGCTGCTGGAGCACCTGGTCGCGGCGGGCTGCCTGGGCCGGAAGACGGGCCGCGGATTCCGTGAGTACGCCCGCCGGTAAGGGGACTCCCCCCGATCCGGCGGTCCACGAGCAGGATGCGTGGGGAGGGCTGCTCGGGTCCGCCGGACCCTCACGGCGGACGAACCCTCCCGGGCCCAGTGCGGGCCCTCCCCCGCATCCACCCCTGTCCGACCCCCCACAGGCGCGCTCGCCCGCGCGAATGAAGTACTTTCGCTCTATGTCCCAGCCCGCCAAGACCTCACCCCGCGCCTCCTCGGCCTCCGACGCCCCGGAGAGCGCGGCCGGCACGCGGGCCGCCGCCCAGCGGCTCAAGATGCGCCGCGAGCTCGCCGCGGCCGCCATGGAGCTCTTCGCGACGAAGGGGTACGAGGCCACCACGGTCGACGAGATCGCCGCGACCGCCGGGGTGGCCCGCCGGACCTTCTTCCGGCACTTCCGCTCCAAGGAAGAGGCGATCTTCCCGGACCACGACGACACCCTGATCCGTGCCGAGGCGGTCCTGGACGTGGCCCCGGCGCACGAGCACCCGCTCGACACGGTGTGCCGGGGGATCAAGGAAGTCATGAAGATGTACGCCGCCTCGCCGGCGGTGTCGGTGGAGCGCTACCGGCTGACCCGCGAGGTGCCGGCGCTGCGGGAGCGGGAGATCGCCTCGGTGGCCCGGTACGAGCGGCTGTTCACGCGCTACCTGCTGGCCCACTTCGACGAGCAGGACCACCACGACGGCAACGACGATCCGCTGCTGGCCGAGGTGGCCGCCTCGGCGGTGGTCACCGCCCACAACCACGTGCTGCGGCGCTGGCTGCGGGCCGGCGGGCAGGGGGACGTGGAGGCGCAGCTGGACCACGCCTTCTCGATCGTCCGCAAGACCTTCGGCTCCGGGATCGGCGCGGGCCGCACGGCCGTCGCGGGCGCCCCGGACCCGGCTCCGCAGGCGGCCGTCCGCACCGAGGGCGAGGTGCTGGTCGCGGTGGCCCGGACCGACGCTCCGCTCGACGAGGTCATGAGGACCATCGAAGAGGCACTCAGGAACAAGTAGTCACGCTCGTCACAGTGGCCGCTCCCGATTCGGGGGCGGCCACTTTCGTTTGTCCGGGTTGCCCCTACTCGCCGGTAACTCTGATCGATCATCGCTCATCTGCGCAGGTCAATAGGCAAATGAGAGAAAGTTTTGGCACGCGGTGCCTTGCTGAGTGACACGGGGTGCCATACGTTGAATCTCGTCCGGATGTCCCCGCGGCCCACGCCCACTCGGCACGGAACGCGCCCCGGATGCCTGCGTCACCAGGCCCCGCGCACCTCACCACGGGTGCGCCAGCACCACCGCTCCGCCGGACCGACGGCACTCGCAGCACCCCCACCCGCTCCCACGCACGCAACGCGTATCCCTCAGCGCACCCTCATCAGCGCTCAGCCGGAGGCAATACCGTGAAGGACATCCTGGACGCGATCCAGTCGCAGGCCGCTACGGCCGCCGACTTCGCGGCCCTGCCGCTCCCCGACTCGTACCGCGCGATCACCGTGCACAAGGACGAGGCGGAGATGTTCGCCGGGCTCACCACCCGCGAGAAGGACCCCCGCAAGTCCCTGCACCTCGACCAGGTCCCGGTCCCCGAACTCGGGCCGGGCGAGGCCCTGGTCGCCGTCATGGCCTCCTCGGTCAACTACAACTCCGTGTGGACCTCGATCTTCGAGCCGGTGTCCACCTTCAGCTTCCTGGAGCGCTACGGGCGCCTCTCGGAGCTCACCAAGCGCCACGACCTCCCGTACCACGTCATCGGCTCCGACCTCGCGGGCGTCGTGCTGCGCACCGGTCCCGGCGTCAACGCCTGGAAGCCGGGCGACGAGGTCGTCGCGCACTGCCTCTCGGTCGAGCTGGAGTCCTCGGACGGCCACAACGACACGATGCTCGACCCCGAGCAGCGCATCTGGGGCTTCGAGACCAACTTCGGCGGCCTCGCCGAGATCGCCCTGGTCAAGTCGAACCAGCTGATGCCCAAGCCGGACCACCTCAGCTGGGAGGAGGCCGCGTCCCCGGGCCTGGTCAACTCGACCGCGTACCGCCAGCTGGTCTCCCGCAACGGCGCCGGGATGAAGCAGGGCGACAACGTCCTGATCTGGGGCGCCAGCGGCGGCCTCGGCTCCTACGCCACCCAGTTCGCGCTGGCCGGCGGTGCCAACCCGATCTGCGTCGTCTCCTCCCCCGAGAAGGCCGACATCTGCCGCGCCATGGGCGCCACGGCGGTCATCGACCGCAACGCCGAGGGCTACAGGTTCTGGAAGGACGAGCACACCCAGGACCCCAAGGAGTGGAAGCGCTTCGGCAAGCGCATCCGCGAGCTGACCGGCGGCGAGGACATCGACATCGTCTTCGAGCACCCCGGCCGCGAGACCTTCGGCGCGAGCGTCTACGTCACCCGCAAGGGCGGCACCATCACCACCTGCGCCTCCACCTCCGGCTACATGCACGAGTACGACAACCGCTACCTGTGGATGTCCCTCAAGAAGATCGTCGGCTCGCACTTCGCCAACTACCGCGAAGCCTGGGAAGCCAACCGCCTGGTCGCCAAGGGCAAGATCCACCCCACCCTCTCCAAGGTCTACTCCCTGGAAGACACCGGGCAGGCCGCCTACGACGTCCACCGCAACCTCCACCAGGGCAAGGTCGGCGTCCTCGCCCTCGCCCCGCAAGAGGGCCTCGGCATCCGCGACCACGAGCTGCGCGCGCAGCACCTCGACGCGATCAACCGCTTCCGCAACGTCTGAGTCCGCTCAAAGGCCATAAGGATCGCCTGAGATGACAGAGCGCCAGAAAGACCGTCCGTGGCTCATGCGGACGTACGCCGGCCACTCCACGGCCGAGGCGTCCAACGAGCTGTACCGCCGCAACCTCGCCAAGGGGCAGACCGGCCTGTCGGTGGCCTTCGACCTGCCGACGCAGACCGGCTACGACCCGGACCACATCCTCGCCCGCGGCGAGGTGGGCCGGGTCGGGGTCCCGGTCTCCCACCTGGGCGACATGCGACGGCTGTTCCAGGACATCCCCCTGGAACAGATGAACACCTCGATGACGATCAACGCCACCGCCATGTGGCTGCTGGCGCTCTACCAGGTGGCGGCCGAGGAGCAGGGAGCGGACGTCTCCCTGCTCCAGGGCACCACCCAGAACGACATCGTCAAGGAGTACCTCTCGCGCGGGACGCACGTCTTCCCGCCCGGGCCGTCGCTCCGGCTGACGACGGACATGATCGCGTACACGGTCAACCACATCCCGAAGTGGAACCCGATCAACATCTGCTCGTACCACCTCCAGGAGGCCGGGGCCACCCCGGTCCAGGAGATCTCGTACGCGATGTCCACCGCGATCGCCGTCCTGGACTCGGTGCGCGACTCGGGCCAGGTGCCCGAGGAGCGCTTCGGCGAGGTGGTCGCCCGCATCTCCTTCTTCGTGAACGCGGGCGTCCGCTTCATCGAGGAGATGTGCAAGATGCGCGCCTTCGGCCGGATCTGGGACCAGGTCACCCGGGAGCGCTACGGCATCGAGAACGAGAAGCAGCGCCGCTTCCGCTACGGCGTCCAGGTCAACTCGCTGGGTCTGACGGAGGCGCAGCCCGAGAACAACGTCCAGCGGATCGTCCTGGAGATGCTGGCCGTCACCCTCTCCAAGGACGCCCGCGCCCGCGCCGTGCAGCTGCCCGCCTGGAACGAGGCACTGGGCCTGCCCCGGCCCTGGGACCAGCAGTGGTCGCTGCGCATCCAGCAGGTCCTGGCGCACGAGAGCGACCTGCTGGAGTACGAGGACATCTTCGCCGGCTCCCACGTCATCGAGGCCAAGGTCGACTCCCTGGTCGCCGACTGCATGGCCGAGATCGACCGGATCCAGGAGATGGGCGGTGCGATGGCCGCCGTCGAGTCCGGGTACCTGAAGGGCGAGCTGGTCGCCTCGCACGCCGAGCGGCGCGCCCGGATCGAGGCCGGCCAGGACAAGATCGTCGGCGTCAACTGCTTCGAGCAGACCGAGGAGAACCCGCTGACGGCCGACCTGGACGGCGCCATCATGACGGTCGACCCGGCCACCGAGGCGCTGACCGTGGAGCGGATCGTCCGCTGGCGGGCCGAGCGGCAGGAGTCCTCGGACCGGCAGGGCGGCGGCGACCCGTTCGTCTTCCCGACGGTGATGCAGGCCCTGGACCGGCTCAAGGAGGCCGCCGCCGGGACCGAGAACCTGATGGAGGCGACCCTCGAATGCGCCCGTGCCGGTGTCACCACCGGCGAGTGGGCGAACGCGCTGCGCGAGGTCTTCGGCGAGTTCCGCGCCCCGACCGGGGTCTCCTCGGCCCCGGTGGCCGTCACCGCCGAGGAGGGCACGCCGATGGCCCTCGTCCGCGAGAAGGTCGCCCGCACCGCCGAGGACCTCGGTTCCGGCCGGCTGCGCCTGCTGGTCGGCAAGCCGGGCCTGGACGGGCACTCCAACGGCGCCGAGCAGATCGCCGTACGGGCCCGCGACGCCGGATTCGAGGTGGTCTACCAGGGCATCCGGCTGACGCCCGAGGAGATCTCCTCGGCGGCACTGGCCGAAGACGTGCACTGCGTGGGACTGTCCATCCTGTCCGGCTCGCACAGCGCGCTCGTGCCGGACGTGCTGGAACGCCTCCGCACGGCGGGGGCGGGTGACGTACCCGTCGTCCTCGGCGGCATCATTCCGAACGCCGACGCCATCGCGCTCAAGGCGGCCGGAGTCGCCGCCGTCTTCACACCCAAGGACTTCGGTATCACGGAGATCATCGGCCGTATCGTCGACGAGATCCGGAAAGCGAACAAGCTCGACCCTCTGGAGGTCTCCGCATGACCACGCCCACGTCTCCCGTGAACCGGCTGCGGCCGCGCCGTTCCTGCCTCGCGGTGCCGGGCTCGAACCCGCGGTTCCTGGAGAAGGCCCAGGGCCTGCCCGCCGACCAGGTCTTCCTCGACCTGGAGGACGCCTGCGCCCCGCTCGCCAAGGAAGGCGCCCGCCACACGATCGTGGACGCGCTGAACAACGGCGACTGGACCGGCAAGACCCGTGTGGTGCGCGTCAACGACTGGACCACCCACTGGACGTACCGTGACGTCATCACCGTCGTCGAGGGCGCCGGCCAGAACCTCGACTGCATCATGCTGCCGAAGGTCCAGGACGCCCAGCAGGTCGTGGCGCTCGACCTGCTGCTGACGCAGATCGAGAAGACGATGGGCTTCGAGGTCGGCAAGATCGGCATCGAGGCGCAGATCGAGAACGCCAAGGGCCTGGTGAACGTCGACGCGATCGCCGGCGCCTCGCCGCGGCTGGAGACCATCATCTTCGGCCCGGCCGACTTCATGGCCTCGATCAACATGAAGTCCCTGGTCGTGGGCATGCAGCCGCCCGGCTACCCGGCGGACGCCTACCACTACATCCTGATGCGGATCCTGATGGCGGCCCGCATGCACAACCTCCAGGCGATCGACGGCCCCTTCCTGCAGATCCGCGACGTGGACGCCTACCGCGAGGTGGCCGGCCGCGCCGCCGCCCTGGGCTTCGACGGCAAGTGGGTCCTGCACCCCGGCCAGGTCGACGCCGCCAACGAGGTCTTCTCCCCCTCCCAGGAGGACTACGACCACTCCGAGCTGATCCTCGACGCGTACGACTGGTGCACCTCCGAGGCGGGCGGCAAGAAGGGCTCCGCGATGCTCGGCGACGAGATGATCGACGAGGCCAGCCGCAAGATGGCCCTGGTCATCGCCGGCAAGGGCCGGGCCGCCGGCATGCAGCGCACCAGCAAGTTCGAGATCCCGGAGGCCTGATCCCGATGCAGTTCGGACGCACCTACGAAGAGTTCGAGGTCGGCGCGGTCTACAAGCACTGGCCAGGAAAGACGGTCACGGAGTACGACGACCACCTCTTCTGCCTGCTGACCATGAACCACCACCCGCTGCACATGGACAGCAACTACGCCGAGAACACCACGGACTTCGGCAAGAACGTGGTCGTCGGCAACTACATCTACTCCCTGCTGCTGGGCATGTCCGTGCCGGACGTCTCCGGGAAGGCCATCGCCAACCTGGAGATCGAGTCCCTGCGGCACGTGGCGCCGACCTTCCACGGCGACACGATCTACGGCGAGACCACGGTCCTCGACAAGACCCCGTCGAAGTCGAAGAACGACCGCGGGATCGTCTACGTCGAGACCAAGGGCTACAAGCAGGACGGCACCCTCGTCTGCGTCTTCCGGCGCAAGGTGATGGTCCCGACCGAGACGTACATCAAGGAGCGCGGCGGCGAGCAGCCCGGCCGCCCGCAGCTGAAGGAACAGGGGAAGTAGCCATGGCCCGACTCGCCCAGACCGCCGGGCTCACGGACGTCCAGCGGGAGATCCTGAAGACGGTCCGCGAGTTCGTCGACAAGGAGATCATCCCGGTCGCGACCGAGCTGGAGCACCGCGACGAGTACCCGCAGCAGATCGTCGACGGTCTCAAGGAGCTCGGCCTGTTCGGCCTGATGATCCCCGAGGAGTACGGCGGCCTGGGTGAGTCGTTGCTCACCTACGCGCTGTGCGTCGAGGAGATAGCGCGGGGCTGGATGTCCGTCTCGGGCATCATCAACACCCACTTCATCGTGGCGTACATGCTCAAGCAGCACGGCACGCAGGAGCAGAAGGACCACTTCCTCCCGCGGATGGCGCTGGGCGAGGTCCGGGGCGCGTTCTCGATGTCCGAGCCGGGTCTGGGCTCGGACGTGTCGGCCATCACGTCCAAGGCGGTGAAGGACGGCGACGAGTACGTCCTGAACGGCCAGAAGATGTGGCTGACGAACGGCGGCACGTCCACGCTGGTGGCCGTCCTGGTCCGGAGTGACGAAGGACACCCCGAGGGCACCGCGCCCCACAAGTCGATGACCACCTTCCTCGTGGAGAAGGAGCCGGGCTTCGGAGAGGTCCGTCCGGGCCTGACGATTCCGGGCAAGATCGACAAGATGGGCTACAAGGGCGTCGACACGACCGAGCTCATCATGGACGGACTGCGCATTCCGGCCAATCGCGTCCTCGGCGGCCAGACGGGCCGAGGGTTTTACCAAATGATGGACGGGGTCGAGGTCGGCCGCGTCAACGTGGCGGCCCGTGGCTGCGGCGTCGCTCAGCGTGCGTTCGAGCTGGGTGTCTCCTATGCCCAGCAACGTCACACTTTCGGCAAGGCGATCGCCGAGCACCAGGCCATCCAGTTCAAGCTGGCCGAGATGGCTACCAAGGTCGAAGCCGCCCATGCCATGATGGTCAATGCAGCACGCAAAAAGGACTCCGGGGAACGAAACGACCTCGAAGCCGGGATGGCGAAGTACCTCGCCTCCGAATACTGCAAGGAGGTCGTGGAGGATGCCTTCCGCATCCACGGCGGCTACGGATTCTCGAAGGAGTACGAGATCGAGCGCCTCTACCGCGAGGCGCCGATGCTGCTGATCGGCGAAGGTACCGCCGAGATCCAGAAAATGATCATCGGGCGACGCCTGCTTGAGGAGTACCGGACCCAGGGCTGAAAGTCCCTTTTGCGGTGAATCGCCCAGCGATTCACCGCGAAAGAGTCACTAGCAGTCACGGGTCGGGGGTCATCGACTCGGCTTCTGGCTTGCCCAGTTGTTGCGCGCAACCGATAGCATTCCAGTAAAGCCGCCGTCCCGTCCCCCCGTTTGCGGCGCGGCAATCACCCGCTACGAAGGTCATCCATGCCCCACAGCCAAACCTCTGCACCTCGCGTCGGCCTCCTCGGTGGACGTCTCGCACGCGGAGCATCGCCGTGGCTTCTGCCGACCGTCGCCACCGCGGCCCTCAGCCTCACCCGGGCGCGCAAGTCCGGACGCTGGGCCGCGGCGGCCGTGCCCGCCACCGCGCTCGCGGCGGGCATGCTGTGGTTCTTCCGCGACCCCGAGCGTGAGATCACCGAGGGCCGCGTCATCTCGCCCGCCGACGGTGTGGTGCAGAGCATCATGCCGTGGAAGGACGGGCGCACTCGCGTCGCGATCTTCATGAGCCCGCTGAACGTCCACGTCAACCGCGCGCCCCTCGCGGGCACGGTGACGTCCGTGGAGCACATCCCCGGCGGGTTCGTCCCGGCGTTCAACAAGGAGAGCGAAAACAACGAGCGCGTCGTCTGGCACTTCGACACCGAGCTCGGCGACATCGAGATGGTGCAGATCGCCGGCGCCGTCGCGCGTCGCATCGTCCCGTACCTGCCGGCCGGCACCAAGGTGGAGCAGGGCGAACGCATCGGTCTGATCCGCTTCGGCTCGCGCGTCGACATCTACCTCCCCGAGGGTGTCGAGGTCGCGGTCGAGGTCGGTCAGGCCACCACCGCGGGGGTGACCCGAATTGACCGTGACTGACCCTGAGACCCCTGCCACCGGCTGGGTTCCCGAGCGCGCCGAGGAGGAGTCCGCCGAAGACGACATGCCGCTCTCGCTGCGGCTGTCGATAGCGGACACCCTCACCCTCGGTAACGCGACCTGCGGATTCATGGCGGTGTACTTCACCACCACCGGAATCCTCATCCCGCACCTCACCGGCAGCGGCGAGTCGGGCATGGCCCGGCACAGCGCGGCGACCGCGGTGATACTGATGCTCCTCGCGGCGGTCTTCGACCTCTTCGACGGCATCGTCGCCCGGAAGCTGCGCAGCTCGCCGATGGGCGCGGAGCTCGACAACCTGTCCGACCTGATCAGCTTCGGTCTGGCGCCGGCGTACTTCGTGCTCGTCTACGGCATGGTCGCCGACGACGCGCACCAGAAGATGTCGGCACTGGCGGCGATCGTGGTGCTGCTGGCGGTGGTCCTGCGGCTGGCGAGATTCAGCTGCGTGACCATGAAGGACGGCATGTTCCAGGGCATGCCCAGCCCCTTCGGCGCCCTGACGGTCGTCTCGATCGTGCTGCTGGAGCTGCCGTTCGTGCCGACGCTGCTGGCGATCATCGGGGTGGCCTGGCTGATGGTGAGCCGGGTCGAGTACCCCAAGCCGCGGGGTGTCCTCGCGGCGGCGATGCTCAGCTGGATCGTCGGTGCCATGGGGCTGCTGGCCGCCTGGGCGTTCGACGCCCCGGGTGGGCAGCTCCTGCTCCAGACGGGCTGCGCGCTGCAGATCGCTCTGGCGGCGACCATTCCGCTGTTCGCGACGACCCGTCGCGCGAACACGTTCCGCCACAACCGGCGGGAGGCGCGGGCGGCGCAGCTGCCGTAACGCCGCCGCTCGGCCGTGCGCGCGAGACCCCGGACGCCCTGAGGCGCCCGGGGTCTCCTCGTATATGCGTCCCCACGGATTGCCCCGCTCCACAGGGTGTGACGATCGGTCTCGCAGTGTCTAGCATGTCGCTGCACAGCGTGAACACAGACCCGTCCAGGTTGAGGAATCAATGTGAACAAGGCCGTGATCGTGGGGATCGACCGCTACCTGGAGGCCCCGTTAGCAGGGTGCGTCAACGATGCGAGGGACATGGCGACCTGCCTCTCCTTCCCTGAGTTCGACTTCGACTGCAAGCTGCTGGTCGATTCGCAGGCCACCCGCAGCAACATCGTCCGCTCCTTATCGGAACTCGCCTATGGCGAGGAGGAGGGCGATACCCTGCTCTTCTACTTCGCCGGACATGGTGCGGTACTCGGACAGGCAGGGCACCTCGTCACCTACGACGGGGAGGCCTACGACCTCGGCATCCCGCTGAGCCAGCTAGGTCAGCTGATGGAGTCAGCGAGCCACCGCTTCAAGCACGTGATCACCGTGCTCGACTGCTGTCATTCAGGGTCGGCCTTCACCTGGACGAGCAGTCGACCCCTCCAGGCTGGGGACATTGAGCGTGAGGTACCCGCCGTCAATGAGAGCCGGTGCATCCTGGCCGCTTGCCGCCCTGAACAGAAGGCGTTGGAGTTCTCCGGACGGGGCGTCTTCACCAGCGCCCTGACGGAGGCCGTGATGGGGTCTGCCGTGAACTGGAGCGGCGAGGTCACACTTCTGGGAGTGTACGAGTATGTGGCCGCCGTGGTATCCGAGGCCATCCAGACCCCCGTCTTCAAGGGCGACATCGCCGGCACGGTCGTCCTCGGAAGGGGCTTTCCGCCCCGGGAGGGCCCTCCCATCGGCAAGGACGAGCTCGCGCACAACCTCGCCAAGGCCCACTCCCTGGTGGACGAATACCACTACCTCCAGTTGAGCCAGCTGTCTGAACGTAACGTACGACTCAAATACGGCGCCAAGCACTGTTCAGCCCAGCTGGTTCCTCTGGTCAAGTGGTTCGACGACACCGAGAAGGCCCTGCCGGACGTCAAGCGGAATCCCGACTGGCAGTCGCTCATGTCCCGAGTCCGGGAGTTCCGCAAGAATCTCGGAGATCTCAGCGTCGGCGAAGAGACCCGGTTCGGTCGTGTCGTTCGCCCCCTGGGCCACGGCGGCTACGGTCATGTGTGGCTACTGGAGGACCCGGATGGCAGGTCATACGCCATGAAGGTCTTCCACGGAAACGAACTGGATGACGAGGTGAAGGTACGCCGCTTCGCCAATGGCTACCACAACATGCGGAAGCTCGCCCATCCACACATCGTGAGGGTGCACGAGATGATCTCGGCGCCCTACGGCTTCCTCATGGACGCCATCCCAGGCGACAACCTCCGCAAGGCGTACATCAACCGCGAGGAACCTGAAGCGGTCCTTCAGCTGATGATCGACGTCTGCGAGACAGTCCGTCACGCCCACTCACAGCAAGTGCGGCACCGCGACATCAAGCCGGAAAACATCATCGCCACGTACGACGGCGAGACAGGCCGACTCCAGCCCTACCTGACCGACTTCGACCTCGCGTACCACGAAACCAATCGCACCGTCACCACCAACATCGGGGTGGGGGGAGTGATCAACTACGCAGCACCGGAACAGCTGTTCGAGCCCAATGCCAAAACCGCCCGCAGTGAAACCGTGGACGTCTTCAGTCTGGCCCAGCTGATGTTCTTCGTGATCACCGGCCGGGACCCCAGCGGCGAGAACTTCGCAAAAAACGTCGAGATCCTCACCCGCGAGCTCGGCCAATGGATCGACGACCGGGCCGCTGACGCCCTGATCGGACTCTACCGAGAGGCGACTGACAAAAACCCCAGCCAGCGCCCGGAGAACGTCGGACTTTTCGTCAGCGTCCTACGTGAGGCGGAGTCCATCATCCAGATGGCCAGCGGTACGGACTCCGTGCCGGAGCAGGACCTCTGCCGACGGATCGGACACCTATACGCCGGCATGAACGAGTATGCCGCCAGCGAGGGTGAGTGCCGGATGAACAGCCGGTCCCGCCAGGTGGAGATCGTCGTTCGGATCAAGAACTTCACAAGCTTGGGGCGGGCGTCTCTTGAGATCGAGCTTTCGGTTACCTCCGGGATCCCCGTTCCCTCACTCACCTCCGGCAAGTCCGCCCGCCAGTCGATAAACCTGCGCCTCGACCGCATCGTGGGGAAGCTGCCGGGGGTACGGCGCAGCGCAGGGAACAAGGGCGCCTACCAGTGCTTCCTGGGAGTGGAGGACGTCACCCTCGACGTGGCCGGGGTCAACCGCGTGGTGGAGGTGATCTCGCAGACAGTGGCTGGCATCGAGCAGTGGTGAGGATGAGCTGACAGCACGGCCCACGTAACCTTGATGTCGGAAAACTGCCAGCCCGGGTCCGGTCCGGACGGGAAGCTGGGGGCATGTACACCGACACCGACCGCTGCGTCAGGGCCGTGCAGTCGAAGGACGCCCGTTTCGACGGGTGGTTCTTCACCGCCGTCCGGACCACCGGGATCTACTGCCGGCCCAGCTGTCCCGCCGTGCCCCCCAAGGTCGAGAACATGAGCTTCCTGCCCAGCGCCGCCGCCTGCCAGCAGGCCGGGTACCGGGCCTGCAAGCGGTGCCGGCCGGACACGAGCCCCGGCTCTCCCGAGTGGAACGCCCGCGCCGACGCCGTGGCCCGGGCCATGCGGCTGATCCAGGACGGGGTGGTCGACCGGGAGGGGGTCACCGGGCTGGCGGCCCGGCTCGGGTACTCCACCCGCCAGGTCGAGCGGCAGCTCGGCGCCGAGCTGGGGGCCGGGCCCCTCTCGCTCGCCCGCGCGCAGCGCGCGCAGACCGCCCGGCTGCTGATCGAGACCTCCGAGCTGCCGATGGGCGACGTCGCGTTCGCCGCCGGGTTCGCCTCCATCCGCAACTTCAACGAGACGGTGCGCGAGGTCTTCGCGCTCACCCCCGGCGAGCTGCGGGCGAGGGCCGCCAAGGCCGGCCGCAGTGAGCCCCGGGTGCCCGGGACGATCAGTCTTCGGCTGCCCTACCGGGCCCCGCTGAACCCCGACAACCTCTTCGGGCACCTGGCCGCCACCGCCGTCCCCGGGGTGGAGGAGTGGCGGGACGGGGCCTACCGGCGGACGCTGCGGCTCCCGTACGGCACCGGGGTGGTCGCGCTCACGCCGGGTCCCGAGCACATCGGCTGCCGGCTGGCCCTGACCGACCTGCGGGACCTGACCATCGCCATCAGCCGCTGCCGCTGGATGCTGGACCTGGACGCCGACCCGGAGGCCGTGGACGACCAGCTCCGCACCGATCCGCTGCTGGCCCCGCTGGTGGACAAGGCGCCCGGGCGGCGGGTTCCGCGCACCGTGGACGCGGCGGAGTTCGCCGTACGGGCGGTGCTGGGCCAGCAGGTGTCCACGGCCGCCGCGCGCACGCACGCGGCCCGCCTGGTGACCGCGTACGGGGAGCCGGTGGAGGATCCGCAGGGCGGGCTGACCCACCTCTTCCCGGCCCCGGAGGCGCTGGCCGGCCTCGACCCGGAGACCCTGTCGATGCCGCGCAGCCGCCGCACCACGCTCACCACCCTGGTCGGGGCGCTGGCGGACGGTTCGCTGCCGCTGGGCATCGACAGCGACTGGGAGGCGGCCCGCGCCGCCCTGAACGCCCTGCCCGGTTTCGGGCCGTGGACCACCGAGATCATCGCGATGCGGGCGCTGGGCGACCCGGACGCGTTCCTGCCGTCCGACCTGGGGGTCCGGCGGGCCGCCCGGGGGCTGGGGCTGCCGTCCACCCCGGCCGCCCTGACCGACCGGGCGGCCGGGTGGCGGCCCTGGCGGGCGTACGCCGTGCAGTACCTGTGGGCCACCGAGGACCACGCCATCAACCACCTCCCCGTTTGAGGAGCGGAGCACATGAGCCGAGGAATGAACAGCGCCGCGAGCAGCGCCGTGAGCAGCAGGAAGACCCACACCGAGGTGCAGAGTCCCCTGGGGACCCTGACCCTGGTGGCCACCGACGGGGTGCTCAGTGCCCTGTACATGACCGAGCACCGGCACAGGCCCGGTGAGGAGACCTTCGGGGAGCGGGTGCCGGCCGACGAGGGGCCCTTCCCCGAGGTGGTGCGCGAGCTGACGGCGTACTTCGCCGGGGAGCTGACGGAGTTCACCGTCCCGGTCCACCTGGAGGGCACCCCGTTCCAGCGCAGCGTGTGGGAGCAGCTGCTGCGGATCCCGTACGGCGAGACCTGGTCCTACGGGCGGCTCGCGGCGGAGCTCGGCAAGCCGAACGCCTCGCGGGCGGTGGGTCTGGCCAACGGGAAGAACCCGGTCAGCATCATCGTGCCGTGCCACCGCGTCATCGGCGCCTCGGGCGCGATGACGGGCTACGGCGGCGGCTTGGACCGCAAGGTGCGGCTGCTGGAGCTGGAGGGGCGGTAGGGACGGCTACCGTCGGGGTCAGATGACGGCCAGGGGGACGAGGAGGGCGAAGCCGGCTCCGGCCTCCACCGCGTAGGCGTAGAGGGACGGGTGCTGGACGGGGGCGGCCAGCAGGACGAGGCTCTGCTGGGTGGCGGCGGCGGTCACCCAGTCGCCGTCGGCGCCGAGCCGGCCCTGGTACCAGCCCTCGCAGGCGCCGGGGCCGGTGACGGCGAGCAGGTCGTCCTCGCGGCGGTAGAAGGCCTGCCAGCCCTCGGCGGGAGCGGACCAGCCCTCGAAGTCCTCGAACGGGGCCCAGCCCCCCTCGCGTATCGCGGTGTCGAACAGCCAGACCGGGGTGCCCTCTTCGGTGACCTCGCCCCCCGACTGCTCTTCGGTGGTGAAGTGGACCATGGGGAGGGCGTCGGGACCGTCGGCCGTGCTGGGCCAGGCGTACATCGTGATCATCTGCTGATTCTGTCCTGCTCGCAGTAGGCGCCGTGTTCAACCCCCCGGCCGGGCCGGGGTCTTACGCGGAGTCGGGCCGGCGGCCGTTCTCCAGTTCCACGGTGCCGCCGCCCGATTCCAGGACGCGGCACGCCTCCCGGGCGCGCAGGCCGACCGCTCCGGGGAGGTATTCGGTGAGCCGCTCGGGCTCGACGAGCTTCCAGGAGAGGAGTTCCTCCTCCTGGAGCACGACGGCGTCGAGCCGGTCGGCGTCGAGCACCCCGCCGTCGTAGAGGTAGGCCACCAGGGGCGGGCGGCCGGGTCCCAGGCTCCAGTCGACGGCGAGGAGCCGCCCGAGGGGGACGTCGATGCCGATCTCCTCGGCGCTCTCGCGCCGGGCGGCGGTGCGGGGGGACTCGTTCCGGTCGGACTCGACGGTGCCGCCCGGCAGGGCCCAGCCCTCGCGGTAGTTGGGCTCGACCAGCAGGACCCGGCCCCGCGCGTCGCGGTAGAGGGCGGCGGCCCCGGCCAGCACCCTCGGCAGGCTCGCGATGTAGGCGGCGTAGTCATCGGTGGTGGTCACGCGGCCACCCTAACCGGCCCGCCCGGCACGGGTGCCGGGCGCCCCCGCGATCACCCCTGGGGGTGGCCGCCGTCCTCGCGGTCGCGGCCCTTGGACTCGGCGACGCGCCGCAGCCGGTGGTGGCGGGCGGGGCCCTGTTCGGTGACGGCGTCGCCGACCATCGCCTTGACGGCGTCCCGCATCCCGTGATGGGCGTGGTGGCGGGCGGGGCCGGCGCCGGGGTCCGTCCGGAGTTCCTTCACCAGCGCCCAGCAGAGCAGCATCATGACGATCACGAACGGCAGCGCGACCAGGATGGTCGCGGTCTGCAGGGACTTGAGGCCGCCGGCGACGAGCAGGACGGCGGCCACGCCGGCCATCAGGACGCCCCAGGTGACGACGAGCCAGGTCGGCGGGTGCAGCGAGCCGCGGCTGGTGAGCGAGCCCATGACCAGGGAGGCGGAGTCGGCGCTGGTGACGAAGTACGTCATGACGAGGGCCATCGCCACCCAGGAGGTGACCGTGCCGAGCGGGAGCGCGTCGAGCATCGCGAACAGCGAGGCCTCCGTACCGTCCTTGATCTTGGCCGCGAAGTCGACGACGCCGGTGGAGTCGAGGCGGATGGCGGTGCCGCCCATGACGCAGAACCAGACGACGGTGGCGCCGCTGGGAACCAGGAGCACGCCGATGAGGAACTCGCGGATGGTGCGGCCGCGGGAGATGCGGGCGATGAAGGTGCCGACGAACGGGGCCCAGGAGAGCCACCACGCCCAGTAGAAGATCGTCCAGGCGCCGAGCCACTTGGCGTCGGTGAAGGCGCCGGTGCGGGTGGCCATGGGCACGAGTTCGTGCAGGTAGCCGCCGATGCTGGAGGGGATCACGTCCAGGATGTAGATGGTGGGGCCGAGCACGAAGACGAAGACCATCAGGACCGCGGCGAGCACGATGTTGATGGTGCTCAGCCACTTCACGCCCTTGTGCAGGCCGGAGAAGGCGGAGAGCACGAAGGCCGCCGACAGCGAAGCGATGATGATCAGTTCGACACCGGTGGAGTCCTCGATTCCCGTGGTGATGCTGAGCCCCTTGGAGACCTGGAGCGCGCCGAGGCCGAGGCTGGTGGCGGTGCCGAAGACGGTGGCGAAGACGGCCAGGAGGTCGACGGCCTTCCCGGCCCACCCGTTGGCCCGCTCCTCCCCCATCAGCGGCACGAAGGCGGAGCTGAGCCGGTTGCCGCGGCCCTTGCGGAAGGTCGCGTAGGCGAGGGCGAGGCCGGCGATGCCGTAGATCGCCCAGGGGGTGAGGGTCCAGTGGAAGAAGCTGTACTCCATGGCCGCCAGGGCCGAGGCGCCGCTGCTCGGGGCGGCCCCGGAGGCCGGGGGCGGGATCAGGTAGTGGGTGAGCGGCTCGCCCACCCCGTAGAACATCAGGCCGATGCCCATGCCCGCGCTGAACATCATCGCGATCCACGCGAGGTTGGTGAACTCGGGCTCGGAGTCGTCGGCGCCCAGCCGGATCCGGCCGAAGCGGCTGATGGCGAGGACGACGCACATGACGAGGAACACGTCGGCGGCGATCACGAAGAGCCAGGCGAAGTTGTTCAGCACCCAGGCCAGGGCCGTGCCGGAGGCCGTGTCGAAGGAGCTCCCGCCCAGGGCCGCCCAGGCGACGACGGCGAGCACGGCGACCACCCCCACGGTGACGACGGTGCGGTCGGGCGCGCCGTCCGCCGGGGAGCCGGCCCCCTCTCCCCGGACATCCGGAGGTTGCTGTTCCATCGAATCCGTGCCCATGCGGCCACACTATGCAGGCGTATATCCGTATTTAGGCGCATGGCGCGCCGCATGTGGCCCAGGCCACTCATGGGCATAGGAGGATCCTCCGGATAAGCTCATGGTGGCGCGACTGCACTGTTCGATAGCAAGGGATTAGCAAAGGTGACGGACGGAGCAGTAACTGAGGCCGCGCGCGTGCTCATCGCCGCGGACAAATTCAAGGGCTCGCTCACGGCCGTTCAGGTCGCTGAGCGGGTGACGGCGGGGCTCCGCAGGGCCGTACCGGGCGTGGAGATCGAGACCCTCCCGGTCGCGGACGGCGGCGACGGGACCGTCGCGGCCGCTGTCGCGGCCGGGTTCGAACGCCGGGAGGTACGGGTCACCGGCCCCCTCGGCGACCAGGTCACGGCCGCGTTCGCGTTGCGCGAGGGCACCGCGGTGGTCGAGATGGCGGAGGCCTCCGGCCTCCAGCTGCTGCCCGCGGGCACCTTCGCGGCGCTGACGGCGACCACGTACGGTTCCGGCGAGCTACTCAGGGCCGCGCTGGACGCGGGCGCGCGCTCGATCGTCTTCGGTGTGGGCGGCAGTGCCACCACCGACGGCGGCGCGGGCATGCTGGCCGCGCTGGGCGCGGTGTTCCTGGACGCGAACGGCGAACCGGTCGGTCCGGGCGGCGGCGCGCTGGCCGGCCTGGCCTCCGCGGACCTGTCCGGTATCGACCCCCGCTTCGCGGAGGTGGACTTCGTCCTGGCCAGCGACGTGGACAACCCGCTGACCGGCCCGAAGGGCTGCGCGGCGGTCTACGGCCCGCAGAAGGGCGCCTCGCCCGAGGACGTGGCGACGCTCGACGCGGCGCTGGCGCACTTCGCGGTGGTGCTGGAGAAGTCGATCGGCCCGAAGGCCGCCGAGTGCGCGGTGCTGCCGGGCGCGGGCGGGGCCGGCGGCATCGGCTACGGTGCGCTGCTGCTCGGCGCCACGTTCCGTCCCGGCATCGAGCTGATGCTGGAGGTGCTGGGCTTCGCCCCGGCGCTGGAGCGCGCCACGCTGGTGATCACCGGTGAGGGTTCGCTGGACGAGCAGACCCTGCACGGCAAGGCCCCGGCGGGCGTCGCCGCCGCGGCGCGGGCCGCCGGCAAGCCGGTCGTGGCCGTCTGCGGGCGCCTGCTGCTGACCCAGGAGGCCCTGGAGGGTGCCGGCATCCGCCGGGCCTACCCGCTGACGGACCTGGAGCCCGACCCGGCCAAGTCCATCCCGAACGCCGGTCCCCTGCTGGAGCGGGTCGCGGAGAACATCGCCGCCGACGTGCTCTGAGTTCCTCCCGGAGCGCGGCCCCGAGGCCCGGCACCCCCTTGGCGGGGGTGCCGGGCCTCGGGCGTTACGGAGCCCGCCCTCCCGCGGGGCCGGGTGGCCGGAGGGCGGGGCGCCGGCGCCGTCCCGGAACAGGGGCTACGCGCTGAGCGCGGTGCGGGCCGCGGAGAGCAGGCCGGCCGTGGTCACGACCCGGGCGAAGCCGCCGCCCTGGAGGTTGACGGCGGTGGCGGTGGCCAGCTCGTCGGCGGTCAGGGACAGGCCCGCCGGGCCCGCGAGGTCGAAGGTGTGGGTGGCGTCCAGCGGTACGAGCACGTCGTAGCCGAGGTTCCCGGCCATGCGGGCGGTGGTCTCGACGCACATGTTGGTCTGGATCCCCACGACGACCAGCTGGCCGATGCCCCGTGCCGTCAGCCAGGCCGCCAGGTCGGGGGTCCCGTAGAAGGCCGAGTTGACGGTCTTGGTGATCAGCGGGGAGTCGTGGCGGCGCTCCTCGACGAAGTCCTTGAGGGCGTATCCGGGCCGGTCCGGGGCGAGGACGGAGCCGGTGCGGGCGGAGGCGTGCCGGACGAGGACGACGGGGCGGCCCGACTCCCGCCAGGCGTCCATCAGCGCGGCGATGTTCTCCTCGGCGGCCGGGTTGTTGCGCGGACCCCAGAAGGAGGCGTCGTCGAAGCCCTTCTGGACGTCGATGACGATCAGGGCACTGTCGGGGGCGATCTCGATCGCGGTCTCGTTCATGGCTCCATCGTGGCCGTCGGGCGGGGCGCGCCCCAGCGGCTGCGGGGACCGTGAACGATGGGATCCTGCCAGGCTGGCAGTTCCGTGCACCCCGGTTCTGGCAGAGTTGCCGCATGCACCGCGTCGCGATCGTCGCCCAGCCCGGGATCCGCAGCTTCGACCTCGCCGTCATCACCGAGGTCTGGGGCCCGGACCGCGCCCGGGCCGGGGTACCGCCCTTCGAACTGCGCCGCTGCGCGCTGGAGAGCGGTCCGATCGCGCTGCCCGGCGGGCTCACCCTCACCCCCGACCGGGGCCTCGACTGGCTCGGCGCCGCCGATCTGGTCGTCGTACCGGCCTTGGCGGAGCCCACCGACCCGACGCCCGAGCCGGTGCTGGCCGCGCTGCGGGCGGCGCACGCCCGGGGCGTTCCGGTGGCCGCCCTGTGCGCGGGGGCCTTCGTCCTCGCCGAGGCCGGGCTGCTCGACGGCCGCCGCGCGGTGACCCACTGGTGGCTCGCCCCGCAGCTCGCCGCCCGCCACCCCGAGGTGCTGGTCGAGGAGGCCCCGCTCTACGTGGAGGACGACGGGCTGTGGACCTCCGCCGGGGTGGCCTCCGGCATCGACCTGTGCCTGCACCTGGTGCGCGAGGCCCACGGGTCCGAGGCGGCCGCCGCGATCGCCCGCTCGATGGTGACCGGCCCCTTCCGCACCGGGGACCACGCCCAGTACCTGGACCGGCCCACCCCGTCGGCCGACCGGACGGCCGAGGCGCTGGCCGCCGTACGGGAACGGGCCCTGCGACGGCTGCACGAGCCTCTGGACGTGGCCACGCTGGCGCGGTGGGCGGGCATGTCCCCCCGTTCCTTCGCCCGGCACTTCGCCGCCGCCACCGGGACCACCCCCCACAAATGGCTGCTGCGGCACCGTCTGGACGAGGCCCGCAAGCTGCTGGAACGCACCGACCATCCGGTCCCCGAGGTGGCCCGGCGGGCCGGGTTCGCCAGCGAGGTCACCTTCCGCCAGCACTTCGGCGCCCACGTCGGTGTGAGCCCGCGCGCCTACCGCGCGGCGGCGTCCGCCGCCTCCGCGGTCCCCGCCGCCTCACCCCCGGGCGGCGACAGTGTTAGAAATGGCTCATGACCGCACGTTCGGGTCGGGACGGTGAAGCGCGGCCGGAAAGCCTGCCCGCGCGCCACTCCCTGGGCCGCCGCAGCCTCTCCGGCGAGGTCTTCGTGCTCCAGGCCGTCATCGTGCTGGTGCTGATCACTGCGGCCACGCTCGCCCTGGTGTTCCAGGCCCGCTACGACAGCCGGCAGGACGCCCGTAACCGCGCCCTCGCCGCCGCCGAGGCCTTCGCCCACGCCCCCGGTCTGCCCGCCGCCCTGGCCTCCTCCGACCCGACGGCCTCGCTGGAACCCCTGGCGGAGGGCGCCCGCCGGGGCTCCGGCCTCGACTTCGTCGCCGTCATGACCAAGGACGGCATCCGCTACACCGACTCCCGGCCCGAGCTGATCGGCAAGCGCGCCAAGGGCGACCTCGCCCGCGCGGCGGCCGGACACTCGTTCACGGAAGTCTTCACGGGCCAGCCGAGCGACGCGGTCCGCGCCGTGGTCCCCGTACGCGACGCGCAGGGGAAGGTCGTCGGCCTGGTCGCCACCGGCATCGAGGTGCAGAACGTCGGGCAGGCCCTGAGCGGGCAGTTGCCGCTGCTGCTCGGCGCGGCCGCCGGGGCCCTGCTCCTGGGGACCGCGGGCGCCGCACTGGTCAGCCGGAGGCTGCGGCGCCAGACCCGGGGCCTGGGCGCGGCCGACATGGCCAGGATGAACGAGCACCACGAGGCGGTGCTGCACGCGGTGCGCGAGGGCGTGCTCATCGTCGACGCCGACCACCGGCTGCTGCTCGCCAACGACGAGGCCCGACGGCTGCTGGACCTGCCCCCCGACGCCGAACGGCGGCACGTGGCCGACCTCGGCCTCGACCCGCGCACCACCGAGCTGCTGGTCTCCGGCCGGGTCGCCACCGACGAGGTGCACCTGGCGGGCGACCGGCTCCTGGCCGTCAACGTACGGCCCACCCAGCCCTCCGGCGGACGGCCCTCGGGCAGCGTCATGACCCTGCGCGACACCACTGAGCTCTCGGCGCTCTCCGGCCGCGCCGAGGTGGCCCGGGAGCGGCTCCAGCTGCTCTACGACGCCGGGGTGCGCATCGGGACCACCCTGGACGTGGTGCGCACCGCCGAGGAGCTGTCGGAGGTGGCCGTCCCGCGCTTCGCCGACTTCGTCACCGTCGAGCTGCTGGAGCCGGTGCTGCGCGGGGACGAGCCCTCCCCCGCCTCCGGGGTGCACACCGAGATGCGGCGGGCGGCCATGACCGGGGTCCGCAGCGACCAGCCGCTCCAGCCGGTCGGGGACGTCATCCGCTTCGCGGTGCCGACCGCTCCGATGGCGGCGGCCCTGGACGCCGGGCACGCGGTGCTCGCCGCCGACCTGCACGCCGCCATGGGCTGGCGGGCCCAGGACGCGGCCGGAACCCGGGTCGCCCTCGACTACGGACTCCACTCGCTGATCTCCGTACCGCTCCAGGCGCGGGGCGTGGTCCTCGGCATGGCCAACTTCTGGCGGGCCGCCGACACGCCCGAGGCCTTCGACGAGGAGGACCTGTCCTTCGCCGAGGAGCTGGGGGCACGGGCGGCCGTGTCCATCGACAACGCCCGCCGCTTCACCCGTGAGCACGCCACCGCCGTGACCCTCCAGCGCAGTCTGCTGCCCCGGGTGCTGCCGGACCTGAGCGCGGTGGACGTTGCCTTCCGGTACCTGCCCGCGAAGGCGGGCGTGGGCGGGGACTGGTTCGACGTGATCCCGCTGCCGGGGGCCCGGGTGGCGCTGGTGGTGGGCGACGTCGTGGGGCACGGGGTGCACGCCGCGGCCACGATGGGCCGGCTGCGGACCGCCGTGCACAACTTCTCCACGCTCGACATCCCGCCCGACGAGCTGCTGGGACACCTGGACGAGCTGATCGACCGGATCGACCAGCTGGAGAACGGCAAGCCCGCCGCGGGCGACGGCGGGGACCCCGGCGCGGGCGACGGCCGGGAAGTGGAGGAGACCGCCGGGATCACGGGCGCCACCTGCCTCTACGCGGTGTACGACCCGGTCTCCGGGCAGTGCACGATGGCCAGCGCCGGCCACCCGGGGCCCGCCCTGGTGCATGCCGACGGGCGGGTGGAGTTCCCGGAGCTGCCGGCCGGGCTCCCCCTGGGGGTGGGCGGTATGCCCTTCGAGACGGCGGGGCTGGTGCTGCCCGAGGGGAGCCGGCTCGTGCTGTTCACGGACGGGCTGCTGGAGGACCGCGACCGGGACTTCGACGCCGGGCTGGCGGTGCTCCGGGAGACCCTGGCACAGCCCGGCCGCAGCCCCGAGCAGGCCTGCGCGGACGTCCTGGCGGCGCTGCTGTTCCCTGCGCCGAGCGACGACATCGCGCTGCTGATCGCCGACACCCGGCGGCTGGATGCCGGCCGGATCGCCGAGTGGGACGTGCCGGGCGACCCGGTGGCCGTCTCGCGGGTGCGCCGGGAGGCCTCGGCGCAGCTGGCCGCTTGGGGGATGGAGGAGGTCTCCTTCCCTGCCGAGCTGGTGCTCAGCGAGCTGATCACCAATGCCATCCGGTACGGGAACGAGCCGATCCGGGTCCGGCTGCTGCGGGACCGCAACCTGATCTGCGAGGTGTCCGACAGCAGCAGCACCTCCCCGCACCTGCGGTACGCGACCACCACCGACGAGGGCGGGCGCGGGCTGTTCCTGGTCGCGCAGTACGCCGACCGGTGGGGGACCCGGTACACGGAGCGCGGCAAGGTCATCTGGGCGGAGCTGTCGCCGTCGGACGGCGACGGGCCGCCGCTGCCCGGGGCGCTGGACCTGGACGCGCTGGAGGACCTGGCCTGGTGACGGGGGCGGGGCACGGGCCCCGGGCGGGCCGATGCCCGGCGGCGGGGCCCGTGGTGTCAGAGCGGGCGGGGGCGGGCCAGCAGCACCGCCACGTCGTCCTGGGGCGCCGCGGGCAGCAGCCCGGCCAGAATGCCCTCGCACAGGGTCTCCAGGGGCTCCGTGGCCCGTCGCAGCGCCAGCGCGAGGCGTTCGAGGCCCTCGTCGAGGTCCCGGTCGCGGGCTTCGATCAGCCCGTCGGTGTAGAGGGCGAGCAGGGTCCCCGGGGGCAGCGGGACCTCCTGGACGGGGAAGTCCCGGCCGCCGGTGCCCAGCGGGGTCCCGGGCGGGCCCTGGAGGAAGGACACCGTGCCGTCGGCGGTGGCCACGGCGGGCGGCGGGTGGCCGGCGCGGGCCATGGCGCAGCCGCCGGCCGCCGGGTCGTGGACGGCGTACACGCAGGTGGCCATCTCGTCCTCGCCGAGGTCCGCGACGACGGCGTCCAGGGAGCGGAGCATCCGGTCGGGCGGCACGTCGTGGCGGGCGAGGGTGCGCACGGCGGTGCGCAGCTGGCCCATGACGGCGGCCGCGTGGATCCCGTGGCCCATCACGTCCCCGATGACCAGGCCGGTGCGGCCGCCGGGCAGCTGGATGACGTCGAACCAGTCGCCGCCCACGTCGTGGTCGCTGGCGGGCAGGTAGCGGCCGGTGAGCTCCAGGCCGGGGACCTCGGGGAGCGCGCTGTTGGTGAGGCTGCGCTGGAGGGTGAGGGCGGCCCGCCGCTGGGTGGTGTACATGCGGGCGTTGTCGATGTTGAGGGCGGCGCGGGCGACGAGTTCGTCGACGAGGACGCAGTCCTGTTCGTCGAAGGGCTCGCGTCCGCGCAGCCGGGTCACGGCGACGGCGCCGAGGACCGTGCCGCGGGCGACGAGGGGGACCATGCGGGCGCAGCCGAGGGAGGCGAGGTAGGCGCGCAGCTCGTCGGCCCTGGGGTCGGTGATCAGGGCGGGGACGTCGGCGCTGTAGAGGTTCATCGGGATGCCTTCCTCGATGACCCGTTCGTAGGCCGTGCCGGCCGGGATCCGGAAGGTCTGGCCGGGCTTGAGCCGGGCGGTCGGCGCGAAGGGGTCGGGGAAGACGGCCGCGAGTCTGCGCAGGAGCCCCTGGGTGGAGGCGCCGGCCTCGTCCGGTTCCAGTACCGATTCGAGGAGCTGTACGTCGGCCGAGTCGGCGAGCTCCGGCACCAGCAGGTCGACGATCTCCTGGGCGGTCTGGCGCAGGTCCAGGGTGGTGCCGATGCGGGTGCCGGCCTCGGCGAGGCGGGCGAAGCGGGCGCGGGCCCGTTCGGCCTCCAGCTGGGCCCGCTGGCCCTCGGTGATGTCGATGAGGGAGGCGATCACGCCGAGGGGGCGGCCGGAGCCGTCGAGCAGCGGGGCGTAGGAGCAGGACCAGGTCCGGTCGTGGTCGGGGTCGGCGGGGGTGCGGCCGGTGCGGCGGACGTCGACGACGGCGGTGCCGGACTCCAGCACCCGGCGCATGGTGGCCTCCAGGGCGACGGCGTTGACGCCGGGCACGACCTCGGTGAGGCGCCGGCCGAGGTGCTCGGCGGCGGAGGCGCCGTTCATCCGGGCGAGGGCGTCGTTGACGCGCAGGAAGCGCAGGTCGGTGCCGAGGGTGGCGAGGCCGATCGGCGACTGGGTGAACAGGCTCTGGAGGGCGGCGAGGGAGTCCCGCATGTGCAGGACCTCGGAGGTCTCGACGGCGATGAGCATGGCACCCGTACGGCCCTGCGGGTCGGCGGCGGGCACGATCCACATCTCCATCGCCACCCGGTGGCCGTCGCGGTGGCGCACGGGCAGGGTGCCGACGACGGTCTCCCCGGCCTGGACCCGGCGGGTCAGGTCCTGGGCGAGTTCGCGGTTGGCCTCCGGTACGAGGACGGTGTTGCCGGGCCGGCCGAGGATCTCCTCGGGGCGGTGGCCGAGCAGGTCCTGGGCGGCCAGCGACCACTCCACGACGACGCCGTCCGCGTCCTCCCGCCACAGGGCGATCGGCAGCAGCTCGCGCAGTACGCCCGCGTACCCGACGCCCGCCGCCGGCGGATCGGGCACCTCGCTCGTCGACTGGTACGTGTCCAATGCAGCGACCTCACCCCGGGGGGGTCCGATTCCTACCGATTCACCCTATCCGAGGGCTCGGCCCGGGGCGCTGTGTCCGGAGGGACCGGGGCATGACGAAGGCGATCCGCAGGAGCTGCGGTCAGGATCCCGCGCGGGCCGGGGCGGGCGGGGCGGGACCCGGTGGGCGCGAGGAGCCGCCGCCTCCGTCCCGCCACGTCCCGCCGCACGCCGCACCGCGGTCAGCGGGTCGGCCGGCCGGTCAGAAGTCCACCTGGGCGCGCACGTCGGCACGGCCGACCGACTCCAGCTCCCAGGTCTTGCAGTACAGGCGCCGGATGTACTCGATGTCGGCGTTGCGGGCGTGGGCCTCGCGCACCGGGTACATCACGGTCAGCTCGTACGATCTCTCACGGTTGATGTCGCCCTCCTTGTCGCGCCACTGCCCCCGGGCCTCCTGGAGGGTGAGCCCGGAGGGGAAGCGCGGGGTGATCACGTCGGCCACGAACTTCATGAACTCCTCTTCGGTGATCGGCGGGTTGCCGTTGTGGCGCCCGGTGCCGAAGTAGAGGTGCGTCGAGATGTACGGGCTGCCCTCCTCGGCGACGGTCTGCTCGCTCGCCGCCGAGGCCTCGTGCGTACCGAAGGCGGCCTCCGAGGCGGGGCCGCCCAGCGCGAAGAGGAGGGCCGCCGCCGCCAGGAAGGCAGCCGCGGGCGTCGAGATCCGGATGGATCGCATGTCGTCGTCCTGTCTGTCGGGTCGGGTCGGTTCTGTCGGGTCGGTTCTGTCGGGTCGGGTCGGGGCATGTCGTGGCGGATCGGGTCGGGTCGGGTCGGGGTGCGGCCGGTCCGGTCGGGGAGGGCCTGGTCCGGGCGGGGTCTCCCCGGTCCGGGCAGGCTCAAGCGGGCAGCGACTCCAGCAGGAAGGCCGCCGCGTCCCGTACGCCGCCCGGCGCGTCCGCGCACCCGCGCAGGCCCGCCGCCGTCCGGCCGAGGGTCTCGGTCGTGCGGACCGACCCGATGCCCGCGGCGCGCGGGGCCACCTCCGCGATCAGCTCCTCGGCCTCGCGCCACGCCCCGGCCCCCGCCAGGGCGGAGAGCAGCTCCGCCGTGAACAGGTGCCGGTAGGCGGGTCCGGGGGCGGTGGCCGCCTGGTGCAGCAGGGGGATGGCCCGGTCCCAGCGGCGCAGCCTGGCCTGGACCCAGCCGTGGTGACCGAGCAGCTCGGCCTCGTCGATCCACCAGGCCCAGTGCGGGTCGCGGTGCGAGACGCCGTCCAGGAAGCGGCTCCGGGCGCGGGCGATCAGCTCCAGTGCCTCGGAGCGCGCGCCGAGCAGGGCCGTCGCGTGCGCCCGGCGGACCAGGACGAGGGCGGCGACGCGGGCGGGCAGCGGGCGGGGCCCGCGCACCCGGTCCGCGCTCAGCAGTGCGGCGCGCGGGTGGCCCGTGTGGGTGGTGAGCATGCTGTGGTTGAGCAGGACCAGTCGCGCCGTCCAACGGTCGCCGCACAGCCGGGCGAGGGCGAGGGCCCGCGCGTTCATCCGGTGGGCCGGCCGGTAGCGGCCCGCGTCGAAGAGGATCCAGCCGATGACCTCGGACAGTTCGGCGAGGGCCGCGAGCCCGTCGGCGTCCCGGTCGCGCAGCGCGCCCGGGTCGGCCGACAGCTCCGGGATCCGCCGCACGGTCTCCCGTACGGCGGGTACGGCGGCGGTCGCCCCCCGCTCGGTGTCGAGGGCCACGAGGCGCCGTACGGCGGCCAGGGCCACGGCCGCGGACACGGCGGGCGGCGTCATGACAGCAGGCCGGCGCCGACCGGACCGGGGCTGCTCTGGCCGAGGGCGTTGAAGGAGTCCGCGACCCTGGTCAGCCAGTCCACCTCGTCGCGGAAGTCCTCGTACGGCGGCCGTGCCGGGATGTCGGACTCGGCGTCGGCCCGCTCCGCCCGCTCGGCCCGTTCCTCGGCGGGACGGCTCAGGACGGCGCGCACCTGGAGCGCCTCGCCCAGCGGGGAGGTGGGGTCCTCGGGGAGGTCCAGCGAGCGCGCGACGCGGGAGAACTCCGCCATCGAGAGCGCGGTGCGCAGGATCAGCTGTCCGTCCCGTATCTCGATCACGCGCCGGTAGAGGCTGTACTGGGGATCGCGGGGCGGCACCAGGTCGCCCAGCCAGGACCTCGGCGGGTCGAGGGCGATGTCGGGCGACGCCTGGTACAGCGCCCACCACAGGGGCCGCAGCCGCAGGTACGAGCGGTAGCTGCGGATCCAGCCGCGGGCGCGCGTGATGTGGATGCCCCAGGAGGGGATGGTCCAGCCGGCGATCTGCAGCAGTGCGCCGACGCTGCCGCTGGTCCACTGGACGGGGTCGAGGGCGGCCGCGTCGAAGCCCAGGCGCGTGCCCGCGATCTGGATGCCCCGGGTGACGCAGTAGACCAGGATCAGGCTGGCGCCGACGGTGACCGTGCGCATGCCGACCTTGAGCCACTGGCGGTTGACCATCCCGGTGAAGCGCAGCGACAGCCGGACCGTCTCGAACTGCCCGACGGCGCACACCAGCAGGTAGAACGACATGTAGAGGGCGTATCCGCGGTGCTGGATGCTGAGCAGGATGGTGGAGGTGGCCGTCTCGGAGTGGGCCACGGGGCCGACGACGAAGGAGGAGACCACCAGCACGGCCAGGGCCGCGCCGAAGACGAGGACGCGGCGGCGCGCCATCCGCGGGGCCTCGGCGGGCGGCACCGACCAGTAGACGAGGACCACCTGCTGGGCCGCGGTGAGCACGACCACCGCCGCCTGGGTGATCAGGGAGGTGATGTTCGGCAGCCCGAAGAAGCCGGAGATGTGCAGCCGCAGCTGGTCCAGGTCGACGAGGAAACTGATCCCGGAGCAGAGGAAGTAGGTGCACAGGGCCCACAGGGCGACGTCGCGCCGGCGGCGCAGCAGGTCGGGGAGGCGGTAGCCGAAGGCCGCGAGGCCCACGAAGGCGCAGACCCACGCGAGGACCGTGTAGATCACGCGGGCCCCTGGTCGGGTCGGCCGAGTCCGCTCTCGATGCGGGCCACGATCTCGGCGGCCTCGTCCGGGACGCCCCAGGCCGGTTCCGTCCAGCGCTTGGCGGCGCGGGCCAGGATCAGCGAGGCCATCGTCTCGGCCTCCTGCTCCTCGTCGTCGCTGTAGCGGGAGCGCATCAGCATGCCCCGCACGGCTTCGGGCTCGACGTCGGGCAGGAGCAGGCTCGGATCGCCCGGATCGTTCCGGTCGAGTTGCACCGAGCCGCTGTGGTCGAAAGCGATGTGGGCGAGTTCGTGCGCGATGATGTGTTCTTTGTGTGAAGGCGTCGCCGCCTGCTCGAACACAATGACGTCGAACTCATCCATTTTCAGCCAGATTCCGAACAAGTGCCGTTCGGGGAAAGGCGTCGCCAGCAAATGGATGGGACGTTGACGGCGCTCACTGAGGTGGCGCAGGAGTTCGTCGATTCCACAGCCGTGTTCCATGCCCCATTCCGCGAGCAGGGCCTCACACGTGTGACGGACCTTCTTGAGGCGGCGCCTGAGCCGCCTGTCCTCCGACGCCGGTAGGCCGGTGCCAGGTAACTTCATCCCTCAGTCCTCCGGCGAACCCAGCGGTCGGACAACGCGGCCATGATGCCACACGCCCAACTCCCGCCTGTTCGACGTACGTTCTATCCGGCCATTCCCCCCGGCATTCCGGCCGCGGTCCGGTGGGACCGCGGCCGGAAAGGAGCCGTGGCGCGGCGCGGGGGAACGTCAACGCGTCGCGAGAACCTCCGCTATGCCGCGCGCGAGACAAGGGATCCGGTCGGCCGGAATGCCCGCGATGTTGATCCGGCCGGCGGTGGTTCCGTAGATCGCGTGTTCCCTGCGCAGCCGGAGCATCTCCTGCGACGTGAGCGGGAGCATCGAGAACATGCCGCGCTGCCGGGCGAGCGACCGGGCCTGGACCTCGTGGCCGTCGGCGCTCAGGCGGGCGGTCAGTTCCGACCGGTTGGCTTCGATCCTGCCCCGCATGACGTCCAGTTCGGCCCGCCAGAGCGCCCGCAGGCCCTCGTCCTCCAGGACGGTCGTGACGACGGCGGCCCCGTGCTCGGGCGGCATCGAGTACAGGGTGCGGGCGGCGTTCTGCAGGGCCGTCTCGGCGTGCCGCACCGAACGGCCCGACGCGCCGAGGACGATGGCGCAGCCGGTGCGGTCGCTGTAGAGGCCGAAATTCTTCGAGCAGCTGACGGCGATGAGCATCTCCGGGACCCGCGCGGCCAGGTGGCGCGTGGCCCACAGGTCGGCCTCCAGGCCGTCGCCGAGCCCGTGGTAGGCGAGGTCGACGAACGGAACCCAGCCGCCCCGCACCGCCAGTTCGGCCAGCGCCGCCCAGTCCTCCCCGGAGGGGTCGGCTCCGGTAGGGTTGTGGCAGCAGCCCTGGAGCAGGACGACGTCGTCGCGTCCCGCCTCCCCCAGCTCCGCGAGGACGCCCGCGGAGTCGAAGCCGCCCTCGTCGTCGCACCAGCCGAAGGTGCGCACCCGGAGCCCTGCGGCCTCCAGGATCGGCTGGTGGTTCACGTACGCCGGGTCGCTGATCCACACCGTGGTTCCCGGGCGGGTCCGGCAGATCAGGTCGGCCAGCAGACGCAGCGCGCCGGAGCCGGCGACGGTCTGGACGGCCGCGGCCCGGTCGGCTTCCGCGCCCGGCCCCAGCACCATGGCGAGCAGGGCCCGGTTGAAGGCGGCGTTTCCGGACAGCCCCCGGTACTCCTTGGACTCCGAACGCTCCGCGAGGCGGATCTCGGCCTCCCGCACGGCGGCCATGACGGGGGTGCGGCCGGAGGGGTCCCGGTAGACGCCGAGGACCAGGTTGAGCCGCTCGGCGCGCTCGTCGGAACCGAACTCGTACGTCAGGTCCCACAGCGGGTCGGTGGGCGGCGGCGGGAGGAGCTCAAGCATCTGCGGGGACCTCGGGGCGGGGTTGGGGGCGGGCGGTGGCGGAACGGCGGTTGGCGAGCACGACGCCGGCGGTGATCAGGGGGACGCCGATCAGCACGGCGGTGGTCGGGGACTCGCCGAGCAGCGGGATGGCGAGGAGGACGACGGCCACGGGGCTGAGGCTGCCGACGACGGAGCTGCGCTCCGCGCCGAGCCGGCGGATGGCGAAGGCGTAGAGGAGGCCGGCGCACAGTCCGACGCCGAGCCCCTGCACCACGAGGAACAGGGCGATGTCGCCGCCCGCCGCGTGGGCGAGGCCGGTCGGGAGCACCCCGGTCAGCACCAGCAGGCCGATCACCGCGAAGGAGGGCAGGCACAGGAGGCCGATCGAGCCTACGGGGTCGAGGTCCACGTCGCGCAGGCCCACCGTGTACAGGGCCCACAGGCCGCTGGCCACCAGCAGGGTTCCGGCGCCCTCCAGGACGTCGGCGTCGACCGGGACCACGTAGCGCCAGACCAGGGCGGCCACACCCAGCGCGATCAGCGCGAGCCCGGCGATCTGCGTCCCCCGGGGCAGGCCGCGGCCCCGGGCGGCCATCAGGGCGGCGACGAAGAGCGGGACCATCCCGGGGACGATCGAGCCGACGAAGGCCGCCGAGGTGAGGGCGCCGCCGTGCATGGCGGCCAGGAAGAAGGGCACCCCGGCCCCGCAGATGATCTTGGCGGCCGCGCCCGGCCGTACGGCGGCGATCCGCCGGCGCCGACGCCACAGGGCGGGCGCCAGGACGAGCAGCGGGACCCCGAAGCGCAGCAGTGCCGCGTCGGCGGGGAGCAGCGTGGAGGCGCTCAGGGCGCGGGCGCTGAGCGCGAAGGCGGCCCAGATGGCCACCGTGACCAGCAGCGCCGCCATGCCCCGGGCCTGGGGGGAGAGCCCGAACCGGCCGGGGTGTCCGGCCGGCTCGCTCACCGTGTGGGGAGGCTCGGCCGCTCGGGTGGTGTTCGTCGCGACCAAGGAAGTGACTCCAGCCTCTGCTACACGGACCGGTCCGGTCCGCTCCCGGGCAACGCTAGGGCTTGGGGCGGGGCAGCCGATTGCCAGTTCTGCCGCTCGGACATACGTTTGGGGCAGAATCTGCCAAGGAGTGGCGAAGAACAGCCGAGGAGCGCCGGAACGTGGCCATGGACGCGGTCGATCTGCAGATCATCCGGGAGTTGCAGGCCGACGGCCGGCTGTCCAACCAGGACCTCGCCGACCGGGTGCGGCTCTCCCCCTCGCCCTGTCTGCGCCGCGTCCGCCGGCTGGAGGAGGCGGGCCTGATCCGCGGCTACACGGCGATGGTCGACCAGGTCGCCTTCGGGCTGCCGATCACCGTCTTCGTCCGTATCCGCCTGGAGCGGCACACGGCGGAGGCGGTCCGGCTCTTCGAGGAGCACGTCGCGGTCATCGAGCACATCCAGGACTGCTACCTGATGGCGGGCAGCAGCGACTACCTGCTGCGGGTGGTCATCGAGGACCTGGAGGCCTACGAATCCCTGGTGCGCCACCGGATCCACGCCATCCCGGGGATCGCCTCGATCGAGTCGAGTTTCGCGTTCGGCAGCGTGAAGCAGTCCCGCACCTACCCCCGCCCCACCCCGGGGAGCTCGGCGCGCCGCCTCTGACCGGGGCCCGAGGGGGGCTCTGACCGGGGCGCGAGGGAGCCTACGGCCGGGGCGCGAGGGAGCCTACGACGCCGCCGCGACCGCCGCCGCGAAGGCGGCGTGGGCCGCCGCGTCGAAGAGCACGAAGCGGACCTCCTCGACCCGGGTCGGGGCAGCCCGTACGGTCTCCACCGCGATCCGGGCCCCGTCGTCCATCGGCCAGCCGTAGATCCCGGTGGAGATCGCGGGGAACGCGACCGTACGCGCACCCAGCTCGTCGGCGACCCGCAGCGACTCCCGGTAGCAGGAGGCCAGCAGCTCCGAGCGGTCCTCGTCCCGCGACCAGACCGGGCCGACGGTGTGGATGACGTGCTCCGCCGGGAGGCGGCCCGCCGTGGTGGCGACCGCGCGGCCGGTCGGGAGGCCCTTGCCGTAGTGGGAGCGCCTCAGGTCCTCGCAGGCGGCGAGGATCTCCGGGCCGCCGCGCCGGTGGATGGCGCCGTCCACTCCCCCGCCGCCGAGCAGCGAGGAGTTCGCGGCGTTGACGACCGCGTCCGCCTCCTCTGCGGTGATGTCTCCCTGGACGAGGATGATGCGCACCATCACGAGGCCTTTCGCAGGTGCCGCCAGACGGCCTTGGCGGCGTTGTGGCCGGACATCCCGTGGACGCCCGGGCCCGGCGGGGTCGCCGAGGAGCAGAGGAACACGGCCGGGTGGGCCGTGGCGTACGGGAACAGGGTGACCTTCGGCCGGAGCAGGAGCTGGAGGCCGGAGGCGGCGCCGCAGGCGATGTCCCCGCCGACGTAGTTGGGGTTGCGGGCGGCGAGCTGCGGCGGTCCGGCCGTGGCGCGGGCCAGCACCAGGTCGCGGAAGCCCGGGGCGAAGCGCTCCAGCTGCCGCTCGACGGCCTCGGTGAGGTCTCCGTCCCAGCCCGCGGGCACGTGCCCGTAGGCCCAGAACACGTGCTTGCCGCTCGGGGCCCGGCCAGGGTCGACCAGGCTGGGCTGCGCGGTGATGAGGAAGGGGCTGCGGGGGGCCCGGCCGCCGCAGGCCAGCTGGAGGGCGGCGTCGATGTCGCGGCTGCCGGGGCCGATCTGCACGGTGCCGGCCCGGCGGGGGGCCTCGGCGGTCCAGGGCACCGGGCCGTCGAGCGCGTAGTCGAGCTTGAACGCGGCGGCGCCGTACCGGTAACCGTCGTACGCGCGGCCGAGGCGGGCGATCCGGGCCAGGGCGGTCGGCGAGGTGTCGAAGACGTACGCGCGGGCGGGCGGCAGGTCGTCGAGCCGCTTGACCTCGAAGCCGGTGTGCACGGTGCCGCCGAGGTCCGCCAGGTACCCGGCGAGCGCGTCGGAGACCGACTGCGAGCCGCCGCGCGCCATCGGCCAGCCGCCCGCGTGCGCGGCCAGCGCGAAGACGAGGCCGACCGCGCCGGTCCCGATCCCGCTCAGCGGGGCGATGACGTGAGCCACGAGCCCGGCGAACAGGGCACGCGCGCGGTCGTCGCGGAAGCGGCGCAGCAGCCAGGTGGAGGGCGGCAGCCCGGCCAGGCCGAAGCGGGCCAGGGTCAGCGGGTCCCGGGGCAGGGCGGTGGACGGCAGGGACATGAAGTCCCGTGCGAGGGTGTCCCATTTGCCGAGGTACGGCTGGACGAGACGGCGGTACGCGCCCGCGTCGCGGGGCCCGAGGGAGGCCGCGGTCTCGGCGACGGAGCGGGAGAGCACCGCGGCCGTGCCGTCGTCGAAGGGGTGCGCCATGGGCAGCGGGGCGTGCAGCCACTCCAGCCCGTAGCGCTTCAGCGGCATCGTCGCGAAGACCGGGGAACCGGCGCCCAGCGGGTGCACCGCCGAGCAGGGGTCGTGGCGGAAGCCGGGGAGGGTGAGCTCCTCGGTGCGGGCCCCGCCCCCGATGCCGTCCGCCGCCTCGAACACGGCAACGGAGCAGCCCCGGCGGGCCAGTTCGACCGCGGCCGTCAGGCCGTTGGGCCCCGCCCCCACCACGACTGCGTCGAGAATCGACGGCACTGACAGCTCCTTCGTCCGGCGGCGGCCTCCGCTCCCAGGATATTCCGCCCGTCCATACGGGCCCCGCGCGCCCGCGCGCCTACGCCCCCCGCAGCAACTCGCGGATCCGTACGGCGGTGGCCTCGTCGCGCCCCACCGCGAAGGGCAGGGCGTTGTCCCGGTCCACCCGGAAGGGGACGCCGTCGACGGTGGACTGGGCGCCGCCCGCCTCGGCGACCAGCAGCAGCCCGGCCGCGTGGTCCCAGGCCGAGGGCCAGGTGAACGCCAGGCCGTCCATCTCGCCCCGGGCCACCTTGAGGTACTCCAGGCCGGCCGAACCGCAGGGCCGGGCGGCGACGCCGGGCACGTCGAGCCGGGCCAGGGTCCGCCTGTCCTCCTCGGAGGTGTACAGCGGATGCGCCATCGCGACCCGGAGCACGGCGCCGGGCTCCGGCGAACCGGCGTGGATCCGCTCGCCGTTGACGTACGCGCCCTGCCCGCGCACGGCGGTGGCGAGCTCGTCCAGCACCGGCGCGAAGGTCCAGGAGGCGAGTATCTCGCCGCGGTGGGCCAGCGCGACCAGGGTGCAGAAGGCGGGGTCGCCGCCCACGAACTGGCGGGTGCCGTCGACGGGGTCGACGATCCAGACGGGCGCGTCGGCGCGGAGCGCGGCGTAGACGCCCGGGTCGGCGTGGACGGCTTCCTCGCCTACCACGGCCGAGCCGGGCAGCAACCGGGTCAGCGAGGCGGTCAGGTGCTCCTCCGCCAGCCGGTCGGCGATGGTCACCAGGTCGTGGGGGCCGCTCTTCTGGTCGACCTCGTGCCGGGCGAGCTGCCGGAATCTCGGTATGATCTCCACCGCCGCCGCCTTGCGGACGGCTTCTTCGACGGCGGACAGGTCACGGGCCAGAAATTCATCGATCATGCCTCCAGCAAAGCACGCCCCGCCGACAATCCCCACCGACAATGCGGGTCGCCCGACCGCACACCTCGTGGACTGCGGGTGAACCCGGCCGGCGAGGGCCGGGTCGAGGGACGCCGGAGCCCCGGTGGAGCGGCCGCTCACCACCCCGGTTCCTGGGTAGGGCCCGGGGATGAGCTACGTACGCCCCGCCAAGGGGTACTCCCGCGACAGCCGCTACATCACCACCCGGATCACCGCCGACGGCCGCGACGGCTTCCCGGTGGAGCCCGGTCGCTACCGTCTCGTGGTGAGCCGCGCCTGCCCCTGGGCACAGCGCGCGATGATCGTCCGACGGCTCCTCGGGCTGGAGGAGGCCCTGCCCATGGCCGTCGCCGGACCGACGCACGACAAGCGCAGCTGGACCTTCGACCTCGACCCGCAGGGCCGCGACCCGGTGCTGGGGATAGAGCGGCTCCAGGAGGCGTACTTCGCCCGCGACCCGGACTACGACCGGGGCATCACCGTGCCCGCGATCGTGGACGTGCCGAGCGGCGAGGTGGTCACCAACGACTACGCGCAGATCACCGTCGACATGTCGCTGGAGTGGACGGCGTACCACCGCGACGGGGCACCGGACCTGTACCCGGCCGCGCTCCGGCCCGAGATCGACGCGGTGAACGAGGAGGTCTACACGGACGTCAACGACGGGGTCTACCGCACCGGGTTCGCCAAGTCGCAGGAGGCGTACACGGCTGCGTACGAGCGGCTCTTCGCCCGTCTCGACCGGCTCTCCGAGCGGCTGGAGCGGTCGCGCTACCTCGTCGGCGAGACGATCACCGAAGCGGACGTACGGCTGTTCACCACGCTGGTGCGCTTCGACGCCGTCTACCACGGCCACTTCAAGTGCAACCGGCAGAAGCTCTCGGAGATGCCGGTGCTGTGGGCGTACACCCGGGACCTGTTCCAGACGCCCGGCTTCGGGGACACGGTCGACTTCGACCACATCAAGAAGCACTTCTACCTCGTCCACAGCCACATCAACCCGTCCGGGATCGTTCCCGACGGCCCCGACCCGTCGGGCTGGCTCGAACCGCACGGCCGGGCGGCGCTGGGCGGACGCCCCTTCGGGGACGGCACCCCGCCCGCGCCCCCCTCCCCCGCCGAGGCGGTCCCGCACCGGCGCGCCCCGTCGCACCCCTGACACGACCGCGGCGGGCGGGGGCGGGCGGCCCCGGCCCCGCCCGCCCGGGGCCGGGGCCGCCCCGCGGCGGGGAAATTGCCCGGCCCGTGTCGGTGGCGGATGCGAGGATCGGCGCGGCGCCGGGCATCCGGCCGCACTGGAGGGGGACGGGCATGGACAGCCGGAACACGTACGAATGGCCGCGAGAAGCGACCGGCACGGACGCAACGACGCTGGAGGGGTGGCTGGCCGGCCACGGCTGGGAGGTCGACCCGACCGTCTTCATGGCCGGCGCGCGCGGGCCGGCGGTCCAGATCCGGCGGATCGGCGCGGCCTGGCAGGACGGTGAGCCCGGCCTGCTGGTCCTGCCCGGAGAAACGGTGGAGTTCGACGGGACCCGGATGCGCGCCGCACGGGGCCCGGTGCCCGCGGCGACCGCAGCCCCGTGGCCCACGGCGACCGCAGCCCTGTAGCCCGCGGCGGGCGCAGCCCCGTAGCCCGCGGCGGGCGCGTCGCCCCGTTCGGCGCCCCGGCGCCGCGCGCGGCTGCCCCGGTCCACCGAGGAGAGCGGGCTGCTCATCCACCCTCCGGGCGAACCCGTGGAGCGGGGCGGCGGAGGAGGCTCCGGCGAGACGCCGGGGGCCGACGGGGGCTGGGCGTCGGCGTCCGGTGCAGCAGGGAGTAACCCGCCACCAGCCCCACCAGCCACAACAGCCACACCCCGATCATGGGGGTCACGTGGAAGAGGTGCTCGGGGTGTTCGGGCTCGTCCGGGGCCGGGGGCGAGGCCCCCAGGGCGGCCCAGTACGTCGGGGACAGTGCGAGGGCCGCGCACCACAGGACGGCCGCGACGCGGAGCGCGAGGACGACGGCCCTCGTCCCCAGACCGCCGGAGTGGACGAGCAGCGGCCTCGCCGCGGCCACGACGACGACCGCGGCCGTGCCCAGCAGGTAGACCGACATGAAGATCCAGTCGGCCCGGTCCCAGAACCGGAGGTCCCCCCGTGGGACGCCGAGGTGCCACGGGAACAGCATTCGGCCCGTCAGCGTCTCGACCGCCGCCGGCGTCCCCGTCTCCCGGTCCGTCCAGACCTCCGACAGCAGGGGCAGGAACAGCGCCCCCGCGAGGAGCACCGCCATGGCGAGCACCCGGACCCAGTGGCCCCACGGGACGCCTTTCGGTACCGCGATCGCCTGACGGCCCACGGGCACCCCTTCGAGGGCCGCCTCGGCCTGCGGGATGGTCGGCCGCGCGTCGGGGTCCTTGTCCAGGAGCCGCAGGATCAGCGCGGCCAGGTGCCCGGCGTTCTTCGGCGGCGCGGGTTCCTCGGAGGCGACGGCGTTCATCGTGGAGAGCACGGAGCCGCGCCGGAACGGTGACACGCCCTCGACCGCCTCGTACAGGCTGGCTCCCAGCGAGAACAGGTCACCGGCCGGGCGTTCGTCGTCCCGGAACCGCTCGGGCGCGATGTACTCCGCGGTGCCCACCAGCGCCCCGGCGGCGGTGAGCCTGGTGTCCATGCTGTGCTTCGCGATGCCGAAGTCGGTGAGGAGCACGTGGCCGGTCCGGTCGATCATGATGTTGGCCGGCTTCACGTCCCGGTGCACGATTCCGGCCCGGTGGGCGGCCTTCAGCGCCGCCAGCACCCCGGCCGCGACCGTGTGCGCCAGCTGGGTGGTGAGGAGGCCCGACTCCAGCATCCGGGCGAGGGACTGACCCTCGACCAGGTCCATCACCATCCACGGCATGCCGTCGTGCTCGGCGACGTCGTGCACGGCGACGATGTTCGGATGGTGGCGCAGGGCGACGGCGTGCCGGGCCTCCTTCCGCGCGTACGCCAGGGCCTGCTGCCGCTGCTCCGCGGAGGCGTGCGGGCTCACGGTCACCTGCTTGACCGCGACCTCCACCCGCAGGCTCTGGTCGAAAGCCCGCCAGACGGCGCCCATGCCACCGCCGCCGATCCTCTCCGCCAGCCGGTAGCGGCCGGCGATCAACAGGCCCTCCGCCGTCTCGCCCATCAGGCCTCGCCTCCGCGTCAACCGGCCTGCTCGGACCGGGGTTTGACAGCCAGGACGGAAAGTCTGGCATACCGCGGAGGGGCCCGGCGGCCGTTCCCCGTGGCCCGCTGTGCAGGCGATTCGGACCCCGCGCTCGGGCGGACCGCCCGAGCGGCGGTGGACCGTACGCGGTGGGTCAGGACTTCGGGAGGGTGCCGGGCAGGCCCGTGGGGAGCTTGCCGGGGTCGGTCTTCTGGTAGGTCTCGGTGCCGACCTCGGTCCAGGTGACCTTCAGGCCCGCCGCGTCGGCGGACAGGATCGTGCCCTTCGCGTGCAGGGCGCCCGCCGGGCACTTCAAGTCGAAGGCCTTGCCGTCGGTGGTGCCCTGGCAGGTCAGGCCGGTGGAGCCCTCGACGACCACGGCGATCTTGCCCTTGACGGTGACGACGACGGGCTTCGACGGGGTGGCCGCGGAGAGCCAGCTGCCCTCCACGCTGCCGATCTTGGCGTCCGAGCCGGTGGTGGGCGCGCTGTCGGGGCCGCCCGCCGTGCTGCTCGGCGTCGAGGCCGGCTTCGGGTCCTTCGCGACGGTGGCCTTTCCCTTGCCGGAGTCGCCGCCGGAGTCGCTGCCGCAGGCCGTGAGGGCCAGGGCGGCGGCGATGACGGCGGCGGCGATGACACCGTGTCGCAGGTTCTTGTGCACGAGAAGTCCCCCAGTGGAAAGCGAGTTGATCGAAAGAGCGTGCCAAATTACCAGGACGGGGTGAGCGGGCGGCGGCGCCCGCGTCACCGGCCGGTCAGGGGTTGGCCACAAGCAGCGGAACGCACGGGGAGACGGTGTGGTCGGTGAGGAGGATGGTGGGGGATCCGGATGGGTGAGGCACCTCCGCGTCGCGGGGCGGCCGACGTACGGCGTTGTGTGTGAGGGTGGCTGACGTCGGAGGTCACCGAGACGGGGATGAGGATGGGGACGGGCATGGAGACGATTTCGGTGCCGGAGCGGCTGCACGGGTACCCGGGCGTGGCGTTCGGCGGGTACGTGGCCGGGCTGCTGGCGGCGCGGGTGGCGGATGCCGATGCCGTACGGGTGGACTTCCGGCGGCCGGTGCCGACGGGGACGGCCGTGCGCCCGGTGGCGGCCGAGGGGGGCGGGGTGTCCCTGCTGGACGCGGCGGACACGCTGCTCGCGGCGGCCTCTCCCGCGCGGGCCCCGGGCGGGGCGGTGCCGCAGGTGCCGCAGGTGCCGTCGTGGGACGAGGCGTCGAAGGCGGCCGAGGCGTTCCGGGCGGACCCGCCGCAGGGGCAGGCCGACTGCTTCGGCTGCGGGCTGGACCGGACGCCCGCGACGGGGCTGCGGCTGCACTGCGGGCGGGTGCCCGGGCGGGACATCGTCGCGGCGGCGTGGACGCCGGGGCCGGAACTGGCGGGGCCGGACGGGATGCTGCCGCCGGAGCTGGTGTGGGGCGCGCTGGACTGCCCGGGGAACGCGGCGGGGCGGCTGCTGGACCACCGCCCGGCGGGCGCGGTCACCGCGGCGCTGACGGCGCGGTTGCTGCGGCCGGTGCCGGCGGCCGGGGGCGGCGGGCTGATCTCGTACGCCTGGCTGCTCGGCGGGGAGGGCCGCACGTACACGGCGGGCACGGCGCTGGCCACGGCGGAGGGTGAACTCTGCGCGGTGGCCGAGGCGTTGTGGGTGCAGCCGCGGGGGTGACGGGGCGCTCCGCCGGGTGGGACGGGGGCGGGTCCCGCGCCGTCGCGCGAAGCGGACCCGGCTGCGCCGGACTTTCGGGGGCTCGCCCCGCTGCCCCAGCGCCACGAACGCCGGTGGGGCCGGATGGTGGGGGCGGCCGGGACGGGGGTCCCGGGCGAGGGGGGTGGTAGGACCGGGGTCCTCGTGCCCGGGGGCGATGTGGTGGGCGGGGGCGGTTCCTAGCCTCGGGAGCGCGCCACCGACCGCATCCACCAGCCCGAGGAGACCCCGTGAACCCCCTCAGCCCGGCCGTGCGCCGTGCCTGCGCCGTCGGCCTCGCCCTCTCCGCCGGCCTCACCACGTCCCCCGCCCTGGCCGCCGCCGAGGCCCCCGCCCCTGCCCCTGCCAGAGATGGCGCCCCCGCCGGGCTCGGCCCGTACCACCAGCAGCGCCTCGGCTGGGGCAGCTGTGTCACGGGCCCCGACGACACCACCGGCCGGGACCTGGACAAGGCCGGGGTGCAGTGTGCGGACGTGACCGTCCCACTGGACTACGCCGACCCCCGGGGACGGACGATCACCGTCGCGGTGTCCCGGCTCAAGGCCACCGACACCCGCCACCGCATCGGCGCGATCCTGCTGAACAACGGGGGCCCGGGCGGAGGTGCCGTCGGGTCACCACCGGACGTGCGCAAGGCGATGAAGGACGTCGGTGCGCGCTACGACATCGTCGGGTTCGACCCGCGCTTCGTGGGCCGCAGCACCCCGCTGGACTGCGGCTGGCCCGTCGGCATGACCTGGTTCTCGGCCGGCGCCGGCCGGGCGGGGTTCGACCGCCAGGTCGCCCTCCAGAAGGGCCTGGCCGACAAGTGCCGCGCCAAGGACGCCTCGGTGCTCCCGCACATCAGCACCCGCAACACGGCCCGCGACATGGACGTCATCCGCGGCGCGCTCGGCGAGCGGAAGATCTCCTACCTGGGCTACTCGTACGGCACCTACCTGGGCACCGTCTACACCCAGATGTTCCCCGGCCGCTACGACCGGGTCGTGCTCGACGGGGCGATCACCCCCGCCGACTACCGCCCCCGGCTGCTGAAGGGCTCCGAACCCGAGAACGAGAAGGCCCTCTCCGACTGGGCCGCCTGGGCGGCCGAGCGCCACGCCGCCTACGGCCTCGGCCGCACCCGCGCGGAGGTGCTCGCCCGCATCGACCGAATCGCCGCGGCGTCCGCGCGGGCGCCGCTGACCCTCGGCAGCGGCGCCGATGCCTTCCGGATCGACGACAGCCAGGTGCCGCTCCTCCTGTTCACGGGCGTCTCGGACGACACCGACCCGGCGCGGGCGTCCTTCGGCGAGACGGTGTCCGCCCTGGCCAAGGCCGCGGAGGGCCGACCGGCCACGCTCTCGCCGCAGTTCGCCACGGCGCTGCGGTACGCGCTGCGCGGCGAGGGCGAGCCCACGGGCGCGCAGTCCGCGATCATCTGCGGGGACGGGGCCGCCCCGCGCGATCCCGAGGTCTACTGGCGGGACATCGAGCGCAGCCGCGCCGCGCACCCGCTGTTCGGACCGATGACCAACAACATCGGCCCGTGCGCCTTCTGGGACCGGCCGCGCGAGGAGCCCACCCAGGTGCGGCGCGACGCCCCGGTGCTGATCGTGGCCGCCACCGGCGATCCGCGCACCACGTACAAGAGCAGCGTCGCGTTGCACGACCTGCTGCCGAGCTCCCGGCTGCTCACCCTTGAGGGCGCCAATCGCCACGCCCTCTTCGGGCTCTACGGCAACACCTGCGTGGACGACCAGGTCAACAGGTACCTGGCCACGGGCAAGCTCCCGCCGAAGGACCGCACCTGCGTCAAGCAGGCCGGCTGACGAAGAGGCCGCCCGGCACAACCCCTTGAGCCCGCACCGGAAGCCGCCCCCCGTCGTGGGGTGAGACCCGATTTCGGGGGGCGGCTGACCACGCCGCTCGCGGGAGCGCGGCGCGGCGGGTCAGTCGCGTAGTACCGGGATGATGTGCTGCCCGTACGCGTCGATGGTGGCCTCCCGGGCGTCGTGCATGTCGTAGACGGCGAACTGGTCCACGCCCAGGTCGCGCAGGGCGCGGAGCTTCTCGATGTGGGCCTCGACCGGGCCCAGCAGGCAGAAGCGGTCGACGATCTCGTCCGGGACGAAGTCCGTGGACGGGTTTCCGGCGCGGCCGTGGTGGCTGTAGTCGTAGCCCTGGCGGGCCTTGATGTACTCGGTGAGGGCGTCCGGGACCATGCCCGAGTGCTCGCCGTAGCGGGAGACGAGGTCGGCGACGTGGTTGCCGACCATCCCGCCGAACCAGCGGCACTGGTCGCGGGCGTGGGCGAGGGCGGCCTCCGAGCCGTCGGCCGTGACGTACGCCGGAGCGGCCACGCAGATGGTGATGGACGCCGGGTCGCGCCCCGCCTCCGTCGCGGCCTGCCGGACGGCCTTGACCATCCACTCCGTGAGGAACGGGTCGGCGAGCTGGAGGATGAACCCGTCGGCCTTCTGACCGGTGAGGGCGAGGGCCTTCGGCCCGTACGCGGCCATCCAGACGGGGAGCTTGCCGTCCTTGATCCACGGGATGCGGAGCGGCTTGCCGTCGACCTCGGCCTCGCGGCCCTCGGCGAGGTCGCGGATGACGTCGATGGCCTCGCCGAGGCGGGCCAGGGTGTTGGGGGCCCGGCCCGCGACGCGCATGGCCGAGTCCCCGCGGCCGATGCCGCAGACGGTGCGGTTGCCGTACATGTCGTTGAGGGTGGCGAAGGTGGAGGCGGTGACCTCCCAGGTCCTGGTTCCCGGGTTGGTGACCATCGGGCCGATGTGGAGCTTCTGCGTGTTGGCCAGGATCTGGCTGTAGATGACGAACGGTTCCTGCCAGAGGACCGCCGAGTCGAAGGTCCAGCCGTAGCGGAAGCCGTTGCGTTCGGCGCGCTTCATGAGGCTGACGACCTGAGAGGCCGGCGGGTCGGTTTGCAGGACGAGGCCGAAGTCCATGGCGGCGGCTCCTTGCTGGGGAGTGCGGGCGGCCGGGGCGTGCGGGCCCCGGCGCCCCTCAGAGGTACTGGCAGGTGGAACGGTGGACGAAGGCCCCGTGGCCGGCCCGGCCGGTGTACTCGCGGCGGTCGATGACGAGTTCGCCGCGGGAGAGGACCGTGTCGACGCGTCCGGTGATCCGCCTGCCCTCGTACGCCGAGTAGTCCACGTTCATGTGGTGGGTCTCGGCGGAGATGACCTGCTCGGCGTGCGGATCGTAGAGGACGATGTCGGCGTCGGAACCCGGGGCGATGGTGCCCTTCTGCGGGTAGAGCCCGAACATCCGGGCCGGGGTCGCGCAGGCGATCTCGATCCAGCGGCGGCGGCTGATGTGCCCGTCCAGGACGGCCTGGTGCAGGAGGTCCATGCGGTTCTCCACCCCCGGCAGCCCGTTCGGGATCTTGGAGAAGTCGCCGCGGCCCAGCTCCTTCTGGCCGCGGAAGCAGAAGGGGCAGTGGTCGGTCGAGACCACCTGGAGGTCGTTGGTCCGCAGGCCCCGCCAGAGCGCCGCCTGGTGCTCGCGGGGGCGCAGCGGGGTGGAGCAGACGTACTTGGCCCCCTGGAAGTCGGGCTCCGCCAGGTTGTCGGTGGACAGGAAGAGGTACTGCGGGCAGGTCTCGCCGAAGACCGGCAGCCCCTTGTCCCGGGCGGCGGCCAGCTCCGCGACCGCCTCCTCCGCCGAGACGTGGACGACATAGAGCGGGGAGCCCGCGACCCGGGCGAGCTGGATGGCGCGGTGGGTGGCCTCGGCCTCCAGCAGCACCTTGCGGACCTCGCCGTGGTGGCGGGGGTCGGTCTCGCCGCGGGCCAGGGCCTGTTCGACGAGGACGTCGATCGCGATGCCGTTCTCGGCGTGCATCATGATCAGCCCGCCGTTGGAAGACGCCCGCTGCATCGCGCGCAGGATCTGGCCGTCGTCGCTGTAGAAGACGCCCGGGTAGGCCATGAACAGCTTGAAGGAGGTGACCCCCTCGCCGACGAGGTGGTCCATCTCCTTCAGGGTGTGCTCGTTGACGTCGGAGAGGATCATGTGGAAGGCGTAGTCGACGGCGCAGTTGCCGTCGGCCTTCGCGTACCAGGTGTCGAGCCCTTCGCGCAGGGAGCGGCCCACGCTCTGCACCGCGAAGTCGACGATGGTGGTGGTGCCGCCCCAGGCGGCGGCCCGGGTGCCGGTCTCGAAGGTGTCCGAGGCGGAGGTGCCGCCGAAGGGGAGCTCCATGTGGGTGTGCGCGTCGACACCGCCGGGGATGACGTACTTCCCGCTCGCGTCGATCGTGCGGTCGGCGGTCCAGACGTCCGCCGCGGCGGAACCGTGTGCGGCGAGGGCCGCGACGCGACCGTCCTCGACGAGGACGTCCGCGTGCAGCTCGTCGGCGGCGGTCACGACCAGACCGCCGCGGATCAGGGTGCGCGTGCTCAAGGAACTCCCCCTACGGGCTGGGTGCTGGCTGCTGGCTGCTGGCTGCTACTGGATGGTCCGGAGGGCCTGTTCGAGGATGTCGGCGCCCTCTTCCGCCTCGGCGACGGTGAGGGAGAGCGGCGGCGCGATGCGCAGCACGCTGGTGTCGTGGCCACCGCCCTTGCCGAGGAGCAGGCCGCCGGCGCGGGCGGCCTCCAGGACGGCGGCGGCCGCCTGCGGGTCGGCCCGGTCGGTCCCCGGCTTCGTCAGCTCCAGGCCGGCCATCAGGCCCCGGCCGCGGACCTCCCGTACCGCCGGCACGCCGGCGCAGACGGCGCGCAGCCGTTCCAGGAGGAGTCCGCCGACGCGGCGGGCGTTGCCCTGGAGGTCGTGTTCCTGCAGGTACGCGAGGTTCGCGAGGCCGGCCGCCATGGTGACCGGGGAACCGCCGAAGGTGGAGATGGAGTTGGAGTCGAGGCAGTTCATCACCTCGGCGCGGGCCACGACCCCTCCGATGGACATGCCGTTGCCGATGCCCTTGGCGAAAGTGAGGATGTCCGGCGGGCCGTTCTGGGCGTGGGCCTGCCAGCCCCAGAAGTGTTCGCCGGTACGGCCCCAGCCGGTCTGCACCTCGTCGCTGATCCAGAGGATGCCGTGCCGGTCGAGGACCTCGCGGAAGGCCCCGTAGAGCCCGTCGGGCGGGGAGGTGAAGCCGCCGACGCCCTGGATCGGTTCGGCGATGAGGGCGGCGACCCCGCCGCGGGCCTGGCCGAGCACGTCCTCCAGGTCGGCGACGGCCGCGGCGGTGAACCCGGCGTCGGACAGGGCGGCGAAGGGGCCGCGGGTGCGGACGGCACCGTGCACCCAGTACGTCTGGAGCGGCGAGAGGCTGGTCGGGGACCAGCCCCGGTTGCCGGTGATCGAGACGGTGGAGAAGGAGCGGCCGTGGTAGCTGTTGCGCATCGCCAGGATCTGGTTGGAGCGGCGGTACGTCGTCGCGAGCAGCAGGGCGGTGTCGTTGGCCTCGGTGCCGGAGGTGGTGAAGAAGACCCGGGCGTCGGGGATCCCGGACAGCGCGCAGATCCGTTCCGCCAGCTCGATCATCGGCCGGTTGAGGTACAGGGTGGAGGAGTGGATGATCCGGCCGGCCTGTTCGGAGACGGCCTTGGTGACCTCGGGCAGGGCGTGGGCGGTCATCGTGGTGAGGATGCCGCCGAAGAAGTCGAGGTAGCGGTTGCCGTCGGCGTCCCAGACGTGGCGGCCCTCGCCGTGGGTGAGCTCGATGGGGCGGTCGTAGTAGAGCGCGAGCCAGTCGGGCAGGACGGCGGCGTGGCGGCTGTGCAGGGGGATGGGGTTGGTCACGGCTGTACGAGCCCTCCGTAGGCGTCGGGGCGGCGGTCGCGGTAGAAGGCCCACTGGTCGCGGACCTCCTTGATCAGGTCGAAGTCGAGGTCCCGGACGAGGAGTTCCTCCTCCTTGTCGCTGGCGACCTCGCCGACGAACTGGCCGCGCGGGTCGACGAAGTAGCTGGTGCCGTAGAAGTCGTTGTCGCCGTACTCCTCCTGTCCGACGCGGTTGATGGCGGCGACGAAGTACTCGTTGGCGACGGCGGAGGCGGGCTGCTCCAGCTGCCACAGGTACGCGGACAGGCCCCGGGAGGTGGCGGACGGGTTGTAGACCAGCTGGGCCCCGGCCAGGCCCAGCGCGCGCCAGCCCTCGGGGAAGTGGCGGTCGTAGCAGATGTACACGCCGACCTTGCCGACGGCCGTGTCGAAGACGGGCCAGCCGAGGTTTCCCGGGCGGAAGTAGTACTTCTCCCAGAAGCCCTTGACCTGCGGGATGTGGTGCTTGCGGTACTTGCCGAGGTAGCTGCCGTCGGCGTCGATGACGGCGGCGGTGTTGTAGTAGAACCCCTCGGCCTCCAGCTCGAAGACCGGGACGACGATCACCATGCCGGTCTCGCGGGCGAGTGCCTGCATCCGCCGTACGGTGGGGCCGTCGGGGACGGGCTCGGCCCAGCGGTAGTGCTCGGGCTCCTGCACCTGGCAGAAGTAGGGGGCGTTGAACACCTCCTGGAAGCCGATGACCTTCGCCCCCTGGGCGGCCGCCCGGCGGGCGTGCTCCTCGTGTTTGGCGATCATCGACTCGGTGTCTCCGGTCCAGGTGGCCTGGACGAGTGCGGCGCGGACGACTTGGGCCATGAGCTGCTCCTCGCGACGGGAACGCCGACTTCTACGCACGTAGACGGTGTGCGTAGGGAGTCGAAGGTAGGCCTCGTCACAGCGTGGGGCAAGACCACCGTGCGCGGTTGGAGTAGTCGATCAAGTTACGTCGCAAGGTGGTCGTTTGCGGTCAGGAGACGGGCGCTTCAGCTCGCCGGGATCCCCGCCACGCGCAGGGCGTGCGCCAGGTCCCGGTGCCGGGAGCCGGACAGGGCGCGGGCCCCGGCCAGCAGCCGGGGAGCGAACCAGTGCGGGTCGCGGCGGGCCAGGGCCGCCGCCTCCTCGGCGGTGCGCAGGCGCACGAAGGCGCCGAGCAGGGTGCGGGCCTCGCGGTCCCGCCCGGCGGCGCCGAGGGCGAGGGCGGCTTCGGCGACCTCGGCGGCGGGGCGGGCCACGCCCTGGCGCAGCAGCCGGTCGCAGTCGCCCTCCCGGCCGGCCTCTCCGAGGGCGGCGGCGGCCGCGGCGAGCCGCTCGGGCGGGAGCGAGGCCGCCTCCCACAGCAGGGTGGCCCAGTCGGCGGCCAGCCCGGCGCGGCCGAGTTCGGTGGCGAGCGCGGGCAGCCGCCCCGCGGGCCACGCGGCGGCCTCGCAGAGCAGCGCGTGCGCTTCCCCGGTACGGCCCTGTTCCCGCAGGGCCAGCAATTCGGCGACGAAGTCGCGCCGCGCGGTCCCGGCGCTGCGGGGCGCCCGGCCGGCGGGCTCGAACGGGCCGCGCTCCGGAACCTGTTGGCCGGGGCCGGCCGGGGTGGGGGCGGATCGGGGGCTCTCGGTCCCCCCGGGCCCCTCCGGTCCGCGGGCGGGGGCTTCGGAGACCGCCGGTTCCGGCGCGGGCCGGGTGGGCGGGGCCGACGGGAAGGGCTCCGCGACGGTGGCCCCGCCCCCCGCGAACCGGGCGCCGCGCGGGGCGGGGAGGGGGGCCGCCGGGGTGGTCGGCGCAGTGGCGGCCGGGGGTGCGCCGGCGTACCGGGCCCCACCGGCGCGACGGGCTCCCCGCAGCCACCGCCCCTCACCCCTGCCGACCGACACCGACTGCGGTTCCGACTCCGTCTTCGGCTCCGGCTCCGGCTCCGGCTCCGGCTCCGGCTCCGGCTCCGGCCGCCACCCCTGCCCGGAGCCGCCCTCCGGCCTCCCCCGCCGCTCCCGGTCCGGGGCCGGGTCCGGCTGCCATTCCCGTTGCCTCGGGACGCCCGCCAGCGGCAGTGCCCGCAGGCGGGTGGTCAGGTCCGCGTGCCGTGCTGCGGCGCGGGCCGTGTCGTCGCGGGTCCAGGCGAGCTCCCGGGCCAGGGCGGCCGCCTCCCCCGGGTCGGCGGTGCCGCCGAGCCGGTCGGTGAGGCCGCGCAGTGCGGCCTCCGAGGCGGCCCACTGCCCGGCCGCGGCGTCGAGCTGGAGCCGCAGCTCCCGCTCCCCGCCCGGCATCGCGTCCCACGCGGCCACCGCGGCCGCCCGCAGCCCCGCCGCGAGGGCGGCCTCCCGGGCCTTGGTCTCCGGATCCCCCGGAAGGTCCCCGAGCAGCGACTCCAGTACGTCCCAGGGCGGTATCGCGACCCCCTCCAGACAGGCCCCCATCCCACCCGGATCCCGTCGCAGGAACTCCCCGTACCAGCCCGCCCCGGGGTCCAGTCTCCGCGTCAAACCCCGCACGTATTCAGTGAGTTGCCCGATCACCAGCGCAGTCGGCGTCTCCATGACCGCATTGGATCCCACCCGCGTTACGGGCGGGATACGGGAGTCTCAAAGCTTGACGGCGATCCCGCGCGCACCCCGTCCGCACGGAGCCCTCCGCGGCGCGGCGCGGCCCGGCCCGGTTACTCGCGCCGCGGGAGCCCGTCGCCCCGGTGGGGCAGGACCACGTCACCGGGGTCCTTGGCGGGTGCGGGTGCCCGGACCTCGGGGTCGACGCAGGCCGCGAGCAGCAGGCCGCTCGCGAGGAGGGCGCCGAGCACGGCGAGACCGAGGCGTTTCGTTTCGTTCACGGCTGGCATGCCGTCAGGCTTGCCCCGTGCCCCGGCGGCGCCACCGCCGGTTGCGCCGATCGGCCTCGGGACACTCCCCCGGCGCGGGCGCACCGCCGCGCGGGGCTCCGCCGTCAGGCGGGTACGAGGACGCAGGCGCGGACGAGTTCGTCCAGGGAGAGACCGAGGGCCTCGGCCAGCGCGGCCACCGTGAAGAACGCGGGGGTGGGGGCGCGCCCGGTCTCGATCTTGCGGAGGGTCTCGGAGGAGAGGCCCGCGCCGGCCGCGACCTCGACCATGCTGCGCTCGCCGCGGGCCTTGCGCAGCAGCGCGCCCAGACGTTCGCCGCGCTCACGCTCTTCGGGGGTCAGGGGGGTACGGACCATGCCCCCAGCCTACCCCTCCGCCCCCAATAATCATCCCGGTAAAGTTATACCGGTATAGTTATTGGCATGGTGGAACTGAAGACGAACGAAGCGATCGACGAGATGCGCGCCGCGGGCCGGGTGGTCGCGCACGCCCTGGCCGCCGTCCAGGAGGCCGCGAGGGTCGGGGTCTCCCTGCGGGAACTGGACGCAGTGGCCCGGACGGTCCTGCGCGGGGCCGGGGCCTCCTCCCCCTTCCTGGGCTACCGGCCGCGGTTCGCGCCCGTGCCCTTCCCGGCGGTGGTGTGCGCCTCGGTCAACGACGCGATCGTGCACGGCATCCCCGACGACTACCGGCTGCGCGACGGCGACCTGGTCAGCGTCGACTGCGGGGCGGAGCTCGGCGGCTGGGTCGGGGACGCCGCCGTCAGCTTCACCGTCGGCCGGCCCCGCCCCGCCGACCTGCGCCTGATCGAGACCGCCGAGGCGGCCCTCGCCGCCGGCATCGCCGCGGCCGTGCCCGGCAACCGGATCGGCGACATCGCGCACGCCGTCGGCACCGTCTGCCGCACCGCCGGCTACGGCATCCCGGACGGCTTCGGCGGCCACGGCGTGGGCCGCACCATGCACGAGGACCCCGGCGTCCCCAACGAGGGCCCGCCGGGACGCGGCATGAAGCTGCGCCCCGGCATGGTCCTCGCGATCGAGCCGATGCTGATCGCGGGCGGCACGGACGACTACGCCTGCGACGCCGACGGCTGGACCCTGCGCACCGTCGACGGCAGCCGGGCCGCCCACGCGGAGCACACGGTCGCCGTCACCGTCGACGGCCCGAGGATCCTCACCGCCCCGTAGGCCCGCCCGCCGGCTTCCCGTAGGGGTGGACGACCATCGCCGAGCCGCCGCCGCGCCGGGTGGTCTCGGCCGCGGCCAGCCACCGGCCGTCCGGCAGGCGCTCGACACCGGTGGCCGCGCCGATCTCGGGGTTCTGGCGGAAGCCCTGGCCGAGGGCTTCCAGCTCGGTGCGCACGGGGCTGTTCCAGAGCCCGGGTTCCAGTTCGGTGGTGGTCTGGTTGCGCTGGCTGGCGCGCGGGGCGGCGATGGCGTCGACCAGCGGCAGGCCCCGGTCCAGGCGGCCCAGCAGGGTCTGCAGGACGGTGGTGATGATGGTGGCCCCGCCCGGCGAACCCACCGCCAGGACCGGCCGGCCGTCCCTGAGGACGATCGTCGGGGACATCGAGGAGCGCGGGCGCTTGCCCGGCCCCGGCAGGTTCGGGTCGGGCACACCGGGGGCGGCCGGGGCGAAGGAGAAGTCGGTCAGCTCGTTGTTGAGCAGGAAGCCCCGCCCCGGGACGGTGATGGCGCTGCCGCCGGTGGACTCGATGGTCAGGGTGTAGGAGACCACGTTGCCCCAGCGGTCGGCGACCGTCAGGTGGGTGGTGTTCTCCCCCTCGTAGGTGGTCGGGGCCACCTGGCCGGTGGTGGCGCAGGGGGCCGGGTGCCAGGGGTCGCCGGGGGCGAGCGGGCTGGTCAGGGCGCGGTCCGGCCTGATGAGGCAGGCGCGGGTGTCCGCGTACCGCTGTGAGAGCAGCTCGCGGGTCGGGACCTGCTCGGCGGCCGGGTCGCCGACCCAGCGGCCCCGGTCGGCGAAGGAGATCCGGGAGGCCTCGATGTAGCGGTGCAGGTACTGCGCCTCGGAGAGCTTCGACAGGTCGGTGCCCTCCAGGATGTTCAGCGCCTCGCCGACCGTGGTGCCGCCGGAGGAGGAGGGCGCCATGCTGTAGACGTCCAGGCCCCGGTAGCCCACCTGGGTGGGGGCCTGCCGTTTGGTGGCGTAGGCGCTCAGGTCGGCGGTGGTCAGGTCTCCGGAGCGGACGACACGGGTGGCGGCCGGGTCGACGGGAGGCGTGCGGACGGCCCGGACGATGTCCTGCGCGAGCGGGCCGCGGTACAGGGCGCCGGTGCCCTTGCGGGCGAGTTCGGCGTAGGTGGCGGCCAGGTCGGGGTTCTTGAAGGTGGAGCCCACGACCGGCAACCGGCCGCCGGGCAGGAACAGTTTGCGGGTGTCGGGGAAGTCCTTGAACCGGTCCTGGTTGAGCTCGGTCTGGGCCCGGAAGGTGGCGTCCACGGTGAAGCCGTCCCGCGCCAGCTTCTCGGCGGGCCGCAGGAGCTGCCCCAGCGGCCGGGTGCCCCAGGCGTCGAGGGCGCTCTTCCAGGTCGCGGGGGTGCCGGGGACCCCGACGGAGCGGCCGCTGGTCTGCCCCTGGTCGAAGGGGATCGGGACGCCGTTCTCCTGGAACAGGGTGGCGGTGGCGCTCGCGGGCGCGGTCTCGCGGCCGTCGATGGTCTGCACCCGGCGGGAGGCGGCGTCGTAGTAGACGAAGTAGCCGCCCCCGCCGATGCCCGCCGAATAGGGTTCGGTGACTCCCAGCGCGGCGGCGGTGGCGACGGCGGCGTCCACCGCGTTGCCGCCGGCGCGCAGGACCGCGATCCCGGCGGCGGAGGCGTCGGCGTCGACGCTGGCCACGGCGCCCCCGTAGCCGGCGGCCACCGGGACCTTGGGCGGTGCGGCGGTGTCCTGTGGCGGCGCGGCGGCCCCCGTCGAGACGAGCGCCCCGGCGAGGGCGACGAGGGCCAACTGACGTGCTGCGGGACGGCGCATCCGGTTCCTCCAGTCGACGACCTGTCAGACCTGCGAGCCGCAGCGTAACTTCACCGCACCGGCCGCGTCAGGAAGGCCGGGCGACGGTTACCATCCGCCGCATGAACGACGACGTGCGCAACATCGTGCTCGGGGTGGTGGCCACCGCCGTCAGCGGCGGCTTCGGCTGGTTCTTCCGGACCTACCTGTGGCGCCGCGAACTGCGCCGCAAGCAGTCCTTCTTCGGGCTCCCGGCCGGCTCCGACTGCCTGTTCGTGGTCAACCGGCAGATGGGCGGAAAGGATTCCTCGCTGCACCGCAACGACGCCTTCGCGCTGCTGGAGATATCGGCGCTGATCCGCGACTGCGGGGCGACCGTCCAGCTCGTCGGCCACGACGCGGCCCGGCAGGGTTTCGGCGAGCGCGCCGAGTTCTGTGTGGGCGGACCCTCCTCCAACTCGCGTACGACGGCGCACCTGACCTCCCTGCTGCCGGGGGTGCGGATGGTCGTCGCGGCCGAGCCCGTCCAGGACCGGGGGGCGATCACCGTGGGCGGCCGGACGTACCGCTGGGAGGCGGGCGCGGCCGAATACGTGCTGCTGGCACGGCTGGTGACGGAGCGGGGCACGCGGCCGGTGTTCGTCCTGTGCGGGCAGACCGCCAACAGCAACCAGGCGGCCGCCCGCTACCTGGCCAGGCACCACCGGGAGCTGGCGCGCGCGCACGGCGGCGACTCCTTCTGCCTCCTGCTCAAGGTGATCAACTCCGACGCCTACGGTCCGGACGTGAGCGAGCTCGTCGCGGACGTCACGCGGGCGGCCCGGACACCCGTAGCGGCAGCCGCGTGATCCCGTTGATGAAGTTGGACACCAGTCGGCGCGGCTCCCCGGCGAGTTCGGGCGCGGGCAGGGCGGTGCGCCACTCCTCGTGGAGGATGCGCAGCTGGAGGCGGGCGAAGTGGGCGCCGAGGCAGACGTGGGGGCCGTCGCCGAACGAGACGTGAGGGTTCGGGGAGCGGCCGGGGTCGAGGCGGCCCGGGTCGGCGAAGACGCGTTCGTCGTGGTTGGCGGAGGCGTGGAAGACCACGACCTTGTCCCCGGCGCGGATCGCCTGACCGGCCAGTTCCGTGTCGCGGGCGGCGGTGCGCCGGAAGCTGAGCACGGGCGGGTGGACGCGCAGGAGCTCCTCCACGGCCCGGTCGGCCGGGGCACTGCCGTCGGCGATCCGGCGGTGGGCGTCGGGATTGCGGGCGAGGGCGAGGAGTCCGCCGGGCGCGGCGCTGCGGACGGTGTCGTTCCCGGCGACGGTGAGCAGGAAGAAGAACATCTCCAGTTCGGCGGGGTCCAGCCCGGCCTGCGCGAGGGCGGTCATCACGTCGTCGCCCGGGTGCGCGCGCTTGTACGCGGCCAGTTCGCGGGCGTACGCGAACATCTCGCCGAGCAGGGCCGGGGACCGCGGGTTCAGCGGTGTGCCGTCCGGGCCGAGGAGCGGCGCGGGGGCGTCCTCGGGGTCCTGGTAGCCGATGACCCGTACGGTCCACTCCAGCAGCAGGCCCCGGTCGGCGGCCGGGACGCCGAGCAGGTCGGTCAGGTTCAGCAGGGCGTACTCGTCGGTGACGGACGCCACCACGTCGACGGCCCCGTCCTCGGCGCCGTCCCGGGCGGCGGCCAGCAGGGTGCGGGCCCGCTCCCGGACCCGGCCCGCGAAGGCGTCGACCCGGGCGGGGGTGAAGGCGCGGGCGACCAGGCGGCGCAGCCGGCCGTGCCCGGGCGGGTCCTGGTTGAGCATGGTGCTGCGCAGGAAGGGCAGGTCGGCGGGGTCGGGGTCGCGGATCTGGGTGGCGCCGGTCCAGGAGGAGTACGCGGTGTGGTCGCGCAGGACGCGGACGACGTCGGCGTGCCGGGTGACGGCCCAGAACCCGGGGCCGGCGGGCCAGCCCCCGACCTCCGGCTCCTCCTGCCAGGCGACCGGGCGGTGGTCGCGCAGCCACCGGTAGCGCGCGTGCGGGACGCCCGCCGCGTACAGGCGCGGATCGAACACGTCGGGGATCCCGGGGACGTCGGGGGCCCCGGGAACGTCGGCGATCCGGGGAACGTCGGATGTGGTGTCCGGGGCTGCTGCGGCGCGGTCCATGGTCCACACGGTGGCGGCACGCGGGGCGCCCCGCAAGGGCGCCGGGCCCCCGCGTCAGCGCCCGGCCTCGCAGCGGGTGGGCTCCAGTTCGGTGTCCGGACCGCGCACCACCACCTGGACGGTCGGTCCCGCGGTGGACACGGCCGTGCACACCAGCTGCTTCAGGCCGAGCGGGTCGAGCGCGGCCACGGCGAAGGGGACGCGGACCTCCAGGCGGAACTCCGAGGTGAAGAAGGCCCTGACTCCCCCGGCCGCCCCGGGGTCCAGCGGCGGCAGCCGGGTACCGAGCCCGGCCTCCTGCTCCACCCCGTCGGGTCCGCGCATCAGCAACTGCAGGCTGCCCTGCGGGCTGGTGTCGGCGTAGTCGGGCTCGGGCGCGGGGACCAGGCGCCCCTCGCCGGTGACGAAGTACGCGATCGGGGCCCGGGAGGGCGCGGCGACCAGCACGCGGGCGGCGGAGCCGCTCTCGACGACCTCGGTGGGTTTGATCCCGCAGCCCGTGACCAGCGGCGGGCCGAGCAGGGCGGCGGCCACGGCCGCGGCGGTGCGGCGGCCGGATGCGGAAGGGAGGGTCACGCGGTGGCCTCCAGGGGCATGTCGAGGGTGAACACGGCTCCCCCGTCGGGGGCGTTGGCCGCGGTCAGGGTGCCCCCGTGCAGCCGGACGTTCTCCAGGCTGATGGCGAGCCCGAGGCCGCTGCCGGCGGAGCGGGTCCGGGCGGCGTCGGCCTTGAAGAACCGGTCGAAGATGTGCGGGAGCACCTCGGCGGCGATGCCGGGCCCGCTGTCGGCCACCTCGACCAGCAGCCGTTCCCCGTCCGCGCGGGACTCGGTGCGCACGGCGATCCGTACGGGGGCGCCGCCGTGCCGCAGGGCGTTGCCGACGAGGTTGGCGAGGACCACGTCGAAGCGGCGCGGGTCGAGCCGGGCGCGGACCTCGTGCGGCAGGTCGGCGCTCACCCGGTCGCCGTCCCAGTGGCGACGTTCGAGGCTCTTGCGCACGGCCTCGGCGACGTCCACGTCGTCGAGGTTGAGTTCGGCGGCGCGGGCGTCGAAGCGGGATATCTCCATCAGGTCCTCGACGAGGACGGCGAGTTTGCCGGTCTCGGCGCTGATCAGCCGCAGCGCCTTGGCGGTGTCGGGGTCGAGCCGTTCGGCGTCCTCGTCGAGGACCTCGGTGACGGCGAGCATCCCGGCGAGCGGGGTGCGCAGTTCGTGGGAGACGTCGGCGGCGAACCGGCGGGCCCGGACCTCCGCCTCGCGCAGTTCGGCGACGGACTGTTCCAGGGCTCCGGCGGTCTCGTTGAAGGTGCGGGCCAGTCCGGCCAGTTCGTCGGCCCCGCGGACCTCGATACGGGTGTCCAGCTGCCCGCGTCCCATGCTCTGTGCGGCCCGCCGCAGGTTGCGCACGGGCCGCAGGACGCTGCGCGCGGCGAGCAGGGCGGGGACGACGGCGATGGCGAGGCCGGGGATGGCGCCCTGCCGGGCGGCCTGGACCATGGCGTCGACGGTCTGCTGCTCGGTGAGCAGCGGCATGACGGCGTAGAGGACGGCTCCGGTCGGCTCGCGGACGCCGTTGTGGGCGAAGACGGCGGGCATGGCGATGGTCAGGTACGGCTCGCCCCGCTCGTCCTGGACGCGCTGGAAGGCGCCGTGCGGATGGTCGGCGACCTGGGCGCGCAGGGCGTCGGTGACGATGCCGGAGGTGGTGGGGGTGACATTGGAGGAGGCGCGCAGGGTGCCGTACTCGGCGTAGACGGTCCAGGGGTGGGGCTTGCCGCGCTTGCCGATCTCGTTGACGACCCGCTGGAGCTGCGCGCGGTCCATCGGCAGGGTCAGGGCCTGGGCCTCCAGCTGGTCGCGCAGGGTGCTGACGGCGGTGTCCTGGCTCTGGGTGAGGACGGCGCTGCGGGCCTGACGGTAGGTGAGGGCGGCCGTGCTGACCGCGCAGATCGCGGCGACCAGGAGGAAGGCCGCGATCATGCGGGTGCGCAGCCCGAGCGGCGCGAACTTTCGCACGGCGGTCTTCCTAACGCGGTCCGAGCGGTCCGAAGCGGTAGCCGAAGCCCCGCACGGTCTGTATGTAGCGGGGGCTGCCGCCGGGGTCCTCGATCTTGTTGCGCAGCCTGCGCACGCAGGCGTCCACGAGCCGGGCGTCGGCGTGGTAGCTGTGCTCCCACACGTACTCCAGCAGCTGTTGGCGGGAGAAGACCTGCTCGGGCGAGGCCGTCAGGTGGAGCAGGAGCTTGATCTCGCTGGGGGCGAGGGGCACGCGTTCGCCGCTCTTGGCGACGGTCAGGCCGGCGCGGTCGACGGCGAGTTCGCCGTGGTGTTCCACGCCGGGGCGGCCCCCGGGGTCGACGAGCCGGCGCAGTACGGCCTTGATGCGGGCCTCGATGATCTCGGTCCGGGCCGGTTTGACGATGTAGTCGTCGGCCCCGGCCTCCAGGCCGACGACGATGTCGAAGTCGTCGCCGCGTGCGGTGAGCATGATGATCGGGACCTCGCTGGTCTCGCGGATCCGGCGGCACACCTGGACGCCGTTGATCCCGGGCAGCATGAGGTCGAGGAGCACCAGATCGGGGTGGAAGCCGCCCATGAGGGCGAGGCCGGCCTCGCCCGTGTCGGCGGCTCTCACCTCGTGGCCGCGGCGGCGCAGGCCGAGTCCCACCCCTTCCCGGATGGAAGGGTCGTCCTCGATCAGCAGTACGCGTGGCATCCGGTCAGTATCCCAGGGTGTTTCATACGGTCTCCTCCCACTTCCGGCCGGTCTTGCGCCGCAGGGAGTCGATCAGGTCGGTGATCTCCGTCAGGCGCAGGGGCCCGGCGAGGAGTACGACGACCAGCGCGAGCACGATGGTTCCCGCCCCGGCCGCCGCGTAGGCCCCGAGGCCGTCGGCGGCCCTGGCCGTCGCGTACGCGGCGGCCCCGGCGGGCAGGCAGGCGGCGAGCAGGCGCAGGTGGGTCCCGAGGGCCGTGGGGCGGGCGGCGGTACGGGTCCGCGCGCGCGGGCCGAGCCTGCGGGCGAGGGCGTACGCGGTCACGGCGGCGCCCGCGGTGAAGGCGAGGGAGGAGGCGGCGGCCATGCCGGTGACGGCCCAGCGCGGCGGGAGCACGGCGTACGCGGTGTAGGAGAGCCCGGCGTTCACGGCGACGATGACCAGGTTGAGGAAGAAGGGGGTCCGGGTGTCGGAGAGGGCGTAGAAGCCGCGGGCGAGCACGTACTGGGCGGAGTAGGCGATCAGACCGGGCGCGAAGGCGATGAGCATGCCCGCCATGGCCTCGACGCCGGCGGGGCCGTTGTGGCCGTACCCGGCGACGCAGTCCATCACCCAGGGTGCGAGCGCGGCGAAGAGGACGGCGGCGGGCACGACGAGGGCAGCGCTGGAGCGCAGGGCGTAGGAGACGTCCGTGCGGACCGCGGGCAGGTCGCCGTCGGAGGCGGCGGCGCTCATCCGGGGCATCAGAGCGGTCACGAGGGAGACGGTGACGATGCCCTGGGGGACGACCCACAGCTGGTAGGCGTTGGTGTAGGCGGCGTATCCGGCGTTGCCGAGGTCGTGGCCGACGCCGGTGGAGAGCCGGGTGACCACCCAGTAGGCGATCTGGTTGGCGAGCACGAGCAGGACCAGCCAGCCCGCGTTGCGCAGGGGACGGGTGAGGCCGCTGCCGCGCCAATCGAAGCGGGGGCGCCAGCGGAAGCCCGCGGCGCGCAGCGAGGGGATCAGGGCGAGGGCCTGGAGCACGATCCCGGCGGTGGTACCGATGCCGAGCAGGCGGGTCCCGTCGGCGGTGAGGCCCTCGGCGGGGCCGTGGGACACGTACAGGAACAACCCGAAGACGCCGATGACGACCAGGTTGTTGAGGACGGGCGTCCACATCATGGCGCCGAAGCGGCCGCGGGCGTTCAGCACTTGCCCGAGCAGGGTGAAGAGCCCGTAGAAGAGGATCTGCGGGAGGCAGAAGCGGGCCAGGGCGATGGTGGTGCTCTTGTCGGCCCCCTCGTACCAGGGGGTGTACGTCTCGATGATCAGCGGGGCCGCCAGGACGGCGATGGCGGTGAGCACGAGGAGGGCCACGGTGCAGGCGGTCAGCAGCCGGTCGGTGTAGGCGGTCCCGCCGTCGCGGTGTTCCCGGGCGGCGCGCACCAGCTCGGGGACGAAGACGGCGTTGAGGGCACCGCCGACGAGCAGCATGTAGAGGATGTTCGGGACCGTATTGGCGACCGTGTAGCTGTCGCCCAGGAATCCGGTGCCGAGCGCGGCGAGGACCACGGCGGAGCGGACGAAGCCGATGACGCGGGAGACGATCGAGCCGGCCGCCATGAGCGCGCCGCTGCGCAGGACCGAGCCGCCTCCCGCGGGGCCCCTCCGGTCGGCGTCGGCTTCGGCGTCGGCTTCGGCCGCCCGGGGTTCCGTGCGGGTGGTGGCTTCCATCGAGGTGGTGTCCCTTCACCTGGTCGAAGGTGGAGGGTAACCCGGTCCCGTCGGCCGCTCCCGCTCCGGCCCCGGCCGCGCGTGCGGCGGTGCCGGCTTCCCGCCAGTGCTTTTCGGCCTTTTCTCCGGGACCAAAGTCCTTTCCGGAATGGGTTTTTCTATATGACCGAACTGCAACTGTTTCGCTGCGGTGCACGTCACAAGGCGAAGGGCGATGTTTTCCGCGGAACGGGGAACCTAGAGTCGTGCCGTTCGCTCCTTGTTCACGGACGACCATTACTTCGGAGGGGTTTTCGTTGAGCCGCACACGCCGTACCGCACTGCCGCGTCGTCGGGGCCGTCACGCCATGCTGGCGGGCACCGCACTCCTGGCCGCCGCACTGACCGCCTGCGGGGGGCGGCTCCGGCACGGGTGCCGGCGGGGACGGCAAGTCGGACCCGAAGAAGAAGCCGGACATGGCGGTTTCGGTGAACCTCTCGGGCGATCAGGTCAAGGCCGGCGAGCCGGTCAGGGTGACGATCGCCGACGGCAGGCTCGCGCAGGTCAAGGTCACGGACGGCAAGGGCGGGGAACTCCCGGGCCGGATAGCCCCCGACGGGAAGACCTGGACCTCGGAGCGCAACGCCTCCCCGGGCACCGACTACAAGGTGGAGGCGCAGAACTCCGAGAGCCAGAGCGCCACCACCCAGTTCAAGACCTCGGCCGCCGACAAGGTGAACAAGGTCTCCATCAACATTTCCAAGGGCAGCACGGTGGGCGTCGCGATGCCCGTCTCCCTGGTCTTCGACAACCCGGTGAAGAACAAGGCCGAGGTGGAGAAGCAGCTGAAGGTGAGCACCTCGAACAACACCGAGGGTTCCTGGGGCTGGTTCAAGGACTATTCCGGCAAGGACCGGGTGGACTGGCGCCCGAAGGACTACTGGAAGTCCGGCACCGACGTGAAGGTGGAGATGAACCTGAACGGAGTGGATTCGGGTCCCGGCGGCGGTCTCTTCGCGCGCGATTACAACACCGAATTCAAAATAGGCAAGGACCGCCGGATGGAGGTCAGCCTCGACACCAAGAAGATGGCGGTCATCGAGGACGGCCGGGCGGTCAGGACGATCCCGGTCTCCGCCGGTACGCCGGGCGGGCAGAAGGCCTCCTGGTCCGGGAAGATGGTGCTGATGGCGAAGGAGGGCACCATCCGGATGGATTCCCAGACGGTGGGCCTGGGCGACTCCTACGACAAGATGGTCGACTTCTCGATGCGGCTGACCTGGTCGGGCATGTACGCGCACGCCGCGCCGTGGAACAACGCGAACTTCGGCAGCGCCAACACCAGTTCCGGCTGCGTGGGCATGAGCGACGCCAACGCGAAGTCCTTCTACGAGCAGGCGCAGGTCGGCGACCTCTTCGAGGTGGTCGGCAGCGGCTCCAAGGGCAACGCCGACATCGGCAACGGCTACGGCGAATGGAACCTGTCCTGGGACGCCTGGAAGGCCAAGAGCGCGCTGGCCGGCGGCAACCAGAACGGCTGACCCTGGATCAATTGTTACCACCACGTAACTTACTGACGGGTTACCTTCGGTAAGTTCCTCCCGTTACCGTCGGGTCACTTTAGGACACCGGCGCACGCGAGGAGCGATCGATGAAAGCCCGCCCCACCCCAGCGGCGGCCGTGGCCGCCCTGCTCGCGGCGACCGCCCTGGGCCTGGCCCCCCACCAGGCCCAGGCGGCCCCCGCAGCGCCCGCGTCCTCGGCCCCGGCCGCCTCCCCGGAACTGCGCTTCCACGACATTCCCGGCTCCGGAGGCATCACCCTCAAGGGCAACGTCTTCACCCCCGCCGGCGCCCAGCCCGGCCGGAAGTATCCGCTGATCGTGCTCCCCAGCAGCTGGGGCCTGCCGCAGATCGAATACGTCGCCCAGGCCCGGAAGCTCGCCGACTCCGGTTACGTGGTGGTCAGTTACGCCTCGCGCGGCTTCTGGCTGTCCGGCGGCGAGATCGAGACGGCGGGCCCCGCCGACATCGCGGACGTCTCCGCCGTCATCGACTGGGCCCTCGCCACCACGCCCGCGGACCCCGGCCGGATCGGCCTCGGCGGGGTCTCGTACGGGGCCGGCATCAGCCTGCTGGCCTCCGCGCACGACCCCCGCGTCAAGACCGTGGTCGCGCTCAGCGGCTGGGCGGACCTGATCGAGTCCATCTACTCCGGCCGCACCGAGCACCGCCAGGCGGCCGGCCTCCTCGGGGCCACCGGATACCTCACCGGCCGCCCCGGCCCCGAACTCCGCCGGATCCTCGACGACTTCCTCGGCTCACGGCTGGACAGGGAACAGGCGATGATCGACTGGGGGAAGAAGCGCTCCGCCTCCGAGCAGATCGACCGGATCAACGCCAACGGCGCCGCGATCATGCTGGGCAACGCCTGGGGCGACACCGTCTTCCCGCCCAACCAGTACACGAAGTTCTTCGAGGGGCTCACCGGCCCCAAGCGGCTGGAACTGCGCCCCGGCGACCACGCCACCGCCGAGGGCACCGGCCTCCTCGGCCTGCCCAACGACACCTGGACCAACGCCCACCGCTGGTTCGACCGCTACCTCAAGGGCGACCGCAACGGCGTCGACACCGAAGCCCCCGTCCAGATCAAGTCCCGCAGCGACAACGGCTACGAGGGCTACGCCGACTGGAAGGCGGTCGGATCCGGCGGTACCGAGCGCATCCCCCTGAACGACAGCGAGCACGTCTTCGCGAACGTCGACTCCGGGGCCGACGGCGGCGTGGTCATGCTCTCCAGCGTCCTCGACCAGTTCTTCAAGGCGCCCCCCGTCGCCTCCATCCCCCTCCTCCCCCGCGCCTTCGCGGCCGTCTGGCAGTCCGGCCGCTACCAGGAGGAACGCCGGATCCGGGGCACCGTGCGCCTGCACACCACCGTCACGCCCACCAAGGGCGACGGCACGTTCGTCGCCTACCTCTACGACGTGGGCCCCCTCGGCCTCGGCAAGCTGGTCAGCAACGCCCCGTACACCTTCCACGGCAAGGCCCCCGGGCAGCCCTTCGGCGTGGACCTGGACCTCTTCTCCACCGCCTACGACGTGCCCGCGGGCCACCGGCTCGCCCTGGTCGTGGACACGGTCGACCCGCTCTACATCGAGCACAACCCCGCCGGCGCGCAGCTGACCTTCTCCTCGCCGCGCACCGATCCCTCGTACGTCTCGGTACCGCTGCGCGAGCAGTGATCCACGGCTGCTGCCGGGGCGGGGCGGATCCTCACCGCCCCGGCAGCACCGTCTCGGGCTCCGCGGGGGCGACTTCGACGGCCGCGGTCTTCGGGCTGCGCCGCTCCCGCCGGGCCACCCAGGTGGCGAACCAGGACAGCAGCATGCACATCCCGATGTAGATCGGGGAGATGATCATCACCACGGGGATGAACGGCAGGTCGTAGTCGAGGTTGGAGGCGATCAGCTTGCCCGCGTGCAGGAACTCCTCGTAGGTGATCAGGTAGCCGAGCGAGGTGTCCTTCAGCGCGACCACCAGCTGGCTGATGATCGTGGGCAGCATCGCGCGGACGGCCTGCGGGGCCAGCACGAAGGTCATGACCTGCGTCTTGCGCATGCCGAGGGCGTACGCCGCCTCGCGCTGGCCCCTCTCCACGGAGTTGATGCCCGTACGGAAGACCTCGGCGAGCACCGATCCGTTGTACAGGGTCAGCCCCGCCACCAGCGCGGGCAGCGGCTGCGCCTTGAGCGCGACGAAGATGAAGAAGATCATCACCAGGACCGGCATGGCCCGGAAGAACTCCACGAACACCGTCGCCGCCCAGCGCACGGGCCGGTGCACCGAGAGCCGGCCGGCGCCGAGCACCGCGCCGAGCAGGAGCGAGAGCACCGAGGCGTAGGCGAAGGCCTTGAGGGTGTTGCCCAGCCCCCGCAGGATCAGTTCCTGGATGCCCTTGTAGATGAAGGGGCTCCACTTGGCGGAGGTGAACTGCTCGGTGTCGAAGAGCAGGTAGAGGATCCAGGCCAGCAGCCCGAGGATCACCACCGTCGACACGATCCCGTAGACGCGGTGACGGCGCCGGGTGCGGGGGCCGGGCAGGTCGTAGAGGGCCGTGGACTCCGGGGCCCGGTGGAGCGCGTGCGCGGTCATCGGGCGACTCCGTAGCGCTTCTCCAGTACGTGGAAGAGCGCGCTGATGGACAGGGTGATGATCAGGTACCCCACGGCGATCCAGACGAAGGTCCAGATGATGTTGTAGCCCAGCTCGCTGAGCGTCTTGTACGTGCCCAGCAGCTCGTTCACGCTGAAGGCGCCGGCGATCGCGGAGTTCTTGGCGAGGGCGATCAGCGTGGAGCCGATGGGCGGGATCACGGACCGGAAGGCCTGCGGCAGCACCACCGTGCCCAGCGTCTGCCCGAAGGACATCCCCAGGCTGCGGGCCGCCTCGCCCTGACCCTTGGGCACCGTGTTGATGCCCGAGCGCAGCACCTCGCAGATGAAGGCGGAGGTGTAGCAGCCCAGGGCCAGGATGGCGAAGACCTGGAAGGGCAGCACCAGCCCGAAGCGGGGCAGGCCGAGCAGCACCGCGAAGAAGAGCAGGGTGAGCGGGGTGTTGCGCAGCACGGTCACCCAGACCGTGCCGAAGACCCGGAAGGAGCCGATGGGCGCGACCCGGAAGGAGGCCATCACGAAGCCCAGGACCAGGGCGAGGAGGGAGCCGTAGAAGGTCAGCTGGACGGTGCCCCAGAAGCCCTTCCCGTAGAGCGCGAAGTTCTCGGTGAGTACGTTCATGGCGGTGGCTCTCCCCTCAGCTCGCCGGGTAGCGGTCGATGGGCGGTGGTGTCGGGGCGGGCTTGCCGGAGAGGCCGAGCGTGGCCTCGTAGGCCTTCTTCCAGTCGCCGTTCTTCTCGTGCGCGGCCAGCGCGTCGTCGATGGCGAAGCGCAGGGCGGTGTCGGAGCGCGGCACGCCGATGCCGTACGGCTCCCGGGAGAAGGGTTCGCCGACCACCTTGAGCTCGTCGGGGACCTTGGCGGCGTATCCGAGGAGGATGGAGTCGTCGGTGGAGACGGCGTCGACCTGGTAGGTCAGCAGGTTGTCCACGCAGACCGAGTAGGTGTCGTAGGAGACGAGGACCGCCTCCGGGTGCTCCTTCTGGAGCCGTTGGTAGGGCGTGGAGCCGGCGGCCGAGCAGACCCTCTTGCCCGCGAGGTCATCGGGGCCCTTGATGTCCTGCTCGTCCTTGCGGACCAGCAGGGACTGGCCGGCCATGAAGTAGGGGCCGGCGAATCCGACCTGCTTCTTGCGGTTGTCGTTGATCGTGTAGGTGCCCACGTAGTAGTCGATCTGGCCGTTCTGGAGGGCGGTCTCGCGGTTGGCGGAGGAGATGGTCTTGAACTCGATGGTCTTGGGGTCGAAGCCGAGGGAGGCGGAGATCATCTTGGCGATCTCGATGTCGAAGCCGGAGTAGGTCCCCCGCGCGGGGTCCTTCTCCCCCATGTACGGCTGGTCCTCCTTGGCCCCGACCACGAGGTGCCCGCGCTTCCTCGCCCGCTCCCAGGTGGGGGATCCGGGCAGCCGGAAGCCGGTGGCCACCCGGTACGCGGGCAGGTCCTCGGGCTGCGGCCCCTTGACCGGAGGGCTGCCGGGCTTGCCGCAGGCGGCGGCCGCGAGGAGGGCCAGGGCCAGGGCGAGGGCGCGCAGGACGTGCAGGGCGCGCGCGAAGCGGGTGGCGTGTCTCACCGGGCCGCCCCTCAGTGCTTGAGGATCTTGGAGAGGAAGTCCCGGGCCCGCTCGCTCTCGGGTGCGGTGAAGAACTCCTCCGGGGTGCGGTCCTCGACGATCCTTCCGTCGGCCATGAAGACGACGCGGTTGGCGGCGGAGCGGGCGAAGCCCATCTCGTGCGTGACGACGACCATCGTCATGCCGTCGGCCGCGAGCTGCTGCATGACCTCCAGCACCTCGTTGATCATCTCCGGGTCGAGCGCCGAGGTGGGCTCGTCGAAGAGGAGGGCCTTGGGGCTCATGGCCAGGGCGCGGGCGATGGCCACGCGCTGCTGCTGGCCGCCTGAGAGCTGGGCGGGGTACTTGCCGGCCTGGTCCGCGAGGCCGACCCGGTCCAGGAGTTCCCGGGAGCGCTTGTCCGCCTCCTCCTTACCGCGCTTCCTGACCTTGAGCTGTGCGAGGGAGACGTTGGCGAGGACGGTCTTGTGCGCGAAGAGGTTGAAGGACTGGAACACCATGCCCACCTCGGCACGCAGCCGGGCCAGCTCCTTGCCCTCGGCGGGCAGGGGCCGGCCGTCGAGGGTGATCGTGCCGGACTCGATGGTCTCCAGCCGGTTGATGGTCCGGCAGAGGGTGGACTTACCGGAACCGGACGGGCCGATGATCACCACCACCTCCCCGCGGCCGACGGTGAGGTCGATGTTCCGCAGGACGTGCAACTGCCCGTAGTGCTTGTTGACGTCCCGCAGCTCGATCAACGGATCGACGGCCATACGCTGCCCTGCCCACTTGTCGGTGTGTCGAGGTCAGCGCAAACTATCCAGCCGCCGCAGGGGCTTCACCGCGACACGCCTGAAAGGTACATAAAGCGCATCGGCGCTTCAGTCCCACGGGGTGGATCAGCCTTCGGAGGCCTCCGCGTAGGCCTGGCTGAGTTCCGGGGAACCGGTCATCGCCCAGGACACCCCCGACTCGACCACGTCGAGCTCCCGCCCCGAGGCGAGCCGGATCACGGGCCGGCCGTTGGGCCACGACTGCCAGGCGGATCCTCGGAGGGTGCGGACGATCACGGTGCCGAGGTAGAACCCGGCGTCGCTGCCCAGCCACGGGACGGCCTCGGGGTCCCGCCGCCAGCGGGGCATCAGCTGGTCGAGGGCCTCCAAGGAGGCCGGGGTCTGGTCGAGTTCGAGACCGGCCGCCCTCGCCTGCGCCCGCAGCATCTCGCACTCCGAGAACAACTCGGCGACGCCCTCGGGGTGATCCGCGAGGGCGGCGGCGAGTCCCGCACCCTGTTCCGTTTCATGCCGGTTCAGCCAGTTGGCGAGGAAAGGGATGTTCATACCGCCCAGCCTGGCACCAGGATCCCCGGCTGGCCACAGGGCGCGCCTTGATCCCTCGCCCGGTTCCGCTCCGGGCCGGGGCTACAGGTCCAGATCGACGACGACGGGGGCGTGGTCCGAGGCGCCCTTGCCCTTGCGCTCCTCGCGGTCGACGTAGGCGTCCTTGACGGCCTTGGCGAAGGGCTCGTTCCCGTAGACGAGGTCGATGCGCATGCCCCTGTTCTTGGGGAAGGCGAGCATCCGGTAGTCCCAGAAGGTGTACGGGCGGTCGTACTTGAGGGCGCGCGGGAGGACGTCGGAGAGACCGGCCGCGCGCAGGGCCTCCAGGGCGGCGCGCTCGGCGGGGGTGACGTGGGTGAGGCCCTCGAAGACCGCCGGGTCGTACACGTCCTCGTCGGTGGGCGCGACGTTGAAGTCGCCGAGCACGGCGAACGGGCGCGGTCCGGCCGCGTCTTCGGCGACGACGTCCGCCAGGACGCGGAACCACTCCAGCTTGTAGCCGTAGTGGTCGTGCTCGACCTCGCGGCCGTTGGGCACGTACACGGACCACACGCGGACGCCGCCGCAGGTCGCGGAGATGGCGCGGGGCTCCTGCACGCCCTCGTAGTCCGGGCCGCCGGGGAGCCCCGTGACGACGTCCTCCAGGCCGACCCGGGAGAGCAGGGCCACGCCGTTCCACCGGCCGGTGGCGTTGACGGCCGACTCGTAGCCCAGCTCGCGCAGCTCGGCGGCGGGGAACTGCTCCGCCGAGCACTTGGTCTCCTGGATGCAGAGCACGTCGGTGCCGGAGGTCTCCAGCCAGGCCAGCAGGCGCGGCAGCCGGGCGGTGATCGAGTTGACGTTGAAGGTGGCGATACGCATGCCGTCAAACCTACCGCCCGGCACCGACAGTCAGAGCGCGGCGCTCTCGCCCGCCCCGAGCCGGTGGTGGGGGGCTCCGCCGAGGTTGCCCAGGGCCGTGTCGTAGATCGGCCGGGCGATGTCCGCGAGGTAGGCGTCGTGGATGTCGATCGCCTGGCGGGGCTTGACCTCGCGGACGTAGTCGATCACTTCGGCGATCTTGTTCCAGGGTGCGTGCACCGGGAGCATCAGCGTGTCGACGGGGGCGTCCGGGACGGTCAGCGCGTCGCCCGGGTGGAAGAGGGAAGCGTCCACGAGGAAACCCACGTTGGTGATCCGCGGGATGTCCGGATGGATCACGGCGTGCAGCTCGCCGTGCACCCGGACCTCGAAGCCGGCGGCCTCGAAGGCGTCCCCGTGCCCCACGGCGTGCACCCGGCCGGGATAGGCGGCGGACAGCTTCTGCGCGACGCTGCGCGGGGTCCACAGCTCCGCCGCCGGATTCGCGTCGAGGGCGGCGCGGATCCGGCCCTCCTCGAAGTGGTCCGGGTGTTCGTGGGTGACCAGCAGGACGTCGGCGCCGAGGCCCGCGTCCGCTTCGCTGAAGGCGCCCGGGTCGATGACGAGCGTCTGCCCGTCCTTCTCCAACTGGACGCAGGAGTGCAGCCGTTTGGTGAGCTTCATGGGGCCACCATAGATCCCGCGGTTTACGGGACGGTGGTGGAGACCACGTAGACGCGCGGGGCGCGCGGATTGGCGAAGTCGACCGTGACGTCCCGGGTGGGGCGCGGGTCCTCGGCCTCGACGGTGACCCCGGACCACTTGTGCTTCGGGCTCCAGCTCCAGCCCGCGACCTTGGCGTCGCGTTCGGAGACCGACACGCCGGGGGTGAGGGCGGCCCGGCTGGTGCCCACGTCGGCGAGGAAGGCGTCCAGCGCCTGCGGCGTGACCTGGAACTGGACGTACAGCCGGCTGGTGTGCCAGTTGTTGGTCTCCAGGTAGCCGACCGAGGAGGCCCCCGAGTCGGGGATCGGGACCTCGTAGATGCTGCGCTGCACCGTGGACGGCCAGTCCGGACGGACCTTGGCCGCTCCGACCCGGGCCGCCTTGTCCTTGCCGCTGGCGCGGCTCTGCTGGGCGGAGACGGCGAGATAGCCCGCCGGGACGCCGACGAGCAGCAGGATGATGAGGGCGGTGATCCAGCGGCGCCGGACCGTCTCGCGGCGGCTCCCGCGTTCCCCGGCGGCGGGCGGGCGGCGGTCCTCCGCCTCGGGGGCGGGCGCCTGTCTGGGCAGGGAGGTGGGCGGTGTCACTGCTGGTCCTGGTCCTTGGGTTCCTGGGGCGGTGTCGGGCCCGTGGCGGTGCGCAGGCCGAACTGCGCGTAGCGCTCGTACCGCTCGACGCGCCGGCGCGTGGCGCGGCGGAAGCGGCGGGCGACGAGCCGGGCGAGGTCGGCGGCGCCGACCATGCCCGCCTCGGGACCGAGCTGGGCCTTGGCGATGCGCGCCTCGGGGCGGTAGCCGCGGCCGGTGAGGTGGCGGCGGAAGGCGTCCCGGGCGGGTCCGATGAGGAGGTCGTCGGCGGCGCTGACCCCGCCGCCGATGACGAAACAGGAGGGGTCGAGGGCGGCGGCGAGGTTGGCGATGCCCACGCCGAGCCACTGGCCGATGTCCTGGAGGAGCTCCACGCACATGGCGTCGCCCTCACGGGCCAGCTCGGTGATCAGCGGCCCGGTGATCTCGTGGACGTTGCCGCCGACCCGGGCGATGATGTTGTACGCGACCGGCGAGTCGGCGGCGGCCAGCTCCCGGGCCTCGCGGACGAGGGCGTTGCCGGAGCTGTACTGCTCCCAGCAGCCGCGGTTGCCGCAGGGGCAGCGGTGGCCGCCCGGGACGACCTGCATGTGGCCGAACTCTCCCGCCACCCCGTAGCGGCCGCGCTTGACCTGCCCGCCCTCCAGGATGGCCCCGCCGATGCCGGTGCCCAGGGTGATCATGACCAGGTGGTCCTCGCCGCGGCCCGCGCCGAAGCGCCATTCCGCCCAGGCCGCGGTGTTGGCATCGTTGTCGACCATGACCGGGACCGCGAGCCGGGACTGCAGGGCGTCGCGCAGCGGCTCGTCGCGCCAGGCCAGGTGCGGGGCGAAGAGCACGCGGGAGCGGTCTGCGTCGACCCAGCCGGCGGCGCCGATGCCCACCGCGTGCACGTCGTGCCGGTCGGAGAGGTCCAGGACCAGCTCGACGATGGTGTCCTCGACGACCTTGGGGCTCTTGGACTTGTCGGGGGTCTCGGCGCGGATCTTCTCCAGGATGACCCCGTCGGCGTCGACGACGCCGGCCATCACCTTGGTGCCGCCGATGTCGATGCCGACGGTCGGGACGCGCGGGGCGGTCAGCAGCGAGCGGCGCTCCCGCGTCCCGACGGTCCGCAGGACGGTGCCCCGCGCCGCGCCCCGGTGGGAGAGCGCGAAGTCCCGGTACGTGCTCATCGAGTCGTGTCGTCCCTGTCGGAGGCGGAGTCGGATGGGGGGCCGGCGGGGGTGCCGGCCGGGGTGTCCCGTCCTGATTCTGCCACCCGCTCCAGCTCGTGGCTCAGCTCGTCCAGCTCGGAGCCGCCCGCCATCTGCCGGGTGAGCTCGTCCAGGGTGATCGAGTCCTTGGTGTGGCTGCCGGCCATGGCGCCGCGCTTGAGGAGGACGAAACGGTCCCCCACCAGGTACGCGTGGTGCGGGTTGTGGGTGATCAGGACCACCCCGAGACCGGCGTCGCGGGCGGCGGCGACGTATTTGAGGACCACGCCGGACTGCTTCACGCCGAGGGCGGCGGTGGGCTCGTCCAGGACGAGCACCTTGGCCCCGAAGTGCACGGCGCGGGCGATGGCCACGCACTGGCGCTCGCCGCCCGAGAGGGTCCCGATGGGCTGGTCGACGTCGCGCAGGTCGATGCCCATGCGCAGCAGCTCGGCGCGGGTGGTCTCGCGCATCAGCTCCACGTCGAGGCGGCGGAAGGGGCCGCGGCCCCTGGTGGGCTCGGAGCCGAGGAAGAAGTTCCGCCAGACCGGCATCAGGGGGACGACGGCGAGGTCCTGGTAGACGGTGGCGATGCCGCGGTCCAGGGCCGCGCGCGGGTTGGCGAGCACGGTCTCCTCCCCGTCGATCTCGAAGGTGCCGGCGTCGTGCCGGTGCAGCCCCGCGATGATCTTGATGAGGGTGGACTTGCCGGCGCCGTTGTCGCCGAGCACACAGGTGATCTCGCCGGCGGAGACCTCCAGCGAGACGCCCTGGAGGGCGCGGATGTTGCCGTAGTACTTGCTGACGTCGGTCAGCTTCACCAGGGCGGTCCCGGTCTGCGGGCCGGGCGCGGTCTTCGTGGTCACTTGCTCTCCTCCGCCCGCTTGCGGACCCATGCGTTCAGCAGCGTCGCCAGCAGGAGCATGGCGCCGAGGAAGAACTTGAACCAGTCCGGGTTCCACTGGGCGTACACGATGCCGTTGCTGGTCATGCCGAAGATGAAGGCGCCGACGGCCGAGCCGATGGCGGAGCCGTAGCCGCCGGTCATCAGACAGCCGCCGATGACCGCGGCGATGATGTAGAGGAACTCGTTGCCGACGCCCTCGCCCGACTGGACCACGTCGAAGGAGAAGAGGATGTGCTGCCCGGAGATCCAGGCGCACAGCGCGACGCCCATGTAGAGGCCGATGCGGGTCTTGACCACGGGGACGCCGGTGGCGCGGGCCGCGTCGGCCCCGCCGCCCACGGCGAAGATCCAGTTCCCGGCGCGGGTGCGCAGCAGGATCCACGTGGCGACCGCCACCAGGGCGAACCACCAGAGGATGGTGACCTTCAGGGTGACCGAGCCGATGTTCCACTGCGAGGCGAACAGGGCCCGCGCGGAGGAGAACCCCTCCATGTCGGCGATGGTCTTGGTGGAGACCGAGCCGCTGATCAGCTTGGTGAAGCCGAGGTTCAGGCCGGTCAGCATGAGGAACGTGCCGAGCGTGATGATGAAGCTCGGGAGCCTGGTGCGGGTCAGCATGAAGCCGTTGAAGAAGCCGATGGCCAGGGTGACCAGCAGCGACACCCCGACGCCGACCCACACGTTGGCGGTCATCTGGTAGCTGAACATCGAGCTGACCAGCGCCGAGGTGGTGACCATGACGCCGGCGGAGAGGTCGAACTCGCCGCCGATCATCAGCAGGGCCACCGGGACCGCCATGATCCCGATGGTGGAGGCCGAGTACAGGATCGTGCTCAGGCTGGAGGCCTGCAGGAAGCTGGGGGCGGCGAAGGAGAAGAAGACGAAGACGGCGGCGGCCCCGACGACCGCGCCCAGCTCGGGGCGGGCGAGGAGCTTCCTGAGGTGCGAGGCCGGCGCGAGCCGTTCGTCGGCGGTGCCGGTGCCGGCGCTCATCGGCTGCCCCGCTTGATGTACTCCTCCAGCTTGGCGGCCTCGTCCGCGGTGACGATCTGCGGCCCGGTCAGCACGGGCCGGCCGCCGCCGAGGACGTCAGCGTTGTATCGGTAGAGCCACAGCAGGTCGATCGCCTCGTAGCCCTGGAGGAAGGGCTGCTGGTCCACGGCGAAGCCGAGGGCGCCGGACTTCAGGTCACGGGCGACGGACTCGTTGAGGTCGAAGGTGTCCACCTCGGCCTTGCTGCCCGCCGCGTCCTTCGCCTTGACGGCGGTGGGGGCGAAGGGGGCGCCGAGGGTGACGATCGCGTCGACGGAGGGGTCGGCCTGGAGCTTGGCCTGGATGGCGGCCTGGACGGAGGGCATGTTGGTGCCCTCGACGTAGAGGTTCTCCATGCTTCCGCCGAAGGTCTTCTTCGCCCCGGCGCAGCGCTGCTCGTGGCCGACGTTGCCCTGTTCGTGCAGGACGCAGACGGCCTTCTTGCGGCCGCGCTTCGTCAGCTCGGTGCCGACCGCCTCGCCCGCGATCGCCTCGTCCTGGCCGATGTGGGTCAGGGCGCCGTACGCGGCCGACTGCTCGGATCCGGAGTTGACCGTGATCACGGGGATGCCCGCCTTGACGGCCTTGCCGAGGACGTCCTTGAGGGCCTCGGGCTTGGCGAGGCTGACCACGATGCCGTCGACCTTCTGGTCGATCGCGTTCTGCACGAACTGGGCCTGCTGCTGCGCCTGGTCGTCGTGCGAGTAGACGAAGTTGATGTTGTCCTTCGCCGCGGCCTCCTTGGCGCCCTTCTGGACGATGTCCCAGAAGGTGTCGCCGTCGCCCGCGTGGGTCACCATCGCGAAGGTCCAGCGCGGCGTGGAGACGGCCGGCCGGCCCGCCCGGTCGGCCTTCGCCCGCTCCTCGGCACGCTTGCCGCCCGTGCTGCTGCAGCCCGAGAGGGAGGCTCCCAGTACCACCGCGAGCACGGCGCCCACGACGCGTACCCCTGTCCGAACCCTAGCCACGTCGCCGTGCCCTTCCCTCGTCATACCCGCCACTGATTCTCAAAGTGGTCATTCCGGTTCCAGCCGCCCAGTATCCGCCACAGTCGACCTTGGGAGCCCATCGGGGCCGTCGCCACCATCGTGGCCGTCCGCGGGCGGAGGCGGGCAGATTGACAGCTCCCCCGGACGGGGCCACGTTGAGTGCATGCGCATCGGGCTCATCGGGACGGGCCGGATCGGCTCCTTCCACGCGGCCACGCTGGCCCGTCGGCCGGACGCCGGTTCGCTGCTGCTGGCCGACGCCGACCCGGCACGGGCCGCACGGCTGGCCGACCGGCTGGGGGCGACGGCCGCGCCCTCCGTCGAGCAGGTCTTCACCTGGGGCGTGGACGCGCTGGTGGTGGCCTGCTCCACCGAGGGGCACGCGCAGCTCGTGGTCCGCGCGGTGCGCGGCGGGCTGCCGGTGTTCTGCGAGAAGCCCGTGGCCCCGGACCTGGACCGCACCCTGGCGGTGCTCCGCGAGGTGGCCGCCGCCCGCGGGGTCCTGCAGCTGGGATTCATGCGCCGCTTCGACGCGGGCTGCCGCACCGCGCGGGAGCTGGTCCGTTCGGGTGTCCTGGGCCGGCTGCACACCGTACGGACGACGACGGCCGATCCCGCTCCGCCGCCCGCCGCGTACCTGGCGACCTCCGGCGGGCTGTACCGGGACTGCATGGTGCACGACTTCGACATGGTGCGCTGGGTGACCGGGCGGGAGGTCGTGGAGGCGTACGCGGTCGGCTCGGACGCGGGGCCGGCCGCCTTCCGGGAGACCGGTGACGTGGACACGGCGGCGGCCCTGCTCACGCTCGACGACGGGACGCTGGTCAGCAGTACCGCCACCCGGTGCAACGGCGCCGGTTACGACGTGCGGATGGAGTTCGCCGGGGAGCTGGACCAGGTCTCCTCCGGGCTGGACGACCGTACGCCGATCGCCTCGACGGAACCGCACGGCCCGCCCCCGGCGAGCAAGCCCTGGGGCGGGTTCCTGGAGCGGTTCGGTCCCGCCTACGAGGCCGAGCTGGGGGCCTTCGTCAAGCTGGTGCGCGGCGAGGGGCCCAACCCCTGCGACGGCCGGGAGGGGCTGGCCGCGTTCCGGATCGCGGAGGCGTGCGAGCGCTCCCGGCGCGAGCGCCGCCCCGTGCGGCTGGAGGAGCTCCCGGATCTCTAGGGCGGGCATGCGGGCCACAGTAGGGCGGATGATCACCCGGCCAGGAGGCGATTCCCGGACATTCGTTCAGGCCGCGGCGCGCCGTCCCCAGGCGGTGCCGGCCAGGACCAGCGCCGCGCCCGTGAGGCCGAGGGGGCCCGGGTGCTCGCCGCCGAGGGCGATGCCCGCGGCGGCGGCCCACAGGGGTTCGGTGCCGAGCAGCAGGCTGACCCGCGACGGGGAGGTCCTGCGGACGGCCCACATCTGCACGAAGAAGGCGAAGAGGGTGCACAGGACCGAGAGGAAGGCCAGTCCGGCCCACTGGCCCGGCCCGAAGCCGGCGGCGGCCGCCCAGGGCGAGTCGCCGGTCCCCGGCAGGGCCGCCAGCAGGGCGAAGACCAGGACGGCGCCGCCGAGCTGCACCGTGGTCAGGGAGAGGGAGTCCGCGTCCTGGACGGCCTTGATCCGCGCCATCAGCAGGACGTGCGCGGTGCGGGCGAGGGCGGCTCCGAGGATCAGCAGGTCACCTGCGCCGGGCGCGGTGAACCCGGCGCCCTGGGTGAGCAGCACGACACCCGCGACGGAGACGGCGGCCGCGCCGAGGAAGGCGGCCGGGGGCGCGGTGCGGCGGACGGCGGACTCGGCGAGCGGGGTGAAGATCATGGTCAGGCTGATGATCAGCCCGGCGTTGGTGGCGGAGGTGTGCACCACCCCGTAGGTCTCCAGCAGGAAGATCCCGCCCAGGACGAGACCCAGCACCCCGGCGCCGCGCAGCTGGGCGGGGCTCAGCGCCCGCAGCCGCCGCCGGCCGGCGAGGACGAGGACGGGCAGCACGAGCGCGAAGCGGAGCACCAGCACCGCGATCACGGTGTGCGGGGCCGTGATCCCCTTGGCCGCGAGGTAGCTGCCGCCCCAGACGACGGCGACGAGCAGCACGGGCAGGTCCGCGAGCCGGGCCCGGCGGGGAGCGAGGGCGGGGGCGGGGGCGGCGAGGGTGGACACCGGGGCGGCTCCGACGGCGGGAAGGGAGTGGAGACGACGGCGGCTCGCACGGATGCGGGCTCACGGTAGCCGAGCCGATCTTCCCGGTCGAACGTTTTGCCGGCCGCCCTCCCGCCGGCTCAGTCCGCGAAGGTGCCGAAGGTGGCGCGGCCCGTGGGCCGGTAGGTGTGGAGGGAGATGCCGGAGCCCGTGGTGCGCGAGGCGACCTGTGCGAAGGCGGTGGGGAGCCCGCCGGTCGGGAACAGCCGGCGGCCCGCACCGAGGAAGACGGGGAAGACCAGCAGGTTCAGCTCCTCGACGAGGTCCCGGGCGAGCAGCCACTGCGCCAGCTGTCCACTGCCGTGCACCTGGAGCTCCCCGTCGGTGGCGTCCTTGGCCCGGACGACCTCCGCCTGGAGGTTCTCGCCGTCCACCACGGTGGCGGGGGTCCAGCCCAGGTCCTTCAGGGTCGTCGAGGCGACGTACTTGGGCAGCCGGTTGAGGCGGCTCGCGACCGGGTCGGCGGGGTCGTCGTGCTGCGGCCAGTACGCGGCGAAGATCTCGTAGGTGCGCCGGCCGAGCAGGAACGCCCCGGCCCGCGCGAAGACCTCCTGCACGAACTCCCCCATGCCCTCGTCCGCGTACGGCACGACCCAGCCGCCGTACTCGAACCCGCCGCGGGGGTCCTCTTCGGGCCCGCCGGGGGCCTGCATCACGCCGTCGAGGGTGAGGAAGGTGGTGAGGGTCAGCTTTCCCATGGCACTGCGCTCCTTGGGTGTCGGCGCCCGGCCCGTATGCCGTGCACCGGTTCAGACTCCCCCGCCTCGCGGAACTCATCGGTGCGGCGCGCGCGAACCCGGGCCGCGTGTCCGCCGTGGGGGTGCCCGGACACGCCGCGGGGCGCACCGCGTGCGGTGCGCCCCGTGGGAGCGTGCTCGCGCCCCGGGGGTGTCGGCCCCCGGGGCGGTCCGTCGGGCGGGGTGGCGTCAGCCGCCCAGCTCCTGGTGACGGGCGGCGTGCGCGGCCGCGCCGGCCTCCGTCAGCGAGCCGAACAGGCGCAGCCGGGAGAAACCGCCGTCCGGGAAGATGTCGATGCGCACGTGCGTGCCGACCGCCGGGGCGTCGAGCACGAAGCGGTGGTTGGTGTCGGGCTGCAGGCGGGTGCGCGGCAGGAACTCGCTCCACTCGCCCTCCGCGCCCGTCTTGACGGACAGCGAGGCCCAGCCGGCCGAGTTGCCCTTGAGGTAGGCGGTGTCGATCTCGACGGCGCGGATCTCGGATTCGGCGACGAGCTGGTAGCGGATCCAGTCGTTGCCGTTGTCGCGGCGGCGGGCGGTCTCCCAGCCGTCGTCCATCTTGCGGGAGCGGCCCGGGTTGATGGTGTTGGTCGGCGGCGAGTAGAAGCGGTTGGAGGCGTCCTCGACCGAGCCGCCGTTCTCCAGGGCGACGACGTCGAAGGTGCCGAGCGCGGCGAGCCACTTGGGGTCGGGGCGGACCTCGCCGTAGACGCGGATGCGGGCGACGCCGCCGTCCGGGTGCTGGTTCAGGCGCAGGTGCGTGAAGCGCTGCTCGACGTCGACCTCGAAGCCGTTGGCCGCGTGGCCGCCGACGGGGGTGCGCTCGACGAGGGTCGTCCACTTGACGTCCTCGGACAGCAGCTCCTCGGCGGTCGGGGAGCCGGGTACCGAGGCGGCCTGGACGGACACGGCCTGCGGCATGTTGCCGCGGAAGTGGGCGGTGTCCACGACGATGCCGCGGATGACGCCGGGGGCGCCGAGGCGGATCAGCGCGAAGTCGTGGTCCTCGGCGGTCGGCCAGGGCTGCTCGGCGGACACGCCGCGGCGGCGGCGGGTCTCCCAGCCGTCCATGACCTTGCCCTTGTGCCCGAAGTGCTCGGGGTCGAAGTGCGGGGCCTCGGCGATGAGGAGGTTCTCGCGCTCGGCGAAGAACTCGTCGTTGGCGGCGATGACACCGGCGCCCAGCTCACGGGCGGCGAGGTTCGCGTACTGGGTGAAGGAGAAGTCCGCGGTGCGGTAGTCCGCGTACGGGTCGCCGCCCCCGTACGGGTTCGCGTTACCGGTGAAGGAAGCCAGTCCAGTCGAACGCTGTGCCACTGTCAGTTCTGCCTTTCAAGGAGGAGGCCCGTGGGCTCGGTCGGGGTTCCGTGGTCGGCGATCTGCCGTCCGCGCAGCCAGGTGGACTTCACGACGCCGTGCAGGGTCTTGCCCGCGTATGCCGTGACCTGGTTGCGGTGGTGCAGGTGCGCCGGGTCCACGGTGAAGGTCTCTTCGGGGGCCAGGACGGCGAAGTCGGCGTCGCGGCCGGCCTCGATGGCGCCCTTGGCGGCCAGTCCGGCGAGTGCGGCCGGGGCGGTGGACATCCAGCGGGCGACCTCTTCGAGGGTGCGTCCGCGCTTCCTCGCCTCGGTCCAGATGGCAGGCAGGCCCAGCTGGAGGGAGGAGATGCCGCCCCAGGCGGTGGCGAAGTCGCCGGTCTTCAGGTCCGCGGTGGAGGGCGAGTGGTCGGAGACGATGCAGTCGATGGTGCCGTCGGCGAGCGCGTCCCACAGGAGGTCCTGGTTGGCGGCCTCGCGGATGGGCGGGCAGCACTTGAACTCGGTGGCGCCGTCGGGGACTTCCTCGGCGGCGAGCGTCAGGAAGTGCGGGCAGGACTCGACGGTGACGGCCACGCCCTCGGCCTTGGCCGCGGCGATCAGGGGCAGCGCGTCGGAGGAGGACAGGTGCAGGACGTGCACGCGGGCGCCCAGCCGCCGGGCCTGGGCGATCAGGTTCTCGATCGCGGTGTTCTCGGCGTCCTTGGGACGGGAGGCCAGGAAGTCGGCGTACTTGGGGCCCGGGTTCTGCGGGGCGGACTCCAGATGGTGCGGGTCCTCGGCGTGCACGATCATCAGGCCGCCGAAGCCGGTGATCTCGGCGAGGGAGGCGGCCAGCTGCTCCTGGTCGAGCTGCGGGAACTCGTCCACGCCCGAGGGCGACAGGAAGCACTTGAAGCCGTAGACGCCGGCGTCGTGCAGCGGGCGCAGGTCCTTGACGTTGTCCGGCAGGGCGCCGCCCCAGAAGCCGACGTCCACGTGGGCCTTGGTGCGGGCGACCTCCTGCTTGACGCGGAGGTGGTCGACCGTGGTGGTCGGCGGGAGGGAGTTGAGCGGCATGTCGAGGATGGTGGTGATGCCGCCGGCGGCGGCCGCGCGGGTCGCCGTCCAGAAGCCCTCCCACTCGGTGCGGCCGGGGTCGTTGACGTGAACGTGGGTGTCCACCAGACCGGGGAGCAGGACGTCGTCGCCGAAGTCCTCCAGCCGGGCTCCGGCCGGTACTTCGGCGTCGTGTGCGAGCACGGCCGTGATCTTCCCGCCGGCGACGGCCACCGAGGCGGCACGCGTCCCCTCGGGGGTGATGACGCGCGTCGAGCGCAGTACCAGTTCCACAGCCACGTCGGCCACCGGAACCTCCCCATCTACTTCCACAGAGCGAAATTCAACGTTCTGTTGACGGAGTCTTCACCCCGATCGTGGGCCAGTCAAGAGCCGCCGGACGGACTGCCCAGCCCGCCATGCCGCAATTGGATGTTTCCACAGGATGGAATTAAGATTTCACTATCCAGAATGTAGCTATCACCACCGGATGCCGGGCAGGTAACTTCCCGAGGATGTCCGCCACCGGACAAACCGCCTCTGACCGGCGGGGACGGCCAGGCCCCGGCTCTAGGGCCGACGCCGACCGACCGGTAGGCTGCTTCCTTGCCTGCCAGCACCGAAAGGACCGCGCCGTGCCGACGTCCAGCGCCAGCACCACCGACGCTTCCGCCAAGCCCACCGCCGCCAGCGGTGGCGTCCAGTCCCTTGAGCGCGCCTTCGATCTGCTCGAACGCATGGCCGACGCCGGGGGCGAAGTCGGCCTCAGCGAGCTCTCCGCCGCCAGCGGACTGCCCCTGCCGACCATCCACCGCCTGATGCGCACCCTCGTCGCGTGCGGCTACGTGCGCCAGCAGACCAATCGACGGTACTCCCTCGGGCCCCGGCTGATCCGCCTCGGCGAGTCCGCCTCGCGGCTCCTGGGCACCTGGGCCCGCCCCTACCTCGCCCGGCTGGTCGAGGAGACCGGCGAGACGGCGAACATGGCCCTGCTCGACGGCGACGAGATCGTCTACGTCGCCCAGGTGCCGTCCAAGCACTCCATGCGCATGTTCACCGAGGTCGGCCGCCGCGTGCTGCCGCACTCCACCGGCGTGGGCAAGGCACTGCTCGCCCACACCCCCGCCGACGAGGTGCGCGCCCTGCTGGCCCGCACCGGGATGCCGGCCGCGACCGAGAAGACCATCACCACCCCGGAGGGCTTCCTGGAGGCCCTGGAGCAGGTGCGCGCGGTGGGCTACGCGGTCGACGACAACGAGCAGGAAATAGGAGTCCGCTGCCTGGCCGTGTCGGTGCCGAACTCGCCGACCGCCGCCGCGATCTCCATCTCGGGTCCGGCGGGGCGCGTCACCGAGGCGGTGGCGGAGTCCTTCGTACCGATCCTGCAGGGGGTGGCCGCCGAGCTGTCGGTGGCCCTCCAGAGCCAGAACCCGGCCTGACAGGCCCTGCGGGAAGGGCCGACCCGCCCGAACGGCCCCGGTGTCCCGGGCGCGCACCCGCGCGAGGGGCCACCGGGGCCTTCGTGGAATGAGTACGGTCTGCTCATGCACAGCATCGCGATGGAGCAGCAGCGGGGGCACGTACTCCTCATAGCCGGGGACGCCGTCGTGCGCCGCCGCGCCGTCCAGGTCGCGCCGAGCGCCAATCTGGCAGCGCTGGGCGTGGTGCCCGTGCCGGTGCTGCTGGGCAGCCCGGTCCCCAGCGACACCACCTACCTCGACGGGGCCCGCGACCCGAACACCGTGCTGACGCGGCTGCGGACGGCGGCCGCCACACCCGGCCCGCTGCTGGTCTACCTGTCGGGGCGGCTGACCGTCGACCGCCGCGGCCGACGGCTGCACCTGTGCCTGGCGGGGACCACGGCGGCCAGCGTCCGCCACACCGGCCTGCCGTGGGAATGGCTGGGCTCCGAGCTGCGCGAGAGGCCGCCCGGACTGACCACCGTGCTGCTGGACCTCGCCGCGGACAAGGCCGCCTGGCCGCTGCTCCAGGAGTACGGCAGCCTCCCCGCCCCGCCCTCCGTCGAGGTGTACGGGGTGGTGGCGCCCCCGGGGTTCGCGGGCGGCGGCAACGGGGTGAGCGGCTACACGCGGCAGTGGATCGAGCAGCTGCGCAGCAGCCCCGGACGGCCGGACAACCTGCGGCTGCACGCCCTCGCGGTGGGCGGCGCCGCGCTTGCGCCGGGCACCCTCGTCCTGCCGACGGCCCGCGAACTCGCCGCCCACCCGGCCGGGGAGCCGGGGCGCGGTGCCGCGTACGGGCACGGCCGGGAACCGGGGCCGGAGGCCGCCTACCGGCACGGCCGGGAACCTGGGCCGGAGGCCGCCTACCGGCACGGCCGGGAACCCGGGCCGGAGGCCGCCTACCGGCACGGCCGGGAACCCGGGCCGGAGGCCGCCTACCGGCACGGCCGGGAACCCGGGCCGGAGGCCGCCCACGGGCACGGCCCGGCCGCGGGGCCGGGCGCCCCGGCGGAGGCCGCGGTCCGGCCCGCCCCGGAGCACGCGCCGCAGGCCGCGTACGGGCCGGACCGGGAGCGGCCCGGCGCCGGCGCGCAGGACCTTCCGGGCGGCGGGCGCGATCCCCGGCCGCACATCCACGCGCTGGCCACCGCCGGCCGGCACCCGGAGGCGGACGCGCTCGCGCAGGCGTGGGAGGCGCACGTCCTGCGGGCGTACGGGCCCGCCTCGCCGGAGGCGATCCACTGGGCGGAGATCCGCGCCGACCTCGCCCGCATGGCGGGCGACTTCCGGCTCGCGACCCGGCTGTGGACCGGAGTCGGGGTGACCCGGCTGGCCCGCCAGTCCCCCGACGCCCCCGAGGTCGAGGGCGCCGCCGCGGGCGCCCTGTACTGCTGGACCCAGCTCAAGGACCGGGCGGCGGCCGCCGAGGCGGGCCCGGAGCTCATCCGGCTCCTGCGGGCCCTGCCCTCGCTCGACCCCCGCCACCTGGAGCTGGCCGGCCAGCGCCTCGAACTCCTGCGCGCCGCCCCGATCGGCCGCTGAGGGACGGCCGCGCGCCGGCGTCGGCGGCTACGCCGCGGCGACCGGGTCCGGGCTCTGGACCAGGCGGCCGTCCGTGATGGTCGCGGCGCGGTCCATCCGGTCCAGGTGGGCGTGGTCGTGCGTGACCAGCACCGTGGCGGTGGACCGCTCGCGCGTGAGGGTGACCAGCAGGTCGAGCACGGCCGCGCCGCTCTCGTGGTCCAGGGCGCTGGTGGGCTCGTCGACCAGCAGCACGGTGGGCTCGTTCATCAGCGCGCGGGCGATGTTGACGCGCTGGCGCTGGCCGCCCGAGAGCTGGTGGGGGCGCTTGTCGGCCTTGTCCGCCAGGCCGACCGCGTCCAGCAGCTCGACGGCCCTGCGGCGCAGCTGCCGGGGGGACCGGCCGGAGAGGTGGGCCATCACCTGGAGCTGCTCGACGGCGGTGAGCGAGGCCAGCAGGTTCGGCTGCTGGAAGACGATGCCGATCTTCTCCCGGCGCAGGGCCGACTTCTCGGCGGCCCCCATCCGGGTGGTCTCCCGGCCCGCGACGACGACCGCGCCGGAGTCCGGGGTGACCAGGGTGGCGGCGACGGCCAGCAGGCTGGACTTGCCGGAGCCGGACGGCCCGACGATCGCGGTCAGGGTCCCGGCCGGAACCTCCAGGGACACGTGGTCGAGGGCCGTGAGGCGGCCGTCGCCGTCGGGGTAGGTGAGCGTGACGTCGTGGACGAGGAGGGTCATCGGGCGCTCCCGAGGGCGGTCAGCGGGTCTACGGCGGTGATCCGCCGGATGGACAGGGCCGCGCCCAGCACCCCGAGCGCGATCATGATCGCGGCGGGCACGAGGACCGTGGCGGGGTCGAGGACGAAGGGCACGTCGCCCCCGCTGATCAGCGCGCCGAAGCCGGCGGCCAGCGCGGTTCCGGCACCGGTGCCGATCGCCAGCATCACCACCGCCTGCCCGAGGGCGTCCTTCAGCAGGTACGGGGTGGAGGCTCCCAGCGCCTTGAGCACGGCGATGTCGCCGCTGCGCTGGATCGTCCAGACGGTGAAGAAGGCTCCTATGACCAGCGCGGAGATGACGAAGAGGAAGCCGCGCATCAGCTGGAGCGAGCCGTTCTCGGCCTGGTAGGACCCTATGGCACCCAGTGCCTCGTCGATGGTCTGCGTGAGGGTGCCGGTGGCCCGGTCGCCCGCGGCCCAGTCCACGTCGTCGGAGCCGTCGAGGGCCAGGACGGTGGCGACGGTTTCGAGGGAGGTGCCGGGGTTGCCGACGCGCTGCCAGTCGTTCAGGTCCATCCACACCACCGGGGTGTGGCTGTAGGCGGCGGTACCGGACACGGCGGCCACGGTCAGCTCCAGCGGGCCGACCTTCAGCCTGCCGCCCGCGGTGAGCCCGCCCAGTTCCCGGGCGGCCTTCTCGGTGAGGACCACCCGCCCCTGGCCGAGCCCGGCCCCCGCGGGCGCGAGCCGGCCGGTGGACTCGACGCCGAAGACGGAGACGGCGGCGGTCCGCTCGCCCGAGACGGCGTTGGTGGTGCGGATGCCGAGCGGTTCCGCAGCCGTCACACCCGGCCTGGCGCGCCAGTCGCGCCAGGCGCTCTCGGGCAGCTGGGAGCCGGTGAAGGAGACCTTCTGGTCCCCGGTGGGCGCGGCGAAGGCCAGCCGGGTGGCGGGCAGGCCGGTGACGGCCGAGATGTTCTCCCGGGCCAGGCCGGACGTGAGCCCGGACAACAGGCCGACCAGCAACGTGATGAGCAGTACGACCGAGCCCATGAGGGCGAAGCGGCCCTTGGCGAACCGGAGATCTCTCCATGCGACGAACATGTCCCCCACCTTGGTCGTGCACGGGGGCACCGGGCATCGCGCCACGGTAGGGATCCTGGTATCGAAGGTGGGATCCCGACATCGAACTTTTGGTTGACCGGGGGCCTTGGCCGTCGACTTACGCTGGTCGGGCCATGTCTGTCACTTCCCGTGCCCGCGCCCGCGCCGACGCCCGTGCCGATGCCGGTGCGCGCCCCGGCGCCGGCTTCCGCTCCCCGACCCCCGTCTCCCGCGTCCTGCGGCTGTGCCTGCACGCCCTGCTGGCGGGGCTGCTCGCGCTGGCCGCCGGGCGGGCCGTCGCCGACTCCGCGCCGCGGGCCGGGTGGGTGGTCGGCGTCTGCGCGCTGCTGGCCGTCGTCTACGCGGCCGGGGTGCTGGTCCCCGTCGTGGGGCGCTCGACGCCCGCCTCGGCGCTGTGGCTGGGCTCCCTGGCCGCCGTGTGGGTGGCGCTGCTGGTGGTGTCCCCGGACGGGCTGTGGATCGCCTTCCCGCTGTACTTCCTGGAGCTGCACCTGCTGCGGCCGCGCTGGGGCATCGCCGCCGTCGTGGTGACCGCCTGCGCGGCGATCGGCGGGTTCCTGGCGCACAGCGGCTCGGTGACCCCGGGGGCCTTCCTCGGGCCGCTGCTGGGCGGGGCGGTGGCGGTGGCCACCGTCCTGGGCTACCAGGCGCTGTACCGGGAGAGCGAGCGCCGCCGCGAGCTGATCGAGGAGCTCATCGCCACCCGTGCCGAGCTCGCCGTCGCCGAGCGGGGCGCGGGGATCCTGGCCGAGCGCGAGCGGCTCGCCCGGGAGATCCACGACACCCTCGCCCAGGGCCTGTCCTCCATCCAGCTGCTGCTGCGGGCGGCCGAGCGGACGCTCCCGCCGGACTCGCCGGCCACCGAGCACATCGCCCGGGCCCGCGGGGCCGCGCAGGAGAACCTCGCCGAGGCGCGTCGCTTCGTACGGGCCCTGACGCCCCCCGACCTGGAGCACGGCTCCCTGGCGGGGGCGCTGGAGCGGCTCTGCTCGGGGGCACCGGGCCCGCTCGTGCGGTTCTCGGTGAGCGGCACGCCCCGGGAGCTGCCCACCCCGTACGAGGTGGCGCTGCTGCGGATCGCGCAGTCGGCGCTGGCCAATGTGGTGCGGCACGCGGGGGCCGGACGCGCCGGGATCACCCTGACCTTCATGGACACGTCGGTCACCCTGGACGTGGTCGACGACGGGCGGGGCTTCGACCCGGCCTCGGCTTCCTCGGCCGGCTCGGACGGGGGCGGCTTCGGTCTGCCGGCGATGCGCGCCCGGGCCGAGACGCTGGGCGGGCTGTTCACCGTCGAGTCCGCCCCGGGCCAGGGCACCGCCGTGGCCGTCACCCTGCCGTTGCCCGTGGAGGCACCGTGACCATCCGTCTCCTGCTCGCCGACGACCACCCGGTGGTGCGGGCCGGGCTACGGGCCGTACTGGACACCGAACCGGACTTCGCGGTGGTCGCCGAGGCCGCGACGGCGGAGCGGGCCGTGGAGCTGGCCGCGTCCGAGCCGGTGGACGTGGTGCTGATGGACCTCCAGTTCGGCGCCGGGATGCACGGTTCGGCGGCCACGGCGGCGATCACGGCGCGGCCCGGCGGCCCCCGGGTGCTGGTCCTGACCACCTACGACACGGACGCGGACATCCTGGCCGCCGTGGAGGCGGGCGCCTCCGGCTACCTGTTGAAGGACGCCCCGCCGGAGGAACTGGCGGCGGCGGTCCGCACGGCCGCGGCCGGCCAGTCGGCACTGGCCCCGGCGGTGGCCCTGCGGCTGATGGACCGCATGCGCACCCCGGCGGAGGCGCTCACGAAGCGGGAGCTGGAGGTGCTCCAGCTGGTCGCGGACGGGCTCTCGAACCTGCAGATCTCCAAGAAGCTGTTCCTCAGCCAGGCCACGGTCAAGTCCCACCTGGTGCACATCTACGCCAAGCTCGGCGTGGACTCCCGCACCTCGGCGGTCGCGGCGGCCGCGACCCGCCGCCTGATCCGTACGCCGTAGGGCGCGGGCTCTCCCACGCCGTGGGCGGGGGCTGTCCCCCGCCCCTGCCGACCGGCTGGCAGGAGGGCGCCCGGCGGGGCCCGGGGGCGAGCATCGGATGGTCGTCGTACCCGACCCCGGAAGCGAGCCCCCGATGTACTCCACCGCAGCCGAACGGCCCGTCTCCACCGCTCCCCGGGAGGTCCGCGGCGCGTTCGCGCTGTGGCTCACCGCCGTGGGCGCGGGGGCGTTCGAGACCGTCCTCGCCGTCGGCCGGATGTCGCTGGACGGCACCGGCTCCGCCGGGGAGATCGGCGTGGGCCTGGCGGTCCGCCTCGTCGTCTTCACCGCCGCCGTTTTCGCCGCCCTGCGGATGCGCGGCGGCGCCCGGTGGGCCCGGATCTCCCTCGCGGTGGGCCTGGGGGTGCTGGGGACCGCCTCGATGGTCCTGCAGCCCCTCGGGTACCTGCTCGACGGGGGCTCGCCCGTCGACGCCCTGGCCCGGGCGGGCGCGCTCGACCTGCTCTTCGGGGCGAGCCGGACCCTGCACGTGGGGGCGGTCCTGACGGCCGTGGCCCTGATGTTCCGGCCGGCGTCGAACGCGTACTTCCGCGGGCGCCGGCAGCCGGTCGGCTAGGGGGTGTCTGACGGATGTCCGTGGGGAAGGAGCGGCGTCCGGTGCGTGCTCTCGGCGTGCCGACCGGAAGCCCGCGTACTGGACGTACTTGGGCTTTCGGTCGGTGCGGCGAGAGTGCGTGCCGGGCGTCGCGACGCCGCGGAGATCCGTCAGACACCCCCTAGGCCACCCAGTACGGGCGCTCCACCCCCGGGGCCAGCGGAACCCCGTCGTGGAAGGCCTGCGCGAGGAGGCGCACGCCCTGGTCGAGGCGGTCCGCCGGCAGGGTGTACGGGATGCGCAGGCGGTGCTCGAAGGTGCCCGGGTCCACCCCGAAGCGGGCGCCGCGGCCGATGTGCACGCCCGCGGCGGCGGCCCGCTCCGCGAGCGCGGAGCTGACCGGTTCGCCGAGGTCCACCCAGAGCGACAGGCCGCCGGGCGGCAGCCGCCAGGACCATTCGGGGGTGTGCCGCTGGAGGGACTGGGCCAGGGCCGCGCGCTGGCTCCGCAGCTGTGCGAGCCGGGCCGGCAGGGTCCGGTCCAGCCGCTCCATCAGGGGCAGGGCGACGACCTGGTCGAGCACGGAGCCGGTCATGTCGGCGGACACGCGGACGGCCGCCAGCTCGGTGATCAGCTTGGCGGTGGCTCGGATCCAGCCGACCCGCAGGCCGCCCCAGTGGGTCTTGCTGAGCGAGCCGATGGTGATCACGTGTTCGGCGCCGGTGCGCCCGCCGAGGGAGGCCAGCGGCGCGGGCGCGGGCACGTCCAGCGCGATGTCGGCGATGGTCTCGTCGACCACCAGCCAGGTGCCGGCGGCCCGGGTCGCGGCGAGCAGCCGCAGCCGCTCCCGCTCGGGCATCAGGGCGCCCGTCGGATTGTGGAAGTCGGGGATCACGTACGCGAGCCTGGGCACGGTCTGCCCCAGCGTGGACTCGGCGACGTCCATGTCCCAGCCCCGGTCGGAGACGGCGAAGGAGCCGGTGCGCAGCCTGGCGTGGCGCAGGGCGTCGAGGGCGTTGGCGTAGGTCGGGTTCTCGGTGACCACCCGGTCCCCGGGGCGGCAGAGCAGGCTGACGACCAGGGCGAAGGCCTGCTGGGCCCCGGCCGTGACCAGGATCTGCTCGGGGCGGGTGGGCAGGCCGCGCCCGGTGAAGCGGTCCGCGACGGCCTCGCGCAGGTCGGGCAGGCCGAAGGGGTGGTAGCCGGGGTTGCGGGCGAGCGCGGGCAGCCGGGGCGCGGCCCAGGCCAGGGCTTCGGTGAGGCTGCCCTCGGGGGCGCCCATGGCGGCGATGGCGAGGTCGATGCCGGGGTCGCCGTCGGCGTTGAAGCCGCCCGCGCCGACGATGGAGTGGGCGCCGACCGGGCGGTGGCCGTCGGGGAGCTCGGTCCAGGTGCCGGAGCCGCGGCGGCTGCGGACGTAGCCGCTCTCGCGGAGCAGGTCGTAGGCGGCGGTGACGGTGGCCCGGCTGGCTCCGACCCCCTCGGCCAGCTCGCGCTCGGCGGGCAGCCGTACGTGCAGGGCGATCCGGCCGTCGAGGATCAGGGTGCGCAGGGCGTCGGCGAGGGAGCGGTAGCCGGGGCGGGCCCGTACCTCGGCCGGGAGCATGGCCGCGAGCTGGCGGCTGCCGATCATCCTGTCCGCCGTATGGACCACTCGCCCGTATGCCATGCCAACCTCCCCCGATTGGCTCTGCCTGCCAGGCCAATCAAGGTCCAGACTCGCCGTATTGGCCCCCGATTGGCAAGGAGAAGCCATCATGCCGTCCGAGGTGTTCACCGACCGTGACGAACGCGCCCTGCTGCTGCGCGCCGAGAACCGGATCTCCCGGCCGCTGCGGATCGGGGCGGCCCTGGCCGCCGTGGGCGCCCTCCTGGCGCGGCGGCCGCGCGGCGCGGGTGAGGAGCGAGAATCGCAGCCATGCCAGCGGAAACAGAGCAGGATCCCGGCCGCAGCCCCGGCGGCCGCCCCGACCGTTCCACAGCCCCACTGACCGGCGCGCGGGGCCCGGGTGCGGCGGCGGCGGTCGCCGGTCTGCTGCTGGCCGGCGGCGGCGGCCGCCGGCTCGGGGGGCGGCCGAAGGCCCTGCTCCCCTACCGCGGCCGGCCCCTCGTCGAGAACGCCGTGCGCGTGCTGCGCGAGGCCGGCTGCGATCCGGTGCACGTGGTGCTGGGCGCTTCCGCGGCCGAGGTCCGGGAGCGGGCCGACCTGAGCGGCTGCGTGGTGGTGGACAACCCGGACTGGGCCGAGGGCATGGGCTCCTCCCTGCGGGTCGGCCTCGCGTCCCTGGCCGGGACGGGAGCCGGCGCGGCCCTGGTGTCGCTGGTGGACCAGCCGGGCATCGGGGCGGAGGCGGTGGCCCGGGTACGGGAGGCGTACCGCTCCCCGACGAGTCTGGTGGCCGCCTCGTACGACGGGGAGCGCGGCCATCCGGTGCTGTTCGGGGCGGACCGCTGGCCGGACATCGTGGCGACGGCGACCGGGGACCGGGGCGCGCGGGTCCATCTGAAGGAGCACGCGGAGGAGGTCATGCTGGTGGAGTGCGGGGACGTCGCCGCCCCTTTCGACATCGACACCCCGCCCGACCTGGCACGTCTGGCTTGAGGAGCGCTTGGGCATCACTTGAGCGGGCTGTGACCGTTATGGCACTGAGGGCCACGGGTGATCGGAATCTGTCGACTCAGAGAATCTCGACATCAACAAACCATTGAACTTCCACCATGAGGAAATTACTATCCACTGGTCAGAAGCGCCCTGAACCACAGACGGCGCCCGCGACCGTTATCCGGAACTCTCCACACCCGACGGCACTGCGTGCCGTCTCGCGCGAGCATTCCCCGCGGCCGCCAGGCACCGCCGCTGAAGGAGTGACAGATATGTCCGCACCAGCGCCGTCCCCGCTGGCCATCGTCGACGCCGAGCCCCTGCCCCGGCAGGACGAAGTCCTCACCGAAGCGGCCCTCGCCTTCGTGGCCGAGCTCCACCGGCGGTTCGCCCCCCGCCGCGCCGAGCTCCTCGCCCGACGCGGCGAGCGGCGCGCCGAGATCGCCCGGACCTCCACCCTCGACTTCCTCCCGGACACCGCACAGGTCCGCGAGGGAGACTGGAAGGTCGCGCCTGCCCCGGCCGCGCTGAACGACCGCCGCGTGGAGATCACCGGTCCGACGGACCGCAAGATGACCATCAACGCCCTCAACTCGGGCGCCAGGGTCTGGCTCGCCGACTTCGAGGACGCCTCGGCTCCCACCTGGGAGAACGTCGTCCTCGGCCAGCTCAATCTCATCGACGCCTACGAGCGCCGCATCGACTTCACCGACCCGCGCACGGGCAAGGCGTACGCCCTGAAGCCCGCCGACCAGCTCGCCACCGTCGTCATGCGGCCGCGCGGCTGGCACCTGGAGGAGCGCCACCTCAGCTTCGAGGGCGGCCCCGCCTCGGGCTCCCTCGTGGACTTCGGCCTCTACTTCTTCCACAACGCGCAGCGCCTGATCGACCTCGGCAAGGGCCCGTACTTCTACCTGCCGAAGACGGAGTCGCACCTGGAGGCGCGCCTCTGGAACGAGATCTTCGTCTTCGCCCAGGACTACGTCGGCATCCCGCAGGGCACCGTCCGCGCGACCGTCCTCATCGAGACCATCACCGCGGCCTACGAGATGGAAGAGATCCTCTTCGAGCTCAAGGACCACGCGGCGGGCCTCAACGCGGGCCGCTGGGACTACCTGTTCTCGATCGTGAAGAACTTCCGCGACGGCGGCGAGAAGTTCGTCCTGCCGGACCGCAACGCGGTCACCATGACGGCCCCCTTCATGCGCGCCTACACCGAGCTGCTCGTCCGCACCTGCCACAAGCGCGGCGCGCACGCCATCGGCGGCATGGCGGCCTTCATCCCGTCCCGCAAGGACGCCGAGGTCAACAAGGTCGCGTTCGAGAAGGTCAAGGCCGACAAGGACCGCGAGGCGAACGACGGCTTCGACGGCTCCTGGGTCGCCCACCCCGACCTGGTCCCGATCGCGATGGCCTCCTTCGACGCCGTCCTCGGCGACAAGCCGAACCAGAAGGACCGCCTGCGCGAGGACGTCTCGGTGGCCCCGGGCGAGCTGATCGCGATCGACTCCCTCGACGCGAAGCCCACCTACGACGGCCTGGTCAACGCCGTCCAGGTCGGCACCCGTTACATCGAGGCGTGGCTGCGCGGCCTCGGCGCCGTCGGCATCTTCGGCCTCATGGAGGACGCCGCCACCGCCGAGATCTCCCGCTCGCAGATCTGGCAGTGGATCAACGCCGGAGTCGTGTTCGAGAACGGCAAGACGGCCACCGCCGAGCTGACCCGCGAGATCGCCGCCGAGGAACTGGCCAAGATCCGCGCCGAGGTCGGCGAGGAGGCCTTCGCGGCCGGCAAGTGGCAGCAGGCCCACGACCTCCTCCTGCAGGTCTCCCTGGACGCCGACTACGCGGACTTCCTGACCCTCCCCGCATACGACCAGCTGATCGGCTGACCTGGGCCTTCGGCTGAAACGCACAGCAGTCGAACGCCGGGTTCCGCCCCCGTCGCCACCGAGGCGACGGGGGCGGAGCCATGTCGTGGACCGGTCGTGGGCCGGTCGAGGACCGACCGAATGGTCGGCCGTTACTTCATCGTAACCTTGCTGTACCTAGCGGTAACAAGCGGGGGCGTGTCACCTTTCCGATGCCACCGGCGCCGGCGGTACCCCCACTTTCCAAGCCACGCACCGGAGTTGCCGCCCAGCGTTTCCTCGGCGGCTCCGGCGTGGCCGACCGCAGGAGTTCCGCAGTGATCGGATTCCGCAAGGCCGGCAAGGACAGGGCCGCCGCCCGCGGCCGCGTGCGACGACTGGCCGGCGCCGCGATGGCCGTACCGCTCGCCGCAGGCGCGCTGCTGGCCGCCGGGGCCGGAACGTCGGCCGCCAGCCCGGGGACCGGGCCCACCGCCGTGGTGTCCATGGGCGACAGCTACATCTCCGGCGAGGCCGGACGCTGGAAGGGCAACAGCCTGACCAACAGCGGGAGCAGGAACGGCACCGACCGGGCGTGGGTCAGCGGCAGTTCCTACGACCCCGCCAAGGTGTACGGCACGACCGCCATGGGGTGCGACCGCTCGGACTCGGCCGAGGTGCTGAGCGCGGGCGCCGTCGCCGACGTGGCCGTCAACCTCGCCTGCTCGGGAGCCACTTCGCAGAACGTGTTCCGCGCCTCCAACGGCGGCGTGGCCTTCAAGGGCGAGGCCCCGCAGGCCGACCAGCTCGCGGCCGTGGCCGCGGCCAAGAACGTGAAGGTCATCGCCCTGTCCATCGGCGGCAACGACCTCGGCTTCGCCGACATCATCAAGGACTGCGCGCTCGACTTCGTCCTCTGGAACTCGTACTGCTACGACGACCAGCAGCAGGTCGTCGACCAGAAGATCGACGGGGTGGTCGCGGGCATCGGCAAGTCCGTCGACGAGATCCGCGCCGTGATGCGCGGGGCCGGCTACGCGGACTCCTCGTACCGGATCGTGCTGCAGTCGTACCCGTCGCCGATCCCCCGGGGCGCGGAGAACCGGTACACCCAGAGCGACTGGAGCCGGCTCAACACCGGTGGCTGTCCCTTCTGGAACCGTGACTCGGACTGGGCGCGCGACTCGCTCGTACCGCAGCTCTCGGACCGCATCAAGGGCGTCGCGACGGCCAAGGGCGTCCAGTTCCTCGACCTGCGCGACATGCTCCAGGGGCGCGAGGTGTGCGCGAAGGCCAGCAAGCTGGTCAGCTCGACCGTCCCCGCCTCGGCGAAGACGAGCGAGTGGGCGCGCTGGATCGACAACAACGAGACCCAGGGGCCGATCCAGGAGTCCATGCACCCGAACTACTACGGCCAGCTGGCCGTCGGGCGCTGCCTGGCCCTGGCCGTGGCCCAGCCCGCGAACTCCGGTTCGAGCTGCAAGAACACCGCCGGGGGCGACCACACCGGGATGTACCTGACACCGGCCCCGTAAAGCGGATGAGGTGAACGGGGCGGGCTGCCATCCTCTTGGTCATGACAGCCCGTCCCGCACGCCCCGCACGTCCGAGCCTGTACATCTCCGTCGACATCGAGGCGGACGGCCCCATCCCCGGCCCGTACTCGATGATCAGCTTCGGCGCCCCGGCCGAGGCCATGGACGCGTTCCGGGTCCCCGCCGAGGCACCGAGGCGCCGGAGCGGTCTACGCCGCGCGCCGCGGGCCGCTCGGGAGGGCGGCCAGGGCCGTGGCGAAGGCCGCGCGGCAGCGGAGCCAGTCCGGGTCCGGGGACGGCGCGTGCAGCGCGAGGAGCTTGGGCAGGAGGTCCGCCGAGAAGGCGCGGGCCGCCTCCGCCGGGAGCAGCGAGGGCAGGTTGTCGATGGCGATGACGTCCAGCGCGGGGGTGCCGCCGGGCAGCCGGCGGGCGGGGGCCGTCCAGTCGGTGAGGCGGTCGTAGACGGGCAGCAGGTGGAGCGGGGATCCGGTGTCACAGGTGATGTCGGCGATCACCGAGAGCCGGCGGGTCCCGGCGGAGGCGTCGAGGTCGGCCGCGGTGAGGAAGGGCGGCGCCGGGCGGGTGGTGAGGACCGCGTGGACCAGGATGTCGTGGCCGAGCAGCGCGGCCCGGTCCAGATCGCGGGTCGCGGCCCGGTCCCAGAGCGTGGGCCGGATCCCGGCGGTGATCAGGGCGTCGCGGGCCCCGCGTCCGCTGCGGCCGCCCGCGCCGGTCACCAGGGCCCGTAACGGCCGGCCCTCGCGGGCCCGGCGCAGCCGCGCGTCGAGTTCGGCGCGGGGCAGCGGGGCCAGCGGAGCGGTGAGCCGGCCGCGCGCGTGCAGTGCGGCCAGGGCGGCGCCCGCGTACCCGGCCCAGTAGCCGAAGGCGGCCAGCCTGCGGCCCTGCGCGTCGGCGAGGTACTCCAGGTCGAACAGGGTCCCGCCGCCGGCCGCGAAGCGCCTCAGCAGCTCGGGGCCCTGCGCCTGCCCCTTGTAGGCGTGCCCGAAGTACACGTGCCGGTGGTGCAGCCGCTCGGGTGTGGGCGGGAGTTCCTTGAGACCGAGGACGTACGCCGACCGGGGCGCGGACCCCGCCCAGGACCCGGCCGGGGCGGTGGCGCAGCCGGCGGCCGCGTAGGCGTCGAGCGGGAAGACCCGGTGGCCGGACTCCTCCACCGTGATCCGTACGCCCTGCCGGACGAGCCGCGCGGCGTCCTCGGGGGTCAGCGGTGCGCGGCGCTCGGTGGGTCGGGTCTCGCTGCGCATCCAGAGCTGGGGGAGCTGCGACATGGCTGTACCACCTGTCCGTTCGGCGGGGTGGGTGGGCTCATGCGATGTCTTTCCGCGTCGTATACGGCGTACGCGGGATCGGCGCGGCAACTCCGGGCCCGGGAGCCCCCGGGGCCCCGCCCGTCGACACCCGGCCCAGGGCCCGCCGGGGACCGGCCCGGACCCCGGTCGGCGGACCCGTCGGCGGACCCGTCGGCGGACCGTCCGGCGGCCGGGATCAGAGTTCCGGGAGGAGGGTCCGCAGCGGGGTCCCGGCCCCCTCCGCGAGCGCCGCCCGGAAGGCCTCCGGGTCCATCCGGGCCCGTAGGACCCGCTCCGCCCGCGGGAGGCAGGCGCTGGCCGGGCGGATGCGGGCGACCGCTCCGAGCAGCCGCGCGGACTCCTCGTAGCAGCCCGCGTCGGCCTCCAGTTCGGCGAGCAGCTCCGCCGAGAGCGCCTGCCCGAGCCCGTCGCCGAGGAGCAGCTGGATCTCCAGGGCGCGCAGCAGTTCGGCGCGGGCCAGCGCCGGGCGGCCCTCGCGGCGCTGGACCAGGGCGTGGGCGTATCCGGTCCAGGAGCGGGCCCACAGGTCCACCGGCCCGTCCGGCGGGCCGTCCTCGACGGGGACGGACGCCGGGTCGGTGTGCGCGAGCGCCATCGTCAGGGCCGCCCGCAGCGCCTCCGGTCCCGGTCCGAACTCCGGCTCCGGGGGCAGCAGTTCGAGTGCCTCGCGGAATTCGGCGGCCGCCTCCCAGGGGCGGTCCCGCCAGAGCGCGACGAGCCCACGCAGGTGCGCCAGGTAGGCCACGCAGGCGTCCTCTCCCTCCTGCACGGCCGCGGTCCAGGCCTCCACCAGCAACGGATCGGCGGCTTCCGCCTCGCCGGAACTCGCCACCAGCCAGGCGGCCAGCCACAGCGCCCGGGCGGGCCGGGGCGCCGGGTGCAGGGCCAGGGCCCGTTCCAGGTGCCGCCGCCCCTCCACGACCAGCCCGCAGGGCGACCACAGGAACCACAGCGACACGGCGATCTCCAGGGCGCCCCCGGGGCCGGCCGCGGTGAGCGGGTTCATCGCGGCGCGCAGCTCCGCCAGTTCCGCGACGGCCAGTGCGCGCGCCTCCCGCTGCGCCCCCGACCGCCACAGCCGGGCGGCCCGCTCGGCCGTCGCCCGGTACCGCTCGCGGTGACGGCGTGCCGCGGTCGCCCCGTCGCCGTTCGGGGCGAGGGCGAGCCTCCGGGCCGCGAGGGCGCGTACGGACAGCGGCAGCCGGTGGCGGCCCGGGTGCCCGGCGTCCTCCAGCAGGGCGGGGGTGATCCGCTCCAGTGCCTCGGCGGCCCGCCGCGGGGTGAGCGGGCCGAAGCCGCACACCTCGACGACGGCGTCGCGGTCGAAGGAGCCCGCGAAGACCGAGAGCCGTTCCCACAACAGCTGTTCGTCCGGCGGGGCGAGGCTGCAGGTGCGCAGGGCGTCCGCCCCGCCGGCCCGGCCGGCGCCGCCCGAGAGGAAGCCCAGCGGGTCGGCGGTGAGCCGGCGCAGCGCCTCGGCGGGTGCGTACCGGTGGGCGCGCCCGGCGGCGAGTTCCAGCGCGCCGGGGATCCCGTCGAGGGCCCGGCACAGGGCGGCGACGGCTCCGGCATTGCGTTCGGTGAGCTCGAAGAAGGGGTGGGCACCGCGCGCCCGTTCCTCGTAGAGGCGTACGGCCTCGTACCCGGCGACCTCGGCCACGGCCCGCCGGGCGGGATCGGGCGCGACGTCGTCCGGCACGGGCGCCGGCGGTACGGGCGCCGGCGGTACGGCGAGCGGCGGTACGGCGAGCGGCGGTACGGCGAGCGGCGGTACGGCGAGCAGGGCCTCCCCGGCCGGCCCGACGGCGCGCTGCGAGGTCGCCAGGATCCGCAGCCGGGGCAGCCGTACCAGCAGCGCGGACACCAGCGGTCCGGCCTGCGCGCCGAGCTGTTCGCAGCCGTCGAGCACCAGCAGGGCCTCGCGGCGGTCGAGCCGCCGGACCAGCTCCGCCTCCAGCGCCCCGCTGCCGTTCGGGGGCACGCCGACCATGTCGGCCCAGACCACGTCGACCCCCTGGCTCCGGCCCAGGGTGCGGACGGTGCGTACGGCCAGCCGGGTCTTGCCGATGCCGGCCGGTCCTGTGAGGGTGACCAGTCGGGCCGTGGCGAGCAGGGCCGCCGTACGGCTCAGCTCGCGCTCCCGGCCGATGAAACTGGACAGTTCGGCCGGCACCGACTGGCGCACACTCGTGCCGGGCTCCCCCACACGTCCTCCCGCTGTTCTCGCCGAGGTGTGCACTGCTGTTTGATTCAACAGTTCAGCACACAAAGAGAGATCATCAGCCGAGCGTCCGGTCGACCGGACGGTGACCGGGAGAACCACCAGGGGAAGGCATGAACTCCGCCGTTTCCGCCATCGACGACACCGACCGGGCGCTGGTCCACGCGCTCCAGCTGGCACCCCGTGCGAGCTGGGAGCGGCTGGCACCGGTGCTCGGCGCCCGGCCGGACACCCTCGCGCGCCGCTGGGACCGGATGACCGCCGCCGGGGAGGCCTGGATCACGGGCCTGGGGCTGCGGACGGGCACCCAGGCCCCCTGCATGGCGTGGGTGGAGGTGACCTGCGCGCCCGGCGCCTCCCCCACGGTCGGCTCCTGCCTGGTGGCGGACCCCCACACCATGGGTGTGGAGCACACCACGGGCGGCCGCGACCTGCTGCTCTTCGTCGCCGTGCCCGACCTGCACACGCTGTACCGCTACCTGCAGTTCCGCGTGCAGCGGATCCCCGGGGTGAGCGGCACCCGCTCCTCGATGGTCACCGCGGTGCACACCGCCCCCGACCGCTGGCGCCTGGACCAGCTGACGCCGGCCCAGACCGACCGGCTGACGGGGCGCACCCGCCGGACTGCCGCCCCGGTCTCCGCCTCGGCGCCGGGGCCGGCGGTCATGCTGGAGGAGGACCGGACCCTCATGCTGGCACTGGCTTCGGACGCGCGCCGCAGCGTGGCCTCGCTGGCCCGGGAGTCGGGGATGAGCGAGTCGACGGTACGGCGCCGGCTGGGACGGCTGGAAGCGCGGCAGGGCCTGCGCTACAGCTGCGCGATGGCCTCGGGGCTGTCCGGCTGGCCGGTGTCGGCGACGCTGTGGGCGGAGGTGCCGGAGCACGAGGTCGCCGACTGCGCGGCGGTGGCCTCGGGGCTGCGCGAGACCCGGACCTGCATGTCCGTCAGCGGCCCCTGGAACTTCATGATCAGCGCCCGGCTGCGCACCGTCGAGGAGCTGTCCCGCTACACCGCCGACCTGTCGCGGCGGCTGCCGGGGCTGCGCATCACCGACACGGCGGTGGCGCTGTGCGTGCGCAAGTCGGAGGCGCAGGAACTGGACCAGGTGGGCCGCAGGGTACGGACCGTGCTGCCGGACATCTGGCGCGACCCGGTGCCGGACTCCGGCCCCGTGCACGGGCGGGGCACCCCGCGGGGCGGGGCCCACGGCGGTCAGGGCTCTCCGTAGGAGGGAGCTCACGCGGGCGGGGCTCACCGCAGGACGGAGCACCCCGCAGGTCAGGGCTCAGGCTCAGCCCCGGTCCGGGCTCGCGCCCAATCGGGGCTCCCGCAGGCGGGAAGCCCGGCGGGCGGGGAGCCCCGTACGGCAGGCCTCCCCCACAACCTCAAGCCCCCGGGGGCAGGGCCCGCTCCAGCGCGTCGAAGGCGGCGTTGACCCGTGCGCGGTGGTCCTCGGCGATGTCCGCCGCGCGTTCCCCGGCGAGCAGCCGCCCGGCCGTGGTGACGTAGACGGTCCGGTACGCGGCCACGGTCAGGGCCGCCGTCAGCCGGGCCCCGGGGCCGCCGATCGCCTCGGCCAGCGCGTCCTCCAGCTCCTCGACGCCCTCGCGCGCCCGTGCCCGCAGCGCCGGTGAGCCGAGGACGATCCGCCAGAAGTGCGGGAAGGTGTCGCCGACGCCCGCCAGCGGGTGGCCCTGGTCGAGGAGCCTGAGCAGCAGCTCCCGCAGGCCGGTCAGCGGGGGCGTGCCGTCCGGACGGTCGCGCACCGCGTCCGAGAACAGCTCGACGGCTTCGGGGATCCGGTCGAGGAAGAGGTCCTCCTTGCGCGGGAAGTGGTTGAACACCGTCATCGTCGAGACCTGCGCGGCCTTGGCGACCTCGGCCACGGTCACGTGGTCGAAACCGCGCGCCGCGAACAGCGTCGTCGCCACGTCGGAGATCCGCTGCCGGGTCTCGCGCTTCTTGCGTTCGCGCAGCGAGCCCGTCGCCGGACCCGCGCCCTTCTCGTGTTCCATGCGGATAACTATAGCGACTACAAACTTTTAGTGACTATAGTCAAAGCATGGACTCGGACTTCGGCACAGACGCACACACGGCCCCCGCCTCGGAAGCGGGCACGGACACGGACGTGGTGGTGGCCGGCGGCGGCCCCGTCGGGCTCATGCTCGCCTGCGAACTCCGGCTCGGCGGGGCCCGCGTGGTCCTCGTGGAGCGCCGCACCGACGTGGACCCGACCATCAAGGCGGGGGCGATCAACACGCCCACCGCCGAGGCCTTCCACCGGCGCGGGATGCTGCCCGCGCTCGCCGAGGTGCAGCAGCGCGCCCTCGAACAGTTCCGGACCTTCATGCGCGACCGGCCGGGAGGCTCCCAGGACGCCCGGCCCCCTCGTACGCCGCCCCGGTTCGCCGCCCACTTCGGCGGGATCATGCTGGACGGCACCTTCCTGGACGAGGCCGACCCCGACTTCGCACACGCCGGTCCGGCCTCCGAGGTGGGCTTCGTACCGCAGCAGGACATCGAGCGGGTGCTCGCCGAACGCGCCGCGCGGCTCGGCGTCGAGCTGCTCCGGGGCGTGGAACTGACGGGCTTCGACGCCGAGGACGAGGGGGTCGAGGTCCGCGCGGCCCCGGTGGGCGGCGGCCCGGACCGGAAGATACGGGCGGGCTGGCTGGTCGGCTGTGACGGCGGCCGCAGTACGGTGCGCAGGCTCGCGGGCTTCGCCTTCCCCGGAACGGATCCGCAGATCACCGGCCACCAGGCCGTCGTCAGCATGACCGGGGCCGAGGCCCTGAAGACCGGCTGGCACCACACCGACACCGGGACGTACGTCCACGGCCCCGTCCCCGGCCGCATCCTCACGGTCGAGTTCGACGGACCGCCCGCCGACCGCGACGCGCCCGTCACCGCCGAGGAGCTGCAGAAGAGCCTGCGGCACGTCACCGGCTCGGCCGACGTCACGGTCACCGATGTGCACACCGCCACCCGCTTCACCGACAACGCCCGCCAGGCTTCGGACTACCGTTCGGGCCGCGTACTGCTCGCGGGGGACGCGGCGCACGTCCACTCGCCGTTCGGCGGACAGGGGCTGAACCTCGGCATCGGGGACGCGGTGAACCTGGGCTGGAAGCTCGCCGCGGTGGTCCGGGGCCGGGCTCCCGAAGGACTCCTCGACTCGTACACCGCCGAACGGCACCCGATCGGGGCCTGGGTGCTCCAGTGGACCAGGGCGCAGATCGCCCTGATGCGGCCGGAGCCCGCGTCCCGGGCCCTGCGCGACGTGGTCGGCGAGCTGACCGCGACCGTGACCGGCACCACCTACTTCGTCAAGAAGATCTCCGGGGTGTGGCAGCGCTACGAACTGCCCGGCGGTCACCCTCTGGTGGGCCGCAGCGCCCCCGACCTCGAACTGGCCGACGGGCGCCGGCTCGCGGACCTGATGCACGACGGGCGGGCCCTGCTCCTGGACCTCTCGGAGGACGCGGGCTTCGGGGCCGTGGCCGACGGGTACGGGGACCGGGTGCGGGTGGTCACCGCCGCCGGCCCCGCCGGACCGGCGCCGGCCGCGCTGCTCGTGCGCCCCGACGGGTGCACCGCCTGGGCGGAGGACGCCGACGGCGACCGGGCGGACGCGCTGCGCGGACTCGCCGAGTCCCTGACCAGGTGGTTCGGATCCCCCGGACCCGCCGGAGCCTGACCCCGTCGGCCGGACCCCGCCAGGGGGCCTCGCCAGGGAGCGGGCTCCGTACGGGTGCCGACACGAACGGCGGCGCGTACGCCACACCCGCAGTGGGTGGCGTACGCGCCGCCGTTCGTCCGCGTTCCGCATCCGGAGGGTCAGTGCACGAAGGCCGGCTCCGCGGAGGCCTCCGCCGCGGCGTCCTTCTTGGCGCCGAGGTGGTTGAAGGCCAGGTTGAGGACGATCGCGACCACGCAGCCCGTGCTGATGCCGGAGTCGAGGACGACGAGCAGGTCCTTCGGGAAGTGGTGGTAGAAGCCGGGGGCGGCGATCGGGATCAGGCCGATGCCGACCGAGGCGGCGACGATCAGGGCGTTCTCGCCCTTCTCCATGGCCGCGCCCGCCAGGGTCTGGATCCCGCTGGCCGCGACCGAGCCGAAGAGCACGATGCCGGCGCCGCCGAGGACGGGCAGCGGGACGACCCCGATGACGGAGGCGGCCATCGGACACAGGCCCAGCAGGATCAGGATGCCGCCGCCGGCGGCGACCACGAACCGGCTGCGCACCTTGGTCATCGCGACCAGGCCGATGTTCTGGGCGAAGGCGCTGCACATGAAGCCGTTGAACAGCGGGCTGAGGGCACTGCCGAGGGTGTCGGCACGCAGGCCGCCCTCGATGGTCTTCGCGTCCGCCGGACGTCCGACGATCTTGCCGAGGGCGAGGATGTCGGCGGTCGACTCGGTCATGCAGACGAGCATGACGATGCACATCGAGATGATCGCGGCCACCTGGAACTGCGGGGCCCCGAAGTGGAAGGGGGTGGGGAAGCCGATGACGTCCGCGTTCTTGACGGCGTCGAAGCTGGTCATGCCCAGCGGCAGGGCGATGACGGTGCCCGCGACGAGGCCGAGCAGGATGGAGATCTGCTGCAGGAAGCCGCGCAGGAACTTGCGCATCACGAGGACGATCGCCAGCGTGAGGGCGGCCATGCCGATGTTCTTCATCGAGCCGTAGTCGGTCGCCGTGCGGTTGCCGCCCTGGGACCAGTTGAACGCCACGGGGAGCAGTGAGACGCCGATCAGGGTGATGACGGTGCCGGTGACCACGGGCGGGAAGAAGCGGACGAGCTTGCCGAAGTAGGGGGCGGCGAGGAAGCCGACCAGTCCGGCGACGATGATCGCGCCGAAGATCACGGGGATGGCGTCGGCGCCCTCACCCTTGCCTATCGCGATCATCGGGGTCACTCCGGCGAAGGAGACACCGTTGACGAAGGGGAGTTTGGCGCCGATCTTCCAGAACCCGAGGGTCTGGAGGAGGGTGGCGAGCCCTGCGGTGAAGAGCGAGGCGCCCATCAGGAAGGCGGTCTCGGTGGCGGAGAGTCCGACGGCGGGGCCGACGATCATGGGCGGAGCGACGACGCCCGCGTACATGGCGGCCACGTGCTGGAGCCCGCTCGTGAACATCTTCAGCGGAGGCAGGGTCTCGTCGACCGGGTGCGTCTCCTCCGGTACTGCGACTGCGTCTTTGCGAAACCTGGGCGTTGCGGCCACGGCTTCCTCCGGTCGGTATAGCACGTCGGCAGGGACGTGAGTGTCATGGAGGGGGTGCGAAAGCGTTGCTGTCGAGCCTGTATGGAGTTGTGGGTGGTGCGACTTCTTGCCCCAAGGGGTGCGGAAACGATTCGCCCAAAAAGGTTCCGCGCATCGAGCCGGTATCGCCGTGGCAGTGGACCGGAACAGGGCAGCACGGTGCCGCGGTCCTGGTGTTGTCACGCCTCACCGCCCCCGGGAACGCCTTCGGATCTCTCCTCGGGCGCTTCCCGGGAACGGCTGCCGCGGACCCCGCTCGGGTCCGCGGCCGCCGGCCGGGGGCCGTCCCCCCCGACCGGACTCCGTGGGATCAGGCCTGCGCGGAGATCCGCGCGAGGCGCTGGGCCTCTTCCCGGGTGGACACGGCGATCGCGTCCTCGTCGGCGAAGAGCAGTCGGTTGTTGTCGACGATCTGCTTGCCGTTGACGAACGAGGCCGTCACCGGAGCCGCCGCGCCGAAGACCAGGGCGGTGACCGGGTCGGCGATGGAGGAGTGCAGGAAGGTGTTCATGTTCCACAGGACCAGGTCGGCGAGCTTGCCGACCTCCAGCGAACCGATGTTGTCCGCGCGGCCGAGGACCTGGGCGCCACCGTAGGTGCCCAGGCGCAGCGCCTGGCGCGCGTTGAGCGCGCGCTCGCGGTGGACCGGGTTCAGACGGTTGATCAGCAGCGCGTTGCGCAGCTCGGTGTGCAGCTCACCGGACTCGTTGGAGGCGGTGCCGTCCACGCCGAGGCCCACCGGTACGCCGGCGGCCAGCATGTCCGGGACGCGGGCGATGCCGGCGGCCAGACGGGCGTTGGAGGACGGGCAGTGCGCGACACCGGTCTTGGTGCGGGCGAACGCGGCGATGTCGGAGTCGTTCATGTGGACGCTGTGCGCCATCCACACGTCCTCGCCGAGCCAGCCGGTCGACTCGAAGTAGTCGGTCGGGCCCATGCCGAACAGTTCCTTGCAGAACTGCTCTTCCTCGACGGTCTCCGAGCCGTGCGTGTGCAGGCGCACACCCAGGCGGCGGGCCAGCTCGGCGCCCTGCCTCAGCAGCTCGGTGGAGACCGAGAAGGGGGAACAGGGGGCGACGGCGACCTGGGTCATCGAGTCGAAGGAGGCGTCGTGGTACTTCCTGACGGTCGCCTCGGTGTCGGCGAGCGCGCCTTCGAGGGTCTCGACGGCGTGGTCCGGCGGCAGGCCGCCGTCCTTCTCGCTGCGGTCCATCGAGCCGCGGGCGAGGGTGAAGCGGACACCCATCTCGGACGCGGCGCGGATGATGGAGCCGGACAGGTCGCCGGAGCCCTTGGGGAAGACGTAGTGGTGGTCCATCGCGGTGGTCACACCGCCCTTGGCCATCGCGGCGAGGGAGCCCTGCGCGGCCGTGTACGTCATCTGCTCGTCGATGCGCGCCCAGGTCGGGTACAGCGAGACGAGCCAGTTGAAGAGGTTGTGGTCGGTGGCCAGGCCACGCGTGATCCACTGGTAGAAGTGGTGGTGCGTGTTGACGAGGCCGGGTGTCACGAGGTGGCCGGTGCCGTCGATGCGGCGGACGACGTTGTCGAGGTTCCCGGGGGCCTTGCCCGCACCGATGAACTCGATCCTGTTGCCCGCGACCACCACGTGGCCCGAGGCGTACTCGGTGTCGTTCGCGTCGACCGTGGCGATCGCACAGTTTTCGATGACGATGCGCTCGACGGCGCTGTCCTGGGCTGCGGGTGCTGCCATGGGACTTCCTCGTGCTTTCAGTGGCGGTGCGGGCACGGCAAAACCCAGGGGATTTGAGTGCCGGAGCCGGGGGCCTTGACAGCTGACAGTACTGCCGCCCCGAGTGGTGCGTCCGGGTGCCGATTCAGGAAGCGGGAACGTGTCGCCCGTCCCGGGGCCACTGCGGAGCCCCGGGACCGGCGTGCCGTGATCAGAGGTTGGTCATGTCCACGGGGATGCGGGCGTCGACGCCGTCGCGGAGGACCGTCGCCTCGATCAGACCGTACGGACGGTCCGCGGCGAAGTACACCTCGTTGTCGTTCTTGAGGCCGAAGGGCTCCAGGTCGACGAGGAAGTGGTGCTTGTTCGGGAGCGAGAAGCGGACCTCGTCGATCTCCGAACGGTGGTTGATGATGCGCGAACCCATCTGGTACAGGGTCTGCTGCAGCGACAGGGAGTAGGTCTCCGCGAAGGCCTGGAGCATGTGCTTCTTGGTCTCGGCGTAGGACTTCTCCCAGTTGGGCATCCGCTGCTCGTCGTCCGACCAGTTGAAGCGCCAGCGGCCCGACACCTGGGTGGCCAGGATGCGGTCGTACGCCTCCTGCAGGGTCGTGTACTTGTCCTTCACGTAACCCCAGAACTCGGAGTTCGTGGAGTTCATGACGATCAGGTCCTTGAGGCCGGAGATGACCTCCCAGTTCTGGCCGTCGTACGTGATCTGGGTGACGCGGGTCTCCATGCCCTTGCGGACGAAGGAGTGGTTCACCTCGTCGGAGCCGATGAACTTGGAGTTGGCGTCCGAGGTGGCGATCCGGTCCCAGGCGTACTCCTCGATCCGGATCCGCGCGCGCTTGATCGGCTCCTGGCTGTTGACGAACCAACGCGCCAGGTGGATGCCGAACTGCTCGGCGGACTCGATGCCGTACTCCTTGGCGAACGCGTACACCGTGTTCTTGGTGGTGTCCGTCGGCAGGCAGTTGGCGTTCGAGCCGTTGTAGTGGACGTCGTCCATGTCGCCGGAGAGGGCGACCGAGACGTTCAGGTCCTTGATGTGATGGGTGTCGCCGTCCCGCGTGATCTTGACGACGCGGTTCTCTGCTTTGCCGTACTGGTTCTGGCCCAGAATCGTGGCCATGACTAGCTCCCTCGGTAAACGGAGTAGCCGAACGGGTTGAGCAGCAGCGGTACGTGGTAATGCTCGCCCGGGTTCACCGCGAAGGTGATGGTTACCTCGGGGAAGAACGCACCGCTGTCCCTTACGCGGGGGGCGTCCTGCTGCGCCTCGGCTTGCTTCTCTGCACTGTGCTTATTCAAGAAGTACGTCTCGGTCTCGAAATCGAGACGCACGTGTGTGGTGCCCTCCGGCAGCGCCGGCAGGTCCTTACAACGCCCGTCGGCGTCGGTGGCGGAACCGCCGAGCGCCGCCCACTCGCCGTCCAGGCCCGTACGGGCCGACAGGGAGATGGCGACGCCCTCGGCGGGCTTGCCGATGCTGGTGTCCAGGATGTGCGTGGACACCGACGCGGTGGTCGCGGTGCTCATGCTCACTCTCCTTCTTCTGCGAGTTCGGCGAGGCGGGTCAGACGGATCCGGTTGATCTTGACGAGCTCGCCGCGGGCGATTTCGCGCTCCCGCTCCGGCGAGTTGTCGATCCGGACCTTGACCGCGTCCCGCATGAACTCACCGGTCGCACCGGTGGCGCAGATGAGGAAGACGTGGCCGAACTTGTCCTGGTACGCCAGGTTCAGTTCGAGGAGCTCGTTCTTGAGCTCCTCCGAGGCACCGGCCATGCCACGCTGCTCGCGGGCGGAGGTCGGGTCTCCCGGCTTCGGCCGGCCGATCGGCGCGTGGCCTCCCATCGCCTCGCCGAGGTCCTCGGCGGTGAGCTCCGCCATGGCGGACTCGTTGGCCGAGAACAGGGCATCGGCGCCGGCGAAGGGGCGCTGGGCGAGCATCTTGCTCCCCCAAGCCGAGCTGGCGCACACCTCGTGGAGCTCGGCCGCGGCCGCGCTGTCGTCCAAGGCGTTGAACCGGGTGAGACCCGGGGTCGGACTCGAAGTCACGGTAGGCCTCCGTGGCCTGTTGTTGCTTTGACGGGCTGCGCATAGCTAACGCCCTCGACAACACGGCGTCAACACTTTGTTGAAACTTCCCGTACACAAAAGCCGCCGCCCGGGTGAATTGGGCGGCGGCTGGTCACGGCGGGTGAATCCGTCTTCACTCCTGGCTGCTCTTGGCCCCCTTCGGGGTGGCGGCGTCCCTGTTCAGGTAGTTGTAGACCGTGAAGCGGCTCACGCCCAGGGCACTCGCGACCGTTTCGACGCCGTGCCGCACGGAGAAGGCGCCCCGCGCCTCCAGTATCCGCACCACGTCCTGCTTGGACTTCCGGTCGAGCTGCGCCAACGGTACGCCGTGCCGCCGCTCCAGGGCCGCCAGGATGTGGTCCAGCGAGTCGGAGAGCTGGGGCAGGCGCACCGCGAGCACCTCCTGGCCCTCCCACGACAGCACGACGTCGTCGGGCTGCGCCAGGGCGGGATCCATCAGCTCGCCCCCCATCGCGTCCACCAGCGGCTTGACCGCGGTGACGAAGGGGTGGTCACGGGGTTCGGTCACGGGGTGCCCTCCCCGATCACATTGACCTGGAGCGAGACGCGCGTCGCCCCGGCCTCCAGGGAACCGCGCAGCAGCGCGGCCACCGCGGTCAGCACCCGGTCGGACTCGCCCTCGGCCGTGTTGCCGAACGGGCCGACGTCCACCGCGTCCAGCTGGGCCTTCTGGATGACCTCGCGGGCGGCCACGGCGTGGGCGGGGGCCTCTTCGAGGTCGAAGGGCTCGGTCGTGAACTCCACTCTCAATCGCACGCAGGTCAACCTACTGCGCGGTCGGGATTTTTCGGGAGTCCGCACTTGACATCCGCGCCGAGGCCCATGCAGTCTTCCATCAAGCAGAAAATAACTTCCGCAATACGGAAGGAGCGCACACCCCTCATGGGATACACGGACCAGCGCTTCGATGTGAACCTGTCGATCCTCTTCACGGAACTCCCGCTTCTGGAGCGTCCCGCGGCCGCCGCCGCGGCGGGCTTCACCGCGGTCGAGCTGTGGTGGCCCTGGATCGAAACCCCCACTCCCGCCCCGGAGGAGCTCGACGCCCTCAAGAAGGCTCTTGAGGACGCCGGCACTCAGCTGGTGGGCCTGAACTTCTACGCCGGCCGGCTGCCGGGCCCGGACCGCGGCGCGGTCTCGGTACCCGGCGAGGAGTCGGACCGCTTCAACGCCAACATCAACGTGGCGGCGGACTTCGCCGCCTCGGTGGGCTGCAAGGCGCTCAACGCCCTCTACGGCAACCGGGTCGACGGCGTCGACCCGGCCGTGCAGGACGAGCTGGCCCTGAAGAACCTGGTCGTGGCGGCGCAGGCCGCGGACCGCGTGGGTGCGATCCTCCTGATCGAGACCCTCAACAAGCCCGAGTCGCCGCTCTACCCCCTGGTGAGCGCCCCGGCCGGCATCGAGGTGGTGGACAAGGTCAACGAGGCCACCGGCCTCGGGAACGCCAAGTTCCTACTGGACCTGTACCACCTGGCGATGAACGATGAGGACCTCTCCGAGGTCATCGAAAAGTACGCCGCCAAGACCGGCCACGTCCAGATCGCGGACAAGCCGGGACGCGGTGCCCCCGGCACCGGCGAGCTGCCCCTCGAGGCGCTCCTGGACCAGCTGAAGAAGGCCGGTTACGAGGGCCACGTAGGCCTCGAATACAAGGCCGCCGACGCCGCCGCGTCCTTCGCCTGGCTCCCCGCCGAGGCCCGCGCCGCCCGATAGGCGGACCAAGTCCGGGCGATCAGCCGGGCACCCCACGCACTTTTCGTACGATGCATCAAGAGAAGGACCCTCATCATGAGCACCCTCCCCAAGATCGCTTGGATCGGCCTCGGAATCATGGGCTCCCCCATGGCCGAGAACCTCCTGAAGGCCGGCTACTCGGTCACCGGCTTCACGCTGGAGCAGGACAAGCTGGACCGCCTGGCCGCCGCCGGCGGCTCCGCGGCCGGCTCGATCGCCGAGGCCGTCAAGGACGCCGACGTCATCATCACGATGGTGCCCGCCTCCCCGCAGGTCGAGGCCATCTCCTACGGTGAGAACGGCATCCTGGAGAACGCCAAGTCCGGCGCGCTGATCATCGACATGTCGTCGATCACCCCGCAGACCTCGGTCGACCTCGCGAAGAACGCCGCCGCGAAGGGCATCCGCGTCATCGACGCCCCGGTGTCCGGCGGCGAGGCCGGCGCCATCGAGGCCGTCCTGTCGATCATGGTGGGTGGCGAGCAGGCCGACTTCGACGAGGCCCTCCCGGTCCTCCAGGCCCTCGGCAAGGTCATCGTCCTGTGCGGTCCGCACGGCTCCGGCCAGACGGTGAAGGCCGCCAACCAGCTCATCGTCGCGGTCAACATCCAGGCGTGCGCCGAGGCCGTCGTCTTCCTGGAGAAGTCGGGCGTGAACCTCACCGCCGCCCTGGACGTCCTCAACGGCGGTCTGGCCGGCTCCACGGTCCTGACCCGCAAGAAGGACAACTTCCTGAACCGCGACTTCAAGCCCGGTTTCCGGATCGACCTGCACCACAAGGACATGGGCATCGTCACCGACGCCGCCCGCAACGTCGGTGCGGCCCTTCCGGTCGGCGCGGTCGTCGCCCAGCTCGTGGCCTCGCTGCGCGCCCAGGGTGACGGCGGCCTGGACCACTCCGCGCTGCTCCGCGCGGTCGAGCGCCTCTCCGGCGCCCAGGTCTGATCCACCCCCCGCGGTGGCCCGCTGTCCCGGGCCGCCGCCCGCCCCCGCACGAACGGGGGCCCGAGTTTCCGGATGGTGCCGGTGCTGACACCTGTCCTGTCGCGCCCAAGTGCCGGCACCGTCCGGATCACCTCTCCTCTTTTCTTTCTTTCAACAAACTGTTGACGTCGAGTTCACGCCGAAATTAGGCTGTTCCGCATGACGGAAGACGCTTTCCGTCAGCAGTTACCCCGTACGGAAGGTCACCATGTCGAAGCGCACGCTGACGACCGAGTCCGGCGCCCCGGTCGCCGACAATCAGAACTCCGCCACCGCCGGCGTCGGTGGCCCGCTGCTGGTCCAGGACCAGCAGCTGCTGGAGAAGCTCGCCCGCTTCAACCGCGAGCGCATCCCGGAGCGCGTGGTGCACGCCCGCGGCAGCGCCGCCTACGGCTACTTCGAGGTGACCGACGACGTCACCGCGTACACCAGCGCGGCGTTCCTGAACACCGTCGGCAAGAAGACCGAGACCTTCCTGCGCTTCTCCACCGTGGCCGACTCGCTCGGCGGCGCGGACGCGGTCCGCGACCCGCGCGGCTTCGCCCTGAAGTTCTACACCGAAGAGGGCAACTACGACCTCGTCGGCAACAACACCCCGGTGTTCTTCATCAAGGACCCGATCAAGTTCCCCGACTTCATCCACTCCCAGAAGCGCGACCCCTTCACGGGCAAGCAGGAGCCGGACAACGTCTGGGACTTCTGGGCGCACGCCCCCGAGGCGACGCACCAGATCACCTGGCTGATGGGTGACCGCGGCATACCGGCGTCCTACCGCCACATGAACGGCTACGGCTCCCACACCTACCAGTGGACCAACGCCCAGGGCGAGGCCTTCTTCGTCAAGTACCACTTCAAGACGAACCAGGGCATCCGCTGCCTGTCGGGCGAGCAGGCCGCCGAGGTCGTCGGCAAGGACGCCAACTCGCACCAGACCGACCTGCTCCAGGCGATCGAGCGCGGCGTGAACCCGAGCTGGACCCTCTACGTCCAGGTCATGCCCGCCGCCGAGGCCGCGGACTACCGCTTCAACCCGTTCGACCTCACCAAGGTGTGGCCGCACAGCGACTACCCGCTGCAGCGCGTGGGCCGTCTGGTCCTCGACCGCAACCCGGACAACGTCTTCGCCGAGGTCGAGCAGTCCGCCTTCTCCCCGAACAACTTCGTCCCGGGCATCACCGCCTCGCCGGACAAGATGCTCCAGGGCCGCCTGTTCGCGTACGCCGACGCCCAGCGCTACCGCCTCGGTGTGAACCACACCCTGCTGCCGGTCAACGCCCCGAAGGCCACGAAGGCCGACAACTACGGCCGCGACGGCGTCATGGCGCTGCGCAACGGCTCGCGGCACGACAAGAACTACGAGCCCAACTCGTACCGGGGCCCGGCCGAGACCGGTCTGGCGCTCGGCGCCCCGAAGGCCGTCTCCGGCTACACGGGCACCCACGAGGCCCCGGCCCACACCAAGGACGACGACTTCTTCCAGGCCGGGGAGCTCTACCGCCTGATGTCGGAGGCCGAGAAGGAGCGTCTGGTGGCGAACATCGCCGGCGGTCTCTCCCAGGTCACCCTGGAGGACGTCATCGAGAAGAACCTGGCTCACTTCCACGCCGCCGACGCCGACTACGGCAAGCGCGTCGAGGAGGCCGTCCGCGCCCTGCGCGACGCCTGAGCCGCAAGTTGTACCGGGGGCCTGACGGGAGGTCATGCCCCGGGTGCTGAGCCCGCACCGCGGACCCGGATGAGGGGTGGTACGCGGTGAGGGCAGGACGAGGACCGTGACGGGCGTGTGAGCCAGTGCGGTGGTAATGGGTTCCGAGGCCCGTCTCTTGACCTGAGGGAGACGACGCCGGAGTTCTCGTCACCGCCCGTCGCGGTCCCAGCCACTCCCTCCTCCTCCATGTACAGGGGCCACGCACAGAGCCCCTGCCCGTGGAGCGGGAGGACCCTCCCCACAGTCTCCGCCCGGCGGTGCGAACGTCCTGTCGCGCCAGCCTCGCCCCGTCGGGCGGTCACAAACCAGAGCGCCGAGTCACGGACGGTCCCGTGACCCGGCGCTTTGTCGTTCCCCCGTACTCACTCCCCCGTACTCACTCCCTCGTACGGGCTCAGGCGCGCGCCGTCCGCGGCAGCCGGGCGGAGAGCAGCAGGGCGACGACGAGCAGGGCCGCCGTGGCGAGCGCGGTGCCGCCGAGGGCCGCGGCGGGGCCCCGGCCGTGGTCGGTGAAAGCCGACCAGACGGTGACGAGCAGGGCCACGCCCACGGCGTTGGCGAGCTGTTACGCCGTGTTGAGCACTCCGGAGGCCGAGCCGACCTGGTCGTCGGCCACCTCCGCCAGGATCACGTCGAAGAGCGGCGGGATCACCAGGCCCATCCCGAGGCCGGTCACCGCCGTACCCGGCAGCAGCCGCCAGCCGTCCACGGCTCCGTCGGCGGTGGCGGCCAGCAGCCCGAGGCCGAGCGCGGTGAGCACGATGCCCGCCTGGATCACCGCCCGGCCGTGCCGCACGGCGAGGGCGCCCGCCGGGCCGGCGGTGGCGGCGATCCCGAGGACGAGCGGGGCGACGGCGTAGCCCGCGCCTTCCGGCGAGAGTCCCAGGGGGCCCTGGAAGAACAGGGAGAGCACCAGCATCAGCCCGGTGAAGGCGGCGAAGAAGGCCACGGCCACCGCGATGCCGCTGGTGTAGCCACGGTTGGCGAGCAGGGCCGGGGCCATCAGCGGGGAGGAGCGCCGGTGCTGCAGCCGGGCGAACAGCCAGAAACCGAACGGTCCCGCCGCTGCCGCCAGGAGGCTCCACAGGGGCCAGCCCAGCTCCCGCCCCTGCACCAGGGGGTAGACCAGGGCTCCGGAGGCCGCCCCCACCAGCAGCATGCTCGGCACGTCGAGGCGCAGGCCCCTGTCGGGCACACCGCGCGGGATCCGGCGGGCGGCCCCCAGCAGGGCGGCGAGGCCCACGGGCAGGTTCACCAGGAAGACCAGGCGCCAGCCGGAGCCGAGGAGGTCCGCGCCGGTGAGCAGTCCGCCCAGGACCGGCCCGGCGACCGCGCAGATCCCCATCACCGGGCCGAACAGCCCGAAGGCCCGGACCAGTTCCGGACCCTCGAAGACCTCCTTGACGATGCCGAAGCCCTGAGGCAGCAGGAGCGCGCCGAAGGCGCCCTGCACGGCCCGGGCGGCTATGAGCCAGGCGGGGCCCGGGGCGAAGGCGCACAGGGCGGAGGCGAGGGTGAACCCGGCGGCGCCCAGCAGGAACAGGCGTCGGCGCCCGTAACGGTCACCCAGACGGCCGGCGGTGATCAGCAGAACGGCGAAGGGCAGGGTGTAGCCGGCCTGGAGCCACTGGGCGGTCTCGCGGCCACCGCCCAGATCGGCGGCGATCGCGGGGGCGGCCACGCCCGTGATGGTGGCGTCGAGCAGGTCCATCACCTCGGCGGCCAGGACCACGGCCAGTACGGCCCAGCGGTGCGGGTACGGCGGTTTCGGCCGTGGGTGCGGCGGATTCATCGGGTTCTCCCCCTCGGAACGGAGCGAGCTCGGACGGACGGACGGACGCGGTCCACCCTGACGAACGGTGTTCGTTACGAACAACGTTCGCCACGAACACCGTTCGCTGTCAAGTGCTAGCCTTCCTCCATGCCGCCGACACCGCCCCGCTCCCGCAGCACCCGCTCGCGCCCCGCCAAACCGCCGCTCAGCGAGGCGGCGGTCGTCGACGCGGGTCTGCGCGTCCTGCGCCGCGAGGGCTTCGACGCGGTCACCATGCGCAGGGTGGCCGCCGAGCTCGACACCGGACCCGCGTCCCTGTACGTGTACGTCTCCCAGCGCGACGAACTGCTGCGCCTGATGCACGACTCCGTCATCGCGACGGTCCCGCTGCCCGTGATCGAGCCGGCGTACTGGCGCGACCAGCTGGCCGGACTGCTCGTCGAGGTGGTGCACGCCCTCAACGCCCACCCCGGCATCGGCCGGGTCTCGCTCGGCGACATCCCGACCGCCCCGGCCTGGCTGGACCTGTTCGACCGGATCCTCGGCCTGCTGCTCGCGGGCGGCGTACCCCGCCAACGCGCGGCCTGGGGTTGCGATCTGATCGCCCTGCACATCGGCGCGGTCACCTACGAGGTGGGCGCCGCGGACCCCTCGGCGGGCGACGGTCCGGACGCCCTGCAGGACGCCCTGGACTCCCGCCACGAGCGGATCTCCATCGAGGAGCGTCTGGCCGGGCTCGATCCCGCCCGGCACCCGCACCTGGCGGCCAGTGCCGCCGAGCTGGCCGCGGGGCCGGCGTCGGCCCGGCTGGCGCTCGGCATCGAGGTGCTGATCGGTGGGCTGGCCGGGGAATCGCACGGGGACTGAGGGCCCGGGGCGGGGCCGCGGAGGGGCCGCTCGGGCTATCGTTGCGATCTGACTGAAAGCTCAGTCAAGCCTGTCCGAGCGAGGTCCGAGCAAGAGGTGCGAGCAAGAGTGGCCGACCGTCAAGCGTTGATCCTGGAAGCAGCCGTCCGCGTCATCGCCCGCAACGGCGTCAGAGGGCTGCGGGTCGAGGAACTGGCGACCGAGGCCGGGGTGTCCACCGCCCTCATCTACTACCACTTCAAGGACCGCGCCGGCCTGGTCCAGCGCACCCTCGCCTTCATCAGCGACCGCGCCACCGGCTACACCGACGAGGCCGTGGAGGGCACCGAGGACGCCCGCGCCGTCCTGCTCCAGCTGCTGCTCGGCGAGCTCCAGGACACCCCCCGGGTGCGCGAGAACAGCATCGCCTGGGGCGAGCTGCGGGCCACCGCCATCTTCGACGCGGACCTGCGCGCCGCCCTCGCCGAGTCCACCCGCAGCTGGAACCGGGACACCGCCGACGCCGTGGCGGACGCCCAGGCGGCCGGTCAGGCCGACCCGGCCGCGGTCCCGCTGGACGTGGCGGAGCGGCTGAACTCCCTGGTGGAGGGGTTGAGCGAACGCTGGCTGAGCGGCTCACTGGAGCTGGAGCGGGCCCGGACCCTGCTGGAGGGCGCGGTGGACGCGGAACTGGGCCCGTACCCCGCCTGAGGCCCGTACCCGCCTGAAGCGGCGGCCCGGGGCCCCGGACGGCGAACGGGTCCACGGCACGCGGAACGGCCCCCGTACCTCCCCAGGGAGGTACGGGGGCCGTTCCGTGCTGTCACACCGGTACCGGCGCGGCGTTCACCGCGCCGGGGGCGCGGACCGTCAGACGGTCAGCGGGCGGATCGCGGTCGGGGCGTGGCCCGGCTCGGTCGCCAGCTCCTCGAACTCGGTGACGTCGCTCATGTCGACGGTCTTGCTCATCGCGATGTTGGTGATGCGCTCCAGGATGGCCTCGACGACGACCGGGACCTGGAACTCCTGCGCCAGCTTCTTGGCCTCCTCGAAGGCCTCGCCCAGCTTGTCCGGGTCGGTGACGCGGATGGCCTTGACGCCCAGGCCCTCGGCGACCTTGACGTGGTCGACGCCGTAGACGCCGATCTCCGGGGTGTTGATGTTCTCGAATTCGAGGTTGACCTCGAAGTTGATGCCGAGGCCGCCCTGCGCCTGGCGGATCAGACCCAGGTAGGCGTTGTTCACGAGGACGTGGACGTAGGGGACCTTGTGCTGGGCGGCGACCGCCAGCTCCTCGATCATGAACTGGAAGTCGTAGTCGCCGGAGAGGGCGACGACCGGGGTCTCCGGCTGCGCGGTGGCGGCACCGATGGCGGCCGGGATGGTCCAGCCGAGCGGGCCGGCCTGGCCGCAGTTGACCCAGTGGCGCGGCTTGTAGACGTGCAGGAACTGCGCGGCGGCGATCTGGGAGAGGCCGATGGTGGTGACGTAGCGGGTCTCCGGGCCGAACGCCTTGTTCATCTCCTCGTAGACGCGCTGCGGCTTCAGGGGGATGTTGTCGAAGTGCGTGCGGCGCTGCAGGGTGGCCTTGCGCTCCTGCGCGGAGGCGGCCCAGGCGGAGAAGTCCGGCAGCTTGCCCTCGGCCTTGAGCTCCTTGGCGATCTCGACGAAGAGCTCCAGCGCGGCCTTGGCGTCGGAGGCGATGCCGAAGTCCGGGGCGAAGATCTTGCCCAGCTGGGTCGGCTCGATGTCGACGTGGACGAACTTGCGGCCCTTGGTGTAGGCGTCCAGGTTGTAACCGGTGTGACGGTTGGCCCAGCGGTTGCCGATGCCGAAGACGAAGTCCGACTCCAGGAACGTGGCGTTGCCGTAGCGGTGGGCGGTCTGCACGCCGACCATGCCGGCGGCCAGCTCGTGGTCGTCCGGGATGGTGCCCCAGCCCATCAGGGTGGAGATGACGGGGACGTTGACCAGCTCGGCGAACTCGACCAGCAGGTCGGAGGCGTCCGCGTTGATGATGCCGCCACCGGCGACGATCAGCGGGCGCTCGGACTCCAGCAGGAACTGCAGGGCCTTGGCGGCCTGGGCGCGGGTGGCCTGCGGCTTGTAGACCGGCAGCGGGGCGTAGGTCTCCGGGTCGAACTCGATCTCGGTCAGCTGGACGTCGATCGGGAGGTCGATCAGGACCGGGCCCGGACGGCCGGAGCGCATCAGGTGGAAGGCCTCCTGGAACACGCCCGGAACCTGGGCCGCCTCCAGGACGGTCGTGGCCTTCTTGGTGACCGGCTTGGCGATCGAGGCGATGTCGACGGCCTGGAAGTCCTCCTTGTGGAGCTTCGAGACCGGAGCCTGACCGGTGATGCACAGGATCGGGATCGAGTCGGCGATCGCCGAGTACAGGCCGGTGATCATGTCGGTGCCGGCGGGACCCGAGGTGCCGATGCAGACGCCGATGTTGCCGGCCTTGGCACGGGTGTACCCCTCGGCCATGTGCGAGGCGCCCTCGACGTGGCGGGCCAGCGTGTGGCCGATCCCGCCCACGTTCTTGAGCTCGCGGTAGAACGGGTTGATCGCAGCACCGGGGACACCGAACGCTTGTTCGACACCCTCGAGCTTGAGGATCTCCACTGCAGCGGCGGCGGCTGTCATACGAGGCATCGAGTTCTCCTGCGGGTCCGGCGGTCAGACTTTTTCCGTAATGCGGAATTTTTGTTCTGCTATACGGAACAAGCTAAGCGGCCACTTCGCGCACGTCAAGGCGGTGGGGCACCCCGGAACCCACCAAAAGGCGCATCCCGTTCGGTGAGTTGCACAAATGGCCGGTCCTTCGGCCGGATCCGGCGGCAATCCGCCGCCCTGGCCGCCCGGGCGGTCGCCGGTGGTGGAGCATGGGACTACGCACGGCGACGGAGGGGGCCGGGTCTCATGACGGAAGCGGTACGGATGCGCTGCCCGGGATGCGGGCGCGAGAACGGTTACGCGGCGCCCTCCTTCCCCTGCGCCTGCGGAAACCCCGTGACCCCTCCCCTGGATCCGTCGGCGGAGCCCCGGCCGCTGACGCACCGCACCTGGTCGCAGAGCTGGGTGGTGGTGCGGTGCGGGGCCTGCGGACGGGAGGGCGAGTGGCCCCAGCCGGAGCTGGGCTGCGGGGCGTGCGGGACCGTGGTCCGGGTCCCGGTCCGGCCGCCGGGGGCGGCGTCGGGCAGGAACGCCGGCGCGGCGGGTCCCGCGACAGCGGGGGCGGGGAGCCGGACGGGCCCGGCGGGGACGGATCCGCATGCGGGGACGCCAGGGACGGAAGCCGGGTCGGGCACCGGGGCGGCCTCCATGACGGGTGCCGTCGCGCGGCCGGCGTTCCGGCCGGTGACCATCCGTACGGGCCGGGACGCCGTGGCGACGGCCGCGCTGTACCTGCGCTGGCTCGGCTTCCGGGACGTGCGGCAGCCCGACGGCGTGCCGATCCCCTCCGCGGCGGCGGACCTGCGGGCTCCGGGGGTGGTGGCGCAGGTGGACCCGACCACGGCCCCGGTCGGGCTGCGGGCGGTGGAGTGCGTCTGGCTGAACGGCCTCACGGCCGCCGCGACCGGCGTCTACTTCTCCCTCGCCGGCTACACCGAGGAGGCCCGGAGCCGGGCGGACGAGCTGGCGGTACCGCTGTTCGTCATGGACCTCACGGGCGTGCCGCAGCCGGTCAACGACCCGGCGGACGAACTGGTGGCGGAGGGGGCCTAGGCTCGGAGGGCGCGGGCCCGTGCCCGCCCGTTCTTCCGTCCGTCCCTTTGTCTTCCTTGTTCCCCCTGCCTGCCGAGGAGAGCCCGATGAGCCTGTACGACATCCCGCTGACCACCCTGGACGACGAGCCCACCAGCCTCGCGGCCCACAAGGGCAAGGTCGTCCTCCTCGTGAACACCGCCTCCCAGTGCGGGCTCACCCCGCAGTACTCGGGGCTGGCCCGGCTGCAGTTCGCGTACGCGGAGAAGGGCTTCACCGTCATCGGTGTGCCCTGCAACCAGTTCGGCGGTCAGGAGCCGGGCACCGCGGAGGACATCCAGACCTTCTGCGCGGCCGGTTTCGGCGTGACCTTCCCGATGCTGGAGAAGTCCGAGGTCAACGGCGAGAACCGGCACCCCCTGTACCGCGAGCTGGTGCAGACCCCGGACGCCGAGGGCGAGGCCGGGGACATCCAGTGGAACTTCGAGAAGTTCCTCATCTCCCCGGCCGGCGAGGTCGTCGCGCGCTTCCGCCCGCGCACCGAGCCCGAGGCGCCCGAAGTCATCGCCGCGATCGAGGCGCACCTGCCCGCGTAGGCGACCTGCCCGCACAGGCGCCTGCCCGCACAGGCGCACCGGCCCGCAGCCATGTCGGCTGCGGGCCGGCCGCGTCACGGCGGGCCCGTCCCGGCCGGGGGCCGTCCGGCCAGGCCGTACCAGTAGCCGGCCTCCCGTTCGTCCCCCTCGGCCGCCGCGACGTCCCCGAGCAGCACCAGCACCCCGACCGGAAGCGGATGCGCGGCGGGACCGGGCGGTCCGGGCTCCGTGGGCCGCCCGGCGGGCCGCGCCGGGAGCGGTTCGGGGAGCGGATCCTCCTCCGTGTCGCCGTCGGTCACCAGCGGGGCCAGGACCTCGCGGGCGCGTTCGTGCAGGCCGGCGCCCATCAGCAGCTCGCAGTAGAGGCGCCGGGCCTCGGGCTCGGTTTCCGGGTCACCGCAGTCCATCGCCCGCTCGAACCAGGGGTACGCCTCCTCCGGCCGGTCGCCGACCGCCAGGACCTGGGCCAGGAGGAGCAGCGCCTGTGGCCGGTGGACGGTGTCGTCGGACCGGGCGAGGGGCAGCAGCGTGCTTTCGGCGTCGGCGTACAGCCCGAGGCGGAAGAGGGTGCTGCCCAGGTAGCGGCGGGCGAGCGGTTCGACGGACTGCTCCCCGGTGGCGAGGGCGTCCGTGAGCAGCCGCCGGGCCTCCTCCAGCTCCTCCCCGCACGCGGCGTTCCCGGCGTCGACCATGGATCGCCGTACGACGCCGAGCAGCGCTCCGGCGCGGGGCGCCGTCTGCGGGTCGCCGGTCTCCAGCGCGGCTTCGAGGAGGTCGCCGGCCGCGATGACCTCCCCCACGTCCAGCAGGTACTCGCCGGTGCCGAGGTAGGCCAGGGCGATCGCCCCGGCATCGCCCGAGGTCTCCACCCCCATCAGGAGCCCCTCGGCGGCCTCGCCGTCGCCGCGGCGCAGCAGCAGTACGCAGAGCGAGGCCTTGGCCGCCTCGGTGACGTCCGAGGGCTCGTCCTCGACCACGGACCGCAGGAGCTCCTCGGCGCCGTCGTCGTCCCCGTCCTCGGCCAGGCACTTGGCCAGCTGGAACCGGGCCATGGGGGAGGCGGGGTGCACGCCCGCGTCGCCCGCGGCCCGCAGGTGTCCGATCCCCTCGGGCCTGCGCCCGGCGCGGATGAGCACCATGCCGAGCAGGGCCCTCCCCCACGACGCCGCCGTCTCCTCCTCGGATTCGGCCAGCACGCGCAGCAGGCTCTCGGCGCGCGGGAGGTCCTCCTGGTCGGCGAGCATGACGGCGAGGTCGTAGCGGGCGATCAGGGACCAGTGGGGGTGTCCGGAATCGATCGCGGTGCGGTAGGCCTCCTCCGCTTCCCGGAAGTGGCCCTCGCGGACGAGGAGGTCGCCGAGGAGATCGGCGGCGCGCGGACCCTCATGGGGGTGCCCGGAGGCGCTCGCCTCGGCCAGCAGCGCCCGCGCCCGGCCCGCCCCGCCCTCCTCCCCCGCGAGCATGACGGCCAGGCCGACGCGGGCCGGCGGCGCCCAGTACCAGTGTCCGGAATCGATCGCGGTGCGGTAGGCCTCCTCCGCCTCCCGGGGGTGGCCCTCGCGGACGAGGAGGTCGCCGAGGAGATCGGCGGCGCGCGGGCCCTGATGGGGGTGCCCGGAGGTGATCGTCTCGGCCAGCAGCGCCCGCGCCCGGCCCGCCCCGCCCTCCTCCCCCGCGAGCATGACGGCGAGGGCGACGCGGGCCGGCGGCGCCCACTCCGGGTGACCGGAGGCGATCGCCCGGTCCAGCCACTCCCCAGCGGTCTCGGTGTCGCCGAGCGCGGCGTGCCATTCGCCGAGTGCGCAGGCCGCCCGGTTGCCCTGGTCGGGACGTCCGGATTCGGCCACCTCCCGGAGGATGGCCACTCCCCGCTCCTCCTCGTCCCCTCCGAGCAGGACGACGGCCAGGCCGACCCGTGCGATCGGGAGCACGAAGGGGTGTCCGGAGGCGATCGCGGCCTCCAGTACCTGCCTGGCCTCGCCGTACCTCTCCTGGAGGGTGAGGAGGTCTCCCAGGCTCACCTGGGCCCAGGGCACGACGTGCGCCTGTCCGCTGTCCGCCACCGAGCGCAGCAGGGCCTCGGCCCGGTCCAGCTTGCCCTGGTGGACCAGTACTCCGCCGAGGTTCGCGCGGGCCGCGGAGGTGATCTGGACCGCGACCGTGTCGCCCATCATGCGGGGCAGGGTCCACGGCCGCTCGGCCGGCTCCGGCCGGCCGGGGCCGCGGGCGGCGCCGAGGCCGGTCGCGGGTTTGCCGAGTTCGGTGCCCGGCTCCCGGCCGGTGCGCACGCCGGCCGGGTCGCCGTCGGTCAGCGTGCGGACCAGTTGGGCGCCGGCCAGGTACTCGGCTTCCGTGTCGCCGGACGCGAGGACGGCCTCCAGCAGCCGTTCGGCCCGTTCGCTCTCGCCCTGCAGGACCAGGAGGCGGGCCAGGCCCACCTGGGCCAGCCGGGAGATCTGCGGGTCGGTGGAGGCGACGGCGCTCTCCAGGAGCCTCCTGGAGCGCGTCCGGTCGCCGTTGATCACGAGTGCCGCGGCCAGTTCGACCTGCGCCAGCGGGGCGACGTTCTCCGTCCGGGAGGAGGCCGCCGCGTCCAGCAGTTCCAGGGCCTCGTCCACGTTCCCGCGGACGAGGGACATCTGCCCGAGCATCAGTGAGGCCCAGGCCGAGCCGTCCCGGTCACCGGGCGCCCGCGCGATCCGGCGCAGCAGTCGCTCGGCCACGTCGGGCTCCTCCCGGACCAGCGCCGCGTAGGCGATCGGCACCAGCTCGGTGGGCGTGCGGTGCTCGGCGAGGTAGTCCCAGGCGATGCGGGGTACCGCGGCGGAGGGGTCGTCGAGACGGGTGTCCAGGTACTCCGAGGTGTAGGGGAATCCGGTGTACGCGGGCCGGTCCCGCGGCCCCGGTACCCGGTACAGGAGGGCGATGGCCCCGGCCACGGGCTCCCCGGCCCAGGCCAGGCCGGTCCGGTAGTGGGTCTCGTCGGCGTCGAACCGCAGGTAGTGGGTGGACATGTAGGAGCGGAAGAGGTCCAGGAGGGCGGTTTCGGGGACCGGTCCGGTCATGCCCATCCGGTGCCAGTCGGCCGCCGCCTTCACGAGCGCCCATCCCTCGGGGCAGGTCTCCGCACCGTCGCGCAGGCGCTGTTCCAGCCGGGGGGCGGCGACCATGTGCTCGCCGATGCCCCTCGCGGCGAAGTCCTCGCGGGGGTAGAGCTCCCGTGCCGCGGCGGCGTCCTGCTCCGTCAGGAGCGCCGGCAGTTCGACGGTGTGCGCCTTGCCGAGGACCGTGCGGGCGACACGGCCGATGTCGTTCTCCATGCCGGTGAGGGCGGCCCGCTGTTTGGCCGGGATGGTGGCGACGACGGTGACGGCCGGGTGCCGCCGGGTCAGCCGGTCGAGGATCTGCAGGTCCAGGCCGCCGGGCCGGAGGTAGCGGTGGAGGTCGTCCAGCCAGAGGACGGCGCGGTCCCGGCCGAGCGGCAGAGCGGTCCGGCTGAGGTCGTCGAGGATCCGGCGGTCCGTGGCGTCCGGGCGCGGGACGATCAGGCGGGCTCCGGGCTGCGTGCGCAGCAGCGCCTCGTACAGGGTGCGCGACTTGCCGGCCTTGGACTGCCCGGCCAGCAGGACGAAGCGCGACTGCTCCAGGGCGGTGTCGAGGAGGTCGTCCTGTGGACGGCGGGGCACGTACGGCGAGGCCCCGGGCCGGCCGCTGTACTTGGAGCGGGAGACTCCTATGTCGTGCGGATCCACCTGGTCGACGCGGGCGATCTCGCCGTCTTCGGTCAGCGGGAGCCACAGCAGGCTCTCCAGCCGCTCCCGCACCTCTCGCGTCGTGGCAGCGCGGACGTGCGCGCCCAGTGCGGGCCAGTAGCGGACGAGCGTCTCGACCCTGATCGCGTACGCCGTGCGCCGGTCGACCTTGGTCACGGAGTCGCGGGCGACGAGCATGCCGATGACGCCCTCGCTGTGCACGTCCCAGACGGGGGAGCCCGAGAAGCCCTGTTCCAGGGCCCAGCCGGTGTGGGGGCTGGCCTCCACCTGGAGCCACTCGCTGCCGGCGTGGCCGATGATCTCGCCCCGTACGGGTACCCCCTGGCGGGGGTGCTCGCGGGGGTAGCCGTACGCGCGGAACTGGTGGTCCCAGGTGCCGGAGTCCGTGGTCCGCAGGGGGGCGGGGACGGCCTCCGGGGGCGGCGGCGAGCCGAGTTCGAGGACGGCGACGTCCCCGGTGTCGGTGCCGGTGGCCGGGTGCCAGCCGCCGGGTACGACGGTGGCGGGCAGGGGCTCGTGCGCCTCGGCGTACTGGAACTCCACGTAGACCGGTTCCGTCGGCATCCCGAGCGCCGTCCCGGCCCGTACGACGTGGGCGCAGGTCAGGACGTGCCGCGGGCCGACCAGCAGCCCGGCCCCGACCGGGTTCTCCCCCGGGGAGCGGCGGATGCTCACCAGCCAGGGCGGGCGCTCTCGGGCGGCGGACAACGGGGTCAGTCCGCGGGGCCGTCGGTGGACCGGCTCCAGTGGATCCTGACGCTGAAGTGTCCCTCCATCGCCGTCTTGGCGATCACCACTCCGGACTCCGCGTTGAGTTTCATCCCGAACTCGACCTCGTACTCGTCCGGCGCGAGGGCCCTCACGGACTCGACCACCGAGCGGATCGCGGGGCGGACCGCCGTCAGGGCGTCCTCCAGCCGGCGGCCCGCCCGCACCACACCGCCGGAGTCCCGGGAGATCCGTTCCAGACCGGGCGAGTCCTCCTCCACCTCGACGAAGAGTGATGTTCCGTCAGGACCGTCGAATCGCACCAACTCGGCCATGAGTCCCCCGAATTAATCGCTGTGGAACCGCTCCGGGAAGAGTAGTCGCGCAAGTGCCGGTCGCGGGCGCGTTCACGGCGATACGGTGATCGCCATGGACGACGCCAGACGAGAGATAGCCGACACGCTGGGCGCCACCGGCGTCGACGACGTGGAAGCCGCTCTGCGCGTGCTGGGCTGCGCCTTCCGGTGGGCCGCGGCGGCGGTGTGCCGGGTGGGCGCCGACGCCGGCGGCGCCCGCGCGCTCGGGGCCCTGTACGCGTTGGACGACGCGCTGGAGCACGGCCGCGAACTGGAGGGGGCGCTGCCCGCGCTGCTGGCCGCCGCGATGCCCGGGGACCGGGTGGGCGGCGGTACGGACGCGCTGGTGCGCCGGCTCGCCGAGGTGACCGAGCGCGTCGCGGAGGAACGGGCCGAGCTGGAGAAGCTCGTGGCAACGCAGGAGGCCCTGCGCACCCGGCTGGAGCAGCACGGGGAGCTGCGCCGCCAGGTGGACGAACTGCGCCGGCTGGAACGGCTGGTCGTCGCGCTGGACGCGCTCCGGGAGCAGCAGCAGGTCATCGGGGAGCGGCTGGCCGCGCTGCGCGGCCGGGACGCCGGGGTCGACGACGCGCTGCGCACGAGCGGCGACGCGCTGATCCGCCTCTCGGACGACCAGCTGGCCGCCCTGGGTCCGCAGACCAGGCAGGTGCTCGAACGGGCCGCGGCGGTGCAGAGCGCGCTGGCGGTCGAGGAGCGCGAGCATGACGAGGGCGCGGCGGCGCTCGCGTCCGGGCAGGAGCTCCTGGAGCGGGTCCGGGCCGAACGGGGCGCACAGCTGGTGTCGTTGAGGCTCTACGCCGAGGCCAACCGCGACCTCGCGCGGGCCCTCCTCGCCCCGGCGGGATCCGGGGGCGCGGGGCCGGAGACGGCTTCGCTGGAGCAGGTGGAGGCCACCGTGGCGGACATCGAGCGGCGGCTCGGGGAGGCGGACCGGGCGCTGGGCCGCGTCCTGGAAGCACGTGACTCCCAGGACGCGGAGGGGCGTTCGGTCATCCGGTGACCGGGCCGCCCACCGCCGGATCCGGGACGTCCGCCGGTTCGAACTCCAGGGGGACGACGGGGTCGGGGCCGGGGCCGGAACCGGGTCCCCGCGGCCAGCCGTGCACCGCGAACCGGGCCGCCATCGCGCCTTCCATGTCCTCCAGCAGCCCGCGGACCGTCCGGGCGTTGCCGAATCCGGCCGGATCGGCCGCGCGCTTGCGCTCCAGCCAGAGCGCGGCCCGGTCCGCCACGCCCGTCCCCAGGGTGTAACCCTCGGCGGCGGCCGACCGGCGCAGGATCTCCACCAGGTCGGCGGTGGAGTACGGGGGGAACGGGATCGGTTCCGTGAACCGGGACTTCAGCCCGGAGTTGGAGTCGAGGAACTCCGCCATCTCCCGCGGGTAGCCCGCGGCGATCACGACCAGACGGCCCCGCCAGTGCTCCATCTCCCGGGTCAGGGTGTCGATGGCCTCGGCCCCGTAGCCCCCGTACGAGGTGTCGCGGGCCAGGCTGTAGGCCTCGTCGAGGAACAGGACGCCGTCCAGCGCGTCCCGCACGGCCTTCTGCACCTTGGGGGCGGTCTCCCCGATGTGGACGCCCACGAGTTCGGCGCGGGTGACCTCCAGCACGTGCCCCTTGCGCAGCAGGCCGAGGTCCCGGAACATCCTGCCGACCAGCCGGGCCACCGTGGTCTTCCCCGTCCCCGGCGGTCCGGTGAACAGCAGGTGCGGCGCCGCGAACCCGCCTCCCCCCTTGGCCTGGCGCAGCCGCAGCCGGTTGGCCAGCTGCGTGAGGTGTTCCCTGACCGGGCCCAGTCCCACGTAGCGGTCGAGTTCCGCCAGCAGGGCCACGGGGTCGGGGGCCGGCGGGGTCAGGTGCGCCCGGTAGGTCTCCGGGATGTCCTCGGGTACGACCGGCCGGTGGACGTGGCGGCGGACGCGGGCGGACCACCGCGTGTAGATGCCGTCCGCGAGGGTCCGCATGTCCCGCGCGTTGCCGAACGTCGCGTCCCGGGTCCGGTGCATCCCGGCGACGATCCGTGTCAGCTGCTCCTCGGCCTCGGGGCTCAGGCGCGGACCGCGCGCGGTGAGCCGCCCGAGGAGGATCGCGATCAGGGTCTCGGGGGGATAGTCGGAGAAGTCCAGGACGGTCCACCGGCTCGGCATACCCGGGTTGGAGTTCAGGAACTCCTGCATCTTGTCCGGGTATCCGGCCGCGATGACGGCCAGTCTGCCGCGGTCGTTCTCCATGCGGCTGACGAGCGTCTGGATCGCCTCGTTCCCGAACCCGTCGCCCTGGTCGCTGAGTCCGTACGCCTCGTCGATGAAGAGCACTCCGTCCAGGGCCCGTTCCACCGCCTCGTCGGTCAGTGCGGCCGTCTGACCGACGTATCCGGCGACGAGGTCCCGGACCTTCGCCTCGACGACGTGGCCCCGGCTCAGCAGGCCCAGGTCCCGGTAGATCTCACCGGCCAGCCGGGCCACGGTGGTCTTCCCGGTCCCGGGATTGCCGGCGAACACCAGGTGGAAGGAGGGGGGTTCGGCCACGCCGGTGTGACCTGCGGCCCGGAGCGCCGCGGCGGTCTCCACCTGGGCCCGGAGTTGCTCGAAGTGCGCTTTGACCGCGTCCAGCCCCGGCATGGCGGCGAGCCGCTCCCAGGCCGGGCGGGGGTCGGTATCGGCACCCTCGACCCAGCCCCGGACGGCTTCGGCGTCGAGCGTGCCGCCCTGCCGGGCCAGGCGGACCAGCTCGGTGCGCCAGGTCCGGGCCTTCCAGGGCTGTCCGGCCATGGCCCGCACGATCGGGGCCAGTTCCCGCCAGTCGCCGATCCGCAGCCCTTCCCGCAGCCGCGTCGCGTGGATCAGCCGTTCCACCTCGGCCGCCTGCGGGAATCCGATCCGGGCCGTACCGGGACGCCCCGGAGTGTCCATTTGCTGGCGCACGAAGGTCTCCAGCAGCGGATAGCCTCCCTGTCCCTCGACGAACCCGGCCACTCCCTCCAGGGTGGGCCTGCGGAAGACCAGCACCCAGAGGTTGCGGCCGTCGCTCTGCTGGGACCAGTCCGCCATGGCGTGGGCCAGCTGCCGCGCCGCGCTGTGATGGCGCAGGACCTCCTCGGCATACGGGAACACCACGGCGGTCCGGTGCCCGCGCTGCCGCAGGTGCCCGGCGAGCGTCATCACCCCGAACGGATCGGAGACGCCCATCGCCGACGGTGCGGGCCCGGCGCCGCCCGCGCCGCCCCCGGCCGGGGCCTCCCGCTGCTCCCCGGCGGCACCGCGCGGGCCGAGGCCGGACACCAGCATGCCGCCGAGCGGGCCCTTGAGCTGCGAGTGGCGCATGGTGCGCGGCGCCCGGCGCGGCGCGGGAGCGCTGCGGGACAGGCCCCGGGAGGCGTCGTCGCGGAAGTAGACGGGATCCTGCAGGGAACTGAAGACGATCCGCTCGTAGCCCTCGGCGCGCAGCAGCCGCCACAGGGTTTCCTCCAGGGTGCGCACCTGGTGGGTGCCGTCGACGAAGACGTCGTCCACGCCGGGGCCGTAGAGGACGGCGAACGGTTCACCGCCGCGCAGCACGGAGGCCGGGAACCGTTCCACGCCCGGCCCGGCCGCGGGCGGCGTCGCGGCGCCGGTCATGCCGACCCGGGCCGGGGCCGCTGCCGGGTGCGGTGACGTTCGATGTCGCGCAGCAGCGGGTCCGGGTCGCCCTTCTCTCCCACCGGCTCCGACACCCGCAGGCCCTCCGCCGCAAGCCCCTGTCCGATCGCCCGGGCCCGGGCGGTGAGATCGGCCTCGGCGGTGGTGTCGTGGTCGTAGGAGTGCACCCGGATGACGCATTCCCCGTCGTCCTGGACGGCCTGCGAGATGTCCAGGACGATCTCGTTGCCGTTGTCGTGGCGGAGTTTGGCGTAGTAGGCGCCCCGGGGGTCGGCGTCCTCGTACTCTCCGTCGACGAGGTCGTAGTAGGCGTAGTCACTGAGGGTCTGGGCGACGGCGTCGGCGAGGTTCACCCGGATCTGCGAGGCCAGCTGGCGCATGCCGGCCCGTTCCACGGTGTCTCCCAGTGCGCCTTCGAGCTCCGGCGCCCGCTCCCGCAGCGCGTGCAGTTCGCCGGTGTCGGTCCCGTCGTCGCGGGCGAGCGACAGTGCCCGCTCCGTCTCCCGGCCCAGCTCGTCGAGTTCCCCGGCCGACCAGTAGACGACGTCGAGCGTGTACCCGGCCAGGGGTTGGCCGTCCGGACCGAGGACGGGGCGTTCCCGGTTGCCCTCGATCAGCTTCTCGATCCGCACCAGGGCCTCCACGGCGGCGGTCTGGGCCCAGGACCGGTCCAGCTCGCGCTGCTCGATCTCCAGCCGCAGTTCGCTGAGCGAGTGGTACGTCTCCTGCGCCACGGCCAGGGCCGCGTCGAAGCGGCCGCCCGCCGTGTTCTGCTCGGCGGTGGCCAGCCGTCGCGTCAGCCGGTCCAGTTCTCCGGGGGCGTAGCGCTCGTGCGGCAGCGACCCCTCGATCAGACCGGCCATGGCCCGGCTGTCGGAGAGCCAGGAGCGGACGGTCTCCTCGGCCCGTGCCCGGTCCTGCTTCATCACGTCGATCTCCCCGGACAGCCGGGCCGTCTCGGCACGGCGTTCGGCGCGCTCCGCGGCGATCTCCCGGCGTACGGCCTCCTGGTGTGCGGCCAGCTCGCGGCGGGACTCCTCCCGGATGCGGCCCGCGGTCTCGTCGAGGGTCCGGTGCAGGTCCCGGGCCTGCTCCTGGAGCCGTCGCGAGGTGTCGGCCTCCAGCTGCCGGGTCTGCGCGCTGAGGCCGCGCACCACTTCCTCGTGCCGGCGCTGGCGCTCCTCGACCCTGCCGAAGGTGCGGTCGATGTCGGCGCGGGTCTGCTTGCGGACGTCGTCGATCAGCCGGGGCAGGTTGCGCTGCACCTCCTTCAGCTTCTGCGCGTTGCGCTGGAGGCGGTACCACTCGGACTCGTCGACCTGGATGCGCTTCCTACCGCTCATGGGGCAGTTCCCTTCCGGTGGGCGTGTCGGATCGGACGGAGTCGACGGCGGCGTCGAAGGCGGCCAGCAGCCCGGCCGGCGGTACGCCGACGAGCAGGGCCTCCGGGCCGCTGATGGCGATCTCGGCCGTCCTGGGGCGGCGGGCGAAGTCGTAACCGCAGTCCGCCAGCCGCCGGGTGAGGTGGTGGATCCGCTGGTTGGCGCTGCCGCGCAGTCCGCGGCCGTCGTCCAGCTCCGCCACGTACCGGCCGTCGATCAGTACGTCGACCGCGGACAGCAGCGCGGGGACCCCCGGGGACGGCGGCGCGGCACGGAGGCGTTCGAGCCGGTAGCCGGTGAAGCAGATCACGGAGAGCTCGCGGTCCTCCCGGGCCAGCCGTGCCACCTCGGCGAGTCCGGCCGCCTGCAGCATCGGCTCACCGCCCGAGAAGGTCAGGCCGTCCACCCGCGGATCGCTCAGCAACTCGGCTGCCAGGGACGCTGGTTCGGCCGACCGGGCCGGCCGCTCGGGTATCCAGTCGGGCGACATGCAGCCGGCGCAGCGGAAGGGGCATCCCTGCACCCAGAGCACCGACCGCAGGCCCGGCCCCAGCGCCTGCGTGCCGACCCGGGTCGCGGCGACGTTCAGCGTCGGTGTGGCGGCGTTCATCGCGGCCCGCCGATGAGGGTGTCGGACGGGCCGGACGCGAAGCGCCCGGACACGTAGGTGAACGAGACCCCGTTGACGACGACCTCCTGGTCGGGGAGACAGGTCGCGGTGGCCTCCCGGGCGGTGGAGCCGTCCGGCGTGTAGCGGATCAGCAGGTCGATCCTGGGCCCGGTGTCGGTCGACCGGCGCCGGCCGTGGACGCGGCCCCGGCCGCCGACCGACGGGGGACGCAGCGTCACCGCGCGGCCGGTCAGCGCGACGCGGTCGGTGAACGCGTCGCCGAACACCCGGGTCAGCAGCAGCTCGCCCCGCAGGGGCGGCCGGTGGATCCTGCGCCAGTACAGCCAGCCGGCCAGCAGCACCAGCGCGGCACCGCCCAGCACCCCGGGCAGGAAGGCCGCCGACCCCACCGTGGCCCGCAGCGGCACCGCCGCCCGCGTGACGCGCACCTGCTGGGGAACGTTCAGCCGTACGTCCGGGGCGAGCGCCTGCTCCCACGGGGAGGTCACCCGGCCGGACAGCTTCAGCGTGGTGTCGGCGTCCTTCACCCGGCGGTACGGCAGGGGACCCGCCGACAGCCGGCCCCTCAGCCGTACGTCGAAGGACCGGGACTCGCCCGGCTGGAGGGTCAGTTGCCCCGGCAGCCCGTCCAGCGTGACGGACGGATCGCCGACCGAGGCGCTCGCGCCGGTGACCGTCAGGGGGACGTGCCGGGAGGTCGAGCGGAGCGTGAGCTTCGCGGTCGCCGACCCGTCCGTGAGATCGCTGCGCCCGGCGTCCTGCCACTCCGCGGTCACCCCCTGCCCGACGTCCCCGGCCAGCAGCAGCTGCGCCTTGCGGGTCTGGGTGCGTTCCCCGGCCCGGGCCAGGTACGAGCCGAGGTCCTGGATGCTCTCGGGGCGCAGGACGGTGGTGTTCTTCACGACGTCGCCCAGCAGGCCCGCGCCCGTCGCTCCGTTGCCCAGCGGCAGCGCGTACCCGGCCAGTTCGGTGCGTCCGGCGAGGGCCTGCGCGCGCCCGCGCAGCGCGGTCCAGGCGGGGCCGGTGGAATCGGGGTAGCCGGAGCCGGCGACGGGATGGTGCTCGCCGTCGGTGAGCAGCACCACGGAGGCGACCGCCGAGGCCTGATCGCGTTCCAGTTCGGTCAGTGCCGCGTCGAGCGCCGCGCCGATGTCGGTGTCCCCGGCGGGGTCGGGTGCGGCGGGCAGCCTGGCCGTGATCGCGGCGCTGTCGCCGGCCGAGCCGATGTAGCGCGGCTGCGGACGGGAGTCGAAGGTGAACAGCGCGACGTGGTCCTTGGGTGACATGCCGTTCAGGAAGCTGCCGAGGGTCGAACGGACCGTGTCGTAGCGGCCGTCCTGGTTCATCGACCCGGAGGTGTCGACGAGGACGACGTAGTCGGCGGGCTGGTCGTTCAGCCCGAGGGCCTGGTAGACCTCCGAGCGGGAGGGGGCCGGGTCGGTGGTCGTCGCCCGTGCGGCCGCCGGCGGGGCGGCCAGCAGGACGGCGGTCACCAGAGCGGCGCCGACCCGCGCGACGCGCGCGAACCGGGGTGCCCGTGGCGGGGTGGGGTGCTTCACGGACCTGCTCCCTTGAGGTCGGTCGGCAGGGTGCCGAGGGGGAATTCGCCGGGCGCCGCGGAGCCCAGCGGGTGCAGCACGAGATGGGCCGTACCGTCGACGGCGATGCGTACTCCCACGTGGAAGCGGTCGCCCGCGCCTCCCGGGGGGAGGGTCAGGGTGCCCACGGCCTCGGAGCGCTCACCGCGGGCGTCACGCACCCGCACCCGTACGGGCGGCGCGGGACCGGCGGGGGACGCCGTCCCCGCGGCCACCGGGACGCGGTGTCCGCCCGTCTCGGCGAAGACGGTGGCGCCGCCGGGTTCCAGCACTCCGGCAGGGCTGATCACCAGCTCCTGCGACCGCGGAGCGCCGCCGACGACGCGGTGGGTACCCACGCAGACGGCGTGCGGGTAGCGGTCGCCCGGGTCGGCCCGGCCGGCGGCGACCAGCGCGGCGCCGAAGACGGCGGCGAGGGCGGGGTCCGTGTCACCGGGCAGCGCCACGAGCGGCCCGTGCCGGGCGGCGAGGTGCCCGGCCAGCGGGCCGAACCGGGCCGCGCCCCCCACCGCGACCACCGGCGGGGCCGGCGCACCGCCCAGGGCCTCGTCGAGCACCCGGTCGAGTCCTTCCGTGAGCCGTCCGAGGGCCTGGAGCACCACGCCCGCGGTGATCTCCCGCCCGTCCACCCGGTGGACGGCCGTGTCGTAGTACGGGCCGCGATGGCTGTCCGCGCGGCGCAGGGCGATGCCGAGCCGCTCCGCGGCGCCCGTCTCCCCCCGGGCCCCGGCCAGCGCCCGCAGTCCCGCCGCGTCGTCCGGCATCCCGACGGCGGCGAGCAGCGCCCGGTCGAGTCCGGCTCCGTAGCCGTCGGCGGGAGCGTGCCACGCCCGGCCGGTGACGGCCACGGTGCCGGAGACCGGGGCGCACACCGACACCTCCGCCGCGCTCGCGCCGAGCTCGCAGACGGCGTACCGCTCCGAGGGCGGCGCGCCCGCGTGCCGGAGCAGCGCCAGCACCGCGTGCGGCGTGCCCAGGACCCGGATCCGCGGTGCCGGGCGCGTGCCGTGGACGGCGCTCAGCGCGTCGGCCGCCCGGTCCGCGGCCCCGGCACGGTCCTGCTCCCGTACGACCAGCACCACCCGGTCGGGGATTCCATGGCTCCCGCAGTACTCCCCGTAGGCCGCCCGCAGAGCGGCGCCGCGGGCGCCCGTCTCCCGCGGTACGGGCACGCCCTCGCCGGGTACGGAGCCGGACAGCCGGGCCAGTACCGGGGAACCGTCGGCGCCGAGCACGGCGATGCGCGTGAAACGGGAGCCCGCGTCGACGGCGACGGCCGAGGTGAAGGCGGCGGTCATGGGTTCCCCCAGGGGAACAGGCCTCGCAGCCTTCCCCGCTTCTCCTGCGGTGCCTGCCACGGATCGGGCTCGTGGTGCGACGGCGGTGCCGGACGTGGAAGGTCCGGGGGCGGGAACGGGGGCGCAGGCGGCTGGGCATCCCGGCGGGTGCCACCCAGCCGCTTGAGGATCCGATGGTGGCGCTCCATCTCCCCGTAGCTGAATTGGCGCAGCTGCTCGCACAGGTCCCGGGCCCACTCGCTCCGCCCGAGTTCCCGGTACATGGCCATGCCCAGTCCGGGCGCCCGTAGGTCCAGCTCGCATCCGAGCTCGTACACGGCGTGGGCTCCCCGGCTGTACAGCAGGGGAACGAGCTCGACCAGCAGCGGCGGGGAGAACTGCCGGTCGGGACAGGCCTCGACGATGACCCTGGCCAGTTGATCGAGGTCCTCACCGGCGAGGACGGCCTTGCGCAGCTTCCAGACGGGACGCAGCCAGCCCAGCCGCTGCCGGCGGCCGAAGGCCGTCACCAGCTCCTCGGGCAGTACGTCGATCCACAGGCCGGGGTCCTCGGCGAGCCGCCGTTCCAGGCTGTCGCAGACGACCTCCTCGGTGCTGGGGCGTTGCTTCATCAGCTGGGTCAGCACGGTCCACGAGGCGGGGTCGGGCCTGTCGCCCAGCAGCGCCTCGACCGCGAGCCTCTTGAGGTCGGGATCGGCGTCGATCCGCTGGATCACGGCGGACGCGTAGGGCCGGGCGGCGCCGGGGGCGGTGAGCTCCCGGAGCCGGGGCATCGTCGGGACCGGTCGGTGGCCGTCGTGCACGGTGGCGCCGGCGATCGCGCACAGCAGGTCCGCGTCGGCGGCCACCTGAGGATCGAGTCCGGGCCCACCCGGTGCGGCGACCCTGTTCAGCTCCGTGAGCAGCTGGAGCGGGGCCGTCCTCACCGCGACCTCGCGCAGGCGCGGCCACATGAGGCCCACCACGGCCGGCGTGCCGTTGCGCGCGGCGGCGTCCAGCGCGATCCGCCAGGCGTCCTCACCCGCGTCGGTGAACTCGCTGACGTCGGACGCCACCACCTGCCCGGCGCGCAGGTCACCGGTGAGCACCGCGGCGAACCGCAGCCATCCGGCAGGGGCGTTCCCCCCGTCCCGCAGGGCCGACCGGACGATCCGGTGGAGCGGCGAGAGGTCGTGGCTGCGGTCCTTCAGGAGCGTGCGCAGCCAGGCGTCCCGCGCCTCGCGCGAGCCGATCAGCACCCGGTCGGCGGCTTCCGAGGTGTGCCCGAGCTCGTGCTCCGTCCGGTAGACGAGCGCGGCCACCCAGCCGGGCTCCTGGCCCGGCGCCGTCGCCATGGCCGTGAACAGCTCGTCGAACGCGCCCGGGTGGTACGCCTCCAGGCCGCGCACCACCCTCAGGTAGTCCGTGGCGCGGGTGAAGGTGGCCTGCGACGCCCTCGCGGCCAGGACGTCCTCGGCGAGCAGCCGCGGGGTCAGTGGGCTCCAGTACCGCAGCAGCACCTCTCCCGGCGCGTGGCGGGCGAGGAAGGCCAGGAGCATTCCCAGCTGCCGCTCGGTCAGGCCGTTCGGCGCGTACGTGTCCAGCACCCGCATCACGTCGACGAGTTCGCCGCCGCCCTGGCCGATCTCCGTGAGCACGCTGTCCAGCAGGTCCGCCTCGCGCAGCGCCCGCAGGGCGGCCTTCGGGTCCTGGGAAGAGATGGCGTCGCCGGCGCGCAGGAGGTGCTTGACGAGTTCGGCGGTGGACTCCCGCCGGGCCCGGAGCCGCAGCAGCTCGTTCAGGTACTCGCGCCCGACGGCGGTCTGCGGCTCCGACGGGGGGCCGCCCGCGGCGCCCGCGCCCAGGCGGGCTTCGGCCTGGCCGGTCCGCGCGGCGGTCGCGAAGACCAGCATCAGACGGTGCTCGGACTGGCCGGTCCAGGTGGCCGCGCTCAGCCAGGCGCGGCACCCGTACGGCAGGAGCGAGCAGACGGCGTCGAGGATCAGGACCCGGTCGTCGGTGTCGGGGAGCCGGGCACCGGGGGCCGGCACGATCGCCACCTGCCGGCCTTCCAGCAGCAGGGCGGCGATCCCGGCCGCCCAGTCGAAGCCCAGCCGGTCGACGGCGTCGGCGAGTTCGCCGGCCGTGGTCCGGGCGGCGTCGACGGCCACGGCGGTCTCCGCCTGGTCCGGCTGTGTACGGGGGGCGGCCCGGTCCAGTGCGGTCCACGTCAGCCGGGCGGTGCTCGCGGGGATCCAGTCCACGACGAGCAGGCGCCAGGTGTAGCTGGGGGCGCCGGTGCCGTCGGCGCTGCCGTCCCAGGTCGTCTCGACCAGGGCGCAGGCGGAGCGGCTCTCGCCCGGCACGCCGCTGAGGAACACCCGCCAGGGCAGTCCGCCGTCGGCCTCCAGGTCGTCGGGGGTGCCGGTGGCCGCGCCCCAGTAGTAGCGCTCGGCCCGGTCGGACGGCAGGCTGCCGCGCAGGACCTCGTACCCCATGGTCCGCCCCGGGTACTTGCCCACCACCGACCAGTCGGCGGACAGCCGGTGGGTTTCGGGACCGTCGCTCACTGACCGCTCCGCTTCGTCCCGAAGAGGCCCGGCCTGGCGTGGATCCTGCGCTCCAGGTCGATCAGCGGCTCCAGGACGTTGATGGGCTCGGGGGAGGTGCAGATCCGGGGGCGGCCCTCGACCTCCTCCACGTTGGCGTAGTTGTTGTAGTCGAAGATGTGCTGCGGGTTGAGCCGGTACCCGATGGCCGAGGTCGCGTAGTAGGTGATCCGGTCGGGGTGGAAGAAGGTGGCCAGACCGTCCCGCACCATCCGGGCGGTGGCCCCCCGGAAGTCCTCGCACAGCCACTGGAAGAAGCGGGCGCTGAGGTGCGCGGGCACGCGGGGCAGCCGGGATCCCACGGAGTCCTGGGTGACCCAGCCCGCCCGCATGGCGGGCTCGAAGAGGGCGGGGTGGTCGAACTTGGCGACGCACACGGAGACGTGGTGCGGGAGTCTGTTGTCGTGGTGCCCCCGCCTGTCCCGGACCCTGGCGTTCAGCTCGTTGAGCGTCGCGTAGAAGAAGTTGAAGCTCTCCGTCGCCGACTCCCTGTCGCCCAGCGGGTCGAAGAGGTAGATCAGGCCCTGGGCGCGGGCGAGCTGGTCGGTGATCTCCTCGTGCAGCGGGTTGTTCGCCTGGAACACCTCGCCCGCCGCGTCGTTGATGTCCAGGACGAAGCTGGCCCTGCGGCTGCGCCTGCGCAGGCCGCCCGGGGGAGGTTCCTCCCCCTGGACGGACCAGCTCATGCTGCGCAGGCCCACGCTCGCCTCAGGGAAGATCCGGCGGGTCGAGAGCCGCGTCACGCTGTCGTTGAGGAAGTTGTTGGCCTCCCTGCTCATGCCGCTGATCCGCCAGCTGCCCTGCCCGTGCCGCTGGGCCTGCATCGCCGCGATCGGCAGCGCGCCGAGGAAGCTGGTCTTGCCGGAGCGCGGCGCGCCCCACAGTCCTATGCGGACGTGGTCGGTGGCGTCCGCGCCGGCCGGCGCGGTGGGGATGGGCGCCGGAGCCGCGTTGCCGTCCATGACGGGGACCTGGTCCTGCTGGTACGGGTTGCCCGCGGGCCGGGCAGGGGGCCCGGACCACGGCTGTCCGTTGGGGTGCGGGGGCGCGGGCTTCAGGGGGCCGCCCGCCAGGGGTGTCGGGGATCCGTCGGCCGGCGCGCCGCCGGAGGGCCTGTCGTTCGGGTCGTAGTATTCCTCGGCCATGGGGTCTCCTCGTGCCGGAGCGGTCGATCACAGCAAGGGACTTGCGAAGGCCAACGGGCAGGGCGGACCCTCCCATTGCCAGGTGGGACTGAGCGCCTCGGCCACGTCGGCGGCCGTGTCCGCGCCGGGGCGGAAGGAACCGTCGCGGGACAGCTCGGCCCACGCCGTGGCCCCGTAGCGCTCGACGGCGGCCCGTGCCCGGTCGGGGGGCGTCGGCCCGGTCCTCGGGTCCGCCCTGGTCATCACGCGGACTCCGGCGGCACGCAGCCGGTCGACTTCGGCCCGCCAGTCCGCGCCGAGCGGACAGGAAGGCACCATGCCGTGCTGCCGGGGCGGGGCGGGCGGCCTGCGGGCGACGATCAGGGCGACCCGTCGTACCGCCTCGTCGCCGTGGGGCGACGCCGTGGCGAGCGGCACCAGTGTCCTGAGCGCGTCCTCCAGCGAGGACACCGTGTCCTGGCGGCGCCGGTCGGGCTCCCAGGCGTCCAGCGCGGCGAGCGCGGCCGGCGCGGGCCCGGCCGGGACCGGTGGCATCAGCAGGATCCGCCGGGGGGCGTAGCCGTTCTCGTGGATCGCGTGGTCGTAGTGGCCCACGGCGCCGACGCGCAGGGCGCTGCCGGTACCGCTGAGGCGGGCCAGTGAACCGATGAGGTCCCGTACGAAGGCCAGCCGCTCTTCGGTCTCGGCCGAGTCCGCGCCGCTCAGCTCGACGGTGCAGAACACCTCCAGCCGCGGCGGGCGGACGATCCGCCGCGGCAGGCCGGTGACCAGCGCGGTCAGGTTCAGGTCGGGATCGTCCAGTGCGGTGAGGGCCGGTGCCGCCCCGTCCGGCGCTTCCGCCCCGTCCGGCGCGGGCGGCGCCTGTGCTCCGCCGCCCTCGTGGGGCCGGGGCCAGCCGTCGCCGGTCCCGGCGAGGGCGATCTCCCCGGGGCCCCGCAGTACGAAGGTGAGCCGGGCCGGTTCCAGGGCCCCGAGGGCGGTCCGCCCCACTCCCAGCACCGTCGGGCCCGTGTCGGCGCCCGCCGGGGGACCGGCCAGTACGGGGAGGAGCACGGAGGTGTTGCCGGTGGCCCCGCCGTGCACCGTGACGGTGGCGGTCGCGTCCGCCCCGGGACGGAGCCGGACGCCCGCGGGGAAGAGCACGTGGCGGTGGACGTGCACCGCGCCGGTCCGCCGATCGGCGCTGACCAGCAGCAGGGAGTGGTCCACGGGAAGGGGCGCGGTACGCAGGACCCCCCGCACGGCGTCCGTCGTCGTGGTGCCGTACGCCTGCCCGTCCCGGCGGTGCAGCTCGGCCCGCAGGGGGCGGCTGCGGCGGAGCGTGGCGACGGCGCGGTCCAGCAGGGTCCAGCCGGGGTGGCCCACCAGCAGCACCGTGGAGCGGTCGCGGGGCGGCGGTAAGGACGCCGTCAGCCGGCGCAGCACGGCCGCGTCGAAATCCCGCCTGTCGACCGGGGATATCTCGCCGATGCCCCCGGCCAGCTGGAACCGGCGGATTTCCGGGTGCGGGTGCAGGGTGGGGGCGAGGGTCTCCCAGTCCACGCTCCCGGCGTCCTTCTGGCGGGGTATTCCGCTCTCGTCCAGGTACGCCTTGATCATGTTTACGCGATCGGGGTCGAATTCGACGAAGAGCAATTCCCTGACCCGCCCGAAGATCAAATCGTCGAGCATTTCGAGCCATTGCGCCGGCCTGCGGACCGACACTTCCTCCCATGGACCCGCCGACTGGTCCAGCGGTGACCCCGACGCGCCCGGACCGGCCTGCGGCAGCCCTCCCCGGACCACGGCCGCGAGCCGCCCGGAGACGCTGCCCTCACCCGCATCGGGGCCCGCTCCGGGGCCCGCTTCCGTGCCTGCCCCGGCGCCCGCTCCGGCGTTCGCTCCGGCGTTCGCTCCGGCGCCCGGCGCCACGCTCCCGCACAGCGCCACCGCCCGTACGTCCCAGCCCTGCGCGGCGGCCGCCAAGGCGTCGGCCGCCCGGCGGGCGGCCTCCTCGGTCAGGTCCCCGAGGACCGGGTCGCCCCGCATCCGCCACCGGCAGACCGTGCACAGGTCCCCCTCTTCGGGAGTTCCGCACACGGGGCATGCTTGATCAATACCGGTCCCCCGCATCCGACGACTCCCGCCCCCCGCCGCACAAACCGCCAGCAACGTTCACGCGTACGTGGGTGCGAAACCCGGCTGTCGCCCGACATGTAACCGGGATCACGTAGCGTTCAGCGGAATCATGGTGGCACAACCGAGCGGGAATGTGACGTGTTTTGCACAGCCCTCGGCTCAGTGGTCATCTGTTTGGTTTCGGACCTTTCATTCGCCCCGGTCCCGTGTGGTCCGGGCGGGCCGCCCGGACCGCACGGACCCTCCGCCCGGACCGTACGGCCGGACCGTACGGCCGGACACATCGCCGGTCAGTTGACCTCCCGGCCCAGGCCGGACCAGTAGGGCTCGCGGAGCTTGAACTTCTGGATCTTGCCCGTGGCCGTGCGCGGGATCTCCTCGCGGAACTCCACGCTCGTCGGCGCCTTGTAGCCGGCCATCCGCTGCTTGCAGTGGGCGACGATGTCGGCTTCCCCCACCTCGGCCCCCTCGGTGAGGACGACGAGTGCCTTGATCGTCTCGCCCCACTTCTCGTGCGGCACGCCGATGACGGCGACCTCGGCGACCGCCGGGTGGCTGAAGATCACGTCCTCGACCTCGATCGACGACACGTTCTCGCCGCCGGTGATGATCACGTCCTTCTTCCGGTCGGAGATCGTCAGGTGCCCGTCGGCCTCGTCGACGGTGCCACCGTCGCCGGTGCGGAACCAGCCGTCCTCCAGCGCCGCCGAGGTCTCCTCGGGCTTGTCCCAGTAGCCGTCGAGGACGACGTTCGAGCGCGCCAGGACCTCACCGGACCCGGAGACCTTGAGCTTGACCCCGAGCGCCGGCAGTCCGGCGCGCGACAGCCTGCGCGCCCGCTCCTCGGCGGGCAGCTCCGCGTCGGCGGGCCGGGCCCGGTTGAAGGTGAGCAGGGGCGAGGTCTCGGTCAGGCCGTAGATCTGGGTGAACTCCCAGCCCAGCTCCTCGTCCATCCGCTGGATCATCCTGCTCGGCGGCGGGGCGCCGGCGCACACGATGCGCACCCGGTCACGGCCCGGGATCTCCCCCTCCCAGGTGGCCGCGGCGTCGAGTACCGCGTTCCAGACGGCGGGCGCCCCGCACATGAGGGTGACGCCGTGCTCCTCCACCCGTCGCAGGATCTCGCCGCCGTCGACCTTGCGCAGGACCACCTGCTTCACGCCGAGGCCGGCCATCACGTAGGGCATTCCCCAGCCGTTGCAGTGGAACATCGGCAGCGTGTGCATGTAGACGTCGCGTTCCCACACGCGGGTGTGCAGGCCGAAGGTCAGCCCGTTGACCCAGATGTTGCGGTGCGTCAGCTGCACCCCCTTGGGGCGGGCGGTGGTGCCCGAGGTGTAGTTGATCGTCGCGGTGGCGTCCTCGTCGGGCTTCGACCACGGGCGAGGCTCGACGCCGAAGCGCATCAGATCGGTCTCGGTCCCCTCGCCCAGGACGAACCGGTGGCGCGCCGTGACACCGGACAGCACGCCGTCCAGCTCCGGGTCGACGAGCAGGACCGAGGCCCCGCTCTGCCGCACCACGTACGCGACCTCCTCGGGCTTGAGCCGGAAGTTGACCGGCACGCAGACGCGACCGCTCATCGGCACCGCGAACAGCAGCTCCAGCAGCCGGGCCGAGTTGTGGCTGACCACGGCCACTCTCTCGCCCTCGCCGACACCGAGCGCGTCGAAGCCCGCCTGCCAGGCCCGTACGCGTTCGCCCAGCCGCCCGTACGTCGACACGGGTACCGGCGCGCCGGGCTGGTCGGGCTCGTCGATCACGCCGGCACTGGACGGGAACCCCAGCTCGGCCCGGTCGAGGAAGTCCGCAACAGTCATTGGAACCCGCATAGCCCACTCACTCCTGAATCCCGGATCGCCAGAACACCCGTACGGAGGAACGGCACCGCGCGGCCGGGGCCGTCGGAGGCGCCGAACTCCGATCATGAAGGCATCGTGCCGTGCCGGACGGGCGCTCCACCAGGGTGGCGTCAGCCGTGGATTGACCCGAAGCGCACGGGCCCCGGACCTCGGCCCATGCCGGCGAGCAGCGCCTCCCCCTCGGCGACGACCTCCTCCTCGACGCCCCGGGAACGTGTCCCGAACAGCTCCACGACCAGCCCGTCACCCTCCGGCCGCCACAGCCCGGCGAGGAACCCGTCGACGAGCAGGGTGCGGTGGGACTGGCTCCCGGTCCAGGTGCGGCCCTTGTGCTCCGGGGCGACGACGCGGGAACGGTCGGCGTGGGAGAGCAGCAGGTTGTCGAACTCGGGGAGGAAGCGGGGCGGCGCCGGGGTGTCGGCGTCGGGGCGGGGCGCGTCGGGCAGGTCGAAGAGCTCGACCCCGTTCTCGTCGCGGAAGACGAGCAGCCGGGGCCGGAGCCGCTCGAAGGCCGCGCGCAGGCGGGTGAGGCCGGCCCAGGTCTGCATGTCCTTGACGGAGGCGGGCCCGAAGGCGCCGAGGTAGCGCAGCACCACGTCGTCGACCGCCTGCGCCGCCACCTCGTCGACGTTCCCGCCCAGCCACCGCTCGACGGTGGTCAGCCGCACCTGACCGCTGCGCCCCCACACCCCGCGGGGGGTGACCTGCACGAGCGGGAGCAGGCAGCGGGCGGCGACGGACAGCGACTGGGGGTCGGCCGCGGGCCATTCCCTGAGCAGCTCCTCGCGGATCTCCCCCATGGTGCGCGGCTCGTCCTCGACGAAGGCCCTGGCGCGCGCGGCGAGCCGGTCGAGGTCCACACCGGTCAGGCCCTTGCGGAAGTAGCCCACCTCGCGGTCGCGGGCCGCCTGGACGAGGGGGCGCAGGGTGAGGGCGTCGTGGGCGGTGTGCGTGTGGATGGTGGAGCGCATGGTGACCATCCGGACCACCTCCCGGGACTCCATGAGCCCGGCCAGCCGCTCGGGCCCGAAACCGGCGAGGCGGGCGTGCAGCTGGTAGTAGGGCGGCTGCACGTTCTGGGCCTGGAGTCCGATGAGGTGCGCGACGGCGTCCCGCGCGGACATCTCGGCGCGGCTCAGCAGCAGCTGGCGGGCGAGCGTGGCACGGTTCAGTGCGCGGACGCCGAGTACGGGGTTCGTCGTGGAGGCCATACGACCACGCTAGCCCCCCTTGCGGACACCTTCTGTCCGCAATCCCCACCACCCCCTCCCCCCTCCCTCCCTCTCCCCTCTCCCCTCCCCCCTCTCCCTCCCCCGCCCTATATCCTGCCCTTTGCCCGTAAACACCCGTTCGACCGGGAGCTGACCTGCGATGTCGGAGCGCCCAGACCGCCGCCCCTCCTCCCTGCCCGCGAAGCGCTCGGGGTGGCTGCGCCCGTCCGGCCCCTCCTCCCCGACCCCGCCGGCCGCCTCCGGCCCGGCGGGCGCGGCCGCCCCCGTCCCCGCGGACCACCGGAGCGTGATCGACTCCGCGGTCTACCGCGACGGCCGCCGGGTCGCCTCCCCCGCCACCCTCGCGGACACCTTCCGGCAGCTGCGCGAACAGCACGGCGGCATGGCGTGGATCGGCCTGCACCGCCCGACGGAATCCGAACTCCACTCCCTGGCAGCCGAGTTCAACCTCCACCCACTCGCGGTCGAGGACGCCATGGAGGCCCACCAGCGCCCCAAGCTGGAGCGCTACGGGCACACCCTCTTCGTGGTCCTGCGCGCGGCCCGCTACCTGGACGCCCCGGAGGAGGTCGACTTCGGGGAACTCCACGTCTTCGTCGGCCCGGACTTCCTGATCACGGTCCGCCACGGCGCCGCCCCCGACCTCTCGGCGGTCCGCCGCCGCATGGAGGAGACCCCGGACCTCCTCTCCCTGGGCCCGGAGGCCGCGCTCTACGCGATCCTCGACGCCGTGGTCGACGGCTACGCCCCGGTCGTCGCGGGCGTCCAGAACGACATGGACGAGATCGAGACCGAGGTCTTCCGCGGCGACCCCGAGGTATCCCGCCGCATCTACGAACTCTCCCGCGAAATGGTCGAGTTCCAGCGCGCCACCCGCCCCCTGGTCGGCATGCTCCACGCCCTGATGGCCGGCTTCGCCAAGTACGGCACCGACGAGGAACTCCAGCGCTACCTCCGCGACGTGGCGGACCACGTCACCCACACCAGCGAACGCGTCGACGGCTTCCGCCAGGCCCTCACCGAAATCCTCACGGTCAACGCCACCCTCGTCTCCCAACAACAGAACGCCGAAATGCGCGCCCTGGCCGAAGCCGGCTTCGAACAGAACGAGGAGATCAAGAAGATCTCCTCCTGGGCGGCCATCTTGTTTGCACCCACGTTGGTGGGAACGATCTACGGCATGAACTTCGAGACGATGCCCGAACTCCACTGGGCGGCGGGCTACCCCTTCGCAATCCTCCTGATGGCAGTGGTCTGTACGAGCCTCTACGTCATCTTCAAGAAGCGCGACTGGCTGTAGCAGACAGCACAGAGCCTGCGATCCACTTCGCGCCAGCGAATGCCGAGCTGTCTCCGCTGCAGGGGCCTGGGGAGAATCTGGGGAGAATCCGCCGCAGCGGGAGCAGGACTGTCACTTCACCCGCGGCCGTTCCGCTACGGCCGGTTGAGCTCGGTCCAGGGCGTCATCAGCCACGGGTGGTTTCCGACCCCACTAGGGCAAACCCCTGCCACTCCGTGGATCATGTTGACTGCTCCACGGGCTACCGCACACAGGCAGGGTCGGTTGGAACCGAGAAGCGCCGCGGTACAGGAAGAGACTTCCCTTACAGCGCGCGTACGACGTGCTACGCCGAAGTCCATGAAAACGGCAAGGTGACGAACGGGAACAGCCGGGAAGCCTACGAACGGGCACTGGCCGGCAGCTCGCGCCTCTTTGCCGTCTGGCCCGGCGAGTGGTCCAGCCACCTGTTCCTCATCGACGACCTGGACGAGTACGCCAAGGCCCACGGCATCAAGCACGACGATGAGCGGAACGGCCTCAAGGAGCACGCCCACGAGGTGAAATGGAAGAACCCTCCGTACGGAAACGACAACCCCCGAAGCCCCTACATGAGCATTCGTGTCTCATTGGACTGCGGCTGCTTGGTGCACCATCTGGCTGCCTTCGCTGCCCAGATGAAGCAGCAGACAGGTTGGGATGTGACCACCAGCGTCGGATGGGGCAGCAGTTCCAAAGTGTGCAGCGTGCGTGCGAACGACAACGAGCACGCGCTCGTCGCGATCGCCGCGAAGGCCGTCGGTGTCACCGTCGCCGGCTTCTTCGCCAAAGCCGCTCTCAGCGCGGCCCACGACCCGGGCAACAGCGTCGCGGCCATCGCCGGGCGTCGTGAGACCGTCACCGAGCTGTTCTCTGCCCGCAGGCACCTCGGTCAGATCGGCAACAACCTGAACCAGCTGACCCGCGCCGTCAATTCAGGCGTCCAGCCGACCGACGCCCAGATCAACGCCGTACTCGACTCGGTCCGCCGGGCGACAGCCCGAGTCCAGGACGCCACCGACCGGCTTCTTGAGGACAGTTAGGACCTGCCCCACCGTGGTCCTCGAGATCCACCGTCTGGCGTGTTGTCCCAATGCGCGCGATCGGTCCGCGTCAGCGCTCCAGGACGACGTCGAGGTATTCTTGCACCGGCTCGAACAGACGGTACGGGATGTACTCAGAGATCTCGGCGTGGGCCACCCAAGCGAGCTCGGCCAGCTCGTCGGTGTCCATGACATGCGCGCGGCCGCCGGCCACCTCGCAGGCGGTGTACGACATCGAGCGGCCGGTGTCAGGGTGAATCCGCTCCCCGAGCAGCTTCAGCGCCTTCACGGTGAGGCCGGCCTCCTCCAGGGTCTCGCGTGCGGCGGCCTCCTCCAGGGCTTCGCCCGGCTCGACCGCACCGGCGGGGAACTGCCAGGAGAGCCGCCCTTCGCTGACCCGGCGCCGCACGAGAAGCACGCGACCTTCGTGCACCACGACGGCCGCTGCGATGGCCGGTCGACCCTCAGCGTTCTGCTGCTCCACGTTGCTCCTCCAGGTCGGGTGGGCCGGCTGCCCCGAGCGGTGATGGCGACACGTTCACTGCGGCCCGGCCCCGGCGCGGAGGAGTGGCGCGAGCAGATCGACCGCCTCCTCCCAAGGGAAGCGGTCGGCCCCGCCGCCGGACTTCGGACGGTGGGGCTCGTAGCTGCCGATCAGGACGCCCATCTCCCGGAGCTCGTCGATGCTGCGCCGGTAGGCCCGGTGGGCGGCGAGCGCGGTGTTCACGTAGGGCAGCAGGACCGCGGGGACGCCCATGCCGGGGGCTTCGCAGAGGATGCCGAGGGCCAGGTTGTCGGCGAATCCGGCGGCCCACTTGTTGACCGTGTTGAACGTGGCCGGCGCAACCGCGATGGCGTCGGCTCGCGGGTACGTCCGTGCCTCGCCGGGCGAGCGCCAGGCGGACCGGACCGGGTACCCGGTCTGCTCCTCGATCGCCCGGACGTCGAGGAACTCCAGACCCTGTGGGGTGGCGATGACCCCGACCTCCCACCCCCGTTCCTGCGCTGCGGTGATGAGTCTGCCGACGTCGCCGGCGATCCCGGCGGCGCACACGATGACGTACAGGAAGGGCTTGGGCTGCGGCTCGGTCACGCGGGTACTCCCAGTCGGCGGCTGAAGTGGTGGAGCTCCGGCAGCGTACGTCGGCGGTCCCGCGCGGCCATGCCGGCGACCAGCTCGCGGACGGGGGGACGGCGTACGTCCTGGGCGGCGCAGGTCTCGGCGATCCGCAGGGCCTGGTAGCCGTCGGCCAGGCGGCCCAGCTGGGCGTAGGCGCGGGCGGCCTCGATCCAGAGTGCGGCACGGCGCTCGGGGACCGGGATGTGGCGGTGCATGAGCGGGCGGGCCGCGTCGAGGGCGATGCCCGCGTCGCCGAAGGAAACCGCCGCGCTGATCCGGTGAAGGGTGACGTTCGTCGGGCTGAAGTTGGCCCAGGCGTCGGGCCGGTCCAGAGCGACGTACCGGGCCACCTCCTCCGCTTCGGCGAGGAACTCCCGGGTGGCGGCGCTGTCATCCGCGCGGCTCGCGGCCGTGGCTCCGCGCAACAGGAGCAGCCCGAGGACGGCGAGGTGGTGCGGGGAGCGACGGTCGTACGAGCCGGTGAGCTGGGAAGCGGCGTGCCGGATCAGTGTGACGGCCTGACCCGCGGGCTTCTCGCGGACGAGGACGTGCGCGTGGAGCCGGACGCTGGCGGCGAGGACGAGGGGGTCGCCGAAGCGTTCGGCCTCCGCCATGGCGCGGCCGACGGCCAGCCAGGCCGTTCCCGCGTCTCCCTGCTTGAGGAAGACCGACCGGCTGTGCGGCATCATCGCCGCGGGCTCTCCGCAATTCGCGAGAACTGCGTGCAGGGGCCACGGCTCCGTACAGCACAGCGCGGCCGGTGGTGGAACGCCACCACCGGCCGCGCGCTGTCCGTCGCTCAGGCCGGGCTCCAGGTCACGCGCCCCTGCGCACTTGCGTGCGCTGCTCCTCCCTTCCGTACGGTCCGGCCGATGGTGAACCGCCCGCGCACACCGTGAGGAGAGCTGTTGAAGCCGACCGAGGAAGTGCTCCAGGACCTGACCCAGCCGTCGAACATCTCCATCCACTCCGACGTGGCGCTCGTCGGGAAGGTGGAAGGCGCCATCACGGCGGACGACACGAAGCGGGAGGAGAACGAGGACGAGCCGCTCCGCAGGAAGCCCGACCTCGCCCCGATCCCGCAGACGGAGCTGCCCCGGCAGTTCGAAGTGACCCTCTGGGACGTCCTCCACACCCTCGCCCGAGCCACCGCTCTGTCGTGGCGGGGTGCGGGGCGAGGGCTGGCGGAACACTGGGGCGCCCTCAAGTACACCCAGGCCTTGGCGGGCGGTCGCAACTCCTTCCTCGGCCTCACCGACGAAGGCCACCGCATCGCGGACCACTACAAGTCGCTGCAGTCCGGCGAACTCGGCATCGGCTTCGCCCTCACCCTCACCGAGCACATGCTGCGCAGCCGCTTCCCCGACCACTCGGTGACGATCGTCCCCGCCGACACGGCGTTACGCGCGGGTTGGGCCCTCACCAGCAGGGACAAGGGCGACAAGGTGAAGTACCGCTACCGTCCCCAATACTTCGCGGAGGTCTGGCGGCCGGGCGAGCCGTCCCGCGTCATCCCCCTCGCCTGCAAGGGCAACCACAGCGACCCCGCCACCTCCGCCGAGCAGCTGGCCTCCGCCTCGGCCCACGCCGAAGCGGTCCACATCGGCACCTGGAACGAGACCCCCTGCCTGCTGTTCAGCACGCAGCTCCCGACGGACGGCGGCACGATGACCGTCCACGCCCTCCAGGCACCCGGCAGCGGAGGTCAGCTGTACCCGGCGGAAGGTCGTGAGCCGAACCTGAACGCTCCGCCGTTCCAGGCGAACGTGATGCCGGACATTCACCCGCCGGCCACGGTGGCACCGGAGCCCGTACGGGGCTGCCATGTGCAGCCGCAGGACTATGCCTGGTTCCAGGAGTCCCTGGCCCACACCACGGCGGCGGGCCTCATGGCCTTCACCGGCTCCGGCCACGCCACCGCCCGCCACCTGACCGATCGCCAAGGCCGCAAACGCTTCACCGGCCTCGAACACGCGGCCAGTATGAGCGTCCAGGACGCCGCCCACACGCTCCTCGGCACCGAGTACGTCGGCACGGACCACGTCTTCCGCCTCAACGGACCCCGCGTCGAGGCGTTCTCCGGCGTGGACGAGGAGATCTTCCGCCTGCTCGCCAGGGGCGACGTCGAGGAGTACCGCGCCCTCGTCCATGCGAGCCGCCACGTACGCCCCCGCCTCACCTTCGACAAGGACTGGGGCGGCCCCGTCTCCGTCCACGCCGACGGCTCGGTCCTCGCCCTGCGGCTGCTGCCGGGCCAGGACGAGGAGCCGCGTCCGGGCTCCCCACGCTGACCTCGGAAGGCTGCAGGGACCGGCTCATCTCAGAGCCGGTCCTTGCAGCAGGACGACGTACGCGCTGGCTCAGAGCGACGCCCCGACTCCGAGGCTTCCGGCGCCGATGGCTCCCCTCAGCACATGGGCGATCTCTTCGGGCTTGAGGTCGATGCCGTCGAGCCCTTCCGGGGTCAGCGGGACCTCCTCCAGCGCGTACTCGCCGCGGCCTTCAGCACTGAACTCGGGGCCGGTGCGGTCGTCGAAGGACCAGGTCGCGACGCGGGCGAGGTAGAAGAGCTGGCGTTCGTCGTCGGTCTCCATCGTGTGGAGAAGGCGGACGATGTCCGCCTTCCCCGCGATCTCCTCGTGGATCTCCCGGTGGAGGGCGGCCTCCCGGGACTCGTCGCTGGGCTCGACACCGCCGCCGGGCAGGACCCAGTACTCGGGGATGCCGGGCCGGGTGCGGCGGATGACCAGCATCGTGTCGTCGGCGGTGACGAGGACGGCGCGGACTCGTTCGATCATTTCGGTTCGTCTCCTTGCTTGTTGACGGTCTCAGTGGAGCAGCCAGCCGCCGTCGACGTGGACGGACTGCCCCGTGATGAACGAGGCGGAGGGGCCCACGAGGAACGCCATCAAGGCCGCGACGTCCTCGGGCCGGCCACGGCGCGGGACGCACTGGCGCTTGATCTGGTCCTCCGGCCGCGCACGGTGCCGGGCGGGGAGGGCGTTGTCTGCCTCTACCTGGATGGCTCCGGGCAGGACCGTGTTGACGCAGACCCGTACGGCCCGCGTGGACCTTGGCAGACAAAGCAAGTCTCGGGCCTTCCGCGAGTCGCGCCCCTGGCTAGCAGTGCCCTACAGCACCGCGGCCTCGCGCTCGGGGAAGGGCGGGAGATGCCACCGTGTTGCCCGGCAGCTCCGCCAGGGCCACTCGGGCGAGGATTGCCAGTCCGCCGTTGTGGCTGGGACGACCCACAGGGTGCACTTTCCCGCCGGAGGCACAACACCCGGAACAAGCGCGCCTACACGAGTTTCCTCAGCTCGTACCTTACATGTGGGCCCGGGTGCTGGGTGATTCCCAAGCTTATGGAGCGAGTTCGATTCCCGACATCCGCTCGTGAATGGAGGCCCAGGTCAGAGACCTAGGCCATCCGACCGGTGATCACGAATAGAGAGCCCCTAGCGGCGATCGCACGGCGCACTGATGAGTGCGCGCAGCACCGGTACGGCCGGGCCAGCGGCCACGAGACCGGCCAACACCGCGCCCCTCACCGGCACACCGGTCAGCGCCGTCAGCCCGCCCGTGATCAGACCGATGACGAATGCGGCGAGCAGGACGACGCTGGTGTGCAGGGACAGGAACACGGGGTCCGGCGAAGGGGTGGCGGAGGAGCCGGAGTCGACCGGCGGCGTCGGATTCATGGCTCGACCGTGCCCCCTCCTCCCGACTTGGTCTGCACCCGCCGAACACACCTGTCCCAGTCAGACCAGTCCGGTCCACGACCGGACAGAACGACTCAACCCGAGGCGCGTTCAGCGGTGTTCACTCATGTTCAGTGAAGGATCAGCGCCGTCGTGTACGCGGGCCTATCCTCGAGCTCACGGACCGATCGGGGGCGGAATGATGGAGAGTCGGACGTACGTCACGTACGAGGAAGCCCTCCGGCACTTCGGACAGGAACTCAGTGAGCTGCGCGCTCAGCGCGGAGCGCCGTCCTTCGACCGCATGCGTGCCCGCGGCCTGAAGGTCGTCGGCGATGCCGCCAGCGCGTGCTCCAAAGGGACCATGAGTAAGGTCTTCGCCGGCGGACAGTTCATCTCGCTGGACAAGCTGATCTGGCTGGTGCGGGCCGTGATGTCCTGGGACGAGTACGGGGAGGAGTGCGCGCCGCCCGGCCGGCGCGACGAGGAACTCACCCCTTGGCGCGCCTGCTGGCAGTCCCTCAATACCCTCCGTACGCAGGCTCGCCGCCACCCGGCGCCACCCTCGCCTCGGCCGTCCGGACCCCGTCCAGTCTCCTTCAGACGTGGAGACGTCCTCACCGGCCATGACGGACCCGTCGTGTCCCTGGCGTTCTCCCCGGACGGCGGCCGCCTCGTCACCGCGAGCGGCGACGGCGCCGTGCGGCTCTGGAACCTCGCCACGCACAGGGTGATCAGCGAGATACGCATCAGCGACAGGGCCGCATTGTCGGTGGCGTTGTCGGTCGCGTTCTCGCCGGACGGCGACCGCGTCGTCTTCGGCAACCGCGAAGGACTCGTGCTGATGTGGGACACGGCCGCCCCGCCACCGGCTCTCGTGCCCTTCAAAGGTCACGAGGCCACCGTGTGGGCGGTCTCATTCTCACCAGACGGCCGTCTTCTCGCCACCGCGGGCGACGACAGCGGCGTGCGGCTGTGGGACGTCGCCACCGGTACTCAGATCGGCGAGCCCCTCACAGGCCCGGCCGGATCCATCCGGGCCCTCGCGATCTCTCCCGACGGCCGCCTCCTCGCCACCGGAGGCGAGGACACCGCCGTCCGGCTCTGGAACCTCACCACCCGCGCGGAGGCTGTCATCCTCCCTGCGGGGCACACCGCGTCCGTGCACGCTCTGGCGTTCTCCCCGGACGGCACTCTGCTCGTCACGGCGGGCAAGGACGGCACGCTCCGGTTCTGGGATGCCACCGGCCGCACCCCGATCGGTGATCCCGTGACTGGGCACACCGGACCCGTCTGGGCCGTGGCGTTCTCCCCCGGAGGACGCCGCCTCGTCACCGGAGGCGAGGACACCAACGTACGACTCTGGGAAGAGGGCACCTCCGTACGGCCGGGGGAAACGGACGCGTCCGTGGCGCTCGGGGAAGAGCCGACCACACGGCTCCGGTACGAGGACTCCCCCACACGGCCCCGGAAACCGGATACCCCGGACAGCACATCGTCCCCGCAGCCGCCCGCACCGCTGCCCCTCGCCGTCCGGGCGATGCTGCACCGCCGACTCCACGCGGGCCACCCCCTGGAGCTGGGCGGACTCCTGCACGACACCGACGTCCACACGGTGGCGTTCGCCGCGGACGTCCTCGCGATCGGCAGCGACGACGGCGCCGTGCAACTGTGGGACCCCATCCTGCGCACCCTGCGCCACGGCCCCCTCCCTACCCACGAGAATGCCGTCCTCTCCATGGCGTTCTCCCCAGACGGCGTCATCCTCGCCACCGGCGGTGCCGACGGCACCGTGCGACTACGGAACACGGTCACCGGCGATCTCATCGGCGCTCCCCTCGTCGATCACGGCGGAGACATCACGTTCGTGGCGTACTCGCCGAAGGGCACCCTCCTCGCCGGCGGAGGCCGCGACGGAACCGTGTGGCTGTGGGACACGGTGGGCCGATCATGGATCGACGTTCCGCTCGGCGGTATCGGCGCGGGCTCCCTCGCCCTGGCCTTCTCACCGGACGGCCGCCTTCTCGCGACCGGCGACATCGCCGGGACCGTCCGGTTGTGGGATGCCACCACCGGGGAGCCGATCGGCATCCCCCTCGCGGACCATTCCGGGGCGGTTCCGGCGGTGGCGTTCTCCCCCGACGGCCGGACTCTCGCGACCGGTGACACGGACGGAACCCTGCGCCTGTGGGACGCCGCCACTGGCGGCCAGCTCGGCGCCCCCGTCCCCCATGACGGGGCCGTCGCCTCGCTGGCATTCTCCCCCGACTCCTCCGTACTCGCCGTCGCAACGAAGGAACGAGTCACCCTGTACGCCTAGGCCGTGTCTCCCCAGGGGCAGCCTCCGTTGGGGGTGCGTCAGTTTGTACGCTGTTTTCAAGCGCCGGGACTGGCTGTAGGCCCATGCGCGAACCGGTTGCGCAGGCCCGGCGGCGGTCGTGGGGCCGCTCCTGGGGTCGCGGAGGCCGGTTGGTCAGCTCGTTGCCCGGACGGCGACTCTGATCAGGTCGGCGACCCGCGTGGGCTCGGACAGGACGACGGCGTGGGAGGCGTGCGGGAGTTCGACCACGACGGCTCCGGCCCGTGCGGCGCCGAAGCGCTGGACCTCGGGGCTGATCGTGCGGTCCGCCCCGGCCACCAGGGCCCAGGACGGTTTCGTGCGCCACGCCGCCGCGGACGCGCTGTCGGTGAACGCGGCCGTGGCGAGCGGGCGTTGGGTCGCCGCGAGGACGCCGGCCACGGCCTCGGGCACGTCCGCCGCGAAGACGGAGGGGAAGGCCGTCTCCTCGATGGTGACCTCGACCGCGCAGTCGCCGTCGAGGAGCGGGTACGTCCACTCCTTCAGGTTGCCCGTCAGCGGGGGCTCGGGGAAGCTCCCCTGGAGCTGGCCGAGGCTCTCGCCCTCGTGGGGCACGTAGGCGGCCACGTAGACGAGCCCCACGACGTTCTCCGCGCCGCCCGCCACGGTGATCAGCGCACCGCCGTACGAGTGGCCGACGAGTACGGCCGGACCCTCGACCTGCGTCAGGACGGAGGCGAGGTAGGCGGCGTCCGACGTCAGGCCCCGGAGCGGGTTCGACGGAGCGATCACCGGGATACCGCTGCTCCGCAGTTCCGCGATGACGCCTATCCAGCCGGTCGCGTCGGCGAAGGCACCGTGCACGAGGACGACGGTGGGGTTGGTCATGCGCGTCCTCTTCTCAGGGTCGGGCCACGTGTGGGGCGTCGTCACGGCGACGGCCGAGGCGCGGCCCGGCATTCCTGGGCGCCGGCATTCGTCGGGGCGAAGGCCGAGGTCGCCAGCGCCTGCCATTCGCTGGGACTCATGCCGTAGGCGCCGCGGAACGTGCGGCTGAAGTGCGAGGGGCTGCTGAAGCCCCAGCGGCGTGCCACCGCGGCCATGGTGATCCTCCGGTGGGAGCGGCCCAGCTCGAACCGGCAGAACTCGAGCCTGCGCCGTCGCACCCACTGGCTCACCGTGCTGCCGCCGTTCTGGAAGAGCTTCTGCAGGTACCGGACGGAGATGTGGTGGGCGCGTGCGATCGACTCGGGGGACAGGTCCGGGTCCATCAGATGTTCTTCGATGTAGGCGCGGATACGGGACAGCATCTCGTTGCCGGCCCCGGCCGCGCCGTCGGCCCCGGCCGTCACGTCCGCTTCGAGGAGCTCCATGACCAGGACGGAGAGGAGGTGTACGGCCGTCCGGGCACGCCGGTCCCCGATCGTGGAGCGGCAGAACTCCGCCTCGGCGGCGAGCGCGGTCAGGAAGCCGGACGCCAGCGCCCCGATCCCCTCCCCGCCGCGTACGGGTACGCCGAGCACCTGGTCCAGTTCCGGCTCCGTGACGCCCAGGTAGCAGCGGGGCACCCGGAAGAAGATCATCTGGCAGTCTTCGCCGAACTGCAGCAGGTGCTGTCGGGCCGGGTCGCAGAAGACCAGGTCGTTCGGCTCCAACAGGGCATTGGCACTCTTGGCACGCTCGTGGACCACGGTGACGGGCCCACGGACATGGACGCCGAGGTAGACGTGGTTGCGGTCGTTCGTGTCCGGCATCTCGGAAAGCACCTGGACCAGCCGCCCCGAGCGGGAGGGGGGCGGGGTCGGATCAGACGCTTGCCGGGGCACCCGTTCGGGCGCACGTGACGTCAGGGTGAGAGTCATCGGGATTCCTAGCCGTGGGTTCGCGCGGGCGGAGGGCGGGTTCACGCCCCGATCGCCGGCTCCTCGGCCAGGAACTTCTCCACCACGGCGTTGAAGGCCGGCGGGTTCTCCAGGAAGGGGAAGTGCGAGCTCGCCACGTCGGAGGCGAAGACGTGCAGGCGTGCGCCGGGAATCCGCTCGGCGACGAAGCGCTGCGAATCGGGGTGCACATGGCTTCCCTCACAGCCGATCACCAGGGTCGGCACGTCGATCCGGGGAAGCACGTCGCGCCAGTCCTGCGCGCAGTGGTCGAACAGCAGCGGTACGCCCGCGTGGGCGGGTGTCGACCTGATCTCCCCGGCGACGAAGGCCAGCACCTCGGGGTCGGGCTCGCCGGTGAACATGCCGCGCACGAAGTCGGCGAGGACCGTGTCGCCTTCCGGCCCCGCGAGTGCCGCGCCCAGGTACAACAGCCCCGACACATCGAAGATGGCACCGGCGTCCCGCTGTTCCCGCTCGGTCATCCAGGGCACGGCGGCGACCGCCGCGGGCTGGTCGACGGCGACGAAGCGCCGGATCCGTCCGGTCCCGTACTGGTCGACGAAGCTCCACCACACCGAGACGCCCATGGACCAGCCCAGTGCGTCGAAGCGGGCCAGCCCGAGATGGTCGACGAGTTCGAGCACGTCGCGGGAGAGCCGGGCGATGCGGTAGCCGTGACGGGGTGTGCCGGACTTGCCGTGGCCGCGGAGGTCGACGGTGACGACGCGACGACCGGGCGCCAGCCCCTCGATCTGGTGGCGGAACACCGCCTGCGTCTGCCCCCAGCCGTGCAGCATCACCAGCGGGACGCCCGCGCCGCCGGTGTCCTGGTACGCGAGCCGTACTCCGTCCGTCGTGATCAGTTCCTTCATGACCTCTCCCCTGGTCAGAGGCGGTGTGCCGTTCCCGCCCGTCCCGGACATCATCGAATGGGGCCCGTCGCCCGCACCACCGCCCGCTGTAGGAATCGGGCCGTGGATCCTCCTCGCTTTGTCGAAGCGGGTCGGCGGTCAGGCGGCCCGGTCGTCGCCCGGGGCGAGGAGTTCCTCGATCCTGAGGCCGAGGTGCAGAGTGAGCCGGTGGGCGCCGTCGTCGAGGTCGAGTCCGGTGATCTCCTGGATCCGGCGCAGGCGGTAGTAGAGCGAGGTGCGGTGGATGCCCAGCGTGTCCGCGGTCCTGGGAATCGATCCCGCGTGTTCGAGGAAGCGGCGCAGGGTGTCCCGCAGGCGGTCGCCGCCATGGGCCTTGCCCAGGGTACGGAGCGGCTTCGGCACCAGGGACGCGTTCAGGGCGTGCTCGGGGAGCTGCAGCAGCACGGCGAGTTCCCCGAGCGACTCCCAGTCACCGATGTTCTTCAGGGCGGGCAGTCGGCGTGCCGCGCGGGCCGCCACGAGCGCCTGTTCGTACGACGTCCATGCGTCGTCCAGGCCGGCGTGCCGGCCACCGACGCCGATCACGGGGTCCGCCGACGGGTCCAGGAAGGTGCGGAGTTCGTCGAGGATGCGAGCGGACTGGGCGGCGACCTCGTCCGGGCCCGGCGGCCGGTCGCGGAGCTGGAGCAGCATCGCCCGCTCCTTGCCGATCGCGATGAGGCCCTGGGCGGAGCGCGTCTGCCGGAACCCCTCCAACGCCGCCCACAGGGCGGCCTCGGACTGCCGAACGAGCTCCGTCCCGCAGCTCAGCCGGACGACGGTGACCAGGACGTGCTCCGCCGCCCCGAGCAGCCCGGCTTCCTTGCCGCGTCGACGCGCGGTGCTGCGTGCGCCGGCGTCGCCGCCGACGAGTGCGAGGGCCAGGTCCCGCTCGTCGGTCGTCCGGGTGTCGCCGGAGATGTGCTCTGCGTACATCTGGGCGGCCATGGCGTCCGCGGCCCGGGCGATGGCGGCGGTCTCCTCCTCCCCCAGCGTCTTCGCGGGCACGACCACCAGGAGCAGCCCGAGGAGATGCCCGCGCTTGCGCAGCGGCACGACGTAACGGGGCAGCAGCCCGAGGTCGTCACGGCCGTCGATGAATCCGGGCCTGGACCACCGGGTCACGCCCTGGGCGAGGACGTAGCGGATGGTCGCGTTGTCGGCGCGGCCCTGCAACAGGGTGCCGATGCGCACCGGGTCCTCGTCGCCGAAGTGGCGGCTCGTGCAGACCATGCGGACCAGCGGGTCGTCGACGGCGACGGACCGGCCGAGCCGCTCCGCGAGCTCGTCGACGAGTGCCTGGAGCTCGGGGCTGCCGGGGCGCGCTCGCTGGGGCCTTACGGTCATGCGCGGCTCCTCTCTCGATCAACTGTCCCCGCGGACTTCTCCATTCCGCGGCTCTTGATCATTCTGAGGAAGCGAAGACGTCGGCACATCACACGAATCGTCCATTGCGATGACACCCATGTGGGATACGAAGGGATTACTCTCCGCTGTCACGAAGCCTCGCCAGCCTGGTCAGCTCCGCGCGCGAGGTGACGTCCAGCTTGGTGAAGGCCCGGCGCAGGTGCGAACTCACCGTGTGCGGTGAGAGGGAGAGGTGCTCGGCCGCCTGTCGGTTGCTCAGCCCTCGGGCCACGAGCCGTACCACTCGTGTCTCCGCCGCCGTCAGCTCGGGCCATTCGCCGGTGAGTCCGGCCGGCGAGGGCCGCCGGCGGACACCGGCGGCCCTCAGGCGCCGGCGCACCCGCGCGCCGTCCCGTTCGGCGCCCGCTCGCGCATAGAGCGCGAGGGCCGTCTCGAAGTACGGCACCGCTTCGGGCTTGCGGGTGGCCGCCAGTTTGCGTCCGGCGTCCTCCAGTGCCGACGCCCGGGCCAGCACCCGGGGGCAGTCCTCGTACAGCCGGACGGCGCGTACCAGCCGGCCGAGGTCGTTGTCGAGGAGCCCCCGGGCGTGCGCGGCGGTGGCGGCGAGGAAGGTGAGGCCGGGGTTGAGCACGGCTCGCCGCTCGGCCAGGGCGACCGCCTGCGCGGCCCGTTCGTGCGCGCCGGCGCGCAGCGCCAGACGGACGAGCACCGGGGCGTCGGCAGGGTCGATCAAGCCGGCGTAGGCGGGCCGGTCCGCGGCGGGCGACGCCATCACCTCGTCGAGTTCGGCCATGGCACGGTCGGGCCGGCCTTCGAAGTCGGCCATCAGTGCCAGCATCCAGGAGCCGAAGTGCCGGACGACGGGTGCGCCGTCGCTCCGCATGCGCCTCGCCTCCGCCGCGTACGCCCGTGCGGCCCGCTGGTCGCCGGTGTGGAGGGCGACGCGCATCAACACGTACCGGAGTGTGACGTCGGCGAGGTTCCCCGGGCCGGGACCGCCGGTCGCCTCGGACGCGGCTTCGGCGTCGGCCCGGGCGTCCGTCAGCCGTCCGACGTCCAGAAGTATGCGGGAGCGGGTCATGAGCCACATGCGGGTGGCGGCCGTCCGGCCCTGCTCCCTGGTGATCCGGATGCCCTCCTCCGCGGCGGCGAGCGCCTCTTCGGTGCGTCCGGTGGTGTTCGACAGGAGAGCGTGCCACAAGGCCTCCGGCACCCACAGCGAGGTGCTGACGCCCAGGGCGTCGGCCAGCGCGGCGGACCGCTCGGCCTGCCGGAACGCCTCGGCCAGGTCCATGCGATGGAAACTGACGGCCGAGCGGACCGTCGTCAACGTGGCCTCGGCGGCACGGTCCCCCGCCGCCGCCGCGGTCTCCCACGCCTCCGCGGCGACCCGCTCGGCCGCCGAGTGCTCGCCCGACATCGACAGGCCGACAGCGAGCATGGCGAGCAGTCGTCCTCTCGCGGCCAAGGAGATCCCGGGCAGTGCCGCCCCGGCGCGGGCCTGCCGGACCGCCTCGGAGAAGTCGAACGACACGGCGAGGCGTGCCAGGGCGAGGCGTATGCGCGCCTCGTCCTCGGGCCCGAGACCGCCGCCCGCCAGTGCGGAGGCTCCCAGCTCCCACGCCTCGGCGGCCCGGCCCGTCTGCCAGAGCAACGGGATCGTCTCGGCGATGACCCGCGGCCGCTCCGGAGCATGCGCCCCGGTGAGTTCCAGGGCCTTGAGACTGCGTTCGGCAGCCGGTCCGGGAGCGGTGGCCGCGAGTTCCGCCGCGGCGGTGCGCAGCCGGTCGGCCTCCGCGGCGTTTCCCGGGCCCGCCGTCCCCGCCGACGGCCCGGGACGGTCGACGGAGGAGGCCGCGCTTCCCGGCGGCAGCCCGGCGAGCTGACGGCGAAGGGCCTGACGCAGGGGCAGGGGGAGGCCGGCTTCGACCGCCTCGCGGATCAGGTCGTGGCGGAACGCGAGGCGATCGCCGCTCTCGGCGAGCAGATCGGCGTCGAGGGATTCCCGTACCGCTGCGATGAGCGCCGCCGAGGACCTGCCGAGCAGTTCGGCCAGCAGCGCGACGGTGACCGGGCCGCCCACGGCCGCCGCCGTCTGCACCAGCTCCCGTGCCTCACCGGACAGCTGGCCGAGGCGGCGCACGACAGAGGGGAGTTCACGTGGAGCGGGGGGTCCGGCCGACAGCCCGGCCGTGCCGTTCTCGATCGTCACCGCCTCCTCGGGCAGCGAGCCGAGCAGCTCGACCAGCAACTGCGGCACCCCCTCGGCGCGATGGGCGAGACGGAGGACGTCCCCGTCGGGAGGGGCGCCCAGGACGTCCTCGGTGATCCGTGCGATCGCCCGCTCCCCGAGCGCCCCGAGGAGCAGCTCGTGCGCGCCCGCCTGGCGGATCCTGTCCAGGGTCGTGCGCACCCCCGGCGGCACGTTGCCGCCGCGCACGGCGACCAGCCACAGGATCGGGTGCGACGAGAGCCCCGCCGCGAGGGTGTGGAAGGTGAGCAGGGTCAGGTCGTCGCACCACTGGAGGTCGTCGAGGACGACGAGCAGGGGTCCCTTCCGAGCCGCCGCCCGCAGGCCGTCCCCCATCTCCTGAAGCAGCCAGAACCGCTGGCCGGGTGTGGTGGCGAGGTCCCGCAGACGCTGGGCGCCCGACAGCGGTTCCTCGCCGGCGAGTACGCCTTCGAGGAGGGGGCCGAGCGGCACGAACTGTTCGTCGGGGTCCGCCGCCCCTTCGAACACCCGCGTCCCGCGCCGCCTCGCGGCCGCCCCGGCCTCCGCGAGGAGCCTGGACCTGCCGATGCCTGCGGGACCCTCGACACGGACGATCCCGCCTTCGCCCCGGTCGAGCGCGTCGAGCCGCGCCTCGATGAACGCCAGTTCGGTGTCCCTGCCGCGGAGGGGTGTCCGCAGGCCGTCGGGCTCCTCGCGCACGGTCCTTGTCGTCACTCGGTTCACGCTCATTCCGACGGCCTGGGCCACACGGGACGGGCTCGGTCCTCGTGCGGTACGGCGGAACAGTATGGACCATGTGCACCACCCCGCCGTCGGCCGGCCCGGGGACCCCTCTCAGTCGAAGCGCAGGTCGGCCAGTTGCCGTTCGAGGACCGTGACGTCGTCCTCGGGCTCCTCTCCGACCGGGCGCGCCGCCATGAGCGCGGCGAGTTCGGCGCCCGCGCGGCGGACGCGGCCGGGCAGGCCGTCGGTGTACTCGTCTCCGCCCGAGCCCCAGTCCCCGGAGGCCGCGAACACGGCGGTGGGGACGACGACGGCGCGGAGATGGGCGAAGAGCGGGCGCACGGCGTGCTCCAGGACCAGGGAGTGGCGGGCGGTACCGCCCGTCGCCGCGATCAGGGCCGGCTTCCCGGTGAGGGCATCCGGATCGATGACATCGAAGAAGGACTTGAAGAGACCGCTGTAGGAGGCCGCGAACACGGGGGTCACGACGATCAGACCGTCGGCCGCCGTCACCGCGTCGATCGCGGAGCTCAGTCGTGGCGGTGGGAACCCGGTCACGAGGTGGTCGGCGATGTCGCCGGCCAGTTCGCGCAGCTCCACGACCTCGGTCGATGGCGCCCGCCCCCGGGCGGCGAGTTCGTCGCGGGCCGATGCGGCCAGCCGGTCCGCGAGCAGGCGGGTGGAGGAGGGGGTGCTCAGCCCCGCGGAGACGACGGTCAGCTTCACGCGGCGGACACCTCCCGGAGGGCTCGGAGGGACGTGTGCGTGGGGGCGTCCGGCACGCCGGCCGGACGCCCCTTCGCGAATTCCCGCCGCAGCACGGGCACGACCTCTTCGCCGAGGATGTCGAGCTGTTCCAGGACGGTCTTCAGGGGCAGGCCCGCGTGGTCCATCAGGAACAGCTGGCGCTGGTAGTCGCCGACGGTCTCCCGGAAGGACAGGGTCCGCTCGATGACCTGCTGGGGAGAGCCCACCGTCAGCGGGGTCTGCTCGGTGAAGTCCTCCAGCGACGGTCCGTGGCCGTACACCGGCGCGTTGTCGAAGTAGGGCCGGAACTCCCGTACGGCGTCTTGGGAGTTCTCGCGCATGAAGACCTGGCCGCCCAGGCCGACGACGGCGTCCTCGGGCCGGCCGTGACCGTGGTGCGCGAACCGGCGCCGGTAGAGCAGCACCATGCGCCGGGTGTGGTCGGCCGGCCAGAAGATGTTGTTGTGGAAGAAGCCGTCTCCGTAGAAGGCGGCCTGCTCCGCGACCTCGGGGGACCTGATGGATCCGTGCCAGACGAAGGGCGGGACGCCGTCCAGGGGCCGCGGTGTCGAGGTGAAGGCCTGGAGCGGCGTACGGAACGTGCCCTCCCAGTCCACGACGTCCTCGCGCCACAGCCGGCGCAGCAACGCGTAGTTCTCCTTGGCGAGGTTGATTCCCTGGCGGATGTCCTGGCCGAACCACGGGTACACGGGACCGGTGTTGCCGCGGCCCAGCATGAGGTCGACCCGGCCGTCGGCCAGGTGCTGGAGCATCGCGTAGTCCTCGGCGATCTTCACCGGGTCGTTGGTGGTGATCAGCGTCGTGGACGTGGACAGGATCAGCTTCCGCGTGCGTGCGGCGATGTAGCCGAGCATGGTGGTCGGCGACGACGGTACGAACGGCGGGTTGTGGTGCTCGCCGGTCGCGAAGACGTCCAGGCCGACCTCCTCGGCCTTGAGCGCGATGGCGACCATCGCCTTGATGCGCTCGCGTTCGGTCGGAGTGCGGCCGTCGGTGGGGTCGGGGGTCACGTCCCCGACGGTGAAGATGCCGAACTGCATGGGTGTCTGCTCTCCTGAGCTCGTCCGGTTCCCGCGCCGGGAACCGGGGGCCGGGTGACGCCGGGGGCTCCTCCGGCGTCACCCGGCGGCCGACAGTGGTTCGTCACTTCGCCAGGAAGGCGAGGAGGGCCGTGTTGACCTCCTCGGCGTGGGTCCACAGCAGACCGTGCGGGGCGCCCTCGATCTCGACGTAGTCGGCGGACGGAAGCGCCTCGTGGAAGGGGCGCGCGGTGCCCTCGGCCGGCAGGATGCGGTCGGCGGTGCCGTGCAGGATCAGGGCCGGCACGTCGACGGCGGGGATGTCGGCGCGGAAGTCGGTGTACCAGGTCGCCGGCGCGGCGGACGCGGCGAAGGAGCCGCCGCGGGCCGCGGTGTTCCAGCTGTGGCGGACGGCCTCCTCGCTGATGCGGGTGCCCAGGTTCTCGTCGAGGTTGTAGAAGTCGTTGAAGAAGGCCGTGTAGTAGGCGTACCGGTCGGCCTTGACGGCGGCGACGACGCCGTCGAAGAACTCCTTCGGGGCGACGCCGTCCGGGTTGTCGTCGCTCTTGAGCAGGCAGGGTTCCAGCGAGGCCAGGAAGGCGACCTTGGCGACCCGGCCGGAGCCGTACGTGGAGACGTAGCGGGCGACCTCGCCGGTGCCCATGGAGAAGCCGACGAGGACGGCATCCTTCAGGTCGAGGGTCTCCATCACGGTGTTCAGGTCTGCGGCGAAGGTGTCGTAGTCGTAACCGGTGGCCGGCTGCGAGGACTGCCCGAAACCGCGGCGGTCGTACGTGATCACGCGGTGGCCGGCGTCGAGCAGAGCGGCGCTCTGGCGCTCCCAGGAACGGCCGTCGAGCGGGAAGCCGTGGATGAGGACGACGGGCTGCCCGGCTCCCTGGTCCTCGAAGTACAGCTCGACGGGGTTGGTGTTCTCCTGGCCCACGGTGATGTACGGCATGGGGATGCTTCCTCGATTCGGGTCGACTGGTCCGCGCGTCGAAGCGGCGCGGTACGCCCGTCACGCTAGGACCGGTCCCGCACCTCCTGTTGCCGTACCGCGCACCACACCTGGCACGGGGGCGCAGAGGTCGCTCAACCGCCGGTGGCCGTTGCGGCGTCGTCCTCCGCGAGGACGATCCGGGCCAGGTGGACCCGCGAGCGCACCGCGAGCTTGCGGAAGATCGACGCCAGATGGGTGCTGACCGTATGCGGGGAGACGACGAGGGCCTCAGCGGCCGACCGGTTGGTGTGGCCCGCGGCGATCAACCGGGCCACCTTGCGTTCCGAGGCCGTGAGCGCGTCCCAGCCCTGGTCGGCGCGTGGCCGCAGGTGTCCGGTGCGCCGGCCGGGGCGGCTTGTGGCCCGTTCCAGTGCGGCCCGGACCCGGTCGGCCTCGGCGTCGGCCCCCGCCTGGGCGTAGATGTCGTACGCCCTGGTCAGGGCAGGTGTCGCAGCGGCTTCGCCCAAGGTCAGCAGCGCGCGCCCGAGGTCGGCGGACGCGGCGGCGAGAGGCAGCGGCCGGGGGCCGCTGAGGAGGATGCGGACCGCCCGCTCCAGGAGTCCGTGGTCGGCGTTCACCAGGGCGGCCGCGTGGGAGGCCGTCCCCTGGGCGGTCGGCACGGTGGGGTGGCGGGCGGCGTGTTCGGCGGCCTGGGCGGCGAGGTCCTCGGCCAGCTTCCGGTCCCCGCCGCGCAGGGCGATCCGCACGGCCTGGACGACATGGGGGCGCAGGAGCCGCCACCGGAGGAAGGGGTGGTCCCTCTGTACGGACCGGACCAGTTCGGCCGCTGCCGCGTGGTCGCCGTCGGAATCCGCGACGACGGCCTCGAAGTACCGGTGCGTGGCGTGGTTGCCCGTGTTCGGCCGGTCGGCCACGGTCGCCCTCACGACGTCCAGGTGTTCCCGCGCGGCTTCGCGGTCGCCGCGCAGCATCGCGAGGAGACCGCGGTTGACGCGGATGTTGACCAGGTTGCCGGGCACGTGGAGGTCCGCTTCGAGCCGCTCGGCGGTGACGAAGTCGGCGTCCGCGTCGTCGAGCCGGCCGAGTCCCATGTTCAGGGTTCCCTGGGCCCAGATCAGCATCGCGGGGCGCAGGGGAGCGTCGCCCGCGGTCCGGAGCAGTCGCCGTACGGTCTCGAAGTCGTCGATGTGGATCCGGGCGACGGCCTCCTCGGGGAGGAAGGCCGTGTCGAACACGCTCAGGACCGTGTGGTGTTCGACGGCGGCGGCGCAGTCGCCGGCGTTGAGCGCGATCTCGCCGAGGCCCCAGAGCGCGAGGACGCGGGCCTCCCGGTCACCGGCCCGCTCCGCCTCGGCGAGCGCTCGTTCGCCGGTCTCGCGGGCGGCCCCGAGGTCGCTCCCGCGGGACCGGGCCAGGGCCTGCCGGGCGGTGAGCCGGGCGCGGATCGCCGGGTCGGTGACGGCTGCCAGCGCTGCCGTCGAGCGGCGGGTCAGCTCGTGGACGTCGTCGAGGTGCCACAGGGTGTCGCCGAGTACGGACTGCAGACGGGCGAAGACGTCCAGGGGCGGCTGCCGGGCGAGCAGCGCGTCGCCGGTGGCCCGTGCCCGGGTGTACCGGCCCGCGCGGGTCAGCGCGACGACGGCCCGTTCTCCCACGTCGAACAGCATGGGCGCGTGGGCCGGTACGAGTTCCAGGGCGCGTACGGCCAGGTCGGCGGCGAGGTCGGGCATCACGGCGATCACGTCCTGGGCGGCCGTGCCGAGCAGCCCGACCGCCTCCAGGTCGCCGGGGTCGGCGCTCTTCAGCAGATGCGGGACCGCGTCGCCGGAGCTCCGGCCCGCCGCGACGAGCCGGCTCGCGGCCTCCCGGTGCAGCGCCCGGCGCACGGAGGGGGCGAGGTCGGCGTACACCGCCTGGCGGAGCAGGTCGTGGCGGAACAGGAGGCGTTCGCCGTCGTCGTGGAGGAGGGCGGCTGCGATCGCCTCGTCCACTTCGGTGCTGAGTCCGGAGGCGGGCCGGCCGCACAGGGCGGCGGCGTCCGCGAGCGAGAACGCGCGGCCGAGTACCGAGCCGATCCGCAGGAAGTGGAGGGTGTCCGGCCGGAGGTCGGCCAGTCGGCCGCGTACGCCCAGGACCAGCCGCTCGGGCGGTTCCGGCCGGTCCGCGCCCGATGCCGCGATGCCCGAGAGCATCTCGGCCGCGAGGAAGGGATTGCCTCCGGCCCCGTCGAGGAGCTCCTCGACCTGCGCGGGCAGGTCAGCGCCGAGGATGTCGCGTGCCAGCTCGGCCAGGGCCGTCCCGGACAGCGGCCGCAGGGGGAGGGTCGTCGTCCGCGGCCCGTGCCCGTACAGTTCCGGGTCGTTCCTGCCCGCGAGCAGCCACAGGACCGGGGAGCCGAGCAGCCGTGCCGGCATGACGCTCAGGGCGAACCGGCTCAGCGGGTCGGCCCATTGGACGTCGTCGACCGCGATCAGTACGGGCGTGCCCGCCGAGCGCTCCTCGATCAGCTGGGCCAGCCGTTCGACGAGCCAGATGCGCTGGTCGTGGTGGCCGGCGAGGTCTGCGAAGTCCGTACGGGCCAGCAGGGGCGGGTCACCGTGCAGGAGACCCGAGGCCAGTGAGGCGAGGGGTGCCAGCTCGTGCAGTTCCTCGGCGCGTCCATGGCTGACGAGGAATCCATGGGCCCGTGCGATCGAGACGGTCTCCTGCAGCAGTACGGTCTTCCCGATCCCGGGCTCGCCCAGGAGGACCGCGATCGCTCCGCCCTCGCCGTCGCGCACCGCCTCGACCAGGGCGCGCAGCCGCTCCAGCTCGGCTTCGCGGCCCCTCAGCCCGGGCCGGCTCGACCCCTCGCTCCCGGGCGCCGCCACGCGTTCTGCCCCGGTCCGGTCGGAGCTCATCCCTTGACCGATCCGGCCAGCAGTCCCCGTGCGAAGTGCCGCCGGAGGCAGAAGAAGACGAGCAGCGGGACGAACGCCGCCACGAAGGCACCCGCGGTGAGCCGCTGCCACTCGTTGCCGTACGTCCCGGCCATGCTCGCCAGTCTGACCGTCACCGGTGCGGTCTCGGCCGTTCCGCCGGACAGCGTCAGTGCCACGAGGAGGTCGTTCCAGACCCAGATGAACTGGATGACCGCGAAGGTGACCAGGGCCGGGCGGGTCAGGGGCAGCACGATCCGGAGCAGCAGCGTCCCGTGCGACGCGCCGTCGACGCGGGCGGCTTCGATCAGGTCCCGGGGCAGCCCTGCCAGGAAGTTGTGCAGGAGGAACACCGCGAACGGCAGCGCGAAGACCGTGTGGGCGAACCAGACCTGGCCGAACCGCGCGGGGCCGGTGAGGTGCCACGCGGGCAGGAACAGCCAGCCCCGGGAGAAGAGCCTCAGGAGAGGGACGAGCGCCATCTGGAGCGGCACGGCCTGGAGGGCGAAGATACCGACGACGAGCGCGTCCCGTCCCCTGAAGTCGATCCAGGCCAGGGCGTACGCCGCGAAGAAGGCCAGGACCAGCGGGAACAGCACCGAGGGAAGGGTGATGACGACGGAGTTGACGAGGTACTCCACGAGCCGCCCCGACCCGTTGCCGCCGCCGGACAGCACCTCGCCGTAGTTGTCGAGCGTGAGGTGGGGCGTGCCGAACAGCGTCCACCAGCCCGTCGTCTTGATCTCCTCCTCGGGGCGGAAGGAGGAGAGCAGGAGACCGAGGGTCGGCGTCGTCCAGAAGACCGCGATCACCACGGCGACCGACGTGAGGGCGCGGGAGGCAAGACGTTCCCGGACGCCGTTCACCCCGCCCTCCGCCGCGCCCGGACCTGGTGGGCGACGAAGGGGATGACGAGGACGAAGAGGAGTACGGCGAGCGCCGCACCGCGGCCCGTCTCGCCGTAGCGGAAGGCCTGGTCGTACATCTCGTGGGCGATGACGCCCGTGCCGAACTGTCCACCGGTCATGGTCTTGACGATGTCGAAGGCCTTGAAGGTGCCGATCGCCTGGGCGAGGACCACGACGAGCAGCGTGGGCCTGATCGACGGCATGGTGATCCGCCAGAAGATCTGCCGGGGGGACGCGCCGTCGAGTCGGGCCGCCTCCGTCAGCTCACCGGGAACGGCCCTGATCGCGCCGGCCAGCAGGACGGCCGCGAAGCCCGCCTGTGTCCACACCATCGCCACCATGAGGAACAGGACGTTCCAGGGAGGGTCGGCGAGCCATTGCCGCGGTTCGCCGCCGAGGGCGACGACGAGCTGGTTCAGCAGCCCGATCTGCCCGCCCTCCGCGGGACGGTAGGCATAGACGAACTTCCAGACGACACCCGCGCCGACGGAGGAGATCGCCATCGGCGTCAGGACGAGGGACAGCGCGAACGCTCTGAAACGCGAGCGTACGACGGCCGCCGCGTAGAGGAGACCGACCGCGGTCGCCGTCAGCGGCACGAGCACCACCCACGCCAGGGTGTTGCGCAGCGCCACCAGCGCCCGAGGGTCGGTGACCATCCACTCGTAGTTGTCGAACCCGGCCCACGCGTCTCCCCCGCTGTCGGTGAACGACAGCGCCAGGGTGCGCAGACCGGGCAGGAGGAGACCGATCGTGAGCAGCAGCAGCGCGGGGGCCAGCAGGAGCAGGGCCGCGGCCCTGCTCCGTCCCGGCCCCCGGTGCAGCGCCAGCAGGATCAGGGAGACCACCGCCGCGAAGGCGGCGACGCCCTGGAGCAGGTACAGCAGCTTGGGCTGCTGGGCGACGGCGTCGAACGACATCAGCGGCCGGGCCAGGACCGTTCGACGGAGTCGGCGAACTGCCGGGAGCTCGCGCCGCCGATCCAGTCGACGGCTCCCTTCCAGAACGTCCCGGCGCCGACCGACGCCGGCATCAGGTCCGAACCGTCGAACCTGAACCGTGTCCCGGGATCCTGGAGCAGCTGGATCGAGAGCCTGTCGACCGGGGTCGCGGCGTTCGCCGGATCCACGCCCCTGTTCGCCGAGACGAACGGGCCCTTCTTCATGCGCGCGTTCGCGAAGTCCGCCGAGGCCAGATACTCCTGGAACGCCCGTACCTCGGGGCGGTCGGCGAACGCCGCGGTGAACACGCCACCGCCCAGTACGGGGTGGTCGACCGGGTCGTCCCCCGGCAGGAGGAAGGCGGAGACGTCCCCGTCCGGTCCGATCCGGGTGCCCTTGGGCCATAGATCGGCATAGAACGAGGCCTGGCGGTGCATCGCGCAGTCGCCGTGGAGAATCGGTGTGCCGGCTTCCTGGAAGGAGATCGACGCCATCGACCGGGCCGGACCGAAACCGCCGTTGGCGTACCGGTCGTTCTTGAGGATGGACCCCGCGGTGTCCATGGCCTTGATCACGCGCGGATCGTTGAACGGGATCTTGTGGGAGACCCACTGGTCGTAGACGTCCGTGCCCTGCTGGCGCAGCAGGACGTCCTCGATCCAGTCCGTCACGGGCCAGCCGGTGGCGTCGGCGGACCCGATGCCCGCGCACCACGGCTTGACGCCCGACGCCGCGACCTTCTCCGTCACGGCCATCAGCTCGGACCACGTGCGGGGAACGCTCAGTCCCCTGTCGCGGAAGAACTTCGGGGAGTACCAGACGAACGACTTCACGTTCGCGACCAGTGGCGTGCCGTAGAGGGTGCCGTCCACGGTCGCGTAGCTGTTCCAGTCGGCCGACCAGCCCTGCTTCGCGAGGGCCGCGACCCCGGGGCTCGCGGGCTTGAGCTGCCCTGCCCGCGCGAAGCGTTCCAGGAGGCCGGGCTGAGGGAAGAACGCCACGTCGGGCGCATTCCCGCCGTCGACCCGGACCTGTATCTGGGCCTCGAACTCCCCGTCCCCCTCGTACTGGACGTCGATTCCCGTGCAGTGCGCGAAGTCCGCCCAGGTCTCTTCGAACAGGTCGGCCTCCCGGTCCCGGTTCTCCGCGTAGACGGTGACCTGGGTGCCGGGGTGCTTGCCGTACCGGGCGTACTGCCCGCAGTCCGCGGTGGTGTGCGACGGCGACGCGCCGTCCTGCGGAACACCACAGGCGGCGGCGAGGGTGGCAAGGGCGGCGAGGGCGATGACGGCGAGCGCGGGCCTCGCGCCGAACCTCATGGGTGCATCTCCTCCGATCGCCCGCCGAAGGGTTCTCGGGGCGATCAGAAGCTACCAGCGCTCGAACAACATCGACTAATCGTTCGACTCCGAACGATCACGTCATGGGGCGGTGGCCCGGATCGCGTCCTGGATCAGCTCCGCCACGGCCTTGGGCCGGGCGAGCATGACCAGGTGGGAGGAGTCGACCTCGACGGTGGTCATGCCGGCGCGCTCGTAGCCGTAGCGCTCCACATCGGGGTTGATCGTGCGGTCGGAGGAGGCGACCAGGCCCCACGAAGGCTTGGTCTTCCACGCGGCGACCGGCGCCGCCTCCGTGAAGGCACGTGCTGCCAGGGGGCGCTGGGAGACGGCGAGCACCGCGGCGAGTCCGGGGTCGACGTCCGCGGCGAACAGGGCGGGGAACCGGTCGACCGCCACCGAGACGTCGGTGCCGCTCTCGGTGGAACCGGCCACCGGGAACGGGGTGTGGACGAGCGCGTCGGCGAGGCCGGAGTCGGGGAAGCGGCCCTGCAGTTCGGCCAGGCTCTCGCCCTCCTCCAGCGCGTATCCCGCGAGGTACACCAATGCGCGGACGTTGTCCTCCGTCCCGGCGAGGGTGATCACGGCGCCGCCGTAGGAGTGCCCCACCAGGATCACGGGGCCTTCGACGGCACGGATCACGGAGGCGACGTACGCGGCGTCCTCGACGAGGCCGCGGTTGGGCACCGCGGGGGCCACCACGTCCAGCCCGGCGGCGATCAGTTCGGGGACGACGCGGGCGAAGCCGGAAGCGTCGGCGAAGGCGCCGTGGACCAGGACGACGGTGGGGCGGGCGTGTCGGGGCATGGGAGAACTCCGGGGTGCGTGAAACGGGATGGGGTGGGAGGTGCCGGAGGCGGATGCGCGGCGCTTCACAGGCCGAAGCGGGCACGCCGCGCCTCGGGCACCAGGTCGGTGTATTCGGGGTGCTTGCCGATCCAGCCCCGGATGAACGGGCAGTACGGCAGGACGCGCAGCCCTCGGTCCCGGGCGTCGTCAAGGGCCCCACGGGCGAGCAGCCCGCCCAGGCCCCGGCCCGCGAACCGGCTGTCGGTCTCGGTGTGGATGAAGGCGATCTCGCCCTCCGAGAGGTGGTACTCGGCGAAGCCCGCGGTCTCGGTACCCGCGGTCTCGGTACCGGCGTCGCCGACGAGGATCTCGTACCGGGACTTCTCGGGCGGTCCGTCACCTGGGGTTCCATGGGTGCTCCTGTGCGGTCGTGGTGTGACGTGGTGGTGGGTTCGGGTCAGAGCGTGCGGCGCACGCCCGCCTGGCGTTCCAGGTCGCGGAGCTGGACGGCCAGGTCGCCTTCCACGGCGAGGTGGGCGGGGCCGCTGCGGCCGATGGGCAGGACCTGCTCGCTGCGCATGTCCTCGAGCATCAGGGCGAACGCCGTGTACATCGCGACGAGCGCCACCACGAGGCCGAGCGCGCCGGCCGTGCGGGTCAGCCATTGGGCGCCGGTGATGCCCGCGAGGCCGGTGGCCGCCCAGCGGGGCAGGGAGACCGCGAGCACGAACCACAGCGCGCGCTTGGGCCGGGTCACGGCGGTCATCAGCGCCCCGAAGCCAAGGAGCGCCAGGTTGAACACGCCGAGGACCTGAAGGCCGTCGGCCGCGCCGCTGAGCATGACGAGCGAGTAGGGCAGCCAGCTGCCGGCGAACACCGCCATCAGCGTCGCCGCGATCACGTCACGGGCACCGAAGGCCAGCACGCTCACCAGGAGTTGGAGGACGAAGGCCGGCAGCACGGTGAAGGCGACGGCGGCGCGGGCCGCCTCGTCGAAGAGACCGAGCTGCAGGCAGCCCGTCATCACGGAAGCGATGGATATCGTGAAGAAGCCGAGCGGCATGGGTGAGGCGATGGGACGCAGGTTGATCCGGGTCATCGACCGGAGGTCCGGCTCGAAACCGCGTCCCGGGGGAACGTCCGGCGGGGTTGGCGGGGTGTCGCCGCCGTCGGCGACGGGGGAGGCTGCGTTCATCGGGTGGGTCTCTCTTTCAGTGATCGAAGCAGGGGTCGACGAGGGACGGCGTCGTCTCGGGAACGGAGCCGCGCGCGACGCGCCAGCGGCGGTGCTGCTCGGACTCGGCGACGGCCTCGGCCACGCGTGACGCCTGGTAGGCGCCGCCCTGGCCCTCCCGGCCCTCCCGGCCCGACTGGTAGCCGCCGAAATGGGCCACCGGGCTCCACTCGGGGGTCACCGGCGGAACCGTCTCGTCGAGACCCCCGTACTCCGCGGTCGCGTAGACGATGCGGCCGCCGACGACGGTGAGGACGGACTCGATGTCGGGAATGACGTCCTCGGGCACGGTGAGGAAGTCGTCGGAGAGGATGGCGAGGTCGCCGTACGAGCCTTCCCGCAGGGTTCCCTTGACGTCCTGCTCGCCGGTGAGCCGGGCACCCCCGCGGGTATAGAGGTCGAGGGCGGTCTCGCGGTCGAGCAGGTTCCCCGCCGGATAGAGCGCGGTGCCTCCGACGGTGCGCCCGGTCACGAGCCAGTGGAGTGCGACCCACGGGTTGTACGAGGAGACGCGGGTGGCGTCGGTTCCGGCCGCGACGGTCAGACCGCGGTCGAGCATGGCCCGGACCGGAGGGGTGTGGGCGGCGGCCCCGGCGCCGTAGCGGTCGAGGAACGCGGCGCCCTGGAAGGACATCCGGTTCTGGACCGAGACGGCGCCGCCGAGGGCGGCGATCCGGTCGAGGCTGCCGGCCGAGACGGTCTCCGCGTGGTCGAAGAGCCAGCGGTTGCCGCCGGGGAACAGCCCCTCCGCGGCGAGCTTCTCGAAGACGGCCAGGTCGCGGCGGATCGTCTCGTCGTAGGTCGCGTGGAGCCGGAAGCCCCAGCCCTTCTCCAGGAGGAGCCGGACGGCGCTCTCGAACTCGCCCTCGTAGCCCGCGGCGAGCTCGGGCCGGGGCTCGGAGAAGTTCTCGAAGTCAGCGGCCGCCCAGGTCAGGTTCTCGCCCGCGCCGTTCAGCCGGAGCCACTCGTCCCCGTCCCCGGGCTTGACCATCTCGGTCCAGCGCGTCAGGTCGGCGAGTTCCTGCCCGGCCGTCTGCGGGAAGAGGTGGTAGGCGATCCGCAGGGTCAGTTCCCCCGACCCGGCGAGGTCGGCGACCGTGGCGTAGTTGTCGGGGAAGTTCTGGAACCCGCCGGCCGCGTCGACCGCGGACGTCAGTCCGAAGCGGTTCAGTTCGCGCAGGAAGTGACGGGTCGACGTCCGCTTGTCGTCCTCGTCGAGAGCCGGTGCCTTGGCCAGGGTCGAGTACAGGAGGAGAGCGCTCGGCGCGGCGAGGAGAACGCCGTTGGGTTCGCCGTCCCGGCCCCGTACGATCTGCCCGCCGCGGGGATCCGGGGTGTCACGGGTGAATCCGGCTGCCCGCACCGCGGCCCGGTTCATCAGGGCCGACTGGTACAGGTGCAGGACGAAGACGGGGGTGTCGGGGGCGGCGGCGTTCAGCTCGGCGACGGTCGGCATCCTGCGCTCGGCGAACTGTTCGGCGGTCCAGCCGCCCACCACCCGGATCCACTGCCCCCTGGGGGTGCGGCCGGCCTGCTCGCGCAGCATCGCCAGGGCGTGCCGGAGGCTTCGTACGCCGTCCCAGCGCAGCTCCAGGACGTAGTTCAGGCCGCCCCGGATGACATGCAGGTGCGAGTCGTTCAGGCCGGGGATCACCCGGCGGCCCAGGGCGTCGACGACCCTCGTTCCCGGCCCGACGAGGTGGGCGAGGCCGTGGTCGTCACCGAGGGCCGCGACCCGGCCGCCGCGGATGGCGACGGCACGGGCCTCGGGGCGGGCGGGGTCGCCGGTGAACACCTTGGCGTTGCGGACGAGGAGGTCGGCGTGCTCGTGTTCCCTCCGCGGGGCGGGGACGAGGCCCGCCACCGGCATGCTCGTCGCCGACGGCCCGGTCATGCGAGGGCCTCGCGCAGGGTGTCGGTGGCGAGACCGAGGGCGAGCTCAGCGGCCCGCGTCCCGCGCAGCGCGTTCAGCATGACGAAGTCGTGGATGGCGCCCTGGACGCGCAGGGCGGTGACGGGGACTCCGGCGGCGCGCAGCTTCGCCGCGTACGCCTCGCCCTCGTCGCGCAGGACGTCGGCCTCGGCGGTGATGACCAGGGCCGGCGGCAGGCCGGTGAGCTGCTCGGTGGAGGCGCGCAGCGGGGAGGCGGTGATCTGGGCGCGCTCGGCCTCGTCGGTCGTGTACTGGTCCCAGAACCACTTCATGGCGTCGCGGCGCAGGAAGTGGCCCTCGGCGAACTCGTGGTACGAGTCGGTGTCGAAACTCGCGTCCGTGACCGGGTAGAAGAGGACTTGCTGGACGAGCGCGACGTCGCCGCGCCCCTTGGCCATGAGGGTGAGGGCGGCGCTCATGTTGCCGCCGACGGAGTCGCCGGCGACGGCGATCCGCGTGCCGTCGAGGTCCTTGTGGTGGCCCTCGCGGGCGATCCACTGGGCGACGCCGTAGTTCTGCTCGATCGCGACGGGATAGCGCGCCTCGGGCGAGAGGTCGTACTCGGGGAACACCACGGCCGCCCCCGTGCCGACGGCCAGTTCGCGGACGAGCCGGTCGTGGGTGTGGGCGTTGCCGAAGACCCAGCCGGCGCCGTGGATGTAGAGGATGACGGGGAGCGGGCCGGTGGCGTGGCGCGGGCGGACGATCCGGGCGCGGACGTCGCCGGCCGGGCCGCCGTGAACGGTGATCCACTCCTCGTCGACGTCGGGCAGGGGAACGCCCTCGCCGCTCTGGACGTCGTCCACGGCCTTACGGCCCTCGGCGACGGGGATCTGGTAGAGGTACGGCGGCTGGGCGGTGGCGTCGGCGAAGGCCCGGGCGGCGGGTTCGAGGACCGGACGGTTTGTCATGAGGGGTTCTCCTTCTGGGTGCCGGTGGCGGCGGCCGGGACGCTCGCGGGTACGGCGGGGGCAGCGCCCGTCAGCGCGGCCACCGGGGCCGGCAGGGCGAGGGCGAGGGTGCGTCTCGTGGGATGCATGAGGTTTCTTTTCGGGTGAAGCGTTCGGGCGGCCTCGGTCGGTCGGGGGGCGCCGGTCGGGGGGCGCGCAGGGTGAGCGGGAGGGGCGCGCCGGACGAGCGGACGGGACCTCGCCTCAGAGGCCGTACGCCTCCAGGAGCCGGAGCCAGACCTCGCTCACCGTCGGGAAGGCGGGCACGGCGTGCCACAGACGCTCCAGGGGGACCTCGCCCACGATGGCCACGGTGGCCGTGTGGACGAGTTCGGCCGCCATCGGGCCGGTGAGTGTGCAGCCGACGACGACCCGTCGGGTCTCGTCGACGACGAGCTTGGCGAGGCCGCGGTAGTCGTCCGCGTAGAGCGCGGCCCCTGCGACGTCGTCGATGCGGTACTCCACCGTGCGTACCGCGAGACCCGCTTCGCGCGCCGCGCGTTCCGTGAGACCGACGCTCGCGACTTCGGGGCGGGTGAAGACGGCCTGCGGGACGGCGACGTGGTCGGCCTCCGCGCTCCACGGCTGCCGGCCGCCGGTGACGGCCGGGCGCCCCGCGGCTCGCTCGGCGATCGCCGCCGCGCAGGCGCGGGCCTGGTACTTGGCCATGTGGGTCAGCGGCGCACGGTGGTTCACGTCGCCGACGGCATAGAGCCATTCGCCGCCGACCGCGGTGACCCGGCAGGTGTCGTCGACCGGGAGCCAGTCGCCTGCGGGCAGACCGACGGAGCCCAGGCCGAGGTCCGCCGTGCGCGGGCGCCGGCCCACTGCGGCGAGGACCTCGTCGCAGACGAGGGCGGTGCCGTCGTCGGTGTTCACGGTCACCGTGCGGGTGTCGGCGCCGCGGGTGACCCGGACGGCCGACGCCCCGAAACGGATCGTGACGCCCAGATCGCCCAGCCCCCGGGTGACCTCTTCGCCGGCACACGGCTCCCACCCGGTCAGCAGGGCCTGGTCGCGGACCAGCAGAGTGACGGAGGAACCGAGCGAGCGCCATGCGGTGGCCATCTCGCAGGCCACCACTCCCCCGCCGATGACGACGAGCCGCTCGGGCACCGCGTCGGCCGTGGTGGCCTGCCGGCTGGTCCACACACCGATCCGGTCGAGCCCTTCGACCGGCGGAAGGGCGGGTTCCGTGCCGGTGCAGACCACGACCGCGCGCCGGGCGCGCAGGGTACGGACCGTGCCGTCGGCCCCGGTCACCTCCACCCGGCGCTCGCCGGCGAGCCGTCCGTGCCCCCGTACGAGCGCGATGCCCGCACCGTCGAGCCAGTCGGCCTGGCCGGTGTCGTCGCCGCGCCCGGTGAAGCGGTCACGGCGGGCCAGGACGCGCGCCGGGTCGAGTGCCGCCGTGACCGCCTGCCGGGCACCGTCCACCGAGCGGGCCGCCGCTCGGGCGGTGCCGGGTCGCAGCAGGGCCTTGCTCGGCACGCAGGCACGGTAGGAGCACTCGCCGCCGACCGCCTCGGCCTCGACCACGACGGCGGTCAGCCCCGACCGGACGGTCCGGCCGGCGACGACCTCGCCGGCCGGACCGCCGCCGACCACGACGACGTCGTACGTGTCCATCAGCCGTGCACCAGGGGGGTGTCCACGAGGTGCTCGGCCAGGAACCACACCTGCGCCTCGCCGGTCCGGATGACATCCGAGACGAGGAGGTCGGCGCTGCCCTCGTCGCCCTCCCCGGTGAGCCGGGCGGCGGCGTCCCGGACGTCGATCAGGATCCGCTCGTGCCCGTCGAGGAGCCTCGACAGCATGACGGGCACCGGCTCGACGCCGTCCGGCGGCCGGGGGATCGCGGTCAGCTCCGCGACGTGGCGAGGATCCCCGACGGCGACGCCGCCGAGGCTCTGGACCCGCTCGGCCAGCGCGTCCGCGATGGCCAGTTGGGCCTCTGCGTGCTTGTCCAGCATCAGGTGGAGCGAGTAGAAGGTCGCCCCGCGCATGAGCCAGTGGTGCTTCTTGTAGAGGGAGTACAGGATCTGCGTGTCGGCGAGGACGCGGTTCAGCCGCTGGCAGCCGTACATGCGCGTGTCGTGGCCGAGGCCGATCGGCAACTGCTTGAGCGTGCCGAACGCCTGGGTCTCGGCGCCCTTCTGGTGCAGAAGCGGCTGGCCGCCGCCGTGCGGGGTCGTGAGTGTGTCCATCGGGTGCTCCTGCTCGGGAGGGAGTGGGAAGGGCCCGGCCGCCCGGCCGGGGGTACGCGGGCGGCCGGACCCGGTCTGCGCGGCTCGCGCTGAACGCTCAGCGCTCAGCGCCTGCCGGGGGCGGCGGCGTGCGGCGCCGCCGGGGCCCGCCGGTGCAGGACGAGCCGGGTGAGGAGTCCGCTGCCCAGGCCGGCCACGAGCGCGAGGGCGGCCCACCACAGCGGGTAGGGCGTGAGGCCGAGGGCCGCGTCGAGGGACCAGGCGCCGGGGCCGGCGGCGGCGAGGGCGGCGGCGGTGCCGATGAGGACGAGTGGGTACTCGTATCCGTCGTTCTGCACCCAGAGCCCGTGGCGCCGTTTCACGGTGAGCGCGACCGTCATGACCCCGATGGCCCCGGTCGCGGCGAGCGGGGTCAGGAGGCCGACGGCGAGCAGCAGGCCCGATCCGATCTGACCGCCGCCCGCCGCCAGGGCGGTGAGGGCACCGCCGCGGAAGCCGTCGGCGCGGAACTCCTCGCTACCGCCCTTGAGTCCCTTGCCGCCCAGGTGCGAGCTGACCTTCTGCACACCGTGCCCGGCGACGAGCAGTCCCACCAGCAGACGCAGGATCAGAATGCCGGTGTCCACGGGGGTCAGCCCGCCGCGTGCGCGCCGATGACGCTCTGCGCGTACACGACACCCAGGCCGTACGCGCCCGCGTGGGCCTTGACGATCTCCATGACCGCGCCGTACGTCTCCTGGCGCGCCCAGTCGCGCTGCAGCTCCAGGAGGACCTGGACCCAGGTCACCGGGACCGCGCCGGCGGCGATCATCCGCTGCAGCGCGTGCTCGTGGGCGGCCGGGCTGACGCCCCCGGAGGCATCGGTCACGACGTACACCTCGTACCCCTGCTCCAGCGCCGAGAGCGCGGGCAGCACCAGGCAGACCTCGGTCCACAGACCGGCCAGGACGATCTTCCTGCGCCCGGTCGCCCTGACCGCCGCCACGAGCGCCTCGTCCTCCCAGGCGTTCATGGTGGTGCGGTCGATGACCTCGTTCCCGGGGAACACCTCGGCGAGCTGCGGCAGCAGGGGCCCGGAGAACGACTCGGCGGCGACCGTGGTCAGGACGGCCGGAACATCGAACGCCTTGGCCGCCTTGGCGAGACCCACGGTGCTGTTGATGATGGCGGCACGATCGCCGCTGCCGGTGCCGAAGAACATCTGCGGCTGGTGGTCGACGAAGAGCATGACCGCGTTGTCGGGCGTGAGAAGGTCCGCGCCGGGGGCAGCCTGCACCTGGTTGATGTCGAACATGAGGGGTCCTTTCGCAGCAATCGGAAGCGCGCCCGCCGCTTCCGCGGCCCGGCACTTCTTCACGCTACGAGCGACCCGAACGGCCGCGTTGACCTCCTGCGCCCAGGAGTTGACACGACAGCGCACACAGCCGGAGGCGAACCCGACAGGCAGGCCCCGGAAGCCATCAGCCCAGCAGCGTGCGCCGCCCGCCCGTGCTGCCGGGCCTGGGGGACTACGACAGTGCCGATCAGAGTTCCGCGGCGACGCCCGTCACAGCAGGTCCGAGCCCTGGCCTTCCCGCAGTAGCCACTCCCTGACCGAAGGAGAGCGGTCAAGGAGCCGGCTGACCCGCATGCCTTCTTCGCGTGAGGTCACCCTCGGCAGCGGGGTGAAGTCGCCGGGAAGCACGTCCAGCAGACTCCTCACGCGGTCTCCCGGACGCAGCGTGATCAACAGCTCGCACCGCAGCTGACGTGGCACGTCCGGGCGGTGGGACAGGCTGTTCCACAGGGCCGGCCACAGGTAGTGGGCACCGTCGGGAGCCGCATTCGCCCGCACCCACACCGGGTCCAGCCGCTGGTTCAGGCCGAGGTCACACGCCCGCTCCTCCAGCCCGAACAGCGAGGCCGAATCGATGACCTTCACCTCGCGGGGCAGCGGCTGATCGAAGTCCATCGCCCCATGCTGCCCGACCACACCCTTGCACGGACCACCCGCGAGCCTCGCCCGTCTGCCCTGGCGTCGAGCGGCATGAGACGCGGCGCCCGGCCCGCCGACGGGGCGGGTGGCACAGCAGGTGATGTGCCACCCGTTCCCGGGCAAGGGCAAGGTTCTCGGGGACGTGGTGAGGGGCCGCTCCGAGCAGCGCATCGGCCGGGTCAGTCGGACGGGTCGGGTGGTGTGCCCGCGGCGCGGCGGAATTCCTCGTTGAGGCGCTGGGCCTCTTCGAGCTGGTCCTCGAGGATGACGATGCGGCAGGCGGCCTCGACCTGCATGCCCTGGTCGACGAGTTCCCGGGCTCGGGCGGCGATGCGCAGCTGGTAGCGGGAGTAGCGGCGGTGGCCGCCCTCCGAGCGGAGCGGGGTGATCAGGCGGGCCTCGCCGATGGCACGGAGGAAGCCGGGGGTGGCGCCGAGCAGCTCGGCGGCCCTGCCCATCGTGTAGGCGGGGTAGTCATCGTCGTCCAGCCGGCCGCCGAGCGAGTCGTCCTCTGTCATCTGCACCTCTTCTTGGGAGCGCGTCGAGGGGCCCTGGTGCCGTACGGCGCCAGGGCCCCGGGGGAAATTCAACACCATCTGTCGGCCATGGTGTGTTTTCCCCCGGGCAGGTGCCCGCGCTCGCGGACGCCGCGCACGGCGAAGGCCCCGACCGGCGGGGTGCCGGTCGGGGCCTTCCGTGTCGTGCCGCCGCTCAGACGGAGACGGGGCCGCCGAGCATCGCGGACGCCTGCCGGAGCGGGCTCAGGGCCGCGCCGGGAGCCGCGGGCAGGCCGCGGACGGTGAAGCCGAGCTGGGTCATGGCCCGGATGACCTCGCCGGCGCTGAAGTCGCGGCGGTCCTGGCGGGTGATGACCTGTCCCACCTGCATGACGGGGTAGACGCGACGGCCGATGACCACCGATTCGCCCACGACGGTTTCGGGCTTGACCCCCTTCATCGATTCCAGCACTCCGGCCTTGGTGAGGTCGAACGGGAACCGGGCGATGACACAGCGCATGATGCCTCACTTACGGAGAGAAGGGGGGAAGGGGGGAAGGGGTCTCGCTAGGCGGCGGCGTCGGACCTGGCCTGGGGCCGGCCGCTACGCCGCGCGGCCTGCGAGGGGCCGCCGCGCCGGCCGCGCGAGGCGGCGCTGCGCTTGGGGCGCTCGCTCACCGGCGCGGTGATGACGACGGGGATGCCGGACGGGGTCCGGGCGCCGGTGATGCGCTGCAACTCGGCCTCACCGGAGCGGACCTGGGTGACCTGCGGGTTGATGCCGGCGGTGGCCATCAGGCGGGTCATGTCGCGTCGCTGGTTGGGGGTGACGAGGGTGACGACGCTGCCGGACTCGCCCGCGCGGGCGGTGCGTCCGCCGCGGTGGAGGTAGTCCTTGTGGTCGGTGGGCGGGTCCACGTTGACCACGAGGTCCAGGTTGTCGACGTGGATGCCGCGGGCGGCGACGTTGGTGGCCACCAGCACGGTCACGTGCCCGGTCTTGAACTGGGCCAGGGTGCGGGTGCGCTGGGGCTGGGACTTGCCGCCGTGCAGGGCCGCGGCCCGTACGCCGCTGTTGAGGAGGTCCAGGGTCAACCGGTCGACGGCGTGCTTGGTGTCCAGGAACATGATCACGCGGCCGTCGCGGGCGGCGATCTCCGTGGTCGTGGCGTGCTTGTCGGCGCCCTGCACGTGCAGCACGTGGTGTTCCATCGTGGTCACCGCGCCGGCCGAGGGGTCGACGGAGTGGACGACGGGGTCGTTCAGGTAGCGGCGCACGAGCAGGTCGACGTTGCGGTCGAGGGTCGCGGAGAACAGCATCCGCTGGCCGCCCGTGCGCACCTGGTCGAGCAGCGCGGTGACCTGCGGCATGAAGCCCATGTCGGCCATCTGGTCGGCCTCGTCGAGCACGGTGATGTCGACCTGGTCGAGCCGGCAGTCGCCACGCTCGATGAGGTCCGCGAGGCGTCCGGGGGTCGCGACGACCACCTCGGCACCACCGCGGAGCGCGCCGGCCTGCTTTCCGATCGACATGCCTCCGACGACCGTGGCCAGCCGCAGCTTCACGGAGCGGGCATAGGGGGTGAGGGCGTCCGTGACCTGCTGGGCGAGCTCGCGGGTGGGGACGAGTACCAGGGCCAGCGGCTGACGGGGCTCCGCCCGCCGTCCGGCGGTACGGGCGAGCAGCGCGAGGCCGAAGGCGAGGGTCTTGCCGGAGCCGGTGCGCCCGCGGCCGAGCACGTCGCGGCCCGCGAGGGTGTTCGGCAGGGTCGCGGCCTGGATCGGGAACGGGACGCTCACGCCCTCCGCGCCGAGCGCGGCGAGCAGCGGGGCGGGCATGTCGAGCTCGGCGAACGCCTCTACGGCGGGCAGCGCGGGGGTGATCGTCCGGGGGAGGGCGAACTCGCCCTGTACGGCGGCGGCGGGCCGGCGGCCGTAGCCGCCGGAGCGGCCCTGTCCTCCCGAGCGGGCCTGGCCGCCGGAGCGGGACTGACCGCCGGAACGGCTGGGGGCCGCCGAGCCGAACCGGCTCCCGCCCGTGCGGGAGGAGGAGGCGGCGGAGCGGTTGTTCGTGCGTGTGCGGTTCATGCGGAACCTTCCTCGAATGCGGCGCATATCAAGGAATTCCCGCAGCGGCGAGCGCACGGAGAATTGCGAGAATGGGCCGGATGGGGTGTGAAAGCGTTTCTGGCCGGCGAAGTTCCGTGCGGGCTCAGGCGCTGGAAACGGGCGAGGATCCTCGTGCGGAGGGCCGCGGAATCCTCGGATCGTCCCGCAGGTGAACTCACTGCGGGGAAAACGCACAGCTGGGGCCCGCACCCCGAGGGATGCGGGCCCCAGCTGTGAAGTACGCGTCAGCGTCAGGCGGGAACGATGTTCTCGGCCGTCGGGCCCTTCTGGCCCTGCGCGATGTCGAAGCTGACCTTCTGGCCTTCCTGCAGCTCGCGGAAGCCCTGGGTGGCGATGTTCGAGTAGTGGGCGAACACGTCAGCGCCGCCACCGTCCTGCTCGATGAAGCCGAAACCCTTTTCCGCGTTGAACCACTTCACGGTACCAGTAGCCATGTCAAATCTCCTTTGGGGCAGTACAACGTGATCCGCAACGTGCGGACCACGTGTCGCCGCGATGATTGCCCCGCCGGACCAAAAGACCGGAAATACACAAGCCCCCGCAGCAGACACGAAGTCCGGTCCGAGTGCTTGAAATTTTGGGAACCACAACTGCAACTGAGATCGACAGTAGCACGGCACGGTGACCCGCGCCGTAAATATCGGCACTCTCATTGCAGCGGTGAAAAACCCTCAGCGCGCGGTCCGTCAAATTCTCATATGGCGAGCACAGGTATTCACCCGCCCGGGGCTCAGCGTTTCCTCCTCCGCCGGGCTGGTGCCCTTACCGGCACCGGGCCACGCTCATGAACACGGACATCGAGGCGCCTCCGCACGGGATCGGCGTACGGCGAACAGGGCGCCCGCGCCCGCAGCCAGCAACACGCCCGCGCCGCCGAACAGCCAGGGGGCCGGATCGGCTCCGGTATCGGGGAGCACGCCCCGCGGTGTGGACCCCGTGGCGCCCGCCGCGGTCCCGTCGGCCGACGGCACGCCGGCGACGGCGGCGGCGGCCGTACCAGCGGTACCCGATGCGGCGGACGGGCCCGGCTCCGGCTCCGTGTCCGTGTCCGGGCCCGGGTCCGTGTCCTTCCCGGTCCCTCCAGCGGTACCGCCCTCGGTCCCGCCCCCGCCCCCGCCCCCGCCCCCGCCCCCAGTGATGCGGAACGACGCCAAGACGTCGTTCTGCCCTGCATCCGGCGTGCACCTGGCGTCGATCTCGCCCGGATGGACGACGTCGCCGCTCACGTCCTTCAGCGCGAGATGCGCGACGAGGTCGCCGACGGTGATCCGCGCGCTGCCCGCACGCCGGAAGGTCAGCGCCGGTGCGGATCCGGACGCCTCGATGTGGAAGGACCCGGACGCCGGGATCCCGGCCTTCGCACCGACCGGTACCTTCACCCGGACGTCCCCCTCCGGGGCCGCCACGCGCGCCTGAGCCTCCACCGTGCCCTCGATGGTCTTCGCACCGATCCCGCCCAGCATTTTCGCTGCGTCCGCGGGGACCAGCACCGCCGCGTCGACGGGGAAGGCCGGGGTGGCCCTTCCCACCTCGGCCGACTCGGGGACGTCCGCGTCGATCCGCACCCTGACAGGCAGATTCCCGATCAACCCGGTCGAGCACGTGTACCGCAGGGTGAGTGACACCGGAGCCGCGGCAGCGGGTCCGGCTCCCGGGAGTCCCAGCACCCCGCCCGCGACCGCCGCGACCAACGCCGTGCGCAGCGGGCCGCGTGAGAACGGAGTGCTCCGGACGGCAGGGACCGGCCGCCGCCGTTCCAGCGGGTTCTGGGTGCGCTTGCCAGTGCTCATGCCGACCCCCATCAGGGTGTTTCGATCTCTCGGAGACATACGTGGTGCGGTGATGTGCCGGCCACGGCCGGCACAGGGCAAGCCGCCGCCTTCGGGTCCGCTTCGCCCGCGGTACACGACGCGGCGGTGGTCGGCGCGCCGCTGCCGTCGCGGCCCGCACGATGGACCCGGGTCAGGTGGTCTTGGAGTTGTGCGTGACGGAACTGATAGACGGCGCCCGCCT